>NZ_JAOWHG010000028.1:0-27776 GCF_030332745.1 Citrobacter sp. Cpo074
TACGGCGGTGCTGCTCGTGCATTCGACCAGATCGATAACGCGCCGGAAGAAAAAGCTCGTGGTATCACCATCAACACTTCTCACGTTGAATATGACACCCCGACTCGCCACTACGCACACGTAGACTGCCCGGGCCACGCCGACTATGTTAAAAACATGATCACCGGTGCTGCGCAGATGGACGGCGCGATCCTGGTTGTTGCTGCGACTGACGGCCCGATGCCGCAGACTCGTGAGCACATCCTGCTGGGTCGTCAGGTAGGCGTTCCGTACATCATCGTGTTCCTGAACAAATGCGACATGGTTGATGACGAAGAGCTGCTGGAACTGGTAGAAATGGAAGTTCGTGAACTTCTGTCTCAGTACGATTTCCCGGGCGACGACACTCCGATCGTTCGTGGTTCTGCTCTGAAAGCGCTGGAAGGCGAAGCAGAGTGGGAAGCGAAAATCATCGAACTGGCTGGCTTCCTGGATTCTTACATCCCAGAACCAGAGCGTGCGATTGACAAGCCGTTCCTGCTGCCTATCGAAGACGTATTCTCCATCTCCGGTCGTGGTACCGTTGTTACCGGTCGTGTAGAGCGCGGTATCATCAAAGTTGGTGAAGAAGTTGAAATCGTTGGTATCAAAGAGACTGCTAAGTCTACCTGTACTGGCGTTGAAATGTTCCGCAAACTGCTGGACGAAGGCCGTGCTGGTGAGAACGTTGGTGTTCTGCTGCGTGGTATCAAACGTGAAGAAATCGAACGTGGTCAGGTACTGGCTAAGCCGGGCTCTATCAAGCCGCACACCAAGTTCGAATCTGAAGTGTACATTCTGTCCAAAGACGAAGGCGGCCGTCATACTCCGTTCTTCAAAGGCTACCGTCCGCAGTTCTACTTCCGTACTACTGACGTGACTGGTACCATCGAACTGCCGGAAGGCGTAGAGATGGTAATGCCGGGCGACAACATCAAAATGGTTGTTACCCTGATCCACCCAATCGCGATGGACGACGGTCTGCGTTTCGCAATCCGTGAAGGCGGCCGTACTGTTGGTGCGGGCGTTGTTGCTAAAGTAATGAGCTAATTATTGATTAATTAGCTTTGAGCTTAAAAAGGGCGCTTCGGCGCCCTTTTTGCTACCTGCAATTTAGTCGTTGTCATATTTATTCGCATTTTTTATTCATTCTCCCGCCGCGTAAATCGCGTTGTGCTATTGTAATCATAACTATTCTCATTTACACTTTGCGCAGAAATTGAACGGGAGCGATCATGTACGTTTGTTTGTGTAATGCGATAAGTGATAAAAAAATACGTCAGGCTGTTCGCCAGTTTCATCCTCAGTCCTTTCAGCAATTACGTAAATTTATTCCTGTTGGAAATCAATGCGGTAAATGCATTCGTGCTGCCCGCGAGGTCATGCAGGATGAATTAACACAAATGCCAGAATTTAAAGAGATCGCCTAAGTCACACTCTTTTTTTTGACATCCCTGTAGCCCCATCTACGCTCTAAGAGTGGAAGCGGAGGGACTATAAAATGAAAGGTGATGTTAAAATCATAAATTATCTCAATAAACTATTGGGAAATGAGCTTGTCGCGATCAACCAGTATTTTCTCCATGCTCGTATGTTTAAAAACTGGGGACTGACTCGCCTCAATGATGTTGAGTACCATGAATCTATCGATGAGATGAAACACGCTGATAAATATATCGAGCGTATTTTATTCTTAGAAGGGATCCCGAACTTGCAGGATCTTGGCAAGTTGGGTATTGGCGAAGACGTTGAAGAGATGCTGCAATCCGATCTTCGACTCGAACTCGATGGTGCTAAAGACTTACGTGAAGCCATTGCCTATGCCGATAGCGTCCATGATTATGTCAGCCGGGATATGATGATTGAGATCCTGACTGAAGAAGAAGGGCATATTGACTGGCTCGAAACCGAGCTGGACCTGATTGCAAAACTTGGCTTACAAAATTATCTGCAATCGCAAATTAAAGTCAGTGACTAACCGCCCTGTATCATACTTACCAGGCCAATAACAAAACCCGCAGCCGCCAGATATGGCCCAAATGGCAGCGGGTTTTTTAGTACCTGTTTCCCGTAACGGACGCAGGAAATCCCGGTGAGGCAACATGCCATACCCGCGGCAAGTAAAACCAACAGTGGTAATGATTCCCAGCGATGCCATGCGCCTAACGCGGCAAGAAATTTGACATCACCAAAGCCTAATCCTTCCTGTCGGCATATCAAACGATACCCCCAGTAGAACAAAGCAAATACCCCATAGCCCGCTACGACCCCCCAAAGCGCGTCGGATAACTGTGCAGGTCTGCAGCATTGATGATAAATAAGACCGCCCCACAAAAGAGGGCAGGTAAATTTGTCGGGCAGCAACCCGGTACGTAGGTCATGGATTAAGAGCAGCCCTGATAGCGAAACATAAATCAACAGAAAGGGGAGGTCGATGTACATGGGCAAGCCTTATCTGGTAAAGAGTTTACCTTCAGGTAAACCCGGCGGCCCTACAAGCCTGGGATATGGGTTATGGATGCTCTCTTCCACGGAAAACGCGTTGCACCACAGGACATACAATCAGAGTGGAAGGAGCGCCGCATTTGTGAACGAGTGATTAATTTCTACGCGGTACTTGCTTAAGGCTGAGATTTACGTATAATGCGCGGGCTTGTCTAATATTGACAGCGGTTCGATATGAGCCACCGGTACTGCGAAAGCAATACCAGACAATGTTCCCAATCGGGGAACTCTGTAAGAACGGTTACACTCTCCCATCAATCGTAATGGGTTTGAGGAGTAACTATTTCGTCTATAAAATAATTGGAGCTCTGGTCTCATGCAGAACCAAAGAATCCGTATCCGTTTGAAAGCGTTTGATCATCGTCTGATCGATCAATCAACCGCGGAAATCGTCGAGACTGCCAAGCGCACTGGTGCGCAGGTTCGTGGTCCGATCCCGCTGCCGACCCGCAAAGAGCGTTTCACCGTTCTGATCTCCCCGCACGTCAACAAAGACGCGCGTGATCAGTACGAGATCCGTACTCACAAGCGTCTGGTTGACATCGTTGAGCCAACTGAAAAAACCGTTGATGCTCTGATGCGTCTGGACCTGGCTGCCGGTGTAGACGTGCAGATCAGCCTGGGTTAATCAGGTCATCGAGCGATTGAGAGGTTGATACAATGATTGGTTTAGTCGGTAAAAAAGTGGGTATGACCCGCATCTTCACTGAAGATGGCGTATCTATCCCAGTAACCGTTATCGAAGTTGAAGCAAACCGCGTTACTCAGGTTAAAGATCTGGCTAACGATGGCTATCGCGCTGTTCAGGTTACCACCGGTGCTAAAAAAGCTAACCGCGTAACTAAGCCGGAAGCTGGCCACTTTGCTAAAGCTGGCGTAGAAGCTGGCCGCGGCCTGTGGGAATTCCGTCTGGCAGATGGTGAAGAATACACCGTTGGTCAGAACATTAGCGTTGAACTGTTTGCTGACGTTAAAAAAGTTGACGTAACCGGTACCTCTAAAGGTAAAGGTTTCGCTGGTACCGTTAAGCGCTGGAACTTCCGTACCCAGGACGCTACTCACGGTAACTCCTTGTCTCACCGCGTTCCGGGTTCTATCGGTCAGAACCAGACTCCGGGCAAAGTGTTCAAAGGCAAGAAAATGGCAGGTCAGCTGGGCAACGAACGTGTAACCGTTCAGAGCCTGGACGTAGTACGTGTTGACGCTGAGCGCAACCTGCTGCTGGTTAAAGGTGGTGTTCCGGGTGCGACCGGTTGCGACCTGATCGTTAAACCAGCTGTGAAGGCGTAAGGGGATAGCAATGGAATTAGTATTGAAAGACGCGCAGAGCGCGCTGACTGTTTCCGAAACTACCTTCGGTCGTGATTTCAACGAAGCGCTGGTTCACCAGGTTGTTGTTGCTTATGCAGCTGGTGCTCGTCAGGGTACTCGTGCTCAGAAGACTCGTGCTGAAGTAACTGGTTCAGGCAAAAAGCCGTGGCGCCAGAAAGGTACCGGCCGTGCGCGTTCAGGTTCTATCAAGAGCCCGATCTGGCGTTCAGGTGGCGTGACCTTCGCTGCTCGTCCACAGGACCACAGTCAAAAAGTTAACAAAAAGATGTACCGCGGCGCGCTGAAAAGCATTCTGTCCGAACTGGTACGTCAGGATCGTCTGATCGTTGTCGAATCATTCTCTGTAGAAGCGCCTAAAACTAAGCTGCTGGCACAGAAACTGAAAGACATGGCTCTGGAAGATGTGCTGATCATCACCGGTGAGCTGGACGAAAACCTGTTCCTGGCTGCGCGCAACCTGCACAAGGTTGACGTACGCGATGCAACTGGTATCGACCCGGTTAGCCTGATCGCCTTCGACAAAGTCGTAATGACTGCTGATGCTGTTAAGCAAGTTGAGGAGATGCTGGCATGATTCGTGAAGAACGTCTGCTGAAAGTGCTGCGCGCACCGCACGTTTCTGAAAAAGCGTCTACTGCGATGGAAAAAACTAACACCATCGTTCTCAAAGTTGCTAAAGACGCGACCAAAGCAGAAATCAAAGCTGCTGTGCAGAAACTGTTTGAAGTCGAAGTCGAAGTCGTTAACACCCTGGTAGTTAAAGGGAAAGTTAAACGTCACGGACAGCGTATCGGTCGTCGTAGCGACTGGAAAAAAGCTTACGTCACCCTGAAGGAAGGCCAGAATCTGGACTTCGTCGGCGGCGCTGAGTAAGTCGGAGGAGTAATACAATGGCAGTTGTTAAATGTAAACCGACATCTCCGGGTCGTCGCCACGTTGTTAAAGTGGTCAACCCAGAGCTGCACAAGGGCAAACCTTTTGCTCCGCTGGTTGAAAAAAACAGCAAATCCGGTGGTCGTAACAACAATGGCCGCATCACCACTCGTCACATCGGTGGTGGTCACAAGCAGGCTTATCGTATTGTTGACTTCAAACGCAACAAAGACGGTATCCCGGCAGTTGTTGAACGTCTTGAGTACGATCCGAACCGCTCCGCGAACATCGCGCTGGTTCTGTACAAAGACGGTGAACGCCGTTACATCCTGGCCCCTAAAGGCCTGAAAGCTGGCGACCAGATTCAGTCTGGCGTTGATGCTGCAATCAAAGCAGGTAACACCCTGCCGATGCGCAATATCCCGGTTGGTTCTACCGTTCATAACGTAGAAATGAAACCAGGTAAAGGCGGTCAGCTGGCACGTTCCGCTGGTACTTACGTTCAGATCGTTGCTCGTGATGGTGCTTATGTCACCCTGCGTCTGCGTTCTGGTGAAATGCGTAAAGTCGAAGCAGACTGCCGTGCAACTCTGGGCGAAGTTGGCAATGCTGAGCATATGCTGCGCGTTCTGGGTAAAGCAGGTGCTGCACGCTGGCGTGGTGTTCGTCCTACCGTTCGCGGTACTGCGATGAACCCAGTCGATCACCCACATGGTGGTGGTGAAGGTCGTAACTTTGGTAAGCACCCGGTAACTCCGTGGGGCGTTCAGACCAAAGGTAAGAAGACCCGCAGCAACAAGCGTACTGATAAATTCATCGTACGTCGCCGTAGCAAATAATTTTAGAGGATAAGCCATGCCACGTTCTCTCAAGAAAGGTCCTTTTATTGACCTGCACTTGCTGAAGAAGGTAGAGAAAGCGGTGGAAAGCGGAGACAAGAAGCCCCTGCGCACTTGGTCCCGTCGTTCAACGATCTTTCCTAACATGATCGGTTTGACCATCGCTGTCCATAATGGTCGTCAGCACGTTCCGGTATTTGTTTCCGACGAAATGGTCGGTCACAAACTGGGTGAATTCGCACCGACTCGTACTTATCGCGGCCACGCTGCTGATAAAAAAGCGAAGAAGAAATAAGGTAGGAGGAAGAGATGGAAACTTTAGCTCAACATCGCCATGCTCGTTCTTCTGCTCAGAAGGTTCGCCTTGTTGCAGACCTGATTCGCGGTAAGAAAGTGTCGCAGGCTCTGGATATTCTGACCTACACCAATAAGAAAGCGGCTGTACTGGTTAAGAAAGTCCTGGAATCTGCCATTGCTAACGCTGAACACAACGATGGCGCTGACATTGACGATCTGAAAGTTACGAAAATTTTCGTAGACGAAGGCCCGAGCATGAAGCGCATTATGCCGCGTGCAAAAGGTCGTGCAGATCGCATCCTGAAGCGCACCAGCCACATTACTGTGGTTGTGTCCGATCGCTGAGACTCTGGAGACTAGCAATGGGTCAGAAAGTACATCCTAATGGTATTCGCCTGGGTATTGTAAAACCATGGAACTCAACCTGGTTTGCGAACACCAAAGAATTCGCTGACAACCTGGACAGCGATTTTAAAGTACGTCAGTACCTGACTAAGGAACTGGCTAAAGCGTCTGTATCTCGTATCGTTATCGAGCGTCCGGCTAAGAGCATCCGTGTGACCATTCACACCGCTCGCCCGGGTATCGTTATCGGTAAGAAAGGCGAAGACGTAGAAAAACTGCGCAAAGTCGTAGCGGATATTGCTGGCGTTCCTGCTCAGATCAATATCGCCGAAGTGCGTAAGCCTGAACTGGACGCAAAATTGGTTGCTGACAGCATCACTTCTCAGCTGGAACGTCGTGTTATGTTCCGTCGTGCTATGAAGCGTGCTGTACAGAACGCAATGCGTCTGGGCGCTAAAGGTATCAAAGTTGAAGTTAGCGGCCGTCTGGGCGGCGCGGAAATCGCACGTACCGAATGGTACCGCGAAGGTCGCGTACCTCTGCACACTCTGCGTGCTGACATCGACTACAACACCTCTGAAGCGCACACCACTTACGGTGTAATCGGCGTTAAAGTGTGGATCTTCAAAGGCGAGATCCTGGGTGGTATGGCTGCTGTTGAACAACCGGAAAAACCGGCTGCGCAACCTAAAAAGCAGCAGCGTAAAGGCCGTAAATAAGGAGCGTCGCTGATGTTACAACCAAAGCGTACAAAATTCCGTAAAATGCACAAAGGCCGTAACCGCGGTCTGGCTGCTGGCGCGGATGTTAGCTTCGGCAGCTTCGGTCTGAAAGCTGTTGGCCGTGGTCGTCTGACTGCCCGTCAGATCGAAGCAGCACGTCGTGCTATGACCCGTGCAGTTAAGCGTCAAGGTAAGATCTGGATCCGTGTATTCCCGGACAAACCGATCACTGAAAAGCCGCTGGCAGTGCGTATGGGTAAAGGTAAAGGTAACGTGGAGTATTGGGTTGCCTTGATTCAGCCGGGTAAAGTCCTGTATGAAATGGACGGCGTACCGGAAGAGCTGGCCCGTGAAGCATTCAAGCTGGCAGCAGCGAAACTGCCGATTAAAACCACCTTTGTAACTAAGACGGTGATGTAATGAAAGCAAAAGAGCTGCGTGAGAAGAGTGTTGAAGAGCTGAACACCGAGCTGCTGAATCTGCTGCGTGAGCAGTTCAACCTGCGTATGCAGGCTGCAAGTGGCCAGCTGCAACAGTCTCACCTGTTGAAGCAAGTGCGTCGTGACGTCGCACGCGTTAAGACTTTACTGACTGAGAAGGCGGGTGCGTAATGACCGATAAAATCCGTACTCTGCAAGGTCGCGTTGTTAGCGATAAAATGGAGAAATCCATCGTTGTTGCTATCGAACGTTTTGTGAAACACCCGATCTACGGTAAATTCATTAAGCGTACGACCAAACTGCACGTACATGACGAGAACAACGAATGCGGTACTGGTGACGTGGTTGAAATCCGCGAATGCCGTCCGCTGTCCAAGACTAAGTCCTGGACGCTGGTTCGCGTTGTAGAGAAAGCCGTTCTGTAATACAGTAGGCATTCTCAACGAATAAACGGCTCAGCGATGAGCCGTTTATTTTTTCTACCCATATCGTTGAAGCGGTGTTATAATGCCGCGCCCCCGATATGGGGCTTTTTTAACGACCTGATTTTCGGGTCTCAGTAGTAGTTGACATTAGCGGAGCACTAAAATGATCCAAGAACAGACTATGCTGAACGTCGCCGACAACTCCGGTGCACGTCGCGTAATGTGTATCAAGGTTCTGGGTGGCTCGCACCGTCGCTACGCAGGCGTCGGCGATATCATCAAGATCACCATCAAGGAAGCAATTCCGCGTGGTAAGGTCAAAAAAGGTGATGTGCTGAAGGCGGTAGTGGTGCGCACCAAGAAGGGTGTTCGTCGCCCGGACGGTTCTGTCATTCGCTTCGATGGTAATGCATGCGTTATTTTAAACAATAACAGCGAGCAACCTATCGGTACGCGTATTTTTGGGCCGGTAACTCGTGAACTTCGTAACGAGAAGTTCATGAAAATTATCTCTCTGGCACCAGAAGTACTCTAAGGAGCGAATCATGGCAGCGAAGATCCGTCGTGATGACGAAGTTATCGTGTTAACCGGTAAAGATAAAGGTAAACGCGGTAAAGTTAAGAATGTCCTGTCTTCCGGCAAGGTCATTGTTGAAGGTATCAACCTGGTTAAGAAACATCAGAAGCCGGTTCCGGCCCTGAACCAACCAGGCGGCATCGTAGAGAAAGAAGCAGCTATTCAGATCTCTAACCTTGCTATCTTCAACGCGGCAACCGGCAAGGCTGACCGTGTAGGCTTTAGATTCGAAGACGGCAAAAAAGTCCGTTTCTTCAAATCTAACAGCGAAACTATCAAGTAATTTGGAGTAGTACGATGGCGAAACTGCATGATTACTACAAAGACGAAGTAGTCGCTAAACTCATGACTGAGTTTAACTACAATTCTGTCATGCAAGTCCCTCGGGTCGAGAAGATCACCCTGAACATGGGTGTTGGTGAAGCGATCGCTGACAAGAAACTGCTGGATAACGCAGCAGCTGACCTGACAGCAATCTCCGGTCAAAAACCGCTGATCACCAAAGCACGCAAATCAGTTGCAGGCTTCAAAATCCGTCAGGGCTATCCGATCGGCTGTAAAGTAACTCTGCGTGGCGAACGCATGTGGGAGTTCTTTGAGCGCCTGATCACTATTGCTGTTCCACGTATCCGTGACTTCCGTGGCTTGTCCGCTAAGTCTTTCGACGGTCGTGGTAACTACAGCATGGGTGTCCGTGAGCAGATCATCTTCCCAGAAATCGACTACGATAAAGTCGACCGCGTGCGTGGTTTGGATATTACCATTACCACTACTGCGAAATCTGATGAAGAAGGCCGTGCTCTGCTGGCTGCCTTTGACTTCCCGTTCCGCAAGTAAGGTAGGGTTACTGAATGGCTAAGCAATCAATGAAAGCACGCGAAGTAAAGCGCGTAGCTTTAGCTGATAAGTACTTCGCAAAACGCGCTGAACTGAAAGCTATTATCTCTGATGTGAACGCGACCGACGAAGATCGTTGGAACGCAGTTCTCAAGCTGCAGTCTCTGCCGCGTGATTCCAGCCCGTCCCGTCAGCGTAACCGCTGCCGTCAAACAGGTCGTCCGCATGGCTATGTGGGCAAGTTCGGGTTGAGCCGTATCAAACTGCGTGAAGCCGCCATGCGCGGTGAAGTACCAGGCTTGAAAAAGGCTAGCTGGTAATTACCAATTGAATCACGGGAGTAAAGACAGATGAGCATGCAAGATCCGATCGCGGATATGCTGACCCGTATCCGTAACGGTCAGGCCGCGAATAAAGCTGCGGTCACCATGCCTTCCTCCAAGCTGAAAGTGGCAATTGCCAACGTGCTGAAGGAAGAAGGTTTTATTGAAGATTTTAAAGTTGAAGGCGACACCAAGCCGGAACTGGAACTTACTCTCAAGTATTTCCAGGGTAAAGCTGTTGTAGAAAGCATTCAGCGTGTCAGTCGCCCAGGTCTGCGCATTTATAAGCGTAAAGACGAGCTGCCGAAAGTTATGGCTGGCATGGGTATCGCAGTTGTTTCTACCTCTAAAGGTGTTATGACTGATCGTGCAGCGCGCCAGGCTGGTCTTGGTGGCGAAATTATCTGCTACGTAGCCTAATCGGAGGAAAAAATGTCTCGTGTTGCTAAAGCACCGGTCGTTATTCCTGCCGGCGTTGATGTAAAAATCAACGGTCAGGTTATTACGATCAAAGGTAAAAACGGCGAGCTGACTCGTACTCTCAACGATGCTGTTGCAGTAAATCATGCAGATAATGCACTGACCTTCGGTCCGCGTGATGGTTACGCAGATGGATGGGCTCAGGCTGGTACCGCGCGTGCCCTGCTGAATGCAATGGTTGTCGGTGTTACCGAAGGCTTCACTAAGAAGCTTCAGCTGGTTGGTGTAGGTTATCGTGCAGCGGTTAAAGGGAATGTAGTAAACCTGGCTTTAGGTTTCTCTCACCCAGTTGACCATCAGCTGCCTGCGGGAATCACTGCAGAATGTCCGTCTCAGACTGAAATCGTGCTGAAAGGCGCTGATAAACAGCTGATCGGTCAGGTTGCAGCAGATCTGCGCGCCTACCGTCGTCCTGAGCCTTATAAAGGCAAGGGTGTTCGTTACGCCGACGAAGTCGTGCGTACCAAAGAGGCTAAGAAGAAGTAAGGTAACACTATGGATAAGAAATCTGCTCGTATCCGTCGTGCGACCCGCGCACGCCGCAAGCTCCAGGAGCTGGGTGCAACTCGCCTGGTGGTACATCGTACCCCGCGTCATATTTACGCACAGGTAATTGCACCGAACGGTTCTGAAGTTCTGGTAGCTGCTTCTACTGTAGAAAAAGCTATCGCTGAACAATTGAAGTACACCGGTAACAAAGACGCTGCTGCAGCTGTAGGTAAAGCTGTTGCTGAACGCGCTCTGGAAAAAGGCATCAAAGATGTTTCTTTTGACCGTTCCGGGTTCCAATATCATGGTCGTGTCCAGGCACTGGCAGATGCTGCCCGTGAAGCTGGCCTTCAGTTCTAAGGTAGAGGTGTAAGATGGCTCACATCGAAAAACAAGCTGGCGAACTGCAGGAAAAGCTGATCGCGGTTAACCGCGTATCTAAAACCGTTAAAGGTGGTCGTATTTTCTCCTTCACAGCTCTGACTGTAGTTGGTGATGGTAACGGTCGCGTTGGTTTTGGTTACGGTAAAGCGCGTGAAGTTCCAGCAGCGATCCAGAAAGCGATGGAAAAAGCCCGTCGCAATATGATTAACGTCGCGCTGAACCACGGCACCCTGCAGCACCCGGTTAAGGGTACTCACACGGGTTCTCGTGTATTCATGCAGCCGGCTTCCGAAGGTACCGGTATCATCGCCGGTGGTGCAATGCGCGCCGTTCTGGAAGTCGCTGGAGTTCGTAACGTTCTGGCTAAAGCGTATGGTTCCACTAACCCGATTAACGTGGTGCGTGCAACTATCGATGGCCTGGAAAATATGAAATCTCCGGAAATGGTCGCTGCCAAGCGTGGTAAATCCGTTGAAGAAATTCTGGGGAAATAAACCATGGCAAAGACTATTAAAATTACTCAAACCCGCAGTGCAATCGGTCGTCTGCCGAAACACAAGGCAACGCTGCTTGGCCTGGGTCTGCGTCGTATTGGTCACACCGTAGAGCGCGAGGATACTCCTGCTGTTCGTGGTATGGTCAACGCGGTTTCCTTCATGGTTAAAGTTGAGGAGTAAGAGATGCGTTTAAATACTCTGTCTCCGGCCGAAGGCTCTAAAAAAGCGGCTCGCCGCCTGGGTCGTGGTATCGGTTCTGGCCTCGGTAAAACCGGTGGTCGTGGTCACAAAGGTCAGAAGTCTCGTTCTGGCGGTGGCGTACGTCGCGGTTTCGAGGGTGGTCAGATGCCTCTGTACCGTCGTCTGCCGAAATTCGGCTTCACTTCACGTAAAGCAGCGATTACAGCCGAAGTTCGTCTGTCTGACCTGGCTAAAGTTGAAGGCGGTGTTGTAGACCTGAACACGCTGAAAGCAGCTAACATTATCGGTATCCAGATCGAGTTCGCGAAAGTGATCCTGGCTGGTGAAGTCACTACTCCGGTAACTGTTCGTGGCCTGCGTGTTACTAAAGGCGCTCGTGCTGCTATCGAAGCTGCTGGCGGTAAAATCGAGGAATAAGTAGCAGATGGCTAAACAACCGGGATTAGATTTTCAAAGTGCCAAAGGTGGCTTAGGCGAGCTGAAACGCAGACTGCTGTTTGTAATCGGCGCGCTGATTGTGTTCCGTATTGGCTCTTTCATTCCGATCCCTGGTATTGATGCCGCTGTACTTGCCAAACTGCTTGAGCAACAGCGAGGCACCATCATTGAAATGTTTAACATGTTCTCTGGTGGTGCTCTCAGCCGTGCTTCTATCTTTGCTCTGGGGATCATGCCGTATATTTCGGCGTCGATCATTATCCAGCTGCTGACGGTGGTTCATCCAACGCTGGCAGAAATTAAGAAAGAAGGGGAGTCTGGTCGTCGTAAGATCAGCCAGTACACCCGCTACGGTACTCTGGTGCTGGCAATATTCCAGTCGATCGGTATTGCTACCGGTCTGCCGAATATGCCTGGTATGCAGGGCCTGGTGATGAACCCAGGCTTTGCATTCTATTTCACCGCTGTTGTAAGTCTGGTTACAGGGACGATGTTCCTGATGTGGTTGGGCGAACAGATTACTGAACGTGGTATCGGCAACGGTATCTCAATCATTATCTTCGCCGGTATTGTCGCGGGACTCCCGCCAGCCATTGCCCATACTATCGAGCAAGCGCGTCAAGGCGACCTGCACTTCCTCGTGTTGCTGTTGGTTGCAGTATTAGTATTCGCAGTGACGTTCTTTGTTGTATTTGTTGAGCGTGGTCAACGCCGTATTGTGGTAAACTACGCGAAACGTCAGCAAGGTCGTCGTGTCTATGCTGCACAGAGCACACATTTACCGCTGAAAGTGAATATGGCGGGGGTAATCCCGGCAATCTTCGCTTCCAGTATTATTCTGTTCCCGGCGACCATCGCGTCATGGTTCGGGGGCGGGACTGGTTGGAACTGGCTGACAACAATTTCGCTGTATTTGCAGCCTGGGCAACCGCTTTATGTGTTACTCTATGCGTCTGCAATCATATTCTTCTGTTTCTTCTACACGGCGTTGGTTTTCAACCCGCGTGAAACAGCAGATAACCTGAAGAAGTCCGGTGCATTTGTACCAGGAATTCGTCCGGGAGAGCAAACGGCGAAGTATATCGATAAAGTAATGACCCGCCTGACTTTGGTTGGTGCGCTCTACATTACCTTTATCTGCCTGATCCCGGAGTTCATGCGTGATGCAATGAAAGTACCGTTCTACTTCGGTGGGACCTCACTGCTTATCGTTGTTGTCGTGATTATGGACTTTATGGCTCAAGTGCAAACTCTGATGATGTCAAGTCAGTACGAGTCTGCATTGAAGAAGGCGAATCTGAAAGGCTACGGCCGTTAACAGTCGCCCGAGAAGTTACGGAGAGTAAAAATGAAAGTTCGTGCTTCCGTCAAGAAATTATGCCGTAACTGCAAAATCGTTAAGCGTGATGGTGTCATCCGTGTGATTTGCAGTGCCGAGCCGAAGCATAAACAGCGCCAAGGCTGATTTATTCGCATATTTTTCTTGCAAAGTTGGGTTGAGCTGGCTAGATTAGCCAGCCAATCTTTTGTATGTCTGTGCGTTTCCATTTGAGTATCCTGAAAACGGGCTTTTCAGCATGGTGCGTACATATTAAATAGTAGGAGTGCATAGTGGCCCGTATAGCAGGCATTAACATTCCTGATCAGAAACATGCTGTGATCGCATTAACTTCGATCTACGGCGTCGGCAAGACCCGTTCTAAAGCCATTCTGGCTGCCGCGGGTATCGCTGAAGATGTTAAGATCAGTGAGCTGTCTGAAGAACAAATCGACACGCTGCGTGACGAAGTTGCCAAATTTGTCGTTGAAGGTGATCTGCGCCGTGAAGTTAGCATGAGCATCAAGCGCCTTATGGACCTTGGTTGCTATCGCGGTTTGCGTCATCGTCGTGGTCTCCCGGTTCGCGGTCAGCGTACCAAGACCAACGCACGTACCCGTAAGGGTCCGCGCAAACCGATCAAGAAATAATCGGGGTGATTGAATAATGGCAAAGGCACCAATTCGTGCACGTAAACGTGTAAGAAAACAAGTCTCTGACGGCGTGGCTCATATCCATGCTTCTTTTAACAACACCATCGTTACCATTACTGATCGTCAGGGTAACGCACTGGGTTGGGCAACAGCCGGTGGTTCCGGTTTCCGTGGTTCTCGCAAATCCACTCCGTTTGCAGCTCAGGTTGCAGCAGAGCGTTGCGCTGAAGCCGTAAAAGAATACGGTATCAAGAATCTGGAAGTTATGGTCAAAGGACCGGGTCCAGGTCGCGAATCTACTGTTCGTGCTCTGAACGCCGCTGGTTTCCGCATCACTAATATTACTGATGTGACTCCGATCCCTCATAACGGTTGTCGTCCGCCGAAAAAACGTCGCGTATAACGCTGTCGTTTCTAGGATTGTTGGAGAAAGAAAATGGCAAGATATTTGGGTCCTAAGCTCAAGCTGAGCCGTCGTGAGGGCACTGACTTATTCCTTAAGTCTGGCGTTCGCGCGATCGATACCAAGTGTAAAATTGAACAAGCTCCTGGCCAGCACGGTGCGCGTAAACCGCGTCTGTCTGACTATGGTGTGCAGTTGCGTGAAAAGCAAAAAGTTCGCCGTATCTACGGTGTGCTGGAGCGTCAGTTCCGTAACTACTACAAAGAAGCAGCACGTCTGAAAGGCAACACCGGTGAAAACCTGTTGGGTCTGCTGGAAGGTCGTCTGGACAACGTTGTATACCGTATGGGCTTCGGTGCCACTCGTGCAGAAGCACGTCAGCTGGTCAGCCATAAAGCAATTATGGTAAACGGTCGTGTTGTTAACATCGCTTCTTATCAGGTTAGTCCGAATGACGTTGTTAGCATTCGTGAGAAAGCGAAGAAGCAGTCTCGCGTGAAAGCCGCTCTGGAGCTGGCTGAGCAGCGTGAAAAGCCAACCTGGCTGGAAGTTGATGCTGGCAAGATGGAAGGTACGTTCAAGCGTAAGCCGGAGCGTTCTGATCTGTCTGCGGACATTAACGAACACCTGATCGTCGAGCTTTACTCCAAGTAAAGCTTAGTACCAAAGAGAGGACACAATGCAGGGTTCTGTGACAGAGTTTCTAAAACCGCGCCTGGTAGATATCGAGCAAGTGAGTTCGACGCACGCCAAGGTGACCCTTGAGCCTTTAGAGCGTGGCTTTGGCCATACTTTGGGTAACGCACTGCGCCGTATTCTGCTCTCATCGATGCCGGGTTGCGCGGTGACCGAGGTTGAGATTGATGGTGTACTACATGAGTACAGCACCAAAGAAGGCGTTCAGGAAGATATCCTGGAAATCCTGCTCAACCTGAAAGGGCTGGCGGTGAGAGTTCAGGGTAAAGATGACGTTATTCTTACCTTGAATAAATCTGGCATTGGCCCTGTGACTGCAGCCGACATTACCCATGATGGTGATGTCGAAATCGTCAAGCCACAGCACGTGATCTGCCACCTGACCGATGAGAATGCATCTATTAGCATGCGTATCAAAGTTCAGCGCGGTCGTGGTTATGTGCCGGCTTCTACCCGAATTCATTCGGAAGAAGATGAGCGCCCAATCGGCCGTCTGCTGGTCGACGCATGCTACAGCCCTGTAGAGCGTATTGCCTACAATGTTGAAGCAGCGCGTGTAGAACAGCGTACCGACCTGGACAAGCTGGTCATCGAAATGGAAACCAACGGCACAATCGATCCTGAAGAGGCGATTCGTCGTGCGGCAACCATTCTGGCTGAACAACTGGAAGCTTTCGTTGATTTACGTGATGTACGTCAGCCGGAAGTTAAAGAAGAGAAACCAGAATTCGATCCGATCCTGCTGCGCCCTGTTGACGATCTGGAATTGACTGTCCGCTCTGCTAACTGCCTCAAAGCAGAAGCTATCCACTATATCGGTGATCTGGTACAGCGTACTGAGGTTGAGCTTCTTAAGACGCCTAACCTTGGTAAAAAATCTCTTACCGAGATTAAAGACGTGCTGGCTTCCCGTGGACTGTCTCTGGGCATGCGCCTGGAAAACTGGCCACCGGCAAGCATCGCTGACGAGTAACCGGATCACAGGTTAAGGTTTTACTGAGAAGGATAAGGTCATGCGCCATCGTAAGAGTGGTCGTCAACTGAACCGCAACAGCAGCCATCGCCAGGCTATGTTCCGCAATATGGCAGGTTCACTGGTTCGTCATGAAATCATCAAGACGACTCTGCCGAAAGCGAAAGAGCTGCGTCGCGTAGTTGAGCCGCTGATTACTCTTGCCAAGACTGATAGCGTAGCTAATCGTCGTCTGGCATTCGCCCGTACTCGTGATAACGAGATCGTGGCAAAACTGTTTAACGAACTGGGCCCGCGTTTTGCGAGCCGCGCCGGTGGTTACACTCGCATTCTGAAGTGTGGTTTCCGTGCAGGCGACAACGCGCCGATGGCATACATCGAGCTGGTTGATCGTTCAGAGAAAACAGAAGCTGCTGCAGAGTAATCTGTAGTAACGTAAAAAAACCCGCCTCGGCGGGTTTTTTTATATCCGTCATATCCCCACTTATCTACAATATCTGTACTCTTTTTGTTCATCCCCTGGAGTGTTGTATGTGGTTACTGGACCAGTGGGCAGAGCGCCATATTATTGATGCACAGTCTAAAGGCGAGTTTGATGATTTACCGGGAACGGGCGAACCGCTGACTCTTGACGATGACTCCCATGTCCCGCCTGAACTCCGAGCCGGATACCGTTTATTAAAAAATGCAGGTTGCCTTCCTCCTGAGCTCGAGCAACGCAGAGAGGCAATACAGCTGCTTGAAATACTCGCGGGGATCCGCAAAGATGATCCCAGTTATCCTGAGGTGAGCCGAAGACTGTCGCTACTGGAACTTAAACTTCGGCAGGCTGGACTCAGCACCGAGTTTTTACGCGGTGACTACGCAGATAAGCTGCTAAAAAAGATCAACGACGAATAGCGGAGAGAGCATGTACCGAATTGGTGAAATAGCGAAACTGGCTGACGTTACGCCGGATACTATCCGCTACTATGAAAAGCAGCAGATGATGGAGCATGAAGTGCGTACTGAAGGCGGATTTCGCCTCTATACAGAAAGCGATCTTCAGCGCTTGAAGTTTATTCGTTATGCCCGGCAGCTTGGTTTCACTCTGGAGTCGATCCGTGAATTGCTTTCGATCCGGGTTGATCCCGAACACCATACTTGTCAGGAATCAAAAGGGATCGTCCAGGAAAGACTGCAAGAAGTCGAAGCCCGCATTGCTGAACTTCAGACGATGCAGCGGTCACTGCAGCGATTGAATGATGCATGCTGCGGCAAGGCACACAGCAGCGTGTACTGCTCTATTCTTGAAGCTCTTGAGCAAGGCGCTAGTGGAACAACGACAGGATGTTGATTTCTTGAACTGCCAGGTCTACACTCGCGGCGTAAATTACTACAAACTGGAGATATTATGAGTCGTTATCAGCACACCAAAGGGCAGATAAAGGACAACGCCATTGAGGCGCTTCTGCATGACCCACTGTTCAGACAGCGCGTTGAGAAAAATAAGAAAGGGAAAGGAAGTTATCTGCGAAAAGGCAAACATGGCAATCGGGGTAACTGGGAGGCCAGTGGCAAGAAAGTAATTAACTTTTTTACCACTGGCCTTCTTGTTTCAGTGAGTGCTTAAGAGCGATTATTCTG
This sequence comes from Citrobacter sp. Cpo074, assembly GCF_030332745.1. Taxonomy (NCBI): domain Bacteria; kingdom Pseudomonadati; phylum Pseudomonadota; class Gammaproteobacteria; order Enterobacterales; family Enterobacteriaceae; genus Citrobacter; species Citrobacter sp. Cpo074. Next base: position 17,692 of record NZ_JAOWHG010000028.1, read on the forward strand.
TTCTTTCAGCAGGTCACGAATTTCACTTAGCAATACTTCTTCTTTCGATGGAGCTGGCGGTGCTGCCGGCTCTTCCGCTTTTTTACGGTTCAGTTTGTTGATCAGTTTGATTGCCATAAAGATAGCAAACGCAACAATAATGAAATCGAATACATTTTGAATAAATACACCGTAATGCATGACCACGGCAGGGATGTCTCCCTGTGCATCACGTAGCGTTAAAGCAAACTGTTTAAAATCAATTCCACCAATTAACAGCCCCAGCGGCGGCATAATGATATCGGCAACCAGTGATGAAACAATCTTACCGAATGCCGCACCAATAATGACACCCACTGCCAAATCGACAACATTCCCACGCATCGCGAATTCGCGAAACTCTTTAATAATGCTCATTTTATTCTCCCTATGCAGCTGACGTTTATAAGTTTAACAAATGTTTAGGCAATTTCCATTTATGTATTGCCGAAAGGAAAATTTATTAGACCATGAAAAATAAAGGGAAATAAAAAGGGCGCTGTATTAGCGCCCAAATTATTACAGGAAGAAAGGACTTGGCTGGAATAGTCGCTCGACGTCGGTAATAAACTTTTTATCTGTCAGAAACATAATTACGTGATCGCCCTGCTCAATGCGCAGGTTATCGTTGGCAATCATGACATCGTTACCACGTACAACGGCGCCAATAATGGTTCCGGGCGGAAGTTTAATTTCATCAATTGAACGCCCTACAACTCTCGACGTCGTTTCATCCCCGTGTGCGACGGCTTCAATGGCTTCCGCGACGCCACGGCGAAGTGAAGAAACGCCAACAATATCAGCTTTACGCACGTGGCTCAGCAGCGCGGAGATGGTCGCCTGCTGCGGTGAAATCGCAATATCGATCACGCTGCCTTGCACCAGATCGACGTATGCTCTGCGCTGGATCAACACCATTACTTTCTTGGCACCCATCCGTTTGGCAAGCATCGCCGACATGATATTTGCTTCATCATCGTTGGTCACTGCGATGAACAGATCGACCTGATCGATATGTTCTTCGGCCAGTAACTCTTGATCCGAAGCATCACCAAAAAAGACGATCGTATTTTGTAGTTTCTCTGCAAGTTCGGATGCGCGTTGTTGATTACGTTCGATCAGTTTGACGCTGTAATCTTTTTCCAGACGACGTGCCAGACCCGCACCGATATTACCGCCACCCACTAACATAATGCGTTTGTACGGCTTTTCCAGACGCTGCAGTTCACTCATTACGGCGCGTATATGCTGTGATGCCGCAATAAAGAAGACTTCATCACCCGCTTCAACGATCGTAGAACCTTGCGGACGGATCGGTCGGTCATGACGGAAAATCGCTGCAACGCGGGTGTCGATGTGCGGCATATGCTCACGCATTGTTGACAGCGCATTACCAATAAGCGGCCCGCCGTAATAGGCCTTTACTACTGCCAGACTGACTTTACCTTCGGCAAAATTCACCACCTGCAATGCGCCCGGATATTCAATCAGGCGATAAATGCTATCGATAACCAGTTGCTCAGGTGCAATCAGATGATCGATTGGTACCGCATCGGATTGGAACAGCTTGTCGGCATCGCGAACGTAATCTGGTGAACGAATGCGGGCGATGCGATTAGGCGTATTAAACAGTGAATAAGCTACCTGGCAGGCAACCATATTTGTTTCATCTGAGCTGGTTACGGCAACCAGCATATCGGCATCGTCGGCACCGGCTTCACGCAATACGCGGGGATGCGAACCATGCCCTTGCACGACACGGAGATCAAACTTGTCCTGCAGGCTGCGCAGGCGTTCGCCATTGGTATCGACTACCGTGATATCGTTGTTCTCTCCGACCAGGTTTTCAGCCAGCGTACCGCCAACTTGCCCTGCGCCCAGAATGATAATTTTCATCAGTCGCGACCCGTTATCTCATCACTTTTTGATTAGCTTAGCGTAAAAGAAGCCATCGCCATCTTCCGCACCCGGTAAATTCTGACGTCCGGGTTTTTCCGGCGTACCGGTTTCGCTTAATACCGCATCCGGTGTGCGTGCCAGGAAGGCGGCAATTTGCTGCTGGTTCTCTTCTGGCAGGATAGAACACGTTGCATACACTAGCGTGCCGCCAGATTTAAGATGTGACCAGGTCGCATTCAGGATCTCAGCCTGCAATTGGGCAAGTTCGGCAATATCCCGGTCGCGGCGCAGCCATTTGATATCCGGATGGCGACGGATCACCCCGGTAGCAGAACAAGGGGCGTCCAGCAAAATACGGTCAAACTGTTGTTCACCGCACCACTGCTGTGGATAGCGGCCATCCCCTTGTTTTACGGTTGCCTTCATGCCCAGACGTTTCAGATTGTCGTAAACGCGCGATAAGCGTTTTTCATCCACATCGACGGCCATGACGTTAGCTAGCGGAGCAACTTCCAGAATGTGAGTGGTTTTACCGCCCGGCGCACAGCACAGGTCGAGGATCTGCTCACCGTCCTCCGGCAACAGATAATTTACGCATCCTTGAGCGGAGGCATCCTGAACGGTGACCCAACCTTCGTCAAAACCAGGGAGGGCGTGAACTGGAGCCGGTGTTTCCAGACGCACTGCATCCGGGTAGTCTGGATGCGAGAAACCGGTTAATCCCGCTTCGGTAAGCAGGTCTAGCCAGGCGTCGCGAGTATGGTGATTACGATTGACTCGTAGCCACATCGGCGGTCGCTGGTTATTGGCTTCAAGAATGGCTTCCCACTGCTGCGGATACGCACTTTTAATACGTTTAACCAGCCAGGAGGGGTGTAAGAAGCGCAAATCGCTTTGCGCAAACTCGGCCAGCAGTTCATCCTGACGGCGTTGAAACTGGCGCAGTACGCCGTTGATCAGCCCTTTCAGCTGTGGACGCTTAATAACGACCGCGCCTTCTACGGTCTCAGCCAGCGCAGCGTGTGCTGGAATACGAGTATGCAACAGTTGATAGAAGCCCACCATGATCAGGTAGTGAACGGTGCGCTGTTTGCCCGTCATTGGACGTTCCATCAGTTGTTGGATCATCCACTCCAGTTGAGAGAGTGTACGCAATACGCCGAAGCAAAGTTCCTGTAACAGTGCTTTGTCTTTATCGGCAACTTTTTGCTGCATGGCGGGCAGCACGTTACTTAGTGATTGTCCTTTCTCGACAACCTGTTCGACGGCCTGGGCCGCCATACTGCGTAAATTAAGATGTTTTTTCATAAGCGCAAAAATAAAAATGCCCGGAGACACCGGGCTTAAAGAGATGAACCGTCAGGCCAGACGGTTTCCGGGCACGAACCACTCCCGGCGCGAATTAAGCAGATCCTGCGCGCTCATGGCTTTTTTACCGGCAGGCTGCAAAGAGATAAGATTCAGAATGCCGTCGCCTGTTGCGACCTGGATACCCTGCTTTGTCGCCTCGAGAATGGTGCCTGGCTCGGCCTGGGTGTTTACAGCAATAACCGAAGCTTGCCAGACTTTCACTGGCTGACCATCGATTTCAAGCCAGCTCATTGGCCACGGGTTAAAGGCGCGGATGCAGCGTTCCAATTGAACAGCCGAAAGCGACCAGTCGATACGGGCCTCTTCTTTGCTGAGTTTTTCTGCATGCGTAACCAGTGATTCGTCTTGTACCACCGGTTTTATTGTGCCGGCAGCCAGCTGTTTTAGCGTTTCAATCAGCCCCTGAGGCCCCAGGTCTGCCAGCTTGTCATATAACGAACCGCTGGTATCTTCTGCCGTAATTGGGCAGGACAGCTTCAGCAGCATATCACCGGTGTCGAGGCCAACATCCATCTGCATGATGGTAACACCGGTTTCGGCGTCGCCTGCCCACAGTGAGCGCTGGATCGGTGCTGCACCCCGCCAGCGCGGAAGCAGGGAACCGTGAACGTTGATACAACCCAGGCGCGGCATTTCCAGTACTGCTTTTGGCAGGATCAGGCCATATGCTACCACCACCATCACGTCTGCGTGTAAATCAGCAACCAGTTGCTGGTTTTCCTGAGGGCGAAGAGAGACGGGTTGAAAGACCGATATCCCTTTTTCTTCTGCCAGCACTTTTACCGGGCTGGGCATCAGCTTTTTCCCGCGTCCCGCCGGGCGGTCCGGTTGGGTAAACACGCCAACGACGTTATGTCCAGAAGACAGCAGCGCGTCGAGATGACGCGCTGCAAAGTCAGGTGTACCCGCAAAAATAATACGTAGTGAGTCTGACACGTTGATCCTTGTCCTTAAGCTCGGGCGTTCAGGCGGTCGAGTTTTTCAACTTTCTGACGAATGCGTTGTTGCTTCAACGGAGACAGATAATCGATAAATAGTTTACCGACCAGGTGATCCATTTCATGTTGAATGCAGATAGCGAGCAGGCCATCGGCTTCCAGTTCAAAAGATTTGCCGTCGCGATCGAGCGCACGAATTTTTACTTTCTCTGCACGCGGTACTAACGCACGCTGTTCAGGAATAGACAGACAGCCTTCTTCAATGCCGGTTTCGCCGTCTTTTTCCAGCAGTTCTGGGTTAATGAGTACCAACTGCTCATCGCGATTTTCAGAGACATCAATAACAATGATGCGCTGATGAATATCGACCTGTGTTGCTGCCAGACCGATACCTTCTTCGGCGTACATCGTTTCGAACATATCATCAACGATACGCTGAATTTCTGCATTCACTTCTTCAACCGGTTTTGCGACTTTGCGAAGGCGCTCGTCCGGAATATGTAACACTTGCAAAACTGACATAGTTATCCAGAGTTGTGTTCAGGAGTTGAAAAGATTATTACCTCTATTCTAGACAAAACCCCCTCTGATTGACAGCATCAGTGACCAATCGCAAAGATTGCCAGGACTGCTTGTGGCAGGGGAACAGGGATGACCCAAATCGAAATTTGGCTACGTTTAGCGCAAGTGAATGAACTGTATGGTGATGAGATAGTGCGCGTTGCTCACTGGCTCAATACTCAACCGTGTATTAACAATGCGGTACTCCTGCAGGCTGGATTCTCTCCACGCCAGGCAAGACGCTTTTTAACCTTTTCAGATCTGACGCTGGAAAAAACGCTGCGCTGGCTTGAACAGCCTAACCACCACTTTGTGGTTGCCGACAGCGAGCATTATCCGCCACAGCTCCGTGCGATTGAGGATTATCCTGGGGTGCTTTTTGTTGCAGGAGCTCCCGCATGCCTCCACTCATTTCAAGTTGCCGTTGTCGGTAGTCGACAACACTCATGGTATGGCGAACGCTGGGGACGGTTTTTTTGTGAAAAGCTTGTTGCATGTGGGGTGACGATCACCAGCGGTCTGGCCCGGGGGATTGATGGCGTGGCGCACAATGCTGCGATAAACCGACAAGGCACAAGTATTGCGGTGCTGGGAAATGGACTTGAGACCATTCACCCACGACAGCATATCCGTCTTGCGGAACGACTGATTGAGGCAGGGGGCGCACTGGTGTCTGAGTTCCCATTAGATACGCTCCCTTTGCCGCGCAATTTTCCCCGACGAAATCGTATTATCAGTGGTCTAAGTAAAGGTGTACTGGTTGTCGAAGCTGCACAGCGTAGTGGTTCACTGGTTACTGCTCGCTGTGCAATTGAACAAGGGCGGGAGGTGTTTGCTTTACCAGGGCCGATTGGGAGCCCGGGAAGTGAAGGCCCGCATTGGCTTATTCAGCAGGGAGCCATGCTTGTGACGACACCAGAGGAAATTCTTGAAAATTTGCAATATGGGCTGCAATGGTTGCCAGATGAACCTGAAAAATCAATTTATTCGCCAGATCACGAAGAGGTGGCATTGCCATTTCCGGAGCTCCTGGCTAACGTAGGAGATGAGGTAACACCTGTTGACGTCGTCGCTGAACGTGCCGGCCAACCTGTGCCAGAGGTAGTGGCTCAACTGCTCGAACTGGAGTTAGCAGGGTGGATCGCAGCTGTACCCGGCGGCTATGTCCGATTGAGGAGGGCATGCCATGTTCGACGTACTAATGTATTTGTTTGAGACATATATCCATAACGAAGCTGAGCTGCGTGTGGATCAGGACAAACTGGAACGGGATCTTACCGACGCTGGTTTTGATCGTGAAGACATTTACAACGCGTTACTTTGGCTGGAGAAGCTTGCTGACTATCAGGATGGCCTTGCTGAACCTATGCAGCTGGCATCGGACCCTCTTTCTATACGTATTTATACTGCGGAAGAGTGCGATCGACTGGATGCAAGCTGTAGAGGATTTCTGCTATTCCTGGAGCAGATTCAGGTGCTAAACCTCGAAACGCGAGAAATGGTTATTGAGCGCGTACTCGCGCTGGATACGGCAGAGTTCGATCTGGAAGACCTGAAGTGGGTGATTCTGATGGTGCTATTCAACATTCCAGGTTGTGAAAATGCCTATCAGCAAATGGAAGAATTACTCTTTGAAGTGAATGAAGGTATGCTGCATTAATCAATCTTCATTCAGTATGAGTTGTTATGGCTAAATCAGCACTGTTCACGGTGCGTAAAAACGAGCCCTGCCCACAATGCGGGGCTGAACTGGTTATTCGTTCCGGGAAACACGGTCCGTTTCTCGGTTGTTCACACTATCCAGAATGCGATTACATCCGTCCGCTGAAATCTTCCGCGGACGGACATGTTGTCAAAGTTCTGGAGGGTAAGCTTTGTCCTGCATGTGGCGCTGAGCTGGTGCTGAGACAGGGACGATTCGGTATGTTTATTGGATGCAGTGACTATCCTGCGTGCGATCACACCGAGCTCATCGACAAGCCTGATGAAACAGCAATAGTCTGTCCTCAATGCCAGACTGGTCATCTTGTCCAGCGGCGTTCCCGTTATGGCAAAACCTTTTACTCCTGCGATCGCTATCCGGAGTGCCAGTTTGTCATTAACTTCAAACCGTTAGCCGGAGAATGTCCTGAGTGTCATTATCCGCTTCTCATCGAAAAGAAAACCGCGCAGGGTGTGAAGCATTTCTGTGCCAGTAAACAATGTGGAAAGCCGATTTCGGCGGAATAAAAAAGTGAATAATAGCCTGCCCACAGACGCTATCGCTGCGGCGATAGCGGTTCTGAAACAAGAAAAAGTCATCGCCTATCCAACTGAAGCTGTATTTGGTGTCGGCTGCGACCCCGATAGCGAAACGGCTGTAACCCGTTTGTTGGCGCTAAAACAACGTCCGGTCGATAAAGGGTTAATTTTAATCGCGTCAAACTTTGAACAACTTAAACCATATATCGACGATAGCATGCTCACCGATGCTCAACGTGACGCTGTTTTCGCCCGTTGGCCTGGTCCTGTTACCTTCGTTTTCCCAGCGCTTGCGACAACGCCACGCTGGTTGACCGGGCGCTTTGATTCTCTGGCTGTTCGCGTCACCGATCACCCGCTGGTGGTTGCGTTGTGCCAGGCTTATGGCAAACCGTTAGTTTCTACCAGTGCTAATTTGAGTGGCTTACCGCCTTGCAGAACGGTAGAGGAAGTTCGCGCACAGTTCGGTACAGACTTTCCCGTGGTTGAAGGGGAGACCGGGGGGCGTTTGAATCCTTCGGAGATCCGTGATGCTCTGACAGGTGAACAGTTTCGACAGGGGTAATATGAAAGAAGCCTATGCTGTTTTTGGTAATCCGATAGCGCACAGTAAATCGCCCTTTATTCATCAGCAATTTGCAGAGCAGCTGAAGATTGATCACTCCTACGGGCGTGTATTGGCACCCATCAATGATTTTGTGAATACCCTGAACGCTTTTTTTGCTGAGGGCGGGAAGGGGGCAAATGTCACCGTGCCTTTTAAAGAAGAGGCATTTGCACGTGCCGATGAACTAACGGAGCGGGCATCGCTTGCTGGAGCGGTCAACACCCTTAAACGGCTGGAGGATGGGCGTTTACTGGGAGACAACACGGATGGTATCGGCTTGTTGAGCGATCTTGAGCGTTTATCTTTCATTCGTCCCGGATCGCGAGTTCTGCTGATTGGTGCGGGTGGTGCATCCCGTGGAGTTTTATTACCTCTTCTTTCTATGGATTGTGCGGTGACTATTGTTAACCGTACCGCTTCGCGTGCTGAAGAGCTGGCACAAATCTTCTCCCATACCGGCAGCGTACAGGCGGTAGGAATGGGCGAGCTTGATAATTACAGTTTTGATTTGATTATTAACGCGACATCCAGCGGAATTAGCGGTGAGATCCCGGCTATTCCGACATCTCTTATTCACTCATCTGTCTATTGTTATGACATGTTTTATCAGAAAGGAGATACACCGTTCCTCTCCTGGTGTGCCGAACATGGGGCGAAACAATATGCTGATGGCCTGGGTATGCTGGTGGGGCAAGCAGCGCACGCCGTTTTACTCTGGCATGGGGTTTTGCCGCAGATTGAGCCCGTCATTAAAATCATGCAGCAGGAATTGTCGGCATGAATCAGGCGATCCAGTTTCCCGATCGAGAAGAATGGCGCACGGATGTTAACGCCGTTGTGTTTCCGGCGATGGTTCATGGTATGCAGTTAACATGTGCCATCTCTGGAGAGATGCTGGCGTCCCGCTTTGGCGGCGACACGCCTGAACAGTGGTTAGAAATCTTTCAACAGCATCGCTGGGATCTGGAAGAAGAAGCTGAAGGATTGATCCAGGCCCAGCAGGAAGATGCTCAAGGTTGGGTTTGGTTACTCTGACTTAAATATTCATCTTTCCACTTAACATAGTTGTTAGCTGAATATTGTAAGCCTGCTTTCTCTTCATCGCTTAATGGACGGATTTGTTTAACCGGGCTTCCCAGGTACAGATACCCGCTTTCCAGGCGTTTGTTTTGGGGAACCAGGCTCCCAGCCCCAATCATAACGTCGTCTTCTACGACTACGCCATCCAGCAGAATCGAACCCATGCCGACTAATACTCGGTTGCCAATGATGCAGCCGTGTAGCATGACCTTGTGACCGACCGTCACATCCTCACCCACGATCAATGGATTACCCTGCGGATTAGAAGTGGACTTATGTGTGACATGGAGAACGCTGCCGTCCTGAATGTTTGTACGGGCACCAATTTGTACATAGTTAACGTCGCCACGAATGGCGACCAGTGGCCAAATTCCGACATCATCAGCTAAACGGGCATCACCAATGACGACACTGCTGGTGTCGATCATTACGCGATTTCCGATCTGTGGGAAAAGATCCTTATAAGGACGCAGTACATCAGACATGTTTACCTCAACGAAAATAGAGCAGTAATGAAGACTTTGGTTGGATTATTGAGACTGTGCAAGTGGTTTAGCTATCAAAAATCAGCCAAATTGCGCAGGAATGTAGCGAAAGGAGTGAAAAACAAGCATTCAGAAAAAAAGATCCAAAAAATACTTGTGCTAAAAAATGGGATCCCTATAATGCGCCTCCATCGACACGGCGGATGTGAATCACTTCACGCAAACAGCCGGTTCGGTTGAAGAGAAAAACCTGAAAATGAGGGTTGACTCTGAAAGAGGAAAGCGTAATATACGCCACCTCGCGACAGAGCGCTAAAGCGCGTCGCAACTGCTCTTTAACAATTTATCAGACAATCTGTGTGGGCACTCGAAGATACGGATTCTTAACGTCGCAAGACGAAAAATGAATACCAAGTCTCAACGAGTGAACACGTAATTCATTACGAAGTTTAATTCATTGAGCATCAAACTTTTAAATTGAAGAGTTTGATCATGGCTCAGATTGAACGCTGGCGGCAGGCCTAACACATGCAAGTCGAACGGTAGCACAGAGGAGCTTGCTCCTTGGGTGACGAGTGGCGGACGGGTGAGTAATGTCTGGGAAACTGCCCGATGGAGGGGGATAACTACTGGAAACGGTAGCTAATACCGCATAACGTCGCAAGACCAAAGAGGGGGACCTTCGGGCCTCTTGCCATCGGATGTGCCCAGATGGGATTAGCTAGTAGGTGGGGTAACGGCTCACCTAGGCGACGATCCCTAGCTGGTCTGAGAGGATGACCAGCCACACTGGAACTGAGACACGGTCCAGACTCCTACGGGAGGCAGCAGTGGGGAATATTGCACAATGGGCGCAAGCCTGATGCAGCCATGCCGCGTGTATGA
>NZ_JAOWHG010000029.1:0-32967 GCF_030332745.1 Citrobacter sp. Cpo074
TACGGCGGTGCTGCTCGTGCATTCGACCAGATCGATAACGCGCCGGAAGAAAAAGCTCGTGGTATCACCATCAACACTTCTCACGTTGAATATGACACCCCGACTCGCCACTACGCACACGTAGACTGCCCGGGCCACGCCGACTATGTTAAAAACATGATCACCGGTGCTGCGCAGATGGACGGCGCGATCCTGGTTGTTGCTGCGACTGACGGCCCGATGCCGCAGACTCGTGAGCACATCCTGCTGGGTCGTCAGGTAGGCGTTCCGTACATCATCGTGTTCCTGAACAAATGCGACATGGTTGATGACGAAGAGCTGCTGGAACTGGTAGAAATGGAAGTTCGTGAACTTCTGTCTCAGTACGATTTCCCGGGCGACGACACTCCGATCGTTCGTGGTTCTGCTCTGAAAGCGCTGGAAGGCGAAGCAGAGTGGGAAGCGAAAATCATCGAACTGGCTGGCTTCCTGGATTCTTACATCCCAGAACCAGAGCGTGCGATTGACAAGCCGTTCCTGCTGCCTATCGAAGACGTATTCTCCATCTCCGGTCGTGGTACCGTTGTTACCGGTCGTGTAGAGCGCGGTATCATCAAAGTTGGTGAAGAAGTTGAAATCGTTGGTATCAAAGAGACTGCTAAGTCTACCTGTACTGGCGTTGAAATGTTCCGCAAACTGCTGGACGAAGGCCGTGCTGGTGAGAACGTTGGTGTTCTGCTGCGTGGTATCAAACGTGAAGAAATCGAACGTGGTCAGGTACTGGCTAAGCCGGGCTCTATCAAGCCGCACACCAAGTTCGAATCTGAAGTGTACATTCTGTCCAAAGACGAAGGCGGCCGTCATACTCCGTTCTTCAAAGGCTACCGTCCGCAGTTCTACTTCCGTACTACTGACGTGACTGGTACCATCGAACTGCCGGAAGGCGTAGAGATGGTAATGCCGGGCGACAACATCAAAATGGTTGTTACCCTGATCCACCCAATCGCGATGGATGACGGTCTGCGTTTCGCAATCCGTGAAGGCGGCCGTACTGTTGGTGCGGGCGTTGTTGCCAAAGTAATGAGCTAATTGCCGAATAACATTTGACGCAATGCGCAATAAAAGGGCATCATTTGATGCCCTTTTTGCACGCTTTCACACCAGAACCTGGCTCATCAGTGATTTTTTTTGTCATAATCATTGCTGAGACAGGCTCTGAAGAGGGCGTTTAGTCCGAAACGCACCAGAGCATTTCGGTTTGGATCGCCTCGCTTACGCGGGGTGAAAATGTTTGTAGAATACTTCTGACAGGTTGGTTTATGAGTGCGAATACCGAAGCTCAAGGAAGCGGGCGCGGCCTGGAAACGATGAAGTGGGTTGTTGTCGCTGTATTGCTGCTTGTAGCTATCGTTGGCAACTACCTCTATCGTGACATGATGCTGCCGCTGCGTGCGCTGGCCGTAGTGATTCTGATTGCCGCAGCGGGTGGTGTCGCGCTGTTGACAACAAAAGGTAAAGCGACCGTTGCTTTTGCCCGTGAAGCGAGAACCGAAGTCCGTAAGGTCATTTGGCCAACTCGCCAGGAAACATTGCACACCACATTAATTGTGGCTGCGGTTACCGCAGTAATGTCACTGATCCTGTGGGGACTGGATGGTATTCTGGTTCGCCTGGTATCCTTTATCACTGGCCTGAGGTTCTAAGATGTCTGAAGCCCCTAAAAAGCGCTGGTACGTCGTTCAGGCGTTTTCCGGTTTTGAAGGCCGCGTAGCCACGTCGCTGCGCGAATATATCAAGTTACAAAATATGGAAGAACTGTTTGGCGAAGTCATGGTGCCGACCGAAGAAGTGGTCGAAATCCGTGGTGGCCAGCGTCGCAAGAGCGAACGTAAATTCTTCCCGGGCTATGTACTGGTCCAGATGGTGATGAATGACGCAAGCTGGCACCTGGTACGCAGCGTGCCGCGTGTGATGGGCTTTATCGGCGGTACATCTGACCGTCCGGCGCCGATCAGCGACAAAGAAGTTGATGCGATCATGAACCGTCTGCAGCAGGTTGGCGATAAACCGCGTCCGAAAACGATGTTTGAGCCAGGTGAAATGGTTCGCGTTAGTGACGGTCCGTTTGCTGACTTTAACGGCGTGGTTGAAGAAGTGGACTACGAGAAGTCCCGCCTGAAAGTCTCTGTTTCTATCTTCGGTCGTGCGACTCCGGTAGAACTGGACTTTGCCCAGGTAGAAAAAGCCTAAACAGCGATCAAAAAAGCGGCGATTTAATCGTTGCACAAGGCGCGAGATTGGAATACAATTTCGCGCCTTTTGTTTTTATGGGCCCTGTCCGTAAAACGAATTTAATCACGGGGAGCCTCCTTGAGGCGCTATAACCCAACTAGAGGAATTTAGAATGGCTAAGAAAGTCCAGGCCTACGTCAAGCTGCAAGTTGCAGCTGGTATGGCTAACCCGAGTCCGCCGGTAGGTCCAGCACTGGGTCAACAAGGCGTGAACATCATGGAATTCTGCAAAGCGTTCAACGCAAAAACTGATTCCATGGAAAAAGGTCTGCCGATCCCGGTTGTTATCACCGTTTACGCTGACCGTTCTTTCACTTTCGTTACCAAAACGCCTCCGGCAGCAGTTCTGCTGAAGAAAGCGGCTGGTATCAAGTCTGGTTCCGGCAAGCCGAACAAAGACAAAGTGGGTAAAATTTCCCGCGCTCAGCTGCAGGAAATCGCGCAGACCAAAGCTGCCGACATGACTGGTTCCGACATTGAAGCGATGACTCGCTCCATTGAAGGTACTGCACGTTCCATGGGCCTGGTAGTGGAGGACTAAGAAATGGCTAAACTGACCAAGCGTATGCGCGTGATCCGTGACAAAGTTGATGCAACTAAACAGTATGACATCAACGAAGCTATCGCTCTGCTGAAAGAGCTGGCCACTGCTAAATTCGTAGAAAGCGTAGACGTTGCCGTTAACCTCGGCATCGACGCTCGTAAATCTGACCAGAACGTACGTGGTGCAACTGTACTGCCGCACGGTACTGGCCGTTCCGTTCGCGTAGCCGTATTTGCCCAGGGCGCAAACGCTGAAGCTGCTAAAGCTGCAGGCGCTGAGCTGGTAGGTATGGAAGATCTGGCTGACCAGATCAAGAAAGGCGAAATGAACTTTGACGTTGTTATTGCTTCCCCGGATGCAATGCGCGTTGTTGGCCAGCTGGGTCAGGTTCTGGGCCCGCGTGGCCTGATGCCAAACCCGAAAGTTGGTACTGTAACCCCTAACGTTGCTGAAGCGGTTAAGAACGCTAAAGCAGGTCAGGTTCGTTACCGTAACGACAAAAACGGCATCATCCACACCACCATCGGTAAAGTGGATTTTGACGCTGACAAACTGAAAGAAAACCTGGAATCTCTGCTGGTTGCGCTGAAAAAAGCGAAACCGACTCAGGCTAAAGGCGTGTACATCAAGAAAGTTAGCATCTCCACCACCATGGGTGCTGGTGTTGCCGTTGATCAGTCCGGTCTGACTGCGACTGTGGCGAACTAATATTCGCCTTTACGTGGGCGGTGATTTTGTCTACAATCTTACCCCCACGTTTCTGTTTAAATAAACAGAACTCTATGCGAGTCATTTGAATTGTAGCAAGGCAGCAATTGAGTGAATCGCCGGGAGTGTAGTTAACTACATGACCGGTGTGAACGAGAGCAGCTAACGCGGTTACAGTTCAAAGGGCGAAGTCATAGACAAGATTTGTTCGTTGGAGCCTGGCCTATCCAGGCCTCCGTCGAAGACCGCAGGTGTTTCGTAAGAAACTTAATGCCCTGCGTAGACGGTGACAGAACGCTAAGATTATTTCTGATACTCTGGCTTGTTTCTGCTCACCGTATTTAGACGCTCTTTCCGTTGGGGAGAGTGAAGTGAGTTCCGGAACATGAGTTCCGGCAAACATCCAGGAGCAAAGCTAATGGCTTTAAATCTTCAAGACAAACAAGCGATTGTTGCTGAAGTCAGCGAAGTAGCCAAAGGCGCGCTGTCTGCAGTAGTTGCGGATTCCCGTGGCGTAACTGTAGATAAAATGACTGAACTGCGTAAAGCAGGTCGTGAAGCTGGCGTATACATGCGTGTTGTTCGTAACACCCTGCTGCGCCGCGTCGTTGAAGGTACTCAGTTCGAGTGCCTGAAAGACACGTTTGTTGGTCCGACCCTGATTGCATACTCTATGGAACACCCGGGCGCTGCTGCTCGTCTGTTCAAAGAGTTCGCGAAAGCGAATGCAAAATTTGAGGTCAAAGCCGCAGCCTTTGAAGGTGAATTGATCCCGGCATCGCAAATCGATCGCCTGGCAACTCTGCCGACCTACGAAGAAGCAATTGCACGCCTGATGGCAACCATGAAAGAAGCTTCGGCTGGCAAACTGGTTCGTACTCTGGCTGCTGTACGCGATGCGAAAGAAGCTGCTTAATCGCAGTTATCTTTCTCAAGCATCTGCTTACGTATAAACTTATTCTGATTTTCAGGAACAATTTAAATGTCTATCACTAAAGATCAAATCATTGAAGCAGTATCCGCTATGTCCGTAATGGACGTTGTAGAACTGATCTCTGCAATGGAAGAAAAATTCGGTGTTTCCGCTGCTGCTGCTGTAGCTGTAGCTGCTGGCCCGGCTGAAGCTGCTGAAGAAAAAACTGAATTCGACGTAATTCTGAAAGCTGCTGGCGCTAACAAAGTTGCTGTAATCAAAGCAGTACGTGGCGCAACTGGCCTGGGTCTGAAAGAAGCTAAAGACCTGGTAGAATCTGCTCCGGCTGCCCTGAAAGAAGGCATCAGCAAAGACGACGCAGAAGCACTGAAAAAATCTCTGGAAGAAGCTGGCGCTGAAGTTGAAGTTAAATAAGCCAACTTTTCTGGTTGCAGCCTAAGAAATTAGGCTGATGGCTGGTGACTTTTTAGTCACCAGCCTTTTTGCGCTGTAAGGCGCCAGTAGCATTTCACACTGTTTGACTACTGCTGTGCCTTTCAATGCTTGTTTCTATCGACGTCTTAATATACTGCGACAGAGCATCAGTTCTGTGTAAATCGCAATGAAATGGTTTAAGCGTGATAGCAACAGGCATTGCGGAAAGTATTCGATTTTCCGGTCAACAAAATAGTGTTGCACAAACTGTCCCTTCGTCGGACAGATGGGTCGACTTGTCAGCGAGCTGAGGAACCCTAATGGTTTACTCCTATACCGAGAAAAAACGTATTCGTAAGGATTTTGGTAAACGTCCACAAGTGTTGGACATACCTTATCTCCTTTCTATCCAGCTTGACTCGTTTCAGAAGTTCATCGAGCAAGATCCTGAAGGGCAGTATGGTCTGGAAGCAGCTTTCCGTTCCGTTTTCCCGATTCAGAGCTACAGCGGTAATTCCGAGCTGCAATACGTCAGCTACCGCCTTGGCGAACCGGTGTTTGACGTTCAGGAATGTCAGATCCGTGGCGTGACCTATTCCGCACCGCTGCGCGTAAAACTGCGTCTGGTGATCTACGAGCGCGAAGCGCCGGAAGGCACCGTAAAAGACATTAAAGAACAAGAAGTCTACATGGGCGAAATTCCGCTCATGACTGACAACGGTACCTTTGTAATCAATGGTACTGAGCGTGTTATCGTTTCTCAGCTGCACCGTAGTCCTGGCGTCTTCTTTGACTCCGACAAAGGTAAAACCCACTCTTCGGGTAAAGTGCTGTATAACGCGCGCATCATCCCTTACCGTGGTTCCTGGCTGGACTTCGAATTCGATCCGAAGGACAACCTGTTCGTACGTATTGACCGTCGCCGTAAACTGCCTGCGACCATTATTCTGCGTGCACTGAACTACACCACTGAGCAGATCCTTGACCTGTTCTTTGAAAAAGTTGTTTTCGAAATTCGTGACAACAAGCTGCAGATGGAACTGGTGCCGGAACGCCTGCGTGGTGAAACCGCCTCCTTTGACATTGAAGCTAACGGCAAAGTCTACGTCGAAAAAGGCCGTCGCATCACTGCGCGCCACATTCGCCAACTGGAAAAAGACGATATCAAACATATCGAAGTTCCGGTTGAATACATTGCTGGTAAAGTTGCGGCTAAAGACTACGTTGACGAATCTACTGGCGAGCTGATCTGCGCAGCTAACATGGAGCTGAGCCTGGATCTGCTGGCTAAGCTGAGCCAGTCTGGTCACAAGCGTATCGAAACGCTGTTCACTAACGATCTGGATCACGGTCCGTACATTTCTGAAACTGTACGTGTTGACCCAACCAACGATCGTTTGAGCGCACTGGTAGAAATCTACCGCATGATGCGTCCTGGTGAGCCGCCGACTCGTGAAGCTGCTGAAAGCCTGTTCGAGAACCTGTTCTTCTCCGAAGACCGCTATGACCTGTCTGCGGTTGGTCGTATGAAGTTCAACCGTTCTCTGCTGCGCGACGAAATCGAAGGTTCCGGTATCCTGAGCAAAGACGACATCATCGAAGTGATGAAGAAGCTCATCGATATCCGTAACGGTAAAGGCGAAGTCGATGATATCGACCACCTCGGCAACCGTCGTATCCGTTCCGTAGGCGAAATGGCGGAAAACCAGTTCCGCGTTGGCCTGGTACGTGTTGAGCGTGCGGTGAAAGAGCGTCTGTCTCTGGGCGATCTGGATACCCTGATGCCTCAGGATATGATCAACGCCAAGCCGATTTCTGCAGCAGTGAAAGAGTTCTTTGGTTCCAGCCAGCTGTCTCAGTTTATGGACCAGAACAACCCGCTGTCTGAGATTACGCACAAACGTCGTATCTCCGCACTCGGCCCAGGCGGTCTGACCCGTGAACGCGCAGGCTTCGAAGTTCGAGACGTACACCCGACTCACTACGGTCGCGTATGTCCAATCGAAACGCCTGAAGGTCCGAACATCGGTCTGATCAACTCCCTGTCCGTGTATGCACAGACTAACGAATACGGCTTCCTCGAGACTCCGTATCGTAAAGTGACCGACGGTGTTGTAACTGACGAAATTCATTACCTGTCTGCTATCGAAGAAGGCAACTACGTTATCGCTCAGGCGAACTCCAACCTGGATGACGAAGGCCACTTTGTAGAAGATCTGGTTACCTGCCGTAGCAAAGGCGAATCCAGCTTGTTCAGCCGCGACCAGGTTGACTACATGGACGTATCCACCCAGCAGGTGGTATCCGTCGGTGCGTCCCTGATCCCGTTCCTGGAACACGATGACGCCAACCGTGCATTGATGGGTGCGAACATGCAACGTCAGGCGGTTCCGACTCTGCGCGCTGATAAGCCGCTGGTTGGTACTGGTATGGAACGTGCTGTTGCCGTTGACTCCGGTGTTACTGCAGTTGCTAAACGTGGCGGTACTGTTCAGTACGTGGATGCTTCTCGTATCGTTATCAAAGTTAACGAAGACGAGATGTACCCGGGCGAAGCAGGTATCGACATTTATAACCTGACCAAATACACCCGTTCTAACCAGAACACCTGCATCAACCAGATGCCTTGCGTATCTCTGGGCGAGCCGGTTGAACGTGGTGATGTGCTGGCAGACGGTCCGTCCACCGACCTCGGTGAACTGGCGCTGGGTCAGAACATGCGCGTGGCATTCATGCCATGGAATGGTTACAACTTCGAAGACTCCATCCTCGTATCCGAGCGTGTTGTCCAGGAAGACCGTTTCACCACCATCCATATTCAGGAACTGGCATGTGTGTCCCGTGACACCAAGCTGGGGCCAGAAGAGATCACCGCTGACATCCCGAACGTGGGTGAAGCTGCGCTCTCCAAACTGGATGAATCCGGTATCGTTTATATCGGTGCGGAAGTGACCGGTGGCGACATTCTGGTTGGTAAGGTAACGCCGAAAGGTGAAACCCAGCTGACGCCAGAAGAGAAGCTGCTGCGTGCGATCTTCGGTGAGAAAGCGTCTGACGTTAAAGACTCTTCTCTGCGCGTGCCAAACGGTGTTTCCGGTACGATTATCGACGTTCAGGTCTTTACTCGCGATGGCGTAGAAAAAGACAAACGTGCGCTGGAAATCGAAGAGATGCAGCTGAAGCAGGCGAAAAAAGACCTGTCTGAAGAACTGCAGATCCTCGAAGCTGGCCTGTTCAGCCGTATCTACGCTGTGCTGGTTTCCGGTGGTGTTGAAGCTGAGAAGCTCGACAAACTGCCGCGCGACCGCTGGTTAGAACTCGGCCTGACCGACGAAGAGAAACAGAATCAGCTGGAACAACTGGCTGAGCAGTACGACGAACTGAAACACGAATTCGAGAAAAAACTCGAAGCGAAACGCCGTAAAATCACTCAGGGCGACGATCTGGCACCGGGCGTGCTGAAGATTGTTAAGGTGTATCTGGCGGTTAAACGTCGGATCCAGCCTGGTGATAAGATGGCAGGTCGTCACGGTAACAAGGGTGTAATCTCTAAGATCAACCCGATCGAAGATATGCCACACGATGCTAACGGTACGCCGGTAGATATCGTACTGAACCCGCTGGGCGTACCATCGCGTATGAACATCGGTCAGATCCTTGAAACCCACCTGGGTATGGCTGCAAAAGGTATCGGCGATAAGATCAACGCCATGCTGAAACAGCAGCAGGAAGTCGCGAAACTGCGCGAATTCATCCAGCGTGCTTACGATCTGGGCTCAGATGTTCGTCAGAAAGTTGACCTGAATACCTTCAGCGATGAAGAAGTTCTGCGTCTGGCTGAAAACCTGAAAAAAGGTATGCCGATCGCAACGCCGGTATTCGACGGTGCGAAAGAGTCTGAAATCAAGGAACTGTTACAGCTGGGTGGCCTGCCGACTTCCGGTCAGATCACACTGTTCGACGGTCGTACCGGTGAGCAGTTCGAGCGCCAGGTTACCGTTGGCTACATGTACATGCTGAAACTGAACCACTTGGTTGATGACAAGATGCATGCGCGTTCTACCGGTTCTTACAGCCTGGTTACTCAGCAGCCGCTGGGTGGTAAGGCGCAGTTCGGTGGTCAGCGCTTCGGGGAGATGGAAGTGTGGGCGCTGGAAGCATATGGCGCAGCATACACCCTGCAGGAAATGCTCACCGTTAAGTCTGATGACGTGAACGGTCGTACTAAGATGTATAAAAACATCGTGGACGGCAACCATCAGATGGAACCAGGCATGCCGGAATCCTTCAACGTACTGTTGAAAGAGATTCGTTCGCTGGGTATCAACATCGAGCTGGAAGACGAGTAACTCTCGATCAAACAGGTCACTGGTGCTGGCGTAACAGCCAGCGCCAGATTGTGCTAACTCCGACGGGAGCAAATCCGTGAAAGATTTATTAAAGTTTCTGAAAGCGCAGACTAAAACCGAAGAGTTTGATGCGATCAAAATTGCTCTGGCCTCGCCAGACATGATCCGTTCATGGTCTTTCGGTGAAGTTAAGAAGCCGGAAACCAT
Source organism: Citrobacter sp. Cpo074 (assembly GCF_030332745.1). Classification (NCBI taxonomy): domain Bacteria; kingdom Pseudomonadati; phylum Pseudomonadota; class Gammaproteobacteria; order Enterobacterales; family Enterobacteriaceae; genus Citrobacter; species Citrobacter sp. Cpo074. The sequence continues at coordinate 9,428 of NZ_JAOWHG010000029.1, forward strand.
TAACTACCGTACGTTCAAACCTGAACGTGACGGCCTTTTCTGCGCCCGTATCTTTGGGCCGGTAAAAGACTATGAGTGCCTGTGCGGTAAGTACAAGCGCCTGAAACACCGTGGTGTGATCTGTGAGAAGTGCGGCGTTGAAGTGACCCAGACCAAAGTACGCCGTGAGCGTATGGGCCACATCGAGCTGGCGTCTCCGACCGCTCACATCTGGTTCCTGAAATCGCTGCCGTCCCGTATCGGTCTGCTGCTTGATATGCCGCTGCGCGATATCGAGCGCGTGCTGTACTTCGAATCTTATGTAGTTATCGAAGGCGGTATGACTAACCTGGAACGTCAACAGATCCTGACTGAAGAGCAGTATCTGGACGCGCTGGAAGAATTCGGTGACGAATTCGACGCGAAGATGGGTGCGGAAGCTATCCAGGCTCTGCTGAAAAGCATGGATCTGGAGCAAGAGTGTGAAACTCTGCGCGAAGAGCTGAACGAAACCAACTCTGAAACCAAGCGTAAGAAGCTGACCAAGCGTATCAAACTGCTGGAAGCCTTCGTACAGTCTGGCAACAAGCCAGAGTGGATGATCCTGACCGTTCTGCCGGTTCTGCCGCCAGATCTGCGTCCGCTGGTTCCGCTGGATGGTGGTCGTTTCGCAACGTCGGATCTGAACGATCTGTATCGTCGCGTTATCAACCGTAACAACCGTCTGAAGCGTCTGCTGGATCTGGCTGCACCGGACATCATCGTACGCAACGAAAAACGTATGCTGCAGGAAGCGGTTGACGCCCTGCTGGATAACGGTCGTCGCGGTCGTGCGATCACCGGTTCTAACAAACGTCCTCTGAAATCTTTGGCCGACATGATCAAAGGTAAGCAGGGTCGTTTCCGTCAGAACCTGCTCGGTAAGCGTGTTGACTACTCCGGTCGTTCTGTAATCACCGTAGGTCCATACCTGCGTCTGCATCAGTGCGGTCTGCCGAAGAAAATGGCACTGGAACTGTTCAAACCGTTCATCTACGGCAAGCTGGAACTGCGTGGCCTGGCCACCACCATCAAAGCCGCTAAGAAAATGGTTGAGCGTGAAGAAGCTGTCGTTTGGGATATCCTGGACGAAGTTATCCGCGAACACCCGGTACTGCTGAACCGTGCACCAACACTGCACCGTCTGGGTATCCAGGCATTTGAACCGGTACTGATCGAAGGTAAAGCTATCCAGCTGCACCCGCTGGTTTGTGCGGCATATAACGCCGACTTCGATGGTGACCAGATGGCTGTTCACGTACCGCTGACGCTGGAAGCCCAGCTCGAAGCGCGTGCGCTGATGATGTCTACCAACAACATCCTGTCTCCGGCGAACGGCGAACCTATCATCGTTCCGTCTCAGGACGTTGTATTGGGTCTGTACTACATGACCCGTGACTGTGTTAACGCCAAAGGCGAAGGCATGGTGCTGACTGGCCCGAAAGAAGCTGAGCGTATCTATCGCGCAGGTCTTGCCTCTCTGCATGCGCGCGTTAAAGTGCGTATCACCGAATATGAAAAAGATGAAAACGGCGAATTCGTTGCGAAAACCAGCCTGAAAGACACGACCGTTGGCCGTGCCATTCTGTGGATGATCGTACCGAAAGGTCTGCCTTTCTCCATCGTCAACCAGGCGCTGGGCAAGAAAGCTATCTCCAAAATGCTGAACACCTGTTACCGCATTCTGGGCCTGAAGCCGACCGTTATCTTCGCTGACCAGACAATGTACACCGGCTTTGCATATGCAGCGCGTTCAGGTGCATCTGTTGGTATTGATGACATGGTCATCCCAGAGAAGAAACACGAGATCATCTCTGAAGCGGAAGCTGAAGTTGCTGAGATCCAGGAGCAGTTCCAGTCTGGTCTGGTAACCGCAGGCGAACGCTATAACAAAGTTATCGATATCTGGGCTGCGGCGAACGATCGTGTATCCAAAGCGATGATGGATAACCTGCAAACCGAAACCGTTATTAACCGTGACGGCGTAGAAGAGCAGCAGGTTTCCTTCAACAGCATCTACATGATGGCCGACTCCGGTGCGCGTGGTTCTGCAGCACAGATTCGTCAGCTGGCCGGTATGCGTGGTCTGATGGCGAAGCCAGATGGCTCCATCATCGAAACGCCAATCACCGCGAACTTCCGTGAAGGTCTGAACGTACTCCAGTACTTCATCTCTACTCACGGTGCTCGTAAAGGTCTGGCGGATACCGCACTGAAAACAGCGAACTCCGGTTATCTGACTCGTCGTCTGGTTGACGTCGCGCAGGACCTGGTTGTTACTGAAGACGATTGCGGCACTCTGGAAGGCATCACCATGACCCCGGTTATCGAGGGTGGTGACGTTAAAGAGCCGCTGCGCGATCGCGTTCTGGGTCGTGTAACTGCTGAAGACGTTCTGAAGCCGGGTACGGCGGATATTCTGGTTCCACGCAACACGCTGCTGCACGAACAGTGGTGTGATCTGCTGGAAGAGAACTCCGTTGACTCCGTTAAAGTCCGTTCCGTTGTATCTTGTGACACCGACTTTGGTGTATGTGCGCACTGCTATGGTCGTGACCTGGCGCGTGGCCACATCATCAACAAAGGTGAAGCAATCGGCGTTATCGCGGCACAGTCCATCGGTGAACCGGGTACACAGCTGACGATGCGTACGTTCCACATCGGTGGTGCGGCATCTCGTGCGGCTGCTGAATCCAGCATCCAGGTGAAAAACAAAGGTAGCATCCGTCTGAGCAACGCGAAGTCGGTTGTGAACTCCAGCGGTAAACTGGTTATCACCTCACGTAACACCGAACTGAAACTGATCGACGAATTCGGCCGTACCAAAGAAAGCTATAAAGTGCCTTACGGCTCCGTTATGGCGAAAGGTGATGGCGAACAGGTTGCTGGCGGCGAAACCGTAGCAAACTGGGATCCGCACACCATGCCAGTTATCACCGAAGTGAGTGGTTTTGTCCGCTTCACTGACATGATCGATGGCCAGACCATTACTCGTCAGACTGACGAGCTGACCGGTCTGTCTTCTCTGGTGGTTCTGGATTCTGCAGAGCGTACTGCGGGTGGTAAAGACCTGCGTCCGGCACTGAAAATTGTTGATGCTCAGGGCAACGACGTTCTGATCCCAGGCACCGATATGCCTGCTCAGTACTTCCTGCCGGGTAAAGCGATTGTTCAGCTGGAAGATGGCGTACAGATCAGCTCTGGTGACACCCTGGCGCGTGTTCCGCAGGAATCCGGCGGTACCAAGGATATCACCGGTGGTCTGCCGCGCGTTGCGGACCTGTTCGAAGCACGTCGTCCGAAAGAGCCGGCAATCCTGGCTGAAATCAGCGGCATCATTTCCTTCGGTAAAGAAACCAAAGGTAAACGTCGTCTGGTTATCACCCCGGTAGACGGTAGCGAACCGTACGAAGAGATGATTCCGAAATGGCGTCAGCTCAACGTGTTCGAAGGTGAACGTGTAGAACGTGGTGACGTGGTTTCCGACGGTCCGGAAGCGCCGCACGACATCCTGCGTCTGCGTGGTGTGCATGCTGTAACTCGTTACATCGTTAACGAAGTTCAGGACGTATACCGTCTGCAGGGTGTTAAGATTAACGATAAACACATCGAAGTTATCGTTCGTCAGATGCTGCGTAAAGCCACCATCGAAAGCGCTGGTAGCTCCGACTTCCTGGAAGGCGAGCAGGTTGAATACTCCCGCGTCAAGATCGCAAACCGCGAGCTGGAAGCGAACGGCAAAGTGGGTGCAACGTTCTCCCGCGATCTGCTGGGTATCACCAAAGCGTCTCTGGCAACCGAGTCCTTCATCTCTGCAGCATCGTTCCAGGAAACCACGCGTGTCCTGACCGAAGCAGCTGTTGCAGGTAAACGTGATGAACTGCGCGGTTTGAAAGAGAACGTCATCGTGGGTCGTCTGATCCCGGCAGGTACTGGTTATGCGTACCACCAGGATCGTATGCGCCGTCGCGCAGCGGGCGAACTGCCAGCTGCACCGCAGGTAACTGCTGAAGATGCGTCTGCCAGCCTGGCAGAACTGCTGAACGCAGGCCTGGGCGGTTCTGACAACGATTAATCGTTGCCGACCATAATAAAAAACCCGCTTCGGCGGGTTTTTTTATGTCTATGTTATTTCTGATGGCGCTTATCAGGTCTACAAAGCCATCCGGCAGTGTCATTAATTTACCGGCGGTAACCGCCGATAAAGCTCAATCATATCGCCGGCCAGATCCTGAATCACCATGGCATTCATCAGGTGGTCCTGCGAATGGACGGTGATGAGATTAACCGGTAGTTTGCCGGTGCCCTCGTCAATACCGATCAGCTGGGTCTGGATTTTATGCGCTTGTTTGACGTACTCGCGTGATTCCGTCATCGCTTGTTCTGCACCGGAGAAATCACCTTTACGCGCCAGTTGCAATGCCGTCAGGGCCTGGCTGCGTGCAGCGCCAGCGTTTACCAATAACTCCATGATGATCGTTTCTAACTCTTCCATACCATCACTCCAGTAGTTTCAGCGCCTTATCCAGTACCGCATCGCCTTTCATCATGCCGTAATCCATCATGTCGATAACGGCGACCTTTTTGCCTAGTGGGTCGGCGATCGCCTGTAGCTTGGCCTGTTCATACTTAACCTGTGGACCGAGCAAAACGATATCCGCTGTAGCGATATTCTCTTCAAACTCGGCCACCGGGACGGCTTTGATAGTGACGTCGACGCCTTTTTTCTGGGCGGCATCTTTCATCCTTTGCACCAGCATGCTGGTGGACATTCCGGCGGCACAGCATAAAACGATGTTTTTCATAAGCAGTCTCGATCAACATGTGTGAGTTGATAATTATCGCGAGCCAGCCATAGCAACAACTGCTTTGCAACGATTGTGTGCAAGGCATCACAAAGAAAGCCGCTTTTTCTGAAACCGGTTACAAAAAGAAGCGGAACCCTGCGATCTGGACCAGGGCCAGCGGCTTTTTGACTCGCTTATCACATGCTGGAATATATAATTACTGTCAATAAATACATGTTATAAAAAACAGTATTGACAGCGTTTTTTAAACCCGTATGTTAATACTTAACAGCGGAGAAATTGTAGTTTGCTGTTAACGTAGTCAGTGTTAGTAGAGCTTGATTGGGGTTTGCGATAAAGGCCACGAAGTATTTTTTGTATGGGATAGTCGATGCTGAAAACGCTATTTTTTCACTTCGACAATGCTTTCAGGCCACGTAGTTGATATATCTAATCGCAAAAAGTCAGTAAAGCGCGACGATGTAACGCCATGATTTTATAGTAAATGTTTGTGATTTCTGCTTTTCTGGTTATCACAAGGGAAATAAGGCAACGCATCAAAGAGTATATGTCGCGAGGGGAAGTGTACTTGTTTAGGTCACCAGCCTTGAGTTCTATTATCAAGCGGGTGGAATGTGTTTAACGGTAAATAGAGGAAAGCTTTAGTTAGTATCAATATCCAATATTATCTGTAGTAAACGTGTACATTTTAAAGTAGTACCATCAGCAGTATTAAATCGTTAAGTTTATTAATGTTAAATTTGAAGTGTGTAGTAACGTAAAGCCCTGACTGCAATAGTCGGGGCTTTTGTTCATTGTAGATCAAGCTGTTATCCAGGATGCTTAGCCGCGATGGTTCAACATTGCATCACTCAGTGAGTATTAAAAAAATTAATGCTTGCTTAATGATTAGAAGTAGGTCTACTATAGCGGCATCGGTTTGGAACACAGACCTTATGCAAGCAGTTTTAGTAAAGCAGTTCTCAGTTCAAGCGTTATCCTCAGATACTCTTCTTCATGAGCCTCCTCCCTAAGTGCCCCATAAGTTAATTTCTGCAAAACAGGCCATCTTCGCTGCATAAGCGGCTCAAAAACATGAAAGGAAGTATCTATGTCTAACAAAATGACTGGTTTAGTAAAATGGTTTAACTCTGATAAAGGCTTCGGCTTTATCACTCCTCAGGACGGTAGTAAGGATGTGTTTGTACATTTCTCCGCTATCCAGAGTAACGATTTTAAAACGTTAGACGAAGGTCAAAAGGTGGAGTTCTCCGTGGAGAATGGCGCTAAAGGCCCGTCTGCTGTTAACGTTGTCGCGCTGTAATCGCCGATAATTTCACGAGCGCTTACGATAGCGATGAAGGCCAGAGCCCGAGCAGTTAAGTGTCAGTGAAGAAAAAACCCGCGAAAGCGGGTTTTTTTGTTTATGCGATTGCTCCTGACCTACGGTACCTGTGAAGCGCGCCCCAGATAGCTGTCCCAGTCTTTCCACACGGGCTGTAAACCCTGGGCCATGAGTGCTTCAGCAACGGCTTCTGGGCGACGATCGTCGTGCGGGGAGAACTGTTCCAGTTCGGGGTGGTTATCGGCATAACCACCGGGCTGGGTTTTTGAGAAGGCGCTGACGTTGTTGATCGCCAACGGGATCACATGGTCACGAAACCATGGCGATTCGCGGGTGGAGAGCGACAGCTCAATTTCTGGCGCCAGTAAACGAAACGCGCAAATGGTCTGGACCAACTGTCGCTCATCCATGATCGATGCAGGCTCAACGCCTCCGGTGCATGGGCGCAGGCGAGGGAAGGAGATAGAGTAACGGCTCTGCCAGTAATGCTGCTGCATCCATAGCAGATGTTCAGCCACCATATAGCAATCAACCCGCCAGCTGTCGGACAAACCAATCAACGCGCCAAGACCGATTTTGTCGATCCCTGCGCGGCCCAGCCTGTCCGGCGTTTCCAGGCGCCAGAAGAAATCCTGCTTTTTCCCTTTTAAATGGTGACGAGCGTAAGTTGCCTCATGGTAGCTCTCCTGATACACCATCACGCCATCCAGCCCCAGCGTCTTCAGCTCTGCATATTCAGCCTCTGACAACGGCTGTACCTCCATCTGTAAAGAGGCGAACTGGCGGCGAATGGCAGGCAAATGGCGACGAAAGTAATTCATCCCCACTTTTGCCTGATGTTCACCGGTGACCAGCAGCAGATGCTCAAAACCCAGCTCACGGATAGCCGCACACTCCCGTATTATCTCATCTTCGTCCAGCGTTTTGCGTTTGATACGGTTGCTCATCGAAAAACCGCAGTAGGTGCAGTCGTTGGCGCAAAGGTTGGAGAGATACAACGGCACGTAAAAGCTCACCGTGTTACCAAAACGCTGACGGGTGAGCTTCTGCGCCCGCTGCGCCAGCGGCTCCAGATAATCGGCGGCGGCAGGAGAGAGCAATGCCATCAGATCGTCGCGACTAAGATGCGAAGCGTTGAGGGCGCGCTCCACGTCAGCGGCGGTTTTACCGTTGATACGCAGGCGGATGTCATCCCAGTCCAGCTGTCGCCAGCGGTCGCTGAACGTTTTCATGCGAAGGCCTCCAGGAATCCGGTTAACGGGCTGGTGGGACTTGCCTGCGAACTTTTGCTTCCTGGTACCGCCTGGCGTGCCAGCAAGCCAGCTTCAACGGCCAGACGGAAGGCGGTTGCCATCATCACCGGGCTGTCGGCTACCGCGATTGCCGTATTGACCAACACCGCGTCGGCGCCCATTTCCAGCGCCTGCGTGGCGTGGCTGGGGACGCCGATGCCTGCATCAACCACCACCGGCACGGTCGCCTGTTGGATAATAATCTCCAGCATCGCTTTGGTTTCCAGTCCCTGATTAGAACCGATGGGCGCGCCGAGCGGCATGACTGCAGAACATCCTACTTCTTCCAGCCGTTTGCACAGCACCGGATCTGCGCCACAGTAAGGCAGCACCACGAAGCCCTTTTTCACCAGTGCTTCTGCGGCTTTCAATGTTTCGATTGGATCGGGTAACAGCCAGCGGGCGTCCGGATGGATTTCTAATTTCAGCCAGTTTGTGCCCAGCGCTTCACGCGCTAACTGGGCAGCAAAAATCGCCTCTTCAGCGGTTTTTGCCCCCGAAGTGTTGGGCAACAGCGTCACACCAGCTTCTACCAGCGGCGCCAGAATGGCATCGTTGTGCTGACGTAAATCCACGCGCTTCATGGCCAGCGTTACCAGTTGGCTGCCGGAGGCGCGAATCGCCTCGACCATCAGCTGCGATGAAGCAAATTTTCCGGTGCCGGTGAACAGATGCGAATCAAACGTTTTGTCGGCAATACGTAACATATCAACCCCCTGCAATAACCTGAAAAAGCAGGATCTGGTCGCCTTCCTGCACGATTTGCTGCTCCCACTGCTCGCGCGGGAGGATCTGCTGATTGAGCGCCAGCGCCGCGCCCGGTTTAAGCTGATTAAGCGCAGTGAGCAGCCCACTGACGGTTTGTCCTTCGGCGCACTGCATCGGCTCATCATTGAACTGAATCTGCATGTTGCCCTCCGCATACCGGGCAGCCGCTGGCGCGTCGTAGTGCGAAGCTGCGCCACTGGCTGGTTTTACCGTCAAACAGGCGTAGCTCTCCGCTGGGCGTCTCAATACCGCTGAGCAATTTAATCGCTTCCAACGCCTGCAGGGTGCCCATCACGCCCACAACCGGTCCGACGATACCGGCGGTACGGCAGTTGCGTTCGGGCTCTACATCGTCCGGCCACAGGCAGCGGTAACATCCTTGTTCCCACGGGGGCGTCAGCACCATCAGTTGGCCGCCAAAGCCGACGGCGCTGGCGGTGACGAGCGGGGTGTTGAGCGTTACGCAGGCGGCGTTAATTTCCTGGCGCGTGGCCATGTTATCGGTACAGTCGAGCACCACATCGGCACGCGCTACCGCATGCCGAAGCGCATCGCCTTTCAGTCGCTGCTGGAGTGACACCAGCTCGATATCCGGGTTGAGCCGCGTCAGGCGCTGCTGGGCAACCTGCGATTTTGAACGTGCGATATCATCAGTGGTAAACAGGATCTGGCGCTGCAGGTTGCTCAGATGAATGTCGTCATCGTCTACCAGCGTCAGTTTTCCGATGCCTGCTCCCGCCAGATACAGCGCGGCAGGCGAACCTAACCCGCCTAAACCGACAATCAGCACATGGCTATCGAGTAGCTTTTGCTGGCCTTCAATGGCGATATCGCCGAGCAGGATCTGTCGGCTGTAACGCATAAAGTCGCGGTCATTCATCGCCCACTCCCGCGATATCCAGTAGTTGGGCCGTGGCGACCTGCCAGTCAGCCGCCTGGGTAATGGCGCTGACCACGGCAATGCTGCCGACGCCGGTCGCCAGTACCGCCGGGGCGCGCTCAAGGCTGATACCGCCAATGGCGACGGTCGGGTAATCCGCTAATCGTTCAATATGGTTTGCCAGTTGCGTGAGTCCCTGCGGGGCGGAAGGCATCTGTTTGGTTTGCGTGAGAAAAACATGACCCAGCGCGATATAAGAAGGCTTAGCGGCGAGCGCGACGTCGATCTCCATATCATCGTGAGTGGAGATCCCCAGGCGTAGCCCCGCCGCCTGAATCGCCTTCAGGTCGGTGGTTTCAAGGTCTTCCTGGCCCAGATGTACGCCGTAAGCGCGGTGCTTAATTGCCAGACGCCAGTAGTCGTTGATAAACAGACGGGCGTTATAGCGACGCCCCAGTTCAATGGCGGCCATAACGTCGGTTTCGACCTCTTCATCACGCTTATCTTTAATGCGCAGTTGGATCGTGCGTACACCCGCCTGCAGCAAACGTTCAATCCATTGCACGCTGTCTACCACCGGGTAAAGCCCGAGGCGAAACGGCACGGTCGGGAAATCAGGCTGGTACATTACGCCTCCTCTTTTTTGAGGTAAATTTCGCCGCCTTTGGCGCGGAAGTTCTCCGACATATCTGCCATGCCGACTTCAATCGTTTGTGCAGCAGCGTAGTCGCGAACCTCCTGGCTGATTTTCATCGAGCAGAACTTCGGCCCGCACATGGAGCAGAAGTGGGCGACCTTACCGGATTCCTGTGGCAGGGTTTCATCGTGGTAGGCGCGGGCGGTGAACGGGTCGAGCGCGAGGTTAAACTGGTCTTCCCAGCGGAATTCGAAGCGCGCTTTCGACATGGCGTTATCGCGGATCTGCGCGCCCGGATGACCTTTTGCTAAGTCAGCTGCATGGGCGGCAATCTTGTAGGTAATCAACCCTTGTTTAACATCTTCTTTGTTCGGCAGGCCGAGGTGCTCTTTTGGCGTGACGTAGCACAGCATCGCGCAGCCAAACCAACCGATCATCGCCGCACCGATCCCGGAAGTAAAGTGGTCGTAGCCCGGTGCGATATCGGTGGTCAACGGTCCTAAAGTGTAGAACGGTGCTTCATGGCAGTGCTCCAGCTCTTCGGTCATGTTGCGCTGGATCATATGCATGGGCACATGACCTGGACCTTCTATCATCACCTGCACGTCGTATTCCCAGGCGATTTTGGTCAGCTCGCCCAGCGTATGCAGCTCGGAGAACTGCGCTTCGTCGTTCGCATCCTGAATTGAACCCGGGCGCAGGCCGTCACCCAGCGACAAAGAGACGTCGTAGGCGGCGCAGATTTCGCAAATCTCGCGGAAATGTTCGTACAGGAAGTTCTCTTTGTGATGAGAAAGGCACCATTTCGCCATAATTGAACCGCCGCGTGAGACAATGCCGGTCAGGCGTTTGGCAGTCATCGGCACGTAGCGCAGCAGCACGCCCGCGTGAATGGTGAAGTAGTCGACGCCCTGTTCGGCCTGCTCCAGCAACGTGTCGCGGAAGGCTTCCCAGGTGAGATCTTCGGCGATCCCGTTGACCTTCTCCAGCGCCTGGTAGATCGGCACAGTACCGATCGGTACCGGACTGTTACGCAGGATCCACTCACGGGTTTCGTGGATATAGCGACCGGTGGAGAGATCCATCACCGTGTCCGCGCCCCAGCGCGTCGACCACACCAGCTTCTCTACCTCTTCTTCAATGGAGGAGGTGACGGCAGAGTTACCGATGTTGGCGTTAACCTTCACCAGGAAGTTGCGACCGATAATCATCGGCTCGGATTCCGGGTGGTTGATGTTGGCAGGAATAATCGCGCGGCCCGCGGCCACTTCATCACGCACGAATTCCGGCGTGATGTTTTCCGGCAGGCGTGCACCAAAGTTCATCCCCGGATGCTGGTGGCGAAGCACTTCACTGCGAATGCGCTCGCGGCCCATGTTTTCACGGATGGCGATGAACTCCATCTCCGGGGTCACTATTCCCTGGCGGGCGTAGTGCAGTTGGGTGACTCGCTTACCCGCTTTGGCGCGCTTTGGCGTCAGCAGGCCGGTGAAACGCAGCTCGTCTAGGCCATCGTCGGCCAGACGTTCTTTGGTATAAGCGGAACTCCGGTCGTCTAATTCTTCGCTATCGTTACGCGCCGCAATCCACGGCTGGCGCAGCTTTGCCAGACCCTGCTGGACGTTAATCGCCACGTCAGGATCGCCATACGGTCCGGAGGTGTCGTATACCGGAACGGCTTCGTTCTCTTCGAACTGCGGGTTGTCTTTGCTACCGCCAGTCAGTGTTGGGCTGAGCTGAATTTCGCGCATCGGAATGCGGATATCCGGCTGCGAACCGGTAATATAAATGCGTTTTGAGTTAGGGAAGGCGGTCCCTTCCAGGGTATCGATAAAGTGTTGGGCTTGAGCGCGCTGTTCGCGGCGTGATGGTTTAGTAGTGGCAGACATAGCTCATTCCAAATAAAAGTAAGGATATGGCTTGTCAGACGACGGATGAAGCAAGAGAGAAGCTCGCCCGGGGGCGATGCTATTGCAGATTGACTCTTGTTCCCTTCGCAGGTTTTAACCTGATCAGGTTCCGCGGATCCCGAATTAACGGTCTCAGCCTTTTCCACTCATGCTGCTGTGGAAAATAAGCACTCCGACAAGAAGTAACCTCAGTAAAGAGGTAATGAATGTAAACTACGCGTTAATGCCGCAAATCTCAAGCATGACGTTTGAGAGTGTTACTCTCGTGCATTGCGTCAAATACCAGCATGATCAACTTATCTTCCAGCACGAATCGGGCTTCCAGTGCCTCGCCGAGATCCGATAAAACCTGTTGAAATTCAAGGAAGTTATCATGATCAATCGCAGTTTCCAGGCTGGAGTCATAGTAGTCCATGATCAGCTGCGTATTGGCTTCCAGCAGCGGCCAAATTTTTGTGGCTTTTAAAAGCTGCCCGTTCCCTTCCAATTTATGGAGAATACGTTCATAAATACTGAAGTGTCCGGTGGAGAGGTAATCGACCAGGCTCTGACAAAAATCATCCAGCGCTTTTTCATTGAGTCGCATGTACGATTCTTTGCCAGGCTTAATGCCAACCAGATTGTAGTAAGCCACGAGCAGGTGCTTACGTACATGTAGCCAGCGATCAACCAGTTTATTACTTCCTCCGACGTGCTCCGTCAGGCTTTCCAGCTGGTTTAACATGATTGACTCCGCAAGATGGTGTTTAGGAACTGCTCACCCGTAAATGTAAAAATAATGTAAACAACATGCCTGTGAAGCAAAGGTTGCGCAAGAGATATGGATCGTATAATTGAAAAATTAGATAGCGGCTGGTGGATCGTCAGTCATGAGCAAAAGTTATGGTTACCTCATGGCGAGCTACCTTATGGCGACGCAGCCCGTTTTGATCTGATTGGTCAGCGCGCGCTGCCAATAGGCGAGTGGGAAGGGGAAACTGTCTGGCTGGTGCAGCAGCAGCGTCGACACGATATGGGGTCGGTGCGCCAGGTCATTGACCAGGATGTTGGCCTGTTTCAACTGGCCGGACGCGGCGTACAGCTGGCGGAGTTCTATCGCTCGCATAAATTCTGCGGCTACTGCGGCCATCCCATGCACCCGAGTAAAACGGAGTGGGCGATGCTCTGTAGCCACTGCCGTGAACGTTATTACCCGCAAATTGCCCCGTGCATAATCGTCGCTATTCGCCGAGATGATTCCATCCTGCTTGCCCAACATGTTCGCCATCGTAACGGCGTGCATACCGTACTGGCAGGTTTTGTCGAAGTGGGCGAGACCTTAGAACAGGCGGTGGCGCGTGAAGTTATGGAAGAAAGCGGGATTAAGGTGAAAAATCTGCGCTATGTCACTTCTCAGCCGTGGCCATTCCCGCAGTCTTTGATGACCGCATTTATGGCGGAGTATGATAGCGGCGAAATCGTCATCGACCCGAAAGAGCTGCTCGAAGCGAACTGGTATCGCTATGACGACTTACCGCTCTTACCCCCGCCGGGTACTGTCGCGCGTCGATTGATTGAAGACACTGTGGCAATGTGTCGGGCTGAGTACGAGTAAAGAGCGAGTGGTGATACACTGATGGACTGACGCAATAAGGAACTGCAAAAATGACCGAACTGAAGAACGATCGTTATCTGCGTGCGCTGCTGCGCCAGCCCGTTGATGTCACTCCGGTATGGATGATGCGCCAGGCAGGCCGCTATCTACCGGAATACAAAGCTACCCGTGCCGAAGCGGGTGATTTTATGGCGCTGTGCAAAAATGCCGAGCTGGCCTGCGAAGTCACGTTGCAGCCGCTGCGTCGCTATAAACTTGATGCCGCGATCCTCTTCTCGGATATCCTGACGATCCCGGATGCGATGGGACTCGGGCTGTATTTTGAAGCAGGAGAAGGTCCACGCTTCACCTCTCCGATTACCAGCAAGGCTGACGTCGACAAACTGCCGATCCCTGACCCGGAAGATGGGCTGGGGTACGTGATGAACGCGGTGCGCACTATCCGCCGTGAACTGAAAGGCGAAGTGCCGCTGATCGGCTTCTCCGGTAGCCCGTGGACGCTGGCGACCTACATGGTTGAAGGCGGCAGCAGCAAAGCCTTCACCGTGATTAAAAAGATGATGTACGCCGACCCTAAAGCGCTGCATCTGCTGCTTGATAAGCTGGCGAAGAGCGTCACGCTGTACCTGAACGCGCAGATCAAAGCGGGCGCGCAGTCGGTGATGATTTTCGATACCTGGGGCGGTGTGCTGACCGGTCGCGACTATCAGCAGTTTTCCCTGTACTACATGCACAAAATCGTCGATGGTCTGCTGCGTGAGAATGGAGGTCGTCGTGTACCGGTGACCCTGTTTACCAAAGGCGGTGGTCAGTGGCTGGAAGCGATGGCGGAAACCGGCTGTGATGCGTTAGGTCTCGACTGGACTACTGACATTGCCGATGCGCGTCGTCGTGTAGGTCATAAAGTGGCGCTCCAGGGCAATATGGATCCGTCCATGCTGTATGCGCCGCCAGCCCGCATCGAAGAAGAGGTGGCGACAATTCTGGCCGGATTCGGTCAGGGTGAAGGGCATGTCTTTAACCTGGGCCACGGCATTCATCAGGACGTCCCGCCAGAACATGCGGGTGTCTTTGTGGAGGCGGTACATCGGTTGTCCGAACAGTACCACCGCTAAGGAGTCATCATGGATCTCGCGTCATTACGCGCGCAGCAGCTTGAACTGGCCTCTTCAGTGATCCGCGAGGATCGTCTGAAGACCGATCCGCCGGATCTGATCGGCGGGGCGGACGTTGGGTTTGAGCAGGGTGGCGAAGTGACGCGAGCCGCGATGGTCTTACTGAAGTATCCCACGCTTGAACTGGTCGAATACAAGGTGGCGCGTATCGCCACCACCATGCCCTACATTCCCGGTTTTCTCTCCTTTCGTGAAACTCCCGCGCTGATGGCCGCCTGGCAACTGCTCTCGCACAAGCCAGATCTGCTGTTCGTTGATGGTCATGGCATTTCTCACCCGCGTCGTCTGGGCGTGGCCAGCCATTTTGGCCTGCTGGTGGACGTACCAACGATTGGTGTGGCGAAAAAACGGTTGTGCGGCAAGTTTGAATCGCTCGCTGCTGAACCTGGTGCGCTAGCGCCGTTGCTGGATAAAGGCGAACAACTGGCATGGGTCTGGCGCAGCAAAGCGCGCTGTAACCCGTTGTTTATTTCCACGGGCCACCGCGTGAGTATGGACAGCGCACTGGCGTGGGTTCAACGCTGTATGAACGGCTATCGTTTGCCGGAACCCACACGCTGGGCAGATGCAGTGGCATCCGAACGCCCGGCTTTTACTCGGCTTGCAGCAAAAACGCCCCATATCGGGTAAACTGCGGCTAATTTCCGTATTTGAGAACTCATCATGTTACAAAATCCGATTCACCTGCGTCTGGAGAAGCTGGAAAGCTGGCAGCACGTCACGTTTATGGCTTGTCTGTGCGAACGCATGTACCCAAACTACGCCATGTTCTGCAAGCAAACTGAATTTGGCGATGGACAGATTTACCGCCGAATTCTGGATCTGATTTGGGAAGCGCTGACGGTTAAAGACGCGAAAATCAATTTCGACAGCCAGCTGGAAAAATTTGAAGAGGCCATTCCTTCTGCAGACGATTACGATCTGTACGGTGTTTATCCGGCGATTGATGCCTGTGTGGCATTAAGCGAACTGATGCATTCGCGTCTTAGCGGTGAAACGCTGGAGCATGCAATCGAAGTGAGTAAGGCTTCGATTACGACGGTTGCGATGCTGGAAATGACTCAGGCTGGTCGTGAAATGACCGATGAAGAGCTCAAAGAAAACCCTGCCGTTGAGCAAGAATGGGATATTCAGTGGGAAATTTTCCGACTTTTAGCCGACTGTGAAGAACGCGATATTGAGCTGATAAAAGGGCTGCGTGCAGACCTGCGCGAGGCTGGCGAGAGCAATATTGGTATAAATTTTCAGCAATGACACCACAAAACGTGATTTAACGCCTGATTTGTCGTGCCTGAAGGCTTCCCATCCGCCCCCGGTCTGGTCTACATTTGGGGGGCGAAAAAAAGTGGCTATCGGTGCGTGTATGCAGGAGAGTGCTTTTCTGGCATTTCCGTCGCACTCGATGCTTAGCAAGCGATAAACACATTGTAAGGATAACTTATGAACAAGACTCAACTGATTGATGTAATTGCAGACAAAGCAGAACTGTCTAAAACACAGGCTAAAGCTGCTCTGGAATCCACTCTGGCTGCTATTACTGAGTCTCTGAAAGAAGGCGATGCTGTACAACTGGTTGGTTTCGGTACCTTCAAAGTGAACCACCGTGCTGAGCGCACTGGCCGCAACCCGCAGACCGGTAAAGAAATCAAAATCGCCGCAGCTAACGTACCGGCATTTGTTTCTGGTAAAGCACTGAAAGACGCGGTTAAGTAATTCGCGTGGCAGTGAACAGTTTTAACGAAGGGGCGGTTTCGCCCCTTTTGTCCATCTGGCGTCATACGCTTTGGCTTTCAGGTGTTCTGTTACTGTCTGCCTGCGGTAGCCATTCTGAGCTTCCTCCTTTCACGGCCAGCGGCTATGTTGGCGATCAGGGGGCGGTACGCATTTGGCGTAAAGACTCCGGTGACGATGTTCACTTGCTCTCGGTATTTAGTCCGTGGCGTAAAGGCGAAACCACTACCAGTGAATACCGCTGGCAGGGTGATTCGCTCTCTCTGATAGAACTCAACGTTTACAGTAAACCGGCTGAACATGTCCGTATACGCTTCGACGACCGGGGCGAACTGAGCTTCATGCAGCGTGAAGTCGACGGGCAAAAGCAGCAGCTTTCCAGCGATCAAATCGCGCTTTACCGCTATCGTGCCGATCAAATTCGCCAGACCAGCGATGCGCTGCGTCAGGGACGGGTGATATTGCGTCAGGGACGTTGGCATGCGGATAACACGGTCACAACCTGTGAAGGTGAAACGCTGAAGCCAGACCTGGAGTCGTGGGCGATAAACCATATCGAGCGCCGCCAGAGACATTCATCCGTAGAGGTGAGTGTGGCATGGCTGGAAGCGCCCGAAGGGTCGCAGCTACTGCTGGTCGCCAATGAAGATTTTTGTCACTGGCAGCCTACAGCCAAAATTTTCTGAAAACCTGAATACAGGAAATCAGCAGGCCTGATCCGTATAGCGTCATCAGGCATTAAGTCTTTTACCAGTGGCCCATTCCCATATGACCGCCGCCGCGATGGTTACCGCCACCGCCGCATCCGCCGTAGCCCATTCCCGCGCCACGTGGCACGCCAGCCTGCGCCATTGCGACATCACGTTTAACGCGCTGCTCGTCCAGAGACTGATTCAACGCTTCCATCTCTTTTGCAACGGCGTTAATTTTTGCCGTGTCCGGCGAGCTGGCCGTTAATAGAGCATTGTACTCATAACGTTTGGATGTCAGCTGTTGGCGCAACGCGCTGGTCTGGGAATAATAATCATCATAGATTTTCTGTGCGGCAGCCTGCTGCTCAGCGGTCATTGGCGTACCGCCCCGTTGCTGCATTCCGTCGCCATATCCCCAGTGATTCTGTGCCAGTACCGGGGTGGAGCCAAGTGCGATAAGAGAAAGTGCAATCAGTGCCAGTTTGTTGTTCCGTTTCATCGTTCGTTCTCCTGTTGGTTACTTACATTCCCTTTTGCATCTTCCGTGCCAAAGCGGCAATCCCAGTCCTGCGGGCGTTGTACCCGCCGTCTTTGCAGGGAAACGAGTAAAAATGACTCGCCAGAACGCGTCAGCGAGTCATTTTTACCCGTTACTTTCAGCTGTTTGTGTCTGAGGGCAGGGTTATCAGGGGGAAAAAATGGCATGATTTCTGCTGTATACCTGCAACCATGAAAGGAACAAGCGGGGTGAAGGGAGAGCGTATGCGTCTTTATAAGGATACGGTGGCAAAGTGGTTGAGCCGACTCTTGCTGGCGGCAATCCTGGTTTTGGTCGGCTGGTTTTCGATTATGACCATTCGGGACTATGGGCGGGAAAGTGGTGCCGCGCGGCAAACGCTACTGGAAAAAGGCAGCGTGCTCATTCGCGCTCTGGAGTCTGGTACGCGCGTAGGCATGGGGATGCGCATGCATCATGCCCAGCAGCAGACGCTACTGGAGGAAATGGCTGTACAGCCTGGCGTGCTATGGTTTGCTGTCGTCGATGAGCATGGTGTCATTATTACCCACAGCAATTCCGCGATGGTCGGCAAAACGCTCTATTCATCGGATGTCCTGCGACAGCTTAGTCCTGGGGAGCAAGAAAGCTGGCGGAATATTGAAATTCCAGCGAGGGATGGTGAAAAAACGCCAGCACTGGAAATTTATCGCCAGTTTCAGCCGATGTATGGTCCAGGACGCCACGGCATGGCGCGCTGTGCCAGCAATGACGGGCAGCTTATCTCCCCAGCACAAACCATATTTATCGCCTTTGATGCCAGCGATCTGACAGCGACTCAGGCAAGGGAGTGGCGTAACACACTGATAGTCCTCTCTGCGCTGGCGGCTGTGTTGCTGGCCACCGTGCTGACGTTCTTCTGGTATCAGCGCTATCAGCGCTCGTACAAAGAACTTCAGGATGCGATGAAGCGTAAAGAAAAACTGTTAGCACTTGGTCATCTTGCGGCTGGGGTGGCACATGAAATTCGTAACCCGCTTTCATCGATCAAAGGGTTAGCGAAGTATTTTGCCGAGCGAACCCCGGCAGGAGGCGAGTCGCACGAGTTGGCACAGGTGATGGCGAAAGAGGCGGATCGTTTAAATCGGGTGGTGAGCGAGTTGCTGGAGCTGGTGAAACCTGCACATCTGACGCTGCAAAAGGTGGATCTCAATGAGGTTATCACCCACTCATTACACCTGGTGAGTCAGGATGCGGCAAGCCGGGAAATCCAGCTCCGCTTTTCGGCCAATTCTACGCTGCCCGCTATCCAGGCCGATCCTGACCGACTGACTCAGGTTTTGTTGAATCTGTATCTGAACGCCATTCATGCGATTGGTCGTCAGGGCACGATCACGGTTGAAGCGAATGAAAGCAGCGGCGAACGCGTTAAAATTGTGGTTACCGATAGTGGGAAGGGGATTGCGGCGGAACAGCTGGAGGCCATTTTTACGCCTTACTTTACGACCAAAGCTGACGGAACCGGCCTCGGGCTGGCGGTAGTGCAGAACATTATCGAACAGCACGGTGGCACCATTCAGGTGGCAAGCGTTGAGGGCAAAGGCGCGACCTTTACCCTTTGGCTGCCGACCAAAGCGAAACAACAGGATTAACAAGGATGACGCGCGGAAAAATCAATATTCTGGTGGTAGATGACGATATTAGCCACTGCACCATTTTACAGGCGCTGCTGCGCGGCTGGGGTTATGAGGTCGCGCTGGCCTATAGCGGGCGAGCGACGCTGGAACAGGTGCGCGAACGCGTATTTGATTTAGTGCTGTGTGATGTACGCATGGCGGAGATGGACGGCATCGCAACGCTGAAAGAGATTAAAGCGCTGAATCCGGCGATTCCGGTCTTGATCATGACGGCGTTCTCCAGCGTGGAGACTGCCGTTGAGGCGCTTAAAACCGGGGCGCTGGACTACTTAATCAAGCCGCTGGATTTTGACCGTCTGCAGGAGACGCTGGAAAAGGCGCTGGCGCATACGCGGGAAACGAGCGCTGAACTGCCATCGGCGTCGGCTGCGCAGTTTGGCATGATTGGCTGTAGTCCGGCGATGCAGAAGTTGCTCAATGAAATCGCGATGGTTGCGCCCTCGGATGCTACGGTGCTTATTCACGGAGACTCCGGTACGGGGAAAGAGTTGGTGGCCCGGGCGCTGCATGCCAGCAGCGCCCGTCGCGATAAACCGCTGGTGACGCTCAACTGCGCGGCGCTTAATGAATCGCTGCTGGAGTCCGAACTTTTTGGTCACGAGAAAGGGGCGTTTACCGGGGCGGATAAACGGCGGGAAGGTCGCTTTGTGGAAGCTGATGGCGGCACGTTATTTCTTGATGAAATCGGTGATATTTCACCGCTGATGCAGGTGCGTCTGCTGCGGGCTATCCAGGAGCGAGAAGTGCAGCGGGTTGGCAGCAACCAGACTATTGCGGTTGATGTCCGGCTGATCGCCGCTACGCATCGCGATCTAGCAGAGGAAGTCAGTGCCGGGCGCTTTCGTCAGGATCTCTACTATCGCCTGAACGTCGTCACCATTGAAATGCCAGCGCTGTGCCAGCGCCGGGAAGATATTCCGCTGCTAGCCGAACATTTTCTCCAGCGTTTTGCCGCGCGTAACCGTAAAGCGGTGAAAGGCTTTACTCCGCAGGCGATGGATCTGCTGATCCACTACGACTGGCCGGGCAATATTCGTGAGCTGGAAAATGCGATTGAGCGCTCGGTGGTGCTGCTGACGGGGGAATATATTTCCGAACGCGAGCTGCCGATGGCGATTGCCGCGACGCCGATAAAAACGGAATTCAGTGGCGAGATCCAACCGCTGGTGGATGTCGAAAAAGAGGTGATTCTGGCGGCGCTGGAAAAAACGGGCGGCAATAAAACGGAAGCCGCCCGTCAGTTAGGCATTACGCGTAAAACGCTGCTGGCGAAAATTTCGCGTTAGCGTTGCTCGCGTTCAATGGCGCGCCAGCCGATGTCGTTACGGCTGAAGCTGCCATCCCAGCGGATGTCGGTCATCAGGGCGTAAGCGCGTTTCTGCGCTTCAGCCACGGTATGACCCAGGGCGGTGGCGCACAGCACGCGACCACCGCTGGTCAACACACGATCGTCTTCGGCGAGTTTAGTGCCTGCATGGAACACTTTTCCGTCTTCTACTTCTTCCAGCGGCAGACCGTGGATTTCATCTCCGGTGTTGTAGTTACCTGGATAACCTCCGGCAGCAATGACGACACCCAGCGAGGCGCGTTCGTCCCACTCGGAGGTTTTCTCATCCAGCTTGCCGTCGCAAGCGGCCAGGCAAAGCTCCACCAGGTCCGATTTCATGCGTAGCATGATCGGCTGGGTTTCCGGGTCGCCGAAGCGGCAGTTGAACTCGATAACCTTCGGATTGCCCTGTTTGTCGATCATCAGACCCGCGTACAGGAAACCGGTGTAGGTATTCCCTTCCGCCGCCATACCTTTTACGGTTGGCCAAATAATGTGTTCCATGGTGCGCTGATGCACTTCATCAGTTACCACCGGCGCTGGTGAGTAAGCACCCATACCGCCGGTGTTCGGGCCAGTGTCGCCGTTGCCTACGCGTTTGTGGTCCTGGCTGGTGGCCATCGGCAGCACATGCTCGCCGTCGACCATTACGATAAAGCTCGCTTCTTCACCGTCGAGGAACTCTTCGATAACGATACGGTGGCCCGCATCGCCAAAAGCGTTACCTGCCAGCATGTCATGAACGGCGGCTTCGGCTTCTTCCAGCGTCATCGCCACGATAACACCTTTACCGGCGGCCAGACCGTCGGCTTTGATGACTATCGGCGCGCCTTTCTCACGCAGATAGGCCAACGCTGGCTCAATCTCAGTGAAGTTCTGATATTCCGCCGTCGGGATCTGGTGACGGGCGAGGAAATCTTTGGTGAAGGCTTTGGAGCCTTCCAGCTGTGCAGCGCCTTCGGTTGGCCCGAAGATCTTCAGGCCAGCGGCGCGGAACGCATCGACCACGCCAATCACCAGCGGCGCTTCCGGGCCGACGATGGTCAGGTCAATTTTCTCGTTCTGGGCAAAGCTCAGTAGAGCTGGAATATCGGTGACGCCGATAGCCACGTTCTGCAACGCGGGCTCCAGTGCGGTACCGGCGTTACCCGGTGCGACAAAAACGGTATCAACCAGCGGGGACTGTGCGGCTTTCCAGGCCAGGGCGTGCTCGCGCCCGCCGTTGCCAATCACTAATACTTTCATCGTCTGCTCCGTGGATTAATGGCGGAAGTGGCGCATGTCGGTAAAGATCATCGCAATACCGTGTTCATCGGCAGCGGCAATGACTTCGTCATCACGGATAGAACCACCGGGCTGGATAACGCAGCTCACGCCAACGGCGGCGGCAGCATCAATACCATCGCGGAACGGGAAGAAGGCGTCAGAGGCCATTGCAGAGCCTTTCACTTCCAGACCTTCGTCAGCCGCTTTAATCCCGGCGATTTTTGCGGAGTACACGCGGCTCATCTGGCCTGCGCCTATGCCGATAGTCATGTTCTCTTTGGCATAAACAATGGCGTTGGATTTCACGAACTTGGCGACTTTCCAGCAGAACAGTGCATCGCGCAGCTCTTGCTCGGTCGGCTGACGTTTGGACACCACGCGCAGTTCGCCTTCGCTCACCATCCCCAGATCCCTGTCCTGAACCAGCAAACCGCCGTTAACGCGTTTGAAGTCCAGGCCCGGTACACGTTGTGCCCACTGACCGCAGGTCAGAACGCGAACGTTCTGTTTGGCGGCGGTGATTTTCAGTGCGTCTTCGGTTGCGGACGGGGCGATGATCACTTCCACGAACTGACGGGAGATAATTGCCTGCGCGGTTTCGGCATCCAGTTCGCGGTTGAAAGCGATGATGCCGCCGAACGCGGAGGTTGGGTCGGTTTTATAGGCGCGGTCGTAAGCGTCGAGAATAGAGGTACTTACCGCCACGCCGCACGGGTTAGCGTGCTTAACGATCACACAGGCTGGCTCGCTGAACTCTTTCACGCACTCCAGCGCCGCGTCGGTATCGGCGATGTTGTTGTAGGAAAGCGCTTTGCCCTGTACCTGCTGCGCGGTGGCAACGGATGCTTCTTTAACATTCTCTTCTATATAGAAGGCAGCCTGCTGGTGGCTGTTCTCGCCGTAGCGCATATCCTGCTTCTTAATGAAGTTCAGGTTCAGCGTACGTGGGAAACGACCGGCGGCCTCTTTGCTCTCACCGTGGTAAGCCGGAACCATGCTGCCGAAGTAGTTGGCAATCATGCTGTCGTAGGCGGCGGTGTGTTCGAAGGCTTTAATCGCGAGGTCAAAGCGGGTTTCCAGAGTCAGGGAGCCTTCGTTGGCATCCATCTCTTTAATAATGGCGTCGTAGTCGCTGCTCTTCACAACGATCGCTACGTCTTTATGGTTCTTGGCTGCGGAACGCACCATGGTCGGGCCGCCGATATCAATGTTCTCTACCGCATCTTCCAGCGAGCAGCCTTCGCGTGCCACTGTCTCGGCGAACGGATACAGGTTTACAACCACCATATCGATAGGGGCGATACCGTGCTGTTCCATAATTCCGTCATCCTGACCGCGACGACCAAGAATGCCACCGTGGACTTTCGGATGCAGGGTCTTCACGCGTCCATCCATCATTTCCGGGAAGCCGGTGTAATCGGAAACTTCGGTCACTGGCAGACCTTTCTCCGCTAACAGGCGCGCAGTGCCACCTGTAGACAGCAGCTCCACACCACGTGCGGAAAGTGCCTGAGCGAATTCGATGATACCGGCCTTGTCAGAAACACTGAGCAGAGCGCGGCGGACTGGACGACGTTGTTGCATGGTAAATCCCCTGGATTTGACTATTACAGAGAGCGTTAGGTGAATTCTTGGCTAAAAACTCAGCTAACGCCCCTTACGGGGCATCCTTGTTTTGCGGGGGCATTGTAACGAAAACGTTTGCGCAACGCTCGCGAATTTTTAATTTTCGATTTTGACCTCTTCTTTTTCTGTTGAAGGAGGCTGATATAACGAGAGGATCGTAGAAACGATCGTGTGGTTTGTGGATAAGTCTGTGTGTAAATGGGTATAAGGCGGGGTTTCGCTGTGGAATGCAGCAGTCAGTCATTTTTCTGTCATTTAAGGGTTGCGGGCCGCAGGAAACTCCCTATAATGCGCCTCCA
>NZ_JAOWHG010000030.1:0-133083 GCF_030332745.1 Citrobacter sp. Cpo074
TCCATCGCGATTGGGTGGATCAGGGTAACAACCATTTTGATGTTGTCGCCCGGCATTACCATCTCTACGCCTTCCGGCAGTTCGATGGTACCAGTCACGTCAGTAGTACGGAAGTAGAACTGCGGACGGTAGCCTTTGAAGAACGGAGTATGACGGCCGCCTTCGTCTTTGGACAGAATGTACACTTCAGATTCGAACTTGGTGTGCGGCTTGATAGAGCCCGGCTTAGCCAGTACCTGACCACGTTCGATTTCTTCACGTTTGATACCACGCAGCAGAACACCAACGTTCTCACCAGCACGGCCTTCGTCCAGCAGTTTGCGGAACATTTCAACGCCAGTACAGGTAGACTTAGCAGTCTCTTTGATACCAACGATTTCAACTTCTTCACCAACTTTGATGATACCGCGCTCTACACGACCGGTAACAACGGTACCACGACCGGAGATGGAGAATACGTCTTCGATAGGCAGCAGGAACGGCTTGTCAATCGCACGCTCTGGTTCTGGGATGTAAGAATCCAGGAAGCCAGCCAGTTCGATGATTTTCGCTTCCCACTCTGCTTCGCCTTCCAGCGCTTTCAGAGCAGAACCACGAACGATCGGAGTGTCGTCGCCCGGGAAATCGTACTGAGACAGAAGTTCACGAACTTCCATTTCTACCAGTTCCAGCAGCTCTTCGTCATCAACCATGTCGCATTTGTTCAGGAACACGATGATGTACGGAACGCCTACCTGACGACCCAGCAGGATGTGCTCACGAGTCTGCGGCATCGGGCCGTCAGTCGCAGCAACAACCAGGATCGCGCCGTCCATCTGCGCAGCACCGGTGATCATGTTTTTAACATAGTCGGCGTGGCCCGGGCAGTCTACGTGTGCGTAGTGGCGAGTCGGGGTGTCATATTCAACGTGAGAAGTGTTGATGGTGATACCACGAGCTTTTTCTTCCGGCGCGTTATCGATCTGGTCGAATGCACGAGCAGCACCGCCGTAGGTTTTAGCCAGTACGGTAGTGATTGCAGCGGTCAGGGTAGTTTTACCGTGGTCAACGTGGCCGATGGTGCCGACGTTAACGTGCGGTTTTGTACGTTCAAATTTTTCTTTAGACACGGCTATATTCCTTACTATAGTGCTCTCCCCTATGGAGAGAGCACGGGACTTAGGTTTTAATCCTGTGGATTATTTACCACGGGCTTCAATAACGGCCTGAGCAACGTTGTTCGGCGCATCGTCGTACTTCAGGAACTCCATGGAGTAAGAAGCACGGCCTTTGGTCAGAGAACGCAGCTGGGTTGCATATCCGAACATTTCAGACAGCGGAACTTCAGCATGGATAACAACGCCAGTGACGTTGGATTCCTGACCACGAAGCATACCACGACGGCGGCTCAAGTCACCGATTACGTCACCGGTGTTCTCTTCCGGAGTCTCTACTTCAACCTTCATGATAGGCTCAAGCAGAACTGGTTTCGCTTTCTTAAAGCCATCTTTGAAGGCGATAGAAGCGGCCAGTTTAAACGCCAGCTCAGAGGAGTCAACGTCATGGTAAGAACCGAAGTGCAGACGCACGCCCAGATCAACAACCGGGTAACCAGCCAGCGGGCCAGATTTCAGCTGTTCCTGGATGCCTTTATCAACGGCCGGGATGTATTCGCCAGGAATTACACCACCTTTGATGTCGTTGATGAACTCGTAGCCTTTCGGGTTTGAACCCGGCTCCAGCGGGTACATGTCGATAACAACATGACCGTACTGACCGCGACCACCAGACTGCTTAGCGTGTTTACCTTCGATATCGGTAACTTTCGCGCGAATCGCTTCGCGGTAAGCAACCTGAGGTTTACCTACGTTCGCTTCAACGTTGAATTCACGCTTCATACGGTCAACGATGATGTCGAGGTGCAGCTCACCCATACCAGCGATAATGGTCTGGTTAGATTCTTCGTCAGTCCATACGCGGAATGACGGGTCTTCTTTAGCCAGACGGCCCAGAGCCAGACCCATTTTTTCCTGGTCAGCTTTGGTTTTCGGTTCTACCGCGATGGAAATTACCGGCTCAGGGAATTCCATACGTTCCAGAATGATCGGGTGATCCGGGTCACACAGAGTGTCACCAGTGGTCACGTCTTTCAGACCGATTGCAGCAGCGATATCGCCCGCGCGAACTTCTTTGATCTCTTCACGTTTGTTAGCGTGCATCTGTACGATACGGCCGAAACGTTCACGTGCAGTTTTCACGGAGTTCAGGATGGTGTCACCGGAGTTAACCACACCAGAGTACACGCGGAAGAAGGTCAGGTTACCCACGAACGGGTCAGTAGCGATTTTGAATGCCAGAGCAGCAAACGGCTCGTCATCGCTAGCATGACGCTCAGCAGGAGTATCTTTACCGTCGTCCAGAATACCGTTGATCGCAGGTACGTCTACTGGGGATGGCAGGTAATCAATTACCGCATCCAGCATCGCCTGAACACCTTTGTTCTTGAACGCAGAACCACAGGTTACCAGGATGATTTCGTTGTTCAGAACGCGCTGACGCAGAGCTTTTTTGATCTCTTCTTCAGTCAGTTCTTCACCACCCAGGTATTTCTCCATCAGCTCTTCTGAAGCTTCTGCAGCGGACTCGATCAGGTTCTGGTGCCATTCTTCAGCCAGTTCCTGCATGTCAGCCGGGATATCTTCATAAGTGAAGGTTACGCCTGCATCTTCTTCGTTCCAGTTGATGGCTTTCATTTTCACCAGGTCAACAACACCGGTGAACGCTTCTTCAGCGCCAATTGCCAGCTGCAGCGGAACAGGGTTCGCGCCCAGACGGGTTTTGATCTGACCAACAACTTTCAGGAAGTTCGCACCCATACGGTCCATTTTGTTAACGAACGCAATGCGCGGAACTTTATATTTGTTTGCCTGACGCCATACGGTTTCAGACTGAGGCTGAACACCACCAACTGCGCAGTAAACCATTACTGCACCATCAAGCACACGCATGGAACGTTCTACTTCGATAGTGAAGTCAACGTGCCCCGGGGTGTCGATGATGTTTACGCGATGCGGTTCATACTGCTTAGCCATACCAGACCAGAATGCAGTAGTCGCTGCGGAGGTGATAGTAATACCACGTTCCTGCTCCTGCTCCATCCAGTCCATGGTGGCTGCGCCGTCATGAACTTCACCGATTTTATGGTTTACACCGGTGTAGAACAGAATACGTTCGGTAGTAGTGGTTTTACCGGCGTCGATGTGCGCACTGATACCGATGTTACGGTAGCGCGCGATGGGTGTTGTACGAGCCATTTGATTCCTCGTTTATCTTTTAGGCGTTCAATTTAAGTAGCCCAAAGCGGGCTGCTTACTAGAAGCGCCCGCCTGGTGACTAAAACTCCGAAGGGATTACCAACGGTAGTGTGCGAACGCCTTGTTGGCTTCTGCCATACGGTGAACGTCTTCACGTTTCTTAACTGCAGTACCTTTGTTTTCTGCAGCATCAGAAAGTTCGTTCGCCAGGCGCAGAGCCATGGATTTATCACCGCGTTTACGAGCAGCTTCAACGATCCAACGCATTGCCAGAGCATTACGACGGACCGGACGGACTTCAACTGGTACCTGATAAGTAGAACCACCAACGCGGCGAGACTTAACTTCGACAGTCGGGCGCACGTTTTCGAGAGCTACTTCGAAAGCTTCCAGTTCGTTTTTACCAGAACGCTGAGCCAGGGTCTCCAGCGCGCTGTATACGATAGTTTCGGCAGTAGATTTTTTACCATCTACCATCAGGATATTTACAAATTTAGCCAGCAGTTCTGATCCGAACTTCGGATCCGGCAGAATTTTACGCTGACCAATGACGCGACGACGTGGCATGGAAATACTCCGTTGTTAATTCAGGATTGTCCAAAACTCTAAGAGTTTAGTTTGACATTAATATAAAACGTTTGGCCTTACTTAACGGAGAACCATTAAGCCTTAGGACGTTTCACGCCATACTTGGAGCGTGATTGCTTACGGTCTTTAACGCCGGAGCAGTCAAGCGCACCACGAACGGTGTGGTAACGAACACCCGGGAGGTCTTTTACACGACCGCCACGGATCAGGATCACGGAGTGCTCCTGCAGGTTGTGACCTTCACCACCGATGTAGGAAGTCACTTCAAAACCGTTAGTCAGACGAACACGGCAAACTTTACGCAGTGCGGAGTTCGGTTTTTTAGGAGTGGTAGTATATACACGAGTACATACGCCACGTTTCTGCGGGCATGCTTCCAGCGCAGGCACGTTGCTTTTTGCAACTTTGCGTGCACGTGGTTTGCGTACCAGCTGGTTAACTGTTGCCATTAAATAGCTCCTGGTTTTAGCTTTTGCTTCGTAAACACGTAATAAAACGACCTCATACAATATGAGGACGCAGAATTTTAGGTCGGTGTCGAAAAGGTGTCAAGAAATATACAACGATCCCACAATTACCAGGACATCTGGCTGGGATGCTTCACCGTAAGTCTGACGAAGTCAGTATAGCTAACCCTGACGACACTGTCTGAAATTTGACCACTCAAACCGCGAGCCTTAATGTCTTCTTCCAGTACATAGACCTTAATGGAGGCATTTTGCAGACTTTCAAGGAAACGGCTGCCTTCGATTGCCGCCGTCACACCATCCTGGAGCAATAAAAGCTCATCGTCTTTATCTACCAGGCGAAGAAGAGAGGAGAAATCGGTAAGCCACGCGGAGCGATGTAGTGTGTGCAGCATGAGAGTCTCAAAACCTTAAAATGACGTCAAAGTTGCCTAACTCACGGCGTAAATCTTCCGGTTCAAGCGCTGTCGCATCGACCACAAAATTAACCCCCTGCTGAAGGCCCCGCTCGCGTAATGAAGCGGCGCACAGCCAACATTGATCGATATCGTACAACCCTAACAGCTTGAAGGTTGCGATATAGTCTCGCGCCAGCACGGCATCCGGTTGTTGTCCCTGGAGGATTTGAAAGACGCCATCGCCGATAAAAAACACGCCGAGGTCTTCCGTTAATGCAGATGTCGCTAGCAATGCATCTAATCCTTCACGGCCAGATGCGCTGCCATGCGGCACGGTAGAAAAGACAAAAGCAACACGTTTCATCAGAACTGCACCACGCGATCGCAGGTCAGGGATGCCTCAGCCAGCGATCCAAGCCCGCTGAGGTTAAAACCTGATTGTAAATTAGCCCCTGCCAGTCCCAGACGCTTTGCCTCAGTTTCATCAACAACGCCGCGACGCAACGCCGCCGCCACGCAGATATTCAGCGTTACACCATGCTGTTGGTTCAGCTGTTGCCAGGCCCGCACCAGATCATATTCATCACTGGCGGGTGAAGTCAGTAAGTTGGCGTTATATACACCTTCTCGATAGAAAAAGACGCTGCATAACTCATGCCCTTCTTCGAGAAGCGCATGAGCAAATTGCAACGCGCTGCTCGCCTGCTGCGTGCCATAAGCAGGCCCTGTCACCATGATGGCAAAACGCATTACTTGTCTTGCCCCTGGAAATCGCCGCTTTTGAACTGACGAATATAGAGGTAGACCGTATGTTTGGAGATGTTCAGCCGATCGGCGACCTGATTGATGGCATCTTTAATATCGAAGATGCCTTTCTCATATAAATTCAGGACGATCTGGCGGTTCTTCGCGTTGTTGGAAACATTGCGATCGGCATTCACTTCTTCGATCGTGAATTCCAGCGTCTGGGTAACCAGATCTTCCACCGAAGAAGCGAAGTTGACGGCAGAGCCCACTTCCGGGGTTTCCGGTGGGATAAAGGTATTCATTATCTGCGAGAAAGGAACATCAAGGTTCATGTTGATGCACAGCAGACCAATCACGCGATGCTCACGGTTGCGAATGGCAATCGTCACCGACTTCATCAAGACACCGCTTTTCGCACGTGTGAAGTAACACTTCGACACGCTGCTATCCGCACCCGTCATATCATGCAGCATACGCAACGCAAGGTCAGTAATCGGTGAGCCAATTTTACGGCCCGTGTGTTCACCGTTAGCAATGCGGATGGCCGAGCATTTCAAATCCTGCAAAGAGTGCAATACGATTTCACAATGGGAACCAATGAGCATCGCCAACCCGTCCACTACCGCTTCGTAGGATTTGAGGATATCGAAGTCGGTTTGATCGAAAGGACGTTGATCCAGCAAATCTAGCTCACTGGTTTCGTTGGTTAAAAGCGACCTGGACATGAAAAAAAGCACTCCTTTTCAGGAGCCTGTCGTTATGTTGTCAGGGCAGGCTCATCACTATTATAGGGGCATCTAAAGTAATACAGCGCACAAGGCGCTTTCCAGTATTAATTATATCCTGTCGATAATAAAAAACCGCCGCCCTGTGGGCGGCGGTTTCTGTTAGCTTATTTTTTGCTGCTGTCGGCAGCTTTATCTGCCGGTGCAGCATCTGGCTGCGCGTCAGCTTTCGGTGCCGGTTTGATGTCTAACAGTTCAACATCAAAGACCAGCGTAGAGTTGGCCGGAATACCCGGGACGCCCGTTTTACCGTAAGCCAGATCCGGTGGGATAACCAGCTGGATTTTGCCGCCTTTCTTGATGTTTTTCAGGCCTTCAGTCCAGCCAGGGATGACACCGTCAAGACGGAAAGACAGCGGCTCACCACGGGTGTAGGAGTTATCAAACTCTTTACCATCGATCAGCGTACCTTTGTAGTTAACTACCACGGTATCGCTGTCTTTCGGTGCAGCGCCAGTACCTTCTTTCTCTACTTTGTAGACCAGGCCAGTAGAAGAGGTTTTAACGCCTTTCTCTTTAGCAAATTTCTCGCGGTAAACTTTACCTTTGGCTTCGTTGTCAGCCGCGTCTTTTTCCATTTTCGCCTGAGCGGAGCTCTTCACGCGCGCTTCAAACGCCTGCAGAGTTTGTTCGATTTCCTGGTCAGACAGTTTGCTCTTGTCTGCAAACGCATCCTGAACACCAGCGATCAGCTGATCTTTATCCAGTTTGATGCCCAGTTTTTCCTGCTCTTTCAGAGAGTTTTCCATATAACGACCCAGGGACGCGCCCAGCGCGTAAGCGGCTTTTTGGTCGTCATTCTTGAATGCTGCTTTGCTGTCAGCAGTAGCGGCTGGTTTCGCAGCATCAGCAGCGAAGGTGATCGGGGCATGCAGAGCAACAGCCATTGTGGTCGCCAGCAGCGTTACTTTAAACAGTGATTTCATCCATATCTCCAGGGCCGGGGCATCTCACCCCAGGGTTAGCTAACATAAAAATGTACTATAAAGCGTTGCAGAACAAATCAACATACAGGCACGCCCTATTATCACCACTTTTCAGACTCTTTTTGTTTAAATTAGTTTCGTTACCGAAGATTGAGTGCTGTGCAAACAAGCAAAGTTAAGTAGAATTCGCCGCAGTCCGCGATCTGCCGGAGAAAAAAGAAAGAGGTGAATCATGCAGGATACAACAATGGAAACTCGCCTGGCTGAACTGGAAAGTCGCCTGGCATTTCAGGAGATCACCATTGAAGAGCTCAACGTGACGGTGACCGCGCATGAACTGGAAATGGCCAAACTGCGCGACCATCTGCGTCTGCTGACGGAAAAGCTCAAAGCAACGCAGCCGTCCCACATTGCATCGCAGTCTGAAGAGACCCCACCGCCACATTATTGAGACGTAAAAAAAGCGGGGATATCCCCGCTTTTTTGTGCCGGATGACGACGTAAACGTCTTATCCGGCCTACGGTAGGCCTGATAAGCGTAGCGCCATCAGGCAATCATACCGATCAGTGGCAACCGCAGCCGCCGCCGTTACCTTTACCGCCACCGCCGCAGCAGCCTTCGCCGCCGTGCTCGTGACCATGGTCGTGACCGTGGCCGTGACCACCGCAGCAACCGTCATGACCGTGGTCATGATCGTGGTCGTGACCGTGCGCACCGTGAACGTGGCCGTGAGCCAGTTCTTCTTCGGTCGCTTCGCGGATAGCAACAACTTCTACGTTGAATTTCAGATTCTGGCCAGCCAGCATGTGGTTACCGTCAACCACAACGTGGTCGTCTTCCACTTCGGTAATTTCTACCGGTACTGGACCCTGGTCAGTTTCAGCCAGGAAACGCATGCCAACCTGCAGTTCGTCAACGCCCATGAAGACGTCTTTAGGAACGCGCTGCACCAGGTTTTCGTCGTACTGACCGTATGCGTCGTTTGCGCCAACAGCAACATCGAATTTGTCGCCAACTTCATGACCGTCCAGCGCTGTTTCCAGGCCAGAAATCAGGGAACCGTGACCATGCAGGTAGTCCAGCGGTGCACTCACCGGAGACTCATCAACCAACACACCGTCTTCTGTACGTACCTGATAGGCCAGGCTGACCACCAGGTCCTTTGCTACTTTCATGATATCTCCTGAGCATGGAAAGAATAGTGGCGCAGATTGTAGCGGAATTCTGCACCCGTGTACCCTCTAGCTTAAAAAAAGCTGCGCCATATCGCTAGTCCGGATGAAAAATCCCGATCACTTGCTCTTCTTTGCGAACGTGCTCGCGCGCCTCTTTATCTGCTTCCCGCATCTGATGACCGCACTTAACACACTCAACAATATCGATATTATTTTCGCGCCACATCGCCAGCGTATCCTGCGACTGGCAGGACGGACATTTTGCACCTGCGATAAAACGTTTACGAATTGCCATGGTTATCCTCTACTCAAATTCATCCCAGCCATCCAGCTGACGTCGCTCTTGCTGCATCTCTCGTTGGAAAATTTCCTCCAGCTCGCGCCGGGCTTCCCTGGCTCGAGAGATTTGTACCGTATCTGTATGCATGGGGATCAGCTCCCGCAGCATGCGCATATCCAGCCGCCGAAAATGAAGCTGAGCGCGCTGAGCCTGGTGCGGATGCATTCCCAGTGTAACCAGCGTCTTACGCCCCAACTCCAGCGCACTGGAGAACGTTTCGCGGGAAAACTGCGTCACACCAGCCTGTAATAACTCATGCGCCTCTACACGTCCGCGCGCTCGCGCAAGAATATGCAAATGCGGAAAATACTGTTGGCACAGTTCCACCAGTTTCATGGTGTCTTCAGGCTCATTACAGGTAATAACAATAGATTGCGCCGCCTCTGCCCCTGCGGAGCGCAACAGTTCCACCTGCGTGGCATCACCGTAATAAACCTTATAGCCATATTTACGCATCAGATTCACCGCGCTGATATCCCGCTCCAAAACGGTAATGCGCATTTTATTGGCCATCAACAGGCGACCAATAACCTGACCAAAACGCCCAAACCCCACCACAATCACCTGCGGTTTATCATCTTCCACCCAGGGTTTTTCGTCTTCCTCATCCGTGCCGTTAAACTGGCGAGAGAGCCATTTATCAATCAACTTCATCACCAGCGGCGTGGTCATCATCGACAGCGTGACGGTCACCAGCAACAACGCCATTTGGTCGCCCTGAAACAGCCGTTGCGAGGATGCCGTTGAAAACAGCACGAAAGCGAATTCACCACCCTGACTTAAAACCCCGGCAAATTGCATCCGTTCAGAGCTTCTCATGCCGTTAAGACGTGCCAGCACATACAGCACCAGCATTTTTACGACCACCAGCACGATCACGCTCGCTGCCACCCACAGAATATGGGTGTAGAGCACACCGAGGTTGAGCGACATGCCAACGGAGATAAAAAACAGCCCGAGCAACAGGCCTTTAAACGGATCGATTGCCGTTTCCAGCTCATGTCGGTATTCGCTTTCCGCCAGCAGCACGCCCGCGATAAACGTTCCCAGCGCCATTGACAGCCCCAGCGCATCCATAAATAAAGCAGAACCCAGCACCAACAGCAGCGTGGCAGCGGTGAACACTTCCCGCACGCCAGAATCCGCAATAAAGCGGAAAACCGGACGCAGCAAATAGCGACCGCCAATCAGCATGCCGGCAAAGGCCAGCACCTTCATTCCCACTTTGATCCAGTCAAAATGTTCGTCAGCAGAACCCGCTAGCAGCGGAACCAGTGCCAGCGCGGGGATCACCGCCAGATCCTGAAACAGCAGCACCGAAAAACCCAGTTGTCCGGATTCACTGCGGTTCATGCCTTTTTCGCGCATTAACTGTAGCGCCATAGCGGTCGATGACATCGCCAGACCAATGCCGCCAACCACTGCCGCCTGCCAGGAGAACGCAGTGAGCATCAATAATCCGGCCAGCACCACCGCGCTCAGCATCACCTGCGCGGCACCGACGCCAAAAATTGAACGCCGCAGTTGCCACAGTTTGGCGGGATTAAGTTCCAGCCCAATGATGAACATCAGAAAGACTACGCCCAGCTCAGAAAAGTGCAGGATTTCATCCACATCGCTGATAAATCCTAATCCCCACGGGCCGATAGCAATACCCGCTAGCAAGTAACCCAGCACCGGACCAATACCCAGCTTTGAGGCCAGGGGAACTGCAGCCACTGCCGCGAAGAGGAACAACACTCCCGCTGTCAATAAATCAGAACCTTCCATCAGCGGCCTCCCACAGGGATCGGATTCGCCAGCCAGTCACCATACGCTTTCGCATGGCTGTCCAGCTCCTGCTTCGTTTGCCGTCTGGCCCAGTAAACGATAATTGGGCTCAGCCAGTGCATGCGGCACATACCGGCCGTTAGCTCGAAAGGACGCAGCACATCGCTCATTGGATAACGGTTTAGCGCGTCATAGCGGTAGGCACTTTCCGGTTCTCCGGTAGTGATAACGCTACGCCAGTACTTTCCCGCCAGTTGATTCCCTCCGGGACCGCTGGCAAATCCGCGGCTCAGTACGCGGTCAAGCCATTCCTTTAACAGCGCCGGACAGCTATAGGTATAGAGTGGGTGCTGAAAAACAATCACATCATGCTCACGCAGCAGCGCCTGTTCATGCGGAATATCGATAAAAAAATCAGGATAGTGCGCGTAAAGGTCGTGCACGGTAACATTGCTGAGCTGCATGGCCGGTTTAAGCAGAACACGGTTCGCGACCGAGTCCTGAGATTCCGGATGGGCATACAGCAGCAAGACTTTCGCTGGCTGGAACATCATCCCCCTCCCGGTTTTGTCTTTTGTCTATTTTCGACGTTTTGGGCTACCATTGCGCCTCGGTGCGGCAAACGGCCCGCACATTACATTATCATAATGATAAATTAACATAGTCTGAACATACGGCGCCTTATGATTGTTTTCTCATCGTTACAAATTCGTCGCGGCGTGCGCGTCTTGCTGGACAATGCCACGGCCACCATTAATCCAGGGCAGAAGGTTGGCCTGGTGGGTAAAAATGGCTGCGGTAAATCTACCCTGCTGGCATTGCTGAAAAATGAACTCAGCGCCGACGCTGGAGGATTTACCTATCCGGGAAACTGGCAGCTCGCGTGGGTGAATCAGGAAACGCCTGCGTTGCCACAGCCCGCGCTGGAGTATGTCATTGACGGCGACCGCGAGTATCGTCAACTGGAAGCGCAGTTGAACGACGCCAACGAACGTAACGATGGACATGCCATTGCCACCGTCCATGGCAAGCTGGATGCCATCGACGCATGGACCGTGCGCTCACGCGCCGCCAGCCTGCTGCATGGCCTCGGCTTCTCCAACGAACAGCTTGAGCGCCCAGTCAGCGACTTCTCCGGTGGCTGGCGTATGCGTCTCAACCTGGCCCAGGCGCTGATTTGCCGTTCAGACCTACTGCTGCTCGATGAACCCACCAACCACCTCGATCTCGACGCGGTGATCTGGCTGGAAAGATGGCTGAAAAGCTATCAGGGCACGCTGATTTTGATCTCCCACGATCGCGACTTCCTCGATCCGGTG
Source organism: Citrobacter sp. Cpo074 (assembly GCF_030332745.1). Lineage (NCBI taxonomy): Bacteria > Pseudomonadati > Pseudomonadota > Gammaproteobacteria > Enterobacterales > Enterobacteriaceae > Citrobacter > Citrobacter sp. Cpo074. The sequence continues at coordinate 11,810 of NZ_JAOWHG010000030.1, forward strand.
GTGGATAAAATTATTCATATCGAACAGCAAACCATGTTCGAGTACACCGGCAACTACAGTGCGTTTGAAATCCAGCGTGCGACCCGCCTCGCACAGCAACAGGCAATGTACGAAAGCCAGCAGGAGCGCGTGGCGCATCTGCAAAGCTATATCGATCGTTTCCGCGCTAAAGCAACGAAAGCAAAACAGGCGCAGAGCCGTATCAAAATGCTGGAACGCATGGAGCTGATTGCCCCAGCGCACGTGGACAACCCGTTCCACTTCAGCTTCCGTGAGCCGGAAAGCCTGCCAAACCCGCTGCTGAAGATGGAAAAGGTTAGCGCTGGCTACGGCGATCGCGTCATTCTCGATTCGATCAAACTGAATCTGGTGCCGGGTTCCCGCATCGGCCTGCTCGGTCGCAACGGCGCGGGTAAATCGACACTGATTAAGCTGCTGGCCGGCGAACTGGCCCCAATCAGCGGTGAGATTGGCCTGGCGAAAGGCATCAAACTGGGCTACTTCGCGCAGCACCAGCTGGAGTTTTTACGCGCCGATGAATCACCCATTCAGCATCTGGCACGCATGGCGCCGCAGGAACTGGAGCAGAAACTGCGTGACTACCTGGGTGGATTCGGCTTCCAGGGCGATAAAGTCAGCGAAGAGACACGCCGCTTCTCCGGTGGCGAAAAAGCGCGTCTGGTACTGGCGTTGATCGTCTGGCAGCGCCCTAACCTGCTGCTGCTCGATGAACCAACCAACCACCTGGACCTGGATATGCGTCAGGCGCTGACCGAGGCGCTGATCGATTTTGAAGGCGCGCTGGTTGTCGTCTCGCACGACCGTCACCTGATCCGCTCCACCACCGACGACCTCTATCTGGTACACGACAAGAAAGTCGAGCCGTTTGATGGCGATCTGGAGGATTATCAGCAGTGGCTGAGCGATGTCCAGAAACAGGAAAACCAGGGCGACGAACCGGCGAAAGAGAGCGTTAACAGCGCCCAGGCGCGTAAAGACCAGAAGCGCCGCGAAGCGGAACTGCGCTCCCTGACGCAGCCGCTGCGTAAAGAGATTACCCGTCTGGAAAAAGAGATGGAGAAACTGCACGCACAGCTGGCGCAGGCGGAAGAAAAACTCGGCGACAGCGAACTGTACGACCAAAGTCGCAAAGCCGAACTTACCGCCTGTTTGCAGCAGCAGGCCAGTGCGAAATCCGGGCTGGAAGAGTGTGAAATGGCCTGGCTGGAGGCTCAGGAACAGCTTGAGCAGATGCTGGCCGAGTAGTCATCATTGCCGGATCCGACGCCAACACGTCTCATCCGGCATTTTTGTTGAATTATCCCTGTGTCGCCAGACGCTGGCGGATTTCTTCGAAATGCTCGCGGTTAAACAGCTTGCCGTTGAGAAAACGAGTTTTCAGCTCCCCTTCCTGCTCTTGCTCCCAGGTCTGTTCGTCATGCAGACGCAGTTCCCCTTGCTCATCACGTGTGACGCGAAGCAGACCACGGGCTGAACGTTTCAGACCATTATCAGTTTTCGGTTCTTTAAAAATCGTCCGGCCTTTGCCGTCGACTTCTCCCCACGTCGCTTTCATCGCAAAACCAAAGGTGTCACGTGTGTTGTATTGATAAGTAAAAGAACCAACGCCAAACACGACGTTTGAACTGGCAAATCCTTTCGCTTCCAGACGACGCAGGATCTCATTCGCTCGCTCAAGGGTGATGGAGTCGCCATAAATCAGTCCGACATGCGGGTCGAGCACCTTGTAACCTTTGGCGTTAATCGTGCCGCCAAAAATCTCCCACAGCACTTCCACGGACCCTTTCTCCTGAGCGGTACGATCGCTGCGGGTATCCTCATCTGCACCAGTACCACACAGGATCTCAACCGGGTTGCCGCTATCCGGACGAAATACCACCCGACCTTCACGCGCCAGAATGATGTTCTTCAGTTCGTGGGTATATTCCGTCAGCACCTGCCAGTAGTCCCAGGTATCAGAGACTATCGATACAAATCCTTGCGGGTAGAGATCGGCAATCAGGCGGCGGAAGGTTTCAATCTCATGCTCGCGCTCACCCATACACATCACGCTGTGTTCGGTAGCCGGAATGCTGGCGCCGATAAAATAGGGCTCGCCGTCGGTGTAGTAATCGCGGGCGTACAGCAGAGATGGAATACTGTCGGTCCCTTTAAAGCTCAACAAATGCCCACTGCCCGCCTGCATGGTGTCCTGTAATCCGGACATACCGCGAAATGAAAAGTCATGGCACTGGAAGTCAAGGTGCGTCAGGTCGCTACAGGTTTTCTCTGCCCAGCGAGCGCAGATTTTGCGGTAGTGGTGGGCTATCGAGGCATTTGTTGACGCCTTCCACAGCTCCGCCGACAGCACGGTCTCCAGATAATTCACCAGCCAGAAAAACTCGGGTTGGGTGTTGATGATAGTTAAAACCGGTACCGCCATCGGGACTTTGCTGCCTTCATCCAGCGCCTTGATGTGCAGCGGCAGATAGCCCAACTGATGCAGTGCACGAATATGGTCCACCGCCACCGCATCTTTGCCCAGATAGCTGTCCATGACCTGTTTGTATTCGCTGACCACCTCGTCTTCCGGACGGGCAAAGAACGCCTCATTAAACAGGTCGACTAAAAACCACTGCATAAAACCCTGCAGGCCGAAGAATACCAGTTTGCCATCCGCCAACGGCGAGGAGAAAAAGCGATCGCTGCGCGGGGTAAAGTTGGAATACACGCGATGGGTACCCTGCGGATACTGTACGCGATGAGAAACTTTGTAGCCGTCGATAGCCAGAATCGGGTTCATTTTCATAATCAGTCTCTCCCTCAGGCGCGGTAAATCGCGTCAATATCGATAAGCTCAAGCTGCGGATGTACCAACGCTGGGGCAGCTAAAGAGGTGGTGGTGTAGATAACGTCAATACCGTTTGCAAACAGGTGATCAACGCCCTTAGAAAAGATACCGTGGGTGACATACAGGCTGACACTGCGGGCGCCAGCATCACGTAATACTTGTGCAGAGCCTATAAACGTACCGCCTGCGTCACACAGATCGTCAACAATCAGTAGATCCCTACCCCTGACGTCTCCGGCCAATAACGCAAATCCCGTCAGGCTGCCGCTTGCCACATCACGTTTTTTGCTCAGGATGGCGTACTGCTCCACACCGGCTACTCTGGCTACAGCATCAATCTTCTTCAGCGATCCCGCATCGGGAGCAACCAGCATCAGCGCGTGTTGCTGAAACAGCCGCGATAATGACGCGCTTTGCATCAGGCAGACCTCCTGGGGGATCGCCACAAAGTTGTCGATTGCCGCCGCCGCCGCATCGCTGTGCGGGTCGAGCACGTTGACCTTGTCAAATTTCAACGTATTGAGCTGACTGGCGAAGACTTTCAGCGCAAAGCTGTCACCCGATACCATATGTCTGTCCTGACGCGCCCACGGCAGCCAGGGGAGGTCGAGATGGCTGATCAGTACATCGGTCTGATGACGTACCGCCTCAACCAGTTGCGCCAGCAGCATAAAATCGTTCATATCGCGCATAGCCGTGGCACGGATGCGCATCAGGCGAGCAAAGGTTGGCAACGCATCGGTGACTTTTAACCAGACAGCACCATCAGGAAAAACACCGCTGGCAACGGCATAGGTCTGGTCGTCCAAAGTTAGTGTCAATTTTATGTTCATCGCGCTCACCCCTCAATTATGTCCCTTCGACACAATTAATAATGTCCCTGTGACACATATTAAGCAAGCATAAAATGAATTATTTTTAAGCCGTGAGCTAATCCACTGATAAGAAATGAGAAAAAACGAACCTTGCCCCCCGGTGTCGGGCTGGTACACTTGTCAGCGTTACAAATCATCGTGAGTACCTTATGACCACCGAAGCCGACTACCTGAATCAGTACGACGCCAGCCGCTTCCCTTCACCTCTGGTGACGGTAGATAGCGTGTTATTTACCCTGCATCAGCAGGCGCTGTGCGTATTACTGGTCGAGCGGGCAAACCAGCCGCAAAAAGGGCGTTGGGGATTACCCGGCGGCTTTATTGATATCGAAAACGATGATTCAACCCGCGCCACCGCGCTGCGCAAACTCACCGAAAAAACAGGCGTTTCGCCTTCGTGGCTGGAACAACTGGATACCTTTTCCGGCCCTGATCGTGACCCGCGCGGCTGGAGCCTGACGGTCACCTGGTTTGCACTAATCGCCTGGGTAGACTGCGCGCCCCATATCGCCAGCGTCAGCAATGCCCGTTGGGTGCCGGTTGATGAACTGAAAAACTATTCACTCGCGTTTGATCACGAGAAAATTATTACCGCGGCGCTACACCGCTTACGGCAAAAAACGATGTACTCGCTCCTGCCCGTATACTGCTTGCCGGAAACATTTACCCATGGGCAACTGCTCGAAGCCACTGAGGTGATCCTCGGCCAGTCGATCCAGCGTAAAAGTCTGATTCGTCGCTTTGAAGCGTCAGGAATGTTTGAAGATACCGGAGAAAGCGTGGCGACAGGGACGCGTAAAGCCCGCCTGTGGCGACGTAAACCCAACGTCGATTTTCATCTTTTCTCGCGTAACCTGCTGACTGACTAGCGACAAAATCACATATTGGCTAACCCGCACGCGCTGTGCGCGGTATAGTTATTCTTTCCGATTATTAATTGCTCCGGTGTTATGGTTGAAATCACGTCCACAGAAATGACCCCACCTACCGACGATTCGCGAGAATTCCGCCCGATGCGCGGTATCAGTAACCGCCATCTGCAGACGATGCTGCCGCGTTTAATTCGCCGCAAGGTGAAGTTCGACGCCCACTGGCAGCGTCTGGAATTGCCTGACGGTGATTTCGTCGATCTGGCGTGGAGCGAAGATCCGCAACAGGCGAAACACAAACCGCGCCTGGTGGTTTTTCACGGTCTGGAAGGCAGTCTGAACAGCCCCTACGCACATGGCCTGATTGAAGCAGCACAAAAGCGCGGCTGGCTGGGTGTGGTAATGCATTTTCGCGGTTGCAGCGGCGAACCCAATCGTCTGAACCGTATTTATCACTCCGGTGAAACAGAAGATGGCACCTGGTTTTTACACTGGCTGGAGCGTGAGTTCGGTCGCGTACCGACCGCGGCGGTAGGTTATTCACTCGGTGGAAACATGCTGGCTTGCCTGCTGGCAAAAGAAGGCAACGATATTCCGATAGATGCGGCGGTTATCGTTTCTGCACCTTTCGTGCTGGAAGCCTGTAGCTACCATATGGACAAGGGCTTCTCCCGGGTCTACCAGCGCTACCTGCTCAATCTGTTGAAAGCCAATGCCTCACGGAAGCTTGAAGCTTATCCAGGTTCGCTGCCGGTGAGTCTGGCCCAGTTGAAATCTTTGCGCCGCATTCGCGATTTTGACGATCTAATCACCGCCAAAATTCACGGTTTCGCCGATGCTATAGACTATTACCGCCAGTGCAGCGCCATGCCGTTGCTCAATCGGATAGCCAAACCAACGCTGATTATCCATGCGAAAGACGATCCGTTTATGGATCATCATGTGATCCCGAAACCGGAAAATCTGCCCTCACAGGTGGAGTACCAGCTTACTGAACACGGCGGCCACGTCGGATTTATAGGTGGCACGGTGCGCCGTCCTGAGATGTGGCTGGAATCAAGAATCCCGGACTGGCTGACAACGTATCTGGAGACGTCATCATGATTATCCCCTGGCAAGATATCTCCCCGGACGCGCTGGACAATTTGATTGAAAGCTTTGTCTTGCGCGAAGGCACCGATTATGGTGAACATGAACGCTCGCTCGAACAAAAAGTCGCCGACGTCAAACGCCAACTACAATCAGGTGAAGCCGTGCTGGTGTGGTCTGAACTGCATGAAACGGTCAACATTATGCCGAGGAAGCAGATTCACGAGTAATCCGTAGCCGCCGGCCGACTTTGCTATAATTACAACCATTTCATGGAGTTGTTATGTCTGCCAAACATCCGGTGATTGCGGTAACAGGATCCAGCGGCGCGGGGACCACCACCACCAGCCTCGCGTTTCGTAAAATTTTCGCGCAGTTAAATCTGCGCGCCGCCGAGGTGGAAGGTGACAGTTTTCATCGCTATACCCGTCCGGAAATGGACATGGCGATTCGCAAAGCGCGCGATGCCGGGCGGCATATCAGCTATTTTGGCCCCGAAGCTAATGACTTCGGCTTGCTGGAACAAACCTTCATCGAATACGGTCAGACGGGCAAAGGCCAGTCGCGAAAATATCTGCACACTTACGATGAGGCCGTACCGTGGAACCAGGTTCCGGGGACATTCACGCCCTGGCAGCCGCTACCTGAACCGACGGATGTACTGTTCTACGAAGGGCTGCACGGCGGTGTCGTCACCCCACAGCAAAACGTGGCCCGGCATGTCGATCTGCTGGTTGGCGTGGTGCCTATCGTAAACCTGGAATGGATCCAGAAGCTGACCCGCGATACCAGCGAGCGTGGACATTCGCGTGAAGCGGTGATGGACTCGGTGGTACGTTCAATGGACGATTACATCAATTACATCACACCGCAGTTTTCCCGGACGCATATTAACTTCCAGCGCGTACCGACCGTCGATACCTCCAATCCCTTTGCCGCTAAGAGCATTCCATCACTGGATGAAAGCTTTGTCGTGATTCATTTTCGTAACCTGGAAGGGATCGATTATCCCTGGTTACTGGCCATGCTGCAGGGCTCATTCATTTCCCATATCAATACGTTAGTCGTACCTGGCGGCAAGATGGGTCTGGCGATGGAATTGATTATGCTGCCGCTGGTACAGCGACTGATGGAAGGTAAGAAGATCGAGTGATGTGGTCTTTTGCCGGATGGCGGTTGATGCCTTATCCGGCCTACGCGTTTATATCCTGTAGGCCTGATAAGTGTAACGCCATCAGGCATGGCATCACGCAGCAGCAACCACTTCATAGGAATGGGTAATATTCACTGCCTTTTCCAGCATCAACGCCACGGAGCAGTATTTTTCCGCTGAAAGATCGACGGCGCGGGAGACAGACGCATCTTTGAGATCGTTACCCGTTACGATGAAATGCAGGTTGATGTGGGTAAACAGGCGCGGCGCTTCATCACGACGCTCTGAAGTCAGCTTCACTTCGCAGTTGGTCACATCCTGACGACCCTTTTGCAGGATCGATACCACATCAATTGCGCTACAACCGCCAGCAGCCATTAATACCATTTCCATCGGGCTCGGCGCTTTATCACCGGAGTTACCGTCCATCAAAATTTGGTGGCCAGAGGCGGACTCACCGAGGAAGGTTAACCCCTCAACCCACTTTACACGCGCTTGCATATTTCGTAACTCCAATGTTTCAATTTTCCTGACAGATTACGCGCACATAACAATTCTCGCAACGGAAGGCGACCTGCGTCATGCTGAAGCGAGACACCAGGAGACACACGGCGAAAGCTATGCTAAAACAGACGGGATGCTACAGTAATACATTGACGTACTGCATGTATGCAGAGGACATCACATTACAGGCTGCAGTATATTTTTGACAGCCCCTTTCCCAGGTAGCGGGAAGCATATTTTTGCAAACCCAGAGGCAGCGTCGTTTTCTGGCTCTGGAGACAGCTTATAACAGAGGATAACCGCGCATGGTGCTTGGCAAACCGCAAACAGACCCGACTCTCGAATGGTTCTTGTCTCATTGCCATATTCATAAGTACCCATCGAAGAGCACGCTGATTCACCAGGGTGAAAAAGCGGAAACGTTGTATTACATCGTTAAAGGCTCCGTGGCAGTGCTGATCAAAGATGAAGAAGGGAAAGAAATGATCCTTTCTTATCTGAATCAGGGCGATTTTATTGGTGAATTAGGCCTCTTCGAAGAAGGTCAGGAACGTAGCGCCTGGGTACGTGCCAAAACCGCATGTGAAGTCGCTGAAATTTCCTACAAAAAATTTCGCCAATTAATCCAGGTCAACCCGGATATTCTGATGCGCCTGTCTTCTCAGATGGCTCGTCGTCTGCAGGTCACGTCTGAAAAAGTGGGCAACCTTGCCTTCCTCGACGTAACCGGTCGTATCGCGCAGACTCTGCTGAATCTGGCGAAACAGCCTGATGCGATGACCCACCCGGACGGCATGCAGATTAAAATCACCCGTCAGGAAATCGGCCAGATCGTTGGCTGCTCCCGTGAGACCGTCGGTCGTATTCTGAAGATGCTGGAAGATCAGAACCTGATCTCCGCACACGGTAAGACCATCGTCGTCTACGGCACGCGTTAACCCCATCGAAGTGGCGCGTTACCCAGTAATGCGCCACTTTTGTTTACTCCGATGTGGCGAAGACTGATATACCACCCAGAGATCAACTACGCACTACGACAAACGCTGGTGCTATGTTTACCTGTGGCTGTTGGTCTGATCATCGGTCAGCTTCATTTGGGGCTTCTCTTTTCCCTCGTCCCTGCCTGCTGCAACATTGCCGGTCTTGATACCCCGCACAAGCGCTTTTTCAAACGCTTAGTCATTGGTGCATCGCTGTTTGCCGGGTGCAGCTTGATCATGCAGCTACTGCTTGCGCAAACTATACCGCTACCATTGATCCTCACCGGCCTGACGCTCATTCTTGGCGTAACCGCCGAGCTAAGCCCCTTGCATGCGCGATTACTGCCAGCCTCGCTTATCGCAGCGATTTTCACGCTCAGCCTGGCCGGGAATATGCCCGTCTGGGAGCCACTGCTGATCTACGCGCTGGGCACGTTATGGTACGGCCTGTTCAACTGGTTCTGGTTCTGGATGTGGCGCGAGCAACCGCTCCGCGAATCGCTCAGCTTGCTGTACCGTGAATTAGCCGATTACTGTGAAGCCAAGTACAGCATGCTGACCCAGCATGCCGACCCAGAAAAAGCGCTGCCTCCCCTGCTGGTTCGCCAACAAAAGGCGGTGGATCTGATTACTCAGTGCTATCAGCAAATGCATATGCTGTCGGCACATCACAACAACGAATACAAACGCCTGCTGCGTGCCTTTCAGGAGGCGCTGGATTTACAGGAGCATATTTCCGTTAGCCTCCACCAGCCAGAAGAAGTGCAAAAACTGGTTGAGCGTAGCCACGCGGAGCAGGTAATTCGCTGGAACGCGCGAACCGTCGCCGAACGCCTTCGGGTACTGGCCGATGATATTTTGTATCACCGCTTGCCGACCCGTTTCTCGATGGAAAAGCAGATTGGCACGCTGGAGAAAATCGCCAGGCAGCATCCGGACAATCCGGTGGGGCAATTTTGCTACTGGCACTTCAGCCGTATTGCCCGCGTGCTACGGACCCAGCGCCCGCTATATGCCCGTGACTTAATGGCTGACAAGCAGCGTCGGTTGCCGCTGATCCCTGCCCTGAAAAACTACCTGTCGTTGAAATCCCCAGCGCTGCGCAATGCCGGACGCATCAGCGTTATGTTGAGTATCGCCAGCCTGATGGGCAGCGCCTTACACCTGCCAAAGCCTTACTGGATTTTGATGACAGTCCTGTTTGTTACGCAAAATGGCTACGGGGCGACCCGGGTGCGCATCTTACACCGTTCCGTAGGTACGCTCGTTGGACTGGTTATTGCCGGCGTCACGTTGCACTTTCATATTCCCGAAGGTTTCACGCTGGCGGCCATGCTGCTGATCACCCTGGTGAGCTATCTGATCATCCGTAAAAACTACGGCTGGGCTACCGTCGGTTTTACGGTAACGGCGGTATACACCCTGCAACTGCTGACGCTGAACGGGGAAGAGTTTATCGTGCCGCGGTTTGTCGATACGGTCATTGGCTGCTTAATCGCCTTTGGCGGCACGCTCTGGCTGTGGCCACAGTGGCAGAGCGGTCTGCTGCGTAAAAACGCCCACGATGCGTTAGAAGCCGACCAGGAGGCCATTCGTCTGATCCTCAGCAACGATCCACAGGCCACGCCGCTGGCGTATCAACGCATGCGCGTCAACCAGACGCAAAACACGCTGTTCAACTCGCTGAACCAGGCAATGCAGGAGCCAGGATTTAACTCGCACTACCTTGCAGATATGAAACTGTGGGTCACGCACAGCCAGTTCATCGTTGAACACATCAACGCGATGACCACGCTGGCAAGGGAACATACGATGCTGACGCCGGATTTGGCGCAGCGGTATCTGGAGTCCTGTGAAATTGCACTCCAGCGCTGTCAGCAGCGGCTGGAATATGATGGGCCGGGAAGCTCGGGAGATGTGAATATTCTCGAAGCGCCAGAGATGCTGTCCCATGGTCCGTTAAGCACCCTTGAGCAGCATCTGCAGCGGGTTCTTGGGCATCTGAACACCATGCATACCATTTCGTCGGTAGCATGGCGTCAGCGACCGCACCACGGGATCTGGCTGAGCCGCCGACTACGGGACATGAAGGGTTAAGAGATTTGCCGGATGCGCTACGCTTATCCGGCCAACGAATCACACCTTACCCTGTAGGCCGGATAAGGCGCGCGCGCCGCCATCCGGCAATCAGCCCACCACCTTCGCTACCGCCTGCGCGAAACGCTGCATCCCTTCATCGATATCCGCCTGCTCCACCACCAGCGACGGCGCGAAACGCATCACGTCCGGCCCGGCGTTCAGCACCATCACCCCTTCGTGCGCGGCGGCATAAAGGAAATCGCGTGCCCGGCCTTTAAACTGCGGCTTCAGCTCAGCGCCAATCAGCAGCCCCATCCCGCGAATATCGCTGAAAATATCGAACTGTTGATCAATCTTGTGCAAATGCTGGACAAACGCCTGACGCCGGGCCTGAATGCCTCCCAGCACGTCCGGCGTGTTGATGATATCAAACGCTGCCCCCGCTACCGCGCAGGCCAGCGGGTTACCGCCGTAGGTGGAGCCGTGCGAACCCACGTGGAACGCGGAGGCAATCTCCTGAGTGGTCAACACCGCGCTTACCGGGAAGCCGCCACCGAGCGCCTTCGCGCTGGTGAGGATATCCGGCGTCACGCCGTAGTGCATATAGGCAAACAAATCGCCGGTACGCCCCATCCCACTCTGCACTTCATCAAATACCAACAGCGCCTGGTGCTGGTCACAAAGTTCACGCAAACCTTGCAGGAATTCCGGCGTAGCCGCAGTGACGCCGCCCTCTCCCTGAATAGGCTCAACGACCACCGCGCAGGTGTGATCGTCCATCACCGCTTTGACCGCATGCAGATCGTTAAACGGAACATGGATGATATCCGCCGGTTTTGGCCCAAAGCCGTCGGAGTATTTCGGCTGCCCACCAACGGACACGGTAAACAGCGAACGGCCGTGAAACGCATTATGGAAGGCAATGATTTTGGTTTTGAACGGACTATGACGCACGCAGGCATAATGGCGCGCCAGCTTAAAGGCGGTTTCGTTGGCTTCAGTACCGGAGTTCATGAACAGCACGCGCTCGGCAAAGGTCGCATCAATGATTTTACGGCCTAAGCGCAACGCCGGTTCGTTGGTAAATACGTTGCTGGTATGCCACAGGGTTTCGCCCTGGGTTTTTAACGCCTCAACCAATGCCGGATGGCAATGCCCTAACGCGGTCACTGCAATGCCGCCCGCGAAATCAACATACTCTTTGCCCTGTTGATCCCACACTCGACTCCCTTTTCCTTTTACCGGGATAAACTCAGCCGGTGCATAAATCGGCAGAATCACTTCATCGAATGTCGCGCGCGTAATTGCAGTTTGTTCAGTTGCCATGTCATTACCACCCTGTTAAGCAGAAACGCCAGTGAAATTATAATCACAAAATATGAATAAAAAATCACTGAATAGCAACTACAAATCAGCGATTGAGAAAATTAGCCAGCAGCTGATGCCCCTGTTCGCTGAGAATACTCTCCGGGTGAAACTGTACCCCTTCCATATCCCACTCGCGGTGACGAATGCCCATAATCTCCTGCGTTTCACTCCAGGCTGTCACCTCAAAGCACTCGGGAAGCGTCTCAGGGGCAACCACCAGAGAGTGGTAGCGCGTCACCGTTAATGGGTTAGCGAGTCCCTGAAAAACACCCTGCCCGGTATGGGTAATCGGCGAGGTTTTACCGTGCATCACTTTAGCCGCCCGAACCACGCTCGCGCCAAAGGCCTGCGCCATCGCCTGGTGACCAAGACAAACACCCAACAAGGGAAGCTTACCGGCGAAATGACGAATAACGTCCAGTGAGATACCGGCGTCATCCGGCGTGCATGGCCCAGGGGAAATCACGATTTTTTGCGGGTTCAGCGCGTCGATTTGCGCCAGCGTCAGCTCGTCGTTGCGCCGGACAAGGACATCAGCGCCCAGTTCGCAGAAGTATTGGTACAGGTTCCAGGTAAAAGAATCATAGTTATCAATAAGCAGGATCATGGCGGCTCCGGTACATAAGAACCGCGCTATTCTACTCAGTTTCCGGGGCTTCGCTTACCACTTTACGAAATATCGCCCGCAGTGCAGACAGGTCACCCATCGCCCCGCTCTGATTAGCCTGATTCCACTCCTCAACCGGAATGCCATCCCAGCTCAGCATATACCCGGCATGAATCGCTAACTGTTCGAAGAAAATACGCTGCACCAGGCCACTGCCAATGCGAAACGGATGCAGCACATTGATTTCGCAATAATAGTGCGCAAGACGATCGACAAACTTGTCTTCCGGTAATCCCACCAGCCAGGACTCATCTTCCAGGTCCTGCATCAGCGCATTGCCCTCTTTCTCGATATAGGCAAAATGGCAAAAGCGAGTATCGCCCTGGTAAATATCGACTTCACGCAGGTGTCCCGCCCAGTCAAAAATATCCCGATACAGCTGGCGATGAATGGCGCACAGGTGCGGTAAGCCCCGTTTAAGCGGCCCCAATTCGATAGTCGCCGCACGCAGCGCTGTCAGTTCATAAGCCGCCTGCGCCAAACGCTGCGCCTGATGAATCCCCAGACGGTTACGCATGACATTCAGGCCCGGATATAAATACGGGTCGCGACCATCACCGAATTTATCGCTCATAGTGCCTCCTCAGCTCTTCAAGACGCGCCTGGGCGTCTTCAGCACTCAGAGTAACCCGTGGAATATCTACGCCTTCCAGCCGTCGGCTGGCCTGGAAATTGGCGTTTCGCCGTTGTTCCCACAGCCTGGACTTTTGTTTATCGGTGAGTTTTTTCACGTGACCTCCCTGAATGAGCCGACACTTGCCACAAGTATAAGCAGCAATTTCGGGTTACGCAGAGAGAGGGGTGAACGCGGGCAAGAACTACCCGCGCAAGATACGATTACGGCAGGACTTTAGCAGAAAGGATAACAATCGGTTTTGACGGGACATTCTGGTATGGACCGACATCATGGGTCTGTACCTGAGAGATCTTATCCGCGACATCCATACCTTTCACAACTTTACCGAAAACAGCGTAGCCAAAGTCGCGCTGGCCGTGATCGAGGAAAGCGTTATCTGCAATGTTGATAAAGAACTGGCTGGTCGCGCTGTCTTTATCCGCTGTACGCGCCATAGCAATCGTGCCGCGAGTGTTACGCAGTCCGTTATCGGCTTCATTCTTGATTGGCGGGTTAGGTTTCTTCTGCTGCATCTGCTCGGTAAAACCGCCGCCCTGCACCATGAAGCCTGGGATCACACGGTGGAACGTGGTGTTGTTATAGAAACCACTGTTGACATAATCGACAAAGTTTTGCACTGAAACCGGGGCTTTCTGACTGTTCAGCTCCAGCTCAATGTTACCAGCAGAGGTTGTCAGCAGAACATGTGGATCACCTTTTGCTGCCAGTGCTGCGGGGGAGAGAGCAGAAAGAGCGAGAACAGCTGCAACAGCCGCCAGAGTCGATTTGAGCATGAGAATTCCTTAACAAGAGCAGAAATGAAGCAAGTGAATTGATTCTAAAGAGCCTTCAAGGACAAGGCCATCCCTTTACTTAATTTTACGTACCTGAAACAAATGTAACCTCATGGCTGCAAGTATCAATGTGATCAAGATCACATAGAAAAATGTAACGCACCAAGTTATTACCGATAAATATTTAAATGCGTCACTAAAGCGCCTAAAATCTGCCCGCTCACGGCGCAGTCAATGCGCCTTACACTTCTATACAGGCCAGTCATGACTAACAGCAATCGCATCAAGCTCACATGGATTAGCTTTCTCTCCTACGCCCTGACAGGTGCGTTGGTAATTGTCACCGGGATGGTGATGGGAAACATCGCAGATTACTTCCATTTGCCCGTTTCCAGCATGAGTAACACCTTCACCTTCCTGAATGCCGGCATTCTGATCTCTATCTTTCTGAATGCATGGTTAATGGAAATCGTGCCACTGAAAACCCAGTTGCGCTTCGGCTTTATCCTGATGGTACTGGCCGTTGCCGGACTGATGTTCAGCCATAGCCTGGCCTTGTTCTCCGCCGCCATGTTTGTATTGGGCCTGGTAAGCGGTATTACCATGTCGATTGGTACGTTCCTGGTAACTCAAATGTACGAAGGTCGCCAGCGCGGTTCCCGCCTGCTGTTTACTGACTCTTTCTTCAGCATGGCCGGCATGATTTTCCCGATGGTTGCCGCGTTCCTGTTAGCGCGCAGCATCGAATGGTATTGGGTCTATGCCTGCATCGGCCTCGTATACGTCGCCATTTTCCTGCTGACCTTCGGTTGTGAATTCCCGGCACTGGGTAAACACGCTCAGCAGTCAGACGCGCCGGTAGTAAAAGAAAAATGGGGGATTGGCGTGCTGTTTCTGGCGATCGCTGCACTGTGCTACATCCTCGGTCAGTTGGGTTTTATCTCCTGGGTCCCGGAGTACGCCAAAAGTCTGGGCATGAGCCTGAACGATGCGGGTAAACTGGTCAGCGACTTCTGGATGTCTTACATGGTTGGCATGTGGGCATTTAGCTTTATTCTGCGTTTCTTCGATTTGCAGCGCATCCTGACCGTACTGGCGGGTCTGGCTACCGTCCTGATGTATCTGTTTATCACCGGTACGCCAGAGCATATGCCGTGGTTTATTATGACGCTGGGCTTCTTCTCCAGTGCGATTTATACCACCATCATTACCCTTGGCTCCCAGCAGACGAAGGTCGCCTCACCCAAACTGGTTAACTTCGTTCTGACCTGCGGCACCATCGGCACTATGCTCACTTTCGTCGTCACCGGCCCTATCGTGGCACACAGCGGCCCGCAAGCGGCATTGCAAACAGCTAACGGATTGTATGCGGTTGTATTCGTGATGTGCTTTATTCTTGGGTTTGTCACGCGCCATCGCCAGCATAACGCCCCAGCAACGCATTAATCTCACTGCCGGATGGTATCCACATCATCCGGCACATTCTCACCCTCCTCTTCTTTCACTGGTCATGTAGGCCAATTCTTACAAAAACCCCTTAATTTGTACGCTATTTATACAAACACGAAAACCCAAATAATTCCGTCACTTATAAAAATGCTGACAAATCAGTTATATACCTCTTAAGGAGTATATAAGGGCGAATTTGATTTGCATCAATAAGCGCGGTTGCTGAATCGTTAAGGTAGGCAGTAATAGAAAAGAAATCGAGGCAAAAATGAGCAAAGTCAGACTCGCTATTATCGGTAATGGTATGGTCGGCCATCGCTTTATTGAGGATCTTCTTGATAAATCCGACGCTGCCAATTTTGATATTACCGTCTTCTGTGAAGAACCCCGCAAAGCGTACGACCGCGTACACCTGTCTTCCTACTTCTCCCACCACACCGCCGAAGAGCTTTCTCTGGTGCGTGAAGGATTCTACGAGAAGCACGGCGTTAAGGTGTTAGTGGGCGAGCGCGCAATTACCATTAACCGCCAGGAGAAGGTGATCCACTCCAGCGCAGGTCGTACGGTTTACTACGATAAGCTGATCATGGCGACGGGCTCTTACCCGTGGATCCCACCGATTAAAGGTTCGGAAACCCAGGACTGCTTCGTTTACCGCACCATCGAAGACCTCAACGCCATTGAGTCTTGCGCGCGCCGCAGCAAACGCGGTGCCGTGGTCGGCGGTGGCCTGCTGGGCCTGGAAGCCGCCGGTGCGCTGAAAAGCCTCGGCGTTGAAACCCACGTGATTGAATTCGCCCCAATGCTGATGGCTGAACAGCTGGATCATATGGGTGGCGAACAGTTACGTCGCAAAATTGAAAGCATGGGCGTGCGTGTGCACACCAGCAAAAACACCAAAGAGATCGTTCAGGAAGGCACCGAAGCGCGCAAAACCATGCGTTTTGCCGACGGTAGCGAACTGGAAGTCGATTTCATCGTCTTCTCTACCGGTATTCGTCCACGCGACAAACTGGCCACCCAGTGCGGTCTGGACGTCGCGCCACGCGGCGGGATCGTCATTAACGACACTTGCCAGACATCTGACCCGGACATCTATGCCATCGGCGAATGCGCCAGCTGGAACAACCGCGTGTATGGTCTGGTCGCTCCAGGCTATAAAATGGCGCAGGTTGCCGTTGACCATATTCTCGAAACTGAAAATGCCTTTGAAGGCGCGGACCTGAGCGCCAAGCTGAAGCTGCTCGGCGTTGACGTCGGTGGTATTGGCGACGCGCATGCGCGCACGCCGGGCGCACGTAGCTACGTCTATCTCGACGAAAGCAAAGAAGTCTACAAACGCCTGATCGTTAGCGAAGATAACAAAACCCTGCTCGGCGCGGTTCTGGTAGGCGACACCAGCGATTACGGCAATCTGCTGCAACTGGTGCTGAACGCCATCGAACTGCCGGAAAACCCGGATTCACTGATTCTGCCAGCACACGCAGGCAGCGGTAAGCCGTCTATCGGTGTCGATAAACTGCCGGACAGCGCGCAGATTTGCTCCTGTTTTGACGTCACCAAAGGCATGCTGGTTGCCGCTATCAACAAGGGCTGCCATACCGTTGCGGCGCTGAAAGCGGAAACCAAAGCCGGTACCGGCTGCGGCGGGTGTATCCCGCTGGTAACGCAGGTCCTGAACGCCGAACTGGCGAAACAGGGTATCGAAGTTAACAACAACCTGTGTGAACACTTCCCGTACTCACGTCAGGAATTGTTCCATCTCATCCGCGTAGAAGGCATCAAAACCTTCGAAGAGCTGCTGGCAAAACACGGGAAAGGTTACGGCTGCGAAGTGTGTAAACCTACCGTAGGTTCCCTGCTGGCTTCCTGCTGGAATGAGTACATCCTCAAACCGCAGCACACGCCGTTGCAGGACACCAACGACAACTTCCTGGCGAACATCCAGAAAGACGGTACTTATTCCGTGATCCCGCGCTCTGCGGGTGGCGAAATTACCCCTGAAGGCCTGGTAGCTGTGGGCCGTATCGCGCGTGAATTTAACCTGTACACCAAAATTACCGGTTCTCAGCGTATCGGCCTGTTCGGCGCGCAGAAAGATGACCTGCCGGAAATCTGGCGTCAGTTGATTGAAGCCGGTTTTGAAACCGGTCACGCGTATGCCAAAGCGCTGCGTATGGCAAAAACCTGCGTAGGCAGCACCTGGTGCCGTTACGGCGTCGGCGATAGCGTGGGCTTCGGCGTGGAGCTGGAAAATCGCTACAAAGGCATTCGTACCCCGCACAAAATGAAGTTCGGCGTCTCCGGCTGTACCCGTGAATGTGCGGAAGCTCAGGGTAAAGACGTGGGTATCATCGCCACTGAGAAAGGCTGGAACCTGTACGTTTGCGGTAACGGCGGGATGAAACCTCGTCATGCAGACCTGCTGGCAGCGGATATCGATCGCGAAACGCTGCTCAAGTACCTTGACCGTTTCATGATGTTCTACATCCGTACTGCCGACAAACTGACCCGTACCGCACCGTGGTTAGACAATCTGGAAGGCGGTATTGAGTATCTGAAGTCCGTCATCATCGACGACAAGTTGGGTCTGAACCAACATCTTGAAGAAGAGATGGCCCGTCTGCGTGAAGCTGTGGTGTGTGAGTGGACAGAAACCGTTAACACCCCATCCGCGCAGGTTCGCTTCAAACACTTTATCAACAGCGAAAAACGCGATCCGAATGTCCAGGTTGTGCCTGAACGTGAACAACATCGTCCGGCCACGCCTTATGAGCGTATCCCGGTGACTCTGGTGGAGGAAAACGCATGAGCCAGTGGAAAAACATCTGCAAAATCGATGACATTCTGCCTGCAACAGGCGTCTGCGCTCTGTTAGGTAACGAGCAGGTTGCGATTTTCCGCCCGTATCACAGCGACCAGGTGTTTGCGATCAGCAACATCGACCCGTTCTTTGAGTCCAGCGTGCTTTCTCGTGGGCTGATTGCTGAACATCAGGGCGAATTGTGGGTTGCCAGCCCGCTGAAAAAACAGCGTTTTCGTTTAAGCGACGGTCTGTGCATGGAAGACGAACAGTTCTCCGTGAAACATTACGAAGCGCGAGTGAAAGACGGCACGGTGCAACTGCGCGGTTAATAAATTTTGGGAGGCGCAACGCCTCCCCTTTTTTGACGTATTTGTAGGTCTTTTATTGGTAGGCCTGATAAGCGTAGCGCCATCAGGCAATTGCACAGGCACATTGCCGGATGGCGGCATAAATGCCTTATCCGGCCTACGGTTACGATTTCTTTTTATTGTTTGTACTTCAAGGATAATCAACACATGTTCACAGACACTATTAATAAGTGTGCGGCTAACGCTGCGCGCATCGCACGCCTGTCGGCTAATAACCCGCTCGGATTCTGGATCAGTTCGGCAATGGCGGGAGCCTATGTGGGTCTCGGCATCATTCTTATTTTCACCCTCGGTAATCTGCTCGACCCGTCCGTTCGTCCTCTGGTGATGGGTGCAACCTTTGGTATCGCCTTAACGCTGGTCATTATTGCCGGTTCGGAACTGTTTACCGGCCACACCATGTTTCTGACGCTCGGCGTCAAAGCAGGCACCATCAGCCACGGTCAGATGTGGGCAATCCTGCCAAAAACATGGCTGGGTAACCTGGTCGGTTCCGTGTTTGTCGCTCTGCTTTACAGCTGGGGTGGCGGTAGCCTGCTGCCGGTCGATACCAGCATCGTCCATTCGGTTGCTCTGGCGAAAACGACCGCGCCTGCAATGGTTTTGTTCTTTAAAGGCGCACTGTGTAACTGGTTGGTTTGTCTGGCAATCTGGATGGCAATCCGTACCGAAGGCGCGGCAAAATTCCTCGCTATCTGGTGGTGTCTGCTGGCGTTTATCGCTTCCGGCTACGAGCACTCCGTTGCCAACATGACGCTGTTTGCCCTCTCCTGGTTCGGCCACCATAGCGAAGCCTATACCCTGTCAGGAATTGGTCATAACCTGTTGTGGGTGACACTCGGTAATACTTTGTCCGGTGTCGTATTCATGGGATTGGGTTATTGGTATGCTACGCCAAAATCGGAGCGTCCGGCTCCGGCAAAAATCAATCAGCCAGAGGCTGCTGCCAATAATTAAGGGGTAATGTCGTGGATCATTTGCCTATATTTTGTCAACTACGTGACCGCGACTGCTTGATCGTCGGCGGTGGTGATGTCGCAGAACGCAAAGCGCGGTTACTGCTGGAAGCGGGCGCTCGTTTAACGGTTAATGCGCTGGCGTTTATTCCGCAGTTCAAAGTATGGGCAGATGAAAACATGCTGACGCTGGTTGAGGGGCCGTTCGATGAGTCCCTGCTCGACACCTGCTGGTTGGCTATTGCCGCCACCGATGACGATACCGTCAACCAAAGCGTCAGCACCGCCTCAGAATCACGTCGTATCTTCTGCAACGTGGTCGATGCGCCAAAAGCAGCCAGTTTTATCATGCCCTCCATTATCGACCGCTCACCGCTGATGGTGGCGGTCTCCTCCGGCGGGACATCGCCAGTGCTGGCCCGTCTGCTGCGTGAAAGGCTTGAATCCGTACTGCCTCAGCATCTGGGCCAGGTCGCGCAGTATGCCGGCAAGTTGCGCTCCCGAGTGAAGCAACAGTTTGCCAGCATGGGTGAACGTCGCCGCTTCTGGGAAAAATTGTTCGTGAATGACCGCCTGGCGCAGTCGTTGGCGAACAATGACCTGAAAGCCGTCGAGGAAACCACTGAGCAAATGCTCAGCGAACCGCTGGATCACCGTGGTGAAGTGGTGCTGGTTGGCGCCGGTCCTGGCGATGCCGGCCTGCTGACGCTGAAAGGGCTACAGCAGATCCAGCAAGCGGATGTCGTGGTCTATGACCGTCTGGTTTCCGACGACATCATGAACCTTGTACGCCGCGATGCAGACCGAGTGTTCGTCGGTAAACGTGCGGGCTATCACTGCGTACCGCAGGAAGAGATTAACCAGATCCTGCTGCGTGAAGCACAACAGGGCAAGCGCGTGGTTCGACTGAAAGGTGGTGACCCGTTCATCTTTGGCCGCGGTGGCGAAGAGCTGGAAACGCTGTGCCATGCCGGTATCCCATTCTCTGTAGTGCCGGGTATTACCGCAGCCTCCGGTTGTTCTGCCTATTCCGGCATTCCACTGACCCATCGTGATTACGCTCAGAGCGTGCGTCTGGTTACCGGACATCTGAAAACCGGCGGAGAGCTGGACTGGGAAAACCTGGCAGCAGAGAAACAAACGCTGGTGTTCTACATGGGGCTAAACCAGGCGGCCACGATCCAGGAAAAATTGATCGAATTTGGCATGCAGCCCGATATGCCCGTCGCCCTGGTAGAAAACGGTACCTCCGTGAAACAGCGTGTCGTCAATGGCAAGCTGACTCAGCTAGGAGAGTTGGCGCAACAGGTTGAAAGCCCAGCGTTAATTATTGTTGGTCGTGTGGTAGGCCTTCGCGATAAGCTGAACTGGTTCTCAAACCATTAATTGAATGCAAATAAATGCCCTGACTCTCAGGGCATTTATTTTCTCGTTTATTATTCATGATTTATTCTCAAACCTGAATTAAGAAAGACTAAACTCATTCACCAACAAAATGAATCTGCGCTCTAATTTATAAAAAACACGTAAAATACCCTATTTATATCCGTACAACCCATAAATCTAATTCACATCCTAAATAACACATGACCATTGAGTAATTTGACGAAGCACGGTCATTCAGTGGCAAAATAATAAATTACCTCGAAATAAATTTATGCCTTCAATGGCATATTTGTGCGTATTTATTTAAGGATGTCGATTATGCAAAGGAAAAAACTCATTGCTGTGGGTATTGCTCTTGCGTTGCAAACTTACTATCTCCCGGCGATAGCCGCAGATAGTAGCGACGATGACAATGATTGCCCTACTGATATATCCGTATTATCAAAAGCCGAACGTAACAAACTCTCCGCACGCTGCCTGGCAGATTATACAGAACAAGACAATCACTGGGGATGGGTCGCGGGTGGTGTCGCTGCGCTAACAGCTGGTGTAGCGATAGGTATCGATAACAATGGCGGCGGCCATTCCCACCATAATGATACTCCGGCAACCCCATCAGATAATGGCGATGTAACGCCCACGCCTCCTGACGACGATAGCGGCGATGTAACGCCCACACCTCCCGACGACGATGGCGGCGATGTAACGCCCACACCTCCCGATGACGATGGCGGTGATGTAACGCCCACACCTCCCGATGACGATGGCGGTGATGTAACGCCCACGCCTCCCGACGACGATGGCGGCGATGTAACACCTACACCACCTGATGATACCTCTGTTATTACCTTCAGTAACGGCGTCACCATCGATAAAGGCCTGAACACACTGACATTTGACGGCATCAAGCTGGATAGCGGCACGGACCTCGGCGGCGCCGTATGGAATTACGTCGAACAGGATGATCGGTGGCAGATCGCATTACAAGACGGTAAAACGCTGCTGGTTTCCGACTGGAAAGTGACCGACGATAATGCCGCCGTCATTGAAGGTACGGTACAAGGAAGCGGCCTGTACTGGAAATATGACAGCCAGGGATATCTGATCGTTGCCGATGACCAGACAACCGTCGTCACTGGCGATGACGCATCAAATACTGCCGATCGCGGGGTTGATACCCGTGGTGAAGGTAAAACTGGCGTCATCATCTCCGGCGATCGGACAAGCAACGCGTTAAGCGGTGATTCCTCCGTCAGCGATGGTGCGGTCGGCATCGTCATTACCGGTGACAACACCACCAATACGATTTCAGGACAAAGCAACGTCGACGGCGCAACCGGCGCGCTGATTTCAGGTAACGGCACCACCACCCGCATTTCCGGTGGCATTGACGTCACAGGTGGCGGCACCGGCATGGTGATCGATGGCAACGAAACCACGGTGGCGAATACCGGCACCTCTAACATCAGCGGTCAAGGTTCAACCGGCTCCATCGTCAATGGCGACAACTCGCACGTTATCAACGATGGCGAACTCTATGTGGCCGACGGCGCTACCGGGGCAAAGATTACCGGTGATGATGTCCTCATCGACAATAAAGGCGATACCACCGCCAGCGGCGCAGGTTCTACCGGGCTATATATTGACGGCGACAACGCAACCATTAACAGCGAAGGGAAGCAGGATATTTCCGGTGGCGCAACGGGCATCCTGATTAACGGCAACAGCGCCACCTTCGATAATATCGGCACCACCGATGTCAGCGGCGCAGGCTCTATCGGTATCAGCATCACCGGCGACAAAACGCGCATTACTAACGATGGCGAATTAAACGTTACCGACGGCGCGACCGGAGCCAAAATGACCGGTGATGGTGCGGTGATTGATAACACCGGCGACTCAACGGTCTCCGGCGCGGGGTCAACCGGGCTGTACATCGCGGGAAATAAGGCGCTGGTTATTGGCGAAGGAGATCAAACCATTGCGCAGGGTGCAACGGGTACCGTCATTGCGGGCGATAATTCCCGAATCGCGAATACGGGTGATATCACCGTGGATGGCGTGGGCTCTATCGCTGCAGTCATTGATGGAAATGATAATAGCCTGACTCAGGCAGGTGACATGCTGGTCACCAACGGCGCGACGGGTATCGTCACTGACGGGGCGGGTAACGAAATCAAAAACACCGGCAACGCGACCGTGCGCGATGCAAACTCCGTGGGTTTTGTGATCGATGGTGAAAGAAATGTCTTTAATAATAAAGGAAATATCGACGTCAGCCTGAATGGTACTGGCGCAAAAATGAGTGGCGACTCGTCACAGGCAACGCTGGATGGTGATAT
The DNA here is from genome assembly GCF_030332745.1 of Citrobacter sp. Cpo074. Classification (NCBI taxonomy): domain Bacteria; kingdom Pseudomonadati; phylum Pseudomonadota; class Gammaproteobacteria; order Enterobacterales; family Enterobacteriaceae; genus Citrobacter; species Citrobacter sp. Cpo074. Next base: position 34,962 of record NZ_JAOWHG010000030.1, read on the forward strand.
CAATGTGACCGCTGTCGAGGACAGCAACGGCCTATACCGTGGTGCACAGGGCCTCGATATGGCGGGTGATAACAATACGCTGAATATTACCGGCAACGTCACAATCAGCGGTGACTATGACGCAGATAGCCAGATGGCCAGCAACAGCGATACCCTCCAGGGAATCACCGTCAGCGGCACGAACAATCAGGTGGATCTAACCGGCTCACTTAACATCAATGTTAGCGATGTGAGCACGGTAAGTGGACAGTGGCTGGATACATACGGCCTCACGGTCAAAGGTGATGGCAATACCGTCAATCTGATGGGCGGTATTGATATCAACTACGCCGAAAATGGCGATGGCGAAGTATCGTCTGTTACAGGCATAAATATAGACGGAGCTAGCAGTGTCACATTAAGCGGTGAGTCCACATTGAATATCACCACCCTCCCCGGCGGGTCAGTGACACTGGCAAATGTACAAAACGGCGGCAGCTTAACGTTAGACCAAAACTCTGTAATTAAAATCACAGAAACAGTTTTGCCCAGTGAGCATTACACCTACAACGCAATACTAACCGCAAAAGGCCAGGGTTCATCGATCGATAATCAGGGAGCCATCGTTGATGACGGCGCTGTCGCCCTATTATTCGCCCGCAGCGGCGCACAGGCAAAAAACAGTGGCGATATTAGCGCCTATGCCACAAGCGGTCATGACAACCGTAATGCAATCACTGCGGCTACCGATCAAGGATCGATAGTTAGCAACGCAGCGGGAGGATCAATCACGCTGGTATCGTCACTAACCCCAGGCAGCGATGGAGGAATAGGAACCTTCCCGCTGATTTGGTACAGCAATACGCTGTACGCCATGCTGGCGGAAAACTACGGCGAAGTGAGCAACGAGGCAGGCGCCACAATAAATCTCCAGGGGGCGGGGGTCTATGGCGTATCCGCCAGTAAAGGGACGGCCCTCAATGCCGGAGATATTTACCTGGACGGCTTTGTCCCGACGCTGAACGACGATAATACCGTCGCCAGCAAAAGTTACTGGTCACCATCACAACTCTATCTGACCAGCTCGGCAATGGTGGCAGGCACCACCGACGGTGGTTATGGCGATGCAACCGCCACCAATACCGGCACCATTAACGTAAATAACGCCGGGTTCGGTATGATGGCGCTCAATGGCGGCACCGCCATTAACCAGGGCACCATTAATCTCACCGCCGATGAGGGCGTCACACAAACCGAAGAAAACCAACTGGTGGGCATGGCGGCGCTGAATGGAGGCATCGTGATTAACGACACCACCGGCACCATCAATATTGAAGCCGATTACGGCAAGCCTTTCCTGACTGACAGCAAAAGTAACGTGGTTAACTACGGTACGGTCTGTTATGACAGTAACTGCCAGGGCAGCGACGACTACAACCCAACCGACAGCAACGTTTCCCTTACTTTTGCTGATGGCGATGTCATTACCGCCGCAGGCGAAACGCTTACCGGCGAAACCATCATTACCAATCCGGTCGCAACGGAAACCGTACACATTAGCAACGCGGGCACCGTCAGCGGCGGCAAGGTCATCGTTAAAAATTACGGCGATTTAACCAATGCCGACACCGGCAGCATCAGCAGCGTCAGTATTGCAACAGGCGGCACCTATACCAACGAAGGTACAACAGCGGCAGTCTCCGTTGACGGCGGTGTCTTCAACAATACAGGCACAGTGACCGGGAAAACCGGCACCACCGTCGCAGGTTCCATTATCAACAACAGCGGGTCCATGAACACGGTTGAGCAATGGTCCAGCACCATGAACAATACCGGCATCGTGACGGACTGGACCGGCGCATCGGGTGGTGCGGTACTGAACAACAACGCTGGCGGCGAAGTCGATAAACTGACCTTCACCGCGGCGTCAACCGTCAATAATGCGGGCACCGTCAAAAACGGCTCCGTCGATAAAAACGGTACGCTCAATAACCTGGAAGGCGGCGTGATGACGCTGGCGGATAATAGCTTGTGGTCTGGCACCTTCAATAACTGGGGGACAGTGAACAGCGATGCCGATATCGCCACCGGCGGGAGCGGGCACACGCTGTACAACGGCAGCACTGGCGTCATTAACGGGCAGGTCACTACCTCGAAAAATAATGGCGGCAGTAAAGCCATTAACGACGGCACCATCAACATTGATAAAACCAACAATGTGGCGATGTCCGCGCACGGCAGCGCGAAGATGGTCAATAACGGCACCATCAATGTGGGAACCGAAGGTACCACACAAACCGGTATGGTCGGGATGCAGCTGGAATCAGATGCCAAATCCGATGCGGTGATCGAAAATAACGGCACCATCAATATTTACGCCAGCAACTCCTACGCCTTCAGCCAACTGGGCAGTAACGGCCATATCGTCAACAACGGCACGGTCTACATTGATGACAACGTGACTGGCTCCGGCTTTATCAAGCAGGATGGTAAAACCATTGAAGGCAGCGGCGAAAACGGCGACGGTACGGAAGTGCATTATGTTGACTTCACGGCCCCCACGGAACCTGCTATTACCGATGGTACGACAACCGTTACCACCAGCGACAGTGCAGATTCAACGGCCACCAACAACCTGTCGGGCTATGTGGTCGGCACCAGCGCTGATGGCAGCGCCGGTAAGTTGATGGTCAGCAATGCCAGCATGAACGGCGTGGAGATTAACACCGGTTTTACCGCAGGTACTGCCGACACCACCGTCAGCTTTGACAACGTGGTCGAGGGCAGCAACCTGTCCGACGCAGGTGCCATTCAGTCCACCTCCGTGGTGTGGAATGCACAGGGCAGCACCGATGCCAGCGGCAACGTTGACGTCACCATGACCAAAAACGCCTATGCCGATGTGGCGACCGATGGTTCCGTCAGTGACGTGGCGCAGGCGCTCGACGCCGGTTACACCAACAACGAGCTGTACACCAGCCTCAACGTTGGCTCCACCGCTGAACTGAACAACGCGCTTAAGCAGGTGAGCGGCAGTCAGGCTATCACCGCGTTCCGTGAAGCCCGCGTGCTAAGCAACCGCTTTACCATGCTGGCCGATGCCGCGCCGCAAATTAAAGATGGCCTGGCGTTCAACGTCGTAGCGAAAGGCGACCCACGCGCTGAGTTGGGCAACGATACCCAGTACGACATGCTGGCATTACGTCAGTCGTTGGATCTCACCGCCAGCCAGAATCTGACGCTGGAGTACGGCATCGCGCGCTTGGACGGTGACGGTTCGAAGACCGCGGGCGACAACGGCCTGACCGGCGGCTACAGTCAGTTCTTTGGTCTGAAGCACAGCATGGCGTTTAATGAAGGTCTGGCGTGGAAGAACAGCCTGCGTTATGACGTACACAACCTCGACAGCAGCCGTTCTGTCTCTTATGGCGACACCAATAAGGTGGCGGATTCCAACGCACGTCAGCAGTATCTTGAGTTCCGCAGCGAAGGGGCGAAAACCTTCACCATGCTCAACGATACGTTGAAAGTCACGCCGTACGCCGGGGTGAAATTCCGTCATACGCTGGAAGGCAGCTATAAAGAGCGTAGTGCGGGGGACTTTAACCTTTCGATGAACGCAGGCAGCGAAACCGCTGTGGATTCCATTGTCGGAATGAAGTTCGACTATACCGCTGAAAATGGCTGGAGCGCCAGCGCCACGCTGGAAGGCGGTCCGAACCTGAGCTACAGCAAAAGCCAGCGTACTGCGTCACTGCAAGGTGCCGCAGGCCAGTCCTTTAGCGTAGACGACGACCAAAAAGGCGGAGGCATCAACGGCCTGGCGACGGTCGGTGTGAAATACAGCGCCAAAGACGCCAGCCTGAATCTGGACGCTTACCAGTGGAAAGAGGACAACATCAGCGATAAAGGCTTTATGTTGAATTTCAGAAAAACATTTCGCTAATTAATTAAACCCGCAGCCTGGTGTTATTTATTAATACCAGGCTTTTTTATTTAAATTCAATTCACTAATCGTATGTTTTATATATAAAGCGACATGTCCTTTTCTGGACTACTTAAAGTTTATGTTAGTTGATATCTTATCCGGCGAAAAATGGACTTCATCCATTTATAAATAGATATCTAACAAGGATTTTGACATGTTTAAATTTGCAAAAATCACCTTAGTTGCTGGTGTTCTGGCTACGCTGACCGCGTGCACTGGTCATATCGAAAACACAAAAAATAACTGCAGCTACGATTATTTCCTGCATCCAGCAATTTCGATTTCTAAAATTATTGGTGGCTGTGGCCCGGCTGCGAATCAGTAATAGAAGCGATTGCGCAGATACAAAAAAACCGGGAACTTCCCGGTTTTTGCATTTATAGATTAGGTGCTCATTCACATGTTATCGCACTCACGCTCTCGCGCAAAATACGCAGCACCGTTTCTTCTCCACTTCGGTTTGGATTGATTCGAATCGCATAATCGCCCAGCGACGGATTTGCTTCGCGAAACGTCCCCGAAAGACGATAGAACAGTGGAGGGATCTCATACTTTGACTCTGCTCCCACCGGGTATGGCAGCGCACCTCTCTCTTGTGCCGCTTTCAGCACACGAGCGGCAATCGGCTGGTGAAACTCCACGATCAGCACCTTCGACTGAGCATTGGCGATGACGGCTTTTTTCACCTCGGGCAGCACTCCGCTATTGAGCATCGTCAGCAATCGTTCGGAAACGCCAGCCTGTACCGCATGCATCACCGGAGCGAAAACCAGGCCGCGGAGCACCTCCAGCGCCTGCGCTCCCTGAATCTGGCTACCACCGGAATAAAGCGTCGCACGGATTTTAGCGATAGCCTCCGCCTTGCCGACCACCGCCCCTACTCCCTCCGGACCAAAGAGCTTGAAGCAGGAAAAGGTAGACAGCGTCGCCCCACATTCACAGCCGATACCGTCAACCTTCATCACCGCGTAGTTATCGTCGGTTAACGTCGGCACGCCGCACTTTGTTATTTCCGCCAACACCTCGGCTAACACGTAACGATCCTGCGGTTGCTGACGCGTATGCTGCACCAGTGCGGCGTCGGGACGATGCTGCGTAATTGCCTGCGTGATTGCCGGGAGGCAGTTAAAATCCGCCCTGACCAGGGTAATACCCATCTGCTCAACGAGTACCTGCGTTGTGGGATACACCGGAGCATCATGAACCAGCAGACGCTGGCCGGGTTTGAGCAGCGCAGCCAGCCCGGCGCGAATAGCCCCGGTGCCCGCCCCCTGAACCAGCGCTGCGGCCTCAGCATGAAATGCCTCGGCCAGCACCTTTTCCACACGTTGCGTCACCCGAGGCTGATTTAGCCCCGGAGCCAATCCCAAATCACCTCCGGCCAGAAAATCAGCGCCAGGAAAGTGACGGCAAATCGTATCTACCAGCGCAAACTGCTTTTGCTGTGCTTGCGTGAGCGTCAGGCTTTGCAGAGGAAACGTCTTCATGTTTTACGCCTCCTCAGGCCGGAACAAACAGACCAAACCAGTAGAGAATATTCAGTACGATACCCGTGATCATCACCGCCACTACCGGCGCGGCCATCTTCTGTACCGGACGTCCAATCGATTCATTGAGGAAGTAGATCGCTACCGCAATTGAGAAACCGGTGTAGCCTGCCATCTTGATGGCGGCAAAAATCGAACCGATCAACAGTGCCATTTCCATCAGCATATTCATCGCATTACGAATATTGTCCGATGCGTTACGTACTGATGGATAACGCCCCAGCCATTTGCCAATAGAGCGCAGCAGCAGCACTTCCGCTGAAATCACGATAGCGCCAAGGATTGCCGCAATCCACGGATTCGGTGCCAGGTAGCCAACGGAATAAACGAAGGTGAAACCCGCTACCGCGTAAACGCCCGTCGCCAGCGCGGTTGTCGCAATCATCGGTACAAAGCCCAGCCCGCGCATAAACTCCGCCAACGCCGCCTGGTTAACCAGCGTCTGCGACTGCTCCGGCGTAATCCCTGCCGAATAGGCTTTTTCCAGCGTAAAAATTGAGACCTCGCTACCTGCAAAAATTTTCATACTGGCAACGGCGGCAATCAGCGCGCCGACGATGGCAATATACGGCAGGTTTTTAATAATCCGCGAAGTTCGTTCTTCAAAGACCGATAGCCCGCTGGCATCCATCTCCTCATCACCGCGGTGGCGAATATCATGCGTAATGGCGATCGCCAGTAGCATCATCATCCCCACAAAAATCTCAATTGATTCTGGGTTCAGATGCGGGAAGTAACGCACCACCACCACGCGGGTCATCAGTACGACCACCGCCGCGATAATGCTGTGCTTCCAGCCAAACTGGTAGAAAATCGCCACCAGCGGGAAGAGTGCGAATGCGGACACCACTGGAGAACTCAGTTCACCGAGGCTACCCAGCACATCAACCGGCAGCGCCGTGAGCAGATGGTTCACCGGCAGCAGGCAGGTCAGAATCAATACGCCCCAGATAGCGCCCAGACCGAACGCCAGCAGGCTGTTCATCGCCAGCACGCCGAGAATATCCGTCGGCAGGAACAGCAGCCAGGCGTTGAGCAAGCCGGTTTTCAGGGTAAAGGAGATCCCCACCGACGCCACAAAGCCGATACTCAGACCAAACGCGATACTTCCCGCCTCACGGCGATTCATGTACCCCTCGATCAGCTGCGGCAGAATCGGGCGGATGCCGTCATGAAAGACGGCCGCCGAGCGGTGTGCCAGAAGTGACGTCATGCCGGTCAGGCAGGCCACCACCACAATCTGAATATACAGATCCATAGTCATGCCTTTTATTTCAGGTGGTTAACCAGCATCGGAATCGCATGTTCAACATGTTCGACGGAGAGACCAAAAGCCACTTTCCCTTCCGCAACCATTTTTGCGATATGTTCGTCTTTCGCCTTAATACCCGGCTTGGCGATAGTGCAGCTTTTGTTGTAGCCAATCACCGCGATAGCAATCGACAGCGCTGCACCCGCGCCGGTGTTACAAGCGCCGATGTAGTAATCCAGTTGTCCGGATTTCACCTTCATCGCCGCTTCCATATCGTTATGAATGGAGACTTCAAAGCAGCCCGGTGCTGCGGTTTCGATGGTCTTTTTAATCTGCTCACGCTGTAAGCCAGCAACGCCAATCTTTTTCATGATTCTGTCCTTATTGGAAAAATTGTGAGGGGTTATCACGCAACATCGTGTCCACATCGGCCTGGCTGAATCCTGACTGGCGCAACTGTGGGATAAAAGTGGTTAACAGATAGTCATAGCCATTGCCGCCATTGGCTTTTAAATGCGAGCGGCGGGTAATATCCATGGAGAGCATCACGCGATTCAACAACCCGCGATTACGTAGCTCATGCAGCATGCCAATGCGCTTCTCGTCCGGGTAATAGTTGTTTTTACCGATGGTATCGAATTGCACATACGCACCGAGATCGATCATGCGTAAGATATTGTCGAGGTTATCTTTCAGGTCGCAGTGACCAACGGTTACGCGGGAAAGGTCGACGCCGTGCGCCTGTAGCAACACCAGTTGTTCCACCCCCATCGTGCTAAAAGAGGTATGGGTTGAGATGGGGCGTCCGGTTTCGATGTGCGCCCGCGCCGCGGCGATAAACACCTTCTCTTCAAGCGGCGTAATCACACCTTCACTAGAGCCAATTTCCGCGATAATTCCGGCCTTCAATTCAGTACCATCAATACCGATAACTATCTCATCGACCATCTCCTGCGCGAGCTGTTCCACGCTGCGGGCCGCAACATGTTCAGGGAAGAACGCATCCTGGTAATAGCCTGTGCAGGCCACGACGTTGATTCCGGTCTCGCGCATCAGGTCGAGCATGAATTGCGGATTACGCCCCATATAGCGGTTGGTCATCTCAATAATGTTGCTGACGCCTAACGCCCGGAGATCCTTCATTTCCTGACAAATGAGATCGTACTGATCTAACCGGCAGTCGAGGTTATTCTTGAACCCGGAGAGATCGATATACAGATGTTCGTGGACCCAGGTGTAGCCCGTCGGATCAAAGTTCATAAAGTGTCTCCTGTAAGGCGCAATGCCGAGAGAAAAGAACAGCCATTTTGTGGTGCCCCCGCGCCGAAAAATTCACACACCGTAGCGCCAACGTCAGATAACGTCGCCCGGATGCCTAATTGCGCAGGCGCCAGCCCCTGTTGATATACCAATACCGGCACAACTTCCCGGGTATGATGGCTGTGACCAATGGTCGGATCGTTACCGTGATCGGCCATAACCACCAGGCAGTCATTTGGATCCATAGCGGCCAGAAGGCGCGAAAGATTAAGATCGACAAGCTGCAACCGCTCCGCATAACGTGCCACGTCTTCCGCGTGTCCGGCGAGGTCGGTCTCCTGAATGTTGGTACAGATAAATACCGTCGACTCAGCGTTAAATTCGTTAAGCGTGATATCCATGATCTGCTGGCTATCCACCAGGTTTTGCCAGCTGCGCCCGTGCGGATTGCCAACGATGTCCGCCACTTTACCGACCAGCACGGTAGGGATTCCGGCGTCATACAGTTTTTGCGGTACCTGTACCTGCTCATCTACACCAAAACCCATATGCCTGACCTGGAAGCCATTTTCATAGGCGCCGGAGCGTGGGGCGTTAATACCGATAAAGCGTCCCTCTTTGGTCTCGGCGGCATCCAGAATGCGCTGACTGTCTGCAAGCTGACCGCCAAACGTGATCACGCGCCCAACCTGAACCTGCTCACGCACCACCCGGCCTATCTTTAGCACCTCATCAAACGGGATAACGGCAAGATTGGCGGTAATGTTGTAGACCTGACCTAAATCCGCTTCGAGGTTATCGCCCACCGCAACCGCATCATTGACCCAAAGAAACGCCAGGTCGTCGCCGTGGCGTTCCACATGCCAGCCCGCGGCTTTCAGCGCCTGTTCAACTCCATCGATGACGTCGCTAAATGGCATCCGCAGCGGGGCCTGAGGCCGTGTGCCTAAAATCTCCTGATGGCCCATAAAGGTATCTCCCCCTTCATGCTGCAGTTCCGCAACGCCCCAGACTGCTGATGCAGAGGGTTTCATCACGCCCGGGGCAAAGCCCAGAGCGTTAATCAGCCCCAACTTTTCCAGCGTTGGCAGCCGTAACTGCGGGAGTTCGCCCAGGATATGACCACAGGTATTCGCTCCGGCATCCTGCGGCCTGACACGCGCGACGTCTTTCATTGCACCAACGCCAAAACTGTCGATTACTAACACCACGAATCGGGCCATTAGTCCTCCAGAATATTGCCGAGACTGTCGTAACGCGCGACGATTTCAGCTGCACCGTGCTGAATACCCGACACCAGCACCACGTCGCTACGCGTCACGAAGATCTGGGTGCGAAAACAGAAGATCACCGCGCTGCTCACCGGAAACTCCCCAGCAACAGGCAGGTAGTAGTCAATACTGCTGTCATCTACGGGTTTTAGCTTCGCTGCGATCGGCGAGTCACTTTCTGGCGTAAAGACCAGCGCATTTTGCGCATGGCCGCGACGGTAATAACCCCCACCGTAGCAATAACTGTCCCCGCGAAAATTGTGCGATACCTCGCTCAGCCACAGCATCGCGATTCGTTCCGGCTGGTCGCCTTTTTGATTGGAAGGAATAGTGCCTGTCAGTGCATGACCCGGCTCGGCGTGGGTGACGCCATATTCCGCCAGCAGAGGGAGTGACGAACAGCTACTGGCTGACGGCGCATTAAGTTGCTCAATGGCAATCCCGGCTTCCGCCAACTGACGTCGGGCGCTCACCAGCGTGTGCAGATTAGGCGTCGGCATCGTCTGCGCTGATTTTTCATCCCATAACAGGCAGGGGAAATGGGTTAACCCGCACAGACGCAGGCCCGGCAGGCTGCGGATTTCATTGACCACATCCGTCAGATACTTCAGCGGAAATCCGCTTTCCTGCCCCGGATAGAGAAAATCATCCTTGTCATACACCTTCAGCATCACGTTCTGTTCACAGCCGGCCTTCACCGCCGCAGCCGAAACTTCGCGCGCTTTCTCTAGCGAGAACAACGTGATGACCTCAGTGCCTTGCGCCACTGCCTCATTGACCAGTCGCGACGGGATCTGCACAAGATGTCCCTGATGCGCAACCGGTAACCCGGCGCGGCGCATGACGCGGCTCTCCTTGTAATCGACAACCACGATGCCTTCATAGCCAAGCTGTAACAGCTTCTCTGCCAGCCACGGGTTACGTCCTACCTGTTTGGTCATCAGATATAGCGAGATGCCATGTTGCCTCGCGACATCCAGCAGGCGTTTACCATTCTCAATAACCTGGTCAACATCAATAACCCAACTGTCAGGTGCGATCTTTCCCTGCTGCCACAACGCGATAGCAGCCGAGATAAGCGCGGAGTTCTGGCGTTTCAATGCCTCTATAAACATTTCTCTGCCTCGTTTCTAATCCTTCAGCTAAATATTCATTTTTTTGAATATTTAGGGTGCAATAGGCTAATTCTCCATGGGTTTTAGACGCCTTCGTTCGCAGCCATCCACAATCCATACAAGTTCGCCAGCATGTAGCCTTCTTCATTCGCGTGCAGCGTCACCGTGAATTCTTTCAGCAACGCCTGATGTACCAGCAAAATAGTTGGCCAGAGATGAGATTGCGTCAGTTCCTCTAACAGCTCACCATCCAGTGCTTCAATCACTTCGCCCTTGCGGCTACGCATTAACGCGCTCGCCATATGGGTCATCGCCATGGTTCCTTGCTCATTGTGAATCGGCAAACACCACTCTTCATCCAACCGCCTGACTACTTGCAGCATGCCGCTGCAAATATCCTTGTCGATAACGCCTGCTTCGCACAGCAGGTTAAGCCTGTTTTCCATGTCGTTCGCCTTCACTTAATAACTGGGTTCCTGTTCACCGTTCGCCACACGTTGCTGGTGGGCAAGCAGCGCCTCTTTATTAACAACGGCCCGCAGTAGCTGTTGCATCGGATAATCCTCTGCCCGGGTCAGTACCACGGCCTCCGTGGCCTGAAGAAACCGCGGATCGTTGGTAAGCGGCGTGGCTTCTAATCCCAAAACTGCCAGCTCGGCCTCCGCAACCACGTTCCAGATAACCGCGTCCACGTCCCCTTTCGCGATGCGCTGTAAGCTCTCGTGATAAGGCATATCGATCAATTCAACGTCACGGTCGCCAAAACAGGCCTCGGTCATGATTTTCTGATCCGCCGAACGGTTATCCAGACCGACACGTTTTACTGTTGCAGATTCGCCCTTGCGACAAATCAGCTGGTGCTCGCCAACGTAGGTATGCGGCCCCAGCGCCAACGTGATACGCAATCTGTCCTGGGCAAGGTAACTTTCCGCCGCCAGACGAGAAACCACCGCCATGTCGTAGACGCCGTTTAGCAGGCATTCCACGCGAATATCAGCCCCACGCATGTGTGCGTAATAAAATGGGATCCCATCGAACTGCGCCTTCAGCCCACTCGCCAGCCCTTCATATAAACGGGTGTAGGGCAGCGGCATCGCACAAACTACGTTATTAATATCTACATGCTTTAGCAGCGTACGGTTATCCATCTCCACCAGATAGCTACCGTTACGCCCGCGACGCTCAATACGGATCGCCCCTGAGGATTCCAGCGTTTTCAACGCGGCCTGGGTTAACCCTACCGATGAGTGACACTCGGCTGCCAGTTCATCGATAGTTTTCAGTCTGTTACCACACTTCTCACCGAGCAGGTAACGGGCCAGGGTTGTCAGCACAACCCCCTCTTTCTTGATAAATGTCCGACGCATTTTATATTTTCAGTAAATTGAATATTTATATCTTCATTAAAGTGAAGATATAACGCAATGAGGAAATATGCAAACGGCGAGGCGCTTCACATTTTTTGAGGTTCACAAACGAGCAGGCGAAAAAAAACCGGGCGTAACCCGGTTTCTTCAGTATCGCAGGGAGCATTACGGCTTGGCGACAAAACCAATCGCTTCGTAAACGGCTTTCAGCGTAACAGATGCGCGGGCGCTGGCTTTTTCCGCACCTTCTTTCATCACTTTCTGCAGGAAAGCTTCATCGTTACGGAAACGGTGATAGCGCTCCTGAAGCTCAGTCAGCATACCGGAAACGGCCTCTGCGACTTCACCTTTCAGATGACCATACATTTTGCCTTCGAAGTGCTGTTCCAGCTCCGGAATGCTCTTACCGGTGACGGCGGAGAGAATATCCAGCAGGTTGGAAACACCCGCTTTGTTCTGCACGTCGTAGCGTACAACCGGCGGCTCTTCAGAGTCGGTCATCGCACGTTTGATTTTCTTAACCACAGATTTCGGATCTTCCAGCAGACCGATCACGTTGTTGCGGTTGTCATCCGACTTGGACATTTTCTTCGTCGGCTCCAGCAGCGACATCACGCGCGCGCCGGATTTAGGAATGAACGGCTCAGGCACTTTGAAGATGTCGCCATACAGGGCATTAAAGCGCTGGGCGATATCGCGGCTCAGTTCCAGATGCTGTTTCTGATCTTCGCCAACCGGTACCTGGTTGGTCTGATACAACAGGATGTCTGCCGCCATCAGTACCGGATAATCAAACAGACCGGCGTTGATGTTCTCCGCATAGCGCGCGGATTTGTCTTTGAACTGGGTCATACGGCTCAGTTCGCCGAAGTAGGTGTAGCAGTTCAGCGCCCAACCTAACTGTGCATGCTCCGGTACGTGAGACTGCACGAAAATGGTGCTTTTTTCAGGATCGATACCGCATGCCAGATACAGCGCCAGCGTATCGAGCGTTGCTTTACGCAGCTGCTGAGCATCCTGACGAACGGTGATGGCATGTTGGTCAACGATGCAATAGATGCAATGGTAATCATCCTGCATGCTCACCCACTGACGCAGCGCACCCATATAGTTGCCAATGGTCAATTCACCTGAGGGCTGTGCGCCACTAAAAACGATGGGCTTAGTCATTTTTTGATTCCTGATTTTCGCTATGCGGAAGCCCGAGAGCGGGCAGTAGTTCATTAATACGGTCGTAAATAACGTCGGGCTGGCTCAGCGCGATCGACTCGCCGTAGTTGTAGCCATAGGTCAGGCCAACGGACGGACAGCCAGCAGCTTTTGCCGCCTGAATATCATTGCGTGAATCCCCTACGAAGAGCATTTGCTCAGGCTTGATGCCAAGCTTACTTGCCACCAGCAGCAGCGGATCCGGATGCGGTTTTTTATTCTGCACGTCGTCACCACCGATGACCACGCTAAAGTACTTGGCGATATCTAATGCTTCGAGCAATGGCGCGACAAACGGGGTCGGTTTGTTGGTCACCAGACCCAGCGGCAATCCTTTCGCATGCAGCGCGCCCAGCGTGTCGGCAACATCAGGGAACAGGAATGTCCCCTCTTCTGCGACATCGCCGTAGTATCTGTCGAACAGCTTACGCAAAATACGTACCTGCTCCTCGGCGGGAATATCATCATCAACGGGCGGTTTACCCATCGTTTTACGTAATGTTGCGCGCTCCTGACGGGACCACGCCAGCGCGCGCTCCATCAGTACATCTGCACCGTTACCAATCCAGGTGATAACGCGTTCTTCTCCGGCAACCGGCAGTTCCAGCGCATACAGCGCCATGTCCACCGCTGCGGCTAATCCCGGCGCGCTGTCGACCAGCGTGCCGTCGAGGTCAAATGCAGCGCCCCGAATATCCTGAAACTTATCCATGACTTACCTTCGCCAGTTCATTGCGCATTTCATCAATGACTTTTTTGTAATCTGGTTGGTCGAAAATGGCGGAGCCTGCAACAAACATATCTGCGCCTGCCGCGGCAATTTCACCAATGTTATTCACTTTGACGCCACCATCCACTTCGAGGCGGATATCGTAGCCAGATTCATCAATACGACGACGCACTTCGCGCAGCTTATCCAGCGTTTGTGGGATGAAGGACTGTCCGCCAAAGCCTGGGTTAACGGACATCAGCAGGATCACATCGAGCTTATCCATGACGTAGTCCAGATAGCTCAGCGGTGTTGCCGGGTTGAATACCAGGCCCGCTTTACAGCCATGCTCTTTGATCAGCTGTAAAGTGCGATCGACATGCTCGGAGGCTTCCGGATGAAAAGTAATGATGCTGGCGCCAGCGGCGGCGAAGTCCGGGACAATACGATCGACCGGTTTCACCATCAGGTGAACATCAATCGGGGCGGTGATGCCATATTTACGCAGCGATTTCAGTACCATCGGTCCAATGGTCAGGTTCGGTACGTAGTGATTGTCCATGACGTCGAAGTGCACGACATCGGCACCGGCAGTCAGCGCTCTCGCGGTGTCCTCACCCAGGCGGGCAAAATCAGCCGACAGAATTGAGGGGGCGATCAAATACTGTTTCATCCGCTTCTCCTTGAGATTTATTTCTTCGCAGGCGTTACGACTCCTGGTTTATACAGTGCCAGCAGTTCGTTCACCTTTTTACGCGTGCCGCCATTGCTGCTTATGCTGCGCCGCACTTTGACCTGAAAATGTTTCGCCGCTCGGTACCATTCACGGGTATCGGGCGTATCGTGGTTCGAAATTAACACCGGGATCTGCTTACTGACCAGCTTTTCTGCCATCTCGGCCAAATGCGCCTGCTCTTTCGGGCTAAAGCTGTTGGTGTGATACGCAGTGAAATTTGCCGTCGCCGAAAGCGGTGCATAAGGCGGGTCACAATAGACCACAGAGTTGCTATCCGCACGGTCCATGCACTCTTCATAGGAGAGGCAATGGAACTCCGCATTCTGCGCTTTCTCAGCAAAATGGTACAACTCAGCTTCCGGGAAGTAAGGTTTTTTATAACGCCCAAACGGGACGTTAAACTCGCCGCGCAGGTTATAACGGCACAATCCGTTGTAACCAAAGCGGTTCAGATACAAGAACAGTACTGCTCTGCGGAACGGATCCTCGCTGGCATTAAATTCTTCTCTGAACCGATAGTACACCTCAGCCTGATTGGTTTCAGGCATAAACAGCTCACGCGAAGCCTGCACATACTCATCGGTACGCGTCTTCACGATGTTATAGAGACTGATAAGGTCGCTGTTGATATCGGCAAGAATATAACGAGAAAAGTCGGTGTTGAGAAACACCGACCCGGCACCCACAAAAGGTTCAATCAGGCACTCACCCTGAGGTAAATGCCGTTTGATATCATCAAGCAGGGGGTATTTCCCCCCTGCCCATTTCAAAAAAGCGCGATTTTTTTTCATGCTGACTAACTAATTACACCTTCTCCGGCTGTGGAGAAAGCTCCGACAGCATCCTGCGCTTTAGTCTTTGTCCCGCAATTGGGCGAAACATCAAACCATTGCAGAACATATCCTATCTTACTTCAAATCGGCCTGAACCTGATGCAGTGGTTTTGCCCACGGGTTTTTCGCCTGAATATCAGCGGGTAACGTAGACACTGCACGTTTCGCGTCTTCTTTAGACGCATACACGCCTGTCACCAGAACATACCACGGTTGACCGTTACGCGTCGTCTGGTACACCACGTAGTTCTTCAGGTTTTCTTTCTTCGCCCAACCGTTCAGGTTGTCGTAGTTAGAAGAACTGCTGAGCTGCAACGTGTAATGGCTGGACGGCGCAGATTTTAACGCTCCAACATTACCTGCACTTTTCGCTCCGCCAGCAACAGGCGTTGTCGTTGTTGCTGTCGCCGTTGGCGCAGGCGTTGCGGTCTGCGTTGGCGTCGCAGTTGCTTTCGGCTCAGCGGTCGCTTTCGGCGTAGCGGTTACCACAGGTGCTTTAGTTGTGGTGGTCGGCGCGGTAGCAGTTACGGTTGGTTTTGCCTGAGCAACAGGTTTCGGCTCTGTCGGCGTCGCTTTCACCGTAGTTTGCGGTTTGCTCTTCGGCTCAATAACGGCCTGTTTACGTTCCTGGCGCGTAGCAGCAGGACGCTCAGTCGTTTCCGTTTTCGCCGTCTGGCGCGCAGCATTACCATTACGCATCGGCGCAACGGTCGCAGGTTCGGTCGGCAGCGTAGAGTTCACCACGACGTTGTTAACCTGCTCCTGACCCTGCGGTTGTGTCAGAGCATTGTTCAAATCGCCCTGCACTTCAACACGCTGCTGGCCTTCGGTTGCCGCAGGTGCCTGACCTTGAGTCGGGGTAGAGGAAATCGGTGGCAGGGAAACATCCTGCTGGGTATTGCCAGCGGTCTGCTCAGTGCCCGTTGCAGGAGCCGTTGCGCTCGCCTGATCCGTTGCATTGCTGCCAGAAAGATCGATGCTCTTCTCACCAGATGCTGCCTGCTCATTGGAAGAAGATGAGGGGGCTTTCAGCGCAGAACCAATGCCGATAATCAGCAGCAGCAGTACCAGAACACCCACACCCATCATCATATATTGGCGGGAGGCAGGCTTGCTGGCGGCTTTCTTACGCTTGCGCGGACGACGTTCTACACGCTCTTCATCCACGGCATCGTCATCAGATTCATACTCTTCTTCAATGTCCTGCTCTTCTTCACGCTCTTTGCGTGCACGTGCAGGACGGCGATCGTCAGCATCCAGATCAACATCATCAAAATTGATTTGCGGCTCATTATCGCGTTCAGACGATTGACGAGAACGACCAGTACGACGATCGCTGGGATCGGGTTTCAGCTCGTCTTCTGGTTTGAATTCATCCATTTAACACCCCACTCAAAGGTTAATGCTTACGACTTTGCACATAACCTGAAGCTAAAAGACCTACGTTTCGCAACGTAAGCCTGACCTTTCTTGTTGTTACGCCTGCTGGCAATCAGCAATAGCGTTAAGAACCACCTCGTGCGACACTCCGCCGCGCACTTCACTCTTCCCTATCGCTCGCGGAAGCACCAAACGAATCTCTCCCGCTAACACTTTTTTATCTCGCAGCATGTGCGGCAGATAAGCCTCGGTGGACATTTCACGCGGCCCATTCACCGGTAAGCCAGCTCGCTGTAACAGCGTAATGATGCGCTGCGTATCAGCGGAGGTGAACTGACCCAAACGTTCTGACGTACGGGCAGCCATTACCATACCTGCTGCGACTGCTTCACCATGTAACCAATTGCCATAACCCATTTCAGCTTCGATCGCATGGCCAAACGTGTGTCCCAGATTCAGTAAAGCACGTAAGCCCATTTCACGCTCGTCTGCTGCGACAACTTCTGCTTTCAGCTCACAACAACGACGGATACAGTACGCCATTGCCGGACCATCCAGACGCAGTAACGCATCCAGATTGTCTTCCAGCCAGCTGAAAAATTCGCCGTCAAGAATGATGCCGTATTTGATCACTTCCGCCAGCCCCGATGCCAGCTCACGCGCAGGAAGCGTTTTCAGACAATCGAGATCCACCACCACGGAGGCCGGTTGGTAAAACGCGCCAATCATGTTTTTACCGAGGGGATGGTTTACGGCGGTTTTGCCGCCAACGGAGGAGTCGACCTGCGACAACAGAGTTGTCGGGACTTGAATAAAACGAACACCACGTTGATAGCTGGCTGCCGCAAAACCGGTCAGATCGCCAATCACGCCGCCGCCAAGGGCAACTAACGTGGTATCACGACCGTGCGGTTTTTGCAGTAACGCGGTGAAAACCGTATCCAGAACCGTCAGGCTTTTATACTGCTCGCCATCGGGAAGGATAACGCTATCAACGTTAACACCCGCCTGTTCAAGTACGCCGCGAACCTTATCGAGATAAAGGGGAGCCAGGGTTTCGTTGGTCACCAACATAACCTGATCGCCCGATTTCAGCGGTAAGAATGAAGCTGGCTCATTGAACAAACCAGCCGCGATGGTGATAGGGTAACTACGTTCCCCGAGAGTGACTGTGATCCTCTCCATTACGCGACATCCACCTTAGTTACTTGTACCCGCAGACGAGTGTGTATTCAGCCAGAATTAGTTGCTTTCCAACATATGAATAATCTGGTTTGCTACGACTTTTGCGCTCTGATCGTCGGTGCGAATGGTCACGTCAGCAATCTCTTCGTACAGAGGATTGCGTTCGTCAGCCAACGCTTCCAGAACTTCACGAGGCGGTGATTCTACCTGCAGCAGCGGGCGTTTCTTGTCACGTTGAGTACGTGCAAGTTGTTTTTCAATTGTCGTTTCAAGATAGACCACGACGCCACGCGCGGAAAGACGGTTACGTGTTTCACGTGATTTTACAGAGCCACCGCCAGTTGCCAGCACAATACCCTGTTTTTCCGTCAACTCGTTGATGACTTTTTCTTCGCGATCACGGAAGCCGTCTTCACCTTCTACATCGAAGACCCAGCCCACATCAGCTCCGGTTCGTTTCTCAATCTCTTGATCAGAATCGTAAAATTCCATATTGAGTTGTTGAGCTAACTGGCGCCCAATAGTGCTTTTTCCGGCACCCATAGGCCCAACCAGAAAGATATTGCGTTTCTCTGCCATTTTTTCGGTACTACTAAGACTATTCGTTAATGGTAAACCCGCTTCGCAGACACCCAGCGCAGCAGGACATGAACTGAAACCTCATAAGATATTGCGAGAGTCAGACTGAAAATTATCTCAATACTCAAGCGGGTTTGGCAACTGAATAAATCACCAAACCTAACGCATTTCTGGTCGTGGCAGGCATGCTACCCTGCAAACATCAGACCTGGCGACGTATCGCGCAGTCAAATGACACCCAATAAGCCTATGGCACACCACCGGAAAGGCAAAGCGTATTCACTGCCGCATAAGTAAAGAAAAGTACCGACGCTCAAATCGGTACTCCTTGTATGCTAAATACACCCTCACGTCAAATCCCTGAAACGTGTTCAGTGCAAAAACAACGGCTTTTCATGCATAAGTTATTCCGTTGAAACCAGTCTGGGCGTAATAAAGACCACTAATTCGCGCCGTTCGTCTTCTTTACCATCATGGCGAAAAAGAGAGCCAAGCCAGGGAATGTCGCCTAATAGCGGCACGCTGTCGGCTGCGGATTTATTCTTATGTGAAAAAATCCCGCCAAGCGCAATCGTCTCGCCGCTTTTTACCTCGACCTGAGTTTCAATCTCCTGCTTGTCGATAGCCAGCACTTCGCCATCTGCCTGCTGTAGAACCTGTCCGGGAACATTCTGGCTGATATGCAGTTTCAGCCTGATTCTCCCTTTCTGCAACACCGTTGGTGTTACCTCCATCCCCAGTACCGCTTCCTTGAACTCGACGGATGTCGCACCGCTTTCACCGCTGGAGACCTGATAAGGGATCTCACTGCCCTGCTTAATACTGGCAGGTAGCAGATGAGATGCCAGTAATCGTGGGCTGGCGATGATATCCAACTGCTGTTTTTGCTCCAGCGCAGACAACTCCAGTTCCAGTAAACGACCGTTAATGCGGCCAATATTAAATCCCACACGGGATGTGGCGGTGGCTACAGAAAGGTCGCTGGCGAGCGTCGTGACATTCCCAACCGCCCCCGATTGTTGTGCGTCAGCCAGCGACCACTTCACCCCCAGCTCGCGCAAACTTTTTTCATTTATGGTGACGATATGCGCCGCCAGTTCGACCTGGGCAACCGGCAAATCCATTTGCGATACCCACTTTTCCAGGGTGTTAAGCGCAACGCTATTATCACGCAGCAGTAAGCGGTTGGTCCGTTTATCCACCGTCATACTTCCCTTGGCACTGAGCAGCTTTTCTCCTGCTTTTGCCAGCTCGGCAGCATCGGCATAGTGCAAAATAATGCTGCGCTGCTCCAGCGGCATACTGGCCTGAATCCGCGCCTGTTCATTGTCCTGGCGGGCCGCATTTTCACTCTGCCATTGAACAGAATGTACATGCAGGATGTTTCCCTCCTGGCGTAATACCAGTCCGGCACTTTTTACCACCGTCTGCAATGCCTGCTTCCAGGGGACATCCGTCAAATGCAGCGACAGCACACCGCTGACATCTGGCGAAACCACCAGGTTTTTCTGTTCCTGTTCAGCCAGCGCCTGCAATACCTGAGTAACCGGCACATCATCGACCACCAGCGTCACGTTTTGCGGTTTCGTCGCCAGTGCGCTCGTTATCCCGACCGCCAGCGCTATTACTATCCACGCTATCCATCGCTTCATTTACCGCTCCTTGTCGTTGCCACTGCCACCGCGGCGGTTCGCAGTTTCTTTCTGTGTCGAGGGTTATGTTCTGGGCCGTTATCTGCGTAATCGTCCAACCGTTTTTCAGGACGTCATTTGGCTTAACCCGCCGCCATTTTTTCTGGCTATCCTGAACGATGCCAATGGGTCGCGTGCCCTGGCTCACCATGCCCTGAAAACGCCATGTCGACAGCTCAGCAATTTGGCA
Source organism: Citrobacter sp. Cpo074 (assembly GCF_030332745.1). NCBI lineage: Bacteria > Pseudomonadati > Pseudomonadota > Gammaproteobacteria > Enterobacterales > Enterobacteriaceae > Citrobacter > Citrobacter sp. Cpo074. The sequence continues at coordinate 55,253 of NZ_JAOWHG010000030.1, forward strand.
ACGGTCCTCCGGCGGCAGGAAGGGATTACGCATACCGGTGAGCATCAGTACGCTTACGCATATCAACAGCCAGCGTTCAACCGTCATTCAGACGCTCCAGCTGTAGCGTTAGCAGCAGCTCCGTGTCTTCTGCGCTAAGCGAAAATCGGCTGACGTTCATCCCCTGATCCGCCAACTGGACAAACGTCTGCGGGATAGCATCCCAGGCCGATATCAGCGCCATCTCTCCGCCTTGCGCGGAGGGTTGCCAGTGGATAAGACGAGTAAGTGAAGTCTGAAACAGTAGTGGAGAGAACAGGGTCAGTTTCTCTTCCGGCTCTGCTGGTGATGCCGCCAGCAGATAGACATCTCGCCATTGCATCTGAATAGCTGCCCGTTGCTGGACCAGCGTCTCGCGTTGCATCGTCCGCTCCCGCGCTACGGGATAAAGACATAACGTCACCAGTATGAGTAGCCCCAACATCCAGCCGCACCAGCAGATGAGTCGAAAGCGCGGCGACTGCGCTAACCAGACATCACAGAGCGTTATCATGCGCACCGCTCCGTGTCAGTCGATAGTGGAATTGCCAGTGTCCCTGCGCATCCTGCTGCGTTTCACCGGGGCTGCTCAACTGAAATAATGGCTGCTGGCGTAATTGCGTTTCCAGAGTCTTCAGCGCGGCAAAGTTCAGCGTGTTTCCCGTCAGTTCCAGCGTGTCCTGCTGCCAGGTCATTTTTGTTAACCACGCCTGCTCAGGCAGTAATTCCGCCAGCTCTTGCAAAACCGACTGCCAGCTTCGGGTCTGCTCACGCTGTTTGTTCCGTGCCTGCACCTGTTGCCATCGTTGCTGGCGCTGCTGCATACGCGGCTTTAGCGCCATTAAGGCCTCGACACGCGTCTTTTCGGCATCTGTCAGCAACAATTCAGCCCGATTTTCTACACTCAACACGCTGTAATAGCGCAACAACACGCCAATACTAAGCAGTAGCGAAGCGCTAAATAAGATGCCCCAGAAGCGCAGGCAAGCGTAACGCCGAGTCTGACGCCAGGGCAGAAGATTAATGGTCGCTATCATCGGTACGCGCCTCCCATAGCGAGTCCCAGCGCAATGGCGAAGTGATGACTTTGCGTTGGAATGGGCGGCTGGCGTACAGACACGGCGCTCAAAGGATCGAAGCCGCCAGGGGAGCATTGCGCAATGGCTGTCGTGGGCAGAGATAATGTCGTGGCAAGCTCATCGATACTGCCAATATCGCCCGTTGATTTACGTCCCCATGCCGAACGGGTCGCCCATAACCACTGGGCGTCATCACGCCATACCAGACACTGCTGATGCTCTGGCAAGAAGGGAATAAATCGCTGTAACGCGCTGGCATCCGGTGTAATCGCCGTAACCTGCACCTTCAGGGTTTGGATAAGCGTCAGAAGCGCTGAAATCTCTTTGCTTTGCGCAGCAGTGACGTTAAACGCCGGGCTCAACGTGTCTTCGCTATAATCAAAATGCAGCGCATCCGGCGCCATATCCAGTTCACGCGCCATCGAACCAGACAACCATGCGGTTTGCTCAGGCTCGCGTAACGTCATTGTCGGACGAGGAAACTTTTTTTGTAACGTCCTGTTGGCGGGAAAAGAGAGATGAATATGGTGTCGGCGAGGAAGCTCCCGGCTCCACGGCAGCAGCGCGGAGACCAGCTGTTCAGGCTCGCGAATGTGGCCATCGACGATAGCCTGAGGCGTCAGCGGTATACGCCACCAGCGTTGCAGATACCAACCTGATGCTTCGCGAACGATAGCGACAGCCAGCGCTTCATGTTGCTGAATATGCAGACCAATTTTCCAGATATTGAAAGCCATTGCTGATGATCTCCTTATCACCCGTCGCTTTAACGGGTATATCAATGCGTCTGGCTTGCCTTTATACTACCGCGCGTTTGTTTATAAACTGCCCAAATGCCACTAAATGGGAAATCTCCAGTGAAGTTCGTAAAGTATTTATTAATCCTTGCAGTATGTTGCATCCTGCTGGGAGCAGGCTCGATTTATGGCCTCTATCGCTATATTGAGCCGCAATTGCCTGACGTCGCGACGCTCAAAGATGTGCGTTTACAGATCCCGATGCAGGTTTACAGCGCTGACGGCGAGCTAATCGCGCAATATGGCGAGAAACGTCGAATCCCGGTCACGCTGGATCAGATGCCGCCGGTAATGGTTAAAGCCTTTATCGCCACAGAAGACAGCCGCTTTTATGAGCACCATGGGGTAGACCCGGTGGGGATCTTCCGTGCGGCCAGCGTCGCATTGTTCTCTGGTCACGCGTCGCAAGGGGCGAGTACCATTACCCAACAGTTGGCGAGAAACTTCTTCCTGAGCCCGGAACGTACGCTGATGCGTAAGATCAAAGAAGTGTTTCTGGCGATCCGCATTGAACAACTGCTGAGTAAAGATGAGATCCTCGAACTGTATCTGAACAAGATCTATCTGGGGTATCGCGCCTATGGCGTGGGTGCTGCCGCGCAGGTCTATTTCGGTAAGACGGTGGATCAACTCAGCTTAAGTGAAATTGCGGTGATTGCCGGTCTGCCAAAAGCGCCGTCAACCTTCAACCCGCTCTATTCGATGGACCGTGCAACCGCGCGACGTAACGTTGTACTGTCGCGTATGTTGAGCGAAAACTACATCACGCAAGCCCAGTACGATCAGGCACGCGGCGAGGCCATTGACGCCAACTACCACGCGCCGGAAATCGCTTTCTCTGCACCGTATCTGTCTGAAATGGTGCGCCAGGAGATGTATAACCGTTATGGCGAGAAAGCCTATGAAGACGGGTATCGCATCACCACCACCATTACGCGCAAAGTACAGCAGGCAGCTCAGCAGGCAGTACGTAACAACGTGATGGATTACGACATGCGCCACGGCTACCGCGGCCCGTCGAACGTGCTGTGGAAAGTGGGCGAAAGCAGTTGGGACAGCAAGAAAATTACCGATACGCTGAAAGCGCTGCCGACTTATGGCCCCCTGCTGCCGGCGGTTGTTACCAGCGCCAATCCACAGGAAGCCATTGCCGCGCTGGCGGATGGTACATCAGTGTCATTACGGATGGATGGTATGCGCTGGGCGCGTCCTTACCGTTCGGATACTCAACAAGGCCCGACGCCGCGTAAAGTGACCGACGTAGTACAGACTGGCCAGCAAATCTGGGTACGCCAGGTGGGAGATGCCTGGTGGCTGGCGCAAGTGCCGGACGTCAACTCCGCCCTGGTCTCCATCAATCCGCAAAACGGCGCGGTGCTGGCGCTGGTTGGTGGTTTTGACTTCAACCAGAGCAAGTTTAACCGTGCAACCCAGGCGTTACGCCAGGTGGGCTCCAACATCAAGCCATTCCTGTATACCGCCGCAATGGATAAAGGTCTGACGCTGGCGAGCATGCTCAACGACGTGCCAATCTCCCGCTGGGATGCCGGTGCTGGTTCTGACTGGCAGCCGAAGAACTCCCCGCCGCAGTACGCCGGTCCTATCCGCTTACGTCAGGGGCTGGGTCAGTCGAAAAACGTGGTGATGGTACGCGCCATGCGCGCCATGGGCGTGGATTACGCGGCAGAGTATCTGCAACGTTTCGGTTTCCCGGCACAGAACATTGTGCATACCGAATCACTGGCGCTGGGTTCGGCTTCGTTCACGCCGTTGCAGGTGGCGCGCGGTTACGCGGTGATGTCTAACGGAGGCTTCCTGGTCGATCCGTATTTCATCAGTAAGATCGAAAGCGATATGGGCGGCGTTATCTTCGAAGCGAAGCCAAAAATTGCCTGCCCGGAATGCGATATTCCGGTGATTTACGGCGATACCCAGAAATCTAACGTGCTGGAAAACAGTAACGTAGAAGATGTCGCCGTCTCGCAGGAACAGCAGAATGCCGCCGTGCCTATGCCGCAGCTTGAGCAGGCGAACCAGGCACTGGTCGCGCAAAGCGGAACACAAGAGTACGCTCCGCACGTGATCAACACGCCGCTGGCCTTCCTGATTAAAAGCGCGCTGAACACCAATATCTTTGGTGAACCAGGCTGGATGGGAACCGGTTGGCGCGCAGGTCGCGATTTACAGCGTCATGATATCGGCGGGAAAACGGGGACTACCAACAGCTCTAAAGATGCGTGGTTCTCCGGTTACGGACCAGGGGTAGTAACGTCGGTATGGATCGGCTTTGATGACCATCGCCGCAACCTTGGTCATACAACGGCTTCCGGCGCGATCAAGGACCAAATCTCCGGCTACGAAGGCGGTGCGAAGAGTGCGCAGCCTGCATGGGATGCTTACATGAAATCCGTGCTGGAAGGTGTGCCTGAACAGCCGCTGACGCCACCACCGGGTATCGTGACGGTCAATATCGATCGCAGTACCGGTCAACTGGCGAGCGGCGGTAACAGCCGCGCAGAGTACTTCATTGAAGGCACTCAGCCGACGCAACAGGCGGTGCATGAGGTGGGAACAACCATTATTGATAATGGTGAGACACACGAACTGTTCTGATCGATTGCCGGATGGCGCTTCGCTTATCCGGCCTACAATTTCGGTACAATTATTTGATCTTCCGGAATTTTGTAGGCTGGATAAGGTATCAGTTGGCAATCGTAATTAAAGCCGTCCCTGCCCTTTCAGCCATTCGCGTACGAGGAACAGCGCACTGACATTACGCGCTTCGTGAAAATCAGGGTCTTCCAGCAGGTCCATCAAATGCGCCAGCGGCCAGCGCACCTGCGGTAATGGCTCAGGTTCATCACCCTCCAGCGATTCAGGATATAAGTCCTCTGCCACCACGATGTTCATCTTGCTGGAGAAATAAGATGGCGCCATGCTGAGTTTCTTTAAAAACGTCAGATCTTTTGCGCCAAACCCCACCTCTTCTTTCAGCTCCCGATTCGCCGCCTCAAACACGCTTTCGCCAGGATCGATTAATCCCTTGGAAAAACCCAGTTCGTAGGACTCGGTCCCGACCGCGTATTCGCGAATAAGGATCAGATGGTCGTCAACAATCGGCACAATCATTACCGCTTCACGCGTGGATGGACGCATACGTTCATAAACGCGGCGTACGCCATTGCTGAACTCAAGGTCCACGCTTTCGACCTTAAACAGCCGGGATTGGGCGATGGTTTCCACTTTCAAAATCGTGGGTTTCTGTAATGATTTGCTCATTGTGAGGATCTTTGCTGTGAAATCTGGGGTTATTGTGCGATATACCGCACGGTTTCGGCAATGTGAATTGCCGTTTATTTACATTTATGTAACGTACTAAAAGTTAATCCCTATTTCAAATTAAAAGTCAATAGGTTGAAATAACTCCAGGAATTTGCTGATATTCCATTTTTGGTGATTTTGCTATGATTCGCATTTACTGGGCTGTACTTAAAGATGCTCAAGTTCGACTCCACACTTGCCGATAGCCAACCACAGAATCACGAATATTGAACAGGGTGCGACTGACCACGCCTGACAGACTAAGTAAGATGGGGAAAGCATGAGCACCATTCTGATTTTTTTAGCTGCTTTGCTGGCCTGCTCATTGCTTGCAGGATGGCTACTCAAATCAAAATCCAGGCAGAAAAATTTACCCTTGAGCAGCGTCTTCTCAGACGCCTCGAAACGTAAACTCACACCTGAAGAACGCAGCGCAGTCGAAAACTATCTCGAAAGCCTTAGTCAAATTCAGCAAGTACCCGGTCCCACAGGAGCCAGTGCTGCACCGGTCTCATTAACGTTGAATGCCCAAAGTAATAGCGTCATCGTGCTTACTCGTTCGATTACACGTTACGGCATTACCACCGACGATCCTAACAAATGGCGCTACTATCTTGATTCCGTTGAGGTACATCTTCCCCCTTTCTGGGAACAATACATCAACGACGAAAACAGCGTTGAGATAATCCACACCAATACGATACCGCTGGTTATCTCGTTGAACGGCCATACGCTGCAGGAATATATGCAGGAAGCGCGAGGTTATGCGTTACAGCACACCGCTTCTACCCAGGCGTCCATTCGTGGTGAAGAAAGTGAGCAGATTGAACTGCTGAATATTCGCCAGGAAACCCATGAAGAATATGCGCTCAGCCGCCCTTCGGGATTGCGCGAGGCGTTACTGATAACCGCCTCATTCCTGCTGTTCTTTTTCTGTTTGGTTATCCCGAATACGTTTGTTCCGTGGGCAGTTGGTGGCGCGGTATTGCTGTTAGCTGCGGGTCTGTGGGGATTGTTCGCCCCGCCGTCTAAAAGCGCCCTGCGGGAAATTCATTGTCTGCGCGGTACGCCACGTCGCTGGGGGTTATTTGGCGAAAACGACCAGGAACAAATTAATAATATCTCGCTGGGTATTATTGATCTGATCTACCCACCTCACTGGCAACCTTACATCGCCCAAGACCTTGGCCAGCAAACGGATATCGATATTTATCTCGATCGCCACGTTGCCCGCCAGGGGCGTTTTTTATCTCTGCACGATGAAGTGAAAAACTTCCCGTTACAGCACTGGCTGCGCAACGCCGTCATCGCAGGCGGCTCGTTACTGGTACTGCTGATGCTGCTGTTTTGGATCCCGCTGGATATGCCGATAAAGGTCACGCTCTCCTGGATGAAGGGCGCTCAAACTATCGAAGCCACCAGCGTTAAACAGCTCGAAAACGCGGGCGTTCGCGTGGGTGACACGCTGCACCTGAGTGGTACGGGTATGTGTAACATTCATACCCAAGGAAGCTGGAATGCGCAGCCTGCCACGCCGTTTATGCCTTTCGATTGCTCGCAAATTATCTGGAATGACGCGCGCGCATTGCCGCTGCCTGAGTCTGACCTGGTGAATAAGGCTACCGCGCTCACGCAGGCCGTGAGCCGTCAGCTGCATCCCAAACCTGACGATGACTCTCGCGTCAGCGCATCGCTACGCTCAGCAATCCAAAAGTCCGGCATGGTATTACTGGACGATTTTGGTGAGATTGTCCTGAAAACGGCCGATCTGTGTGCAGCCAAAGATGAATGTGTGCGCTTAAAAAATGCGCTGGTTAACCTCGGTAACAGTAAAGACTGGGCCGCGCTGGTGAAGCGAGCAAACGCAGGCAAACTGGATGGCGTGAACGTGCTGCTGCGTCCGGTAAGCGCAGAGTCACTGGATAATCTGGTGAATACCTCTACGGCGCCGTTTATTTCACGCGAGACTGCGCGAGCAGCCCAGGCGCTGAATAGCCCTGCCCCTGGCGGTTTCCTGATTATCAGCGATGAAGGCAGCGATCTAGTCGATCAGCCGTGGCCGACGACCTCGCTATATGACTATCCACCTCAGGAACAGTGGAACGCCTTCCAGCGCCTGGCGCAGATGCTAATGCAGACGCCGTTTCGCGCGGAAGGGATCGTCACCAATATTTCGACTGACGCCAATGGCACCCAGCACATTGGACTGCACCGTATCCCGGACCGCTCAGGTTTATGGCGCTACCTTGGCACGACGCTGCTGATGTTCTCCATGCTCGGATGCGCTATCTACAACAGCATACAGGCATTCAGACGCTACCAGCGTCACCGCACCCGCATCGCGGAAATTCAGAGCTACTACGAAAGTTGTCTGAATCCAACACTGATTGACAACCCGGAAAGCCTGATTCGATAACACGCTCGCGCGACAGGATATGCTACCCTGTCGCGCATCATGTTTTCTTCTGGGGAGTTTCCATGCATATCAATATTGCCTGGCAGGATGTCGACACCGTGTTGTTAGATATGGACGGCACGCTGCTCGACCTGGCATTCGATAACTATTTCTGGCAAAAACTGGTGCCGGAAACCTATGGCGCGAAGCAGGGTATCTCTCCTCAGGAAGCTCAGGACTATATTCGTCAGCAGTATCATGCCGTGCAGCATACGCTAAACTGGTATTGCCTGGATTACTGGAGCGAGTGCCTGGATCTGGATATTTGCGCCATGACCACGGAACAGGGACCGCGCGCCGTTTTGCGCGAAGATACCGTACCGTTTCTTGATGCCTTAAAAGCCAGCGGCAAGCGCCGCATTTTGCTCACCAACGCGCATCCGCATAATCTGGCGGTGAAGCTTGAGCATACCGGTCTGGCCTCACACCTTGATTTATTACTTTCCACCCACACATTTGGTTATCCCAAAGAGGATCAGCGGTTATGGCACGCTGTGGCTGAAGAAACGGGAATGAGTGCAGAGAAGACGCTGTTTATTGACGACAGCGAACCCATTCTCGACGCCGCTGCTCTGTACGGTATTCGTTACTGCCTCGGCGTGACCAATCCCGACTCCGGCATCGCCGAAAAACAGTACGCACGCCATCCGTCACTGAATGACTACCGCCGACTGATCCCCTCACTGATGTGAAGGAGACGCCATGAAAGAAAAGCCCTCTGCTGAAATCAGGCTGGATAAATGGCTGTGGGCTGCACGCTTTTACAAAACGCGTGCGCTAGCCCGCGAAATGGTTGAAGGCGGTAAGGTGCACTACAACGGCCAGCGCAGTAAGCCAAGCAAGATTGTCGAGCTGAACGCCACCCTCACCCTTCGCCAGGGAAATGACGAACGAACAGTCATTATCAAGGCCATTACCGAGCAGCGTCGCCCGGCAACGGAAGCCGTTACGCTGTATGAAGAAACCGCGGAAAGCGTGGAAAAACGCGAAAAAATGGCGCTGGCGCGTAAACTTAACGCGTTAACCATGCCGCACCCGGACAGACGACCGGACAAGAAAGAGCGCCGCGACCTGTTACGATTTAAACACGGCGACAGCGAGTGACTGTCACCTGCAAGAGAGATGATTATGCCGCAACATGACCAATTACATCGTTATCTGTTTGAAAACTTTGCCGTGCGCGGCGAGCTGGTGACCGTTTCGGAAACCCTGCAACAGATCCTCGAAAATCATACTTACCCGCAGCCGGTCAAAAACGTACTGGCTGAGCTGCTGGTTGCCACCAGCCTGCTCACCGCCACGCTGAAATTTGCCGGTGATATCACTGTGCAGTTGCAGGGTGATGGTCCGCTGAGCCTGGCCGTCATCAACGGCAACAACAATCAGCAGATGCGCGGCGTGGCCCGCATGCAGGGTGATATTCCTGAAGATGCCGATCTGAAAACGCTGGTGGGCAACGGTTACCTGGTGATCACCATTACCCCGGAAGAAGGCGAGCGTTATCAAGGCGTGGTCGGTCTGGAAGGTGACACGCTGGCAGCGTGTCTGGAAGATTACTTCATGCGTTCTGAACAGCTGCCGACACGCCTGTTCATCCGCACTGGCGACGTTGATGGCAAACCCGCTGCTGGCGGAATGCTGCTGCAGGTAATGCCGGCGCAAAACGCGCAGGCAGATGATTTCGATCACCTGACCGCCCTGACCGAAACTATCAAAGCCGAAGAGCTGCTGACGCTGCCGGCCAACGAAGTGCTGTGGCGCCTGTACCACGAAGAAGAGGTTACTCTCTACGATCCGCAGGACGTTGAGTTCAAATGCACCTGTTCACGCGAACGCTGCGCAGGCGCACTGAAAACGTTGCCGGACGAAGAAGTGGACAGCATTCTGGCGGAAGAAGGCGAGATCGATATGCACTGCGATTACTGCGGTAGCCACTATCTGTTTAACGCCATGGATATTGCTGAGATCCGCAGCAATGCCTCCCCTGCCGATCCCCAGGTGCATTAATCACCGTCTTGCCTGATGGCACGGCGCTTATCAGGCCTACGGAAAATCTGTCGTAGGCCTGATAAAACGTTCGCGCTGCCATCCGGCAAAAACGATGTCGGCAACACACTCACTCGGTGTAATAAGTCATCGGCAGTCTTTTGCCATCAATAGTGATATCCCGCCAGATTCTGGGGGCTGAGCCCAGTTGCTGATTCGCTACCGCCTGCAGCAATTTATCCTTAGTGAATCCTTCAGGTAGCCTGGCAACCGCTAACAAATCCCATTTGTTTTTCTGCATGCCGAAGACCAGACTCTCCCCATCGCCAAAGGCATATAACACCTGCTCAGGATGACCATCCGCATTGAGGTCCTGACTCACCAGTACGCACGCATTCTGCTCAGCACAAGAGGTGATGCGATACCCCTGTGTTTTGACAAACGCCCAGAACGCATCGTCTGGCTTCTGGCTCCCCGGAGCAATCACAACCTTCGATACTAACTGTGTTGCGCTTAGCTCTTTAACCGGATCCCGGCGCCCTTGCAGCAGAGAATTCAAGTCGCGTCTGCGTTTACTGTCTTGATTAAACGCCACATCTTTTTGTAATGCTTCCAACGCTGCGCGCCCCGGTTTTCCACTGTGAGCCAACATATACAGGCTGACTTGATCCGGTTTAATTTTTCCGCTGTGATACAGCCTCATATGGCTGTTAACGCTGATGCGCCAGGCATCAATAACCGGCGATGACAGCAGAACCAACAGCCCCAACGCCAGCAACGAAACGCCAAGAATGACCAGCCCCTGAAGCTCAAGCGGATTGCGCCCGCGGCGCAAAATGCTGGCCTGATAGCCAAACGACCATACCAGCAGTACCACGACCACCAGCACGCCATACAAACGCTCAGGCGTCCAACCGTACTGCTGTATTCGGACCCACAGTGACCAACCTGCAATCAGCATATAGATGGGCGCGACAATCAGAGAGCATTTGATCAGGTAGCGTAACGCGCCAGGATAGGGTAACGCCTCTTTTTGCGGTTCACGCACAATAGCCATCAACAGCAATAGGAGCAGCGTCAGCGTTGACATCAACCCGGCCGCAGACACGCGTTGCGAAATAGCCTCCAGCCCGGTGAAGGGTAAGGTCAGTATGAACATCAGCGCCAACAGCGCGACCAGAGGTAACAGACCGGTGGCGATAAACGTCAGTAATTTTTGTACCGCCGTGACCAGACGCGACTGTGTTCGGGCCAGTACCACTGCCAGTGCGGTAATCAGACCAAAGGCCACATAGCCAAACCAGTCGGTATCAAAGAAGAGCGTGCTGAAGAAGGGAATACCGACCAGCTTAAACATCTCGCTCCATAGCAGGAGCACCAGCCAGAACAAACCGTTGGCGACAAAGACAATCAGCAACGTCAACGCATTAAGCCACAATTGCCGATAAAAATGCGGGTAACGCGCCTGCTCACGAGAGACATGAAGCGAGTACTGAATCCAGGGCAAAGCAAGCATCGCCATCAGCAGTAAGCGCCAACCGTAGAACATAAAAACTTCATGTTGCCGCCACTTATCACTGTCCTCGACTTGCCACTTTAGCCAGACGCTCATCGCCAGCACCACAACAAAGATCAGCGCCATCCAGTACCACAGCGCGCGTTGTTTGAAAGAAACAACAGTAAGCAAAAGTGCCGAGGTGATCGCAATCGTCGCAGGCATGCCATAGAACAGCCAGCCGTCATTATGGGGCGCCAGATATGTCATCAGCAGATAGCATAATGTCCCCTGCAACAGGCCGATGAATATCATGCCCCAACGCGTCGTACGTGAAATTTCAGCACTATCCATGTCAGTATCCAGAATGAAGGGAAAAGCTAATTATCGCATCAACTTCACAATTTTGAGCATTGATAGAGCGATTTCAGACCACGACGACGGGAAGTGAATCGATATTGTTTATGTATATCCAACATTCATTTCTTACGTGAATGCGATTACACTCACAAGATTCCCGCCAAAAACACTCTCCATTAACGTTTTAAGAACATTTTCCACAACAAAAAAGGGTTTCCTGCCATAATATCTGCCTCTTTGTGACAGGAGTCGCAGCGCATTCGGTCGCCCGTGATTTTCCCGGATGCGTAAATCTATGAGCCTTGTCGCGGTTAACAATCCCTAAAAAACCTTACTATTCCAGGTAATACATATTGGCTAAGGAGCAGTGAAATGCGTGTGAACAACAGTTTAACCCCGCAAGATCTCAAGGCTTATGGTATCAATGACGTTCAGGATATCGTTTACAATCCAGACTACGACACGCTTTTCCAGGAAGAACTTGATCCAAACCTGGAAGGTTATGAACGTGGCGTGTTAACGAATCTGGGCGCCGTTGCCGTTGATACCGGTATCTTTACCGGACGTTCGCCAAAGGATAAGTACATTGTCCGTGACGACACCACGCGCGACACGCTGTGGTGGTCCGACAAAGGTAAAGGTAAGAACGACAACAAACCGCTCTCCCCGGAAACCTGGCAGCATCTGAAAGGATTAGTCACCCAGCAACTTTCCGGCAAGCGCCTGTTTATCATTGATGCTTTCTGCGGCGCTAACGCCGATACCCGTCTTTCCGTGCGCTTCATTACCGAAGTTGCCTGGCAGGCGCATTTTGTCAAAAACATGTTCATCCGCCCAAGCGACGAAGAGCTGGTTGATTTCAAACCTGATTTCATCGTGATGAACGGCGCTAAATGCACCAACCCGCAGTGGAAAGAGCAGGGTCTGAACTCCGAAAACTTCGTGGCTTTCAACCTGACTGAGCGTATCCAGTTGATTGGCGGTACCTGGTACGGCGGCGAAATGAAGAAAGGTATGTTCTCCGTAATGAACTACCTGCTGCCGCTGAAAGGCATTGCCTCCATGCACTGCTCAGCAAACGTTGGGGAAAAAGGCGATGTGGCAGTCTTCTTTGGCCTGTCCGGCACCGGTAAAACCACGCTGTCCACCGACCCGAAACGTCGCCTGATTGGCGATGACGAACACGGCTGGGATGACGACGGCGTGTTTAACTTCGAAGGCGGTTGCTACGCGAAGACCATCAAACTGTCTAAAGATGCCGAGCCGGAAATCTACAACGCGATCCGTCGTGACGCGCTGCTGGAAAACGTCACCGTGCGCGAAGATGGTTCCATCGATTTCGATGATGGTTCAAAAACTGAGAACACCCGCGTTTCCTACCCGATTTATCACATCGATAATATCGTTAAGCCGGTGTCAAAAGCGGGCCATGCTACCAAAGTGATCTTCCTGACCGCCGACGCATTTGGCGTGCTGCCGCCGGTTTCTCGCCTGACCGCAGACCAAACACAGTACCACTTCCTGTCTGGCTTCACCGCCAAACTGGCCGGTACCGAACGCGGCGTCACCGAACCGACCCCAACCTTCTCAGCCTGCTTCGGCGCAGCATTCCTGTCTCTGCACCCAACGCAGTACGCAGAAGTGCTGGTGAAACGTATGCAGGCGGCAGGTGCGCAGGCGTATCTGGTTAACACCGGCTGGAACGGTACCGGCAAGCGTATCTCTATCAAAGATACCCGTGCGATTATCGACGCCATCCTGAACGGTTCGCTGGATGACGCGGAAACGTTCCGTCTGCCAATGTTTGACCTGGCTATCCCGACCGAGCTGCCGGGTGTGGACACTCGCATTCTCGATCCGCGTAATACCTACGCATCTCCGGAGCAGTGGCAGGAAAAAGCCAATGCACTGGCGAAACTGTTTATCGAGAACTTCGAGAAATATACCGACACCCCTGCAGGTGAAGCGCTGGTTAGCGCCGGACCGAAGCTGTAACGAAAAGTGCCGGATGGCAGTTTCGCCTTATCCGGCCTACAGCAACAAAAAGGGAGGCATTTTGCCTCCCTTTGTTATGCGTCTTTCGTGTTGCCCGGCGCGCGAGTGAAGGGAACCGGAAGCCATGCACGAATCGACAGCCCACCGCGTTCACTGGTACCAATCTCCAGCATACCGTTATGGTTATCAATAATACGCTGCACAATCGCCAGACCCAGGCCCGTGCCGCTGGTACTGCGCGCGCTGTCGCCGCGGACAAACGGCTGGAACAGGTGCTTACGCTGCTCCGGCTTGATGCCCGGACCATCATCTTCTACCTGGAACCAGGCGCGATGCTGCTCCATTCCGCTACTGACCTTAATCCAGCCGTTGCCGTAGCGGGCGGCATTAACCACCATATTGGCAACCGCACGCTTGATCGACAGCGGGTGCATCTTCACCTGAATGCTGCCCGGCAGCAGCGCAGTTTCGATTTCACGTTCGTAGCCGCTTTCTGCCGCAACCACTTCACCCAGCACCGAGTTCAGATCTGCCATCTCCATTGGCATCTCCTGACCGGTACGCAGGTAATCGATGAACTGCTCGATGATGGCGTTACACTCTTCGATGTCCTTATTGATGGACTCCGCAAGATAACCGTCCTCTTCGCCCATCATTTCCGTCGCCAGACGAATACGCGTCAGCGGGGTACGTAAATCGTGGCTCACGCCCGCCATTAACAGCGTACGGTCATCGGCCAGCTGCTTCACGCCCGCGGCCATATGGTTAAAGGCTCGGGTTACGGAGCGCACCTCTGAAGCGCCATACTCACGCAACGGCGGCGGAATGATACCTTTCCCCACCTGCAGCGCCGCATGTTCAAGATCCACCAATGGCCGGTTCTGGATACGGATAAACAGCCACGCCCCACCGATAGCCAGCAGCATAATCGCTAGCGTATAGCGGAACAGCGGCGAGAAGTCACCCTGATGAATTTCTGTAAGCGGCACGCGTACCCAGATATTGGGCGACAGCCAGGTTTTCAGCCACACGACCGGCGAGCTTTTGTTTACCTCAACGCGGACTTCCGTTGGGCCACCCAGCTGCTGCGCCATCTGATGGCTTAAGAATTCATAGTGTTGCGCCCAACGCAGTCCGGCCTCTTCAGCAGCCTCGTTGGAATAGAGAGAAATACCCAGCTCACGATAAATTTCCCGGCGGAATGCGGGCGGCACCACCAGTTGCGTACCGTCCTCCAGTTGCAGTTTATCGGTCATCAGCATACGAACTTCGTACGCCAGAACCTTATTAAACTGCTGGAGGCTCGGCAGAATCGCGAAGTTCAGCACTACCAGGTATGTCGTCACCAGGCTGGCAAACAGCAAGGTGACGATGAGCAATAACGTGCGGGCAAACGAACTTCGTGGTGAGAAGCGCATTCGCCTCATGCTTTAGAACCGTCCGGAACAAAGACATAGCCCAGACCCCATACGGTCTGAATGTAGCGTGGATGAGCCGGATCTTCTTCCACCATGCGGCGCAGACGGGAGATCTGGACGTCGATAGAACGTTCCATCGCAGAATATTCACGACCACGGGCGAGGTTCATCAGCTTGTCGCGGGACAGCGGCTCGCGCGGGTGGCTTACCAGCGCTTTCAGTACCGCAAACTCCCCGCTGGTGAGCGGCATCGGCTCATCTTCGCGGAACATTTCACGCGTACCGAGGTTCAGCTTGAACTTACCAAAAGCGATAACCGCTTCTTCCTGAGAAGGTGCGCCCGGCAGTTCATTCGCCTGACGACGCAGAACTGCGCGAATACGTGCCAGCAGCTCACGCGGGTTAAACGGTTTCGGGATGTAATCGTCGGCACCGATTTCCAGCCCTACGATACGGTCAACTTCTTCACCCTTCGCTGTGACCATAATGATCGGCATCGGGTTGCTCTGGCTGCGCAGGCGACGGCAAATAGACAGGCCATCTTCTCCCGGCAGCATTAAATCCAGCACCATCAGGTGAAAGGACTCACGGGTCAGCAGACGATCCATCTGCTCAGCGTTTGCGACGCTTCGAACCTGGAAGCCCTGCTCGGTCAGATAACGCTCCAGAAGTGCACGCAAGCGCATGTCGTCATCGACCACCAGAATCTTATAGTTCTCTTGCATTGTTATTACTCCCAAAGGTTCGCAACAATTAAGTGTATATTCTTAAGAAAGCTAACGTGAGTCACCAGCGAATTCTGGTATGAATTCCAGGCTAAATTGTTACAAAGCATATTAAACAGCAGCTTAAGTATACAATGTTTCTCGCAATACATTATTTATTCTGTTGATATGCTCACGTAATACTAATTGTGCGCATCATCACAGAGTCGAAGGTAAAACAATAAGATGAAAACGCCCCTGATAACCCGTGAAGGGTATGAAAAACTTAAACAAGAGCTGAATTATCTCTGGCGTGAAGAGCGCCCGGAAGTCACCAAAAAAGTTACCTGGGCCGCAAGTCTGGGTGACCGCAGCGAAAATGCCGACTACCAGTATAATAAAAAGCGCCTGCGTGAGATCGACCGCCGCGTCCGTTATTTGACCAAGTGCATGGAGAATCTAAAAATCGTCGATTACTCCCCACAGCAGGAAGGCAAAGTCTTCTTTGGCGCATGGGTTGAGATTGAAAATGACGATGGCGACATCCGCAAATTCCGTATTGTTGGCTACGATGAGATCTTCGGTCGTAAGGATTACATCTCAATCGACTCACCAATGGCGCGGGCGCTATTGAAAAAAGAGGTCGGCGATCTCGCAGTAGTAAACACCCCAGGTGGCGAAGCCAGCTGGTACGTGAATGAGATTGAATACGTGAAGTGAGACCGGAACAATCCGAAGCCCCGGCAGATGGCTGGCATTTTTGCCAGTCAATCCGTATAACTATCCCCTGATTTTTTATCCTATAGACGAAGCTATCCATGATGAATGATTCTTTCTGCCGCATTATCGCAGGTGAAATTCAGGCTCGTGCTGAACAGGTAGAAGCTGCCGTTCGCCTGCTTGACGAAGGGAACACCGTGCCGTTTATCGCACGATATCGTAAGGAAATCACCGGCGGTCTGGACGATACGCAACTGCGTAATCTGGAAACCCGTCTGGGATATCTGCGTGAACTGGAAGACCGCCGTCAGGCAATCCTGAAATCTATCGGCGAGCAAGGCAAACTGACCGACGATCTGGCGAAAGCGATCAACGGCACGTTAAGTAAGACCGAACTCGAAGACCTCTATCTGCCGTACAAACCTAAGCGCCGCACCCGTGGGCAGATCGCCATTGAGGCCGGACTGGAGCCGCTGGCAGACCTGTTGTGGAACGAACCGTCTCACGACCCGGAAACGGAAGCCGCAAAATATCTCAACGCCGAAAACGGCGTGGCGGATACCAAAGCCGCCCTCGACGGCGCGCGCTACATTCTAATGGAGCGCTTCGCTGAAGATGCTGCTCTGCTGGCGAAAGTACGTGATTATCTGTGGAAAAACGCCCACCTGGTCGCCACCGTGGTAAGCGGTAAAGAAGAGGAAGGCGCTAAGTTCCGCGACTACTTCGATCACCACGAACCGATTTCTACCGTGCCATCCCACCGTGCGCTGGCCATGTTCCGTGGCCGTAACGAAGGCGTGTTGCAACTTTCACTGAATGCCGATCCGCAATTCGATGAGCCACCAAAAGAGAGCCACGGCGAGCAGATTATCCGGGATCACCTGGGACTACGCCTGAACAACGCCCCAGCAGAC
Organism: Citrobacter sp. Cpo074; assembly: GCF_030332745.1. Classification (NCBI taxonomy): domain Bacteria; kingdom Pseudomonadati; phylum Pseudomonadota; class Gammaproteobacteria; order Enterobacterales; family Enterobacteriaceae; genus Citrobacter; species Citrobacter sp. Cpo074. The sequence goes on from NZ_JAOWHG010000030.1 coordinate 72,515, forward strand.
AGCTGGCGTAAAGGCGTGGTTAGCTGGACGTGGCGCATCAAGGTGCTGATGCACCTCGAAACGGAGCTGATGGGTACCGTGCGCGAACGTGCGGAAGATGAAGCTATCAACGTCTTTGCCCGTAACCTGCATGACCTGCTTATGGCCGCTCCGGCCGGGCTGCGCGCCACCATGGGCCTCGATCCAGGTCTGCGTACCGGTGTAAAAGTGGCAGTGGTTGACGGTACCGGCAAGCTGGTCGCGACCGACACCATTTATCCGCATACCGGTCAGGCCGCCAAAGCCGCCGTTGCCGTTGCGGCGCTGTGTGAAAAACACAACGTTGAACTGGTGGCGATTGGTAACGGTACGGCGTCGCGCGAAACCGAGCGTTTCTTCCTCGACGTGCAAAAGCAGTTCCCGCAAGTGACCGCGCAGAAAGTGATCGTCAGTGAAGCCGGCGCGTCGGTTTACTCCGCATCCGAACTGGCGGCGCTGGAGTTCCCGGACCTCGACGTATCTCTGCGTGGCGCGGTGTCTATCGCCCGTCGTCTGCAGGATCCGCTGGCTGAGCTAGTGAAAATCGATCCGAAATCTATCGGTGTGGGCCAGTATCAGCACGACGTTAGCCAGACCCAGCTGGCGCGTAAGCTGGATGCGGTAGTGGAAGACTGTGTGAACGCCGTCGGCGTCGATCTGAATACCGCCTCCGTACCGCTGCTGACCCGTGTTGCTGGTCTGACGCGCATGATGGCGCAGAATATCGTTGCCTGGCGCGATGAGAACGGTCAATTCCAGAACCGTCAGCAACTGTTAAAAGTCAGCCGTCTTGGGCCTAAAGCCTTTGAACAGTGCGCGGGCTTCCTGCGTATCAACCACGGCGATAACCCGCTGGATGCCTCTACCGTTCACCCGGAAGCTTATCCGGTTGTGGAACGCATTCTGGCTGCCACCGAGCAATCGTTGCGTGATCTGATGGGTAACAGCAGCGAATTGCGTAATCTGAAAGCCGCTGATTTTACCGACGAACGCTTCGGGGTGCCGACCGTCACCGACATCATCAAAGAGCTGGAAAAGCCGGGCCGCGATCCGCGTCCTGAATTTAAAACCGCGCAGTTTGCCGATGGTGTAGAAACCATGAACGATCTGCTGCCGGGAATGATTCTGGAAGGGGCAGTCACCAACGTCACCAACTTCGGCGCATTTGTTGATATCGGCGTGCATCAGGATGGTCTGGTGCATATCTCTTCACTGTCGAATAAGTTCGTCGAAGATCCACACACCGTGGTGAAAGCGGGCGACATTGTGAAGGTGAAAGTGCTGGAAGTGGACCTGCAACGTAAGCGTATCGCGCTGACCATGCGTCTGGACGAGCAGCCGGGTGAAACCAATGCGCGTCGCGGCGGCGGGAATAACGATCGCGCTCAGGGCAATCGCCCGGCACCAAAAGCGGCGAAACCGCGTGGCCGTGACGCACAGCCTGCAGGCAACAGCGCGATGATGGATGCGTTGGCGGCGGCGATGGGTAAAAAACGCTAAGTTTAAACCCTGTGCCGGATGGTGGTGTAAACGCCCTGTCCGGCCAGGTTATCGCAATTAATTTGCAGGCCGGATAAGACGCATGAGCGACGCCATCCGGCATATTTAATCCATGCCCCGCTTTGCACCACAATATATTTATCACTTCATTAACAGATGAAACCTTAATTAAACATTAAGATCCCCAATAATTACTTCCGCGAATCACTCGTTTCCAACCAGAATAAATATTGAGGAATATCAAAATTGGCTCAAATTATTATCCAATTGTACATTCCGTCACATTTATTCTATTGATGATAGAAACCATTCTCATTATCATTGATTTGTTGATTATTTACTCTTTCCTTACGTTGGCTAATCATCTGGTCTCATGCCGCCCTGTCGCCCCATGAGGTTATCATCCAGTTAGCGAGATATAAGTAGGTCCCTATGCAATTCACTCCTGACAGTGCGTGGAAAATTACCGGTTTTGCCCGTGAAATCAGCCCGGCTTATCGTCAGAAACTGTTGTCACTTGGCATGCTACCCGGCTCATCCTTCAACGTGGTACGCGTCGCCCCGCTCGGCGATCCTATCCATATCGAAACGCGTCGCGTAAGTCTGGTATTGCGTAAGAAGGATCTGGCGTTATTAGAAGTGGAAGCGGTTTCCTGTTAATACAGTGAGTCTATAAAAATGAAAAAACTAACCATTGGTTTAATTGGTAATCCTAATTCCGGCAAGACAACTTTATTCAACCAGCTCACCGGCGCGCGCCAGCGTGTAGGCAACTGGTCTGGCGTTACCGTTGAGCGTAAAGAAGGCCATTTCGCCACGACGGACCACCAGGTCACGCTGGTCGATTTACCCGGCACCTATTCTCTGACGACAATCTCATCGCAAACCTCTCTCGATGAGCAGATTGCCTGCCACTATATTTTATGCGGCGACGCGGATCTCTTGATCAACGTGGTCGATGCTTCAAACCTTGAACGCAACCTCTACCTGACGTTGCAACTGCTTGAGCTGGGTATTCCCTGTATCGTCGCACTGAACATGCTGGATATTGCTGAGAAACAGCAAATCCGTATCGATATCGACGCCCTCTCCGCTCGTCTTGGCTGTCCGGTGGTTCCACTGGTATCCACCCGCGCCCGCGGCATTGAAGCACTGAAGCTGGCGATCGATCGCTACAAAGAAAACGACACCGTTGAGCTGGTCCATTATGCCCAGCCGCTGCTGCAAGAAGCTGATTCCCTCGCCGACGCAATGGCCAAAGATATGCCGCTTAAACAGCGCCGCTGGCTGGGCCTACAGATGCTCGAAGGCGATATCTACAGCCGTGCTTACGCCGGTGATGCAGCACAAAACCTTGATGCCGCTGTTGCTCGCCTGAGCGAGACAATGGACGACCCGGCGCTACATATTGCCGATGCACGTTACCAGTGCATTGCCGCTATCTGCGATACCGTCAGTAATACCCTGACGGCAGAGCCGAGCCGTTTCACCACAGCGGTAGATAAAATTATCCTCAACCGCTTCCTCGGTCTGCCGATTTTCCTGTTCGTGATGTACCTGATGTTCCTGCTTGCCATCAACATTGGCGGCGCGCTGCAGCCGTTGTTTGATGTTGGCTCCGTGGCACTCTTTATCCATGGTATTCAGTGGATTGGCTATACGCTGCATTTCCCGGACTGGCTGACCATCTTCCTGGCCCAGGGCCTTGGCGGCGGGATTAACACCGTGCTGCCGCTGGTACCGCAAATCGGCATGATGTATCTGTTCCTCTCCTTCCTTGAAGACTCCGGCTACATGGCGCGCGCCGCATTTGTGATGGACCGTCTGATGCAGGCGCTGGGACTTCCGGGCAAATCGTTCGTCCCGCTGATCGTCGGCTTTGGCTGTAACGTACCGTCAGTGATGGGCGCACGTACGCTGGATGCCCCGCGTGAGCGTCTGATGACCATCATGATGGCGCCGTTTATGTCCTGTGGTGCACGTCTGGCGATTTTCGCCGTCTTTGCCGCCGCGTTCTTTGGTCAGAACGGCGCGCTGGCGGTCTTCTCGCTGTACGTACTGGGTATCGTCATGGCGGTGTTGACCGGCCTGATGCTCAAACACACCATCATGCGTGGCGAAGCAACGCCGTTCGTGATGGAGCTGCCGGTATATCACGTACCGCACATTAAGAGTCTGATCATTCAAACCTGGCAACGTCTGAAAGGCTTCGTTCTGCGTGCAGGTAAAGTCATCATCATCGTCAGCATTTTCCTCAGTGCCTTTAACAGCTTCTCACTGAGCGGGAAAATCGTCGACAACATCAACGACTCAGCTCTGGCTTCCGTGAGCCGCGTCATTACCCCAGTCTTCAAACCGATTGGTGTTCACGAAGATAACTGGCAGGCAACCGTAGGTCTGTTCACCGGCGCGATGGCGAAAGAAGTGGTTGTCGGTACGCTGAACACGCTCTATACCGCAGAAAACATTCAGGAAGAAGAGTTCAACCCGGCAGATTTCCACCTCGGTGATGAGCTGCTCAGCGCGGTAGATGAAACCTGGCAAAGCCTGAAAGACACTTTCAGCCTGAGCGTGCTGGCTAACCCTATCGAAGCCAGCAAGGGCGACGGTGAAATGGCTACCGGTGCAATGGGCGTGATGGGCGAGAAATTTGGCAGCGCCGCCGCCGCGTACAGCTACCTGATCTTTGTTCTGCTGTATGTACCGTGCATTTCAGTGATGGGCGCTATCGCACGTGAATCCAGCCGTGGCTGGATGAGCTTCTCGATTCTGTGGGGCCTGAATATCGCCTACTCTCTGTCGACGCTGTTTTATCAGACGGTCAGCTACAAAGAGCATCCGACCTACAGCCTGGTGTGCATTTTAGCGGTCATCCTGTTTAACATCGTGTTGCTGGGCCTGCTGCGCCGAGCTCGCAGCCGCGTGGACCTCGCACTGCTGGCAACCAACAGGACGGCGAGTTCCTGCTGTTCCAGCACGACTGGCGATTGCCACTAAGGTTATCGACAATGGCATCGCTTATTCAGGTTCGTGATTTACTGGCTTTGCGGGGGCGCATGGAGGCTACACAAATTAGCCACACGCTGCATACCCCGCAGCCCATGATTGACGCCATGCTGAATCAGTTAGAAAAGATGGGCAAAGCGGTGCGGATTCAGGAAGATGCCGACGGGTGTCTTTCCGGAAGCTGCAAAAGTTGCCCGGAAGGTAAAGCCTGCCTGCGCGAGTGGTGGGCTTTACGCTAATCAGATGCTCTTTGCCGGATGGCGCTACGCTTATCCGGCCTACAAATGATGCAAACGTCCAGGCCGGATAGCGCGTTTACGCTGATATCCGGCTTTTTTGCGTAATGGATTCCACACAGATTTCATTATTTCAGCAAAAAAGATCTATCCTCCAGCCAGCCACGCATCGTTATTAATCCGTGGATGATTACTGGTAACCTGGGAAGTAGAGTCTCGTCATCTTTTTTCTCAGGTATAGCACCGCGTTTCCACTGATCGATATCACTGTTGTGCCCGATGACAAGATTATGCAGCATCGCTGGATGGCGCTGTTGGAGCTCATCCAAAAGCATATTCGTAAACGCGATTTGATGGGGCTGGTAGAAAAACTGGCCATCCTGCTTGTTAAAGGACACGCTAATGACAACCAGTTGAAAGCCTTGTTTAATTATTTAATGCAGGCCGGTAACACCACACATTTTGGCGAGTTTCTTCATGAAGTCGCCGAACGTTTACCCCAACATAAGGACAAGTTGATGACTATCGCCGAAAGATTACGACAGGAAGGGCACCTAAATGGTCTTCAGGAAGGCCATAGGAAAGGGTTGCAAGAAGGGTTACAAACGGGTCTGCAACAAGGCAAACGAGAGGAAGCATTACGTATTGCATCAACCATGCAGGCTGATGGTATAGACCCACTAACCATCATCAGAATTACTGGCCTGACCGCTGAGGATCTGGCTACGCGCAGCCATTAATCTCAGGCCCGGCGAGCATGGCACCACCGGGCAACACATCAAATTTATAGTTTCTGTTTTAACGCCACAAGCGCTGCACAGAATTCGGCGGGATGCGAGATAAACGGCGCATGCGCCGCTTTGGCAAACACCAAAGACTCGCTCTGCGGCCACAGGGCATCCAGCATCGGGACGACTTTGCGCGGCACCAGCCCGTCAAGATAGCCGTACAACCGCAGGAAAGGCATTTCCACCGCGCACAGCGGTTCTCGCAGATCGACCGTTTTCAGGATCTCCAGTCCACCATTGAGCACCTCGACGTCCGGCATGGGTAAAGCCAGTACCGTTTTCTTCAGCGCTCGCGCATCCTGACGCGCAGTTTCTGTGCCCATCGTTTGCAATGCCAGAAAACGCTCCACCGTACGCTGGAAATCTTCGCTCAGCTGCTGCTGGAAGCCTGCCAGCACCTCTGGCTTGATTCCCGGCCACTCATCCCGCGCGCTAAAGCAAGGAGAAGACGCGACGGTCACCAGCGCCTGAACACGCTCAGGATGCGTTAACGCCACCTGACTCGCGACCAGCCCGCCCAGACTCCAGCCGAGCCAGATAGCTTTCTCCGGTGCCTGTTTCAATACCCGCTCAGCCATCTCTTCCAGTGACATTGCACCGAAACCCTGGCTACGACCAAATCCCGGTAAGTCGACAAGATGCAGCGTAAAATGCGAGCTCAGTTCCTCGCTTATGCAATGCCACACTTGCGCATTCAGTCCCCATCCGTGCAGCAGCACAAGATGGCAATTTCCCGAACCCTGGGTCTGCCACCAGATGTCATTCATCAGTTATTGTTCTCTTTTAGCCTGAAAGGATGCATCTATGCTAACAGTACCGGGATTGTGCTGGCTATGCCGAATGCCCCTGACGTTAGGGCATTGGGGGATCTGCTCAGTCTGTACGCGGGCAACGCGTCAACACGCCAGCCTGTGCCCTCAATGTGGACTCCCTGCCGCTCATACCGTCATTCCCTGTGGGCGCTGCCTGCAAAAACCGCCGCCGTGGCAGCGGCTGGTTACCGTCAGCGACTATGTTCCGCCGTTGAGCGGGCTTATCCACCAGCTCAAGTTTTCAAGATGCAGCGAAACAGCCTCAGCTCTTTCACGTTTGCTGTTGCTGGAGGTACTACAGGCCCGGCGCGCCAGCGGCCTTCTTCTACCGGACAGGCTGGTCAGCGTCCCGCTCTGGCAACGTCGACACTGGCGCAGAGGGTTTAATCAGAGCGATTTACTGTGCCGCCCGCTGGCACGCTGGCTGGGTTGCGACTGGGACAGCCGGACCATCTCGCGGGTTCGGGCAACCGCCACACAGCACCATCTCAGCGCCCGATTACGTAAACGTAACCTGAAAAATGCCTTTCGCCTTGAATTGCCGGTGCAGGGACTCCATATGGTTATTGTGGATGATGTCGTCACTACCGGAAGTACCGTCGCGGAAATCGCGCAGCTGCTTTTACGCAACGGCGCGGCGACTGTCCAGGTATGGTGCCTGTGTCGAACCTTGTAGAGCCTCGATGATGGGCGTATTATAACCAAGTAAAATAGTCAACTATTAGGCCATTACTATGATCCATATTTCCGATGCTGCACAAGCGCACTTTGCCAAACTGCTGGCAAATCAGGAAGAAGGGACACAAATCCGCGTATTTGTGATTAATCCCGGCACGCCTAACGCTGAATGCGGCGTTTCTTATTGTCCGCCGGACGCCGTGGAAGCAACCGACACCGCCATTAAATTTGACCTGCTGACCGCATATGTTGATGAACTGAGCGCACCGTATCTGGAAGATGCAGAAATCGATTTCGTTACCGACCAGTTAGGCTCCCAGCTGACCCTGAAAGCACCAAACGCCAAAATGCGTAAAGTTGCCGATGATGCGCCGCTGATGGAACGCGTGGAGTACATGCTGCAATCGCAGATCAACCCACAGCTGGCTGGCCACGGTGGTCGTGTCTCTCTGATGGAAATCACCGATGAAGGCTACGCCATTCTGCAGTTTGGCGGCGGCTGTAACGGCTGTTCAATGGTAGATGTAACGCTGAAAGAAGGTATCGAGAAGCAGCTGCTGGCTGAATTCCCTGAACTGAAAGGCGTTCGCGATTTAACCGAACACCAGCGCGGCGAGCACTCTTACTACTAACGCCCGAACCTGTAGAGTATCCGTAGGCCCGATAAGACGCACCCGCGTCGCTATCGGGCATTAATGCCGGGTGGTAGCGTAATCGCGGTCTCCGGCTTACACCCCAACATTTCTTCGCATTTATCCTGCAACAATCCCCCGCATAATTTGACCAGCTTCTCATATTTTAAATTTTGCCTGTCCAGGTGATTTTCAAGCGTAGCATGTTACCCGTATCATTCGTGTCAGCACCTCACACACACATAATAGCCAGTTAAACTGATTAGTTTTGAAGGCAACCAGCATTGGTGCTGAGAATACTCTGTTCCCGGTCGGGACAATCGGAATTTGTCATCTAAACACTGACGTTACCCATAACAAAGTAAAGGCCAGGTAAATCATGCCATTAGTCATCGTTGCTATCGGTGTAATCTTGTTACTCCTCCTGATGATCCGTTTCAAAATGAACGGCTTCATCGCTCTCGTCCTGGTGGCGCTTGCTGTCGGATTGATGCAAGGGATGCCACTGGATAAAGTCATCGGTTCGATTAAAGCCGGCGTCGGCGGAACCCTTGGCAGCCTCGCCCTGATTATGGGTTTTGGCGCCATGCTGGGCAAAATGCTGGCGGACTGCGGCGGCGCACAGCGCATCGCAACCACGCTGATTGCTAAATTCGGCAAAAAACACATTCAGTGGGCAGTGGTATTAACCGGCTTCACCGTCGGTTTTGCCCTGTTCTACGAAGTCGGCTTCGTGCTGATGCTGCCGCTGGTATTCACCATTGCTGCCGCTGCTAACATCCCGCTGCTGTACGTTGGTGTGCCGATGGCGGCTGCGCTGTCCGTTACTCACGGCTTCCTGCCGCCGCACCCGGGTCCAACCGCTATTGCCACCATTTTCCACGCAGACATGGGTAAAACTCTGCTGTTTGGTACGATTCTGGCAATCCCGACCGTTATTCTCGCCGGTCCGGTATACGCGCGTTTCCTGAAAGGCATCGATAAGCCAATCCCGGAAGGTCTGTACAGCGCAAAAACCTTCACTGAAGAAGAGATGCCAGGCTTTGGCGTCAGCGTCTGGACCTCTCTGGTCCCGGTTATCCTGATGGCAATGCGCGCCGTGGCGGAGATGATTCTGCCGAAAGGCCATGCTTTCCTGACGGTTGCAGAATTCCTCGGTGACCCGGTCATGGCAACGCTGATTGCGGTGCTGATTGCGATGTTCACTTTTGGTCTGAACCGCGGACGTTCGATGGATCAGATTAACGACACGCTGGTGTCCTCAATCAAAATCATCGCGATGATGCTGTTGATCATCGGTGGTGGCGGTGCCTTCAAACAGGTTCTGGTTGATAGCGGCGTAGACAAATACATCGCTTCAATGATGCACGGCTCTAACGTTTCTCCGCTGCTGATGGCATGGTCTATCGCTGCAGTACTGCGTATCGCACTGGGTTCCGCAACCGTTGCAGCGATTACTGCAGGTGGGATTGTGGCACCGCTGATTGCAACGACCGGCGTAAGCCCTGAGCTGATGGTTATTGCGGTTGGTTCCGGTTCCGTCATCTTCTCCCACGTGAACGATCCTGGGTTCTGGCTGTTCAAGGAGTACTTCAACCTGACCATCGGTGAAACCATCAAGTCATGGTCAATGTTGGAAACCATTATCTCCGTCTGCGGTCTGGTAGGGTGTCTGCTGCTGGGTATGGTGGTCTGATAAAACTGAGCCTGATGGCGCTACGCTTATCAGGCCTACGTGTTACGAGCCATCACCATAAAAAAGCCGGGGAAATCCCCGGCTTTCTTACTTCTTCTTCGCGGCCGCTTTTCGCCGCTTATCCAAATCCTTAATCAGCTTATTCACGCCCTCATCGGCAAACATCTGCTCCAGCGTGGCGGTGAGCTTACGCCGCCAGTTTTTGTACTGGTCGCTGGTCCCCGGAATGTTGACCGGCTCAGCCATATCCAGCCAGTCTTCCGGTTGCAGGCCCAGTAGCGCACTGTTGCTGTCAGCGATGTAGCGTTGCATGCCGCGATTCAGAATCGGCGTCATCGACATCAGGGACGCCTTGTGACCGGCACGTTTTGGCAGGCAGCCGTATTTGTGCAGCGCGTCCAGCAGCCCTTGTTTCGCCAGTTCCCGGTCCTGATACAACCCGCGCAGCACGACTTCATCCGGATACAGGCCCAGTGCTTTACCTAGCGTCAGATCGCCGCTATCCCAATAACCTTTAAGCGTAGGAAGGTCATGCGTCGCCGCGACTGCCATTGATTGTTCCGGGTACGCTTTCGGCGCACGGAAGTTTTTCTCATGGTCATTCTCAAAATAAAGCACTTTGTAGGAGTAGACGCCACTGTCACGCAGCTTGCTGACGATCTCCACCGGCACGGTACCCAGATCTTCACCAATCACCATGCAGTGGTGACGTTTACTTTCCAGCGCCAGAATTGAAAGCAAATCATCGACCGGATAATGCACGTAGGCACCGTGATCGGCAGTTTCACCGTAAGGGATCCACCACAGACGCAGCATCGACATGACATGGTCGATACGCAACGCGCCGCAATTCTGCATATTGGCGCGCAGCAGTTCGATAAACGGTTCGTAGGCGCGTGCCGTGATGATGTGCGGATCCATCGGCGGCAGTCCCCAGTTTTGCCCAAGCGGACCGAGAATATCCGGCGGCGCGCCAACTGAAGCTTTCAGGCAATACAACTCGCGGTCACACCAGGTTTCCGCCCCGCCTTCGGCCACGCCAACGGCCAGGTCGCGATACAGCCCTATCGGCATTGCAAAGCCCTGGCTGGTTTTCCAGCAGTCAGCAAACTGGGTATACGCCAGCCACTGCAACCACAGGTAGAAATCTACGTCATCACGATGTTCTTCGCAGAAGCGTTTTACCTCTGGCGAGTCCACTGACTGGAAAACTTCTGGCCACACCGGCCAGCCCCAGCGCAATGCGTCCTCTTTCACCTGATGCGCATGCAGCGCATCAAAGGCCGCCTGCCAGTAGAGGCTATCCCCTTCCTGAGCCACAAACTGGCGAAATGCCGCCATCTGCTCATCATCACGCGCAGAGAAGCTTTTCCACGCCATACGTAGCGCCGTCATCTTCAGTGCGGTAACGGCAGAATAATCAACCCACTCGGTATCGCGCGCGCGTTGCAGAGCTTGCTGAGTCGCGGGTTTCTTCCACCACGCCTGCGCCTCTTTACTCAGACGGAAATCATCTACGGCGTTTACATCAATATAAATAACGTTCAACCAGCGGCGTGACGACGGGCTGTACGGGCTGGCACTCTCCGGATTCGCCGGATACAGCGCGTGAATCGGATTAAGCCCGATAAACGCGCCGCCGCGTTGCGCCACATCCACCAGCATGGTGCGGAGATCGCCGAAGTCGCCAATCCCCCAGTTATTTTCCGATCGCAGGGTGTAGAGCTGTACACATGCGCCCCACAGCTTCTGCCCGGCTAACAACGCCTGCGGTTCATAGCAGCGCTTTGGTGCCACGATGATACGACAATGGGAACGCAGCTCGCCCTGGGTCAGGGTCAACGTGTGATACCCCTCCGGCAGCTTCGCCGGAAGGTTAAAAGATTTACCGCCGACGGCATGCCCTTTGTGCTGCACGCCCTCTTCGGTGGTCAGCAGCCAGTTAAACTCTCCGCTTCCCTCAACCGCCAGCGGCATTTTCTTGCCAGCGGTATAGACCATGACATTCGGCACCGGGGTTACCGCCACCTGAGTGGCAGCGGTGGTGCGATGCATGGCGTCAAGCAAACGCCGTTTGGTTTCGGCGCCAATAGACTGCGGTTTACCGTGGGCATTAATGTAATTGGGGCTGATCCCCGCCGCCAGCGCGGCATTATCCAGACGTTTGCTTTCCATCGCTATTCCTTAACGTTTCGCCTGCCAGATACGAGCCTGATAATCGCGGATGGAGCGATCAGAGCTGAACATGCCGCAACGCGCGGTATTCAGAATCGCCGCCCGGGTCCAGGCGTCCTGGTCACGATACAACACGTCAACCTGCTTCTGAGCTTCAACGTAGGCCGCGAAGTCCGCCATCACCAGATACGGGTCGCCGCCCTGCTTGCCGATACTGTGCAGCATCTGGTCAAAGGCATGCTTGTCGCCATCGCTGTATTTCCCGCTTTCCAGCTCTTTCAGGACAGCATCCAGCACTTTGTCTTTTTTACGCCATTTCACCGGGTCGTAGCCTTTGGCTTTGAGCGCCTTCACCTCTTCCACGGTATGACCAAAGATAAAGATATTCTCGTCACCCACCTTCTCGGCGATTTCGACGTTTGCACCATCCAGCGTACCTACGGTTAACGCACCGTTCAGCGCCAGCTTCATGTTACCGGTGCCGGAAGCCTCTTTCCCTGCGGTTGAAATCTGCTCAGAGATATCCGCCGCCGGGATCAGCATTTCCGCCGCCGAGACACAATAATCCGGCAGGAAGACAACCTTCAGCTTGTCACCGACTTTCGGGTCGTTATTGATGGTTTGTGCAACCTGGTTGATGGCGAAGATGATATTTTTCGCCAGGTAGTAACCCGGAGCAGCCTTTGCGCCAAACAGAAATACGCGCGGCACGCGATCTGCCTGCGGGTTCTCACGGATTTCTTTGTACAACGCCAGAATATGCAGCAGATTCAGGTGCTGGCGCTTGTACTCATGAAGACGTTTAATCTGAATATCAAAGATAGCGTTAGTCGTTATTTCAATACCGGTACGCGCTTTAATAAACTTCACCAGACGCTCTTTGTTCGCCAGCTTGATGTCACGATACTGCTGACGGAACTTCGCATCGTCCGCGTATTTTTCCAGGTTAATCAGCTGGTCGAGGTCGTTAGCCCACTCTTTTTTCAGCGATTTATCCAGCAGTGCGGCAAGCGCCGGGTTGCATTGCTTAATCCAGCGACGCGGAGTAATCCCGTTAGTGACGTTATGGAATTTGTTCGGCCAGAGCTGGTGATATTCCGGGAACAGATCTTTCACCACCAGATCGGAGTGCAGCGCCGCCACGCCGTTGACCGCAAAACCGCTGACCACACACATGTTGGCCATACGCACCTGTTTATTGTGCACCACTGCAAGCTTCGCCCAGACTTCAGCATCACCCGGCCAGGTTTTATCAACCAACGTCTTAAAGCGGTCGTTAATCTCTTTGATGATTTGCATGTGGCGCGGCAGGAGTGCTTTCACCAGTTTCTCATCCCAGCACTCTAACGCTTCCGGCATCAGGGTGTGGTTGGTGTAAGCGAAGGTCTTGCTGGTAATCGCCCACGCATCGTCCCAGCTCATCTGGTGCTCATCAATCAGCACGCGCAGCAGTTCAGGGATCGCGATAGTCGGGTGAGTATCGTTAAGTTGAATGACTTCGTAATCAGCCAGTTCGTGCAGCTTACGCCCTGCCAGATGATGGCGGCGCAGAATGTCGGCTACGGAGCAGGCGCACTGGAAGTACTGCTGCATCAGGCGCAGCTTTTTACCCGCGGTGTGGTTATCGTTCGGGTACAGCACTTTCGTCAGTTTTTCAGCGTCGATGCCCTGCTGCTCTGCGCGCAGGAAATCGCCGTCATTAAATTTGGTCAGGTTAAACGGGTGCGCATGGCTGGCCTGCCACAGACGCAGCGGTTGCGCTACGCCGTTACGGTAACCGAGAACCGGCAGATCCCAGGCCTGGCCGGTGATAGTAAACCCTGGCTCCCAGTGCCCTTCTTTGGTGACCTTGCCGCCAATCCCAACCTGCACATCCAGCGCCTCGTTGTGACGGAACCACGGGTAGCTGCCACGATGCCAGTCATCCGGGGCTTCCATCTGTTGGCCATCGGCAAACGACTGACGGAACAGGCCGTACTGGTAGTTGAGGCCATAGCCCGTCGCCGACTGGCCGACTGTCGCCATCGAATCAAGGAAGCAGGCCGCCAGGCGTCCCAATCCACCGTTACCCAACGCCGGATCGATCTCTTCTTCCAGCAGATCAGTCAGGTTGACGTCATGCGCTTTCAGCTCATCGCTCACCGCCTGATACCAGCCGAGGTTGAGTAAATTGTTGCCGGTCAGGCGACCAATCAAAAACTCCATCGAGATGTAGTTAACGTGACGCTGATTTTTTGCCGGTTTCGCCGCAGGCTGGGCGCTGAGTAACTCAGCCAACGCCCCACTCACTGCCTGCCACCACTGGCGCGACGTCATTTCTTGAGCCGACAGTAAACCGAAGCGCTGCCACTGACGCGTCAGGGCAGCCTGAAATTGATCTTTGTTGAAAGTAGGCTGTGACATAGGGGTTCCAGATCCTTAGGTAATAAAACAACGTTATCGCTAGTTTGCCTGGCTCGTTGTTGACATTCCTCATCCTGGCACGGATTAGGGAGGGAGGAGGAGCAGGGATGAGCATAAAAGTGTGATCGCTGCCACTTTATTATTACCAACTACGCCAATAAATCGACTGACTTCGCAGTGCACTGTACCAGAGACGCCTCGCCTGATTTGACAAGAATCAGCATAATACCTTACAAGACGAGATGACAAATTAATAATTATAACTTTTACAACAATTACTACAGCCGCTATTTTAAAAATAACAAGACGGTTGAAATCAAAATAATTCAAGAGCACACTGAGATAAATCTTCGACATAAAAATAAAACAAACAAATACTATCCAAGGATATATATGGCAAACTTATCTTGGATTACTCTGAAAGGTGAATTACAGGGTAATATTTCCGAAAACTGCGGCTCCAGGTACTCTATAGGAAATAAGTCTCAGACAAATCATCTCAACCAAATTATGATTTATGGACTTGAGCATGAAACAACGCGTCAGCAGAACGTTAATCACCACGAACTCCAGATTATCAAACCTGTTGATCGTTCGTCCCCTTTGTTGAACAAAGCGATCAACGATAACGAAACGCTGGAATGCGAAATATCCCTCTATCGTACCACACCTACAGGAATGCAAGAAGTCTATTATAAAATTAAATTATTCAAAGCACATATATCAAACATTAAATTAATAGTCCCTCACAATATCATTGAAAACGGAAACGAAGCACAAGAACGCGTTTCCTTTATTTTTGAATCGATTAGTTGGGAACACTGCATGGCTAGTACCAGCGCTTATAGTTTGTGGAGTGAACGAATTTTCTGACGCCAAACATCTCTTGATAAGGAAAAATCATGCGTAAACGCAACAACGCATTAAATGGCAACTCACTCAGGTTTCAGGACGAACGACCGCAGGCAAGAGATTTTAATAGCTGGCATACCATGAACCCTGTGCAGCGCGATATGGCCTTTATGGATGGCTCATTTATCACGCAAAGTCATCACATCCTTCTGCTCACTCTCGAAGAAGCACAGCAGGTGGCGGACGATTTAATGGGCGGAGTAGATAAATTTTTTTCTTACCGCGCTGCACCCGGCAACTTCAAAGATGGCCTGGATAGCTTCCGCAGTCTCTCTAAGCTTACTACCTATTACAATTCCGCACAGGAGCTGGTCTTTAATTTCAGGGCAATCCGCATTAAAGCCATTGAATACAAAGTCGGTGGGAAAACTTATATCAAAATTACCGGGTATCCCGCCCTGCGCCGGATTCTTAACGGAACCCGCTACGGAGCAAGCCATCCACAGATGCTGGAAATGGCATTGGGTAAACGTGGGCTTTATAACAGCCTTAGAAATGGCGTCAAATATTGCATTTACTTCTCACTTGCCTGGCGGGCAATCGAACTGATCTTTAAGTCCGATTATGACATGGTAGATTTTTTGGTAGATATCTCAATGGATGCAGCAAAAGCGGTGGTATCGGGAGTAGTGATTGGAGTGATGGTTACTGGAGTATTGACAATATTTAGTGTTCCTGTAGTAATCACGACTCTTGGTATTATTATCGTAGGGTTATTTTTCAACTATGAATTAAATGACCTGGACGATAAAATAGGGCTATCAGTTTCATTAAAGAACAAACTTCGCGACTATCTTCACCATAGTAAACATGAAAATTATGGTTTTAATAGCCCTTATTTTTACTCTTTTTAAGGAAAGCGAATGACTAAGCTCCATTTGCGCCTGATATCTTTCTCTCTTACTATTTTTTTCTGTAGTCTCCTTTATATGATATTCACTGGGAGCATAATGGGAAATTTTCTTTCACTAATTAGAATGGGTGATGTAATTTCCTATAACAAAAATACATGCGCAATAGTAGGAGGAATACCAACAATATTTCTATTTTCAATACTTTCTGTTTTCGCATTATTTAGTAAGGAAGGTCGTTTGAAAAAACTGCCCACTACAATAGAGTTATGGATGACAATGATTGTAGTAATTTCCTTTCTCATAGGCATTATTGCTAACTGTCTTATTCCCTTTTTATTGTTTGGATTATCATACACATCCTGCCCCCAGAAGAAGCTTCATGATTTCTACGTTACAGATATCGAACTGTGTAAAACTATCGTAGATAAACGTGGCTTGTGGTAACGGATTCATCATACTTTTATTAATTTAAGGAATTGAATCGTTATTTTCAAAGAAAATGAGTATAGAACTCTGCAAAATCTATAGTCACCAATGATTTACATTAAAAATTATCACCAACAGTAACAATTAAGATAATTCTATAACAGCAAATCATGCTTCGTCAGAAGGGGTTCAATCGCCGCCCTTGGTCAAACACTTCAACAGCCGCGCATCCTGACACCGGTTTCAGTAGGTGTCTATCATCTTAAGAATTTGTGACATAGCGCAAAATAAGACAGTCCAATCCCGGACATAACTTGCAATAAATCTTAATCTGGCCGACCTTATATCTATTAATTACGAAGCGCAAAAAAAATCATTCTTCCCTATTTTCACACAGTGAAGTGACTAACTTATGTTGATTCCGTCTAAATTAAGTCGTCCGGTTCGACTCGACCATACGGTGGTTCGTGAGCGCCTGTTGGCTAAACTTTCCGGCGCGAACAATTTCAGGCTTGCCCTGATAACAAGTCCTGCTGGTTATGGAAAAACGACGCTGGTTTCACAATGGGCGGCAGGGAAAAATGATTTAGGCTGGTATTCTCTGGATGAGGGCGATAATCAGCAAGAGCGCTTTGCCAGTTATCTGATCGCCGCTATCCAACAGGCAACCGGTGGACACTGCACCACCAGCGAAGCGATGGTGCAAAAACGTCAGTACGCCAGCCTGACGTCACTGTTTGCCCAGCTATTTATCGAACTGGCCGAGTGGCACCGCCCGCTCTACCTGGTAGTAGATGATTATCATCTGATCTCTAATCCGGCCATTCACGAAGCGATGCGTTTCTTCCTGCGTCATCAGCCTGAAAACCTCACGCTGGTCGTGCTGTCGCGCAATCTGCCGCAGTTGGGTATTGCCAACCTGCGGGTGCGCGATCAACTGCTGGAGATAGGCAGTCAACAGCTGGCCTTTAACCATCAGGAAGCCAAACAATTTTTCGACCGACGTTTGTCCTCCCCCATCGAAGCAGCTGAAAGCAGCCGGATGTGCGATGACGTTGCTGGCTGGGCCACAGCATTACAACTGATCGCCCTTTCCGCCCGCCAGAACAATCATTCCGCGCACCAGTCAGCACGACGCCTCGCGGGGATCAACGCCAGCCATTTGTCCGATTATCTGGTTGATGAAGTGCTGGACAGCGTCGACCTCGGCACCCGTCACTTCCTGCTAAAAAGCGCCATTCTGCGATCCATGAACGATGCGCTGATCGTCCGCGTTACCGGGGAAGAAAACGGCCAGATGCGGCTGGAAGAAATTGAGCGCCAGGGGTTATTCCTGCAGCGAATGGATGACGTTGGCGAGTGGTTCAGCTATCACCCCCTGTTTGGCAGCTTTTTACGCCAGCGCTGCCAATGGGAACTGGCGAACGAACTGCCTGAAATACACCGCGCCGCAGCTGAAAGCTGGATGGCGCAAGGCTTCCCCAGCGAAGCTATCCACCACGCGCTGGCGGCCGGCGACGCCCATATGCTACGCGATATCCTGCTTAATCATGCGTGGGGACTGTTTAACCATAGCGAGCTGACGTTACTGGAAGAGTCGCTGAAAGCCCTGCCGTGGGAAAGCCTGCTGGAAAATCCGCGTCTGGTTCTGTTGCAAGCCTGGCTGATGCAAAGCCAGCACCGCTACGGAGAGGTTAACACCTTGCTGGCGCGCGCAGAGCAGGAAATGAAAGGCGACATGGAGCCGACACTGCACGCCGAATTCAACGCTTTACGGGCGCAGGTAGCGATTAACGACGGCAACCCTGACGAAGCCGAACGCCTGGCGAAACTGGCGCTGGATGAGTTACCCATCGCCTGGTTCTATAGCCGGATCGTCGCTACCTCGGTGCACGGCGAAGTCCTGCACTGTAAGGGCGATCTCACGCGCTCTCTGGCGTTAATGCAGCAAACCGAGCAAATGGCGCGCCATCATGACGTCTGGCATTACGCACTGTGGAGTCTTATCCAGCAAAGCGAAATTTTGTTTGCCCAGGGCTTTTTACAGGCCGCCTGGGAAACTCAGGAAAAAGCATTCCAGCTGATCAAAGAGCAGCACCTGGAACAGCTGCCGATGCACGAATTCCTGGTACGTATTCGCGCACAACTACTGTGGGCATGGGCGCGTCTGGACGAATCAGAAGCCTCTGCCCGTAGCGGTATTGAACTGCTTTCCACTTTCCAGCCGCAGCAACAGCTACAGTGTCTGGCGTTGCTGGTTCAGTGTTCACTGGCGCGGGGCGATCTCGATAACGCTCGCAGCCTGCTCAACCGCCTGGAAAACCTGCTGGGTAACGGTCACTATCACAGCGACTGGATCTCCAACGCCGATAAGGTGCGGGTGATTTACTGGCAAATGGTGGGCGACAAAAACTCGGCCGCCAACTGGCTGCGCCACACGCCGAAACCAGAATTCGCCAATAACCACTTCCTGCAAAGCCAGTGGCGCAACATCGCTCGTGCACAAATCCTGCTCGGCGAGTTTGAACCGGCTGAGATTGTGCTGGAAGAGTTGAATGAAAATGCGCGCAACCTGCGCCTGATGAGCGATCTGAACCGCAACCTGTTGCTGCTTAATCAGCTCTACTGGCAGGCAGGGCGCAAAAATGACGCCCAGCGTGTGTTACTCGACGCCCTACAGCTGGCGAACCGCACCGGGTTTATCAGCCACTTTGTTATCGAAGGCGAGGCCATGGCGCAACAACTGCGTCAGCTGATTCAGCTCAATACCTTACCGGAACTCGATCAGCACCGCGCCCAGCGCATTTTGCGTGAGATTAACCAGCACCACCGCCATAAATTTGCCCACTTCGATGAAGGATTCGTTGAGCGTCTGCTTACTCACCCGGAAGTGCCGGAGCTTATCCGCACCAGCCCGCTGACCCAGCGCGAATGGCAGGTTCTGGGACTGATTTATTCGGGCTACAGCAACGAGCAGATCGCCGGAGAGCTGGCCGTCGCGGCAACGACCATCAAGACGCACATCCGCAATTTGTACCAAAAGCTCGGCGTCGCACATCGCCAGGATGCGGTACAACATGCGCAGAAGCTGCTGAAGATGATGGGGTACGGCGTTTAGTTAATGCCTGATACGCAACGCTTATCAGGCCTGGAATTACCTTAGCACAGCTCTAACTGGATATGATGGTCAGCAATCACCTGCATCACACCAGCAGGCGGCAGCGTGTCGGTATACACCGCATCCACCATGCTGATGCTGCCCATATTCACCATCGCGTTACGCCCAAACTTCGAGTGGTCCACCACCAGCATCACATGCCGTGAATTCTCAATGATCGCGCGCTTGGTGCGAACCTCGTGATAATCAAACTCCAGCAGAGAACCATCGCTGTCGATGCCGCTGATCCCTAAGATGCCGAAGTCCAGACGGAACTGAGAAATAAAGTCGAGGGTCGCTTCACCCATAATACCGCCATCGCGGCTACGCAGTTCACCACCGGCGAGGATTATGCGGAAATCCTCTTTCGCCATCAGCGTGTTCGCCACATTGAGGTTGTTGGTCACAATGCGTAAATTGCTGTGATTAAGCAGCGCGTGAGCCACCGCTTCCGGCGTGGTTCCGATATCAATAAACAGCGTTGAGCCGTTCGGGATTTGCGTGGCAACTTTGCGGGCAATGCGCTCTTTTTCCGCCGTCTGCGTCGCTTTACGGTCATGCCACGGGGTGTTGACCGAGCTGGATGGCAGCGCCGCGCCGCCGTGATGGCGCAAAATCATGTTCTGATCGGCCAGATCGTTAAGATCGCGGCGAATCGTCTGCGGGCTGACGGAGAAATGCTCCACCAGCTCTTCAGTACTGACGTATCCCTGTTTTTTTACCAGCTCGATGATCGCGTCATGTCGTTGTGTTTGCTTCATTAGTGTTCCCTGAAATTTTGCCGGATGCGCTAACGCTTATCCGGCCTACAAAGTTCGTTTCCGCACATTCATCGTATCGGCAAACGCCATTGCCAGACCCACGGCCAATCCGGCGACATGAGCGCCATTCGCCATCGACATGCCGAATAGATCAAACCAGCCGGCAACAATCCAGATCAAAGCAAAGATAATCAAACCACGCTGCAGGAAAATACCGCTTTGCGGATCGCGCTCGCCGCGCAACCACACGTAGCCCATCAGCGCATATACCACGCCAGACAGTCCACCAAACCACGGGCCGCTAAATTTCTGCTGAACATAGCCGCTCAACAGGGCGCTGATCACGGTAATTACAATCAGTTTTCCACTGCCCAGACGCTTTTCAACCGCACCGCCGAGATACCACCACCACAACAGGTTGAACAGAATATGCATCAGCGAGAAGTGCATAAAAGCGTGGGTGAAATAACGCCAGAATTCAAATTTCAGCGAAGGGTCAAACGGCCATGCCAGCCAGAGCATCACCGCCTGGTCGCCCAGCACGTTCATCGCGATAAACACCAGCACACACGCGGCCATCACCAACCAGGTTACCGGGCCTGCGCGTTCGCGCAATGTGGCCAGGAACGGATAACGCTGGTAGTGCAGACCGCTGTCGGTCTGACCCGACTGCCAGCTTGCCGCGAGGTAGCGCGGATCGCCCGGATTCTCCAGAAATCTCGCCAGTTCAGCATGCACGCGCTCGGCCTGGGACTCATCCGCCAGCCAGACATCCGTTTGCTGATGTTGTTGAATCGTCAGGATAACGCCCTGTGTCGCCATATAATCAACAAATGCCTGCGCCACGCGGGGGTTAGCAAAAGAGGTAATCATCAACATGGTTGCTGTCGCTTCATCCACACAAAAGAGGACAGTATATATATCCTACCCGTTTCAGGCTGCATCTTTGTTAGCTTACGAACCGTATGCCACTTCTGCCGGAAAATGTCGATGCCAGGCGTCGAAGCCGCCATCAACGCTGTAAACCGCGTCATAGCCTTGCTGAAGAAGATATTGCGCCGCACCTTTACTGCTGTTGCCGTGATAACACATCACCAACACGGCGGTGTCGAAATCATGCTCGCGCATAAATGACCCCAGCGTGTCGTTCGTCAGATGAAACGCCTGCGGGGCATGACCCATGGCATAGCTTTGCGGATCACGGATATCCACTAACACCGCGCTCCCCTGATGCAGCTTCTGATGCGCTTCTTCGACATTAATACATTCAAACTGATCCATTGCTCTCTCTTCTTTATATGGCAGGTGATGCTTTTCGGACATGTTACTGCTTAGTGTACGTCCCGACGGCAGTTAAACGCCATAATGTTATATGTATCACTGTAAATTGTTTATCCGATGTTACCAATGGCGCGATTCTTTGCTATTATGCTCGATAACGAACATTAATGAGCTATAACGAAAGTGCGAGAGGCCAGCATGGAAACCAAAGATCTGATTGTGATAGGTGGAGGCATCAACGGTGCCGGTATCGCGGCAGATGCCGCTGGACGCGGTTTATCCGTGCTGATGCTGGAAGCGCAGGATTTAGCCTGCGCCACCTCTTCCGCTAGCTCCAAACTCATCCACGGTGGCCTGCGCTACCTGGAACACTACGAATTTCGTCTGGTAAGCGAAGCGCTGGCCGAACGTGAAGTGCTGTTGAAAATGGCACCGCATATCGCCTTCCCGATGCGCTTTCGTCTGCCCCACCGCCCGCATCTGCGTCCGGCGTGGATGATCCGCATTGGTTTGTTTATGTACGATCATCTGGGCAAACGCACCAGTTTGCCAAGTTCTACCGGTTTGCGTTTTGGCGCAGATTCCGTAATGAAACCTGAGATTGTGCGCGGTTTCGAATATTCCGACTGCTGGGTAGACGATGCGCGACTGGTTTTGGCAAACGCCCAAATGGTCGTACGCAAAGGCGGAGAAGTATTAACCCGCACTCGCGCCACTTCTGCTCGCCGTGAAAACGGTTTGTGGATTGTTGAAGCTGAAGATATCGATACCGGCAAAAAATACACCTGGCAGGCGCGTGGCCTGGTCAACGCCACCGGTCCGTGGGTGAAAGAGTTCTTCGACGACGGTATGCACCTGCCATCACCGTACGGCATTCGCCTGATTAAAGGCAGCCACATCGTAGTGCCGCGCGTACATACCCAGAAGCAAGCTTATATTCTGCAAAACGAAGATAAGCGTATTGTGTTTGTTATCCCATGGATGGACGAATTCTCGATCATCGGGACGACAGACGTTGAATACAAAGGCGATCCGAAAGCAGTGAAAATTGATGAAAGCGAAATCAATTACCTGCTGAAGGTCTACAACGCACACTTTAAGAAACAGCTGGGTCGTGATGATATCGTCTGGACTTACTCGGGCGTGCGTCCGCTGTGCGATGACGAGTCTGACTCACCGCAGGCGATCACCCGTGATTACACGCTGGATATCCACGACGAAAACGGCAAAGCGCCGTTGCTGTCGGTCTTTGGCGGTAAGCTGACCACCTATCGTAAGCTGGCTGAGCACGCGATGGAAAAACTGGCATCGTACTACCAGGGAATTGGTCCGGCATGGACGAAAGAGTGCATTCTGCCAGGCGGTGACATTGGCGGCGATCGCGAAGATTACGCGGCCAAACTGCGCCGTCGCTACCCGTTCCTGACCGAGTCGCTGGCACGCCATTATTCTCGCACCTACGGCAGCAACACCGAATGGGTTATCGGCGAAGCCACCTCGCTTGCTGAGTTAGGTGAAGACTTTGGCCATGAGTTTTATGAGGCCGAACTGAAATATCTGGTCGATCATGAATGGGTTCGTCGTGCGGAAGATGCGTTGTGGCGTCGCACGAAAGAAGGTATGTGGCTGAACGCTGAGCAGCAGTCGCGTATGACCCAGTGGCTGGCGGAGTACATTGAAAAACACCAGCTGTCGCTGGCGTCCTGATAAAAATGCCGGATGCGGCTAGCGCCTTATCCGGCCTACAAGAGTGCATAAACGTAGGCCGGGCAAGCGAAGCGCCCCCGGCATCGTGTGTTACAACCGCACCGAATCGATATGCCAGATGTTTTCGGCGTACTCTTTTATCGTTCTGTCCGACGAGAAGTATCCCATGTTGGCGATATTAATCATCGACTTGGTGGTCCACTCTTCCGGGTGACGATACAGTTCATCAACCTTATCCTGGCAAT
The DNA here is from genome assembly GCF_030332745.1 of Citrobacter sp. Cpo074. Lineage (NCBI taxonomy): Bacteria > Pseudomonadati > Pseudomonadota > Gammaproteobacteria > Enterobacterales > Enterobacteriaceae > Citrobacter > Citrobacter sp. Cpo074. The sequence continues at coordinate 95,802 of NZ_JAOWHG010000030.1, forward strand.
CAACGTAGCTGCGATAATCCGCCAGAACCTGATAGTGGTCGCCAAAGTTAATCAGCGAATCCACCAGGTCGCGATAGCGTCCCGGCTCCTCAGGGCTGAATACGCCGCTACCGATCTGCGTCAGCACCTGGTGCAGCTCTTCGTCTTTCTCGTAATACTCACGCGGCTTGTAGCCCTGGCTGCGTAAAGCCTCGACCTCTTCCGCCGTATTACCAAAGATAAAGATATTTTCTGCGCCCACATGCTCCAGCATCTCAACGTTGGCACCGTCCAGCGTCCCGATGGTCAGCGCACCGTTAAGAGCAAATTTCATATTACTGGTACCGGAGGCTTCGGTCCCGGCCAGAGAAATCTGTTCAGAAAGGTCGGCGGCAGGAATAATCACCTGCGCCAGGCTGACGCTGTAGTTGGGGATAAACACCACTTTCAGCTTGTCGCCAATTTGCGGATCGTTGTTGATCACTTTCGCGACGTCGTTGATCAGGTGAATGATGTGTTTCGCCATGTAATAAGCCGAAGCCGCTTTACCGGCGAAGATATTCACACGCGGTACCCACTCAGCATCAGGATCGGCCTTAATGCGATTGTAGCGGGTGATCACATGCAGCACGTTCATCAACTGGCGTTTGTATTCGTGAATACGCTTGATCTGCACATCAAACAGCGATTTCGGGTTCACCACCACGTTCAGCTGCTGGGCAATGAGCGTGGCCAGACGCTTTTTGTTCTCCAGCTTCGCGCGGCGCACCGCCTGATTTACCAGTGGGTAATCGCAGTGCTGTTCAAGCTCACTGAGCTGGCTGAGATCGGTGCGCCAGGTACGGCCAATGTTCTCATCCAGCACATTGGAAAGCGATGGGTTGGCTAGCGCCAGCCAGCGACGCGGCGTCACGCCGTTGGTGACGTTGCAGAAGCGAGTCGGGAAAATCTTCGCAAAATCAGCAAACAGCGACTGCACCATCAGGTTGGAGTGCAGCTCAGAAACGCCGTTTACCTTGTGGCTCACCACCACCGCCAGCCATGCCATACGCACGCGACGGCCGTTAGACTCATCGATAATCGACGTCCGCCCCAGCAGAGCGGTATCGTTCGGATACTGTTCCTGCAACGTCTTCAGGAAGTAGTCGTTGATCTCAAAGATGATTTGCAGATGGCGCGGCAAAATTTTGCCCAGCATATCGACGGGCCAGGTCTCCAGCGCTTCGCTCATCAAAGTGTGGTTGGTATACGAGAAGACCTGACAGCAGACCTCAAACGCATCATCCCAGCTGAACTTATGCTCATCGATCAGCAGTCGCATCAGCTCAGGGATCGACAGCACCGGATGGGTGTCGTTGAGGTGAATGGCGATTTTATCCGCCAGGTTGTTGTAGGTTTTGTGCAGCTGGTAATGACGGCTCAGAATGTCCTGCACCGTGGAGGAGACCAGGAAATACTCCTGGCGCAACCGCAGTTCGCGTCCTGAATAGGTGGAGTCGTCCGGGTACAGTACGCGGGAGACGTTCTCGGAGTGGTTTTTATCTTCCACCGCCGCAAAGTAGTCGCCCTGGTTAAATTTACCGAGATTAATCTCGCTACTGGCCTGGGCATTCCACAGGCGCAGCGTGTTGGTGGCGTCGGTGTCGTAGCCGGGGATAATCTGGTCGTAGGCGACCGCGAGGATCTCTTCGGTTTCTATCCAGCGCGTTTTCTTACCTTCCTGCTGAATACGCCCGCCAAAACGCACTTTGTAGCGCGTGTTGTGGCGTTTGAATTCCCACGGGTTACCGTATTCCAGCCAGTAGTCCGGCGACTCTTTCTGGCGGCCATCAACAATGTTCTGCTTGAACATGCCGTAGTCATAACGAATACCGTAACCGCGTCCCGGCAATCCCAGCGTTGCCAGAGAGTCCAGGAAGCAGGCCGCCAGACGCCCGAGACCGCCATTGCCAAGACCCGGGTCGTTTTCTTCGTCGATCAGATCTTCAAGATCCAACCCCATACCTTCCAGCGCATTTTTGACATCGTCATAAATGCCCAGCGATAACAGTGCATTGGAAAGCGTGCGGCCAATCAGAAACTCCATAGACAAGTAATACACCTGACGAGTTTCCTGAGATAATTGCGCACGGTTAGAACGCAGCCAGCGCTCCACGAGACGGTCGCGCACCGCGAACAACGTGGCGTTCAGCCACTCATGTTTATTGGCAATGACCGGGTCCTTACCAATCGTGAACATCAGCTTATAGGCAATAGAATGCTTAAGTGCCTCTACGCTGAGTGTGGGCGATGCATAAGTAAATGGAGCATTCATATAGGTGATTCCTGGATATCTATTTCAAGCGATAGTAAAGCTCACGGTATGACTTCGCCGCGACTTGCCAGCTAAAATCCATGGTCATGGCCTGACGTTGTACAAACCGCCAAAGCGAAGGCCGGGACCACAATACGAAAGCACGCCGGATCGCGCGTAACAGCGACCAGGCATTACTATCTTCAAATACAAACCCACTGGCGATACCGTCCGCCAGGTTTTCCAGCGAACTGTCAGAGACTGTATCAGCCAGCCCACCGGTGCGCCGCACCAGCGGCAGCGTGCCGTACTTCAGTCCATACAACTGCGTTAAGCCACACGGCTCAAAACGGCTGGGAACCAATATCACATCGGCCCCACCCATGATGCGGTGCGAGAAGGCTTCGTGATAGCCGATCTGCACACCCACCTGTCCTGGATGTTCCGCCGCTGCGGCGAGGAATCCTTCCTGTAATACCGGATCGCCCGCGCCTAGCAATGCCAACTGTCCACCCTGCTCTAACAACCCCGGCAGCGCTTCCAGCACCAGATCCAGCCCTTTTTGACTGGTCAGACGGCTCACCACGGCAAACAGCGGTACTTTATCGTTGACCTTAAGTCCCATCGCTATCTGAAGCTGACGTTTGTTTTCTGCCTTCTCCTCCAGCGTGTCGCGCGTATATCGCGATGCCAGCAGGAGATCGGTTTCCGGGCTCCAGATTTTTTCATCAACGCCGTTCAGCACGCCGGAAAGACGGCCTTCACGATGACGCTGCTGCAACAGACCTTCCATCCCGTAGGCAAACTGCGGCTCGGTAATTTCCCGCGCGTAGGTCGGACTGACCGCCGTAATGTGGTCGGCGTAGTACAACCCTGCCTTCAGAAACGAAATCTGCCCGTTAAACTCCAGTCCGTGCACATTAAAGAACGACCATGGCAATTGGATGTCATCCATATGCTTTGCATAAAACATGCCTTGATACGCCAGATTGTGGACGGTGAACACCGATTTCGCCGGATGGCCGCGCGCCGCCAGATACGCCGGAGCCAGACCCGCATGCCAGTCGTGCGCATGCACCACATCCGGGCGCCAGAATGGGTCAAGGCCACAGGCCATTTCACAGCCAACCCAGCCCAGCAATGCAAAACGCTGCACGTTATCGGTATACGCATACAGGTTAGTGTCGTGATACGGGCTACCGGGGCGGTCATAGAGATGCGGCGCGTCAATCAGGTAAATACCCACGCCGTTGAAATGCCCGAACAGCAGCGTGATACGTCCGGCGAAGGTATCCCGACGCGTCACTACCTGCGCATCGGGAATGCCGCGACGAATATCAGGAAACGCCGGGAGCAGCACGCGGGCATCCACGCCGTCCGCTATTTGCGCTGCGGGTAACGCCCCAATAACATCCGCCAGTCCCCCGGTTTTTAACAGGGGGAACATCTCTGAACAAACGTGTAAAACCTGCATTATCGCTCCTGTTTGATCTGCAGTTTGCGTAGCATTTCACGCGTGACCAGCACAATACCTTCCTCTGAACGGTAGAAACGACGCGCATCTTCTTCCGCGTTTTCACCAATCACCATGCCTTCGGGAATAACGCAGGCGCGGTCGATAATGCAACGACGTAAGCGGCACGAACGTCCCACCCACACTTCAGGTAACAACACTGCCGAATCAATGTTACAGAATGAATTCACCCGCACTCGCGGGAACAGAACGGACTGCACCACCACCGAACCTGAAATTATGCATCCGCCAGAAACCAGCGAGTTCAGCGTCATTCCGTGGCTGCCGGAACGGTCCTGAACAAATTTCGCCGGTGGCAGCGATTCCATGTGCGTACGGATTGGCCAGTCCTGGTCGTACATGTCCAGTTCAGGCGTCACCGAAGCCAGATCGAGGTTCGCCTTCCAGTAGGCTTCCAGCGTACCCACGTCACGCCAGTACGGCTCGGATTCCGGGTCAGACTGCACGCAGGACAACGGGAATGGATGTGCATACGCCATGCCAGCTTCGGTGATTTTCGGGATAATGTCTTTACCGAAATCGTGACTGGAGTTTTCATCGAGGTCATCTTCCGCCAGCAATTCATATAGATAATCGGCGTTGAAAACGTAGATCCCCATACTGGCAAGAGATTTGGTCGGGTCACCTGGCATAGCTGGCGGGTTGGCGGGTTTTTCAACGAACTCGATAATTTTATCGGTGTCGTCCACGTCCATTACGCCAAACGCGCTGGCCTCTTCAATAGGCACTGGCATACAGGCCACGGTGCAACGCGCGCCTTTCTCGACGTGGTCGATCAGCATGCGTGAGTAGTCCTGCTTGTAGATATGATCGCCCGCGAGGATCACCACATATTCCGCTTTATAGCGTCGAATGATGTCCAGGTTTTGGGTCACCGCATCCGCCGTACCGCGATACCAGTTTTCACCCTGCATTCTCTGCTGGGCAGGCAGCAGATCGACAAACTCGTTCATCTCTTCGCTAAAGAACGACCAGCCGCGCTGAATATGCTGCACCAGCGTGTGGGACTGGTACTGGGTGATCACGCCAATTCGGCGGATCCCGGAGTTAATACAGTTGGATAAGGCAAAATCGATAATGCGGAACTTACCGCCAAAGTGCACAGCAGGTTTGGCACGTTTGTTGGTTAAATCTTTTAAGCGGGTACCGCGGCCACCGGCCAGGATCAGGGCAACAGATTTTAATGGCAGCTGGCGCGCCAACATTACACGATCGTTCTTCTCTAAACTCACCATGACTAACTCCTTTTTTATCTTCTCTGGAACACACACAGTCCGTGCGCAGGTCCCTGCCAGACAGCCGTAAGCACCGGATTATCCTCTCCGGCAAATGGGGGAACGGCGCACCATTCCCCTTCAGGTAAAACGATATCTGTCACCTCAAGCGTGGCATTTATTGCAATCAGAAAACGGTCTGAAAGCAGGATTTGCATCTGCCTCGGGCCGTTTTGCCACTCATCCGCACTTAAGGGTTGTGCGTACTTATTCAGCCAACGAACATTGCCATCGCCCTCTTCCCACCAGCGATCACCCGTCAGTGCAGGAATTTGCTGGCGAAGATGGATCAGGGCAGCGGTAAATGTGGTTAGTCCGCTGTTTGCCTGCTGCCAGTCCAGCCAGGTCAGGGCGTTATCCTGGCAGTAAGCGTTATTGTTGCCGTGCTGGCTATGACCATGCTCATCGCCCGCCAGCAACATCGGCGTCCCCTGGGAGAGCAACAGCGTGGATAACAGCGCATGAATGCTGTCGCGCCGCCGCTCAATCAGGTCCAGCGTGCCGCCTAATCCTTCTTTACCATGATTGTCGCTGTAGTTATTGCTAGTGCCGTCGCGATTTTCCTCACCATTCGCTTCATTGTGCTTATTTGTGAAGCACACACAGTCGCGTAGCGTAAAACCGTCGTGCGCAGTCACCAGATTGACCGTCGCGCTGGGTTTGCGACCATCGCGTTTAAACACGTCGCTTGATGCGGCAAAACGCCCGGCAAACTCACCCAACGAGAGATTACGCTGGAGCCAGAAGCGTCGGGTCGCATCGCGGAAATGGTCATTCCACTCGGCAAACGGCGGGGGAAAATTCCCCACCTGATACCCGCCTTCACCAATATCCCACGGTTCCGCAATCAGCTTAACGCGTGAGAGCAGAGGACAGTTTTGGATCGCGGTAAACAGTGGCGCATCCTGACGAAACACAGGTGTACGCCCCATGACGGAAGCCAAATCAAAACGAAAACCATCCACATGGCAGGTTTCAACCCAGTAGCGCAGGCATTCACATGCGTATTCCACAACACCCGGATGGCTCAGATTGAGGGTGTTCCCACAACCGGTCCAGTTGTAGTAATCACCATCGTCCCTGATCCAATAATAGCTACGGTTATCAATTCCGCGCAGCGAGAAGACGGGGCCTTCGAGATCCAGCTCGGCGCTGTGGTTCAAAACGATATCGAGAATGACCTCAATCCCCGCTTTGTGCAGCGCTTTTACCGCGTCGCGAAACTCATCAAGCGCACTCTCCGGCGAACAGGCATAGGCCGGATGCAGCGCAAACATCGCTACCGGGTTGTAGCCCCAATAGTTCGACAGCCCCAGCCGCTGAAGCCGTGGTTCGCTGGCAAAATGCGCCACCGGCAGCAGCTCCAGCGCGGTAATGCCGAGGCGCTTGAAGTAATCGATCATCACTGGATGGCCCAGCGCTTTGTAGGTTCCGCGAATCTCTTCCGGCAGCTCAGGATGCAAATACGTCAACCCTTTGACATGCGCTTCGTAAATCACGGTATTGCCCCACGGCGTGCGCGGCGGGGTATCATCCTCCCAGTCATAATGATCGGACACCACCACGCCCTTCAGCGCGATGGTGGCATTATCATGATGATCCGGTTCATTTAGCCCACCGTGCAGCAGCGGGTTATCTTTTAACTCGCCATCCACCCGACGGGCGCAAGGGTCAAGCAGCAGCTTGGCCGGATTAAACCGGTGGCCCTGCTGCGGTTGCCATGGGCCATGAACACGATAGCCATAGCGCAGACCGGGCCGGGCGTTGGCCAGATAGCCGTGCCAGACATCACCGCTACGCCCCGGCAGGTCATAGCGAAGTTCGCACCCTTGCTCATCGAATACGCATAATTCAACGCGTTCAGCGTGGGCTGAGAAGAGTGTGAAATTGACACCATGGCCGTCATACGTTGCACCATGGGGGGTGGCGTTGCCGGTTGCCAGTTGCGTCATTACCCCTCCCGAACCAGCCAGATCGTTGCCAACGGCGGTAACGTGAGGCTCAGTGAGTGCTGACGACCATGGCTGGCGATTTCATCGCTGTGCACCGCACCGCCATTGCCGGTATTGCTACCGTGGTAATGCATCGAGTCGGTATTGAGGATCTCACGCCATTTGCCTGGTTGATTGATACCGAAGCGATAGCCGTGGCGGGGCACAGGCGTAAAGTTGCTGACCACGATGATTTCATTGCCGACCTTGTCACGACGCACGAAAGCCAGCACCGAACGTTCGTTGTCATCTACCACCAGCCACTCAAAGCCATAGGCGTCAAAGTCGAGTTCGTGCAGCGCTTTGTGATGACGGTAGGTGTGGTTCAGATCGCGCACCAGACGCTGTACGCCGTGGTGCCAGTTATCGCCACCTTCCAGCAGGTGCCAGTCGAGGCTGGCGTCATGGTTCCATTCACGTCCCTGCGCAAACTCGTTGCCCATAAACAGCAGTTTTTTTCCCGGGAAGGCCCACATCCAGCCGTAGTAGGCGCGCAGGTTGGCAAACTTCTGCCATGCGTCTCCTGGCATGCGATCGAGAATGGATTTTTTACCGTGTACCACTTCATCATGCGACAGCGGCAGGACAAAGTTTTCGGTGTAGTTGTACAGCATGCCGAAGGTCAGCTTGTCGTGATGGTACTGACGATGAATCGGGTCCAGCTTCATGTAGTCCAGCGTGTCGTGCATCCAGCCGAGGTTCCACTTATACCAGAACCCTAAACCGCCCATATCCTGTGGTCTTGAAACGCCGGCAAAGTCGGTGGACTCTTCCGCCATACTCACCGCACCAGGCACCTGCTCGCCAAGAATGCGGTTGGTATTGCGCAAAAATTCAATGGCTTCGAGGTTTTCACGACCACCAAATTCGTTTGGGATCCATTCCCCTTCTTTGCGGCTGTAGTCGCGATAAATCATCGACGCCACGGCATCCACGCGCAACGCGTCAATACCAAAGCGTTCAATCCAGTACAGGGCGTTGCCCACCAGGTAGTTGCTGACTTCACGGCGACCATAGTTGTAGATCAGCGTGTTCCAGTCCTGGTGATATCCTTCGCGCGGGTCGCTGTGCTCATACAGGTTGGTGCCATCAAACTCTGCCAAACCAAAGTCGTCCGACGGGAAATGACCCGGCACCCAGTCGAGAATGACGTTCAGCCCCGCCTGATGCGCGGCATTCACGAAATAGCGGAAATCATCGCGCGTCCCGAAGCGACGGGTCGGCGCATACATACCGGTAGGCTGGTAGCCCCAGCTACCGTCGAACGGATGCTCGTTAATCGGCAACAGTTCAAGGTGGGTAAAGCCCATCCACTTAGCGTACGGCACTAACTGATCCGCCAGTTCGCGGTAGCTCAGCCAGAAGTTGTTATCGGTATGACGACGCCATGAGCCCAGGTGCACTTCATAGATAGAGATCGGTGCATCAAACTGGTTGGCTTTTTTGCGCGCCTCGCTTTGCACTACTTTTTCCGGCAGACCACAGATAAGCGACGCGGTTTCCGGACGCATTTGCGCTTCGAAGGCGTAAGGGTCCGCTTTGATTCGCAGCTTACCGTTGGCATCGATCATCTCGTATTTATACAGCTGACCATGCTGCGCGCCGGGGATAAACAGCTCCCAGATACCGCTTTCTTTGCGCAGGCGCATTGGGTGGCGACGACCATCCCAGTAGTTGAACTGCCCAACCACTGACACGCGTTGAGCGTTAGGCGCCCAGACTGAGAAGCGCGTACCGGTTACGCCATCCATGGTATCCGCATGCGCACCCAGCGTTTCGTAAGGTCGCAGATGCGTACCTTCAGATAACAGCCAGGCATCCATATCCTGGATCAGCGGGCCAAAACGATAAGGGTCATCAATCAGATTCTGCTGTCCATGCCAGACAACGGCCAGCTGATAGCGAAAGAAATTTTTACGGCGGGGAAGTACTGCACAGAAAAAACCGCGAGAGTCGAGGCAATCCAGCTTGCCGACTTTGCGTCCGGTTTTGGGTTCGATTACCCACACTTCGGTGGCGTCAGGTAATAGGGCGCGGACTTCAAGTCCAGCATCAGTTTGGTGCATACCGAGTACGGAAAAAGGATCCGCAAAATGGCCTGCAATTAGCGCATTAATCACGTCTCTATCGATACGAACGGACATGGTTGTCATCCTGTTTTATGGCGTCACCCCTTCCAACTGATTTTCGACATCAGGTAGTGACACTTTTTTTGACCTGAACGGCGCAGCACAATTGTGCATCCTCTCTGCGTCGTCCCACCTTCAGGCAACAACTTAATACCTCCGGTACTAAGTCACCCTTAAAGAATAGCCAATGCTTTATCTTACTCCTGGTAAAAAATGAAACATCTGCGCTTACTCCTGTATTACGCAAAAAAAGGGGTGATTCCTCACCCCTTGATCGTTAACAAACTATTACGCCAATTGGCGCAGCATACGGCGCAATGGCTCCGCAGCACCCCACAGCAACTGGTCGCCCACGGTAAAGGCTGACAGGAACTCCGGTCCCATGTTCAGCTTACGCAGACGGCCTACTGGCGTGGTCAGCGTGCCGGTAACGGCCGCCGGGGTTAACTCACGCATGGTGATATCCCGATCGTTTGGTACAACTTTGGCCCACGGATTGTGCGCCGCCAGCAGTTCTTCCACGGTCGGAATAGACACATCTTTTTTCAGTTTAATGGTGAACGCCTGGCTGTGGCAGCGCAGCGCGCCGACGCGCACGCACAGACCATCAACCGGGATCACGGAAGACGTGTTGAGAATTTTGTTGGTTTCCGCCTGTCCCTTCCACTCTTCGCGGCTCTGACCGTTATCGAGCTGTTTGTCGATCCACGGAATCAGGCTACCGGCCAGCGGTACGCCAAAGTTATCAACCGGCAGTTCGCCGCTGCGGGACAGGGTCGTCACTTTACGTTCGATGTCGAGAATAGCAGAGGAAGGGGTCGCCAGTTCCTCGGCCACATGGCCATACAGATGACCCATCTGAGACAGCAGTTCACGCATATGGCGCGCGCCGCCGCCGGAAGCCGCCTGATAGGTCGCCACGGAAACCCAGTCAACCAGGTCATTGGCAAACAGGCCACCGAGGGACATCAGCATCAGGCTAACGGTACAGTTGCCGCCAACAAAGGTCTTAATGCCTTTGTTCAGGCCGTCGGTGATGACATCCTGGTTAACCGGATCGAGAATAATGATGGCATCGTCTTTCATACGCAGCGAAGAGGCTGCGTCAATCCAGTAACCCTGCCAACCGCTTTCACGAAGCTTTGGATAGATTTCGTTGGTATAATCGCCGCCCTGACAGGTCACGATGATATCGAGCGCCTTCAGCGCATCCAGATCAAAAGCGTCCTGAAGTGTGCCGGTCGCGGTGCCACCGAACGTCGGTGCCGCCTGCCCAAGCTGGGAAGTAGAAAAGAAAACAGGGCGAATGGCGTCGAAGTCACGCTCCTCAACCATGCGTTGCATGAGAACAGAGCCGACCATACCGCGCCAGCCGATAAAACCAACATTTTTCATAGCGTTTTTTCCTGCAGAGATGTGTGCTGTGTATGCTAACCAGTATCCTACTGGCCTATCCTTCACCATACAAAAAGCAGCCAAAGTCGCAAGTGAAATTAATCAATGATAGCGAAGCCATCAGTAATGCGACTTATCCCGCTGCGCAAGCAAGCAGAAAGTCCGCGGTAATTATCAGGGAATTTGAGTTATGAATGAAATCATTTCAGCGGCAGTTTTATTGATCCTGATTATGGATCCGCTCGGAAACCTGCCCATTTTCATGTCCGTATTGAAACATACCGAACCAAAACGTCGCCGCGCGATTATGATTCGCGAGCTGTTTATTGCGCTGTTGGTGATGCTGATATTCCTGTTTGCGGGCGAGAAAATTCTGGCATTTCTTAACCTGCGCGCGGAAACCGTATCGATCTCCGGGGGCATCATTCTGTTCCTGATCGCCATTAAGATGATTTTCCCCAGCGCCACCGGGAATAGCACCGGGCTTCCGGCTGGTGAAGAGCCATTTATCGTACCGCTGGCGATTCCGCTGGTAGCCGGGCCGACAATCCTGGCCTCATTAATGCTGTTGTCGCATCAGTACCCAAACCAGATGGGGCATCTGGTGATTGCGCTGCTGATCGCCTGGGGCGGTACATTCGTGATTTTGCTGCAGTCTTCGCTGTTTTTACGCCTGCTGGGAGAGAAAGGGGTTAACGCGCTGGAACGCCTGATGGGGCTGATTCTGGTGATGATGGCAACCCAGATGTTCCTCGACGGCGTTCGGATGTGGATGAAGGGGTAACCGTTTTGAAGCTGGAGAGCATGGCATTTCAGAGAACGATTCCGTTCACGTTATGTTCATTGCTTCTCTGAGATCTCGTCACCAGTGAACGTGTTAAGGGGGCTACGCAGCCCCCTTAACAATCCCGGCTCCCGGCAGGAAAATTGCCACTTTGTGGTTCCCTCCACTTATTCCTCCAGGCTACCGGGCCGGGCGCGAGGCAGCGTCCATGCAAAACGCGCCCTGAACCCGCATCCCTGCGGGTTCTCCCGGCCTTACGGAAACGCGTCGGCAATTTTCAGCCGGACCAGCCCACACCTGACCACCTGAGCTTTTACTTGAATACCTGTGAACAGCAAAACGGATATAGCTGAAAGCCAGAGCGCTGAAGCGACACCCTGGTCCGGCTGAAAATCGATGAGGTGTTGACGGCTGACCGGGTCTGCCCGCAGGGATGCGGGCAGAGGGGACGGCCTGCATGGATGCAGGCTCGGCCCCGACCCGACAGGCAGACGGAATAAGACGAATAACTCGCGCAGCGACGATTTTCCCGCCGGGAGCCTGGGTTGCAAGGGAGGCGGCGGTGAGCCTCCCTTGCACGTTCACGGGCATCAGCGCTTCAGAGAAATGACACCACTGAGGTGAACGGAACCCTGAGCAATAATCACATGTTCACCCTACATGCTTAACTGAACGGCATTGCACTGTAATACCAGGTATTCCTTATGCTTTTAAACCGCTGAGAAAACGTATTTTCATTTCTGCGAAGCGCCTTCCGGAATGCCCTCTTGTCAGCATCACGGATAAGCATTATCTTCTCGCTGCACCTGCAAAATCAGGTGCCAGAATTAGCCTTCTGAACTCCTTCATCGGTGACGCAAGTATTTTTGTGTCGCACGCTTAGGTACACTCCAATGGTGGACCGGGCGGGGGCGTCGCAAGACGCGCCGGTATCCGATGAGGCCGGTAAGGCTAACCCTGTTCGGCTCCACCTCCAGTGAGATTAGCCTCTCCAGTGGTGGATGAAAATCACTCATCGGAGGCTGCCCTATGGCTACTACCCCTCTCTTTTCATACTCTTTATTTACCCTTCCCTTTAGCCATGCCACGGACTTCACCGAACTGGCGGATAACTGTGAGCGTTTTGTCGAAGGGCTTGTTGAATGTCATGACCCGGTAGAAAAACTGGCGATTTGTGCGCGCCTGTCGGCCTGTCTGGCACTACTACAACCAACCTTAACGGAACCTGTACCGCAGCATCTACAGGCTAGCCTGACGGTAGAAACCTTACCGACCCGCTCTCCCCTCTTTGAACCCGAACCAGATCAGATGGGGCGTTACTGCCAGCTTTTAACGCATTTGCTGATGAGCAAAACGCTTTCTGATGATATGGAGCGGGTGGCGGGTGATTTGCTGCAGGATTTGGTGGATTATTTCGCCGACACACTGAAAGCGCCGCGCTGGTTGAAAACCGAGGATGGGGTGATGGTGCTGTAAAAAAGCCGGGTGGCGGCTTCGCCTTACCCGGCCTACGGTGTCGATATGTGCTCGTTTCCAGGCCCGGTAAGCGCTAGCGCCACCGGGCAATGCCATCAGCTCAACAGCTGGAAAGCAATCATACCGACAATCGCGCCGACCGTACCGAGGATGGTTTCCATCATCGTCCAGGTCTTCAGCGTTTGCGCTTCAGTCGCACCGGTAAATTTACCGAACAACCAGAAACCAGCGTCGTTAACGTGGCTGACCACGATAGAGCCGCCCGCGATACAGATAGACAGCGCCGCCATCTGGGCACCGGAGTAGTTCAGTTGCTCAATCACCGGCATCACCAGACCGACCGCCGTTAAGCAGGCCACTGTCGCGGACCCCTGAATGATACGCACCGCCGCCGCCAGCACGAAGCAGGTGATAGCGATCGGCAAGCCCATACCGGTTAACGCTTCGCCCAGTGCAGGGCCAACGCCGGAATCTACCAGTACCTGTTTGAACACGCCGCCCGCACCAATCACCAGCAGAATAATCCCCGCTGGCTGAAGCGCATGGCCGCAGATTTCCATCACGCGGTCTTTTGGCATGCCCTGGCGCACCGCCAGACCGTAAATCGCCACCAGACAGGCAACCAGAATCGCGGTAAACGGATGACCGATAAACTCGAACCATTCGTAGGTTGAAGAACCGACCGGAACAAAGCGTGCGGCGATGGTTTTCAGACCAACCAGCACCAGCGGCAGCAGGATAAGCGATAAGCTGAAGCCAAAGGAGGGCATTTTGCCTTCGCCCAGATGCGGCTCGGTAATGTCTTCCGGTACGTGCAGCTCAACGTAACGGCTGATGAAGTTACCCCACAGCGGCCCGGCGATAATCATGCCCGGGATCGCGGCGCACAGGCCAATCAGGATCATCCAGCCAAAGTCGGCGTGCATCTGAGAGGCCAGCAGCATCGGCGCAGGCCCCGGCAGCAGGAACGCTGCGGCAGCCGCCACGCCCGCAAACAGCGGAATGACCAACTTAACCAGGTTAGTACCGGTATGGCGCGCCATTGAGAACGCTACGCTAATCAGCAGCACAATCGCCACCTCAAAGAACAGCGGCAGCGCGCAAATCAGACCGGCCAGGCCAATCGCGTAATGTGCGCGGCTATGACCGAAGGATTTCAGCATTTTGACGGCAATCTGATCGACCGCGCCGGTCTCATGCAAAATCTTGCCGAACATCGCCCCCAGCGCCACCACAATCGCCAGGAAACCGAGCGTGCCTCCCATCCCTTTTTCCATGGTCGCCGCGATTTTATCGAGCGGCATACCGGAAAAGAGACCTGCACCAATGGATACCACCATCAAAGCAACGAAGGCGTGCATACGCGCCTTCATCACTAAAAACAGCAGTAATAAAACGGACCCTACTGCTGTTAAAACAAGCGTTAATGTGCTCACTACTTACTGCCTTGGTTAATAACCTCAATGGTGCTGGCGACCACACCGTCCAGTGGTTGATCGATATCGACCACCAGTACATCGTTTTCATTCGCACCCGGTTCTTCCAGCGCTTCAAACTGGGTAACCAGCATCTGCGTTTTGAAGAAGTGGCCTTTACGCGCCTTCAGACGGCTTTCGATAACGTCAAAATCCCCTTTCAGATAAATGAAAGAGAGGTTCGGGTTACCGTCGCGCAACTGGTCGCGGTAGACTTTTTTCAAGGCAGAACAGACGATCAGCGAAACCTTGTTGGTACGCTGCATCGCAAAAGCGGCGTCATTCAGCGCCTGTAGCCACGGTTTACGGTCGTCATCGTTGAGTGGCTCACCGGAAGCCATTTTCATGATGTTGCTGCGCGGATGGAGAAAATCGCCATCAAGAAACGCGGCCTGCAGTTGATGCGCCACTTCGCTGGCGACAGCAGATTTACCGCTGCCCGATACGCCCATCAGAACGTAAACGTGGTGATCATGATTAGTCGTGCTCAAAGCGTTGCCCCCACTGGTACAAGAATCAGGAAATTGTTACGGGTAACTGTTATCGGTAACATTGTCCAGCCGGATAAATAGAGAAGCAATATCCATTCGTGCTCGAAGTGTATAAGTGTGAGCTACTTCAAACTTGTTGGCTTAAATAGATCCGCCCGGTGACAAGGTGAAACCTAAATCTAACATTTTAGGCGTGACTGCTTCACCACGAATGCGCGCCAGCAGGCGTTCTGCGCCAATGCTGCCCATCCGTTCACGTGGCGTGAGCACACTCGCCAGACGCGGCTCCATCACCTGCCCGATGTCGTGACCGTGGAATCCGGCAATCGCCATGTCATCCGGGATTTTCAGCCCTAAACGCTGGCATTCGAAAGCCGCCCCTACCGCCAGGTCATCGTTGGTACAGAAAACGCCGTCGAGCTGCGGGTATTCACGCCGCGCCTGACGGATGAGTTCAATACCGGAGGAGTAGGAAGAAGACTGTTCCACCATCACGCTGTACGGCACCAGGTTGGCATCGCGCATTGCCTGCTCGTAGCCTCTCTGTTTGATGATAGTACGTTCATCAAGACGAGCGCCAAGATAGGCTACATGACGGTGCCCGCGGGCGATAATAGCGGCAGTCATCTGACGCGCGGCTTCGAAGTTGTCGAAACCGACGGCGATATCCAGACACGGAGACTGGCTGTCCATCAGCTCAACCACCGGGATACCGGCAACTTCAATCATTTTCAGCGTGCGGGGCGTGTGGCTACGTTCGGTGAGGATCAGGCCATCGATATTCCACGACAGCATCGATTCCAGGCGCTCTTGTTCCATCTCAGGCTTATAGCCGTAGTGCGCGAGCATCGTTTGATAACCATGGGCGTCGGTGACGGCCTCAATGCCGCGTAGCACTTCAGCAAAAACCTGGTTAGTGAGAGACGGTAACAGCACGCCGATAGCGCGGCTGGTAGCGTTAGAAAGGATATCAGGAGCGCGATTGGGAATATAACCCAGCTCATCAAGTGCAGCGGCAATTTTGCCCCGCAGCGCCACGGAGACCTGCTCCGGGTTACGCAAAAAGCGACTGACCGTCATTTTGGTCACGCCCACGCGGTCGGCTACATCCTGAAGTACGGGTCTTTTCTTTTTCATCGTCCTGAAGCGTTAAAAAGGGATAGATTCTCCCAGTTTACCACGGACGTGCGTGAACCTTTGCAGAGAAAAAAAGGAGTTTTTATTGTGATAAATACACAAAATCATTCGAGTTGCATCAAGGCGGCGACGCAGTGACAAATTCGTCAGGAACGAATTTGAACAACCGAAGGTTGCCTCTGGTGAGGGACAAGGATGTCCCTCATTAAATCCCCGGGAGCGTACATTAAGTACGCGACCGGGGTGAGCGACAAATCTGCCGGGAGCAGATTTGAACGCTGCATACAGCGGCCCCGAAGGGGCGAGGCCTATGGATGGGCCGAGTAATAAAGCCAACACAGATGCGGCTTGAAGGATGACGTGTATTTTTATACTGGCGGCAGGTCAAACAGTAACACTTCACTGTCGCTGTCGGCATGAATAGAAATTGCCTGTTCATCCCAGATTGCCAGACCGTCGCTGGTGGTCGCTTTGGTGCCGTTAATCGTCACGTTGCCTTTTACCACCTGGATCCAAACGCGGCGTTCCGCGGCAATCTGATGCACCGACTGCTCATCTTTGACCAGCGCCCAACGGTACAGCTCCATATCCTGGTACACTTTCAGTGAACCATCACGGGCATCCGGCGACAGCACCAGTTGTTTACCCTGAGCGGCATCGAAACGACGCTGTTCATAGCGCGGAGTAATACCGTTCTCCTGCGGCATGATCCAGATCTGATACAGATGCAGCTTCTCAGTATTGCTCGGGTTGTACTCCGAGTGACGGATCCCCGTCCCGGCGCTCATAATCTGAAACTCACCGGCCGGAACCTGCTCTTTGTTGCCCATGCTGTCCTGATGCTCTACCGCGCCTTCCAGCACGTAGGTCAGGATTTCCATGTCTTTATGGGGATGAGTACCAAATCCCTGACCTGCATCGATCACGTCATCGTTAATCACGCGCAGTGCCGAGAACCCCATAAAGTTCGGGTCATAGTAGTTGGCAAAAGAGAAGGTATGCCATGAATCAAGCCAGCCATGATTAGCGTGGCCACGGTCGTTAGCTTTGCGTAAGTAGATCATTGTGTTCACCCCCAGATGTTTTCGATGGAGTAAGTGTGGACTCAATCCGTCTGGGATCATAGAGGGTGAAAATTGACTCCTCTGTTCAAAAAATATGAACAAGCCCAGAGGAGTCTGTGCAGGCTATTTGGCGAGGGTTATCGTGGCAGGCGTTGCCTGTTCAAAGGCGCGTTCGAGGATCTCCAGGTTGGTAAGAACTTCAGATTCCTTGACGTAATTAGGCGTACCGGTGGTCAGCGTCTGGTACAGCGCGTCATACACGCGACCGTAATCCCCCACTTCCGGCTTTACCTCTTCTTTTACCGTGATGCCGTCATCGTTGACGTACTCTAGCATCCCAATGGAATCATCAGCAGCGAAACCTGGCTCACCCGGCATGATATTGGCCTTCAGGCTGGTTTCCTGCTGGTCGATGCCGTACTTCACAAACGAGCCTTTGGTGCCATGGACGATAAACTTCGGATAGTCGATTTTCACCAGATGACTGGTTTTAACAATGGCTTTCAGGTCGCCGTAAAACAGCTGCGCTTCAAAGGTATCGTCCGGGTTCGCTTTGTTGCGCAGGCTGCGGATGTCATAGGCCACATGATCGGGACGTCCGAACAGCGAGATAATCTGATCCATGGTGTGTACGCCCAGACCATAAAACGCGCCGTCCTGCGGCAGTCCCGGCTTGGTTTCTGCTTCAGGACGGTAGTAATCGAAATGGCTTTCAACCTCAACAATCTTGCCGAGCTTGCCGCTCTCAATGGCTTTTTTCGCGGTGAGGAAGCAGGAGTCAAAACGGCGATTCTGATACGGCGTAACGGTCAGTCCTTTGCTTCGCGCCAGTTCGAACAGCTCTTTTGCTTGCGCAAGCGTCGGCGTGAAGGGTTTCTCAACCAGCACATTTTTACCCGCTTCCAGCGCGCGTTTAGCATATTCAAAATGGCTGTCAGCATGGGTACAGACGATCACCAGTTTCACCTGCGGATCGTTTAAGATCTCGTCGAGGTCGCTGGTGAAGTGAATATGCGAATACTGCGGCGCCTGCTCTTCCGGCCTGGCGTTGCGGCGGAAAATGTGCGCGACGTGCCAGCTATTTTTGCGGTTTAGGACGTACGGCAAATGGTAGCGGGTGGTGCTTTTACCAAAACCAATAAATGCGCAGTGTAAGGTCATGAGACGATCCTTTTGAAGGTGATTGTCTACACCATAGCGCAAAGCGGCTGGAGACTGAATCCATCCTGTCATCGTGCCGGATGCGGCGTTGCCTTATCCGGCCTACCGCATTATACAGCCAAAAGATCGGGCGTAAGTGGCGTAGGCAGATTATTCACGGCCTGCGCGCAGCAACCGGAGCGTACACAGAGTACGTGAGGATTGCGAGCACAGCCCGGGATTAAGCTGGCAAGCAAACTAGCCCGAAACCCAGCCAAAAAAAAAAGCCAGCAAAAGCTGGCTAAAGTAATACTGGAAGCAATGTGAGCAATGTCGTGCTTTCAGGTTCTCCGTAGGGGTTCCCCTGAACGCAGAGCAATAATAATCATTCTCATTCGCACTTGTCTACTTATTTTTGCAAAAAAATGCAGTTGACGGATTTTTCTTTCTCAGCGAGTGTAAATGCACAATTAACCCTGCAGGAGATAAGGAATGAGTGAGATAGTGATACGCCACGCTGAACCGAAAGATTACGACGCAATTCGTCAGATCCACGCCCAGCCGGAGGTGTACCACAACACGCTACAGGTTCCTCATCCTTCTCTCGAAATGTGGCAAGCGCGGCTAACCGAGCAAGCCGGTGTCAAACAGCTGGTTGCCTGCATTGATGATATCGTCGTGGGGCACCTCTGTATTGAGGTCGCGCAGCGCCCGCGCCGCAGCCACGTGGCCGATTTTGGTATCTGCGTGGATGGCAGGTGGCACAATCGTGGCGTTGCCAGCGCGCTGATTCGTACGATGATCGACATGTGCGACAACTGGCTGCGCGTCGAGCGCATTGAGCTGACAGTATTTGTTGATAATGAGCCTGCTGTAGCAGTCTATAAGAAGTACGGCTTTGAAATCGAAGGCACCGGTAAGAAATACGGCCTGCGCAACGGTGAGTATGTTGATGCCTACTTTATGGCGCGCGTGAAATAAATTTAAGGGCGAGCCTTATCGCCCTGCTTATTGAAAGGACGCAATAGTGAAAAAGTTTCTTCCCCTGGTTTTGCTGGCCTCGCTCTCCCCTGCTTTTGCCACTACCGTACAAAATCTCGATTCCGTAGCCAGTGCCATCCAACATCCTGAAGGTAAACAGATTTTTGCTGAGCAAATGGCAGGAGCAACCCCTGCGAAAGGATTTGGTGAGCTTCCTCAGGGCTTATCTGAAAAGCAGTGGATTGCATGGGTTGCACCGAATGAAGATCCTGACAACCTGATCCTGACCGGTGCTAAATCTTGGGGAAAAGACGGTAAATATATTGGCATTGCTTGTTTTGCCGATAATAAGGCTGACGCCGAGCAAGCAAAAAAATACGCGGATAACACCTGCCCGGAAAACTACAGCAACGGGCGCGCTAATAAATTATATCTCGGCGTTTTTTCCTGGCAGAATCCACAGCTAACGCCGATTGCACGCTCGGAAAAACCGTTAAACCAGCTCTCAGAGTGGAATAAAGCCGCTGAAAAAGAGAGCGATGATGAGTCCGTCAGACCGCTGGCTTATTATACAAAGCTGGATCTGGCACCGTACCGGATAGCACCCGATACCCTGGCATTCGGGGTGCGGGGTGGATACTCTGATGCGTATTCCGGCGGCGGCGCATTTTATGAAGTGCTGGAACTCTACACCATCAAAGACAGCAAGATAATCAACGTGTTTTCTGACCTTGTTTATTACTATTCGGACATTGCTGGAGACTGGAATAAAGACGGCACAAGGCAGCACGACATCAGCGAAAGTAAGTACATTCTCAAAATGCGCTCGGCAAAGACGCACGGATTTTATGACTTAGAGCGCGTTAGCCTACAGGATAAAAGCAGCCAAATATTCCGCTGGTCCGAATCACTGCAGCGATATGCACCATAACCTACCAGTCAGGCCTACATCGTTCAGAACGCTGTAGGCCATTGATACGGGTCAATTAACATCAGCAAACCCTCCATTAATAACTCCAAATTATTGAATGTATAAATTCTTATCTCATACATTATTTATATTCAGATTCCCCTCAATAAAATTCACTTAAAGTGAAACGTCTTATTTCTGCTATATACGAACGACATTAGAAAGCGTAATTAAAACAAAGAAAGAATTACCATTTTTACGACAACAAGTAATAAAAGGATAAGGATGTCATGAGTGATATCGTCTATCTGATGGTTTCTGGGCAACAGCAGGACGCTATTTCTGACGGATGTGGAACCGTTGCATCCGTGGGTAACCGCTGGCAAAAAGGGCACGAAGACGAAATCTTTGCCTTTTCGCTCTCTAATAGTATAACCAGTACTGGCAAAGGATCTCATTTGCACGGACTGCGATTTTGTAAACTTATCGATAAAAGTACACCGTTGTTTGTTAATGCGATTAATAACAACGAGCAGTTGTATATGGAGTTTTATTTCTACCGCATCAATAGGTTCGGTAGATGGGAGAAATATTATTATATTCAACTGCGGGGAGCATTTCTATCAGCCATTCAACACCAATTCAGCGACAATAATTTAGACACAGAAACAATAACCATCAACTATGAATATATCCTCTGCAAACATCTTATTGCCAACACTGAGTTCAGCTACCTGGCGTTGCCCGAGAACTACAACCGCCTGTTTATCCCCCGCCCAAAAACACCCGCAGACAACGGCCTCAAAACGTTAAACAGCAAAGGGGTTGGCAGACTGCTTGCCGCTGGAGGTATCTACAACGGGAATATCGACGGCTTCAGGGAAACGGCGGAAAAATTGGGGGGCGATGCTCCTGCAGGCTACGAGCAGGTACTTAACGAAAAAACAATTGGATTAGGTATTATTGCTGCATCCCTCCTTTTTTCAAGGAATGCTTCTAAGATTCAAAATTTTAATAGATTCAGGGGTGTAATAAGAAAATTTAACGATAAATCAGCTGGAGCCATCCGAAATGTTAATCCCGGATATCCCAAAACAGGGCATACCCATAATTGCGTTAACTGCGCGATCGCTACAGATGCTACCTTGGCAGGACATCCAGCATCAGCATTACCAGTCAACTCAACAAAAGGTGTCCCTCTCTCAGTTTTAGAAAAGTTTTATAGTGGAAAATTCAAACCAATGTCATCTGTTGATGAAATAATTCACATAATGAGTAATGCTAATTCGGGTGCAAGGGGAATTGTTTATGGTTCGTATGGACCGGGACAGCCAGGACATGTCTTTAATGTTGCAAATCAGAATAATACAATCAGATTTTTGGACGGACAAACGGGGAATGGCGCTGATCTTAATCAATTCAAATCATTTCAACTATTGAGGACAAACTAGTGATCACTTACGAAGAAGCTATAAACAAAGCCAATAAATATCTTTACGATGAGGATGCTCCTGTCGTTATCACACTCCATGGAAGGTTTGCAGAAGGTTGGTTTTTTTGCTTCGAGTCTAGGGAATACCTTGAAACCGGAGACAACGTTGCCCGTCTGGCAGGAAACGCTCCATTCATCATCGATAAAGATAGTGGTGAAATCTTTGATTTAGGCACTGCCTGGCCGCTGGAGAAATATTTAAAAGACTACGAAGAAAGCAAAAAAACACGAAGCTAAGCTTACTCGGATGCGATTAACTATGATAACTGAAACAGAGCTTAACGTACTGAAAGTTATGGCTGAAAAAGATATTGACTGGAACTGGATAGCTTTGGATCGTGCTCTTTATACGAGAGGCGTTTCTGGATTTGGTAATGTTGCGAATATCGTAACGAGCCTTGTCAATAGCGGATTGGTTGATGTCGTATATGGCGAAGATAAATCAAGACCACGCTACAAAGTAGCCCAAAATGGCTTTAACTTGATCAAAGAGCAACAGCATCTTTTTTAGTTTAAAATATTATGCTCGTTAAAAATTGAGCCTTCCAAGTAAGCCCTCTCCCATCGAAGAGGGCCGTCATCCTTAGTATCCCGCCGTTAAATCATCCACGGAACGCGGGTCAGAAGCACCATACAGTGCGCCATCCGGTCCAACCATAATGCTCTGCGTGCTGCCCATCGCCTCTTTCAGCGCTACTTTCTGTCCTTTTTGCTCCAGCAGCTTGATTGTATCCGGGCTGAAGCCCTTCTCGATGCGCAGTTCATCCGGCAACCATTGATGATGGAAGCGCGGTGCGTTGGTCGCTTCGGCGACGTTCATCCCGAAATCAATGCTGTTGACCACCATTTGCAGTACGGTAGTGATGATTCGGCTTCCACCTGGGCTGCCGGTCACCAGCCAGGTTTTCCCGTCTTTTACCACGATAGTCGGCGACATCGATGACAGCGGACGCTTCTTCGGCCCAACCGCGTTAGCATCACCGCCCACCAGTCCATAAACGTTCGGCACGCCCGGCTTAGCGGAGAAGTCGTCCATTTCATTATTCAGCAGAATACCGGTGTTACCCGCCACGATGCCGGTCCCGAAGGTGGTATTCAGGGTATACGTTACCGCCACGGCATTGCCGTCTTTATCCACTACCGAGAAGTGCGTAGTCTGGTTGCTTTCATACGGGGCGAGCTTGCCAGGTTTGATCTGGCTGGAAGGCTTAGCCTTGTTGATATCAATCTGATCGGCAAGCGTTTTAGCATAGGCTTTGTTGGTCAGCGCTTGCCACGGCACTTTCACAAAATCCGGGTCGCCCAGATATTCTGAACGGTCGGCGTAAGCATATTTCTCCGCTTCAGCCATAACCTGCATGGCGTCTGCGCTGCCAAATCCGTACTTCTTCATATCGAAGTTTTCGAGAATATTGAGGATCTGCACGATGTGAATACCGCCAGAGGACGGCGGCGGCATGGAGAAGACCTGATACCCGCGATAGTCACCGCTGATCGGCGTGCGCTCCACGGCTTTATAGCTGGCTAAATCCTCTTTGGTCATCAGCCCGCCGTTCTTCTGCATTTCCCCGGCTATCTGATCGGCAATAGCCCCTTTATAAAACGCATCCGGGCCATTCTCGGCAATCATTTCCAGGCTTTTCGCCAGATTCTTTTGCACCAGCTTGTCGCCCTTTTTCAGCGGCTCGCCGTCCTTCCAGAAAATGGCTTTGCTGTTCTCGTGATTAGGGAGCACTTCGCTGCCATAGGTTTTCAGATCGTCGGCCAGCGCGTCATTAACCACAAAGCCCTCTTCCGCCAGCTTCATCGCCGGGCGCACCACTTTGTTCAGCGGCATCGTGCCGTATTTCTCCAGCGCCAGCGAGAAACCCGCCACGGTACCCGGCGTACCGGATGCCAGATGCGACGTCAGCGACTTTTTCGCATCGGCGTTGCCCTGCTCATCGAGGAACATGTCACGGGTCGCGCCAGCAGGCGCCATTTCACGAAAATCGATCGCGGTGGTGTTACCGTCTTTGGTACGCAGTAGCATAAAACCACCGCCGCCCAGATTGCCCGCCTGGGGATGCGTCACCGCCAGCGCATAGCCAACGGCCACGGCGGCATCGACGGCATTCCCACCCTGTTTAAGAATGTCCACACCAACCTGGGTAGCTAAAGCATCCACAGAGGCCACCATCCCATGCTTAGCACGTACGGGATGGAACACATCTTCCTCGACTCCGTAAGATACCGGCGGTGGCGCAGCCGGCGCGGCAGCAACGCTAAAACAACTTCCTGAGAGCAGAGCAGCAATGGCTACCCGGCGTAAAAACGTCGGTTTTATCATCGTTATTCTCCAGATGTATGGGGGTCTGCCCCCACTAAGCCTGGTGCATAACTCTGAAATAATCATCGTAACGGCGAGAAAGGAGTAAACTTAAGAGATCCCCGAGAGGAGAAAAGCGATGAAACGACTCTTACTTTTAGCCATGCTGTTGCCGTTTGCAGGCTTTACACAGCCCATCAACACCATGAATAACCCGAACCAACCCGGTTATCAGATCCCGAGTCAGCAGCGTATGCAAACCCAAATGCAAACGCAGCAAATTCAGCAGAAAGGGATGCTCAACCAACAGTTGCAAACGCAGACGCGTATGCAGCAACAGCATATGGAAAACCAAATTAACACCAACTCCCAGCGGGTCCTTCAGTCTCAGCCAGGCGAGTTGAATCCCAGCCAGCAACAAATGCTGCCCAACAGCAACGGTGGGATGTTGAGTGGAACCCGTAACCCGGACAGCTCTCTGAATAAGCAACATATGCTGTCAGAGAAAAAGAACGGCGACATGCTGAAGCCCTCCAGCACGCCGCAGCCTAACGTTCCGTTAAAAACGATTGGGCCTTAAAAAGGTTGGAAATCCGGACCAATCGTATCAATGGCATCGGTACAGATGCAGTCCACGCCCCAGCGCAGCAGTTCCGCCGCGCGCTGGGGTCGGTTGACGGTATATACCAGAATACGTAGCCCCGCATCACGCAGCGCATCCACACGCGCTTCATCCAGCAGTTTGTGATTAAGATGAATAGAGACGCAGCCAAGCCGCGTGGTCAGCTCGCGCCAGTCCTCGCGCCATTCATCAAGCAGCAAGCCTCTCGGCAGTTCAGGTACCGCCTGCTGCGCCGCTTCAAGTGCATCAATTTCAAAGGATGACAATAGTGGCGGCGTCATTCCCGCCCACAGTTCCCGCGCGGCCAGCGCCACGACTTTGCCGGTTAACGTTCCGGTACCGGTTGTGGGTTTAATTTCAATATTCGCCATCATACCGTGCTGACGGCAGCGCTCGGCCACTTGCGAGAGCAGCGGCAGCGGTTCACCTTTAAACTCACCGCTAAACCAGCCGCCGGCGTCCACGCGCAATAAATCCTGCCAGTTCAGCTCGCCTGCCACGCCCCAGCCGTTGCTGGTTCGCTCCAGGTTGTCATCATGCAGTAAGAAGATCTCACCGTCTTTCGACAATTTAGCGTCAAACTCGATCATGGTATGCCCGTATCGCGCCCCCACGTCGATCGCCGCCAGGGTGTTTTCCGGGGCCAGCTTACCGCCGCCACGATGGGCGACAATATGGGGGTAAGGCCAGTTACTCATACGCGTTGTCCTGTTTCGCCATCAAAAAGATGCAGATGATTTTCCGGCAGATGCAGCCACAGCGTGCTGCCTGCCGTTGGGCGATGCTGATGCGCCAGTCGCACCACCAGCTTTTGCTCGCCCCAGCGTCCGTGTGCCAGGTTATCTGCGCCCAGCATTTCCAGTGTATCAACAACCAACGGCACGCCGCCTTCGGCCTGCGAGCTTAGCGCAATATGCTCTGGGCGGATACCCAATGTCATGTTACGCCCAATAGACTCTCTCGCGCTTCTGCCGATGGGTAGCGTCATGCCCCCCTCCAGTTCAAAATGGGTGCCCGAGGTACTGATGCGCCCGTCCAGCAGGTTCATTGCCGGGCTGCCGATAAAACTCGCCACAAAGCGGCTGGCAGGTTTTTCATACACCTCAACCGGCGTACCTACCTGCTCGGCAATGCCTTTGTTCATCACCATCACCCGTTGGGCGAGGGTCATCGCTTCAACCTGGTCGTGCGTCACGTATAGCGAAGTGGTTTTCAGGCGGCGATGCAGATGTTGTAACTCCAGACGCATCTGTACGCGCAGCTTGGCATCGAGGTTAGAAAGCGGCTCATCGAACAGGAATACCGCTGGGTCGCGCACAATAGCTCGCCCCATCGCTACGCGCTGGCGCTGACCGCCAGAAAGTTCGCGCGGACGACGTTTGAGCAGCTCACCCAGCTCGAGAATACGCGCCGCCTCATTTACCCGTTCAGCAATGTGCTCCTTGCCCATCCCGCGGATTTTCAGCCCCCAGGCCATGTTTTCTTCCACGCTCATATGCGGGTAGAGCGCGTAGTTTTGAAAGACCATCGCAATGCCGCGATCCTTCGGCTCCATCTCGGTGACGCGTTTATTATCAATCCAGATATCGCCACCGCTCACCCGCTCCAGCCCAGCCACCATCCGCAGCAGCGTAGACTTTCCGCAGCCGGATGGGCCAACCATCACGATAAATTCCCCGTCCGCGACGTCCAGCGTCAGCGGTTTAATCACCTGGGTTTTGCCGTCCCAGCTTTTGGTTACTGCCTGTAGTTTTAAACCAGCCATTTTTATTTCTCACTATCGACCAGACCGCGTACGAAGGCACGCTGCATGGCTAACACGATGATTACCGGGGGGATGAGCGTCAGCAGCATGGCAGCCATTACCTGGTTCCACTGCGTGGTGCCTTCACCGGTGGCGATCATGCCTTTGATACCCGCCACCGCAGTGCCCAAATTGACGTCGGTAATAATTAACAACGGCCACAAATACTGGTTCCAGCCGTAGATAAAGGTGATAACGAACAGCGCCGCCAGATTGGTTTTTGACAGTGGTAGTACGATATCGCGGAAAAAACGCATCGGTGACGCACCGTCAATTCGCGCGGCCTCAACCAGCTCATCCGGCAGGGTCATAAAGAACTGTCGGAACAGGAAGGTCGCAGTAGCCGATGCCATCAACGGCAGCGTCAGACCCGCATAGCTGTCGAGCATTTTCAGGTTGGCGATAACCTCCACGGTGGGGAAGATTCGCACCTCAACCGGCAGCATCAGGGTGATAAAAATCATCCAGAAGAACAGGTTGCGCAGCGGAAAACGGAACCAGACGATGGCGAATGCGGAGAGCATGGAGACGGTGATTTTCCCTACCGTAATACTGAACGCCATGATGAAACTGTTAAGCATCATCAACCAGAACGGCGCGCTGTTGACGCCCACACCGTTGACCCAGATGTATTTCATGTTCTCCAGCAACTGCGTGCCGGGAACCAGCGTCATCGGCGTTTCAAACACCGCTTTGTTGTCCAGCGTCGCCGCGACAAACGCGACGTACAGCGGAAACAGGATCACCATGATCCCCATAATCAACATGGCATGGCTGAATATTGTCAGCCCACGACGGTTCTCAATCATTGGTAACGCACCTTACTTTCCACATAGCGGAACTGCACCACCGTCAAAATAATGACCAGGAACATCAGCACCACCGATTGTGCGGCGGAAGAAGCCAGATCCAACCCGACAAACCCTTCACGGTAGATCTTATAAATCAGCGTGGTCGTCGCCTGCACCGGCCCACCCGCCGTGGCGGCATCAATAACCGGGAAGGTATCAAAGAAGGCATAAACCAGATTCACCACCAGCAGAAAGAAGCTGACCGGGGCTATCAACGGCAGCGCCAGCTTAAAGAAGCGGCGAACCGGCCCTGCGCCATCAATCGCAGCAGCTTCGATCAGCGATCGCGGGATAGACTGCAGTGCGGCAAAGAAGAACAGGAAGTTGTAACTAATCTGCTTCCAGACCGATGCAAACACCACCAGGAACATCGCCTGACCGCTGTTTTGCGCATGGTTCCAGTCATAGCCAAACTCACCGAGAAAATGGGTAATCAGCCCACGTCCTGGGTTAAACAGGAAGATCCACAATACGGCGGCGACGGCGGGCGCAACGGCATAAGGCAACAACATCAGCGTCTGGTAAAAACGGCTGCCGCGCAACACGTAATTCACCAGCGCCGCAAAAAATAACGACACCAGCAGACCGCTTACCGTGACTAACGTACTGAACTTAATGGTGGTCCAGAATGAGTCGAGGTAGTACGGGTCATGAAACAGCGCGACAAAGTTTTCCAGTCCGACAAACTGGCTGGAAAGACCAAACGGATCAACGGATTGTAGCGAGTACCACAGCGCTTCACCGGCGGGCCAGATAAAGAAAATAACGGTGATAACCAGCTGCGGAGCTACCAACAAATAGGGAAGCCAACGCGAGCGGAATACCGGACGGGATGAAGACATGTAGGTTCTTTTCCTGGAAGGTGCCGGATGGCGGTGCAAGCACCTTATCCGGCCTACAAACTACAAACTTGTAGGCCTGATAAGCACAGCGCCATCAGGCACTTATACACTTAAGACTTGGTCGATTGCTCAAAGCGGCGCAGTAACTGATTGCCACGCTCAACGGCGGCATCCAGTGCCTGCTGCGGGGTTTTCTTCCCGGTCCAGACGCTTTCCAGCTCTTCATCCACAATGGTGCGGATCTGCGGCATATTGCCCAAACGCAGCCCTTTGGTGAACGGCAACGGCGGCTTGTTCAGCATCTGGCGGGTGGCGATATCAGCCCCAGGGTTCTTCTCATAGAAGCCCTGCTCACGGGTCAGGTCGTAGGCAGCGGTGGTGATCGGCAGATAGCCGGTCTTCTGGTGCCATTCGGCAGCAATTTCAGGCTTCGCCAGGAAGTTGAGGAACTGCGCCACGCCTTCGTAGGTTGCTTTGTCTTTACCCTGCATCACCCACAGGCTGGCCCCACCGATAATCGCATTCTGCGGCGCTCCCTTCACATCGGCATCGTACGGCATCATCCCGACGCCATAATTGAATTTAGCGTAGTGGCGGATGTCAGCCAGAGAACCGGAAGAGGCGGTGGTAATGGCACAATCCCCGTTGTAGAACTTCTCAGTGGATTCGTCCTTACGCCCGAAGTAGCTGAAATCACCTTTTTTGTTCAGCTCTTCCAGCAGAGCGATGTGTTTCACCTGTTCCGGTTTATTGAACTCCAGCACCGCGTCGGTACCGTCAAAGCCATTGTTTTTGGTTGCTACCGGCAGACCGTTCCAGGCGCTGAAGTTTTCAATCTGAATCCATCCCTGCCAGCCGCTGGCGTAACCGCACTTCATACCTGCGGCTTTCAGCTTCGCGGTATATTCCGCCAGATCCTGCCAGGTTTTCGGCGGCTGCTCCGGGTCTAAACCGGCTTTTTTGAAGGCATCTTTGTTGTAGTACAGCACCGGAGTGGAGCTGTTAAACGGCTGGGAGAGCAAGTGTCCGCTTTTAGAGTCGGTGTAGTAACCGGAAACCGTCGGTACGAACTGAGACTCATCGAAGTTAATGCCAGCCTCTTTGAATACTTCATAGACCGGTTTAATGGCTTTTGAGGCCATCATGGTTGCCGTACCCACTTCATAAACCTGCAGCAGCGCAGGCGCGTTTCCGGTACGGAAAGCAGCAATTCCTGCACTCAGGCTCTGCTCGTAGTTGCCTTTGTACTGCGGAACAATTTTGTAGTCGGGATTGGCTGCATTAAAACGTTGCGCCAGTGAATCAACTTCTTTACCCAGTTCGCCTTCCATTGAGTGCCAGAACGGGATAGTGGTGACCGCCAGTGCCTGACCTGCAAATGCCAGGCTAAGTGCCAGTCCTAAAGCTGTATGTCGTAACGATATCATCGGTTATCTCTCTTGTTGTGCCGGATGCGCGATATCACGCGTTTTATGCTCGCGGGGGTAACATGACATGCTCGAATGACAGAAAAATAACTTTTTTATTACAAAAAAAAGATAGTAAGGCGACAAACAGATGGCAAGGCGGTGAAAGCGTAGTGACAGGAAAATGCGGGGTGGTGCACAACAAAGCCGGATATCGCTATACCTTCTCCGGCCTGGATGGCGTGATCGGCTGCTCCAGCAAGGAAGATTAATCCCGACGCCAGCGTCGCTCATATTCATTCTGTAAACGCTGCTGCTCTCGCCGCTCACGTTCACGTTGGATATCCGATTTATCATCATCCCAGCCTGGGCATACCGAGCTGGTAAACACTTCGCAGGGCGAGTCGGATTGCGCTAACGGGTTGTCCGGTTTCTCTTCCCAGATAGCGGGATCGCGCGGGTCAAACGCTGGCGGTGTTGAGGCCTGGGTGGTTAGTGAAAGCGTCAAAAACAAACTGCCAATCATCATGCAAGTACCTGAACGAATCATCCTTTCTCCATGTTCATTTTTATTATTGATAACTATTCTCAATAATAACATAGAGCAATAAAAAGGGGCCACAGCGGGCCCCTTGTCTATTCAGAGAATGATTAACCGCCCAGATACGCGCTACGCACCGCTTCGTTAGCCAGTAACGCATCACCGGTGTCTTCCAGCACCACATGACCGTTTTCCAGCACGTAGCCGCGATCGGCGAGCTTCAGCGCCTGGTTAGCGTTCTGTTCGACGAGGAAGATGGTCATCCCCTGCTCGCGCAGCTGTTCGATGGTGTTAAAAATCTGCTGGATGATAATCGGCGCCAGACCCAGCGACGGTTCATCAAGCAGCAGCAGCCTCGGCTGGCTCATCAGTGCACGGCCTATCGCCAGCATCTGCTGTTCACCGCCGGACATCGTTCCCGCACGTTGAATACGACGCTCATGCAGACGGGGAAACAGGTCATACACCCATTTGATGCGTTCCTGAAACTGGTCCTTTTCGGCAAAGAAGCCGCCCATCGCCAGGTTCTCTTCCACCGTCATGCGGGAAAACACGCGACGCCCTTCCGGCACAATCGCTACCGCTTCGCGCATGATTTTCGCCGTCTGCCAATCGGTAATGTCTTTACCATCAAAGACGATTCGCCCACTGGTCGCTCGCGGGTCGCCACACAATGTGCCGAGCAGCGTGGTTTTTCCCGCGCCGTTAGCACCAATCAGAGTAACGATTTCACCCTGGTTGATATACAAGCTGACGTCGTGCAGCGCCTGTATCTTGCCGTAGTGGGCGTTGACTTTGTCGAACGATAACATCGCCTTATCCATATTAATCCTCGCCCCCATTATGCTTCACCTAAATAGGCGCGGATAACATCCGGGTTATTACGAATCTGTTCCGGCGTCCCATTTGCCAGCGGCGTGCCCTGGTTCACCACGTAAATACGGTCAGAAATCCCCATCACCAGCTTCATGTCGTGCTCAATCAACAAAATGGTGGTGTTGTGATGGTTACGCAGTTCAGCAATCAGCTCGTCCAGCTCTTTGGTCTCTTTCGGGTTGAGTCCAGCAGCGGGTTCGTCGAGCATCAGGATTTCCGGCTGGGTCACCATGCAGCGGGCTATTTCCAGACGACGCTGGTCGCCATAGGCCAGGTTACTGGCCTGACGGTTGGCATGCTCCAGCAAGCCAATACGCGCAAGCCAGGTGGCCGCGCGATCCAACGCTTCACTCTGCGCGCGACGGAACGACGGGGTTTTCAACAGGCCGGAGAAGACGCCGGTTTTCAGTTGCTGATGTTGCGCCACCAGCAGGTTTTCAATCACCGTCATTTCGCGAAACAGACGCACGTGCTGAAAAGTACGCACCACGCCCATACGCGCGATTTGCTGACCCGGCAGCCCTTCCAGGTGCTGGTCGCGCAGCTTAATCGTCCCGCCGGTCGGCTTATAAAAACCGGTCAGACAGTTAAAGACCGTGGTTTTCCCCGCACCGTTCGGGCCGATTAACGAGACAATCTCCTGCGGTCGCAGTTCCAGTTCAACGTTGTTTACCGCCAGCAGACCGCCGAAGCGCATCATCAGGCCGTTAACGGATAATAATGGCTGACTCATGCCTGCTCTCCTTTTGCTTCCCCGTTTTTCAGCTTCAACTGTGGACGGGTCATCGGCAACAAGCCCTGCGGACGCCAGATCATCATCAGTACCATTAAACCACCCAGCATTAACATGCTGTATTCGTTGAAATCACGCATCAGCTCGCGTGACACCACCAGCAGGATAGCTGCGAGGATCACCGCAAACTGTGAGCCCATTCCGCCCAGTACCACAATCGCCAGCACAAAGGCCGACTCGGCAAAGGTGAAGGATTCCGGGCTGACGAAGCCCTGGCGCGCGGCAAACAGCGTACCGGCAAAACCGGCAAACGCGGCGCTGATGGTAAAGGCTGTCAGCTTAATGCGCGTAGGGTTTAAGCCCAGCGAGCGACAGGCAATTTCATCTTCACGCAGCGCTTCCCACGCACGACCCAGCGGCATACGCAGCAAACGGTTAATAACAAACAGCGAGAAGACCACCAGCAGCAGCGCCACCAGATAGAGGAAAATGACGCGGTCAGACGGATCGTACTTGACGTTAAAGAAGTTGCTGAAGGTATCCCAACCGCCTTCACGGGCGGTACGGCTGAACTCCAGACCGAAAAAGGTCGGTTTCGGGATCTGGCTAATACCGTTTGGACCGCCGGTTACTTCAGTGTTGTTGAGCAGCAGGATGCGGACGATTTCGCCGAAGCCTAAGGTCACAATCGCCAGATAATCACCGCGCAGGCGCAGTACCGGGAAGCCAAGCAGGAAGCCCGCAGCAGCGGAAACCAGTCCCGCCAGCGGCAGACAGGTCCAGAAGCCGAGTCCGTAATAGTGGTTCAGCAGCGCGAAGGTGTAAGCGCCGATGGCATAGAAGCCGCCGTAGCCCAGCACCAGCAGGCCCGAAAGCCCTACCACCACGTTTAAGCCGAGGCCGAGGATGATATAAATCATCGTCAGCGTGGCGATATCCACCGTACCGCGTGACACCATAAACGGCCACGCCACGGCAATCACCAGCAGCGCCACCAGGAACAGCTTCTGTTTAACGGTGGAGCCGTCAATCGCCGGCAGAATAAATTTCGGTCCGGAGACGCTCTTCAGGCCTTTCTGGAAGGCTGGACGCAGCAGTTGGAAAAGAAAGACCACGCCAGTGCCGATAAACACCCACTGCCAGCGGATATCCGCAGCGGTATCGACCACCAGCTTGGTACCGTCCAGCTCTAACTGAACGCCCATAAAAACGCCCGCCAGGACGAAGAACATAGCGGCAGAGAGCAGCGCCATTGCAAAATGCATCGGTTTCATACTTTCTCTACCTCCGGGCGACCCAGAATACCGGTCGGCATCACCAGCAGCACCAGAATCAGCAGCGCGAATGAAACGACGTCTTTGTATTCGGTACTCAGATAAGCAGAGGAGAGCGCTTCCGCAACGCCCAGAATCAGGCCGCCGATCATCGCCCCTGGAATGCTGCCGATGCCGCCCAGTACCGCCGCGGTAAAGGCCTTCATCCCGGCCATAAAGCCGATGTATGGGTTAATTACGCCATAGAACTGACCGAGCAGCACACCCGCTACCGCCGCCATTGCCGCACCAATCACAAAGGTCAACGCAATCACGCGATCGGTGTTAATGCCGAGCAGGCTGGCCATCTTCAGGTCTTCGGCACAGGCACGGCAGGCGCGGCCCATACGGGAGTAACGGATAAACAGCGTCAGCGCCAGCATCGCCAGGAAGGTTACGATCCAGATAACCAACTGCATGGTGGTGATGGAAGCAGAGAAGTTATCGCTACTGCCGACAGTCCACTGGCCATTAAACAGGCTGGGCAGCGCCACGTCGCGCGAACCTTCCGTCAGGCTGACGTAGTTTTGCAGGAAGATAGACATCCCGATAGCGGAAATCAGCGCGATCAGGCGCTTGGAGCTGCGCACGGGCCGATACGCCACGCGTTCAATGCTCCAGCCGTAGGCGCTGGCAATGACAATCGCGCCGACGAAGCCCGCCGCGACCAGTAGCCAGCTGGAATCAATGCCCATCATCATTAGCGCTGCGATGATCATAAAGGAGACATAGCTGCCGATCATATACACCTCGCCGTGGGCGAAGTTGATCATGCCGATAATGCCGTACACCATCGTGTAACCGATGGCGATCAGCGCGTAGGTGCTTCCCAGCGTGACGCCGTTAAACATCTGCTGCAAGAAATAGAGGAACTGCTCGGACATAAGGTAACCTTTTTAAACCCGCCCGTTTTGCACGGGCGGTGGGATAACTCGTCTTCAGGTATTACTTCGCGACGGTCGAAGAACCGTCTGCATGCCACTGGAAGACACCAAACTCAAATCCCTTCAAATCGCCTTTTTCGTCCCATTTCAGCGGCCCAATCACGGTATCAGCCCCGTGTGCTTTCAGATCTTTCACCAGGTCCAGCGGCTCTTTACTACCGCTGCGATCCATTGCTGTCGCCAATGACTGGACGGCTGCATAAGTGATCCACACGTATGGTCCGGTTGGATCTTTCTTGTCAGCTTTGAGCGCATCGACGATAGCCTTATTCGCCGGATCCTGGTCATAGCGTTTTGGCATGGTTACCAGCATGCCTTCAGCAGCATCACCGGCGATGTTAGACAGCGACGCATTGCCGACGCCCTCAGGTCCCATAAACTGGGTTTTCAGCCCGACGGAACGCGCCTGGCGCAGCATTTGCCCCATTTCCGGGTAGTAGCCGCCGTAATAAACAAAGTCGATATTTTCTTTTTTCAGGCGAGCGATCAGCGCAGAAAAATCTTTTTCCCCGGCGGTGATACCGTCAAAGAAAACGATGTTGGCTTTGCCCGCTTTCAGGCTGTCCTGCACCGAACGCGCCAGACCTTCACCGTATTGCTGTTTATCGTGAATGATGGCGATACGCTGTGGCTTCACCTTCTCCAGAATGTATTTCGCGGCGGTCGGCCCCTGAGAGGAGTCCAGGCCCGCTGTACGCATAATGTGAGCGTAACCGCGCTGGGTCAGTTCCGGGTTTGTGGCACCCGGAGAAATCATCAGAATGCCTTCATCTTCATAGATATCTGATGCCGGTTGCGTGGAGGATGAGCA
This sequence comes from Citrobacter sp. Cpo074, assembly GCF_030332745.1. Classification (NCBI taxonomy): domain Bacteria; kingdom Pseudomonadati; phylum Pseudomonadota; class Gammaproteobacteria; order Enterobacterales; family Enterobacteriaceae; genus Citrobacter; species Citrobacter sp. Cpo074. Next base: position 130,398 of record NZ_JAOWHG010000030.1, read on the forward strand.
CAGATGCCCAATAACGTACTGAATGCCGTCATTGACGATTTTGTTCGCTACCGCAACGGCCTGTTTCGGATCGCAGGCGTCGTCATATTCCACTGCAACCAGTTTGTCGCCTTTGACCCCGCCTTTGGCATTGATATCTTTAATGGCCTGACGTGCGCCATTAAATTCCATATCGCCCCACTGCGCGACCGGACCTGACATCGCGCCGACAACAGCGACCTTGATATCTTCCGCCATGACCGCGTGTGACATTGCCAGTGCTATCACCCCTGCGATGATTGTTTTCGCATTCCGTTTCATTACCTGAATCCCCATTCGTGACGTAATTAATATTTTGTATTTATGTGGTTAAAAAGCAGTCTGTGCTTTTTTTGAACTGCACTATTTTTACCAGTCTCATTAATGGTTTAGCGCAGTTTTTTAAGCAAAATCAGGCTAAAATCTCTATTTTTCAGTCGATTAAGAAAAGATAATATTCTGCTTTTCACTATAGATAAACAAAAAAAAGCACGTTTGTCAGCATAAAATAACGGCACAAAGAGCCGAATAAAATGCTGCATTCCAGGGTATTATTCTGCCTGTTTTTCAATCTCTACGGTTTCAAACTGTCATTACCGTTGTTACAAAATTATTAATCTGGTTATTCACATAAAAAAGAGAAAGCATCCGGGCGAATTATTTCGGTACACTCATTCCATCTTTTGTGATTTGGACATGCTGTTAATGAAGCTGACCATCGTTCGTTTAGATAACTTTAGCGACCAGGACCAGATTGATCTGGGCAAAATCTGGCCGGAATATTCCGCCTCATCGTTAAGCGTAGATGAAACGCACCGGATCTACGCCGCACGCTTTAACGAGCGTCTGTTAGGCGCAGTTCGCGTAACCCTGAGCGGCACGCAAGGTGCATTAGATTCATTGCGCGTACGCGATATCACCCGCCGTCGCGGCGTCGGGCAGTATTTGATCGAAGAAGTCATCCGGGAAAACCCTGACGTGAGTTCATGGTGGATGGCCGACGTCGGCGTTGAAGACCGCAGCGTGATGGCCGCGTTTATGCAGGCGTTAGGGTTTACAGCCCAGGAGAATGGCTGGGAAAAAAGATAAAAAAGCCGGATGGCGCTGACGCTTATCCGGCCTACATGCTGGGAGCAAAAAATAAAAAACCATCTCGCAATTTTCCAAGAATTTCACGTTGCAGGAAGGCTGCAAGTTTTGAAGTCCCCGGGAGCTTACATAAGTAAGTGACCGGGGTTGAATAACGTAGCCAACGCATCTGCAGCGCGAAAGGCGCCAGGAAAATTATTTGGCGTCGGTCGCCGTCCCGTTTGCATGCCAGTCAAACACGCCGAATTCGAAGCCTTTCAGATCGCCCTTCGCATCCCATGACAGCGGCCCCATTACGGTTTCCACTGAGTTTGCTTTCAGGTATTTGGCAATTTCAGCCGGATCGTCAGACTGGTTCAGACCGGCCTGCAAGGATTGCAGCGCGGCGTAAGTGGTCCATACGAATGCACCGCTCGGATCCTGTTTCTTGGCTTTGATCGCGTCCACAATCGGTTTGTTCGCCGGAACCTGATCGTAGTTCTTCGGTTTCGTTACCAGTAAGCCTTCTGCAGACTCACCCGCGATGTTAGACAGCGACACGTTCGCTACCCCTTCTGGTCCCATAAACTGGGTTTTCAGACCTGCGGCACGAGACTGACGCAGGATCTGCCCCATTTCCGGGTGATAACCACCGTAGTAAACGAAATCGATATTCTCTTTCTTCAGACGCGCCACCAGCGTAGAGAAATCTTTCTCGCCAGCGGTGATCCCGTCGAAGAACACCACGTCAGCGTTGGCTTTCTTGAGGTTGTCCTGCACGGAACGCGCCAGGCCTTCACCGTACTGTTGTTTGTCGTGAACGATCGCAATGCGCTTCGGCTTCACTTTTTCAACGATATATTTGGCAGCGGTTGGTCCCTGATCGGAATCCAGACCGGTGGTACGCATCACCAGGTTATAACCGCGCGCGGTCAGCTCCGGCGCCGTTGCCGCTGGGGTGATCATCAGAATGCCTTCGTCTTCATAGATATCTGACGCAGGCTGAGTGGAAGACGAGCACAGGTGGCCGATAACATATTTAATCCCGTCGTTGACCACTTTGTTAGCTACCGCTACCGCTTGTTTCGGGTCACAGGCATCGTCATATTTCACCATGACCAGTTTGTCGCCTTTCACGCCGCCTTTGGCGTTGATATCTGCAATCGCCTGCTCTGCGCCAGTAAATTCCTGATCGCCATACTGCGCTACCGGACCGGACATCGCACCGACGACGGCAACTTTAATATCCTTAGCAAACGCCATATTGCTCAAAGACAGGGCGATACATCCTGCCAATAACGCTTTACCCTTCATATTCATCCTGACAATCCCCATTATTGTGGTTATTACGTGTGTTGTGATGTTGTTGTTCAGCACTTTATTTCGATTATTGGATAGCCACCCGTGCTTTAGCAGCATACTCTGCTAAAACATACCCGATTTTTATTATTTTGGAATAGCTAAATTTACATCCAGATAACAAATTCGTATCTGGGGAGGGGAGGAAAGGTCGTAGGCCCGATAAGCAAAGCGCCATCGGGCAAAGGTGTTGCCGGATGGCAGCGTAAACGCCTTATCCGGCCTTGTATTATCCTCTCTG
>NZ_JAOWHG010000031.1:0-5365 GCF_030332745.1 Citrobacter sp. Cpo074
TCCATCGCGATTGGGTGGATCAGGGTAACAACCATTTTGATGTTGTCGCCCGGCATTACCATCTCTACGCCTTCCGGCAGTTCGATGGTACCAGTCACGTCAGTAGTACGGAAGTAGAACTGCGGACGGTAGCCTTTGAAGAACGGAGTATGACGGCCGCCTTCGTCTTTGGACAGAATGTACACTTCAGATTCGAACTTGGTGTGCGGCTTGATAGAGCCCGGCTTAGCCAGTACCTGACCACGTTCGATTTCTTCACGTTTGATACCACGCAGCAGAACACCAACGTTCTCACCAGCACGGCCTTCGTCCAGCAGTTTGCGGAACATTTCAACGCCAGTACAGGTAGACTTAGCAGTCTCTTTGATACCAACGATTTCAACTTCTTCACCAACTTTGATGATACCGCGCTCTACACGACCGGTAACAACGGTACCACGACCGGAGATGGAGAATACGTCTTCGATAGGCAGCAGGAACGGCTTGTCAATCGCACGCTCTGGTTCTGGGATGTAAGAATCCAGGAAGCCAGCCAGTTCGATGATTTTCGCTTCCCACTCTGCTTCGCCTTCCAGCGCTTTCAGAGCAGAACCACGAACGATCGGAGTGTCGTCGCCCGGGAAATCGTACTGAGACAGAAGTTCACGAACTTCCATTTCTACCAGTTCCAGCAGCTCTTCGTCATCAACCATGTCGCATTTGTTCAGGAACACGATGATGTACGGAACGCCTACCTGACGACCCAGCAGGATGTGCTCACGAGTCTGCGGCATCGGGCCGTCAGTCGCAGCAACAACCAGGATCGCGCCGTCCATCTGCGCAGCACCGGTGATCATGTTTTTAACATAGTCGGCGTGGCCCGGGCAGTCTACGTGTGCGTAGTGGCGAGTCGGGGTGTCATATTCAACGTGAGAAGTGTTGATGGTGATACCACGAGCTTTTTCTTCCGGCGCGTTATCGATCTGGTCGAATGCACGAGCAGCACCGCCGTAAGTTTTAGCCAGTACGGTAGTGATTGCAGCGGTCAGCGTTGTTTTACCATGGTCAACGTGGCCGATAGTACCGACGTTAACGTGCGGTTTAGTACGTTCAAATTTTTCTTTAGACATCGATTGTCCCTCTAAGACACGGATAAATCGGTGATATCACCACATCAACCAGGCAATATACCTGAGCTGTTGAATGCTTTTAAAAGTAAACAGAGAGAAACGGGAAGGAGAAGTGAAGTGGTGCTGATACCCAGAGTCGAACTGGGGACCTCACCCTTACCAAGGGTGCGCTCTACCAACTGAGCCATATCAGCACGTCTGGAGCGGGCAGCGGGAATCGAACCCGCATCATCAGCTTGGAAGGCTGAGGTAATAGCCATTATACGATGCCCGCATCCTGAAACTCGGCTACCCAGTTCTTTCTGCAACAAAAAAGAGATTTCTCTCTTTTCTGTTCGAGCTGATTAATTTTTTAATCAACTCAGGCGGCGATAACGCTGCCAGAAAGTGGTGGTGGGGGAAGGATTCGAACCTTCGAAGTCTGTGACGGCAGATTTACAGTCTGCTCCCTTTGGCCGCTCGGGAACCCCACCGGACTTGATGGTGCCGACTACCGGAATCGAACTGGTGACCTACTGATTACAAGTCAGTTGCTCTACCTACTGAGCTAAGTCGGCATCAAGTAGCGCGCATTTTATGGAGACACGCGCACTCATGCAACTAAAAAATTGCATAAAATGTTCTATCGCTCACATTTTGCACTATACGACCGATAAATAATCTATTTCCTCTTTGGATTGGACAAATTTCCAACGTCACGTGCCTCCTCTGGGAGGAATTTTGCTCCGGCAGGTACGCTTTGATAGAGAGAAAGCACATCTTTATACATCTGGAATACCCGTCACATTGCATTTCAGAGGATGATTTTTTCTTATTATTCCCCCCCATCTGGTGTTACCCTCCTGCCCATTGTCCAAATTAACTGAAATGTGCGTGCCATTGCGTACCGGGATGATTTCGTTTTTTACCGCAGACCTGATATAGCAATGACAGCCAGACCATGCGTATGAGTATAAAAGAGCAAGCGTTAACGTCGCCTTACCTACAGTTTGATCGCAACCAGTGGGCTGCGCTTCGTGATTCCGTGCCGATGACCCTGACCGAGGAAGAGATTGCTCGTCTTAAAGGCATTAACGAAGACTTATCGCTGGAAGAAGTTGCCGAGATTTATTTGCCTCTCTCGCGTTTGCTAAACTTTTACATCAGTTCGAACCTGCGACGTCAGGCCGTGCTGGAGCAATTTTTAGGCACGAATGGCGAGCGTATTCCTTATATTATTAGCATTGCTGGCAGCGTCGCCGTCGGTAAAAGTACGACTGCGCGTGTTTTGCAGGCTTTGCTCAGTCGCTGGCCCGAGCATCGCAAGGTTGAGTTGATTACTACCGATGGCTTTCTCCACCCTAACCAGGTATTGAAAGATCGTGGACTGATGAAGAAGAAAGGCTTCCCCCAGTCCTATGATATGCATCGCTTGGTTAAATTCGTTTCCGATCTGAAATCAGGCGTACCTAACGTCACGGCGCCGGTCTATTCCCATCTCATCTATGATGTGATCCCTGATGGCGACAAAACCGTTGCCCAGCCCGACATATTAATACTCGAAGGGCTAAATGTATTACAAAGCGGGATGGACTATCCTCACGATCCGCATCATGTATTTGTTTCTGACTTTGTCGACTTTTCTATTTATGTTGATGCGCCAGAAGAATTACTCCAGACGTGGTATATCAACCGTTTCCTGAAATTCCGTGAAGGGGCGTTTACCAACCCGGACTCTTATTTCCATAACTATGCAAAATTATCAGAAGATGAGGCTATCAACACCGCCACATCGTTATGGAAAGAGATTAACTGGCTGAATTTAAAACAAAATATATTACCAACGCGTGAGCGAGCAAGCTTAATCATGACGAAAAGTGCCAATCATGCCGTTGAGCAAGTCAGGTTGAGAAAATAAATAAAAAAGGGGAGCAACAGCTCCCCTTCTTATTACTCAGCGCTTCTTAGCGATATTTCTCCACCCATCCAGGGTTTGATCTCGCCATTTTGTTCAAGCAATAATGCACCTTGCGCGTCTATTCCACGAGAGATGCCAAATATTTCTTTATCGCCAATAATAAGTTTGACCGGGCGGTCGATAAAGTTATCCAGTCTCTTCCAGCGAGACAGATACGGCGCTAAACCTTCGTGCTCAAAGAGCACTAACGCAGCACGCAACTCACGTATCAGTCGGGCAGCAAGGGTATTGCGATCAATGTTAATGCCCGCTTCCTGCAAGTTAATCCAGCCTTGATTAACCACATTTTCTTCAACCCGGCGCATGGACATATTAATACCCGCACCGATAACAATCTGCGCGGCATCCCCTGTCTTACCGGTCAGTTCAACCAGGATCCCTGCCAGCTTACGGTCGAGCAAATAGAGGTCGTTGGGCCATTTTACACGTACCTTCTCTGCGCCCAGATCGCGTAAAACCTCAGCCATGACGATACCAATAACCAGACTCAGGCCAATCGCGGCAGCCGGTCCTTGTTCCAACCGCCAGAACATTGAAAGGTACAGGTTGGCACCAAACGGTGAAAACCATTTGCGACCACGGCGACCGCGCCCGGCTTGCTGATATTCAGCGACACAGGCATCCCCTGACTCCAGTTGACCTATTCGGTCCATCAGGTACTGATTGGTTGAGTCGATAACCGGCAGGACTGTGATATTTCCACCATCCAGTTGAGAATGAATAAGTGAGGCATCTAATAGTTGGATAGGCTCCGGTAAGCTGTATCCTTTACCTGGAACAGTAAAGACATCAACCCCCCAGTCGCGTAACGTCTGGACATGCTTATTGATTGCGGCACGGCTCATTCCCAACTTTTCACCGAGCTGCTCACCAGAATGAAATTCGCCATCAGCGAGTAATGAAATAAGCGTCAGAGGGACGGTATTATCCTTCATGCAATGATCTCCACAGCATTCATTTCACCCTGCGGGCCAATAAATCGGACCTCTGGTTCGAGCCAGACATTAAATTTCTCACCGACTTTTTGACGTACATAATGTGCAAGTTGCACCACATCCTGACTCGTCGCATTGTCTGCATTGATCAGCACCAGTGCCTGCTGTTGATGTACCGCTGCGCCACCAATGCGCTTACCTTTTAGCTGACACTGGTCGATAAGCCAGCCGGCTGCCAGTTTCACAGAACCATCAGCCTGCGGGTAATGAGGTGCTGTTGGGAATTTTGCCAGGAGCTCCTGCGCAATCTCTGCGCTGACAACCGGGTTTTTAAAGAAGCTTCCTGCATTACCGTTTACTTTCGGATCGGGCAGTTTTGTCGTGCGCATATGGCAGACAGAATCAAAAACCTGCTGAGGCGTCACCGTTGTAGGATCCAGGCGCGTCAGATCGCCATAGGTCAGTACCGGATGCCACTGTTTAGACAAGCGTAAACCAACAGCAATAATTGCGAAGCGATCCTGGTATTCATGTTTGAAGATGCTGTCACGATAACCAAAACGACATTCTGCTGCACCAACGCGCAGATGTTTGCCAGTCGACAGCTCAACGCAGTCTACGTATTCGCAGACGCGCTGTAGCTCTACGCCATAGGCACCAATATTCTGGATTGGCGATGAACCCACGCAGCCTGGGATAAGCGCCAGATTTTCCAGCCCAGGCATACCAAGCTGCAACGTATGCTGGACCAGATGATGCCAGTTTTCACCCGCACCTACGTGCAAATGCCACGCATCAGGTTGTTCTGTAATCTCAATACCCTTAATACGATTGACGATCACCGTACCCTGGAAGGTATCAAGAAACAGGACGTTACTCCCTTCACCCAGGATCAGTACAGGATGATGCGATGCATTGGCTGATTGCCAGGCATTCAGTAATTGTTGTTCATTTTCGGCGCAGACAAGTTCATTCGTTTGCTGATCGATACCGAAGGTGTTCCAGGCTTTAAGGGAGTGATTCATAGACGCTTTCCTGATGCAAAATCGCGCCTAGTTTACCGCATATACCGCAGGATGGCTTGTGTTATGGAGGCTCAGGATATTGCTTTGCACCCGATGGTGCGGTGTTGTGATGTGCCCGATGCGCTGCGCTTATCAGGCCTACTGAAACGCATTCACTGACGGGCTTCTGTAGGCCGGATAAGGCGGTACGCCGCATCCGGCGGTTTTCATTCCGCACAGACGCAAAAAAGCCCATCCGGCAGGATGGGCTTCTTCACTAAATTAATGCCTGGCAGTTCCCTACTCTCGCATGGGGAGACCCCACACTACCATCGGCGCTACGGCGTTTCACTTCTGAGT
>NZ_JAOWHG010000032.1:0-146750 GCF_030332745.1 Citrobacter sp. Cpo074
CTGAACCTGTCCTTCAGTCCCACATAAGCCAGCAGCACCGCCGACGTCTTTTCCCCGATACCCGGGATACTTTCCAGCAGCTTCCTGCGGTGTTTCATGTCCGGGTCGTCATCCGTCAGGTCCTTTATCTGCTTTTCGATGCGTTTAATTTCGGCATGAAGCCACAGCAGATGAGCGTCGATACTCGGACGCTGTACCTCACGTGCTGTCTCAAGGCGATTCAGTTCCTGCGTACGCATATCCGTCAGTGACTGATGGCGCAGCACCAGTGCCCGTAACGCCCGTTCAACCGGATGCGGAGCTTCCCAGACTGCCGGGCGCTTCTGACGGCAAAACTCTGCCAGCATGCGGGCATCAACGGCATCGGTTTTGCTGCGCAGCCCCTCGCTCTGTGCGAAGGCTTTGCCGAGGGCAGGATTGATGATGGAGACGGTGAATCCGGCATCACTGAGATGGGCGGCCACGTCTTCCATATACGTACTGGTGGCTTCCATACAGATATGCGCCGGCGCCACGTTATGGCTGTTGAGCCAGTGGAGGAGTTCATTGTGGCCCTTCAGGGTGTTCGCAAATTTTTTACTGCGGTGACGGCCATCGGGACGCAGCACATCGACATCCAGCTTGGCTTTAGAGACGTCAATACCGATAAAATGAAGTTCCTGTTCCATAGTGAGACCAACCTTGTGAATGCGGATTACCGGGAAAACCGGTCCATGATACTGTCCGGTTTGTCACTTGTGGAGAACGGCAGTCCGCTGCATAAATCTACAATACAGGTTGTTAACCTAAGGCCGGATACGGCATGCGGACGGCATGGCAGGGAGAACTGGCCGGCCCTCTCTGCACAGAGAGGATAATACAAGGCCGGATAAGGCGCTTGCGCCGCCATCCGGCAATGCCTGATGCGCTGCGCTTATCAGGCCTACAGTGAACAATGTAGGCCGGATAAGGCGCTTGCGCCGCCATCCGGCAACGCCTGATGCGCTGCGCTTATCAGGCCTACAATGAACGATGTAGACCCGATAAAACTCTCAGCTGCGCGCTTTTAGCGCGGCAATATCCGCAGGCGTGGTGCGACAGCACCCGCCAATTAACCGTGCGCCAGCGGCCTGCCACTGCGGCATATAATCCGCCAGCTGCGCGCAATGCTCACCGTGATGATGCCAGGTTTTGCTCACCGCATCGTACTGCTCGCCCGAGTTCGGATACACCACCAGCGGCAGCGCCGTTAAGCCGTGTAAATGCTGCAACGCAGCGGTGGTGTTTTCCAGTGCAATACAGTTAATGCCTAGCGCCACCACCTGCGGATAACCCGCCAGCAACGCAACCACGTCACGCAGCGGCGTACCGTCGCTCAGGTGCTCGCTGTCGCGCAGGGTAAATGAGAACCACGCCCGCGCACGCGGATATGCGGTCAACAGCTCAGCCAACGCCTCAATCTCAGCAAAATTCGGCAGGGTTTCGCAGGCCAGCAGATCGGCCCCGGCATCCAGCAAGGCTTCCACGCGCGGGCGATGAAACGCCTGAAATGCCTCAACGCTACAATGATAATCGCCACGGTATTCAGAGCCATCCGCCAGATACGCGCCGTAAGGCCCGACGGATCCCGCCACCAGCAGCGTTCCCGCCTGCGGGTTCTCTGCCAGATACGCTTCACGGGCTTTACGCGCCAGCTCCACGCTTTTGCCAATCAGCGCTTTCGACTGCGCTTCATCCAGACCTCGCGCGGCGAAGCCCGCCGGCGTCGCCTGATAGCTGGCAGTGATCGCGCATTGCGCCCCCGCCCGGTAGTAATCAAGATGCACTTCGCGGATAAGCTCCGGGTTTTCTACCAGCACTTTGGCTGACCACAGGCTGTCGGCTAAGTTACACCCTCGCGCTTCCAGCTCCGTCGCCATCGCGCCATCCAGCAGCAGGATATCCTGTTTATCAAGGAGAGCGCGTAACGGATTATTCTGCGACATGTTCTGGCTCCTGTTTTGCGTTTCGGGGTTGAGTAAGGAAATAAGCACCATAGCACAACGCAACAAACGGTAACCCGCACCACAACGCAATTCTCTGCGCTGGATCGAATGCCAGCCCTACACAGGCCACCAGGCACAGCACAAAACCTAATACCGGCACCAGCGGATACCACGGCGCGCGATAATGTAATTCACTCAATGCCTTACCTTGTTGCAGATGACGGCGACGAAAAACAAAATGCGAGGCGCAGATACTCAGCCACACCGCCACCACCGCAAACCCGGAGATTGCCGACAGCGCAACAAATACCGTGTCCGGGGCCACCACGCTGGAAAACAGCGCCAGCACACCACCGAGCATACTGACCGACAGCGCCGTCAGTGGAACGCCGTTTTTCGTTACTCGCGCAAAACAGGCCGGTAGCGTACGTTCATTCGACAGCGACCACAGCATGCGCCCGGAGGCATATAACCCGGAGTTCGCTGCAGAAAGAATAGCCGTCAGGATCACGAAGTTAAAAATATCAGCGGCGTACGGGATCCCTACTTTCTCAAACACCAGCACAAACGGGCTTTTCTCCACGCCCGCCTGCTGCATCGGGATCAGCGCCGCCAGCACAAACACGGTGCCGATAAAGAAAATAATCAGTCGCGCGATGGTAGTACGAATCGCTACCGGGATAACTTTGCGCGGGTTTTCCGTTTCACCGGCGGCAATGCCGATAAGCTCGGTACCCGAAAAAGCAAAGTTCACTGCCACCATAGTCATCAGAATCGGTAAGCCACCGTGCGGGAACCAGCCTTCCGCCGTGATATTACTCAGCCCCGGCGCGGGCGAGCCATCCTGCATCGGAATAAAGCCGAAAATCGCCGCCCCGCCGAGGATGATAAAAGCGATGATAGTGACCACTTTGACCAGCGAGAACCAGAACTCCCCTTCGGCAAAAAAGCGCGTAGAGATAACATTCAGACCAAAAATAATCGCGCAGAACACCACGCACCAGACCCATACTGGCACCTGTGGAAACCAGTACTGCATACAGAATCCGGCGGCGGTAAAGCTCGAACCCAGCGCCACGGTCCAGGTCAGCCAATAGAGCCAGGCCACGGTATACCCGGTAGCCGGACCTAGATAGCGCGCGGCATAAACGTGAAACGCCCCGGTCTCCGGCATCGCGACCGACAGCTCGCCCAGACACTGCATAACCAGCCAGACCACCAGCGCGCCAATCAGATAGGCCAGCAGCGTTCCCGCCGCTCCAGTGGTGGAGATGATGTACCCGGTATTGAAGAATAATCCTGTGCCAATCACGCCGCCCAAGGAAAGCATAATCAGGTGACGCGTTTTCATTGTGCGCTTCAATGGCGCATTTTGTTGTGTTGTTTGCATATAACCTTCTAAACGTATGGACATCTAAACATCCAAAGAAGGTTTGTTATACCGCGTTTGTTAACAGAATGCAAAGTCAACCCTGCACCAGACGCAGATGCCCGCGCCGGGCGCTTAATAGCGGGTGGGGATTAATAATCAGATACAAAAAGGGCCGCCAGCTCATAACGCCTCCGTTGCCATGTTTTATCTAAACTTTGGCAACACAGTTGACTGACGGCGCTCACCCGGAAGTAGGAACCAAATCTCCCCACTCCCACAACCGGATGAATGCTTAAGCACCGCTGGCCGGGATCGGCATCTGCGATTTGCGGCTCATCAGAATAAATACCGCCAGGCCTGCCAGCAAAATGCCCGGCGCAGAAGCCGCCATCACCCCTACCGTTCCGGTACCGAGCGCTAACATTTTCCCTGCCAGCAGCGGACCGCTCATCGCCCCCAGACGCCCGACTGCGACGGCGGTTCCCACGCCTGTGGCGCGGATCTGCGTGCTGTAAAACAGCGGCGCCAGCGCATACAACACGCTTTGCCCGCCGGTGGCGAACATCCCCGCCACAAATCCCGCCATTAGCATGCCGCTCAATGACGACACCGTACCCAGCGCCAGCAGTGAAGCCAACATCCCGGTGTAGATCAGCAGCGACATCACCACCGGGCGCAGTTTATCCATTAACGCCCCGAGAATTAACGTGCCGCTGGCCGCGCCAATTTGCAGAGCAAACATTACGCCTGCCGCCTGCGATGGCCGAAAGCCCTGCTCCACCAGCAGCATCGGCAGCCAGTTGATCAGCATATACACCACCAGCAGGGTGAAGAAATAGCACAACCACAGCAGCAGCGTGGCACTCGCCGTCGCTGGCGCAAACAGGGCACGCAGCGGTGCGGCGGCCACTTGCGTTTGTTGGGTATAAACCTGTGATTCCGGCAGCCAGCGCATCAACAGCGGCACGAGCAGCAGCGGGATCACCCCGCCAACCCAGAACACAGTTTGCCAGGCGGAGGCCAGGCCGCTAAACCCGAGCGCTGCCGCCAGCGCCGCGCCAATCGGCACACCGCAGTACATCAGGCTCACCGCCGTACCGCGAAAACGCGGGCCCGCCGCCTCGGAGGTCAGCGCGATCAGATTCGGCAACGCCGCGCCCAGCCCGACACCGGTCATCAGACGGGCAAAAACCAGTGATGAGAAATCCCAGGAAATCGCCGTCGCCAGCGAGAACAGGCCGAACAGCGCCACAGAGGCAATGAGAATGCGCTTGCGCCCATAGCGGTCAGCCAGCATGCCGCCCACCAGCGCGCCGGGCAGCAGTCCGAGAATGCCCGCACTGAAGATCCAACCCATCTGCATTTTATCCAGCGCAAACGCGTGGGCGATACCGACGGCAGCGATACCGGCGGCCTGTAAATCCAGCCCTTCCATCAGGGCAACTAAAAAGCAAAGCCCAACGGTCAACGTCAGGCGGTAAGATGCGGGGGTACGGGTCGTCATAAGATGTCCCTCTGAGGTCACGATGCAGGTGAATCGCGGCTGATACGTTGCCAGCCGCGTAATCATTTTTTATTTGCGGTTGCGCAGGTCCAGCGCTACGTCGACGATCATATCTTCCTGGCCGCCCACCATCCGACGTTTGCCCAGTTCCACCAGAATATCTACTGCGCTCAGGTCATAACGTGCTGCCGCCACTTCGCAATGACGCAGGAAGCTGGAGTACACCCCGGCATAGCCCAGCGCCAGCGTTTCACGATCCACCCGCACCGGGCGGTCTTGTAGTGGACGCACTAAATCGTCGGCGGCGTCCATCAGTGCGTAGAGATCGGTGCCGTGCTGCCAACCAAGCTTATCCGCAGCGGCGATAAATACCTCCAATGGCGCGTTGCCCGCGCCTGCGCCCATCCCGGCCAGGCTGGCGTCGATACGGTCACACCCCTCTTCTACCGCGGCAATGGAGTTCGCCACCCCAAGACTCAGGTTGTGATGCGCATGCATTCCGGTTTCTGTTTCCGGCTTCAGCACCGCTTTCAGTGCGCGGAAGCGGGCGCGAATATCGCTCATGTTCATTGCGCCGCCGGAATCGACCACATAAATACAGGTCGCGCCGTAGTTTTCCATCAGCTTCGCCTGCTGCGCCAGGTTCTCCGGTGTGGTCATATGGCTCATCATCAGAAAACCGACGGTATCCATGCCAAGCTCACGCGCATACTGAATATGCTGGGCCGACACATCAGCTTCAGTGCAGTGGGTCGCCACGCGCACTACCCGTGCGCCGGCCTGATATGCATTTTTCAGGTCATGAATAGTGCCGATACCCGGCAGCAACAGCGTGGCAATTTTGGCATGCTTCACCACGTCCGCCGCCGCTTCAATCCACTCCAGGTCGCTGTGCGCACCAAAGCCGTAGTTGAAGCTGGAACCTTGTAAACCGTCGCCGTGGGCCACTTCAATAGAATCAACCCGTGCGTCGTCCAGCGCTTTGGCTATCTGGCGCACATTTTCCAGCGAATATTGATGACGAATAGCGTGCATACCGTCGCGCAGGGTCACGTCAGAGATATAGATTTTTTTACCGTTCATGCTGCTTCTCCTGCCTGACGAGCGAGGGACTGCGCCATCTTCTCAGCGGTCGCCAGCGCGCTGGAGGTCATAATGTCGAGGTTGCCCGCGTAGGCTGGTAAATAGTGCGCCGCGCCTTCCACTTCCAGATACACCGCGGTTTTCAGCCCAGAGAACTGGCCGATACCCGGCAGATTCACCGGTTTATCCTCCGGGATGACTTCAAACTGGACACGCTGTTTCAGGCGATAGCCCGGCACGTAGGCCTGCACCGCCACCGCCATCTCATTAATCGACGCTTCAACTTCAACCTCAGAGGCCGCTTCGCTCAGCACATACACCGTGTCACGCATCATCAGCGGCGGCTCGGCCGGGTTAAGGACAATAATGGCTTTGCCTTTTGCCGCGCCGCCGACCACTTCAATCGCCTTCGAGGTAGTTTCGGTAAACTCGTCGATATTGGCACGGGTACCCGGTCCTGCCGATTTACTGGCGATCGAGGCGATAATCTCGGCGTAATGGACTTTTGCCACGCGAGAAACTGCCGCCACCATTGGGATGGTCGCCTGTCCGCCGCAGGTCACCATATTGACGTTCTGCTGATCAACGTTGGCTGCCAGATTCACCACCGGCACGCAGTAAGGACCGATTGCCGCGGGCGTCAGGTCGATCAGGCGGATGCCAGGTTTAACGGCACGTAGCGCGGCGTCGTTCTTCACATGCGCGCCTGCACTGGTGGCGTCAAACACGATGTCGATATCGGCGAATTCCGGCATGGCGATAAGCCCTGTCACCCCTTCATGGGTGGTGGCAACGCCCATGCGTCGAGCACGCGCCAGGCCATCAGATTCTGGATCGATACCGACCATCACCGCCATTTCCAGATGCACGCCGTGACGCAGAATTTTTATCATCAAATCGGTACCGATGTTGCCGGAGCCGATAATGGCGACTTTACGCTTACTCATGACTGACTTCCTTTTGTAACCGCCGCTGAAAAGGTGGCGGCGACTGAACCAATACCGTCGATATAGGCTTCGAAACGATCGCCCGCATTCACCGCCACCATCGGGCCTAACGCTCCGGTGAGAATAATGTCTCCCGCACGCAGCGGCTCGCCGAGGCTGGCCATTTTGCGCGCCAGCCAGACGGCGGCGTTGATCGGATGTCCCAGGCATTCGCTGCCGCGTCCGCTGGAGACCTCTTCGTTGTTGCGCGTCATTTTCATCGCGCAGTTTTTCAGATCTAATCCTGCCGGACGCTGTGCCGGACCGCCGACCACATACACGCCACAGGAGGCGTTATCCGCCACGGTATCAACAAATTTGATCGACCAGTCGCGGATACGGCTGCCGACCACTTCCAGCGCGGGAAGTACCCACTCTATGGCGTTGTAAAGCTCGTCAAAAGTGGTGTCGGTATTGGGCAGATCGCGGTTCAGCACCAGCGCAATTTCGGCTTCAATACGCGGTTGCAGAACACGGGAAAACGGGATGGTTTCGTTATCGCCATAACACATATCAGCAAACAGCGTACCGAAGTCCGGTTGATCGACACCCAGCTGCTGCTGCACTTTCGGGTGCGTCAGCCCCACTTTGCGCCCGACCACGCGACGCCCGCGCGCTACGTCGTACTGTACGTTGATGCGCTGAATGGCGTAGGCCGCTTCGGCGTTATCCACACCAATCAATTCACGCAGCGGGGCGATGGCTTCCCCTTTTTCTTCAGCCTGACGTAAATCGGCGGCTAGCTGCTCAAGATTACGATTCGTCATGTCCGTTCCTTAAGGGCGTGCGAGGAAGTTCAGCACCAGTTGGTTAAAGGCATCCGCATGTTCCCACTGCGCCCAGTGCCCGCAGTCGCGGTAGATATGCAGCTCGGAACCGGCAATTCCTGAGAGCAGGCGCAGACCGGCATCCATCGGTACAAAGCGGTCATTGCGTCCCCAGACAATCAGAGTCTGAGCTTTGATTTCACCCAGACGCGGGCTGAAATCCGGGAACTGTTTCGGGTTGGCCTCCAGACTCTGGACAAAGTTTTCCAGGTGATCGCGACGCGACAGCATGTTATTCAGGCGCGCCTCAAACAACGCCTCGGTCAGGTCGCTGGTGTCGAAGACAAAGATCTCCATCATCAGCTTCAGGTTCTCGATGGTCGGCTCACGATACAGCTGATTCAGGCGCTTGATACCTTCGGTCGGCATCGGGGTAAACAGGCTCATGCCGCCCGTTCCGCCGCCCATTAATACCAGTTTGCCCACGCGCTCCGGCCAGCTCAGGGTAAACGCCACAGCACTGTGACCGCCCATCGAGTTACCCAGCAGGTGGACTGTTTGAATATCCAACTGATCGACCACGCTTTTCAGGATGCGGGCGTTGAGATCGGATCGCGAACCGCGGTTAACGATCCCATCGCTTTTGCCCCAGCCAGGACAATCCAACAGGATCACCCGGTATCCGGCCTGCACCAACGGATCGATATTACGGCTGAAGTTTGCCCAGCCCGTCGCGCCAGGACCAGAGCCATGCAACAGCACGACGGTCTCATCGCCCTGCCCACAGTCATTGAAATGCACGCGTAGGGTTTCGCCTGCTTCCTGCACCTCCAGAAAACGACTGGTAGCGGCTTCGGTTTGCGGTTGGTAAGTCATGATGTTCTCCTGCATATTCAGTTCTGTTTTAGTTCTGTGTAGTGGCGCTCAGGGAGCCGAATCCGGCGATCCACTCCGGGATCGGGCGGTAATAACGGCCTTCGCTGCGCCAGTTGCCAAAAGCAGAAATGGCGGCAAAGGCGGCAACCCAGGTTTTAACTTCGTGCGTTGATTTGCCCGCCATCGCGGACAGCTCTTCGTTACTGACCGCGTCCAGCTCCTGCAAACGCCCCTGCTCAAGCAGGGACATAAAACGGTTATCCCAGACAGGGTTAAGCGGGTGTAGCGTGTTTTGATCGACCACAAACTTCTCGGCGGCGCTGATCACCCGCTGCTGGCGCAGCTCGCGCTCGTTTTCAGGTAACTGTTTGCCGCTGCCGAGCAGGCGGTCACGCATATGGGCATCAGCCTTCGCCAGCTCCGGTACCGGCGGCTGATGCGACAGACCACCGGAGCCTAAAAACAGCACGCGCTTATTCAGCGAGCTGGCGAAACGGCCAATCGCTTCACCGAGCATGCGGGTACGCTGAAAGCCCGGTAGCGGCGTGGCGACGCCGTTAATAAACACTGGCAGCACCGGCACCTTATCCAGGCCGCCGAGCAAAAACTCCAGCGGCTGCGCGAAGCCATGATCGACCTGCATGTTGTAGGACACGGCGAGATCGATACCGCTTTTCATTACCGCGTGGGCGCAGGCTTCAGCCAGATCTGTCGGCACCGGTAATTCCCCCGCCGCACTACCAAAATCGCCGATCGCTGTAGCTCCAACGCCTAAACAGAACGGCGGCATCACGTCGTAGAAAAATCCGTTGTAGTGATCGGGGGCAAACAGCACGACCAGTTCAGGTTCGAACGCCGCAATACGTGCCCGAGCGCTGGCGATCACGCCGTTAACCTCGTCGAGCACAGCCTGTGCCGGGTCGACATAGCCCACCAGCGGCGAGTGGGAAAGACAGTGAAGATAAGCGTGCATATCAGGCAACCTTTTCAACAGGAATGTCGGCAGTAGCGCGAGTGAGCGTCATCACCGACGCCAGTTTATTCAGGGTGCTGCCCAGGGTTTGCGGAATGGCGATGGCGGCCACGAAGCGGTCCGGGCGCATTACCACCAGCGCGGCGTTGTGCTGGGCAAACCACGCGCGCAGGCGGTTTTGCGTATCGCCAATGCGGGTAACGCCGTCGTGGTTATCCTGATCGGTATGTATCTGCGTATCCGGCACGACCTGGATAAAACGCGTCCCCAGCGCCTGCCACTGTTGGATCTGCGCCTCGCTCATGCCCCATAGTGGGTTACAGCCCCAGCCAATCACCGCGAAATTCGGTCCGATGACGTTGTCGAGCAACGTCACTTCGCCCGATTCCAGCGTCACCTTCGGCTGGATAAACATCTTGCCGACCGGTGAAGTTTTCGCGTCGCCTTCACGCACCAGCGCCCCGGCGTGGTACTGCGGCATCGGCTTAAACCGCATTTCAAGGAAGTAACGTTTGACCGGCGGAATATAGTTCAACAGCCAGGAAACCCCGTCGCGTACCGCGCCGTGCCAGCGTTTGGGCGGCGCTAGTACGTTGCCAGCGGTCACGGAGAGGTCGATCATCGCTTTGGCGTGGTCGCGGCGTTCCTGCTGGTAGGTATCCAACAGCGCATCGCCGGCTTTACCGTTAATCACCAGCGCCAGTTTCCATGCCAGATTGAAAGCATCGCGCATGCCGCTGTTGTATCCCTGACCCTGCCAGACCGGCATAATGTGCGCCGCATCGCCCGCCAGCAGCACGCGGTCAATACGAAAACGTTCGGCCAGACGAGCATTATGGGTATACACGCGCTGGCGGATTAGCTCGACGTTGTCCGGGTTCGGCAGCACTTTGCTCAGCAACTGGCGCATATTCTGCGGCTCGCTAAGCTGCGCTTCGGTTTCCCCCGGCATAACCATAAACTCAAAACGGCGCACCGCGTGCGGCAGCGCGGCGGAGACATACGGGCGCACCGGATCGCAGCACAAATACACATGCGGCGTGCTGAGCGGATCGTTGGCAATATCCACCACAATCCACTGATTCGGTGCGGTTTTACCTTCAAACGGCACGTTCAGCGAGCGTCTGACGTTGCTGCCGCCGCCGTCGCAGGCCACCAGCCACTGAGCCTTCACCGTTTCACGTTGACCGTCTGGCGCTTTCAGATTTAGCGTCACTTCGCCGTTTTGCTGGCTGAAGGCCTCCAGTTCGCGGGAGAACAGGCAGCGCACGTTGGGAAAACGCGACAACCCTTCCAACATCACCGCGTCCACCTGCGGCTGAATAAAAGCATTGCGGCGCGACCAGCCAAATTCGTCGGTCATCGGCTGGATATCAGCAAAACAGCGGCCTTTCGGGGTGAGAAAGCGCATCGCGTGCCACGGCGTGGTGTGCGGCAAAACGTTCTCGACCAGCCCCACAGACTGCATAGTGCGCAGCGCTTCATCATCAATGCCGATGGCGCGAGGATAGTCGATCAGCGTGTCGAGCTTCTCCACTACCAACACCTCAATGCCCATCTGGCCAAGATAGTTGGCCATCATCAGCCCTACCGGACCAGCACCGGCAATCGCCACCTGCGCGGTATGCTGCACAGCGGGTTGGATATCCGGGTTTTTTGTTGTCATTTCAGAACCTCACGACTCGGACAAAACGCAATTGCGGACCCTGGTGAGGCGCAATCTGTTTTGTTAAAAATATGTGAATAATTTTTTGTTGTGCGGTCAGTATAGAAGCGAGTTTTTGCGCTACAATCAAAACATGCCAGGATGTGCACTAAGTGCACAACATTGTTTTACCTGTAGATTTGTCAATGAATATGAAAAATGACGAGAGCACTGAGTACAAAACCGTACGCGGATTAACGCGCGGATTAATGTTATTAAATATGTTAAACCGGCTCGATGGTGGGGCCAGTGTTGGCTTACTTGCTGAGTTAAGCGGCCTGCATCGCACCACGGTCAGACGGCTACTGGAAACCCTGCAGGATGAGGGTTACGTCCGGCGCAGCCTGTCCGATGACAGCTTTCGCTTAACCATTAAAGTCCGCCAGCTCAGCGAGGGGTTTCGTGACGAGCAGTGGATTTCTGCACTCGCCGCCCCGCTGCTGGGAGATTTGCTGCGCGAGGTCATCTGGCCGACCGACGTTTCCACGCTGGATGTGGACGCGATGGTGGTACGTGAAACCACCCACCGTTTCAGCCGTCTGTCGTTTCACCGGGCGATGGTAGGGCGTCGTTTGCCACTGCTGAAAACCGCATCCGGCCTGACCTGGCTGGCATTTTGCCCGGAGAATGAACGGCAGGAACTGATTGAAATGCTTGCCTCCCGATCGGGAGAAGAGTTCCAGCTTGCGCGCGAGCCGCTGAAGCTCAATGCCATTTTGACCCGCGCGCGAAAAGACGGTTTTGGGCAGAACTTTCGCGGTTGGGATCAGGAAGAGAAAATCGCTTCTATCGCCGTCCCCATCCGCAGCGAACAGCGGGTGATCGGCAGCCTGAATTTGGTGTATATGGCCAGCGCCATGACCATCGAACAGGCCGCGGAAAAGCATCTTCCGGCCTTACAAAAGGTGGCGAAACAGATAGAGGACGGCGTCGAATCGCAGGAGATTTTGGTTGCCGGGAGGTGAGATGGATCACAGTTATGCGGATCATCTGATTGATAGCTGGCATAACTCACTATCCGGCCGATAAAACTCTGTGACCTCTTGCCCAAAAAATATCTTCATTACATAGTGTGCATTCGTTTTCTGCCAGGAGGCTGCATGTTAAAGGTCATTGCTGAGGATTTCATCAAACCTGAGTATATTGAAACTGTTCTCCCGTTGTATCGTGAGCTAATAGCGGCAACGAAGAAAGAACCGCACTGCATTGCTTACGACCTCTATATTGATGAAAAAGATCCGGGGCATTTTATTTTTATCGAAGAATGGCCAAACCACGCGGCTCTCGATGAACATTGTGCCAGCGAGCATTTCCAGCGACTTGTACCATTAATCGATCAATACACGCGCCAGGAAGCACGTTACATACTGATGGATGACGTGGTAAATCCGGCAGTCTCGTGATAATGAAGAAAGTAGTTGGAATACTGTTAATTATGTTTTTGGCAGAATGCTCAACACCAGGAAAGACAGTCTTTTACTTCCCTGGTCGCTGAGGGCTTAAAGCCTCTTCAAAAGAGGCTTTAAGCTTTGCAACAATGCATCCCACGGATTACAAAACGGAATCATCACTGTTCCAGCTGTATTGTTATTTAGAGTTTACACTCCATTATTACTGTTCCAGATATTAAGCGCATTTTTACGAGGCCATTTTCATCGCGGCACCAATAACTGCCATACACATACTGCTCGCAAGTAAAACAATAAACCAATATATATAATTATTAAACTTTGTAAATAACCAGATAAATCTAAGCAATGACAATGCAGCAATAGAAATAGAAGACACAAACATTGTAAATATATAAATACCAGAAATTATCCATCCTGCTTCTTCGTAAATACTCTTCATTGTAAAAATAAGGATAGATAAGTAAAATGCTGATAAAGCAAGCCCGCTCAGAAAATCATAATAATCGATGTATGTGATGTTTTTATCTTTCTGCGGAAGAGCTATAAACTTTTCAAGTTTCTCATTGTCTACTCGTGACAAAAACCGATTAATTAGCGGAGTAAACATCACTAAAATCATCACCAAATGAATGAATAGTAAAGAAAGTTTAATTCTGTCATCAACCGATTCATTCTGTGGCCAGATAGATATTATTTCATAATCCATTTTTGCAAGGAGAAAAAAGCAAATGGCCGATGGTATATATTCAGAAGATATAGCTTTCCATATTTTTTTAAAAATCACTTATATTACCCCATTAGTTATACCGGTGAATCACTATTAGTTAACCGCGCTACTAATCTGCAAATAGTTGGCGATCATATTTATTTAATACGGATAATATATACCTATTCAGAAACGGATTGCTACCTACTAATTTTATCACTACATACCTGAATCACGTAAATTACACATATCAAAAAAAAACCGAAACCCGCTCCTGAAAAGAGCAGCGTTCCGGTTTTTATTCAGTCTGAAGGGTTTCAGACTTTAAGCAGTTTCACCGTCGCGTCGATGTCAATTTCATCTTCCGAGAAGATCAGCGTCGTGCCCTGGAAGGTAGTGATGGCCAGCTTTTTCAGCGTGCGCATTTCACCAGGCTTGACGTCTGATTTCGGTCGGATGCTGTTCATCAGCACGCCGACAGACAGCACAGCATTTTCTTTGTCGATACGGGTCTCTACAGGGACTTCTTCGCTGTAGACCAGGAATGACTTGATCGAGGTGAGCTTCAGACGCTCGCCTGCAATATAGATGTACTTGCTGTCTGGTATGACTTTTACCGCGTAGGCAGACAAGCCTTTGTTGTTGGTGGTGGGCTCAAAAGTCACCGCCGCGTCTTTCTTGATCAGCTCAGGATTAGCAACCTTAATCACATGAAAATAGCGGTTGTCGCCGTTTTCATCTTTGATAAATCCAAAGCCTTTATCTTTAAACCACGTTGTGATTGTTCCGTTCATTGCTGTTTCCGCCTGATTAAACCTATTACTTGTAGAGTATACCTACTCAATTTGCGCGCAGTGTAAAACACAGGCCATGTCTTTGGCTACTCGTTACCCCAACGATTGAGGAACTCCGCAATATCATCGATACGCTGAGCGTCGACACCTGCCACGGTAGCCATCTCCTGCTGCGCTTCTTCGCTGATCTCTTCGTTGTTCATCAAACGGGTGATCAGCTGCTGGAAGTAGTGCGCCAGCGCGTCACGTTCTGTGTCGCTCACCGGCTTTGCGGCCTCGGTCGCGTACTCGTCGGCGATATCATAATATTTTAGCGGAATGTCGTTGTTCATCAGTTGCTCCGGGGTAAATGCGTGTGCCAGCAGTTGCCTGCCGCGTCTGGTGTGAATGATAGCATTCTTATTTCATGGTTCGCGATCTGTTTTATTGGTCACTATGCATTACATATATCAATAATGTTTTCCGGCACAACTTCGCATTTAATAAACCTTTCCGTATTTAAATAACAGCATTCTTATTCAGCTCGATAAAAACAACTGCGTATTAAATAACGAGTCACAAAGGAAATAGTAAATTACTTTAATTCTAATTACATTATCGACATCTGTAATCTGTAGTTGGCCCAATCCCATCGCTAGTCGCCCATTTGCCCACATCCATCTTCTGGACAACACTCTACGATGACACCACTGACCCAACACGTGGAGCAAACACCATGAACATCACGCAAATCCGTAACGCTACGCAGCACATCACTTTTGGTGGCAAAACCTTTCTGATCGACCCTATGCTGGCGGCAAAAGGTACTTATCCGGGCTTTGCCGGTACGGCACGCGCCGAGATCCGCAACCCGACCGTTGATCTGCCTGTCGATATCGACACCCTGCTCAACGTTGATGCGCTGATCGTGACCCATCTGCATGAAGACCACTGGGATGAAGCCGCGGCTCGTGTCGTACCGAAAGACAAACCGATTTATGTGCAAAACGATCGCGATGCGCAGGTACTGCGGGAACAAGGTTTCACGCAACTGACCGTACTGACGCAAAACACCGCGCTTGGTGATATCACCCTGCGTAAAACCGGCGGCCAGCACGGTTCGGATCGTGCTTACGCCATCCCGCAAATGGCTGAGCGTCTGGGTGATGCCTGCGGGGTTATCTTCCAGCATCCGGCGGAAAAAACACTGTATCTGGTCGGGGACACCATCTGGCGCGACGAGGTGGAAACCAACATGCGAACTTTCCAGCCAGGCGTGGTCATTCTGAACGCAGGCTTTGCCCACGTTATCGGTTTTGGCCCAATTATCATGGGCGCGGAAGATGTGCTAAAAACCCACTTCAAGCTGCCCGAAGCACAAATTGTGGCGACCCACATGGAGGCGATTAACCACTGTCTGCTGACTCGCTCAGCCTTGAAAGAGTACGCCCGCGACAACCAGCTTGCGCAATTCGTTAACGTGCCGGAAGATGGCGAAACCCTGACGTTTTAAACTCCACAAAGGAATCCTATGCAACCGCTTAACGTCGCCATTGTTGCCGTGGAAGATTTCAGCCCGTTTCACTTCTCGGTGCCGTGCATTATTTTTAGCGACAAAGTAGCGGCGAAAAAGCGCTTTGAGGTGCAACTGTGCGCCGAACAACCGGGTATCGTTTCCTCGCAGGATGGCTTCTCCATTAACGCAGCCTACGGCTATGAAGCGGTGGAGGCCGCCGACATTGTGGTGATCCCCTGGTGGGGTACCACGGCACATCGGCCACCACAAAGCCTGCTTGATGCGCTTAATCGTGCGCGACAAAACGGCGCGCAGATTGTTGGGTTATGCCTTGGTGCGTTTGTGCTCGGCTACGCCGGTCTGCTGGATGGCAAACGGGCGGCTACGCACTGGGAGTTCGAGCAGGATTTTCAGGCCCGCTTTCCGGCAGCTCATCTGGATATCAACGCGCTGTACGTGGATGACGACGGTATTATTACCTCGGCAGGCACCGCCGCTGCGCTGGATTGCTGCCTGTACGTCATCCGCCAGCGTTTTGGCAGCACGGTGGCGAATCAGATTGCCCGACGGATGATTGTGCCGCCACATCGCGAGGGCGGCCAGGCACAGTTTATCGAGCAACCGGTGGCGAAAAATACCAAAGATCAGCGCATCAACGTCCTGCTCGACTATTTGCGCCAGCATCTCCATGAACCGCATAATCTTGACGAGCTGGCGCAACGGGTGATGATGAGCCGTCGCACCCTCACCCGTCATTTTATGAAGGCCACAGGGTCAAGCGTGGCCGAATGGTTGATTGCCGAGCGCCTGCGCCGTAGCCAGACGTTGCTGGAGTCCAGCCAGTTACCCGTTGAACGCATCGCAGAACAGGTTGGTTTTCAGTCGCCCGTCACCTGGCGCCAGCATTTTAAATCCCACTTTGGCGTTAGCCCGGCTGAATGGCGTAAAACCTTTCGCGGCGATTAGCCTCTTTTTTGCGCCAGCCAGATGGTGTGCCCGGTGCAGTGCGGATCTTCCATCACCATCTCGACCACCGCAAAACCGTGTGCTGACAGCAGTGCGCGGTATTCATCCGGCGCGAGGCTGGCGTGAAACAGCGGCTCACCTTCAAATTGCCCCATCGCGATGCCGTTGTCCGTACCGCTGGTAAACATCAGCGCGCTGCCGGGATGGCTGAGGCGGTCAAAAATCGGGAACATCTTTTGCTGGTCCTGCTGAGTTAAATGGAAAAAGCTGTCCCAGGCGATCAGACCATCGAAAGTCTCATTGAGTGCCAACTCGCGCATATCCTGTTCCAGCCAGCGCTGTGCGGGAAAAGTGTTTCGGGCCCGCGCCAGCATCGCCGGGGAACCATCAACGCCGGTAAGCTGAAAACCTTGCTGGATAAAATAACCGGCGATCGGCTGACCGTTGCCGCAGCCAATATCCACAATGCTGCCCTGCCCGCCCATCACGGAAATAAATTTATCGAGCCAGCTTTTCTCGAACAAGGTGCGCGAGCGCTGGCTGGCAAAAGCATCCGCATGGCGTCGGTAGATGGACAGAATATTATTTGCCGCAGATTCGCTCACAATGCCCTCGCTTTTTTCTTCTGTTAGGTATAACGACGATAAATCCTTCAGCACACTATCCTCAAACCCTGGAATGCGCCTCGCAGAACCCATGCGCAAATACCCCAAAACCGTCCCGCTGTGGCATCATAGCGCACAGATAACGTCATGACAGGGGTGATAAACGTGAAACCGGTAACGCTATACGATGTGGCAGACCATGCAGGCGTCTCTTACCAGACCGTCTCTCGCGTCGTGAACCAGGCCAGCCACGTTTCCGCAAAAACCCGACAGAAAGTTGAGGCCGCGATGGCGGAACTCAATTACATTCCTAACCGCGTTGCACAGCAGCTGGCTGGCAAACAGACGCCACTGATTGGCGTTGTGACGGCAAACCTAGCTCTGCATGCCCCCTCACAAATCGTTGCTGCCATAAAATCCCGCGCCGACCAGTCCGGTGCCAGCGTGGTGATCGCCATGGTCGAGCGCAGCGGCGTTGAGTCCTGTAAAGCCGCGGTCCACAATCTGCTTTCTCAACGCGTAACCGGGCTTATCATCAACTATCCGCTGGATGAAGAAGATGCCATTGCCGTGGCCGCTGCCTGCGGTACGGTGCCGGTGCTGTTTCTCGATGTCTCTGACCTGACGCCAATTAACAGCGTGATTTTCTCTCATGACGACGGCGCGCGCCTTGGCGTTGAACATCTGGTGCAGCACGGACATCAACGGATCGCCCTGCTGAGTGGGCCGCACACTTCCGTTTCGGCAAGGCTTCGGCATGCGGGCTGGCACAAGTATCTGGCACATTACCAGCTACAACCCGTTGTGGAGCTGGAAGGCGACTGGAGCGCGATGTCTGGTTTTCAGCAAACGATGCACATGCTGAATAACGGTAACCTCCCTACCGCCATGCTGGTCGCTAACGATCAAATGGCGCTGGGCGCGATGCGGGCAATCAGCGAGTTCGGTCTGCGGGTCGCCGTAGATATATCGGTAATTGGCTACGATGACACCGAAGACAGCGCCTGTTACATCCCACCGCTGACCACCATCAGGCAGGATTTTCCGTTGCTGGGTGAAACCAGCGTCGACAGGCTATTGCAACTCCCCCGTGGCGGCTCCAGCGTGGGTAACCAACTGCTTCCCGTCACCCTGGTCAAGCGCAAAACGGTTCTGCCTCCCGATACGCAAACCACCACTCCCCAGGCGCTGGCTGATTCACTGATCCAGCTGGCGCGGCAAGTTTCTCAGCTCACCCCCAAATTGTGAACGCATAACAATTGTGTGAGTCAGTTCACTTATTGAACGCCCTATCCTTTACAGCAAGGAGCGCTTGTTCGTATTTTGATTGAAATTGTGAGCGAGTAACAAATTCAAACAGGATACCGTTATGAACCTGAACACAGATTCACTCTCCGCTGTTCTGGCCCGCCGCGACTGGGAAAATCCCGGCGTCACGCAGCTCAACCGGCTGGAAGCACATCCGCCGTTCTGTAGCTGGCGCTCAGCGGATGATGCACGTACCAATCAGCGTTCGAGTCAGTTACGCTCGCTGAATGGCCAGTGGCAATTTGCCTGGTTTGCCGCGCCGGAGGCTGTCCCAGAAAGCTGGCTGACAAGCGATCTGCCACAGGCAGACATCATCAACGTCCCCTCTAACTGGCAGATTGCCGGTTATGATGCGCCAATTTATACCAACGTCACCTACCCAATCCCGGTGAATCCCCCGTACGTTCCGGCACAGAACCCGACAGGATGTTACTCGCTCACATTTAATGTTGAAGACGCGTGGTTAGAGGAAGGCCAGACGCGCATTATTTTTGACGGCGTCAATTCCGCGTTTCATCTGTGGTGCAACGGTCGCTGGGTCGGCTACGGTCAGGATAGCCGTCTGCCGTCTGAGTTTGATCTTAGCGATTATCTGCTGCGCGGCGAAAACCGTCTGGCTGTGATGGTGCTGCGCTGGAGCGACGGCAGCTATCTGGAAGACCAGGACATGTGGCGCATGAGCGGTATTTTTCGCGATGTCTCCCTGCTGCATAAGCCCACTACGCAAATCCGCGACCTGCGCATTAATACCCGTTTTAATGACGACTTCAGCCGCGCCACGCTGGAAGCGGAAGTCAGAGTGGGTGGCAACGAGAGCGAAGATTTACGCGTCACCCTGCAATTGTGGGAAGGTGAAACGCTCACCCGCGAAACGACCTCACCGCTCGGCAGTGAGATCATTGATGAGCGCGGCGCTTATCATGACCGGGTGACTCTGCGTCTGAACGTCGAAAAACCGGCGCTATGGAGTGCCGAAACGCCCAATCTGTACCGCGCCGTTGTGCAGTTACACACCGCAGGCGGAGTACTGATTGAAGCGGAAGCCTGTGACGTTGGTTTTCGTCAGGTTTGTATCGAAAACGGCCTGTTGCTGTTAAACGGCAAGCCGCTGTTGATTCGCGGTACCAACCGCCATGAGCACCATCCGGTCAACGGCCAGGTGATGGATGAGGCGACGATGGTGCAGGACATCATCCTGATGAAGCAGAATAACTTCAACGCCGTGCGCTGTTCCCATTACCCGAACCATCCGCTGTGGTACACCCTGTGCGATCGTTACGGCCTGTATGTGGTCGACGAAGCCAACATTGAAACCCACGGCATGGTGCCGATGAATCGCCTCACCGACGATCCCGCATGGTTGCCTGCCATGAGCCAGCGAGTCACGCGCATGGTGCAGCGCGATCGCAACCACCCGAGCATTATTATCTGGTCACTGGGCAATGAATCCGGCCATGGCGTCAATCACGACGCGCTCTACCGCTGGATAAAATCAGAAGACCCGTCACGTCCGGTGCAGTACGAGGGCGGTGGAGCTGATACTGCCGCCACCGACATTATTTGCCCGATGTACGCCCGCGTCGATCAGGATCAGCCCTTCCCCGCAGTACCCAAATGGTCGATTAAAAAGTGGCTGTCGATGCCCGGCGAACAGCGTCCGCTGATCCTTTGTGAATACGCCCACGCTATGGGCAACAGCTTTGGCGGCTTCGCCAAATACTGGCAAGCGTTCCGTCAGTATCCGCGCCTGCAGGGCGGATTTGTCTGGGACTGGGTGGATCAGTCGCTGACCAAATATGATGAGAACGGCAAAGCATGGTCAGCCTACGGTGGCGATTTTGGCGACACGCCTAACGATCGTCAGTTTTGCATGAACGGGCTGGTGTTCGCCGATCGCACTCCGCATCCGGCGTTATATGAGGCCAAACATGAACAGCAGTTTTTCCAGTTCACGTTACTGCCGGGCGCTGAACGCCAGATTGAAGTGACCAGCGAATATATGTTCCGCCGCAGCGATAACGAAGTTCTGCACTGGTCGATTGCCCTTGACGGCAACCCTCTGGCGGCCGGAGAAATCGTTCTGGATATCGCCCCACAGGGCCGCCAGGTGATTACCCTGCCGAACGTTCCGATGCCGGACACCGCAGGCGAACTGTGGTTGACGGTGCGCGTAGAGCAGCCTCAGGCGACCGCATGGTCAGAAGCCGGGCATATCAGCGCCTGGCAACAGTGGAAGCTGGAAGAGAAGCTCAGCCTGGTACGTCCATCACGCGTCAGCAGCGCACCACAGCTGGATGTTAGTGAGAGCAATTTTACCGTGGTGGCCAACAACACACGCTGGCAATTCGATCGTCATTCCGGCCTGCTAACACAATACTGGATTAGCGATGAAGCCCAGTTGGTAAGCCCGCTTACTGACCAGTTCACCCGCGCGCCGCTGGACAACGACATCGGCGTGAGCGAGTCAACCCGCATCGACCCTAACGCCTGGGTTGAACGCTGGAAGGCCGCCGGTCACTATCAGGCTGAAGCAACGTTACTGCACTGTGCTGCCGATACGCTGAGCAATGCGGTACTGATCACCACCGAACATGCGTGGCAGTATCAGGGCGAAACGCTGTTCGTCAGCCGAAAAAGCTACCGTATTGACGGCAATGGTGAAATGCAGGTAACGGTGGATGTCGACGTTGCCAGCAGTACGCCACATCCGGCCCGCATCGGCCTGAGATGCCAGCTGGCGCAGGTTGCGGAGCGAGTGAACTGGTTAGGTCTCGGCCCGCATGAGAACTACCCGGACCGTCTGGGCGCCGCCTGTTTCGATCGCTGGGATCTGTCGCTTGATGAGATGTACACCCCGTATGTTTTCCCGAGCGAAAACGGTCTGCGCTGCGGTACGCGCGAACTGTACTACGGTGCGCACCAGTGGCGCGGAGACTTCCTGTTCAACATCAGCCGCTTTAGCCAGCAGCAACTGATGGAAACCAGCCACCGCCATCTGCTGCAACCTGAGGCGGGCACCTGGCTCAATATTGATGGCTTCCATATGGGCGTCGGCGGCGATGATTCGTGGACTCCTTCCGTATCGCCGGAATTCCAGCTGAGCGCCGGACGCTACCACTTCCAGTTCGTCTGGGGCCAAAAATAATAATATAAGCAGGGCAGGTTGATACCTGCCCGCATTTATAGGAAGTCTGTTATGTATTATTTAAAAAACACTAACTTTTGGATGTTTGGCTTTTTCTTCTTCTTTTACTTTTTTATTATGGGTGCGTATTTCCCCTTCTTCCCTATCTGGTTACACGATGTAAACCATATCAGCAAAGGCGATACCGGCATCATCTTCGCCTGCATCTCACTGTTTTCTTTGTTATTCCAGCCAATTTTCGGGCTACTGTCCGATAAGCTCGGCCTGCGTAAACATCTGCTGTGGGTAATTACCGGCATGCTGGTAATGTTTGCCCCGTTCTTTATTTACGTATTTGGTCCATTATTGCAGGTTAATATTTTACTGGGTTCAATTGTCGGCGGGATTTACCTTGGCTTTATTTACAATGCCGGTGCCCCAGCGATTGAAGCCTACATTGAAAAAGCCAGCCGCAGAAGCAACTTTGAATTTGGTCGCGCGCGCATGTTTGGCTGCGTGGGCTGGGCGCTGTGCGCCTCGATTGCCGGAATTATGTTCACCATCAATAACCAATTCGTCTTCTGGTTAGGCTCTGGCTGTGCGGTCATTCTGGCATTACTGCTATTATTTTCAAAAACAGATGCCCCCTCTTCTGCAAAAGTCGCGGATGCGGTAGGCGCCAATAACTCGGCATTCAGCCTGAAGCTGGCGCTGGAGTTATTTAAACAGCCGAAACTTTGGTTCCTCTCCCTGTATGTGGTCGGCGTTTCCTGTACTTACGATGTGTTTGACCAGCAGTTCGCCAACTTCTTTACCTCATTCTTTGCCACCGGCGAACAGGGTACCCGCGTGTTTGGCTACGTCACGACGATGGGAGAATTACTCAACGCCTCGATCATGTTCTTTGCACCGCTGATTGTGAACCGAATTGGCGGAAAGAACGCCCTGCTGCTGGCCGGTACGATTATGTCGGTAAGGATTATTGGCTCGTCATTCGCCACCACTGCACTGGAGGTCGTTATTCTCAAAACGCTGCATATGTTTGAGATACCGTTCCTGATCGTCGGCTGCTTCAAGTACATCACCAGCCAGTTCGAAGTACGTTTCTCGGCCACGATTTATCTGGTGTGTTTCTGTTTCTTCAAACAGTTAGCCATGATTTTCATGTCAGTTCTGGCCGGGAAAATGTATGAGAGTATTGGTTTCCAGGGAGCTTATCTGGTGCTGGGGATTATTGCGCTGAGCTTCACGCTGATTTCCGTATTTACCCTTAGCGGTCCGGGGCCGTTTTCCCTGCTGCGTCGTCGCGAAAGCGTCGCGCTGTAAAAGCCTCTTTGCCGGATGCACCACTCACGTGGTTTATCCGGCCTACGATACTAAAAGGCCCGGTAAGCATTGCGCCACCGGGCATCACACGATGTTACTCTTCGATCGCCTGACGGATTTGCTGCAACGACGCGGGATCGTCAATGGTCGTTAGATCGCCAGGATCGCGGCCTTCACAGATCGCCTGGATCGTCCGTCTAAGCATTTTGCCAGAGCGCGTTTTCGGCAACTGCGACACAAACCAGACATGCGCCGGACGGCCAAAATTACCAATCTGACTGTCCACCAGCGCCATAATCGCCTTCTCTTCCGAATGTGCGATGTCGCGATCTTCAAGGCTGTCGCTCTGTTTCGGAATGACAAACGCGACCGCTACCTGCCCCTTCAGTGCGTCCTTCACGCCGACCACAGCCACTTCGGCAACGTTCGGATAGCTGGAAATACTCTCCTCTATCTCACGCGTCCCCAACCGATGCCCGGCCACGTTGATGACATCATCCGTACGACCAAGGATAAAGTAATAGCCGTCCGCATCGCGAATACCCCAGTCAAAGGTGGCGTACACCTGACGAGAAAACAGCGACCAGTAGGTATTCACAAACCGCGCGTCATCACCCCAGATAGTCTGGATACAGCCCGGCGGCAGCGGCCCTTCAATCACCAGCATGCCCTTTTCATTCGCTTCGCAGGGCTCGCCGGTCACCTCATTGAGCAACTGCACGTTATATCCGTACATCGGCACGCCTGGGCTACCCAGCCGCGACGGGCGGTCGTCCAGCCCGCGAGCGATCGCCATAATCGGCCAACCGGATTCAGTCTGCCAGTAGTTGTCGATAACCGGGACGCCCAGCGTTTCCGTTACCCAACTGGCGGTCGGTTCATCCAGCGGCTCACCCGCCAGATACAGCACCTCCAGCGAGGAGAGATCGTGATTGCGGATTTGCGCGGTCGGGAATTTCTTCAGCACGCGGATGGCGGTTGGGGCGGAGAACATCCGGCTGACCTGATACTTCTCAACAATTTTCCACCATACGCCACAGTCTGGATACGTTGGCAACCCTTCGTAAACCACTGTCGCCATCCCCGCCAGTAGTGGGGCATACACGATATACGAATGCCCAACTACCCAGCCGATATCCGACGCGCAGAAGAACACGCCGCCTGCCTTGCCGCCGAAAATAGTGTCCATCGAGGTCGCCAGCGCGACCGCGTAACCGCCAACGTCGCGCTGGACGCCTTTCGGTTTACCGGTTGTCCCGGAGGTGTAGAGAATGCAGGACGTTTCGTTCGACTCCAGCCAGGCAACCGGTACCCGCGCGCCGAGATGCTGCTGGCGCAGCGTGGCAAAGTCGAGGTCTCGCCCCTCTACCCGCGCCATTTTCGCCAGACCGCGATCGACTAATACCACATGACGCGGCTGATGCTGCGCCTGATCGATCGCATCATCGAGCAGCTTTTTATACGGCAGGACTTTACCGCCGCGCGCCCCGGCATCCGCCGACACGATAACCACCGGTCGGGCGTCGTCGATACGCGCCGCTACGCTGTGCGAGGCGAAACCACCGAACACCACCGAATGGATCGCCCCTATACGTGCGCAGGCCAGCAGCGTAATGTGCGCCTCGGCGATCATCGGCATATAAACCAGTACCCGATCGCCACGCTGTACGCCCAGCGACAACAACATCGCCGCCGCGACGTTCACTTCGTCATACAGCTGACGAAAGGTAAACGTGCGTTCTTCTTCAGTTTCTGAAGAAACGGCAATCAGCGCCAACGCGTCAGGCTGTTTCTCCAGCCAGCGGTCAATTGCGTTGTGGCACAGATTGGTCGTACCGCCGCAAAACCAGCGGGCAAACGGCGGATTACTGTGGTCCAGCACCTGCGTATACGGCTGCTGCCAGTCAATACGCTGGGCCTGCTCGGCCCAGAACGACTCCGGCTGCGTAATAGAACGTTGATAAAACTCGCTATAAGACATAATGCTCTCCTGTTGAACTTACGCCTTGCCGCACGCAGGTTTAGATTACATAAAGGTCCATATACTCATTGACCGGCATCTGCTCCAGGCGAGTTCTGTCCAGGGAGACATCCAGGATGCGCTGCTGCTGACGGGTCGGGAACTGACGCGCCAGGTTAATTTTGAACTTCTCGACCAGCTTCGGCATACCGTCGTTACGACGGCGCGCGTGGCCGATTGGGTATTCCACTACCACTTCTTCAAAGCGTGAGCCGTCGGTGAATTCAAGCGTGATGGCATTCGCGATGGCGCGTTTTTCAGGGTCGTGGTAATCCGCAGTAAAGGTCGGATCTTCGAAGCAGTTAATCTTTTCACGCAGTGCATCAATGCGTTTGTCCTGCGCCACGCCGTCTTCGTAATCTGCCGCCGTTAAGCGTCCGAACAGTAGCGGGATAGCCACCATGTACTGGATGCAGTGGTCACGATCCGCCGGGTTATTCAACGGGCCTTTTTTATCGATGATGCGGATACAGGCTTCATGCGTACGAATGGTCACTTTTTCGATATCGGCAGCGGTCTTACCTGCGGCCTGTAACTGCTCGTACAGCGTCATCGCCGCTTCTACCGCGGTCTGCGAGTGGAACTCTGCCGGGAAGGAAATTTTAAACAACACGTTTTCCATCACGTACGAACCGTACGGGCGCTGGAAGCGGAAAGATTCGCCTTTGAAAGAGACATCATAGAAGCCCCAGGTTTTCGCCGTCAGTGCAGATGGATATCCCATTTCACCGGTTTTCGCCATCAGCGCCAGACGTACAGCACGTGAGGTGGCATCGCCAGCCGCCCAGGATTTACGCGTGCCGGTATTCGGCGCATGACGATAGGTACGCAGCGACTGACCGTCGACCCACGCCAGAGAGACGGCGTTGAGAATTTCATCCCGGTTCAGGCCAAGCATCTCGGCAACCACCGCCGTGGAGGCGACTTTTACCAGCAGGACGTGATCCAGACCGACGCGGTTGAAGGAGTTTTCCAGCGCGATACAGCCCTGAATTTCATGGGCTTTAATCATTCCGGTTAACACTTTTTTCATGGTTAACGGCGCTTTACCCACCGCCACCGCATTGCGCGACAGCCAGTCAGCCGTCGCCAGAATACCGCCGAGGTTATCGGAAGGATGACCCCATTCTGCGGCCAGCCACGTGTCGTTAAAGTCCAGCCAGCGGATCATCGCACCGATGTTAAACGCCGCCTGCACCGGATCGAGCTGGAACTGGGTACCAGGTACGCGCACACCGTTCGGGACGACGGTACCCGGTACAACCGGCCCCAGCAGTTTTTTACAGGCCGGATATTCCAGCGCTTCCAGGCCACAGCCAAGGGTATCAAGCAGGCAATAATGCGCGGTGTCATACGCCACCTTCGAGGTGATCTCGTAGTTCATGACATAATCAACGATATCAACGATTTCACGGTCAAATTCAGGGCGGACGTTCGAAATATGTGCAGACATAGGGTACATTTCCTGTTTTTTTATCTTTAGAGGTTTTGCATTAGCAACGTTTTTCAATCGGGACAAATTCGCGATCTTCCGGGCCGGTATAGTTGGCGGAAGGACGGATAATTTTGTTGTCCTGGCGCTGTTCGATGATGTGCGCCGCCCAGCCGGTGACGCGGGCGATAACGAACAGCGGTGTGAACATTTCAGTGGGGACGCCCATCATGTTGTAAGAGACTGCCGAGAACCAGTCGAGGTTAGGGAACATCTTTTTCGTTTCCCACATCACCTCTTCCAGACGGTCGGCAATGTTGTACATTTTCAGCGAACCGCCCTCCTGAGAAAGCTGTTTCGCCACACGCTTGATCACCTGATGGCGCGGGTCGGCGATGGTGTAAACCGGGTGACCAAAGCCAATCACCACTTCTTTGTTTTCAACGCGTTTACGGATATCCGCTTCGGCTTCATCCGGCGTTTCGTAGCGCTGCTGAATTTCCAGCGACACTTCATTCGCGCCGCCGTGTTTCGGCCCACGCAGTGCGCCAATCGCACCGATAATCGCGGAGTACATATCAGAGCCAGTTCCCGCAATCACACGCCCCGTGAAGGTGGAAGCGTTAAATTCGTGCTCGGCGTACAGCACCAGCGAAATGTGCATCGCCTTTTCCCAGCTTTGTGATGGCTTTTCACCATGCAGCAAATGCAGGAAGTGACCGCCAATAGAATCATCATCGGTCTCCGGCTGAATACGCTCGCCGTTATGGCTGTAGTGATACCAGTACAGGAGGATAGAACTGAGCGATGCCAGCAGTTTGTCGGCAATATCGCGTGCGCCGGAGACGGTATGTCCTTCTTTTTCCGGCAGCGTACAACCCAGCGCGGAAACACCAGTGCGCATCACGTCCATCGGATGCGAGGCGGCAGGCAGCGCTTCCAGTACGGTACGCACGTTAGCGGGCAATCCGCGCAGCGCTTTCAATTTGCTTTTATAGGCGGTGAGCTCATCGCGGGTGGGTAATTTCCCGTGAATCAGCAGATGCGCAACTTCTTCAAATTCGCACTGTTGTGCCAGGTCAAGAATATCGTAGCCACGATAGTGCAGATCGTTACCGCTTTTACCCACGGTACATAAGGCAGTATTTCCGGCAGCGACGCCTGACAGCGCAACCGATTTTTTGGGTTTAATGACATGGGTACTATTTTGCAGGATCGTTGTGTCGCTCATGTTGTCCTCGTCATTATTGTAATATGTAGGGTACTAATTTATTGCCGGATGGCGGCTAGGCCTTATCCGGCCTACGACGGTTACTTTTTTGTGTACAACGCGTCGAGTTTCTCTTCGAACTGGTAGTAATTGATGCTTTCGTACAGCTCGTTGCGCGTCTGCATAATGTCGATAACGTTCTTTTGCGTACCTTCCTGACGCAGCACGTTGTAAACCTTCTCCGCCGCGCGGTTCATGGCGCGGAAAGCTGACAGCGGGTATAGCGCCATCGCAACGTTCGCGCTGCGCAGTTCATCGGTGGTAAACAGCGGTGTGGCGCCAAACTCAGTAATGTTGGCGAGAATTGGTACCTGTACCGCATCGGCAAACTGGCGGTACATCTCAAGTTCGGTAATGGCTTCCGGGAACAGCATGTCAGCGCCCGCTTCGACATACGCCTGGGCACGATCGATGGCAGCCTCTAACCCTTCCACCGCCAGCGCATCGGTCCGCGCCATAATCACAAAGTTGGGATCGGTGCGCGCATCAACGGCTGCGCGGATCCTGTCGACCATCTCTTCTTTCGAGACGATCGCCTTGTTCGGGCGATGACCGCAGCGCTTGGCGCCGATCTGATCTTCAATATGCAGCGCAGCAGCACCCGCTTTGGAAATCGACTTGACGGTACGCGCCACGTTGAATGCAGACGATCCAAAACCAATATCCGCATCCACCAGCAATGGCAGCGGGCAAACATCCGTAATGCGACGAATATCAGTCAGCACATCATCAAGGGTAGAAATGCCGAGATCCGGCAGACCCAGCGACCCCGCCGCGACACCGCCGCCGGAGAGATAAATCGCTTGATACCCGGCACGTTGAGCCAGCAGAGCGTGGTTGGCGTTGATGGTGCCAACGATTTGTAATGGGTTTTCTTTAGTGAGCGCAGCGCGAAACGCCAGCCCTGGGGAGTGTAGAGACATATCCCGTCCTCTTGTTATCAACTTGTTATCGTTCGTTGATGTTTCTAAAGCAAGGGGTATGCCAGGGAGCTTATTTTCTCTTCAATTTAATTTTTTATCTTTTAAAACAATACATTAAATCCAATACTCCTATTTTTGTTGCACAAAAGCGTGTCAGCTATCGTTTCATGAAACGTTCCTTCACGTTTCATTGCAACATTTATGAAACACAACTAAACCCTACTACTCGGTTCCTTACTTTTTTGGGTTAGTTATGGCAGATACACATCTACCGCCGCGTGTGAACGACGACAAACCGGTTATCTGGACAGTCTCAGTCACCCGCCTGTTTGAACTGTTTCGCGACATCAGTCTGGAGTTCGACCACCTGGCGACCATCACCCCCATTCAGCTTGGTTTCGAAAAAGCGGTGGCCTATATCCGTAAGAAGCTGGCCACCGAGCGTTGCGATGCCATCATTGCGGCAGGCTCCAACGGCGCATATCTGAAAAGCCGTTTGTCTATTCCGGTGATCCTGATTAAACCCAGCGGATTCGACGTGCTACAGGCACTGGCAAAAGCGGGAAAACTCACCTCGTCAATTGGCATCATTACCTATCAGGAACCCCTCCCGGCGCTTCTCGCGTTTCAAAAAACTTTCAATTTGCAGCTTGAACAGCGTAGCTATATCACCGAGGAAGATGCTCGTGGGCAAATCAACGAGCTGAAGGCTGGCGGTACACAAGCGGTAGTTGGTGCGGGGTTGATTACCGATCTGGCAGAAGAAGCAGGCATGACCGGCATCTTTATCTATTCGGCGGCCACCGTGCGCCAGGCCTTTGTCGATGCGTTGGATATGACCCGCTTGACATTACGCAGAAACGGTCAGTACGCCTCTGGCGATACGTTGCGCACTCGCTACGCGCTCGGAGATATGCGCGGTCACTCTGCGCAGATGGAACAGGTACGGCACACCATTATGCTGTACGCCCGTTCGCGTGCGCCGGTCCTCATTCAGGGCGAAACAGGAACGGGTAAAGAGCTGGCCGCACAGGCCATTCACCGTGAGTTTTTCACCCGTCAGGAGAATCGGCGCGGTAAACCCTCACCGCCGTTTGTTGCCGTCAACTGCGGGGCGATCACTGAGTCATTGCTGGAAGCGGAGCTGTTCGGCTATGAGGATGGCGCCTTTACCGGCTCTCGCCGAGGGGGACGCGCAGGCCTGTTTGAAATCGCTCACGGCGGAACCCTGTTTCTTGACGAGATAGGCGAGATGCCGCTGCCGTTACAAACCCGACTGCTACGTGTGCTGGAAGAAAAAGAGGTCACCCGGGTGGGCGGACATCAGCCGATTCCGGTCGATGTCCGGGTGATTAGCGCCACACACTGTAATCTGGAGCAGGAGATGAAACTGGGGGAATTTCGTACCGATCTGTTTTATCGCCTGAGCATTTTACGCCTCAAGCTGCCGCCGCTACGCGAGCGGTTGCCCGATATCCTGCCATTAGCGGAAGGCTTTTTAAAACAGTCGCTGGCGGAACTGGACGTGCCGTTTTCTGAGCCTGTACGCAAGGGGTTGGGATTAAGTCAGCCGACGCTGCTGAATTATGGCTGGCCGGGGAATATCCGCGAACTGCGTAATATGATGGAACGTCTGGCACTGTTTTTAAGCGTCGAGCCGCAGCCAGAGCTGAATGTGGATTTTTTACAACAGCTGTTACCGGAACTGGCCATTGTTGCAGACTCACCGCAAGCATCGTCATTGCTGACGCCACAACAGGTGTTGGCACAATTCAATGGTGATAAAACCGCGGCTGCACGCTATCTCGGAATTAGCAGAACCACGTTCTGGCGCAGATTAAAAGAAACCCCGCCGGTACAATGACCGACGGGTGTCGTATTTCTTACAGCTGCACGTTATTTTTTCTTGTAAATATTCGCTGTGCCATGGATTTTGTTATCCGTTTGGCCGGAGGTTAATACCACCACGTCAGCACCTTTCTCTTCAGCTTTCTTCAGAAGGTCTTCTTTAGCATCCGAAGTAGAGACTTCATTACTCGTTGAAATATCACCGATTTTTGTATACTGAGACTCAACCTTTTCAAACTCAACCTTCGTCATAAATTCCGCGGCGTACGCGTTGGTCACAACAAAAGCTAACGCACCAATAAGTACTTTAATTCCAGTTTTCATATAAAAGCTCCAGATTTTGTTATATATGCCATCATCGACCCCTGAACATTCGACATGCGAGTCAAGGATGATTAATAAGTAGTTCAGCCTGGCAAAAAGATCCAGAGCAGGCGGAAATATAAAGAGATTTTGCGAATCGTTGATAACAGAAAACCTGTGCCGTCGCGTTATCTGACGCGCCAGGTTTGCACAAAATAATCTATGAAGTCATTTGCAAATCTCAGCGCGTTTCACTGCGCAGTGTGAGTGAATACGCAGAATGATGAACACACTAAAATTATAGTGTTAACTGTCACTTAAGCGCTTACTAATGGAAATGTTGTCTATGGAACCTTTGCACGCCGTTGTACTCACCGTCAGCCTGTTTGTTTTAACCTTTTTTAACCCCGGCGCAAACCTGTTCGTGGTAGTACAAACTAGCCTGGCATCCGGACGACGCGCAGGTGTGATGACCGGTCTGGGTGTTGCCTTGGGTGATGCGTTTTACTCCGGCCTTGGGCTTTTTGGTATGGCAACGCTAATCACCCAGTGTGAAGAGATATTTTCATTGATTAAGATTGTCGGCGGCGCCTATCTGCTGTGGTTTGCCTGGAACAGCATCCGCCATCAGGCCACGCCGCAAATGCCCACTCTACAGCAACCGCTTTCCGCCCCCTGGTATGTGTTTTTCCGCCGTGGATTACTAACGGATTTATCAAACCCGCAAACCGTGCTGTTTTTTATTAGTATCTTCTCGGTCACCTTAAGCGCAGACACGCCTACGTGGGCCAGACTGATGGCCTGGGCAGGCATTGTGTTGTCTTCCGTTATCTGGCGTATTTTTCTCAGCCAGGCATTTTCTTTGCCTGCCGTGCGACGGGCGTATGGTCGCATCCAACGCGTTGCCAGCCGGGTGATTGGCGCAATAATAGGTGTTTTCGCGCTAAGACTTATTTATGAAGGTATTAGCCATCGATAAGAGAGTTTAACTTGACCATTGTGAGGTAATTGTCCGTAATACCGCCTGAATTTTTAATCGCAGGTTGAGTGGCAGTGAGATGGAACAGGTTGAACCGGTAAACGACACATTACTCCTTACAGAATGGCAGGCGCTGATACGACAAACATCGCCTGACGTTCACACGCTCCTCACATCGTTAAGCGATGAAGAGATCCGCCATTTAGTGACCGTTTTTTATGACTATATGCTCTCCCATGCCCAGAGCGCATTGTTCCTCAATACAGAACAGGTCAGTACCCGCCTCAGCGGCAGTATGTTTGACTGGTTACGCAGCGTGCTTGGCAGCGCGCACGAAGATCTACCGCAGCTGCTGGCCAAACAACGCAAAATTGGCGTGGTGCATGCCCGTATCGGCCTGCCCATCGATCTGGTAAACCGCGGCGCGCGTAAGCTCAAGGATGAGCTGTATCGGGTGTTGAAAACCAAAGCGGACTATTCGTCCTCTCTGCTGAGCGATGCTATCTGTTTCAGCAGTCTGGCAATGGATACCGCACTGGAGGCCATGACAGTCTCCTATTCCCCAAGCCATCAAAACTCGCTGCATACTCAGGAGCAGTATCGTCTGCAGACTATTTACGATGACGTTAACGTCGAGCGTGAGCGGCAAATCCGTTCGTTTACTGACTGGGAAAACCAGTTTATCTATAACATTGCCACCGCAATGCCTTTCGGTGAAATGGTATTTCTGGCGAACTCTGATTTTGGTATGTGGTTCTCGCATAAGGGAAAACATATTCTTGGCAACAGCAATTTGCTCAACGAAATGGAATCACTGATTGCAGAGATCGACACTCGTCTGACGACCACCCTGTCACCTCAGCATCAACCGACAGAGCCCGAACGGATGAGCTTATTACAGGATGTCCGCCAGCTATCGGCAAAAATCCATTTCCTGCTCGCTTCAATGTTTGAGGCGCTGGTTAAGCAGGAAAATGGTAAAGATTCGCTGACCCAGTTGCTTAATCGCCGCTTTATTCCGACCATCATGCGGCGTGAGATTTCGTTAGCGTTACATGCGCGTAAGCCTTTTAGCCTGGCGATGCTGGATATCGACTACTTCAAGCAAATTAACGATAACTTCGGGCATAATACCGGCGATCTGACGCTCAAAAATGTCGCAGCGGTCATTTATGATCATATCCGTAGCAGCGATTACGTGTTCCGCTACGGTGGTGAAGAATTTATGATCCTGCTCGTCGAGTCAGATGAATCGCAGGCCAGTATTATTCTGGAAACGCTGCGTATGAAAATTGCCGGGATGCGCATGGCAGCCTCTGCGACAGAAACGTTTTCTATTACCGTCAGTATCGGTATTGCCGAATATGATTATCATCCCGACTACAAACAGCTGGTTGATAAAGCCGATCGCGCACTTTATCAGGCAAAAAGTAATGGTCGCGACCGCGTTGAGGTTTATCAGGAATAACCTTCTCCGCCACAGAGAAATAAATACCCCGTTCAGGGTATTTATCTGATCGGCGATAAATACCGAGCTGTTATTTTTATTCAAGCCTATTTGCGTGATAAAAATAACAGCCACATAATAAGATGCAAATCAAATACACCAAATCTGAATGGCGCTAGCATGTCCCGGTGATGACGCCTTCTGAATGCAGAAGGGGAAATATGAGGGATAGTATAAAATCATGAACGGGAAGAAGAGAACACGCTGGCAGCGCCGTCCTGGCACGATCGGAGGCAAACTGCCGTGGAATGACTGGCGCAACGCCAGCAGCTGGCGAAAAGCCACACAGTTTCTCCTGCTGGCTATTAATATTTATATTGGCGTAACGTTCTATTACTGGGTCCGCTATTTCGAAACCGCCGGCACCAGCGTCTATATTCCAAGGCCAGGTGGTATTGAGGGATGGCTACCAATCGCGGGTTTGATGAATATCCGCTATACGTTGGAGACTGGTTTTCTTCCGCCTATCCATGCCGCCTCCATGCTGCTGTTAGTTGCGTTTATCCTGATTAGTCTGTTGTTAAAAAAAGCCTTCTGTTCGTGGTTATGCCCGGTGGGCACGCTGTCCGAACTGCTCGGCAATCTGGGGAAAAAAGTATTTGGTCGCAACTTCACGCTGCCGCGCTGGCTGGATATCCCGCTGCTCAGTCTGAAGTATTTGCTGCTGAGTTTCTTTTTGTATATCGCCCTGTCGATGCCTGCACAGGGGATTCAGTATTTTCTAATGTCGGCCTATGGCATGATTATCGACGTGAAGATGCTCGATTTCTTTCGCCATATTGGCT
Organism: Citrobacter sp. Cpo074; assembly: GCF_030332745.1. Lineage (NCBI taxonomy): Bacteria > Pseudomonadati > Pseudomonadota > Gammaproteobacteria > Enterobacterales > Enterobacteriaceae > Citrobacter > Citrobacter sp. Cpo074. Next base: position 34,034 of record NZ_JAOWHG010000032.1, read on the forward strand.
CCGCTACGCTCATCTTTGTTGTCGTTATCAGTGTCCTGAGCCTGTTTATTCGCAATGCCTGGTGCCGCTATCTGTGCCCTTATGGTGCGCTGCTCGGTCTGTTCTCGCTGCTCTCGCCGTTTAAAATCCGCCGTAACGCAGACAGTTGCATCGACTGCGGAAAATGCGCGAAAAACTGCCCGTCGCATATCCCGGTCGACAGACTGATTCAGGTGCGTACCGTGGAATGCACTGGCTGCATGACCTGCGTTGAATCCTGCCCGGTGGCCTCAACGCTGAGCTTCTCACTGCAAACACCACCAGGGGTGCAAGACAACGGTAAACCGTTATGGCGACAGAGGACGCTATCAGGTGTTGCCATGACGCTACTGGTGCTTGGCATTCTGTTTGCCACCATTGGTTATGCCGTTTATGCCAATGTCTGGGATACGCCAGTGCCCGATCATATGTATTTCCAGCTGATCCCGAAGGCAAAGATGATCGGCCATTAATTTTTTTATCAGTATGTTCAAAACCCTGCCAATTCTGGCAGGGTTTCCCGCCTGTCCTGCCATTTTAAGACAATTGAACTTGTGCCATCGCGCTCTCGTTTATACAACCTTAAATATCATCTGTAATAATTTTTCTATTTTGTTATGGGCGACTGGGATCAAAATAATGAACGGGATAACATCATGACTAAAATAAAACTGGCACTACTATTACCTCTGTTTATGGCAGGTTGTACGATGAATGACGGGGAATTAAGAAACGCTTACGCTCAGCATTATCAGCAACCTACCGCTTATGTAGATGCTTATAAACAGAAAATAGCCAGTATGGATATTCATGCGCTGGCCCAATATGCCGCCGCAGAAGATAAGAAAAAAATGCGCGGGCAGCCAAGACTGAAAATCGACGAATTTATTACCATTGAGAACGTGCAGGCGAAAGGAAATCGGGTGGTCTACGATTACTCACTGTCCGAAAGCTGGCTGGCGCTGTCCGCAGATAAACAGCGCGAGAAGCAGACCAATATGAATAAAGACCTGATCTACCGTACCTGCTCGCTGGAAACGGTACGTCTGGCGCAGGCAAAAGGGCTGGAAGAAGAGCATAACTATTACAGCCAGTACCCAGACAAAGTCGCCTTTACGCTGAGAACCAGCGCGCAGATTTGTCTGCAGAACGGTTTTACAAAATAACCGCAATCACAAAGCCTGATGCGCTGCGCTTATCAGGCCTACGATTTGCACGCTGCCGTAGGCCGGATAAGGCGCCAGCGCGCAGGTTTGTCTGCAAAACGGTTTTACACAATAGCCGCAATCACAAAGCCTGATGCGCTGCGCTTATCAGGCCTACGATTTGCACGCTGCCGTAGGCCGGATAAGGCGCCAGCGCGCAGGTTTGTCTGCAAAACGGTTTTAGACAATAGCCGCAATCACAAAGCCTGATGCGCTGCGCTTATCAGGCCTGCAATTTGCACGCTGCCGTAGGCCGGATAAGGCGCCAGCACACAGATTTGTCTGCAAAACGGTTTTACACAATAGCCGCAATCACAAAGCCTGATGCGCTGCGCTTATCAGGCCTACGATTTGCACGCTGCTGTAGGCCGGATAAGGCGCCAGCGCGCAGATTTGTCTGCAGAACGGTTTACACAATAACCGCAATCCACTATGCCTGATGCGCTTATCAGGCAGACAATTTGCACTCTGTTGTAGGCCGGATAAGGCGCCAGCGCCGCATCCGGCTAAAACATCAGAATTTCCAGGACACACTGCCGACAATGCTGCGCTCGGCGCCGAAGTAGCAGTATGAGAGCGAGTTACAGGCTGCAACGTAGCGCTTGTCGGTCAGGTTGTTAACGTTCAACTGCGCGCTCAACCCTTTAATGCCGATATTCGTTAAGTCGTAACCAATCACCATATCCACCAGCGTGTAGGACGGCAGGGTGTGAGTATTCAGGCGATCGCTGGTAATACCGTTAACGTAGCGCACGCCTGAACCCAACGTCAGACCGTCCAGCGGACCGCTTTTCACATCGTAGCTCAGCCAGGTACTGGCCTGGTTACGCGGGGCGTACACTGCTCGCTTGCCCTGCTCTTCCGGGCTGCTTTTCTTATAGCGAATGTCGGTATAGGTATACGCCGCCTGCAAACGGAAGCTATCCGTCAGTTGGCTAATTGCCTCCAGCTCCACCCCTTCAGATTCAATTTCCCCAATCGAGCGGTACGGATCGGTCGGCTCTTCTTTGGTGGCGATATTCGTCTGATTGATACGGAACACCGACGCGCTGAACTGGCTGTTGAGTCCTTCCGGCTCATATTTCAGCCCGGCTTCCCACTGCTTGCCTTTCATCGGATCCAGCAGATTGCCGTTCTCATCGGCAAAACTGGTTGGCGTAAAGGCAGTGGAATAACTCACGTACGGCGCAAAGCCGTTATCGAATAAATAGAGCAGCGCGGCACGGGTACTGAAGTTGTTTTTATCCAGATCGCTGCGAGTATCCTTGATTTTATCAATGTTAGAAACGCTGACCTGATCGTAGCGACCACCGAGCGTAATACGCCAGCGATCCCATGACATCTGATCCTGCAAATAGTAACCCGTCTGGCGCAGCTTGTGTTTCTCACGCGCATACATGTCGATGTAATCAGGCTTCGCGCCGTACACTGGATTAAAAGCGTCAATCGGCGGGAAAGCGCCGTAGTAACCGGTAGTATTGTTACTGCGATCCTGATAGTCGATCCCCACCAGCAGACGGTGGTTTACCTGCCAGGTATCAAAGCTGCCGTCGAGCTGGTTATCCAGCGTAATCGCCGACATTTTTTCATCGGAGCCGGAGTAACCGCGATTAAGCTCGGTTTCATTCAGCCAGCCCGCCGCATACACCTGATTCAGCTCAACGTCGGTATGCAGATAGCGCAGCTTTTGCCGCACCGACCAACCGCTATCAAACATATGCTCAATGTTGTAGCCCACCATGTTTTCACGGCGATCGTATTTGTCGTAATCATCCTCGCCTTCGTAAAAGGTGTTGGAGATCTTTTGCCCGTAATGCGGAACCACGGTGCCGTCATACGGCAGACCGGAGTGGCTACCGCCTTCCGGGTCGCGGTGCAGATAGGCCATCAGATCCAGACGCGTCTGGTCGGTGATACGCCAGGTCAGGCTGGGCATCAGCGCGTAACGCTCTTCCTTCAATGGACCAAACTGCGAGTCCGCGTAACGCGTCATCCCGCTCAGTCGCGCCGCCACGCGATCGTTATCATCCAGTGCCCCAGTGACGTCAAACGCCGCGCCGCGCTGGTTATTGTTGCCGGCAAACAGCTTCACCTCACCGCCCGCATCAAACGACGGCTTACGTGAGGTCAGCGCCACAATGCCACCCGGGGAGGAACGGCCATACAGTACGGAAGCCGGGCCACGTACGACTTCGATATCTTCGAGGAACCACGGATCGACCACCAGCGAGCTGTGTGAGTTGGTGTCACCCATCATCTTCAGACCATCGAGATAGACGTTATCCAGGCTACCGTCAGAAAAGCCACGCAGCACGATGTAGTCAAAGCGGTTGGAGGCGCCAATCTGATTGCTGTACACCCCCGGCGTATAGCTGACGGCCTGGCGCACGCTGGTTGCGCCCTGCTCTTCAAACTGTTCACGGGTAACGATCGATACCGACTGCGGCGTTTCAATATCCGGCGTGGCAAGCTTCGTGGCCCCGCTCTGCATCTGCGAGGTGACAACCACCGTATCGTTTTTTGTTGTTTCCTGCGCCAGCAGAGGAAAAGCCACGCTGCCGGTAACCCATCCCACCAGCAGCGCCAAGCGAGTCTTCGCGAACATGAATATCTCCAAAGGCATGTCTAATTGTAAGTGAGAATTATTACCTTTTTGCTGACGGAGATAGCTATGCCGGATGCCAGGTTGCCTATGCGCAGTGCCAAATTGTCAGGAAATCACGTGCGTAAAACGCAAATATGGATTAGCAAAGTTTGAGCAAATCACCGGGTGAAAAGCCGTAACGGCGGCGAAAAGCGGTAGAAAAGTTGGTGGCGTGCTGATAACCCGACATCCAGGCCGCCTGCTGTACGCTATATCCTTCCAGTAGATAGCCGCGTGCACGTTCCAGACGGCAATCGCGCAGGTAGTCGAATACCGAACAGCCATAGGCTGCGCGAAACTTACTGCGCAGGCTGCTGGGACTCATCGCTGCGCGTTGGGCCAGTTCATTAAGGGTGTAGTCATTTTCGGGACTTTGCTCCAGCAGTCGGCGAACGACCTCCAGCCGCTGCTGCTCACCGCTCGCCGCAAGACGTTTACCGCTCTCGACCTGACACACGCTGAGGCCATGACCAAACAGTTGTAATATCAGCCCTTCCAACATCAGCTGACGAGAAACATGGCTAATCGTACTCTGCTGCGCGTACTGTAGTCCGCTGAGTAAAAACCCCGGCACCTGCCAGATAAGCGTCGGCGTCTGGCATCTTTCCCACTCACGCATCAACGATTCGAGCAACCCCGTGCGACACGCGCCGTCGGGATACAAACCGAGCGATAATGTCCGCAGTTTACAATCAGCATGATGACGGGCACGCATCGTCTGGTGCTCACTCAGGCGTGAGCTAAACGCCATGCCGGAGCGCACCACGTGCTCCTGTCCGTTAAGTGTCAGGATCACGCAGCCTTCCAGTACCACCAGCATATACAAAGGGCTGTCGTGACGAGAGGTGGTTTCGTAGGGTTGCAATACCTGTACGTCGGAGTGCGTCACGCACATCCCACATGGGAGAGTCATCTCCTCAATTTCACCTTGCAGAACAGGGCTGCCAGACGGTAAATCCGGCCTTTGTGCCAACTGGGGAAAGCGGTAATCGATCCCGTAGCGCTCACCAAAATCCATAAACTCGCTGACGGAGAAAGTGCGAGCGACGCGTCCGGAGGCATTCAGGGCGGTGGTATTGTTCATGCTGTCTTCTGCACAGGAAATGGGATTAACGGTTTATAACTGAAGCAACATTACCATTACCTGCGCAATACGACAATAATAATGAGAACCATTATCAATATGATAATTAGCAGAATAAACAGCTTAATCCAGCCAGTTTAGATCTGCCGAGGAGACACACGGCGCAGCCTCTTTTAACCAGCGATACAGCAGCTCAATATTTCTGAGCCGTGTTGAAGCCTTTGGCCAGACAAAGTAATACCCCTCGCCAGTCGCCACCGCATCTTTAAACGGTAACGCCAACATCCCTGCCTGAATGGCCGCCAGGCTTAACAGCAGGTCGGCAACGGACACGCCATGACCGCTCATCGCGGCAAGACTGCCCTGCTCCAGGGTGTCGAACACTTTGCCTCGCGCAAGATTCAACGCCGGAAACTTCCCGGTGCGTTGCAGCCACCGACGCCAGTCACGGCGATCCGCTGAGGGATGAATCAGTTCACAGGCAGAAAGATCGCGCTGCGCCTGCACCAGCAGTGCGGGTGAGCACACCGGGATAAGCCACTCCTGAAACAGCAACCGGCTGTCGGTATCGTCACCAAAATGGCCATTCCCTAACAGGATCGCACAGTCATACGGTTCACGACCGAAGGATACCGAATCGGTATCCATCCAGACGCTGGAAATTTCGACAACCGGGGTCGGATGCGCTTCACGGAAATGACGCAGCACGTCCAGAAGCCAGCGCATCGTCAACGTAGACGGCGCTTTCAGCCGTAGCTCATGACTGCTGCTGCGAAAGGCATGACACGCGTGTTCCAGACTCTGAAACCCAGCCGTCAACTGCTGCGCCAGCCCTTGGCCAGAAGGCGTTATCTCGATACGCGGGCCGCTGCGGACAAATAGCTCGCAACCAAACCATGCCTCCAGCGTGCGAATATGACGGCTTACCGCGCCCGGCGTCACGTTAAGTTGAATAGCGGCTTTACTGAACGATCCCAGACGGGCTGCGGCTTCAAAAGCCCTCAGGGCATACAACGGAGGTAGCGTCATTCTCAGCTTCTATGTTGAGTTTTACTCACAGTAGAGCGCAGTTTTATTCGTTTTTCAATGCGCCACGCAGGCGGAATACTGATGGAAAATATCATCAGGATAATCAGGTATGAATTTCACTTTACTGGCTGCCTATAGCCTCAGCGTAGTAACCCTGCTGTTAACTCCGGGTCCGGTCGTGGCGCTGATTACCACCACCGCGTCGCAGCACGGCTATCGCCGGGCCTTTATCACGCTGATTGGCACTAACGGCGCTTCTTTAGTATTGATTGCTCTGGCTGCACTGATGCTAGCTGGCGTGGTTTCAATATCTGCGATATGGCTTGGCGTACTGGGTCTTGTGGGATCGTTGTATATCGGTGTGATGGCGATTAACGGCCTGCGGGCCAGGGACTCAAACCCCGGACTATGTGCGCCAAAACGCGATAACAGCGGGCTTATCCATGGATTTCTGACAGGGGTCGCTAACCCAAAGGACATTTTGTTTTTCGTAGCGTTTTTTCCCCAGTTCATTGCCATTACGCAAGATTTCACCACCAGCATTGTGACGCTAACGCTGGTATGGGTTATTTTTGATGTTACGGTGCTGTCTTTTTACATCATGGTTTTCAAACGCTGGATGCCAGAGCGGTTTGCCAGACGCAGCGTTTTTATCTCCTCCCTGTTTCTGCTCGCGGTGGCGGTGTTTGGCATTATTTATAATGTACACGCGCTACAAATGCTCTCACCCGCGATGTGATCCCCAACGAATTGTTCAGCCATACATCTCATCTTGCACCGGGAGGAATAAAATAAGAACAAATCGACATTAACATTATTAATGGATTTATAAACCAGGATTCAGAAAATATAGACGATAACATTTTCCTGGCGTTCAACTGGCACCCTTACCCATGACAACGCATCAACGGCGACAGGTGCCATTTCATTTTCTAAGCGAAGTAAAGGAGTGTTGCCATCTGGTACAACCGTGCTTTCACCGATCTCAAGAACGCCCCGAAAAGAAATGGACACATTGTCTGGCGTATCCGACAACCTTATCCATTCAGTTGTAATCACTAACTTTCGAGTAAACATTCGCTGTCCTTTGCGCGTGGTATAAATCCGATAATTTCACAGGTAGATCAATACACTCTTTGAACAAACAGAAATTTGTCCCCCATATCAGTTAAGCATTACTTAACTGAAAGAAAATTGAAGTAATAAAACTCATTCGAAATATGTTTCACAAATTCAACCGGCAGGTTATGTTTGATGAACGTTAACTTTGCAAACTCAATATCGCCGTACACTCGAATACAGAAAGGTTTGACTATCTCGCCCTGCACGCCAAAGCACTCCTGAAGCCGGGTGTCATCCATAAAAATAAAGTCACCTTTTCTGACCTTAATACTTTCATGAAGGCCTTGCCACTTCTCCGGAGTGAGCAGAAAGCTCTCCCATCCATTATTTCTCAACACTTCAATCGTGTGAGTAAATTTAAAATAGTCGTTTTGCATTGTCACATCACCACTCGATGTGGCGTACAAATATTCTATTTTAAATTTAAGTTGTGCATTGAGGCTTTTTTTCTTCCCCTCATCAATTAACCACTGAAGCTCACTGACAATGCTCTTCGAAAATATTTTTCTTTTTTTTGCAATAGCCAGCCAATGCATAATGAATAGATGCTCTGACATTTTAGAGTAGATTTTATGATCCTTTATTGCAATACCAATTGCGACTAACGCACTCCAGGTAAAGGCTTCCAGATCATCCTGATAATGATGTCGTAACGTACTAACTCTTCCAGAATCCCTTACCACTTAAACCTGCCCAAATAAATCATCATTGTTATTCCACGTCATTCTTGTATTACTCTATTAAAAAATTACTACAACTAAAATCGCCAAAATATGATCCAGATTAACTTATCTCTATGTAATAAACGTGCAAATATAATACATCATACTTATTAATCATTAATCCGGGGTGGCTCAACAATGACTAATAAGAATAATGCGATAAAGATAAAGGTTAATAATAATCACCAGTAATCAATATCACATTTTGTGATGAGACCTGTAAACAGAAAAAGCAAACTACCGGGCATTCAGCAACCCGGAAGTTTGCTTATTACAGACGAAGTTAATAGAAAATACCGATGATCAGGGTATGCGTTACAAAGCCCACAATCAACGGTACGGCGGTACGTTTAACCACATCAAATGGCGTTATTTTCGCCCCACTGGAAACGGCAATCACCACGCCGGAAACCGGTGAAATTGCCCGCCCCATATGTGATGCCTGTTGCATCGGCAGGATCATGGCAACAGCGTTAGCGCCCATACTTGCCGCGATTTGCGGGATCAGCTCAACGAAAGCAAGGAATGGCGCATTACCCGATCCCATAATAATTGCTGCCGCCAGCGTCACCAGCGCAAACACCACCGCCATAGCAAATGGAGGTAATCCCACGTGCTCCGCCATCAGGATTAATTGATCAATGGCACCAATGACTTTAATTCCGTGAGCAAAAACACCTGCCGCAACCAGTAGCCCAACCACCCCGGTAAAGGCGGTGCCCATGCCTTTAAGGAAATGGCTGAATCCTTCGCATACTGACTTTAAATCACGCACCCGCAACCACTCAATCAACATGCAGACAGCCATTGAAATGAGCACAATGGTGATAATATTCAGGTTAATACCACTGACGAACATTTCCGATGATCCCACCGCCATCAGTATCGGAAGCATCGGGAGCAGCGCATAAAAAGCCGGGGCTTTTCCTGAATCAGTCACCTCAGCGCTACCGATTTCCCGTGGAAGCGTCCCCGCTTTACGGTCGCAATGCCGCTGCCAGAAGAAATGGCAGACGCCCACGACCAGCACGGTTGCCAGCGCTGCGGGTCCCTGGTGGTAAACAACGTATTCCACCACATCCATATTGACCGCTTTAGATCCCCTGATAGCATCGATGGCCGTCGGGGTATACGCCACACCAAGCGAGGTGGCAATAACCCCAGCAGCCGAGGCCGCAGAAAGCCCTAACCCCAGCATAATGGGGAACATCGTCCCCATCAGCAACACGGCAAGCCCGGTAGCGGATGGGATGGCCAACTGCAGGAGGCTGGCGAGCAGATAGGAGAAAAATAGAAGCACATAGGGCGAACGCAGCGCGCGCAAAGGTTTCGTCACGACCCGCACAACCGCTTCATTTGCCCCGATATGATCCATGTAATGCGCAAATCCCATGAGCGCCATAATCATCAGGCCGAGATCGGCAGCACGCGTACTAAAGAGATCGCGCATCACCTCGAAAGGATCGAGAAATGAAATCCCCGTACTGGCAACGCCCTTCGGTAATACAGAACCCCATCCGGTTAACGCCGTACAAATCATCAACACCAGGCCCGCAATGAACAGCACCGGTTCAGCGCGATAACCTTTCAGTATCAGACGCGCGACCACCACGATAACCAGTAGGGCAATTAACACCTGAATCATGACTGAGCTCTCCTCTGCGCGAACTCAGCAAAGGTTTCCTCAATGACCGCTACCACCACATCGCTGGCGGCTCGCAGTGAACGCACCGGTAGATATTCATAAATTGAATGAAAGTTATGAGCACCGGTAAAAATATTCGGGCAAGGCAGTCCTTTCTGCGATAGCACTGCGCCATCATACCCACCACGCATGGCGACAGGTTGCGGGGTAATGCCACACTTCTGATACGCGCGAAACGCAATATCAATCGGGTAGTGTGCATCGCCCTGCAAGCTATTGAACACATTGGCATAGCGATCGGTTAAATGACAGACCACGCTGTTTTCTCCCCACAGCGCGCAGGTGCTGACGGCAAGCTGGCGGATATATGCCATACGCGCCTTATACCCTTCTTCGGTAAAATCCCGGATATCCAGCTTAAGTACCGTACGGGCGCTGTTACCCTGAAGCTGTTTTACCCAGTAATACCCTTCGCGCCCTTCCGTATACTCAGGCGCCTCTCCACCGGGCAGCATCGCAATAAACTTATGCGCCATCAGCAGAGAGTTCTTCAGCTTACCTTTGGCCGACATAGGGTGCGCGGACTGGCCGGTAAAGATGATTTCCGCATCACCCGCGTTCCAGTTCTCATAGACAAACTCTCCAATGCCGCAGCAGTCCAGGGTATAGCCAAAATCAGCGCCAAACGCCGCAACATCAAACGCTTTTGCTCCCCGTAATCCCTGCTCTTCATCAGGAACAAAACCGACCTTCACCGGCCCATGCTTAATCTCCGGATGCGCTACAAGGTACTCCAGGGCATTCATAATCGCGGCGATGGCGGCTTTATCATCAGCCCCTAGCAGACTGGTACCATCCGTCACCAGCAGGTCATCACCGATATAATTTTTCAGTTCCGGGAATTCACTTTCACGCAGATAAATATTCAGCTCCTGGTTCAGACACAAATCCCCACCGCTGTAGTGAAGACGTTGCGCATTTGTGTCCGCGGTCTGTTCTGCGCTGGTATCCAGATGACCAAAAAAGGAAACGACAGGGATGGTGTCATCGGTATTTCCAGGTAAGGTCGCGGTCACAATAGCAGTATCCCTGACCTCAATGTTTTCCATTCCTAATGCTTCAAGTTCTACTGCAAGTAGTTTTGCCAGTTCCATTTGACCAGGTGAAGAAGGCATTATCCCATTAGCACCATTTTCCCTTGAGGTCGTGGTATTGATTTTCGTGTAGTTAATAAAGCGTTCAACAATATCCATTCCAAGAGATCCTTTAATGTATCATTTACGAGGTACTGCAAGAGAAGACCTGCATACAGCGTGGGTTGAATAATCTGAGAACAAAATAAAATCAGCGCTCATCCCAGAACGCTGATTTTATGAGTGTTACGACAACGATTTATATAAAGGAAGATAAAAAAGGCCAGTAATTATACCAGTGATTAAAAACTCCTTTTGATTGATAAAATCATATTCCCTGTCTGTTTTTACTACATTTTCCATGGTGTTAAGCTAACAGAAGTCATAAACTGAATTCGTATGTCTAAGGGATAATAAAAATCATTTAGATTCTTGCCCCCGATACCGACACAAGACATACCATCGCTATATTTTTTTAATGAACAAATGCTGTAACAGCAACATGCAACCGTTTGCACCTCTCTACAAATAGCCACTTAACGCACTAAAATCCGTGAACAAAATCACAATTACTTCAAAAGCGAAAATTAACATAACGCTTAAAAACAGATAGTTATAAGAAAAACTATATAATACCCCTATAAATAAAGATGAAATCACACTATTCACCATGAAATAGATTCATAGCGATACTATTTCAACATTACCGTATGGTTCACAGAACAAAACCTGTCGTCATCACTAATGCAAAACAACAAGAACAATAATATTAAATTATCTATATATGACGATTATCAAAATTATACACAGGCAAAAAAAACCTCTCCCCTGAGAAGAGATTCAGGGCAGAGGTAATACGGGTGTTAAGGACATTTTTATAGTTTTGATGATAACAGAAGAGCTTCTTGCTGGATTGAGTATACACACTTCACGACGTTAAGAAAATTCCTAAAAAGAATTAAAAGAAAACACCATTAAAAATCCTTTTTATAATAAAGACATGTTTATCAAATAAAACAAAATTAGGATAGGGAAAAATTAAATATCACTAATCTATAGTATGACGCAAGTGGGGCTAACAACGCATCATTACGGCCAATACCGCTACTGACGATGTCTGAATATTCAATAAATTTAATATATCCATACACTGCTCAGCTAACGAGAGTTAAAAAATTATAAAATAAGCTAAACGCAATTTTTCGTCATAGATCACATTTTCCCGACAGAACGATTCCCCTACTCGCCCAGGCTGGTATGATTCAGCAGGTAAATACCTATCAACTCAACCCGAGGCTTTGATGCTGGAGAATGTAATCATCAGATAATCAGCTTACCGACCTTTTCAGGCCGGACTGGTTATCAATGCGCCGAAATCGAATGCGGACACCGCTGTGTGTTTGCACGTTTTGCACATGATGATTAAACAGGTTTTCCAGTATGAATTTATCCCGTCAGGAACAACGTACCTTACACGTTCTCGCCAAAGGTGGCCGTATTGCTCACGTCCGAGATGCATCTGGTCGCGTCATTTCCGTCGAATGCTATAGCCGCGAAGGGTTACTGCTCTGCGACTGCACGCTCGACGTATTCAAAAAACTCAGAACGAAAAAGCTGATCAAATCCGTTAATGGTCAGCCCTACCGCATCAATACCACCGGCCTGAACAACGTTCGCGCCCAACTGGATAATCGCTAAGGAGAGAGAGATGGATATCCCGAAGATTTTTACGATCAGCGAAAGCGCACATCGCATTCATAATCCGTTCACCGCGCAAAAATATGCGACGTTAGGTCAGGTTTTACGGATGCCCCCAGGAACCCGCATCCTGGATCTCGGCAGCGGCTCGGGCGAGATGTTGTGCACCTGGGCACGCGATCATGGAATTTCCGGCGTTGGTATCGATATGAGCCAGTTATTCAGTGAGCAAGCCACCCTGCGGGCAAGTGAATTGGGCGTCACTGAGCACGTGCGTTTTATTCATGCCGATGCAACAGGTTATATCGCCGAAGAAAAATTCGATATTGCCGCCTGCGTTGGTGCAACCTGGATTGCCGGCGGCGTTGCCGGAACGATCAAACAGCTGGAACAAAGTCTCAAACCAGGCGGGATCCTGCTCATCGGCGAACCGTACTGGCGTCAGATGCCCGCAACGGAGGAGATCGCTATGGCTTGCGGCGCGACTTCAGTAGCCGATTTTCTTTCTCTACCAGAACTTGTTTCGTCTTTCGACCTGCTCGGTTATGACGTGGTTGAAATGGTACTGGCTGACCAGGAAGGTTGGGACAGATACGAGGCGGCAAAATGGTTGACGATGCGCCGGTGGCTGGAGGCAAATCCGGACGATGAGTTTGCCGCCGAAGTCAGAGAGCAACTGAGAAGTTCACCAGCCCGCCACGTTGCATTTACCCGGGAATATATCGGGTGGGGCGTGTTCGCACTCATGCAGAGGTAATAAATGCAGTCGGTATAGCCTGGCAGGTTATACCGACTTTTTCATCGCATCATCGCTTACTTCATTAATACTTCAACAAATTTAGCTAACCATTGCGGATGCGCGGGCCATGCTGGTGCCGTCACCAGATTGCCATCAACGTGGGCCTGATCAATGCCAATATCGGCATAATGTCCACCGCTCAGACGAACCTCGGGCGCACAGGCCGGATAAGCGCTACAGGTCCGGTTTTCTAACACCCCCGCCGCCGCTAACAGTTGGGGCCCATGACAAACTGCGGCGATAGGCTTACCGGCAGTGTTGAAATCTTGCACCAGCTTAATGACATCTGGATTCAGTCGAAGATATTCCGGAGCACGCCCGCCGGGGATCAACAGTGCGTCGTAATCGGCGGCCCGCGCCTCGGCAAAATTCGCATTTAACGTAAAACGATGCCCCGGCTTTTCACTGTATGTCTGCGCCCCATCAAAATCGTGAATGGCGGTTTGAACGTAGTCACCCTGACTTTTATCCGGACAGACGGCATCCACACGATGCCCAAGCATTTGCAAAGCCTGAAAAGGCACCATCGTTTCATAATCTTCGACATAATCTCCGACCAGCATCAGTATCTTCTTCATTCACATCCCCCACTCACGGTTATTAATGATGAGAAATAACGGCCATCTTTACTATAGTCCACACGGTTCATGGCATTAATAAATACAACAGAACAATCGGCCAGATCACAATCCACGGCAAGGCCCGTCAGACGAGGGCCTCAGAGCCAACGGCGTGCCATATGTTCATGCTGATAAATATAAATTATATATAAATATATAGTTGAGAAATTTTAATAGTCGCCAGTTTCACTCATTATATAAAACTAAGAGATTGCAACGCATATCTCCTGTGCTATATTTCGCGTGAAATTTACCCGCGATTGCTTTATTTATTATTTAATATTTAAAATACGCAGAATATTTATTATCTATTATTATTTCATTCACCTGATATCAGGTAAAAATACGCAAAGGTTAATCCTATGATGACAAGACGTTCATTCGTCAGACAAGGCCTGGTGACTTCAACGAGTATGCTACTCGCCGGTATGACGGGCTTCAGCTTTAGCCAATTTGCCCGCGCGACAGAGAACCGCCGCTGGCAAATGCCTGATGAAGGCGCACCGCATGCGGCAACCTGGATGGCGTTTGGTGCCAGTGCGGAGATCTGGGAGCCTCATCTGCTACCGGTGGTGCAGGAAAACCTGGCGTTAGTTGCCAAAACCATCGCCGCATTTGAACCCGTGAATATGTTAGTACGCGAAGAAGACAGCGAGCTCGCCGCGCGTCTGTGCGGGCCGTCAGTCAATCTTCTGGTTCACCCAATAGACGATCTGTGGATCCGCGACACCGGGCCGGTGTTTGCGAAAAGCGCCAGCGGCGCGCTCGGCGGAGTGGGATTTAATTTCAACGGCTGGGGCAATAAGCAAGAGCACGAACGAGATGCCGATGTGGCTGAATTTGTTACTGATTACATTCATGCCGAGTTTCTTCGCTCGGTGCTGACTCTGGAAGGTGGCGGTATTGAGGTAGATGGTGAAGGCACGGCGATTATTACCGAGAGCTGCGTGCTTAACTCCAACCGTAATCCTGGCGTCAACAAAGCCGAATGCGAAGAAGAACTTAAGCGACTGCTAGGTCTGGAGAAAATCATCTGGTTGCCGGGTATTGCCGGCAAGGATATTACCGACGGCCATACAGATTTTTACGCCCGATTCACGCATCCGGGTACGGTGGTGGCGGGTCTTGAGCAGGATCCGTCATCCTTTGATTACGCGATCACCCGACGTCATCTGGACATATTACGGGCCGCCACGGATGCCAAAGGCCGACGGTTGGAGGTAGTCACGCTGGAAGGACCTTCTACCATCCGCCAGACTTATGCGAGCGATGATTTCGCCGCGGGGTATATCAATTTTTATCTGTGTAATGATGCCGTCATTGCACCGCAATTTGGCGATAAGCGCACCGATCGTAGTACCCATACTATTTTGCAGGATCTGTTTGCCGATCGTGAAATTATTCAGTTGAATATCGACGGTATCGCTGCCGGTGGCGGCGGTATTCACTGCGCGACACAGCAGCAGCCTCGTTAATGATTAACAATTGAGTGTGTTGTGGGAAGGTGGGGAAACTCACTTTCCTGGCAATAAAAGAATGATTCCCTTAGAAAGATGCCTCCGTAGGTTAAATTTTAATAAACAAAGCACCTAATTAACATTTATGAAATAAATACCATTAAAAGATAACACTTTAATAGCTTTCATCGATCTTTCATGGTATTTATGATCTGCTAAACCTATCGATAAAATCTATCAAAAGATTTATATTGATCGTTATTATCGATCGTATATTCTGTCTTAAATAATGACTTCTGACGCAACTTTTATTATCAGTACAGCCACAAAGATTGTTCTCCCCTGTGTTGTGAAACACAGTGAAATTATCGAGGGTCACATTTAAAAAATCCATATAACATATTTTAGAATAGTTTTCAATTAGCGAAAACATCCAAAAATACACATTTCAAACCTCTAGTCTAACCTGTTTTAAGTAGATGACTTAAATCGAGAACGGTGATAACTCACTGAGAATTGCGAATGATGATATTGCTAAGAAAAACGGAAAGTATAAATTTCATTAATACATTTAGAGACTATTTTTGTGTCGGCATCGCGTTTTTTGCATTACAGCTGGTCGCAGGTCATCTCAGTAAGCAAGAGGATGTTGCGGGTATAACACTGCATTTTTACGATCTCACTTTACCTCTCATTTCTGCACTGCTGGTTTTATACCGGCAAAAGGCGCTGCCAATTTTGGCTGCCTTTTTCTTGTATGCGCTTTACTCTTACTCTTTATCTTCGGTATTCACACTAACGGCTCAGCTACTGGCTGCTCTCATTAGCCAGACACTCTACTTTTTCTCGACAGGCAAACGAGGCGCGGTTAGCTTTGGTCGTAGCCAGCTTACAACCCTGCGTATTGTCTGGCTCGTGTGTTGCAACGCCTTACTATTCATCTCAATTGATCACTGGTTCCAATCGAACACAGCCTCTGCACCGATCGCAAACCTTTTTACACTACAAACATTAATTAACTTACAGTGGCTGATGAACTCTTGCCTGACTGGCATCCCTTTTTGTTATCTGTTGCTTAGAAGCGTTCAAAATCCTGCATGGTGCATTCTATACATTAGACAAGTAAAGGCGCTGATAAAATCCGGCCCTCCTATTCTGTATCAAGTATTATGGCTGGTGTTGTTACTCTGCATTATGTCCGCTTTGATCGTCATCAGAGAGGATATTCTTATATTTACAGACTATTCATTACTGTGGTTACTTCCAGTAATGCTATGGGGAGTGATCTGTATTGGCCATGCTTTTATATCTCCTGTATGGGTAACAATGCTTATCCTGTTGGGATATTATATAAACAGTTATATTCCACCTGCTAACTATAATAATTATTTACATAGTCTCGTGATTTCCTCCACGATAGTGTTTGTCTTTTCTATTACGATTGTTGTTACCGGTGTACTTGTGGTTCATAACCGAAAATATCTCCGCCGCCTCAAACAACTTTTTAGATCAGAGCCTAACACCGGACTGCCTAACTTTCAGGCCCTGCAAATGGACATCCGTAAACACGCAACAGAGTGCTTGTGTTACATCCGTTGTACAGAGTTGAATACGCTGGAGCAAACTCACGGAATAGAATTCCGTTTTGAATTTGTAAAAGCGCTAAGTGCATATGTACGTAAATTGATTAAGGGTACAGGTGACATTTATTACGCACCAGGTCATGGAATAATTCTTCGCCTTAATGCTGTCCCTGATATTCCTGATCTCTACAAGGACCTAAACTCTTTTCGTTTTATCTGGAAGGACTACCAATTAGGGCTATCTTGTGGTGTGGCATATACCACCGAGAAAAACCTGATTAAAAATTTATCTCAAGCAATTAAGCATCTTAATACCCAAAGCTACATCTCGTTAATGCAGGGGCAACCGTTGTTACTCAGCCCGCAAGTGCCAGGTGATAAAATTGTCAGCCAGGCTGTCATTCGTCATATGTTGCAAAAGGCAATTGACAGAAAGTCGTTTGAGCTTATGGCTCAACCCATCGTATCAACGATGCTGGTTGTTCAGCCGATCGTTTCAACCACGGGACTGACACGTTATCACGAGATACTTATTCGGATAAAAATGGTTGATGGTAAGTTAATCTTTCCAGACACCATTCTACCGGTTGCTCGCGAGGCAGGATTACTTCCTGCGCTGGATATCACTGTTATAGAGCAAACATTTCGTTTTATACAGTCACGGCAGAAATCTGACCCTAACAGTCACTTCTCCATTAATCTGACGCCTGACTCGCTTAATAAAATTGATTTTCTTGATAATGTTTTTACATTGTTTAGAAAATACTCAATAGCACCTGAACGTATAATATTTGAAGTCATTGAATCAGATATTATTGACAACGCTAATGTCACTGATGTTCTGAGAGCACTACGTAAAGCCGGCTCTAAAATTGCTATTGATGATTTTGGCACAGGAGCATCAAGCTATTCACGACTACGAACGTTAGACGCAGATATTCTGAAAATTGATGGTTCCTTCATCCGTAACATACTGACCGATGAATTTAGTCGATGCGCCGTCAGATCCTTCTGCGAAGTAGCAAAACTCAAAAACATGGAAGTAGTCGCTGAGTTTGTTGAAAATGAGGAAATTGAAAAGATGCTAATTACGATGGGTATTGGTTGGTTACAGGGATACCATATAGGGAAACCCGTTCCTATTGAGTTGGCTGAATTATAATTCAGTAATTATAATAATAATTATATTCCTACATTGATTTACTTACCGGCTCCCGTGCCGGTTTTTTTATTCCCTAAAACAAGTGGGACTTTAATTAAAGCAGGTATGCCGCGACCGTTTGCCGCGACATACCGTGTTTCATTTTTAACTCAACTCAGCCGAATGCTACGGCCTATTCAGCTTCCATCACTCCCAGGCGCGCTCAGATTTCGCGGCGTCAAACTGCGGCGGCGGTTTGCGAAAACGTCCGGTCAGCCAGGCAAGATACACCAGCCCAACGCCGGCCCATACCAGACCCAGCGTCAGCGATGTCACCTCAAGATTCACCCACAGTACGGCAACCGTGGCGGCACCGACCATTGGCAATACCAGATAGTGCAGCTTCTCCTGCCAGGTATGCTTGCGTCCTTCACGACGCCAGAAGTGGTTAAACACGGAGAGATTAACGAACGTAAAGGCCACCAGCGCACCAAAGTTAATCAACGCCGTGGCAGTCACCAGGTCAAAAAACAGGGCCGACAGCGCCACAATCCCGACCATGATGACGTTCAACGCGGGAGTACGCCATTTGGGATGGACATAACCAAAGTACTTCTCCGGGAAGACGTTATCGCGGCCCATCACGTACAGCAGACGCGAAACGCTGGCATGCGACGCCAGACCAGAAGCCAGCGTATTCACAAAGGTGGTACACAGGAAAATAGACTGGAACAGCTTGCCGCCGACATACAGCGCAATCTCCGGTAGCGCCGCATCCGGGTCTTTGAATCGGCTAATGTCCGGGAAGAACAGTTGCATAAAGAACGAGGCAGCAATGAAGATCAGCCCACCGTACAGCGCGGTAAGAAAAATAGCTTTCGGGATGGTGCGTGCAGCATCCGGCGTCTCTTCAGATAGGGTCGTCACCGCGTCAAAGCCGAGAAACGAGAAGCAGACAATGGTCGCCCCGGTGATAATCGGGATCAAATGCGCATTCTGGCTGATAAACGGTTGCAGCGACCAGACGGTCCCAACCCCTTCCCCTTTGTGCAGCCCCTGCACCACGAGGAAAATGAACACCACGATGATCGCCACCTGCACCAGTACAAACAGCGCATTGAAGTTCGCTACCAGATTAACGCTTTTCAGATTGGCCGCGGTGAGGATCGCGACGAACATCACCACCCAAATCCATGGCGCAACCCCCGGGAACAGCGCGGAAAGGTAAATTTTCGCCAATAGTACGTTAATCATCGGCAGGAAAAGGTAGTCAAGCAGTGACGACCAGCCGACCATAAACCCGACATGCGGGTTGATCGCTTTTTGCGCATAGGTATAGGCCGAACCGGCCTGTGGAAACTGGCGCACCAGCTTTCCATAACTGATGGCGGTAAACAGTACTCCCGCCAGGGCCAGCAGGTAGGAGGCCGGAACATGGCCATTGCTGATACCCGAAACAATGCCAAAGGTGTCAAACACCGTCATCGGCGTGAGATAGGCAAGCCCCATCACCACCACCTGCCACAGCTTGAGGGATTTACGCAGCTGTGCTTTGCCCGGCTGGGCAGAATGATCCGCAGAAGAGTTAGTCGACATAGTTTTCCTCCCCGCTACGAGTCCAGATCTGCGTTCGAAACGTGGGTACAGCAGACCTGGGTCGTGTCGGGGAGGAATGGCATAAAAAAGGCGTCAATGAGGTACGGCACAGATGCGGTCCGTATTTACTGCGGGAGCCATGAATACTCACGCGGGGCGGGTTTTTAAACATTGGCATCATCACATTTCCTCGTCACAAACTCTGTCGGTTATCTGAAGACCCGTTGTCGCCCGCGCTCCATTACGCGACATCCGGGAAATGGCAGGTATTCCTGCAATTTTTACGGGCTGGCTCCGCTCAGCCCGCATGATGCGACTTCTTTTTCAATGACCTGTACAACGGTCAGGCGTTTTTCAGCATCCACTCAATTTCAGTGTCGGTAATCAGACGTTCAAACTGGATAAGCTCATCGTTTTTACAGGCGTGATACACATGGCTAAACCGCTCACCCAATAGTTCACGCAGACTGTCATTTTGCATAAACTCCCACAGTGCATCGCTCTGGCGAATCGGGAACGGCAGCCCTTCCTGCTCCAGACCGTTACCCTCAACTTCTTCTTGTAACGGCAGTTCGTTATCCAGACCGTGAAGGATCCCCGCCAGAATGGTCGACATCACCAGATACGGGTTGGCATCAGCCCCCGCTACGCGATATTCAACCCGATGGTTATCACGGTCGCCGCAGGGAATCCGCAGCGCTACCGTACGATTGTTGTGCCCCCAGGACGCCTGGGTCGGAACATACATCCCCGGCTGGAAGCGGCGATAGGAGTTCACATTCGGCGCCAGAAGCGCCATTGACGCGGGCATCAGATCAATCATTCCAGCGAGCGCACGCTTTAATAACGCGGAGTCATCGCCATTCGCATCAGCCAGCACGTTCTCACCTTTGTTATTCATGACGCTGATGTGGATATGCATCCCGCTACCGGCATGCTCCTCATAAGGCTTTGCCATAAACGTGGCATGCATCTTATGTTTCTCTGCCACCAGCCGTACCAGACGTTTCAACGCCAGCGCGTCATCGCAGGCGTCGAGCACGTTGTCGGTATGGTAGAGGTTGATTTCAAACTGCCCTGGGGAGGCTTCAGCCACCGCGCCGTCAGCCGGGATCAGCTGTAAACGGGCCAGTTCATCGATATCGTTCAGCACATCTGCAAAGTGGTTCAGGTTATCAACCGAATAAACCTGACTTTGGGTATTACGATCGTCCGTTCCCGGCGCGCATGGCGGCTGCAGATAACCTTCGGGATCGCGCTTACGATCGAGTAAATAGAACTCCAGCTCTACCGCTACGACGGGGAACAGACCGCGCTGGCGAAGTTTCTGCCAGAGTCGGTTTAGTACGTTCCGCGGCTCAACGTCAAAGGGAGCGCCATCTTCATCCAGCATCGTCAGCATCATCTGCGCAATAAATTCCGGATCGGCAGCCGAAGGGGTTAACGTACCTGCCACGGGTACACAGGTCCGATCGGGTTCGCCAAGCTCCTGGCCTAATCCCGCCTCTTCGACCACATTGCCCAGAATATCCATCGCGAAAACGGATGCCGGGAAATAGCAGCCTTTCTCTAACTTATGCAATCCCGCAACGGGAAGGCGCTTACCGCGAAAACAGCCATTAAGGTCGGTTAACAACACATCCACATACTGCGTATTAGGATAGCGTTCCAGATACTGCTTAACTTCGCGCGCAAACGCGCTACTTCGTCTCTCTTCAGAATGCTGAACAAAATTCTCAACTTCTACGATATTGGTTTCCATGATTCACCGCCGTTGGCCTGGTAAGCTGTTCTGTGATTTGACTGTTAAATATAATGTCCACCCTTCGACTCTGGATGCAAACAAATTGTTTGTCAAATGTTAAATTAAGTTTGCTAGAAGGTTATTCCGCTGCTAGATTGAGAAAATAATGAACGGAATGGCACAACAAGGAACCGTTTGGCAATAATTTATTCCAAAACGTGAGGTCGATCATGGGCAATATATTTGACAAGCCAGTTATTGGTGTAGTGATGTGTAGGAACAGGCTTAAGGGTCACCAGACCCAGACTCTGCAAGAAAAGTACCTGAATGCGGTATTAAATGCCGGTGGATTACCGATAGCGCTTCCCCATACGCTTGCGGAACCCGAATTGTTGAACGCGCTGTTACCGAAACTGGACGGTATCTTCCTGCCAGGAAGCCCAAGCAATGTGCAGCCGCACCTCTATGGTGAAAATGGCGATGAGTCTGACGCCGATCCCGGGCGTGATCTTCTGAGCATGGCGCTAATTACCGCCGGGCTCGAAAGGCGCATTCCCATTTTCGCCATCTGCCGGGGCTTGCAGGAATTAGTTGTCGCCACTGGCGGGACTCTGTATCGTCGCCTGTGCGATCATCCACAGTTCCTGGAACATCGTGAAGATGCGGAACTCCCGGTGGAGCAGCAATATGCACCATCTCATGAAGTCCAGGTTCAACAGGGAGGATTGCTATCTCAGTTAATACCAGGTTGCAGCACGTTTTGGGTTAACTCCTTGCATGGTCAGGGCGCAAAAACCCTTGGCCCGCAACTGCGCGTGGAAGCACGCTCGCAGGATGGATTAGTGGAAGCTGCCAGCGTCCATGACCATCCTTTCGCGCTCGGCGTGCAGTGGCACCCGGAATGGAACAGTAGCGAATACGCCCTGTCGCGTTTGTTACTTGAAGGTTTTATCACCGCTTGTCAGAACCACCTCGCTGAAAAACAGCGACTCTGACCACTACAGTTAAGGAAATGCAATTATGAGCGATGACGGCCTGGCGCCGGGTAAACGTTTGTCAGAGATCCGCCAGCAATTGGGTCTTTCGCAGCGTCGTGCCGCCGAACTGTCTGGGTTAACGCATAGCGCCATCAGCACCATAGAGCAGGATAAAGTCAGTCCTGCCATCAGTACGCTGCAAAAGCTATTGAAAGTATATGGGCTGTCGCTCTCCGAGTTCTTCGCGGAACCGGAAAAGCCTGACGAACCGCAGGTGGTTATCAATCAGGATGATTTGATTGAGATCGGGAGTCAGGGAGTATCCATGAAGCTGGTACACAACGGAAATCCGAATCGTACGCTGGCAATGATGTTTGAAACCTATCAGCCAGGCACGACAACCGGGGAGAGAATTAAACACCAGGGTGAAGAGATTGGCACAATACTGGAAGGTGAAGTGATACTGACCATCAACGGTCAAACGTATCCTCTTGTTGCAGGACAAAGCTATGCCATTAACACCGGCATACCACACAGTTTCAGCAACACCTCGGCAGGGATCTGCCGCATCATCAGTGCCCACACTCCCACCACTTTCTAATAAGTAGCGGCCTGAGTTTCTCAGGCCTTCTTAAATAACGCGCATTAACAGGGTACATCCCTGGGGCATCGTGCAGCCTGATTTTGCCTGAAAAAGATCAGCAACGAACTTTATCTTATTGATATAAAAGGAGTAGCTATGAACTTTCAGAATCTTAAATATTGGCGTGAGAAAGCCAGCCATTATTCACCAGAGACCCGTTTATTTATTAACGGCGAATATTGTGCCGCCGCTGATAACGAAACCTTTATTACGCTGGATCCGGCAGGACAACGTCCTCTGGCTAAAGTCGCCCGCGGTAAAAAAGCGGATGTGGACCGCGCGGTCACCGCAGCCCGTACCGTCTTTGAACGCGGAGACTGGTCGCAAGCATCACCCGCAGAGCGCAAAGCGGTACTGCACAAACTCGCCGATTTAATGGAGCAGCATCACGAGGAGCTGGCGCTACTGGAAACGCTCGATACCGGTAAACCGATTCGCCATAGCCTGCGTGATGATATTCCCGGCGCGGCACGCGCCATCCGCTGGTATGCCGAAGCTATAGATAAAGTCTATGGCGAAGTTGCCACCACCTCGGTGAACGATCTGGCACTGATTGTGCGCGAACCGGTAGGCGTGATTGCCGCCATTGTACCGTGGAATTTTCCTCTGCTGCTGGCCTGCTGGAAACTCGGCCCGGCACTGGCTGCGGGTAACAGCGTGATCCTCAAGCCTTCCGAAAAATCACCGCTGACCGCCATTCGTCTGGCTGCGCTGGCTAAAAAAGCAGGTTTGCCAGATGGCGTTCTCAGCGTTGTTAGCGGGTATGGTCACGAAGCGGGTCAGGCATTGTCACAGCACCCGGATGTTGATGTGATCACCTTTACCGGCTCGACCCGTACCGGCAAGCAACTGCTCAAAGATGCTGGCGACAGCAACATGAAACGCGTCTGGCTGGAAGCCGGAGGTAAAAGCGCCAACATCGTGTTTGCCGACTGTCCGGATCTGCCGAAAGCCGCCGCTAATGCAGCGGCAGGTATCTTCTATAACCAGGGCCAGGTTTGTATCGCCGGTACGCGTCTGCTGCTGGAAGAGAGCATTGCCGACGAGTTCATCGCCCTGCTGAAAGAGCAGGCGAAAAACTGGCAGCCCGGCAACCCGCTGGATCCGGAAACCACGATGGGCACGCTTATCGACAATGCGCATGCCGACACCGTGCACGGTTTTATTCGCGACGGTGAAGCGCAAGGCACGCTGGCGCTGGATGGCCGCAGCCACGTACATCCGGCCGCTATCGGTCCGACGATTTTTGTCGATACCGCACCGCAGGCCCACGTCAGCCGCGATGAAATCTTCGGCCCGGTACTGGTCATCACCCGTTTTAGCAGTGAAGCCGAAGCCCTGGCGCTGGCCAACGACAGTGACTACGGCCTCGGCGCCGCGGTCTGGACCCGCGATTTGTCGCGTGCCCATCGTATGAGCCGTCGCCTGAAAGCCGGCTCAGTCTTCGTGAATAACTACAACGACGGTGATATGACCGTGCCGTTCGGCGGTTATAAGCAAAGCGGTAACGGACGCGATAAATCCCTGCATGCGCTGGAAAAATTTAGCGAACTGAAAACCATCTGGATCTCCCTGGAGTCTTAATCATGTCTGAACATACCAGCAGTTATTACGCCGCAAGCGCCAATCAGTACGAACCGTTTCCGACCCTTAGCGAATCGGTTAGCTGTGATGTTTGCGTCGTGGGCGGTGGTTATACCGGACTCTCCTCCGCCCTGCATTTAGCGGAAATGGGTTACGACGTGGTGCTACTGGAATCCGCGCGTATTGGTTTCGGGGCCAGCGGACGTAACGGCGGTCAGTTGGTGAACTCCTACAGTCGCGATATCGACGTCATCGAACGTACCTATGGCCCGGACGCCGCTAAAATGCTCGGTGGAATGATGTTTGAAGGCGGCAATATCATCCGCGAACGCATCAAGCGTTATCAGATCGAATGCGACTATCGTCCCGGCGGGCTGTTTGTAGCGCTGAACCACAAACAGATGGAAACGCTGGAAGAGCAGAAGTCGAACTGGGAACGCTACGGCAACACGCAGCTTGAACTGTTAGACAGCAGTGAAATTCGTCGCGAAGTCAGCAGCGATCGTTATGTCGGCGCGCTGCTCGACCACAGCGGTGGTCATATTCACCCGCTGAACCTGGCGATTGGCGAAGCTAACGCCATTCGTCTGAACGGCGGACGCGTCTACGAACAGTCGCCAGTCACCCGTATTCAGCACACCAGCCCGGCGGTGGTCAGCACTGAAAAAGGCCAGGTGACGGCCCGCTTTGTGATCGTCGCGGGCAACGCCTATCTCGGTGACAAACTGGAACCTGCGCTGGCAAAAAGCAGCATGCCGTGCGGCACGCAGGTGTTAACCACCGAACCGCTGTCGGCGGAGATGGCGCGCTCGCTGATCCCGAAAAACTACTGTGTGGAAGATTGTAACTACCTGCTCGATTACTACCGTCTGACCGGGGATAACCGCCTGCTGTACGGCGGTGGTGTGGTCTACGGCGCTCGCGATCCGGACGATATTGAGCGTCTGGTAATGCCGAAACTGCTGAAGACCTTCCCGCAATTGCAGGGGGTAAAAATTGATTACCGCTGGACCGGTAATTTCCTGTTAACGCTGTCTCGTATGCCGCAGTTCGGCCGTCTTGATACCAACATTTACTATATGCAGGGCTACAGCGGCCACGGCGTGACCTGTACTCACCTGGCAGGACGCCTGATTTCCGAACTGCTGCGCGGGGATGCCGAGCGCTTTGACGCGTTCGCCAACCTGCCGCACTACCCGTTCCCGGGAGGCCGCAGCCTGCGCATTCCGTTTACCGCCATGGGGGCGGCATATTACAGCTTACGCGATCGCCTTGGGGTTTAAGTTCTTCCGCGATAAACCCGACGCACAGGGCGATCCCCCCTGTGCGTTTTTTTATTCCTGGAAAGCGAAAAACAGATAACAGGTACGAAAATATCGCAATAGGACATAACCACACTCTTTGCATTGTTTCTCCCTTCCGATCGGATACGCTTTTTTAGATATCGCTGGCGGCATGCGCCAGAACTCAACGGGGGAAGAAACGCGTGTTATGAATACGAATAACGAGGAGACCTTTTATCAGGCGATGCGCCGCAAAGGCGTAAGCAGACGCAGTTTTCTCAAATATTGTAGCCTCGCGGCTACATCGCTGGGGTTGGGAGCCGGAATGACGCCCAGAATTGCCTGGGCGCTGGAGAACAAACCCCGGATCCCGGTAGTCTGGATCCACGGGCTGGAATGCACCTGCTGCACCGAATCATTTATCCGCTCCTCTCACCCACTTGCCAAAGACGTCATCCTCTCCCTGATTTCCCTCGATTACGACGACACGCTGATGGCCGCCGCCGGAACGCAGGCCGAAGAGGTATTTGAAGACATTTTGCGCCAGTACCATGGCCGCTACATTCTGGCCGTCGAAGGCAACCCTCCGCTGGGCGAGCAAGGGATGTTTTGCATCAGCAGCGGGCGCCCTTTTATTGAAAAGTTAAAACGAGCCGCAGCAGGAGCCAGCGCGATTATCGCCTGGGGAACCTGCGCCTCCTGGGGATGCGTGCAGGCTGCCCGGCCTAATCCTACCCAGGCTACGCCGATCGATAAGGTGATCACCGATAAGCCGATCGTGAAAGTGCCCGGCTGCCCGCCGATTCCGGATGTCATGAGCGCCATCATTACCTACATGGTGACATTTGATCGTTTGCCTGAACTCGATCGTCTGGGTCGTCCGCTGATGTTCTATGGTCAGCGTATTCACGATAAATGCTACCGCCGCGCCCACTTTGACGCCGGGGAGTTCGTTGAGAGTTGGGACGATGACGCCGCCCGCAAAGGCTATTGCCTGTACAAAATGGGCTGCAAAGGGCCAACCACCTATAACGCCTGTTCCACCACCCGCTGGAATGGTGGCGTTTCTTTCCCCATCCAGTCCGGCCACGGTTGTCTGGGATGTTCGGAAAACGGCTTCTGGGATCGCGGTTCGTTCTACAGCCGCGTGGTTGATATTCCACAAATGGGGACGCATTCAACCGCCGATACCGTGGGCCTCACCGCGCTAGGCGTCGTGGCGGCCGGTGTCGGTGTTCACGCAGTCGCCAGCGCCGTCAATCAACACAACCGCCACAAACAGCAACTAGCCGACGCCGGACAACAGTCTCCAGACAATAAGGATAAACAGGCATGAGCAATTCGTATCAAACCCAGGGATATACGGTCAATAATGCCGGTCGCCGCCTGGTTGTCGACCCCATCACGCGCATTGAAGGCCATATGCGTTGTGAAGTGAACATTAATGAGCAGAACATCATCACCAACGCAGTTTCCTGCGGCACTATGTTCCGCGGGCTGGAGATCATTCTACAGGGGCGCGACCCGCGCGATGCCTGGGCGTTTGTCGAACGGATTTGCGGGGTGTGCACCGGCGTACATGCGCTCGCTTCGGTCTATGCCATTGAAGATGCGATTGGCATCAAGGTGCCCGACAACGCCAACATCATTCGCAACATTATGCTGGCGACACTGTGGTGCCACGACCATCTGGTGCACTTTTACCAGCTAGCCGGAATGGACTGGATTGACGTGCTGAATGCCCTGAAAGCAGACCCGCGCGCCACATCGCAGCTGGCACAAAGCCTTTCAGCCTGGCCGATGTCTTCTCCTGGCTACTTTTTTGACGTTCAAAATCGCCTGAAGAAATTTGTCGAAGGTGGTCAACTGGGGATTTTCCGCAATGGTTATTGGGGACATCCGCAGTACAAGCTGTCGCCAGAGGCCAACCTGATGGGCTTTGCCCACTATCTGGAAGCGCTCGATTTTCAGCGCGAGATCATCAAAATCCATACGGTGTTTGGCGGTAAAAATCCGCATCCGAACTGGATTGTCGGCGGGATGCCGTGCGCTATCAATATCGATCAGAGCGGCGCGGTAGGCGCAGTCGATATGGAACGCCTGAACCTGGTGCAGTCAATCATCACCCGTACCGCTGATTTCATCAACAACGTCATGGTGCCTGACGCACTGGCTATCGGCCAGTTCAATAAACCCTGGAGCCAGATTGGCACCGGGCTTTCTGATAAGTGCGTCTTAAGCTACGGCGCGTTCCCGGATATCGCCAATGACTTCAGCGCGAAGAGCCTGTTGATGCCTGGCGGCGCGGTGATTAATGGTGATTTTAACAACGTCATGCCGGTGGACCTGGACGATCAGCAGCAAATTCAGGAGTTTGTCGATCATGCCTGGTATCGTTATCCGGACGATCAATTAGGTCGCCACCCGTTCGAAGGGATTACTGAACCCTGGTACAACCCGGGCGATGTCAAAGGCAGCGATACCGATATCAAGCAGCTCAACGAACAGGAACGCTATTCGTGGATTAAAGCCCCGCGCTGGCGGGGACACGCTATGGAAGTTGGGCCGTTGGCGCGTACGCTGATTGCCTATCACAAAGGGGATGCCGCCACGATTGAATCCGTGGATCGCATGATGTCCGCCCTCAAGCTGCCGCTGTCGGGTATGCAATCAACGCTGGGACGTATTCTGTGCCGCGCGCACGAAGCGCAGTGGGCCGTGAGCAAGCTGCAATATTTCTTCGACAAGCTGATGACCAACCTGAAAAACGGCAATCTGGCTACCGCAAATACCGAAAAGTGGGAGCCTGAAAGCTGGCCGCAGCACTGTCGCGGGATCGGTTTTACCGAAGCGCCGCGCGGAGCATTAGGCCACTGGGCATCGATTCGCGACCAGAAGATCGACCTGTATCAATGCGTGGTGCCGACCACCTGGAATGCCAGCCCGCGCGATCCAAAGGGACAAATTGGCGCTTACGAGGCGGCGCTGATGGGCACCCAAATGGCGATACCGGATCAACCGTTGGAGATCCTGCGCACCTTGCACAGCTTCGACCCCTGCCTGGCATGTTCAACCCACGTACTCGGCGACGACGGCAGTGAACTTATCGCCGTCCAGGTTCGCTAAGCGTTAAGGAACGGAACGATGACTGGAAAAACATCCCTACGCGTCAGGGAGGCGCGTGATACCGCCACCAGCCACTATGTGTTTGAAGCGCCAGTACGCTTGTGGCACTGGCTGACGGTGGGCTGCATGTTGGTGTTGATGGTGACCGGATACTTCATTGGCCGACCGCTGCCGTCGGTCAGCGGTGAGGCCACTTATCTGTTCTACATGGGCGACATCCGGCTGGTGCATTTCGCCGCCGCCATGGTGTTCACGGTGATACTGTTGATGCGCATTTACTGGGCCTTCGTCGGTAACCGCTATTCACGCGAACTGTTTATCGTGCCGATCTGGCGGCGCAGTTGGTGGCAGGGTGCGTATTCTGTGGTGCGTTGGTATCTGTTTCTGGAAAAAAAACCGGGAGATGATATCGGTCATAACCCCATCGCGCAGGCGGCGATGTGCGGTTATTTCCTGCTTTCCGTTTTTATGATCCTCACCGGTTTTGCCTTATACAGCGAACATAGCCAGTACGCCATTTTTATCCCTTTCCGCTATGTGACGGAGTTTTTCTACTGGACCGGCGGGAACTCTCTCGATATCCACAGCTGGCATCGGTTAGGGATGTGGTTCATCGCCGCCTTCATCGTAGGCCATGTGTATATGGCGATTCGTGAGGACATCATGTCTGACGAGACCGTCATCTCAACCATGATTAACGGCTTTCGTAGTCATAAGTTTCCTAAGGGTCAGCACGATAAGGAGGCGTCATGAGCGAACCTAACGTCATCGTGATGGGCTTAGGCAACCTGCTGTGGGCAGATGAAGGGTTTGGTATTCGCCTCGCTGAGCGCCTGTACGCTCATTATCACTGGCCTGAATCGGTAGAGATTGTTGACGGCGGCACGCAGGGACTGAATCTGCTGGGCTACGTTGAGCAGGCCAGCCATTTGCTGCTGCTTGACGCCATCGACTACGGGCTCGCACCAGGCACCCTGCAAACTTACGCCGGAGACAAAGTCCCGAGTTACCTCAGCGCCAAAAAAATGAGTCTGCATCAGAACAGCTTCTCTGAAGTGCTGGCTCTGGCGGATATTCGCGGCCATCTCCCCGCGCACATCGCTCTGGTGGGACTACAGCCGGTACAGCTGGACGACTATGGCGGCAGCCTGACCGACATCGCGCGCGCTCAGCTCCCGGCGGCAGAACAGGCCGCGCTTACGCAACTGGCCGCGTGGGGCATTGCGCCACAGATAAGCGATGAAACGCGTTGCCTGAACTATGACTGCCTGTCGATGGAAAACTATGAAGGCGTGCGTATTCGCCAGTATCGCGTAACGCTGGAGAGATAATTAACATGTTGAATGACCAACCGTTTTCTGCGCTATGGCAGCGAATGCTGGCTAAGGGCTGGCAACCGCTGAGCGCATCTGAACTGGATGACTGGATAACCCGCGTGCGTAATGGCGTGGTCCTGCTCAGTAGCGATCCTCGCCGTACACCGGAAGTCAGCGATAACCCGGTCATGATTGCCGAGTTGCTCCGCGAGTTTCCCCAGTTTGACTGGCACATCGCCATGGCGGATCTTGAACACAGCGAGGCGATCGGCGATCGCTTTGGCGTGTTCCGTTTTCCGGCTACCCTGGTGTTTACCCAAGGTGAGCTGCGCGGCATTCTCAGCGGTATCCACCCGTGGGCCGACCTGCTCAACCTGATGCGTCCCCTCGTTGAAGAACGTATACCGCCGGAGTCTGCATGATGAGCGATTCCTTTTTTCATCTGCTGGGGCCAGGAACGCAGCCGGGTGATGACAGCTTCAGCATGAACCCCTTGCCCCTCACCTGCCAGGTCAACAGCGACCCCAGCATGGCAACACTGGAAAACTGTCCGCACAGCCCGGCGGTGATGGCATTGTTAGCCGATGTGCGCCACCAGCTCACCCAGAGAATTCCCGCCAAACAGGATGTGCTGGGATGGGATTTATCCTCGCTCAATGCAGACGATCTCACCTTTCTGAATACGCTACTCGGCGAAGGCGAAGTTTCCGTGCGCATTCAGCATGCTGACGGCAGGGCGAGCGAGATTCAGGAGTCGATTTTCTGCGGTATCTGGCGGGTGCGTTGTCAGAATGACAAGGGGCAATGGCAGGAACATCTGGAAGCAGGTAGCGCGCCACGGGCGCTGTGGCAGGCGGCAACAATCAATACGCTGCCGGACGATAGCCTGCTGCCTCCGCCTATAGATGGGTTGATGAATGGCCTGACGCTGGCCCAGGAACTGCTGGCGCACGTGCGCGATCCGGCAGCGCAACCCCATAGCATTAACCTCACCCAACTGCCAATTAGCAACGCGGATCGCCTGTTCCTCGCCCGCCTGTGCGGCAAAGGGCACATTCAAATCCGCACCATCGGCTACGGCGAGAGCCAAATCGACGCCACGGCGTTGCGCCATGTCTGGCATGTGCGCTGTCTGGATACCCTGAAAGGGCTTCTGCTTGAGAGTTATGAGATCTGTCCGTTGCCGGAACTGGTGTTGGCCGCACCGGAAGATCTGCTCGACTCGCTCGAGCGCCTGGATGAAGTCTGCGGCTGGCTGGCATCCGGCCCGCCTGCCTGATCCCCTTCTTTAGATCTGCGTACTTTTCTACTGCGGATCTGACGTTTTCTTCCTTACCTATTCACTCTCTAATGCCTGATGGAGTTCGCATGTGGGACGTCATTGACCTATCGCGCTGGCAGTTTGCGCTGACCGCGCTGTACCATTTTCTGTTTGTTCCCCTGACGCTGGGGCTGATTTTTTTGCTGGCCATCATGGAAACCCTGTTCGTGGTGACCGGCAAAACAGTCTACCGCGACATGACGCGTTTCTGGGGAAAGCTATTCGGTATTAACTTTGCGCTCGGCGTGGCAACCGGCCTGACCATGGAGTTTCAGTTCGGGACTAACTGGTCGCTCTATTCCAACTATGTGGGTGATATTTTCGGTGCCCCGCTGGCGATGGAAGCCTTGATGGCCTTCTTTCTTGAATCCACCTTCGTGGGGCTGTTCTTCTTTGGCTGGCAGCGCTTAAACAAGTATCAGCATTTACTGGTGACCTGGCTGGTTGCGTTTGGCTCTAACATCTCGGCCCTGTGGATCCTCAACGCCAACGGCTGGATGCAATATCCAACTGGCGCTCACTTTAATATTGATACCCTGCGCATGGAGATGAGCAGCTTTAGCGAGCTGGTCTTTAACCCCGTCAGCCAGGTGAAATTTGTGCATACCGTGATGTCCGGTTATGTCACCGGCGCCATGTTTGTGATGTCTATTAGCGCCTGGTATTTGCTGCGTGGTCGCAATCGCGAGTTCGCCCGGCGCTCCTTCGCGGTGGGTTCCGTCTTTGGCACGCTGGCTATCCTCGGCACGCTACAACTGGGTGATAGCTCAGCCTATGAGGTCGCCCAGATCCAGCCGGTAAAACTGGCGGCAATGGAGGGCGAATGGCAAACCGAACCGGCCCCCGCGCCCTTTCATGTCATCGCCTGGCCGCAGCAGGAGCAAGAGCGTAACGCCTTTGCCGTGAAAATACCGGCCCTGCTGGGTATTCTGGCGACCCACTCTTTGGATACGCCGGTTCCGGGGCTGAAAAACCTGATGGCGGACGCGCTCCCACGCCTGCAGCGGGGCCGTGAGGCGTGGTTACTGATGCAGGAAATTGCCAAAGGTAACCGCACGCCTCAGGTACTGAACGCTTTTCACGCTGTGGAGAAAGATCTGGGTTACGGCATCCTGCTGGCGAACTACGCGCCTGACATGAACCACGTTACGCCAGCGCAATATCAGGCCGCGCAACGCGGCGCCATTCCGCAAGTGGCCCCCGTGTTCTGGAGCTTTCGCATCATGATTGCTTGCGGTTCGCTGCTGCTACTGGTGATGGCGATTGCGTTGATACAGACCTTACGCTGGCGTATCGACCAGCATCGCTGGGTACTGCGCATGACGCTGTGGAGCCTGCCGCTCCCGTGGATTGCCATCGAAGCTGGCTGGTTTATGACGGAGTTTGGCCGCCAGCCGTGGGCGATTCAGGATATTTTGCCGACATGGTACGCCCACTCCGCGCTGAGCGCAGGCCAACTGGCCTTCTCGATGGGGCTAATTCTCACGCTTTACACCCTGTTTTTAATTGCTGAGGTCTACCTGATGCAGAAATACGCGCGCCTTGGTCCAGATGCAATGCATAACCAGCAACCAACGCAACAACAGGGATAAAGGAGACAATCATGTTGGATTATGAAACGTTGCGGCTCATTTGGTGGCTGCTGATTGGCATCATTCTGGTGGCCTTTATGGTCACTGACGGGTTTGATATGGGGGTCGGCTGCCTGTTACCGCTGATCGCGCGAAACGATGATGAGCGACGGGTGTTAATCAATAGCGTCGGGGCGCACTGGGAAGGTAACCAGGTGTGGCTCATTCTGGCGGGTGGTGCATTATTCGCGGCCTGGCCGCGGGTCTATGCCGCCGCATTTTCGGGGTTTTATGTGGCAATGATCCTGGTGCTGTGTGCTCTTTTCTTTCGCCCGTTGGCCTTTGATTATCGCGGCAAAATAGCCAATGCACGCTGGCGTGCTATGTGGGACACCGGGTTGGTTATCGGGAGCCTGGTCCCTCCTGTTATCTTCGGCGTCGCGTTCGGCAACCTGTTCCTGGGCGTGCCTTTTATCTTCACACCACAGCTTCATGTGCAATACCTGGGCACTTTCTGGCAGTTACTCTCACCCTTTGCGCTGCTGTGCGGCGCATTAAGCCTGATGCTGGTTATTCTGCAAGGAGGCGTGTGGCTCCAGTTGAAGACCGACGGCATTCTTCACCAACGCGCGCTCTCTGCTACCCGTCGTAGCGCAATGCTGGTCGTGCTCTGCTTTCTGTTAGCCGGTTACTGGCTATGGACGGGGATCGACGGCTATGTGCTACTTAGCCAGGATCCGAATGGTCCTTCCAACCCGCTGTTAAAAATGGTAACGACCTCACCGGGCGCGTGGATGGCGCACTTTTATCAGTCACCACTGCTGTTAATTATTCCGCTGCTTGGCATGATTTTCCCGATGCTCGCGATCTATGCCTGCGGGCAACGTCGGGCCGTATGGGGATTTCTGTGCGCTTCACTGACCCAGGCCTGCGTGATCTTCACCGCCGGAATCACCCTGTTTCCGTTTGTGATGCCTTCAAGCGCGTATCCGCTCTCCAGTCTGACGGTGTGGGACAGCACTTCCAGCCAGATGACGCTCAGTATCATGCTGGTTATTGTGCTGATTTTTCTACCGATCGTTCTGCTTTATACCGTGTGGAGTTATTACAAAATGCTGGGACGAATCAATGTAGAAACGATCCGCCGCCACAATCACGAACTTTACTAGGGAGGACCGTACGATGTGGTATCTGTTTTGGTTTGTCGGCATTCTGCTGATGTGCGCACTCTCCACGCTGGCACTGGTCTGGCTGGAGTCGCGGCAGAAATAATACTGCGCGTGCGCTACGCTTTCTGGCTCTCCGGTTTATTCGGGGAGCTTTTTTATCCCCTTTCCATCAGCTCGCCAAGGCGCCGAATCTGCCGTCCCTGGCTATCGAAATTACGCTCATCGAGCCACAGATCGTAGGCAGGTCGAAGTATCGGGTACTCACCGTCAATGATTGAGTACCATGCGGTATCTCGATTACGACCCCGGGTAACGATAGCCTGCCGAAATATACCTTCAAAACTGAAGCCAAAGCGCTCCGCCGCCCCACGGGAAGGCGCATTGAAGGCATCACATTTCCATTCAAAACGGCGATAGCCCAGATCCTCAAAAACGTACTTTAAAAGCAATGATATGACTTCCGTTGAAATTCGCGTGCGTTTCATGCGTACGGAGTAAGAAACATGCCCTACCTCAATCACACCATTTGCGGGATCAATCCGCATAAGAGCAAACGTACCAACAGGTTTCATACTGGTTAAATCGATCACGGCAAAATGCATCGGATCTGTCTGTTCTTCCATGTGTTTTAAATAAACCAGGAAGGCATCAAAAGTTTCAAAAGGTCCGACCGCCAGATATGTCCAGTCACGACAATCGCTTGCTTCGCAGTACGCTTCATACAACTCTTTTGCATGGCGTTCAGTGTTAATGCGCTCAAGCTTACAATAGCGACCTGTAATTTGCTGAGCCTGTGGAAAGGGTGCGCCTTTCCAGTCAGACAAAGTCATACCTACGGGTTGTTGGAATTGATTAAAGACGCCCGGCATATCTGTACCTCTTACAAAACAGAACTAAACCAGCGCAGGGTATGATCAAACTGAGCGGCCCAAAAGAACCACAATGCGTGTTTTTAACGGATCCACACTATTTAATTGTACAAAAAACAGACGCTATATTTTTGCCTGTAGCGAAAGAAACGTATTTACTGCATTAATGCTAAGAGCGGAATAAATTATAATTTAAATAACCTGAGCCAAACGGCGAATCCCATCAACAATTGCCTCTACCGGATGATTTGCAAAACCAATCAAAATCCCCTGTCGTGAGATATCGCTCTGGTAATAACGACTTAGTGATAGTATTCCCATCCCTAGTAATCTGGCTTGCTCCTCAACTTCATTTCCGGTTAATCCGTTTTGTAGCCAGCACACAATATGGACGCCAGAGTCAGAAGGCTGCACAATCATTTTATCAGCCAGGTATTCTTGAATAGCATTGACCAGCGCAGTTCTTCTTTCATAGCATGCCTTACGAATTCGGCGCACATGACTGGCATAGTGACCATCCTCAATAAAATTCGCCATCACAGCCTGTTCAAGATAACTGGTGCCAAGATCGGAAAAATATTTCGTCACCATAATCTGTTCTTGTAAACCCGGCGGGACAACTAAAAAACCTAAACGGAATTCCGGGTACATCATTTTAGAAAATGTTCCGGCGTAGATTACGCGTTGATTCTGATCTAATCCTTGCAGAGCTTGTAAAGAACGGTCGGCATAACGGAACTCGCTATTATAGTCATCTTCAAATATCCATGCCTGATTCAACTTCGCCCATTCCAGCAACTCAAAACGCCGGGATAAACTTAACGTTCCACTTAATGGATATTGATCCGACGGGACGACATAGGCCAGCTTAGCGTCAGGAAAATGATCAATACCATAGCGGACGTTCATTCCCTCGCTATCTACCGGTACGGGCCTCACCATCGCGCCAACTGACATGAAGGCTCCGCGGGCGCCTTTGTAACCCGGGTCGTCCAGCCAAACGTCACTTCCTGCCGACAGCAATGCTCGTGCAGTAATGTTCAATGCCTGTTGAATACCATTTACGATGATTATCTGTTCTTCGTTACAGTTCACTCCACGCGTTGTTTTAATGTAGCGGCAAACCGCTTTTCTCAATGGAAAGTACCCGCAAGGATGAGTGTGAGCGCCCAGTTGATGCCGGGATTGTCTCCAGACACGTTGCAGTAGCTTTCCCCATAACGCATGCGGGAAGAGATCCGTACACCCGACACCAACCGCAAATAGGCGGTTCATGCCGCGCCCTTCATACTCATTTGACCACAAATCGCGAACAGGATTATTTCGGCTGTGAACCTGTTCATCAGGCGAGACGACGTCCCCCGACGCTATCTTTGGATAGCTATTGCTGATACTCCGATCCGGAATATTATGTGAGACATATGTTCCAGACCCTTTACGGGTCAGGATATACCCTTCATCTAATAGCCTGTCATAACCGGCGATCGCTGAGTTTCGTGAAATTGACATCATCTCGGACAATGCCCTGGTTGACGGCATTTTTGTTCCTGGCGGCAATCGCCCTTCGAGGATGTGATCGCGGAGGATGTGGTAAACCTGCTCCTTAACCGCGCCTTTTCCTAAAACAAATCCTTGAAATAAAGGCGCATTGTTTTTCTTCATTGTATTAACCTTTATACTAAAAGTGGATCCTATCAATATATCGAAAGTGTCTCTTTACGAGAATTTATAAAGTTCTTAGTATCATCATACTAACACATTACTCGTATAAAATATCAGGATATATATGACTAACATGAATACCGTTACTATTGAAAGTGCAGAACAAAAAGACTACGCCTGCTGGCTTCCTTTATGGATAAACTATCAAACATTTTATCGCACTAAAATTTCAGATGAAGTAACAAAATTAACGTGGGAGCGTTTCCTTACCCCGAGCGAACCTGTTTATTGTGCTGTTGCCAAATATGATGGAAAAATAGTGGGACTGGTGCATTATCTCTTTCACCGTTCAACATGGGCAGAATCTAACTATTGCTATCTCGAAGATTTATTTGTTAGCGAAGAGGTACGTGGCCAACATATCGGTAAACAGCTTATCGAGTATGTCCAACAACAAGCCAAAAAACACCACGCGTCAAGATTATACTGGCATACGCATGAAACCAATCTCCGTGGACAACGTCTGTATGACTGGGTGGCCCAAAAGAGCGGGATGATCGAATATCGTATGTAAGGATAATAATACTCAGGATAGTATTTAATTATTCAGTACTAAAAATAAGCCTCTGAGTAGATATACTCAGAGGATGTCTCGGTGACAAATCCCCCCAATCTGAATAAGATAAGGAAAAAAACCAGCGATAAGCAAATTCTTAAGAATCAAAAAGGTAAAGAGCCAGCATGGCAACGATTAAGGATGTTGCAGAGTTAGCGGGAGTGTCCACCGCAACAGTTTCACGTGTTATTAATCAAACCGCATGGGTTGAACCCGTGACGCGTGAGCGTGTTGAAAAAGCCATGCGCGAACTGAACTATCATCGCAATGCCGCCGCTATTGCATTAGCGAAACGCAGCGGTGACATGCTCGGGTTATTGACCGGCAACCTTGCCGATCCCTTTTTTGCCAGGCTTGCCCGAGGCGTGGAAGAAGTATCACGCCAGCAGCAATTTCGGCTGATGGTATGCAGCGGTGGCCACGATGAAGGAATGGAAAAATCGGGACTCGATTTCCTGATAAACCAGGGCTGCGAAGCTATTGTGGTCCATGCCAGTAGGCTGTCGGAAAAGGAACTGTTGCGATATGCCGCTCATTTTCCTGCCATGGTGGTCGTGAACCGCTATATTGCCGGGATGGCCAATCGCTGCGTGTGGCTGGAAAATAGTCAAGCAGCTAAAACAGCCACGCTACATCTCCTGGAACAGGGGCACCGTTGTATTGCCTGCGTGACAAGTGATTTACCGATTATCGATCGCCGTGAGCGGCTGGAAGGCTATCGCCAGGCGCTGGCCGAATATGGCATTACGCCAGATAAAAACTGGGTGATTAGCGTGCCCTTTAATGAAGAAGGTGGCGAACGCGCTGCACATCAGCTGCTTAATTGCGGCATTCCTTTCACCGCAGCGGTGACGTTTAATGATGTAATGGCCGCCGGGATTATGCGCATCCTCCATCAGCAGGGAATTACACTTCCGCAGCAGCTTTCGATCGTTGGATTTGATGATGTGGTGATGGCCCGCTATCTCTATCCCGCACTCACAACAATGCATTATCCCGTTGAGCGCATGGCTCGCTGCGCTTCGCAGCTGGCGATACAGCTTTTTAAGGGCGCAACTCAGCGTCCCAGCGTGAATAGTTTCACTGCGGATTTAGTGATCCGCGATTCTGTTCTTCCCCCCTCTCTCTGAAATCAATGCGTAAATCGTCAAGCCCCTGAATTGTGATCGACTTCAAGTTTAACGTCTTCATGTAATCGCTTACATGAGGGCCAATGAGCGATCACAGTCAGGCAAAAGGGTGTTCTCTACTCTTGAGCGACCTTACAGACTGGAGATTCATGAATGAATGCCTCTCAAAATCAGAAAAAAACACTCTCATTTGGACTGGCAGTGATCCCTATTTTAGCCATGCTACTGCTGTTAATTATTGGCTACGGCATCATGGGGCTACGTATTGAGCCTTTATTGCTATGTTCTGCTGCAGTCGCCGCGGGTATGGCCTGGTGGCAAGGGTATTGCTGGGAAGACATCATTAATTCGGTGGTTGATAAACTCGCCAAAGCAATGCCGGTTATCATGATTCTTATCTGTGTCGGCGGCCTGATTGGTACATGGATGTTCAGCGGCACCATCCCTTACATGGTGTACTGGGGACTTAAACTGATCAGCCCCGAATACATTCTCATAGCCGCCTTCTTCTTGACCAGCGTCGTATCGGTGTGTACCGGAACCTCCTGGGGTTCCGCCGGAACGGTTGGCGTAGCATTGATGGGCGTTGCCGCCGGACTGGATGTTTCGATGGCAGCAGCGGCAGGTGCCGTTGTTTCTGGCGCTTACTTCGGTGACAAGATATCGCCGCTGTCAGACTCCACCAACTTTGCGGCCATTGTTGCAGATACCACCCTTTTCGAGCATATCCAGCACTTATTGTGGACCACTATTCCCAGCTTTCTGCTTGCCGCCGTGGTTTATCTTATTGCCGGCCACAGCAATATGCTCGGCGAGGTCGCCACGCCACAACGGGTTACCGACATTGTCAACGCTCTGGAGTCGCTATACCACTTCAATATCATTCTGATTTTGCCGCCGGTTATTGTGTTGTGGGGCGCAATTCGTAAAAAGCCGGTCATTCCTTTAA
Source organism: Citrobacter sp. Cpo074 (assembly GCF_030332745.1). Taxonomy (NCBI): domain Bacteria; kingdom Pseudomonadati; phylum Pseudomonadota; class Gammaproteobacteria; order Enterobacterales; family Enterobacteriaceae; genus Citrobacter; species Citrobacter sp. Cpo074. Next base: position 73,490 of record NZ_JAOWHG010000032.1, read on the forward strand.
TGCTGAGTGCATGCGTATTAGCCCTGATTCTGGGCGTTGTCATGCAAGGACTCAGCATCAAGCAGGGACTGGATGCCTTTATAGATGGATTCAACATTACTATGTTCCCGCAAGGGAGTGAGGGCATTATTGCTGATGTTCCGCGCCTGCTGAACCGCGGCGGAATGTTCTCAATGATGAGCACTATCCTTCTGGTATTTTGCGCATTCTCTTTTGCCGGTGCCTTAACGTTAACCGGCGCGCTCAACATTATCATTAACCGCTTACTGACGGTCATTCACAGTGTCGGTCAGTTAATTGCGGCAACCATTGGTACCACCCTTCTGGTGACCGGAGCAACAAGCGACGGCAAGCTGGCTCTTCTGGTTCCAGCTGAACTGTTTAAAGACGCATATCGTCGTATGGGACTGGATACCAAAAATCTGTCCCGCACCATTGAAGACGCTGGCACCGTTATTGAGCCGTTGTTGCCGTGGACCGCTGCCGGAGTTTATATGGCCACGACATTAGGAGTGAGCACGCTGGATTTATTGCCATGGGCGATTCAGTGCTATGCCGCAATCTTCTTCGCCTTGATTTACGGTTTCACGGGAATCGGTATTGCGAAGGCACCATCAGTGGCAGAAACAGAAAAAAATATCACGGCAACAGAATAGGGAGAGCATGTAATGGATTTTAATAAGATTATCGATCGTCACGATACCGCCTCGCTGAAATGGGACTTTATGGCGCGATATTTCGGCGAGGATACACATCAACTGTTGCCAATGTGGGTGTCTGATTTTGACTTTACTTGCCCGCCCGCTGTTCAGGAAGCTTTAACTCATCGCGTCGGGCACGGTATTTTTGGTTACAGCGAACGACCACAAAGCTACTTTGATTCATTAATCTCATGGTTCTCAACCCGGCATCAGCTGGAAATCAAGCAAGAGTGGATCTGCAGTATTGAAGGTGTTGTTCCGGGATTATCGCTACTCGTACAAATGCTGAGTCAACCCGGTGAAGGCGTGGTCGTTCAGGGACCTTATTATGGCTCATTCGCTAAAATTATCTCTCTGAACGGCAGACAGCTGCTGGAAAATCCGTTGTATGAGGACCCGGCTACCGGTTATCAAATGGATTTTGCTCACCTGGAAATGTTATTCCGGACTGAACGTCCACCATTAATGATTTTATGTAATCCGCATAACCCAACCGGTCGTTGTTGGTCTGCACAAGAGCTGGAACAGCTACTTACGCTATGCGAGACCTATGATGTGACGTTGCTGTCTGATGAGATATGGGCAGATTTATTGCTTCCTGGAGAACAATTTACTTCAGTTCTGCATCTGGGTGAACGCTGGCATTCGCGTGTAATTTCAGCCACTTCAGCCAGTAAAACGTTTGGTTTGTCGACATTGCGTATTGCTAATTTTCTGATACCGGCACCGGCATTGCGTGAACACTTTTTACGCCGTCTGGATGCGCATGGACTGGATGTATTCAATGCGCTATCCGTCGAGGCGAGTACGGCTGCATGGCAACATGGTGCACCATGGTTAGACGATTTACTTGGCTATCTGGCTGAAAATCGACGCTGGTTTATTCAACAAATTGATGAATATCTCCCATGGGCTCGGGTTGTTCCTTCCCAGGCAACGTATCTACTGTGGATAGATTGCAAAGCGCTTGGACTGGATGATGAGCAGCTCAAATGGGTAATGCTTGATGTTGCCGGTATTGCGCCTTCAATGGGAAATGGCTTTGGTCCTGCTGGAAATGGTTTTATCCGCCTGAACATGGGATGTCCACGCGCCTACCTCGAAAAAGCGGTAGAGGGGTTAAAGCGTATTGCATTTACATCCTGCTGAATCTGCTCAGTAAACGAATCGGCCCTGGCACAGGGCCGCTCGATATTATCAGCCATTTCGACGAGGCCTGATTAACGGCCTCTGAACTACCAACCAAGAATGGCGATACGGAGAACGTGGTGCAGGTTACCCGAAAAATAAGATGTGCGCTGAAAACCGCAGTAAACGGGCTTTTAGTTGATTTCGGTAGACTTGGGAAGAGTTTGAAATGGTGCGATAATAGGAACATAACACACCGCGAATAACCATTGATAAATATATTTTTTTTCTTGTTTCATCTTTATAAGTGCCCCCTTTTGTGCCCCCATCTTGTTTTTCATGCGACTCGATGAGCCTTTCATCGAGTCGCTAATCCCACTAATATCTTCACAGACCGTACAAATTTTCTCAGCTATTGAAGTACACCTCACTGCCGCGATCGGCCAAGAACAATATTACTTACTTCCCGATAAGGACAACTGTTCGTTAATCCACATGCTCTCCTGGCATGAAGGATATCTGTCACGGTCAAATATGGCACTTGTCCCTGTGAGCTAAATCCTCTGCGGTCGATACGGATCAATTCGTACTTCTCCACCAAAAAATTAACGGCATCGACAAGCGTGATACCAGCTTCGATATGTCTTTTAATAACAGCCTCATCGCTGAACGGCGTGTCATTTAAGGTCAGGCCATAGTGCTGCTCAAGTAGTCGAGCAAGCAGCATTTGCCAGACAACCACGGGTGATAAGCATGTCTGAACAGCCCGCTGGTTTATTGCAGGTAAAGTATTCATGAGTTGTTCTCGTAAAAGTGAGTTCTAAAGTTAATTAGCGTTGAGTAGGATAAATGGAGATATAGACGTGACCACAGGAACCCAGCGTATCAGCTTCGCAGGTCAGCCCCTTTGCATAGAGGGTGACGCAATGCTGGTGTCGGGGATTCAGTTCGCCGCTGGTAAGCATGAGCTCCGCCTGCTTCAGCAGAACAGGAAATGCCTAGTCAAGACGGAGCAAATCTGCTTTATTGAATAGGCCTATTATGCTGGCGCGGTCAGACAGGTAATATAGGCGGTTACCTTCCTGGACCAGACGCGCACCAAAACAAGGAATGACATTACGATTCAGCCCCCACCAGGGCTCAGCGGTATCATCATTCACTGTGAGTGTCTTACTCGACATCTGAAGCTCCTTTAATAAGGTTAATTGAGAGTGACGCTGCGCAGAGAGACATACGGTCCGTTCCGGTCCTTGCGTCGCTCGGCAAAGACAGCCAGAACACCCTTGATATCCGGAACTTCACGACCGTAGTAATGGCAGACGCTCCCGGACCAGCAATATTTCCCGGTACAGAATTGAAACAATCGGGATTCAGGATGCAGACGATAAATTGCCATCGCCTGACGCTTACTGATGATTTTCATTAGCCCTTCCTCTTCTTATAGCCATCCATGCTCAGCAAACGACAACGCTTCACCATCACCAATGATGAAATGATCCAGTAGCCGGACATCGACCAGCCCCAGAGCCTCTATAACCCTGGACGTAATGGCTCTGTCAGCTTTACTGGCATCGGTAATGCCAGATGGGTGGTTATGGGAGATGATTACCGCAGCTGCATTATGACGCAGTGCAGATTTCACAATTTCGCGAGGATGAATTTCGGTATGGTTAATCGTACCGAGGAAGAGCGTTTCATGCTCCAGCAGACGATGTTGATTATCGAGATAGATAACAACAAAGACTTCGCGCTCCTGCTTTGCCAAATAGAGCTGTAACCAGTTTTTCGCGAAACTAGCGGCAAGGAACGACTCACTGGGCTGCCGCTGATATTTCTCCAGTAATCGCAGGGCACGACGGATGGTACGTTGTTCATTCATCGGGAAGACCGAAGGTAAAATCAGTTCGGACATGGCGGCTCCTTAAAAGAAAAAGCCCCGTAACAACCAGCTACAGGGCTATAAACAAACACGGAGATATCGTTCATGAGGCGAGATGCAGCATATTTTCTGCCATCACCCACAGAGCTCGATTCAGCTTCACATCACCATCAATACCTTTAATTGCACGTGTATGTGAGCGTCCTCCTTTTGCATTGTGACCGTTCAAACCACCTTTTATTAGGTTCTCCTGAATACGCTGATAAGTTGTCCAGAGATCTCCGGACTCATCCTGCCAGCGACGAGGGGCCAATAGCTGTGATTCCGTCACGGGCTGATGCTCCTCGCCAAAGCGATATGTCAGTGCAGCTTTTGCCAATGCCTGTTGTGCTGGTGGCGGAAGCATTAGTGACTGCATGGCGTCGCGTTTTTCCTCCACCCTGTCAAACACCCCAAGCACCTCGTAAGCCCCTTCGATAACCTTTTCCACCACGTTGCCCTTATGGGGCACTCGCACCTCTCCAAAGCTCTCGCCGCAAATCAGTCCGTTCTGACAGACCGCTCGGAACAGTCCCGGCAGCATCTGGTAGGAACTAGAACCGTCATGGCTGTTAAGCAGGATAATTTCCGGCACCTGTTTACCGGTAATCTGCCCTTCGCGGCGCAGACGTAGCATATGTTTGGTGTGTTCCCGCTTGTCGGGGTTACGCACACGGGTCTGGCAGGCAAAGAACGGCTGAAAACCTTCGCGCTGCAGGTTATCCAACAGAGTGATGGTCGGGATGCAGGTATAGCGCTCGCTGCGCGATTCATGCTTTTCCTCACTAAACACGCTGGGAACATAGTGAGCAAGTTCATCACGGGTTAAGGGACGGTCACGGCGAACTAGGTTCACCGCACCAAAGCGGGATGCTAATCGCATAATCCACTCCTTTGTGTGTTTATCGGTATAAAAAGAAAAGGCCACGCTCCCGAAGGAACTTGGCCTTTAACATTAAAAATGGCGTGGCGGATAAGACGTTATTGCCCCATGTATTCAACCCTGGCACCGGTGGCCTTACCATCAGCACCAACGGTCACCACCACCTTATCGTAGGTACGATATCCGGCATTGTAGACCTCATAAACCACAGTATTTCCCTCCACTTTGTAGCTGCCAAAATCAGCGGCCTCAGCCGTGTCACGGTCATACTCTTTCGTGTACGCTTCTTTGGCCGCTTTCATGACTGAGCCTTTGTTAATCTCCGGCGCTCGACTCCCGGTACTGGCAGCAAGGGCAGATACGTATTTCGGGCAGACCGCCATCATGTCCCCACGGGTGAATGTCAGTTGCGCACCAAAGACCTGAAGGGTCGATGTTTCCTGACCTGCAATCGAAGCAATTGCCTTTCTGGCGGCTGCAGGTGCCTGCCCACCTTCAACCTCAACAGCCTTAAATCCTGTTTGCTGGTTGCACAACTGAGATGTGGGTACCAGATTGCCGTTTACACTGATGCGACTCCCCATCAGCTCCTGCGGGCCATTGGGGCAGCCCTGCAACTGACCAAAGATGCCAATGGTGTTGTTTTTCAGCATCACCAGTGCCTGACCATTATCGGTCAGCGTCTGGCACCAGCCGTTTTTCACAGCCCAGTTACCCGCCTGAGCAGAAACCGAAATGGCTGACAAAACAAGTGCAATCACGGTCTGAATTTTCATATGTCACCTTATTAATGAATCAGAAGCGGCAACGGAGGACGCGGTACACAGAACCTGATGCATCTTTGTATCCGGACCATCACGTCAACGTCCCTGTTCGTCGTGCTCATGAACACTTTTGAGAAAGAAATATCCCTTTGCTTTGATAGGTAAAAGCGATCAATAGGGGGCTTATACATCGATTTTTTAATAGATAAAAACGATCGATATTCTATTATCGATCGTTTTTACAGATCAATATACTGTTTTTTGAATGTGGTTATTGAGGGGTAAAGCGGCGGATTTCAGCCAAATACTCGGTCCCATAATGTTGAGGCAAGTTGCACTAATTTTTGTCGGAGGCTCCTTAACAGAGCAGTCCAGACAGAAGGCAGGTGGTTAGGATTAATCACCGTGTCAAAAGCCTTACCCGCTGCCTCACCAAACTGCTGCCGTACAGCGGCGTCAGTATCCGGGGTTTGATGCTCTGGTTTCAGCTGGCAATACACGGCACTGCTGGCCTGTACGGGCAAGGCATGCACAATCAACTCCACCAGGGCGGGCAGGTTATAGCAGGTATGTGCAGAGACAGCCATGACCGGGAAAGAGGACGGCAATTGACCGGCTACCTGCGCACTGACTGAAGCCAATGAAAGGCATTGTTCAGAAGAAGGTGATGCCTGCCAGGGCTCACCATCCCTGAGGGGTGGAATGCGGTCGGCCTGAGTCAGTACAAACAGGAAACGTGAAGGGTCGGCACCGGATTCCATCAGTGCCCTGTATGCCGTGATATCCGTTGCCCGGGCACGGTCATCGGCACGCAGTACCCAGATAATCAAATCCAGCTCTCCCAGCAACGCCTTATAGAGCGCCAGATATTCCTCGTCGTATTCCGGTGTCTCACCCACACCCGGTAAATCCACCAGTGTCATGCTGCGCTCACCAACGGTGAGTAACAGACGCTGGGGTTCGCGGGTGCAGCCTAGCAAATCACTGGTCAGACAAACGGGTTGCTGAAAAAGCGCGTTGCATAATGAACTCTTGCCCGCACCACTTTTGCCCATGATGCCTATCACGGGTTCATAGTTAATCGCCTCCTGGAGGCGGGACAGAATACGTTCAGTAGCCTGCCGGGGTAAGAGATTGAGGCAGGTACGCACCGCATCACTGGTATCCTGCGGATCGGGGATTTGAGGCATGATTTACTCCTGTGGAAAAATAGCGCCGAAAAATGGTTAACCGTCTGTTCAAAGGAGTAATATAGGTTTAAATTTTTCTGGAATGAGGGAATATGAAATGGCTAAATGTGTACGAAAAAACTGCAAGCGTTTAGTGTCCCCATTACCTGAAGCAAAACGTAAAAGGCTCTGTAAAAAACATTATTTGCGCTTCTGCGAGCTGAGTGAACGCAAGAAAAAAGACCTTGTTTATCAGATTAATAAATATATCCCTCGTAAAATAAAACGATTAAAGAAGGGGCGAATTTACTATTGCGCATTCAATAGCAGGAGGGGATATGTCAGAAAGATATCTTCAATTGAAGATGCTGGATTAATAAGACAGGCCAGAGAGAAGCTTGTATTAATACGAAAAACACCGGCCTGGAGAAACACAGAAAGCTATGTACGCCGTATAAGAATCGGGTCAGAGCTCCCTGTCTCATTAAATGAAGTAACGGAACTGTATAGTATCTACTCCTGGATTGATTTTTGTAAAAACAGCACGCTTTATGCAAAAAATCATCTTGGTGGCGGCGAAGGAAATTTAAAATTGCAACTTTATAAACTTCATTTCCCAAGTAAGACAGAAGATTCCTCATCCCAACAAAACATTATTATACCTATTACTTTAAAAAACAAAGTAATTAATCAACTCGCAAAAAACCGCAACATCAGGGGTACTGCTAACATAAAAAAACCACTCAGCCTGTACAAATCTTTAATTGCGTTAGAGGATGAGCGGTCTGTGGCATTAAAATTACTCCAATTAACAATTGAGACACCTTTACACCCTCACCAATATAGTAACAACCTACTATATCTTAGCCCTGGTGATGCTCCTCCATTATTTGGCCTCTTATTAAATGAACTGAAAAGATTGAATGTCATTGGTGTGAATGATTCGATGTTAAAACTCGCTAAAAAATATAAAAATGAATCCTTTACGTTAGAGTTGATAGCAATTTATATTATTTTTAACATAGCAAGAAATGGCACCCCTGAGGTTTATTCATTTTTATCAAACTTATTTGATAAAAATGGTTATTTGTACAGGTCCGTAATGATTACCTTCATGATGCTTGAGTTGGATTTGGATTCTTATTCTGAATTAGTAGGGTTTTACAACTCTTTCTTTAGTACGGATGTAATCAAAATCAAAGATAATATATTGCTATGGGCGTCAGGCAAGAAAGAAATACTCCCTTTTGAATACCGACCTGGAATTTAAGAATTAAAGGTATCTAACACCAATAAATCTGATGTCGATTGTCATTCTCATTTGTAAGTTTCGTTTTTTAAGCATGCGCGAAAAAAACGATCATGGCGGTGAAAGCCTCGTTAGCGCTATGACATAGCTTGCTATGCGCTAAACGCGCAGAGCTGTGAATCTCAACCTTGAGAGGTACTTCTGGAAAATCAACATAGCTTTACACAGTCTAAAATTTGCTTGCAGGCGGCTCGACAGAACTCTCTTAAGTACACCCTAAAAAGGGGGCTCATACTGAGCATAAAAGATATTAACTGTATTTTTTTACTGTTGAGTACCATGGTGTGAGGTGAATATCCAAGGTACCACTGGGTACCACGCATCGCCTCCCGAACTCACACTAAATTGCGGGAGCTTTTCCATGACAAACAAAACTCATCCGATATCATCCAGCACCCAGACAACCACATCTTTACTGAATGATCAGCTCGTTGATATGACGTTCATCACCGCCTATACAAACATGACAGACAAATGGTTCTACCGATTAATTTCAGAGAATGCGTTCCCTGCACCAATTAAGCTGGGTCGCAGTTCACGCTGGCTAAAAAGCGAAGTGGAAAAATGGATGCTGGATAGAATACAAGCATCTCGAGGTTAGAACCTTTAATGCTGGTGTTTTACACAGGAAGGCTACGTAATTTAATATAGGTTTTTTAATATAATTACACTCACTCTCATTTGTTCTTATATTCATCGCTTACTGTCAATGTCTCTTTTAAACACCCTCGCAAATACTATTGCAACAACCAACCTCATCTTTAAAGTAATAATTAATTTAAGTATCAGCTCAGCATTGCCTTAAAGAAAAGTCTTGCATGAAACATCACTAACTTAGTGCTTGCACTGACTTCTCTCATCATCAGCAGTGGAATAATCATGCTCAAAAATTCAGATAGAAATTTTAATGAAGACTGGTTCCTGGCTTCAGTTCTCAATGCACACATCGATGAAATGATAAACAGATACTCATGCCTTTTGGCATTACGCATGGATTTTTTCTACAAAAAGAAAAGTGCCAGGTATTCACACTTAAATCACCAAACACTTGAACATGACTTGCGTGTACTAATGGAGAAAATGACAAAAGAGAAAGGTGTGGTGGGCTATTTCTGGGTTGTCGAATGGACTGAACGACATAGATACCATGCGCATGTCGTATTCTGGCTGGACAGACAAAAAACACAGCATTCTTATCCCTTTGCCCTTACAGCAAATACAATTTGGGAGGAAATAACGCACCGGGACGGCGTATCGCACCGATGTGAATATCGGCCGCAGTATTCTAGAAATATCAATATACCTGTTCGGTATAACGATCCGGAAAGTATTAACAATATCCGTCATGTTCTGAGCTATCTGGCTAAGGAAGAACAAAAAGAAGGTTTGTGTGCATACGGCTGTAATGACGTTCCTCCACGCTCAGCGGCAGGGCGTCCACGTAAGCCAGGCCCCTGATCCTACGGCTACGCAACTGGCTCGGCATCCTGTACAAACCCCGTTATTACGGCGATAAATAATGTCCTCGCAGTCGTGACTGAACCTGCCCCTGGAAGCCTGACGTTCCGACCTTTACTGAATCAACAATTCACAACTCCATTTATACCCGACAGGTAAACTGTCGGGTATTTCTCATACCTGTCAAACAAGGGAAATCAAAAAATGAAACAGCCATAGAACACAATCGCGGTAAAAGTGGCGGAATATCGTTTACACATCACCCGGCTAAGGGTCTGCCGGGATAGCCTGGCTGGATGTTGCAGTGATGCCGAGCGGCGTGGCTGGCGTTTGAGAGCACTTGAGCAGTTAAGTACAGCCTCATCGCTCTACTGCCAAAGGGCTAACTCTGCCGATACCAGCAGTGGAACAGCCCTTCAACTCTGGCTAAACATAGTAACCACTGGAACCTCCGTTGCAGATTAAGTCGTTTCTCCAGCTCGACTCTCAGACATGTTTACTATGGTTTCCTGGGAAAATAAGTTATTATTTCTATAATTCTGGAAATATAGAAATATGAACCTTATGAATCTTTCAAAAGCAGCAGACACCCTGAAAGAGCTGGGTCATTCTACACGACTAAGCGTGTACAGGGAGCTGGTTAAAGCCGGACATAAAGGGTTACCGGTTGGTGAACTGCAGAAGCGGCTCGAAATCCCAGCTTCTACACTGAGCCATCATCTTTCCTCGTTGATATCAGTTTCTCTGATACGGCAGGAACGTCAGGGCAGAACGCTTTTTTGCCACGCTCGATATGAAAACCTTGAGGCTCTGATTGCCTTCCTGACAGAAGAATGCTGCTCAGGGACTAACGACTGCCTCCCCCTGCCCCAGAAGACGGAGAAGTAAAATGACAGGTGATCTTAAGAATGTTGATGCGGGTTTGTTCGACACCTCAATCACAGAAGCAAGATTCGGTGTTCCTGCCGTTCCTCATCCGCCGCGAATCCTCATGCTATACGGCTCTGTACGTGAACGCTCTTACAGCCGATTGGCAACGGAAGAAGCGGCAAGATTGCTGACAGCCATGGGCGCAGAGGTTCGGATCTTCAATCCCTCAGGCTTGCCTCTTCCTGATGATGCGCCTGACTCGCATCCTAAAGTCATGGAACTGCGCGAGCTGGTTCGTTGGTCCGAAGGGATGGTGTGGTGTTCCCCTGAACGCCATGGTGCGATGACCGGCATCATGAAAGCCCAGATTGATTGGATACCGTTATCAGAAGGCGCTGTTCGCCCTTCGCAGGGTAAGACACTGGCCGTTATGCAGGTCTGCGGTGGCTCTCAGTCTTTCAATGCCGTAAACCAGATGCGAATTCTTGGCCGCTGGATGCGGATGATCACCATCCCGAATCAGTCCTCCGTGGCAAAAGCCTGGCAGGAATTTGATGAAGATGGACGAATGAAACCGTCGTCTTATTACGACAGGATCGTGGATGTGATGGAAGAACTGGTGAAATTTACTCTGCTGACCCGAGGTAACTCAGCCTATCTCGTTGATCGCTACAGCGAACGAAAAGAGTCTGCAGAAGAACTTTCACGGCGGGTTAATCAGAGCAAAATTTGAGGGCTGGTATGAGTGATGTAACGGCATTCAACAACTGCATGAGCGTGTTCTGGCGTCAACATGAAGCCGAACTCTCCCGCTTTCTGACATCGAAGACAGGTGATAGCGAAAAAGCAGCAGACCTTCTGCAAGAGCTATTCCTGCGTGCCCGCGCTCATTCAGACAGTTTCTGCGAAATGGAGAATCCGCGAGCCTGGCTGTATCGGGCGGCGAGGAATCTGCTGATTGATGAGTACCGCACCACCAGGGAATTCGTTGAGCTGGAAGATGATGCCCCATTAACTGATGCATCCCCTGATGCAATCTCAACGCTGGATATTTGCCTGCCTGAAACATTGCAGGCATTACCTGAAGATGAGCGGTGGTTGATTGAAGAATCCGACCTTAACCGGCGTCCCCAGCAGTCCCTGGCCGATGAACTGGGAATCACGCTTACGGCGTTTAAATCCCGTTTGCTACGGGCCAGAAAGCACCTGAAAGAAACGATGACAGAACTTTGTCAGATTGAGGCGGATGACACGTCTCCCGTCTGCTGCCACAAAAAAATGAATTAATCGCGCATCTTTTTCCCACCACCTTCGTTTACCTCAGTGTAAAGCCAAATGACTAAACACTGAGGTAAACAATCCATGTCAAAAATAGAGATCTTTGAAGCAGCAGGCTGCTGTGCAACCAGCAGCGTAGTGGTCAGTGACGAAGCCATCAAATGGAACGCCAGCGCCGAATGGGCGAAAAAAAATGGCGTTGATATTCAGCGCTACAGCCTTGCGAAGAACCCGCAACAGTTCCTGAATACGCCTGTCATTAAAGAGTTTCTGAACACATCAGGGATGGAGTCCCTTCCTGTCACCTTGCTCGACGGCAAACTCGTGATGGCAGGCAAACTGCCAACTCGTGAAGATATCGCCCGTTGGGCAGGTATTCCGCTTACTCAGGACTGGAGTGAAGACAGCGCACAACCACGCTGCTGCAGCATTCCACGTATGCCTTAATTCCAGAGGAGCTATCACAGATGAATATGCCATTTTTAAAAGACATTCCCCCGTTCATCTTCTTCACCGGTAAGGGTGGCGTGGGTAAAACATCTCTGGCCTGCGCTACTGCGGTCTGGCTGGCCGATCAGGGAAAGAGAACGCTTCTGGTGAGTACTGATCCGGCATCCAATGTCGGTCAGGTATTTAGCCAAACAATCGGCCACCGAATTACAGATATCAGTACCGTAGAAAATCTTGCAGCGATGGAAGTTGATCCGATGGCTGCGGCGCAAGCCTATCGTGACCGAGTGCTCGACCCGGTTCGTGGGCTGATGCCAACTGAGGTGGTCAGCAGCATTGAAGAACAGCTCTCCGGTTCATGCACCACGGAAATCGCGGCATTTGATGAGTTTACTGGTCTTCTTACCAACCATGAGTTGCGGGAAAAGTATGACCATATCGTATTTGATACTGCGCCAACCGGTCATACCATCCGTATGCTTGAGTTGCCGGGGGCCTGGAGCGGTTATCTCGAAGCGAACCCTGATGCCGCCGCTAACCTCGGGCCGCTGGTGGGGCTGGAGAAACAACAACACCAGTACTCAGACGCGGTTAAGGCGCTCTCTGATGCTGCACTTACACGTCTGGTTCTGGTTGCCCGCGCCCAGACTTCAACACTGAAAGAAGTCTCTCATACGCACGATGAGCTGTATGCAATTGGTTTGCAGCATCAACACCTTGCCATTAATGGTGTGCTGCCGCCGTTTGCAGGTGAAAATGATCCGCTGGCGCAAAGTATTCTGGCTCGAGAAGAAAAAGCATTACAGGCAATGCCAGAGAACCTGGCGAACCTTCCCCGCTCGCAGCTGTATCTGAAGCCATTTAATCTGGTCGGTCTGGAAGCCCTGCGTCAGTTATTTACGGAGAACAAAGCCTCGCTGCCGCTCCCTGCTACCACGCTGAATACTTTGGATTTACCGAAACTTTCCTCACTGGTAGATGAACTCAGCCAAACAGGCAAAGGGCTGGTCATGACGATGGGTAAAGGCGGAGTGGGTAAAACGACCGTAGCGGCATCGGTAGCGGTATCGCTGGCTAAGCGTGGTCACAAGGTCCACCTGACCACATCCGATCCGGCGGCACATCTGTCTTACACCCTGGATGGCTCGCTGCCAAATCTTCAGGTTAGCCGTATCGACCCGAAGGTGGAGACAGAGCGCTATCGCCGCTTTGTGCTGGAAAATCAGGGCAAAGGATTAGACGCTGAGGGACTAGCAGTGCTGGAGGAAGATCTCCGCTCGCCATGTACTGAAGAGATCGCCGTCTTCCAGGCATTCTCGCGGATCATCAAAGAGGCTGACGACCATTTTGTCATTATGGACACAGCGCCAACGGGCCACACGCTTCTGCTACTTGATGCAACAGGAGCCTATCACCGGGAAATGGTGCGTCAGATGGGGCAAACACATGACCATGTGATGACGCCAATGATGCAATTGCAGGACCCGGAGAAGACAAAGGTGATTATCGTGACGCTTGCCGAAACGACACCAGTACTGGAAGCGGCGAACCTACAGCAGGATTTACGTCGCGCTGGCATCGAGCCATGGGCATGGGTTGTGAATAACAGCCTGGCGGCAGCTGAACCATCTTCACCTTTCCTGAAGACCAGGGCTAGCCGCGAGCTGCCTCTCATCTCTGATGTGGGAGAGCAGTATGCAAAGCGTATTGCATTAACAGCGCTACAGAGCCAAGAGCCGGTTGGTATTAACCTTCTGGAAGAAATGGCGAAGTAACAATGAAGGGGGCAGTTGCCCCCTTCATCTTTATTTCAGTCTTTTACCTGCTTCATTAACGACTTTTTCACCATCTTCTTTGGCGAAAGCCCCTTTCTGAGATTCTGGCAGGATATCCAGAACGACTTCAGAAGGACGGCAAAGTTTAGTTCCCAGTGGCGTCACTACAATCGGACGGTTAATCAGGATCGGATGTTGCAACATAAAGTCGATTAGCTGGTCGTCAGTAAATTTATCATCTGCAAGACCCAGTTCCTCATACGGTTCGACGTTCTTACGCAGCAAAGCCCGGACGGAAATGCCCATATCTGCAATGAGTTTGACCAGCTCATCGCGTGAAGGTGGAGTCTCAAGGTAAAGAATAACGGTCGGTTCAGTACCGCTGTTGCGGATCATCTCCAGCGTATTACGCGACGTGCCGCAGGCTGGGTTGTGATAAATGGTGATGTTGCTCATGTCAGTATCTCATTACGAAGTGAAAGAGAGACGTAGCGCCAGCGCGGCCAGCGTTACAAACAGCACAGGCAGAGTCATGACGATCCCGGTGCGGAAATAGTATCCCCAGGTGATGGTCATATTCTTCTGTGAAAGGACATGCAGCCAGAGCAGCGTTGCCAGGCTACCAATAGGTGTAATTTTCGGGCCCAGATCGCAGCCAATCACGTTGGCGTAGATCATCGCTTCTTTGATAACGCCTGTTGCGGTGCTGCCATCAATAGAGAGAGCGCCAACCAGCACGGTAGGCATGTTGTTCATGATGGAAGACAGGAAAGCCGTCAGGAAGCCAGTACCAAGCGTCGCAGCCCAGAGTCCTTTATCCGCCAGTACGTTCAGCACACCTGAAAGGTATTCGGTTAGCCCAGCGTTGCGCAGACCGTAGACCACTAGGTACATCCCCAATGAGAAGATGACGATCTGCCATGGCGCACCGCGAAGCACTTTGCCAGTGTTAATGGCATGGCCTCGTTTCGCCACCGCAAACAGAATGACAGCTCCTACAGCAGCAATCGCGCTGACCGGGATACCCAACGGCTCAAGGACGAAAAAGCCAACCAGAAGAAGGATCAACACTATCCATCCGGTTCTGAAGGTTGCCAGATCTTTAATCGCTTTTGCAGGTGCTTTCAGGAGAGCCAGGTCGTAAGTCGGCGGAATATCTTTGCGGAAGAACAGATGCAGCATCACCAGCGTGGCGATAATAGCGGCAATATCCACCGGCACCATTACCGACGCATACTCAGTGAAGCCCAGCCCAAAGAAGTCTGCAGAAACGATGTTAACCAGGTTGGACACGATAAGCGGCAGGCTGGCTGTATCGGCAATAAACCCGGCAGCCATGACGAATGCCAGTGTCGTGCCTTTGCTGAACCCTAATGCCAGTAGCATGGCGATGACTATCGGCGTCAGAATAAGTGCCGCACCATCGTTGGCAAACAGTGCCGCCACCGCTGCACCGAGCAGAACGATATACGTAAAGAGCAAACGGCCACGACCGTTACCCCAGCGCGAAACATGCAATGCCGCCCATTCGAAAAAGCCTGATTCATCAAGCAGCAGGCTGATAATAATCACGGCAATAAAGGTCGCCGTCGCGTTCCAGACGATATTCCACACCACCGGAATATCGCCCACATGCACAACGCCAGATATCAGAGCCAGTCCCGCGCCCAGCATTGCACTCCAGCCGATCCCTAATCCCTTTGGTTGCCAGATAACCAAAACAATGGTCAGGACAAAAATAGCGCCTGCCAGTAACATAAAACCTCCTGACAGGGCGACTTTGCCGCCCTGTATATGCAAAAAAATTAACTCATCAACTCTCTGAGCTTTTTAATACCGGCGGGCTCTGACGCCAGCACCGGAACAAGCGCTATGCGCTCAGCGTGCTGATTCTTAACAGCCTCAATCTGAGGCCGTTCCTGCCGGGCGCGCTGGCAAAGCAACGGAGAACGCGTATCCGCAATGGAAAGGCTGTTATTGATAATCCAGCCCCACGGATGAATTCCCGCTCTTTCAAGATCAGCCTGCAGGTTTGCCGCTTCCAGCACCGGTGTGGTTTCAGGAAGCGTAACCAGCAGAACTTTGGTTCGTTCCGGGTCCTGAAGCTGCATCATGGGGGTAGTAAAATGACCTTTACTCCCCATTTTTTTGGCAATCTCTCGGTGGTAAGCCCCGGTCGCATCCAGCAGCAACAGCGTGTGTCCGGTAGGGGCGGTATCCATAACAACAAAGCGCTTACCCGCTTCACGAATCACGCGGGAGAAGGCCTGAAACACGGCAATTTCTTCAGTACAGGGAGAGCGTAAATCCTCTTCCAGTAGCCGTTTCCCTGCTTCGTCCAGATCTCTTCCCTTCGTCTCAAGAACATGCTGGCGATAGCGTTCGGTTTCATCGTGAGGGTTGATGCGGCTGACCTGCAGGTTTTTGAGGCTACCGTTCAGCGTTGTACTCAGGTGCGCAGCAGGATCAGAGGTGGTGAGATGGACATCAAATCCCATATCCGCCAGCCTGACAGCGATGGCAGCAGCCATCGTGGTTTTACCCACACCACCTTTGCCCATCAGCATAATCAGGCCGTGTTCGCTGCGAGCGATATCATCGACCAGGCCAGAGAGCGATAAGTTTTCAGGCGTGTACAGGATGTTCGTTACCGGGAGCGGTAATGCCTCAGAACGGGTATCCAGCAGTCCCTTCAATGCTGAAACACCAACCATATTGACTGGCTGTAGTAATAGGGTATCTGTCGGTAGCTCAGATAAACCGGCAGGAAGATTTGCCAGTGCCTCCTGCTCACGTTGCCATATAGCAGCGGCCAGGGCGTCATATTCAGTTTCGGCTTTAGGCAGCACACCATTAATCACCAGATACTGGTTTTTCAGGCCAATTGCAGCCAGTTCTTCATGGGTGCGGGCGACTTCCTGCAGCGTAGATTTCTGCAGTCGTGCAACCAGAACCAGGCGGGTACGTTCAGGATCGGATAACGCCTCTACTGCATGAGCATACTGCTCACGCTGCTTTTCCAGCCCGGCCATTGGGCCAAGACAGGAAGCACCATCTGGATTACTTTCAATGAAGCTACTCCAGGCACCGGGAAGCTGGAGAAGGCGAATCGTGTGGCCCGTCGGCGCTGTATCAAAAATGATGTGATCGAAGCGGGTCAGCAGGGAAGCGTCTGTCAATAAGCCAGTGAACTCATCAAACGCCGCAATCTCAGTGGTACAGGCTCCTGAAAGCTGCTCGCTGATACTGTTAACAACGTCATCAGGCAAAAGACCTTTGATAGGATCAACGATTCTGGAGCGGTATTGTTTGGCGGCTTCCTGCGGGTCGATTTCCAGAGCGGAAAGTCCAGGAACTGCTGCCACAGGGTGAATGGTATTACCGATAGCCTGATCGAACACCTGACCGACATTGGAGGCTGGGTCAGTACTGACCAGCAAAACCCGCTTACCCTGTTCAGCAAGGCGGATAGCCGTCGCGCAGGAAATAGAAGTTTTTCCTACACCACCCTTGCCGGTAAAAAACAGGTAAGGCGGGATATTCTGTAAGAATTTCATATGTCCTCCTGACATATTCAGCAACAGGAAGTATTACCACCACAGCAGCTGGTGGGAGCTAACCCTACCTTCTCCAGCGGAATACCGAACCAGCGAGCCAGCTCAGCGCGTTTTGGGTATCGCCCTGCCATCACCGTTTCACCGTCCAATAGCAGTAACGGAAGACCTTCTGCTCCAGATGCTTCGAGGAATGCTTTCGCTTTCTCATTCTGAACAAAGCTCATGGGCTGCTGCGCCAGGTTGTAACGTTCAACCTGTACACCACGTCCTTTCAGCCACTGCACA
This sequence comes from Citrobacter sp. Cpo074, assembly GCF_030332745.1. NCBI lineage: Bacteria > Pseudomonadati > Pseudomonadota > Gammaproteobacteria > Enterobacterales > Enterobacteriaceae > Citrobacter > Citrobacter sp. Cpo074. Next base: position 91,035 of record NZ_JAOWHG010000032.1, read on the forward strand.
TCAGCAGAAAAATCAACCAGAACCTGATCGACATCTGAGCCACATACGCCGGTACTGCAGCACATTGCCGGGTCAAACACCGTTAACGTCTTCATTCTGAATACCTCACATTTGGAAAAACATATATGTTCAGGCAAATTTTTTAGATGCAAACAGCCTTACCGCTACCAGAGCAGTTTGCCGATGCCAGCTTACGGGCGATGGCCTGTACGTCGTCCTGTTGGCTTAACCAGGCCTGCTCAATCACCTGAGCAGCCCAGAATGGAATATGCGGGGATAAGCGATAATGAACCCATTTCCCCTGCTTGCGATCCAGCAATAGACCGCTTTCCCGGAGCATTGCCAGATGGCGGGAGATCTTGGGCTGCGACTGATCCAGCGCTGTACAGAGATCGCACACGCACAGCTCTCCCATCTCTCTGAGCAGCAGTACGATCCCTAGACGGGTTTCATCGGAGAGGTTTTTGAAGAGTTGTAAGGATGTTAGTGACATCTGGCCTCCTGTCCTATTGAAGTTAGGATACTCCCATAAGGACCAAAATCAATATTCACATTCGAAAAAACATATGTGTTATTTAGAAGGATTTTTTTTGCTAACGATCAATAATTACGGCTAACACACTAAAATCTAGTGAATTAAAGTGTTATACAGTTCCTAGAATACACACTTCATTGTTGGTTTAGCTGGCTTATGCGCCAAGGAATAGAATGTGATAAAAAAGATTAAAATCTCTGGTTACAGAATCTACAAACAATTGATTTTAGAGCCAAATTCAAAGCTCAACCTGATAGTTGGGGGGAATGAGGTTGGAAAATCAACCCTAATGGAAGCAATAGCCTTAGCGCTAACAGGCAGAATCAACGGAAAAGGAGCTAATGATGAATTAAATCCGTATTGGTTTAATACAGAGCTAGTCGCTGATTTTGTTGAAAGAAGACAAAGAGGTGAAAACATTAGTCTACCTGAGATTAAAATTGAGCTCTTTTTTGATAATACGCCAGAATTACAAAATATATGTGGAGCTATTAATAGCGACCATCCAACAAATGCATGCCCTGGTGTATTATTCCATGTACTGCCCAATAGTGAATATAATGAGGAGATAGAGCAATGGCTTATAAGCCCTACTAAAATATTACCTGTAGAATTCTACCGTATAGAATGGCGTTCTTTTGCTGATGAGAAACTTCTCAATAGGCCTCGGCAATTAACAACTGCCATCATAGATTCTAAAACTGTTAGGTCCTCCACATCAATCGACTATCATTTAAGGCAAATAATTAATGATCATCTTGCTCCAATAGAAAGGGCAAAAATATCCTTATCGTACAGACAAGTTAAAGCATCTATGGCCGGAGGTGTACTTGGTGATATCAATGAAAGAATAAGCAAATTAAATGCCTCATTACATGATAAAACCATCATTTTAGATATGGATCAAAGTAGTCGAACCTCTTGGGAAGGCGTTGTATCCCCTCATGTCAATGAGGTCCCTTTTTCTATGTCTGGGCAAGGTCAACAAGCTGCCATCAAAATTTCTCTGTCTATGGGACGTCACGCTGAAAAGACAAAATTTGTGATGATAGAAGAACCAGAGAACCATCTTTCACATACCAGTTTATCAACACTACTTTCTCGAATCGAAAAGTTATCTAGTACTAGTCAGCAATTGTTCATTACAACGCATAGTACTTTCGTATTGAATAGACTCGGACTAGATTCGTTAATTTTAATTGGTAATGAATCTGTAAGCAGAATCAATGGCCTATCTCCAGATACTGTTTCTTATTTCCAGAAACTGCCTGGTTACGACACACTCAGAATGGTCTTGGCAAAAAAAGTGGTATTGGTCGAAGGCCCATCTGACGAAATAATTTTCGAACGTTTCTTCAAAGATACATACCAGCTGCGCCCTATGGAGGTCGGTATTGATGTTATAAGCATGAGGGGACTATCACTAGCAAAATGTTTGGAGTTATGTGCCGCTCTCGATAGGCCTGTTGCCTCTCTCCGAGATAACGATGGAATTTCACCAGAAGATCTTGCGCTCCCAGTTCAAGGATGGCTGAAAAAAAACAGAAGAGAGCTATTTATTGGAAGTGTAGTTACAGGGACAACATTAGAACCACAACTAATTCACCACAATGGTGAAAAGTTACTTCGTGAAGTATTAAACATAGAAGATAGAGCAGATCTTTTAACATGGATGAGTAGAGAAAAAACAGAAGGGGCCTTGAGAATTTCAGTCTCAAAAAAGGCACTCACACCACCTAAATACATGAGCGATGCGATAAGGTTTATTTATGAACAATGAGTTAATCTTGGCTGTAGCAGGTTCAAGAAAAACACAAGGAATCATTGATCATTGCGCGAGAATAGATGGTCAAAAAAGAGTATTAGTTTTAACATTTACTCAATTCAACCAAAATGAAATTCGCAATCGGTTATCTCATTGTGCAGGAAACAGCTCACATATTGAAGTGCTTGGGTGGTACACTTTTTTAATCCGACATTTTGCCAAACCGTTCCTCCCCTATAAATTCCCTGGACAAAGAATTTTGGGATTTAACTTTGATGGAAGGCCATACATGATGGCAAAGGGTATCAACAGATTTTTAGATAAAAACAACCATGCTTACGCTTGTGAGCTAGCTCGACTAAGTGCAGAACTGATTAATGCAAGCCAAGGGGCATTAATTTTTAGACTTGAATCTATGTATGATGAAATACTTATTGATGAAGTTCAGGATTTGAGCGGCTACGATTTAGACATATTAGATTCTTTGTTAGCAACGGCTATCAATTTGAAAATGGTTGGAGACATGCGGCAAGCTGTTCTTTCAACCAATCCAAGAGGAAGCAAGCATAAAAAATATCAAAATACTAATATGCTTTCTTGGTTTTTGGAAAGAGAAGAGAAAGGAATAATAAAGATAATTGAACGTTTTACAACCTGGAGATGTCATCATTTAATATCTGATTACGCCGATACTATTTTTTCACCTGAATGGGGTTTTCCTAAAACAAAATCTGAAAATCACACTGTTACATGTCATGATGGGGTTTTTCTTGTAATGAAGGAGCATGTTGAAGATTACATCAAAACATTTAAACCACAATGCTTGAGAAACTCAAAAAGCAGCGGTAAGGCCTATAATTTCGATTTTATTAATTTCAAAGCATCTAAAGGTTCAACTTTCGAACGAATCCTAATAATTCCGACCTCAGGAATTGAGACTTTTATTCAGAAAAACGAGTATCTTGAAAGTACTGCCGCCGCAACATTTTATGTTGCAGTTACGAGAGCTCAGCAAAGCGTAGCAATAGTCGTGGGGAAACCTGGGCAATCAAACTTACCAATATGGAAACCATAAAATGGACGTTTACTCATCATTTTCTAATGTTATAAACTTTAAGCGCTCAAACATTTCCATTCCAGGAATATATAAAAGATATGCTATTTTATTTGATAAAATAATATTCAATAGATACGGATGCCCAATAGGAAACCATAACTTATTCGCAAGTCTAACTGAATATACATCAACTTTTGCAAGTGATGAAAAAGATTTAAAAAAGAAACTAAATCTTTCCAAAAATAAAAAATTCCAAGATTTATTTATCGATTTATGGGATTTATTCGAAAACCCAGAAAGCTTAAATAATGAAGCCAGGAACTATGTTTCAGAACATCAAAGTGAGACCATATCTAAATTCTCATGGGGACGAGCCCTCATAGACAAAGAGATGGGAATTCATAACCATAATAGTGAATATAAGGCAGCAAGCATAGTTTGGGGAGATATTAGCTCCGATCTTGGATTTAATTTCCTATTGAAAAACAACCATAAAAACCTTCATATTAACTTTGCCCCCGTGGTTGCCTCAGCGGTTAACTCAGCCCAACAAACATCCAACATACAAAACCTTTTCGCAACTGACCTAATCATCCCAAACTTTGAAGAACTAACCTGGGATCAAATTTTAGAATTAAGAGAAGATAAATATATTAAAGCATTTAGAAAAAAATATTTCTCCATCGAGACGAATGACAAAAATATAGATTTAGAACTTAATTCTGATTTAGATGAAGCCTTATGGGATTTAGCCTCACAAATAAGACCTAACATCACAAAATCCATTATGGAAGCAGTATTAAGCAACCTACCACTCCCTTCAATTGCAAATCCATTTGGAATTTATTATGGAGCAAGAGACACATTGAGAAACATTGAAAATAAAAATAACCACTCCTGGGTGTATTTCATTCAATCGGCAAAAAAAAACAATGTCATTAAATAATTCAATTCGCTATTGTTAAATATCTTTTAAGCAATAGCGATTTGTACACATTTCCAACCCAAATATGTAAACACTACTCTTTTGGAATCATTTTTAATATATCCATTCTAGATTCCTTTAATACACCACCAAGAAAACTACTTTTTGAGGCAAAATAACCTGTTGCACCGCCTATATTGTCAATCTGTTTTAATAGCCGCTGCCTTGTAGCATATGCGGGTTTCACTCTATTATAAACATCTTCCCACCAAACAACCCCATACTTAGCAATTATCTTTCTTTTTATTCGTTTAAAATACTCTCGACTATCCTGACCATTATAAGATGCTAGTTGACTAGCCCAGATCATTTTTTTATGTAGAGACAGTGGTTCAAAATCTCTTCTAATTAGTTCTTCTTGTATGTCTGGATGTAAAAGCAAAGTGCCATCGCCTATTTTACGCTTAATCCATAATTTGATGGCTAGTTTATAAATAATTTTTTTATATTCCTTATCAACTATTGATAGCTCTGAACACTTTGACCAATCTTCAAGGTTATCTTGCAAACTTAATTCTTCAATCATATAGTTATATTGGTGAACATCTTCATTCCTAATAGTCATATCTTTATCCTGATTTCAGACAAGCCATAATTATCAAATCCTATCATTCCATGCACCTTAACCTATAAAAGCATCATACCAAAATTAAACCCAATGCCAAACTATTGAAGAGGAGAATAAAAACCAACTGACGACATTATTTTTGTAAACCTCATGTACACCAGATTAGCTGTAGCTGAACTATTTGGTGTACTTAAGTGAAATTAAGTATCTAAGCAACAAAAAATCCTCTGGCGCTTCAAAATCTAAATATCCATCTTCTCTCATATAGCACTGAGCAATTCTAGGGTGTCCAAACGCCTCGGGGGGTAATGGGTTCTTTGCAAAAGGATTATGAAGCACATACAAACCATCCAAAAGGTGTTCTTTATAGTCACATTTTTGTGCTGTATGGACATTTGGATAAATAGAGTCTGGATTAGGGGTGAATATCTGAAAAACAGTTGGAGCAGATGGGTTATCAGCCAGCGCTCTTAATTTACCCCAAGTTGCTAAGCTACTATAAATGACTGCACTGACATCTGAAAAATCAGGAGTGCAAAATAGTCCCATGTCAATCTCAGTACGTCCATTCTTTAGAGCAGTATCAACATTATATGAAATAACCTGTTCTGCGTTTGATGCCATCGTTGCTTCTTCATCATGATACAGGCCATACATCGCTGCAAGAATCGGTCTGCTAGCAGAAAAATGAGAGAAAGGTCTGTCGAATGAAGCAATTGCTATGACGAATGGTTTATTCCTGCATTGCTCAAGTTTTGAGTAGCGCTCTCTTAGCTTATTTACTTTCCCCATGAAACTATTGGTTATACGGATCGCTGCTTGAGAGTTGAATTCATTAAATCCCCCCAATTTTGTTTTATTATCAAAGCTGTGAGCAGGTGGTTGTCCTATAGCAGGTAATGCAATTGTAGCTTCAATGCAAAACTCGTGCTCTCTGACTATTACAAAATCAGGAGCATCAAATGAGAAGTCACAAATATGCCCAATTTCTTTCATATACGCATGTATATATAGTTCCCATAGGCATGGTTCGAAGGTCGTCTGAAATTCTTTAACGAATTTACCATCTCTGTCCTTTAACCCTTGGGCCCATTCATTTAAAACATCACGCTCAGCCCAGTATTCATCTTCTTTAATAATTTTATATATTGGGTGTTGTTTATCTAATGAAACCACATCGGTAAATAAGTCCATTTTTAATTCCTCAGATGGTAAGCCGTGAGTATTCTACAGGAGTAGCTCTAGGAAAATAGCTTTTCAAATCAAAATTTTTCTATATTGCAGGAATAAATTCATTACCCAAAAAACATCCGGATTCATGTAAATCGGAATCCGAATGAGTGGATAAAATAGATAGACTGTGTTACACCATCCTCACTACATCAAGCCTGTTTTAGTACTACACGGAACTTCACATATTGCAATAAAGAAGATAATCTCTCCAAAAGCTTAACGCGAGCTAATATCAAAAAAACACTGTCAGTACCTCCATTTTGAAGATACCAAACTTAAGATTGTGATCCTTTCTTTCCGCTTAAACAGTTGTATTGAAAGAAGCAATTATGAGTCCAGATAATCCAATACTACCAATGTAATCCGCATACCACTGCATCATCTCCCTACGCCCTTCCAGATACAACGCATGGTTGTACGTCCCACGAATCGCATTCTTATCGACATGCGCAAGCTGGGTTTCAATCCATGCCGTATTAAACCCTTCCTCATGCAAAATTGTACTCATCGTGTGCCTAAAACCATGCCCTGTTACCTTCCCCGTATATCCAATCCGCTTGAACACCTGATTTATACTCGCTTCGCTCATCGTTTTGCGGGGATCATTTCGCCCTGGGAATACCAGTGGATATTGCCCAGTCATCACTTTGAGCTGCTGTACGATTTCCAGCGCTTGGGTAGAAAGGGGGACAAGATGGGGCCGTTTCATCTTCATACGCTCGGCTGGTATTTCCCACACCGCTTTTTCAAGATCAAACTCACTCCAGAAAGCACCTCGGAGTTCGCCAGTGCGAACTCCCGTGATGATCAGCAGACGTGCCGCAAGAACAACTAACGGGCTCCCTGTGTAGCCTGCGAGAGCTTTAAAGAAGTCTGGTAACTCCTCAACAGTAAGGAAGGGATAATGCTTCGATTCATGCCCTGACATCGCGCTGGTTAGATCCGCTGCAGGGTTGTATTCCGCACGACCGGTAACGATGGCGTAACGAAAGACTTCACTGCAGCGCTGGCGAACCTTCTTGGCCTTCTCTGTCGCGCCACGGCTTTCCATTCGACGCAGCACATTAAGCAGAACCAGAGGTTTGATTTCATTCACCGGCAGTTGGCCGATATAAGGGAAAATATCTTTATTGAAGGCCTCCAGAATGTCAGAAGCATACCCTTCTGACCATCTACTCACCTTCGTACCGTGCCACTCAAGTGCCACAGACTGGAACGTATTATTGAGTTGCACATCGCGAACCAGCTTTTCTTCTTTTTTAGCAAACGATGGATCGATACCTTCGGCCAGTTTTTTCTTGGCTTCATCACGTAGTGCCCTCGCTTGTGCAAGGGACACTGCTGGATAAACACCAAAAGCCATACGCTTCTCTTTTCCATTGAAGCGATATTTCATTCGCCAGTATCGAGAACCAGAGGGTACGACTTCAAGATACAAACCAGCACCATCTGCCAGCTTGTAGGCTTTCTCTCTGGGTTTAGCAGCATCTACCTGTCGGGCATTAAGCTTCATTGGGGGCATCTCCCTGGACCGAACACAGAATGCCCCCACTTATGCCCCCAACTGTGACTTGATTTCGGTTGAGTACAGTTGATAACAGGAGATAAGATACGGGCCAGAAACCACAGTATACGGGCTTTTAGTTGATTTCGGTAGACTTGGGAAGAGCTTGAAATGGTGCCGATAATAGGAGTCGAACCTACGACCTTCGCATTACGAATGCGCTGCTCTACCAACTGAGCTATATCGGCCCTGATAAGGACATGCCCACGAATGTGAACACGGGGTAGAAGGTTAAAACTAACCGGGCGATGCGTCAATGGCCTTGCGAATCAAACGCCTATTTTTGCATCATCCGGATTCAATTACGCACGAATCGTGTCGTCACAGGTGTCCTGGTACGCGGCAAGGGAATTCTATAACCAGCGGCGAACACGCTGCTCATAGCGTATCCATTCCGGCCCGAAATGTTTTCGCAGTTGTTCCTCTTCAAAATCAATATGTAATCTGGCAACCACCAGTATAAACAGCGGTGCAGCCAATATTCCAATCAGGCTACCAACGTAGAGAGAAAAAGCTAACTGGAGTCCACTCATTCCAAGATAGATTGGATTGCGGCTCCAGGCATAACATCCGCCAGTAACAAGCGTGGTCGATTTCTCTGCATGCAGTGGGTTTAGCGTCGTACGTTTCTTCCGCATCTGCCACGCGGTATGCAGTATCATCGCCAGACTGACGCTAGCCAACAATGCACTTATTACGATAGTCACCGCGCCAAATGTGAAACGCGGGATCGCCGTAAACGCATCCGCGATGAGGAATAATACCAGGATGAGTGGTGGTGGAAGCCAGACTCTTAATTTTGTCAGGAAATGACGCATGGCTACGGGCAAACCTCAGTACCTGTTTGATTAACGCCGATATCACTATAAATACCCCGTTTAAGATACATAAACAAACGGTGCACACCTCACTATAGGACTTTTTACTTAACCAGGCAGACAGGCAGCGATGCAAAGACGCCCATACCAGAGGCGTCTGCCCCTGGTGTTCAGGAAAAAATCATGCTGCAGGCCATGTCAGCTCAGAGCACATACCCGTTTAAAGGTTTTACCCTTCATATGTAAAAACCGTGTGAAAAATGAATTACGTAGATAAAGGTGAATCCGACGCTGATTCAAACAAATCTACAGACTGCTGGTAATACCGGATAAAATCATTAAATGTCACTGGCGGTAGAAACTGATACCCCTGCAGATAGTCAACATTATTTTTTCCCAGCCATTGTTGCTGATAGTCATTTTCAACGCCCTCGGCCACCGTACGTAACCCCAGAAGTCCTGAAAGGTGAGTAATTGACTCGAGCATAGGGATATATTGATCAACCTCTTTAATTTCCTTAATGAAGCTTTTATCAATTTTGATTACATCCAGGTCTAACTCATTGAGATAGCAGAGATTAGCGTATCCAGTACCAAAATCATCCAAAGCGAACAAAACACCTTTATTTCGTAACGAACGAATAAGTTCTTTGATTGCAGGAGTGATCGTGAACGTCTGGTTCTCTGTTATCTCTATCATCAATTTTATCGGCAGACCTTGCGTTATCTCCATAAAATTAAGGCATTCCCAATAGAATACAGGATTATTTAAACCTGACGGACTGACATTAAAAGAAACGAACAGTGTTTTATTAATGCTCGCGCCTCCAGAGACCAGATTGCGCGCAACAGCGGTCATTAAATAGCTAGTTAACTCATTGATTAATCCACTTTTTTCAGCCAATGGAATAAACTCTCGCTGAGAAATAGCATAGTTATGTCCCTGTGGCCAACGAGCCAAGACCTCAACACCACAAACATCGCCCCTGATATTCACGATGGGTTGAAAATAAGGAATGATCTCCTCATTCCTTATTGCCATACTCAGTCTACTAGTATCCGAAACATCATATGCGTCAGTGTAAACTGTATCCCCACTCACATTATTATTGATTATAGAACCTTCATTTAATAAATTATTTCGGGTTAAAAAGATAACAGTTTCATTAAAATTGGAAAAGCCGAGGCGAGCAGTAATTTTATCCCGATATCGATACACTGACTTAATTGTTAGCGAATTAGCAATACAGAAATCATGCAGTTTTTCTTTTGTGAATGATGAATACAGCATTTCTTCTTCAAATTCAGTCAAGTTAAAAGTAAACATCGGTGAGTCTTTATTGACTTCCACAATTTTGTTAGGTGCCAATAAACTCTCTTTTAATTGAGCGATCAACTGCTCCGACAATTCCCCCCCATTGATAAAGGAATAGTCTTCATATCCCCGATTAACAGGCAGGGTTTCGCACATCCGCAGAACAATACAGTGTATGTTGATGAACTGTGTACTGTTTCTCTGAAGCCATTTTTTGACCAATAATAATGGCAACCGGTTATCGATCACCAGCAAGCAGGACGGATATTGCGACATAACTGACTGCGTGCCAGAAATAAATGTCCGTGCATCGATCAATACCAGATTTGGTAACCATGCTTTTATTCCTGAAAAAAGGAAAGTATCATAACTGAGCAGAAAAATTTTTTTCGTATTCATAGTTATCACCAACTTAAATTTATGGCATAGCAGGTCCCTCGCTCTATTCACGAGAGAATATACAACACCTTCGACCTCCAATAATCATAAGGCGATTCGTGATATAACTTTATCCATAAGCCATATCACGTAAATTCAGAATTTATAATCACAGTTATCCATATGAGTATTCTCATCACACCGTAAGTTCCATTTAAAAATTGAAAAAGAAAAAACTCCATTTCTTAATCAGTACAAATCCCTTTACTCACTTTCACTTCATTGCAAAACAAAAAGCTATAAATACAAAATTTACAAAACATATAACTACAGTGACCAACAGAATAACATATTACCGTAGTTTATGCTGACCGACAAACTAAGAGAGGATGTCGTAGATCTTGTATTCATAAACATTTCCGGCAATATGCACGACATATTGTTTCATCGACTCTAAATTTATTGCTACATTTTCGATAGCGAGTGACAGTATAGGTTCAATATATAATCAGGGCATATTGGTTCAGACCCAACCCCCTTAATGATTAATTTTTGAGCAACTCTGACCCACGGGTAGGTATTTCTGCAACGCTACGATAAATTTCCGGTTTTTTGTTTTCAACTCACTACTATGCCAGGTTTCCCCCGGTAACACATAACGCATGGTGGCTTCATCATCAGTTGAGTGACACCCCTGGTGTACGATAATTTTGAAAAAAGTATTCCCTGTGTTTTTCAACGTCCCGTTTATCTCATCAATGGTGTAGGCCAGGTTCATTTTCCTCGGACGAACGACCAATATGGTATCCATAGCGATCACCGGAAGAGCCTGTCCGCCTTTCCCTTGATTACGCTCGGTAAACAGCGTTATCGGCATTTCACGAAACAGTATTCGGTAATAGCGTTCTTTATCATCCTGCGGGCCACGATAGAAAATCTTAAAAAACTCACTTGCCTGCGGTGCCAGTGAAAAACGGAGCGGAGTAAACAAAAGTTCGCCTTCGGCAATAGCACTTCTGTTTTCACCTCCCGGTCCCGGTTTATCTATTTTAACTGCGCTAATACTGTACACGTTCTGTTTCTGGCTATCGTTATAGATTCGTTTACTGATAAATGATTTATCCGATGGCATCTCATAAATAGTCGACTCCAGGTAGACGGCCTGTGCGGAGAACACCGTCAGCCCGGAAAGCAAGGCCAATATCCATCTTAGCGCCAAACGACAGTGGCTCATGGCGTCACTCCCACCCAATTCGCCGTCACTTTTATCTCTCCGCTGGCACTGACAACACCTTCCCAATCCGCACCGGAAACGGTCAACATCGAACGCGAATCATTCATTGGGAAAAGCAATTTTAAATCAGTCGCAAAGTAGCTTCCATCATCTGTATTATTTGCGTCCCAGGGCGTCTGTTGCCATTGTGCATCTCTCATGCTGATTGCCGCTTCACTACAGCTATTTCGTTTCTGTACCACGCCACCCGACTGACTGTTGTACTGAAGAAAGGCGGGAATTGGGACAGATAACCCACCTTGCGTAGAAGTGAACAGGCAATAAGGCACATTGTTTATCGTCGTACTTTCCCCAATAACTTGTGCGGTAATGCTATCAGCCTGACGAGGTCCCGAGACCGTCACGGTGTAATCCATTTCAATCGGAGCGGTCTCGCCAATTGTGCCGCTGCCGCTTGCCGAGGTGCTGTTATCCGATGAGATAATACTGATCCCATATTCCTTTGGCACAATATTGAGCTGTAGCGAAGGAGTAAACTGGTAATATCCCGACTCTGGCGTCACGCTATTTGTAAAAGCAAATGTAAATGGTTGGCTGTTGGTGATACTGACGCCACGATCCACCATATTTTTCAGGAATGTTTTCGACAGAAAAACATAGACATACTCACCACTATTACTAAAAATATTATAATAAACCGACGTCGAGCTAAAGTTAGTCCAGGTTTGACCATCACCAGAATATTTTATTGTGGCAGCCGCAGGCGTAAAACCGAGCAAACCGCTATCCGCGTACATACGAATACGTAGTGAAGCCGTCAGATTGCTGGTTTGATTTAAATTATATGAAATCATCTTACAGATAACACCATCTTCACGACTGACCACACCCAGCTCACAATAACCACTGTCTTTAGTGATGCTCGGGGTGCCATCACTGGCAACCCATAACTCCTGAAATGCATTGGTAGAAACCAAAGATAAATGACCTATTTTATTTAATGTATAAGGTCTGATATACCAATTACCGCTGCTCTGGTCTTTACAACGCTGTCCAGCCGCATAATCATAGTCAATCGTGGTTCGACAAAAATTAAGGTTATATGTCTCTGCGCTTCCGACCGACATATTGCGAAAGTATTCATACGCCGAGTCTGTCAGCGATGCAAAACCATAATATCCACCGGCTATCCCGGATCCGGTTGCTTTGGTGTGATAAAAACCAAATTGATCGGTTAGCTCGGCAGCAATATAGCCAGATGCAGGGCAATTAGCACCAGTGGTGCAACGAATACCCCGGAATGGTTCACTGATTGGCGAATTATCAATCCACATATCTTTATAATATGAGGTATTGGCTACCCAACCAACGATACCCATATATCCCAGGCTATCCTGGTCGTTTCCATATTTTACCCAGGTGTTCGACCCACTAATGCGAGGATCGAGAGAGGACGGGGTAATAAAGTATTCGTTATCAACATTGTTTTCTATAAACAAATAGTTGTTGTTGACCGCCGCCTGAGTGGAAGCCGAGAGCGCCCAGGCGGATGGAGATAACGCGGCAAAGACACAGCCGAGAATAAGGGAAAGAGATTTATTCATTATTAATACCTTATCGTTGTGCCATCGTGGTTTGCGTTGCACATTTCACATCGCCAACCCACGCCGCGCCGCGTGCTTTTTCCAGATCCAGATCGGCTTCACATACCCTGCCATTGGCAGAAATTAACGTAATAACCGGATACTTTTTATCAATATCGATAGCAAACTCACCTTTTGCATCCGTACGTGTTTTACCGATGTGGTTATGAATATCGGTATTTGCAGCCAACTGTCCATCGGGATAACGAATGCGACCGAATACGGTGACCATGCTTTTCACTTCAGGGTTGATAACGCCAACGTTGCCCGGATAAAGCGTCAGTTCCTGTTTTCGCCCTGAAACAATATCGAAGCTGTCTTCAGAATTTTTATCATTAAGGATCTCCAGCTTGTACTGAGCATAAGGCGGCAACGCAATAAAATTTGATTTACCGCTGAGAAGATAATTGCGGTTATTAATCTTCGCAGCCAGTTTCCCCTCGCCGGTCAAATCTGTTTTCACAATGATGCCAGACCGCTGCCGCTCTTTACTCAGGCCAAAATCTTTACCTGCCCACGCCAGAGAACCCTGGGAAGAGAAGTTCATATTGGTGGAGTTGTCAGCAGAACGCGTTACCGATACGGTGCCGGCGTTATATTTCGTGTCATAACTCAAATTGCCGTTTACCGAATAATTATTGTCGTAATACTGTTCGCCACTCAGACGCGTTGATGCCGACAATCCGACCGATTTAATCGGGCCCTCAGCATACTGCTTGCGCGCGCTGAGATTACCCTGAGTACTGCCATAGCGATCCCGGGAGACGCCCATGCTCAACCAGGATGCCAACGGCAACGATAAATCCAGGCTGACATAACGTTCCTGTCGCCCATCGTCATTTCGGTTGTTGTAGTAATAACGCTGAATTCCTGCACGTAACCCAATCGTGGCATACCTTCCCGAATAGAGAGTCGTGTTGTAATCCAGATTACGGTATTTATTGCCTGAGTAACGATTCTCCGTCTGACTAACAGTGAGTGAACCACCATGAGGAATAAACTTTCCGAGGTTAAGAGTTCCGCCAATGGAATAGTTATCACGCTCCTGCATAGGCAAGCGATCGCCAATTTTACTGTCTTCACGAGATGCCCAAAGGGAACCATATCCCTCAGGGACATTGAGATTAATGTTACTGATGTTTCGCCATGATGAATCGTTCGCTACCAACATCTGATTGCCAATACTGACGTATTCATTCACATTCAGCGTGACATCCGTTTCATTAACCGCATTGTTGTCAAAACCGTAGATCGTTGATTTCAGGCCCAGCCCCGACAATATCGCCATCGTCACCGATACGGCCCCCCCGGCAATCCAGGTCTGCTCACTACCCAAATCCTGATAGTGGTTACGCTTATAGCTCACCCGATCATAATCCAGCGAACCACCAAAAAACTGCCATGAGAGCTGATGAACTCCGGCAGCTTGTTGGCGAGCAAAGATCTTATTAACCCGGCTGACACGACTATTAATTGTCCGCCCATTGACCACGATATCTACCGTGACGTCGTAAACACCATACGGAAAGCGACTGGTATCAATTTCATAGCTGCCCATATTAAAGTTCTGCACGCTGAGCAAACGTCCATCGCGGAAGACATGAACCTCACCAGCGGCTGGCAAAAATACGGTAATCGGCGTGAGTGAAAGCGCGGTATTCTCAACAACCGTACTTCCTTTGTTCCCGTAGCTCACACCGTAAATTTTCCCACCATTCAGCGCATTCAGGCTGGCAATAGACTGGACATTCCATGTATCAAGCATCCCCAGCGCCAGTCGATACCCTTCATAATCGCGCTCATACATCGCACGATAAAGTTTACTGGTACCATTGCTGTCACCAATGCCGTAAAACGAACCGTTAACATTAATGTGGTGCTCCCGCAGCGATGTTGTATTGTCCATCGTCAGATAGCTGCGGGTACTGCTGCCATTTCGGTAATCGTTATAGTAGGTACCAAAGTTGTAGTTCAGGACGTTAGACAGAGTTTCAACGCTGGAAGGTCCAAGCAAGCTACTGCGCGCGACAATCGCTTCAGTTAACGCATCTTTGCTGACAATCATCTCCAGGTGAAATGATGAGACATTAAGTTGCAGTCGAGCATCATCTGACAGTTCAATATTCGTATTATCGTGAAACTTTACATCACGGATTTTTTCCACTAACGCGCGGGTTTTCTCGGATAACACAGCATTATTGGGCAATTCAGCAAGAGTCAGTGCTTTAACTGTAATATTGCCATCAACAAGCGAAATCACCGCATCGGCAATTTTTTGCTGACTTTTCTCATCAGTCTCGTTGTAACGTATATATACCGGCACCGTCATTCCCTGCTCCAGTGAACGAGCGAAAGCGCTGGGAATAACGTAATTACCCACTTTTACTGGGGCTGCATTTGAAGTTCCTGGTGTCAGCGCAAGAAAAAGACAAATGCTACCGCCAACAATATATGTTGTTGTCATATGCATCCTTACAATCCGGTATTTTTATTTTTCCCGTACAGATGGCTGCTATTGACCATCACTTCACTGTAATAAACTGCTTACCGTGCCAGATCCCAATGCGTGAGCGGCTATTACTAATGTCGGTGAACTGCAGTTTTATTTTTGTACCTGGCATAATGTAATAACGTTCACGACAGCCCCACCCCTGATCGCGAGCATTATCTTTGCAAGCCCCATAGGCGATTACTCGAAATGAAACATTGCCAGTATTGCTAATAACATCACCATTACGATTATATTCAAAACGCTCTTTTCGCGGCGCAACAACCAAAATCGTGCCAATTTCTGCTGACGCTGTCGCAACAGCCAATTTATTGGCCCTGGTTTCCGCGCTCTCGGTGACCGGCTCATCTATCCATTGCAGACGATAATAACGCTCGACATCATCAGCTGGCCCTTTATAAAAGAAGCGAAAAACATCCTTTGCCTGACCAGGCAGAATTAGATTGGCAGGCGTAGAGAGTAATTCCCCGGAATTAACGGGTTTTATTTCGACTCCGCCCGCTAAAGGTGATGACAGTTTTTTTACCGATACGCTGACATAACGAGCCGAATCTGTCGTATTAGTAATTTCTTTCGATAATGAACTCTCAGAAGAAGTCATTATCGACGTGATATCACCAACGTTAATTGCCCAGCTGGAAAAAGAGATTACCAACCCTACCAACATTGCTGCCGGTAAATATTTATTCATGACACCATTCCTGATAAATTCGGGAGAATTTCTCCTCCCGAAATTTTATTTCTTAGGCGGACGGAGTCGTCCAGGTTGCATTGAACTGTACTTTTACATCACCAGTCCAATAGCCGTCTGGCAGTGCAGAGTAATCCGTTACCGGCGTGCTACCATCAGAAGTCGCAGACGCAATGGTGAATTTGAAGTTGGATTGATCGCTGACGCGGTCAGCACCGTTGTAAGCGCCATCAGCCATCAGGCTTTCAAGACCAGAAGTCGAGCTGGAATTTACCAGGACAGTATCTGATGAATTAGTCAACGCGGTGCCATTCCATGCCACCCCTACGTTCAGGGTAGACGCATCGCCACTGGCGTTGGTCAGAGTATTGCTAATAATCTGAGCGGTCAGTTCAAAATCAGTTGCCGTTTCCTGGCCCTGAATAGTCACATCAAACGCGCCATCCTGGGAGTTGAAGCCATTCAGACCTTCCGCATACTGGAAAGTCAAAGAGTTCAGCGGAGTGACGACCAACATGCTGGTGGTATCTTTTGTTGCCGTCGCGTCCCACGAGGCCGTTGCAGAAGCAGTGACATCTGCCATTGCATTTGCCGCAACAAATACAGACGCCAGAGAGGTCACTAATAATAATTTTTTCATTTTTATCTTCTCCTAAGAACAAACTCACCACCGAGTCTTATTATTAAGTCACTCCAGCGGTTCCATTAATTGCGAGCCAGAATTGCCGCGCCCAAAAATTATCATTTGAATTAAGTAACATCTCAACAAACCCTGAAACGCAAAAATTACAAAAAGACTAAGAATTTTCCCACTAAAACGATAATATAAGAAGTTTCCTAAGTTTAATTTACTTAAATAACACCATGACTCAGAACTATCACCCAAATAAATAGTACAAATCAAACAATTCATCTTTTTTATGTTTTTGATAAATATCAAAAAGATCATACAAATACCACGAGAGCAAAACCCTTACAAAACATAAAGATAATTAACACCTCCATAGTTTCTCTATAATGCTTATTATTTGTTGCAATTATGCTAAATTTTTAACGCCGCAAGAAAATTCTCATGATATATCCATTTGCGAGGGAATATTCTTATAAAAAAATCATTCACCTACAGAAACTACATTCTAATTGATAATTATTTGACAAAATTAAAACCAGGAATTTTCCATATAAAATGAATATTCCTGGCTTATCAGGAGAGATAATGATTATCGTTAAATAGAAAATTAGATAAAACGTTTTAAACCAAGATAACTATTAATTGTTACGGTACGTACCCTATGTAAGGTAATCAAATTCTGCTGTTCAAGTGACTTTAATGAGCGGCTAACGGTTTCAATTTTAAGATCGAGATAACTGGCAATTTCCTCCCGAGAAAATGACAAGCGAAGCGTCGTTTCTGGCCTGCCGATGCGCAAATGCATCTCGTAAAATTCCACCAGGAAAGCCGCGATCCTGGCCTCAGCATGTTTATTCGCATAGCGCCGCAGTTTTTCAACAATGAATCCATTATCCCTGCAGAGAAACTTGATGACTGCGGCAGCAACCGAAGGCTCCTTCTCTGCTACCTTGAACAACCGCGCAATATCAATGTGGCAAACTTCCGCAGCCGTTGCCGCCTGGATAGTTGTCAGGTACTTCCCCCCTTCGACAGCATCCAGCGCCATGATATCTCCCGGAACATAAAAGCGGCTGATAAAAACGTTATCGCCACATTCCACGCTGGACTTGCAGTACCCCTCATGGATAACAAAAAGCATATCCGCGGTTTCATCCTGCCGAGCGAGTATCTCCCCAGCTTTAAACCGCCTTCTTTTGTCTATTAATTTGTATTGATTATCACGGTCAATCGCCGCTCCCTTTGGGCACAGCGAACAATGACGGGGAGGAAACGGGTTGCCAAGCGGCACAACAGGAATGCTAAGTTTGTGAATATCCGATTTCACGCAACAACTCCTCATAAAAATGAGATTGATTCTAATAGATCGGGCCATGGGAACAATACGTGAAACGAAGACCAGGAAAATTCATGCAGGCAGGGAAAATTCTGTGATACGCCGCCTTTCTGGCGCTGGTGAGAGCATAGGTCAAAAACAGACTGATGCGGATGATGTTAAAACGCAGGATAGAAAAATAAATGCGGCAGCGAAGTGAAGGTTAGAATTAAGCGGGAGATGCCTTAATAGCTTTAAAATTAAGAGCGCTATTATGGCATCGCCCGTTTTCAATTACGCCCGGATCGTGTCGTCACCGAAGCCAATCCACTTATATGTGGTCAGTGCTTCCAGCCCCATTGGGCCACGCGCGTGCAGTTTTTGCGTGCTCACCGCCACTTCCGCACCCAATCCGAACTGGCCGCCATCGGTAAAACGAGTAGAGGCGTTTACATACACGGCAGAAGAGTCCACTTCATTCACGAAACGGTTGGCGTTGCTGAGCGTGCGCGTCAGTATGGCGTCCGAGTGCTGGGTACCGTGTTCGCGAATATGGGCGATAGCACCATCCATATTTTCGACCACCACAACGTTCAGATCCAGAGACAGAAACTCGTTATCCAGCTCTTCCGGTTTTAGTGGCACCAGTTTGGCAGGGCCATGCAGAACCTGCATCACGATTTCATCACCGTGCAGCGTAACACCGCTATCCGCCATCTTTTGGCTTAACGCAGGCAGGAAACGCTCAGCAATATCCTGATGCACCAGCAGAGTTTCTACAGTGTTACAGGTGCTTGGACGCTGGGTTTTGGCGTTAACGATAATCTTCAGGGCCGGGGCGATCTCCGCGGTATCATCAACATAAATATGGCATACGCCAATACCGCCGGTGATGACCGGGATCGTCGACTGCTCACGGCACAGCTTATGCAGACCCGCGCCACCGCGAGGGATCAGCATATCGATGTACTTATCCATCCGCAGCATTTCAGCGACCAACGCGCGGTCCGGGTTATCAATTGACTGAACGGCAGCCGCGGGTAAACCGCAGGCTTCCAGCGCCTTTTGGATAACAGCCACGGTCGCGGCGTTGGTCCGGTAGGTCTCTTTCCCACCGCGCAGAATCACCGCATTGCCGGTTTTCAGGCACAGGGAGGCAACGTCAACGGTGACGTTTGGACGCGCTTCATAAATCACGCCAATCACGCCCAGCGGGACGCGACGACGCTCCAGACGCAGACCGCTATCCAGCAGGCCGCCGTCAATCACCTGCCCTACCGGGTCGGCGAGATTACAGACCTGGCGTACATCGTCAGCAATCGCTTTCAGACGCGCCGGCGTCAGCGCCAGGCGGTCAAGCATCGCTTCGCTCAGGCCGTTGGCTCGCGCCTGCTCAACATCTTGTACGTTCGCGCTGAGGATGTTTTCCGTTTGCGCTTCCAGCTCATCAGCAATGGTTTCCAGTACGCGATTTTTTTCGCGACTGGAGAGCAGCGCCAGCTTGTATGACGCGGCTTTGGCAGCAATGCCCATTTGTTCCAGCATATGCCTGTTCCTTAACGGGTGATCATGTCGTCGCGATGGACAGCAACCGGACCGTATTCATAGCCCAGGATGGTGTCGATCTGTTGTGAGTGATGTCCGGCAATACGGCGCAGCGCGTCGCTGTTATAGCGGGTGACGCCATGGGCAATATCGCGCCCTTCGAGATTGCAGATGCGGATCACTTCACCACGAGAAAAGTTACCTGTCACGCTTTTAATGCCTTTTGGCAGTAATGAGCTGCCGCGTTCCAGAATTGCTGCGGTCGCGCCCTCATCGACGGTAATCTCCCCGGCAGGCGGCGCGCCAAAGATCCAGCGTTTACGGTTCTCCAGCGGAGAGGCCTGAGCATGAAAACGCGTCCCAACGGAAACGCCTTCCATCACGTCGCCAATCACGCCCGGCTTGCTGCCTGCGGCAATAACGGTGTCGATCCCGGCGCGGCACGCGACATCGGCTGCCTGCAGTTTTGTGCCCATGCCGCCGGTTCCCAGACCCGAGACGCTGTCGCCGGCAATGGCGCGCAACGCATCGTCAATACCGTGAACGTCTTTAATCAGCTCCGCCTGCGGATTGGTACGCGGATCGGCGGTGAACAGTCCCTGCTGATCGGTCAGCAGCAGCAGCTTATCGGCTCCGGCCAGAATCGCCGCCAGCGCGGAGAGGTTGTCGTTATCGCCGACTTTAATCTCAGCGGTCGCTACGGCGTCATTCTCATTAATGACAGGAACAATGTTGTTATCCAGCAGCGCGCGGAGCGTATCGCGGGCGTTGAGGAAGCGCTCTCTGTCTTCCATATCCGCACGCGTCAGCAGCATCTGGCCGATATGAATACCGTAAATCGAGAAAAGCTGTTCCCACAGTTGAATCAGTCGGCTCTGCCCTACCGCCGCCAACAGCTGTTTCGAGGCTATCGTTGCCGGGAGCTCCGGGTAACCAAGATGCTCACGTCCGGCGGCAATCGCACCAGAGGTAACGATAACAATACGATGCCCTGCGGCATGGAGCTGCGCGCACTGGCGAACCAGCTCTACGATATGGGCGCGGTTCAGGCGGCGCGATCCGCCCGTTAACACACTGGTGCCAAGTTTTACCACCAGCGTCTGGCTGTCACTCATGATTCTCTGCCATTCAAAATTGGGGAAAATGATATCAAACGAACGTTTTAGCAGGACTGGCCCCGGTTGCCAACAACCAGCGCACAAAGCATGAAATTTTATTGCGCAGGATCAGCAAGCGTAGCGGCAGATTTTGACGCGTTTATTACAGAAACAAAAAAACATCCTTTTTTAAAAATATTCTTACTTTGTCATAAAACGTTCATTGCCAGACGTTAAAAACCCTCCTGTCTTTTAACGGGGATCACACCCAGTGAATATTAGCGCGTACTTTTAATCAGGAATGAAAATGAAAAAGAGCACTCTGGCATTAGTGGTGATGGGAATTGTTGCGTCGGCATCCGTACAGGCAGCGGAAGTGTATAACAAGAACGGTAATAAGCTGGATTTGTACGGCAAAGTAAAAGCCATGCATTACATGACGGATTATGACAGCAAAGATGGTGACCAAAGCTATATCCGTTTAGGTTTTAAAGGTGAAACGCAAATTAACGATCAACTAACCGGTTATGGTCGTTGGGAAGCAGAGTTTGCCGGCAATAAAGCTGAAAGCGACTCTAACCAACAAAAAACACGTCTGGCCTTCGCCGGTGTGAAATTAAAAGATTTTGGCTCGTTTGATTATGGTCGTAACCTGGGCGCGCTGTATGATGTGGAAGCCTGGACCGATATGTTCCCGGAATTTGGTGGCGACTCCTCCGCACAGACCGATAACTTTATGACCAAACGCGCCAGCGGTCTGGCAACTTACCGTAACACCGACTTCTTCGGCGTCGTGGATGGCCTGGATCTGACCCTGCAATACCAGGGTAAAAACCAGGATCGCGATGTGAAAAAACAGAACGGCGACGGTTTTGGTACTTCTGTTACCTATGACTTTGGCGGCAGCGATTTCGCGGTGAGCGGCGCTTATACCAACTCCGATCGTACCAACCAGCAAAATCTGCAAACTCGCGGTACGGGTGATAAAGCTGAAGCCTGGGCAACCGGCTTAAAATATGATGCTAACGATATTTATATTGCGACGTTCTATTCTGAAACACGCAACATGACGCCAATTTCCGGCGGCTTTGCCAATAAAACACAGAACTTCGAAGCGGTTGTTCAGTACCAGTTTGACTTTGGTCTGCGTCCGTCACTGGGTTATGTGCTTTCTAAAGGGAAAGATATTGAAGGCGTCGGCAATGAAGATCTGGTGAATTATATCGACGTGGGCGCAACGTACTATTTCAACAAAAATATGTCCGCGTTTGTTGATTATAAAATCAACCAGTTGGATAGCGATAATAAACTGGGCATCAACGATGATGACATCGTTGCTGTCGGTATGGTCTACCAGTTCTAATTATACCCGTCATATTTCAAGCTGCATGTGCGTTGGCTTTCCTCGCTCACCCCAGTCACGTACTTATGTACGCTCCTGGGGATTCGCTGCGTCGCCGCCTTCCTGCAACTCGAATTATTTAGGGTATAGCATAAAAAAATGCCGGATGGGGTTGCGCCGCCATCCGGCATTTTACTGTTCATTATGCCGTTAACTTAACCGGTTCATCCTTAAAGTCGTCAGCAGGTTCCAGCGCCAGATTCAGCGTCGTCAACAAGCCACGTAATTTTTCATGGAATTCACGTAAGGTGTATTCCAGTCGCTCTACCACTTCAGTCTCTTTCACCGGCACCGCCGTCCAGTTACCGTCTTTATCAAACAAACCAAACTGATAGCTGTATGTGAAACGTTTTTCCTGCGCCTCCAGTTCCATCCACCAGCCCCAGAACTCGCGTTTCTCAGGGGCGGGTTTCACGTTGACGCAAACAGCCAGACAATCGAAAAAAAATCGATTATCTTCGCACTGCCCTTCCCGGATATACGGGCCAAGCGCGGTGAATTTCTTGATCAATCTACTTTTCGGATGCCCACTCGGTAACGTCATTACGATCTCCTTAGGTGAAGCACCTGTTTTACCAAATCGCTAAAATTTAGCAAACTTTTAACACAATCTCTGATTGATCCAACCGGTTATTTCCTGCAGCCCTTTGTCAAAATTGCGATACACCGGGTTGAAGGGGATCTCCAGTAGCTTACCGTCTGAAGATGAAGATGTGATTAAACGTGACTCTTCTTCCGGGCTAAACGGGTCGTTCTTCCAGAAGCCCGAAAGCATTGGCGTCGGGCAGCGTCGACCCAGCAGGCCCTGCACTTTTAATGAATAGCGATTAAGCTCAACGCGCAGCGCTTCATCGGAGGCGTCATGCATCCCCAGGCGGCTAGCCAGTACATCAAGGTACATTTCCGGGACGCTCGCCTGACGCTGCGGGTCGCTAAGCAGCGCATGAACCACTGGCCCCAGACAGGCCACCGCCTTCAGACGCGATGATTCCAGATACGCCAGACGTACCGCTACGTTAGCGCCAAAGCGGAAACCGAAGGCCGCCACGCGGGTGTGATCCACCCAGGGAACATTAGGCAGCGCTTTTAATACATGCTGATGCAGCAGGCTGGAATCCTGAGTCAGTTTCCATTTTGACGAGAACCCAACCGACGGCATATCCAGCGTCAGCATGGCTATACCCCGTGGGGCAAAATAGCGCTCATACAGGGTGTAGTAATCCGTTTGCATGGAATCGAGACCACCACACATCAGCACCGTCGGGAACGGACCGTCACCTTTTGGCATATGTAAGAAGCCTGTGATCGGCGCACCGCCAGCGACGGGAAACTCCATCTCACGCAGCGTGCCCGGCAATCGCTGTGCGGCCTCTTCATAGGCGCGATTCGCCAAAGCCTGTGCCTGCTCTGCCAGCTCATCGCCTTTCAGGTGTGGGTAAGCGGCAATGTTGTACAACGTAGACGCATGCAGCCAGTGGTGTCCGCTCACCTGCGGATCCTCTTCCATAGACGCTTTCTGTTGCCAGTCCATCGCCTGCTTCGCCCACTCATAGATCCAGTTCCCACCGCGATAGCCGATAACCGTATCGTAGAGTTCTTTATCTGTACGCTCGGCTTCGCTCATCACGATACGTGCCTGCACCTCAAGGATTTCGCGCGGGTCGACGCCGCGCCAGATCCACATCAGGCGATTCACCATGCGATACCAGTGCGGAATGGTTTTGCCATCCAGGGCAGATTGTACGGACGGCTGCGCGCCGTGATTAAAACGACGAACCAGTGTTGACGTTTCAGGGTGTTTGAAGCGGGGTTTAAACAGGACTTCGCTGAGGTTAGCCTGTGACATGATTGCAGCCTCCATGAGTACTCACTAAGGCATAGTGTAACCTGACACAGCACAAAAAGAACAACGCCCGGCAGTTGCCAGGCGTTGAAAACTTTTTAGATTAGCGACCAGAGATCGGCGGGACGAACACTACGCCCATATCCCACGGCTGCTCAATCCAGGTATCCTGAGGGATATCAACAACATAATCATTCACCAGCGGGCGACCAGCCGGCTTAGCGAAGATAGTGACGAAATGTGCTTTAGGATACATTTCGCGGATCGCAACGGCGGTACCACCGGTGTCAACCAGGTCATCAATTACGATGAAACCTTCACCGTCGCCTTCGGCACGCTTCAGCACTTTCAGTTCGCGCTGGTTGTCGTGATCGTAGCTGGAGATGCATACGGTATCGACATGACGAATACCCAATTCACGCGCCAGCAATGCGCCCGGCACCAGACCACCACGGCTAACGGCAATAATGCCTTTCCATTGTTCAGAAGGCATCAGGCGGCTTGCCAGTTTACGTGCATGGATCTGCAACATGTCCCAGGTGACGACGTATTTTTCGCTCATGTGAAGTGTCCCAGCCTGTTTATCTACGGCTTAAAAAGTGTTCGAGGGGGAAATAGGTTGCGCGAGATTATAGAGATCTGACGCACTAAAAACCAGTGTTTCGCGGAATCCGCGCCTCTTTTTGCATGCTTTATGCTAGCCGTCAGCGGAGAAAGTGGTATTCTCAATCGCATCGCGCAAGCCTGACTTGTGGTGTTTTTAATTCTGCTAACCCCGTGGCCTGCAAGCAAGTTTTGTAGGACATCGCCAAGGAGACTCAACGTGTCTGAACTGTCTCAATTATCCCCGCAACCGCTATGGGATATTTTTGCCAAAATCTGTTCTATTCCTCATCCGTCCTATCATGAAGAGCAACTCGCTGAACACATTCTGAGCTGGGCCCAAGAGAAAGGTTTCCACGTCGAGCGCGATCAAGTCGGTAATATCCTGATTCGCAAACCCGCTACCGCAGGCATGGAAAACCGCAAGCCGGTCGTTCTGCAGGCGCACCTGGATATGGTCCCGCAGAAAAACAACGACACCGTGCATGACTTCACTAAAGATCCTATCCAGCCTTATATTGACGGCGAATGGGTGAAAGCCCGCGGCACCACGCTGGGTGCGGATAACGGCATCGGTATGGCGTCTGCGCTGGCCGTTCTGGCTGATGACAGCGTAGTACACGGTCCGCTGGAAGTGCTGCTGACCATGACCGAAGAAGCGGGTATGGATGGCGCGTTTGGTCTGCAGGCTAACTGGCTGCAGGCAGATATCCTGATCAACACCGACTCAGAAGAAGAAGGTGAGATCTACATGGGTTGCGCAGGCGGTATCGACTTTACCTCTAACCTGCCGCTGTCCCGTGAAGCAATCCCGGCTGGATTCCAGAGCTTTAAGCTGACGTTAAAAGGCCTGAAAGGCGGTCACTCCGGCGGCGAAATCCACGTGGGTCTCGGTAACGCGAACAAACTGCTGGTACGCTTCCTGGCGGGCCACGCTGAAGAGCTGGATCTGCGTCTGGTTGATTTCAACGGCGGTACGCTGCGTAACGCAATTCCGCGTGAAGCCTTTGCCACACTCGCCGTGGCTGCAGATAAAGTTGATGCGTTAAAAGCGCTGGTCAACACCTATCAGGAAATCCTGAAAAACGAACTGGAAGCCAAAGAGAAGAACCTGGCTCTGCTGCTGGATGCCGTAACTCAAGACAAAGCCGCGCTGACCGCTCAGTCTCGCGACAGCTTTGTGCGTCTGCTGAACGCCACCCCGAACGGTGTAATCCGCAACTCTGACGTCGCCAAAGGCGTGGTAGAGACCTCTCTGAACGTCGGCGTTGTCACCATGACTGACGACAACGTTGAAATTCACTGCCTGATCCGTTCCCTGATCGACAGCGGTAAAGACTACGTGGTGAGCATGCTGGATTCACTGGGTAAACTGGCTGGCGCGAAAACCCAGGCAAAAGGCGGATACCCAGGCTGGCAGCCGGATGCTAACTCTCCGGTTATGCACCTGGTTCGTGAAACCTATCAGCGTCTGTTCAACAAAACGCCGAATATCCAGATCATCCACGCTGGTCTGGAATGTGGTCTGTTCAAGAAACCGTATCCAGATATGGACATGGTTTCCATCGGGCCAACTATCACCGGTCCGCACTCCCCGGATGAGCAGGTTCATATCGAAAGCGTCGGCCATTACTGGACGCTGCTGACTGAACTGCTGAAGTCTATTCCGGCGAAGTAAGATTCTGCGCTAAATGCCGGATGACGCTACGTTTATCTGGCCTACATGCTGATTTGTAGGCCGGATAAAGTTGTTACGCAGCCATCTGGCCTGCACGCTGGTTCGTAGGCCGGATAAGGCGTTTACGCCGACATCCGGCAATTGTTCTGAGTCACAGCCCCAACAGTAGCTGTCTTTCCATTTGTGGATCCAGCAGCGTGACGTGTAATCCCACCAGCCTGACACCTCGCCCTCCCCTACGCTCGTCCCAGGTCTTGCGCGCTGTCGTAATTAAGTCATCTTTATTTAAGCGCGGCCAGACGTGCTCCTGCGTAGTCTGCTGAAAATCATTAAACTTGAGTTTTATCCCCTGGCGAGCGATCAGCAGATCCGGCTTTACCTTTGCCAGACGCCGTTCCAGTTCGGGATAGAGCCGTTCAATTATCGCCTCACACTCCGACCACTCGTGAATATCTTCCGCCAGCGTACGCTCCACGCCGACGGATTTACGCAGCCTGTCGTTGTTGACGTCCCGCTCGTCAATCCCCTGACTGCGCTCCCACAGCACGCGACCAAACTTGCCGAAGCGTTTAAGCAGCATTGCCAGGTCGTATTTTTGAACATCTTCGCAGGTACGTAATCCCATTGATTCCAGCTTAGCGGCGGAGACTTTGCCAACGCCGGGAATTTTGCCTAACGGTAATGTTCTGAGAAATTCAGGAACATCGGCAGGGGTAATCACATATTGCCCATTGGGTTTGTTGAGATCGGAAGCTATTTTTGCCAGAAATTTTACCGGCGCAATTCCGGCAGAGGCGGTTAACTGTAACTCGTTAAAAATTGTCTGACGGATTTCCTGAGCGATCAGCGTAGCTGAGCCGTGGCAGTGGGTGCTGTCGGTCACATCCAGATAGGCTTCATCCAGCGAAAGGGGTTCTATCAGCGAGGTATAGCGGGAGAAAATAGCCTGAATCTGGCGGGAGGCTTCTTTATAGGCCTCGTAACGACCAGGTAATAAAGTGAGATGCGGACACAGCTTTAATGCCATTCCCGTTGGCATTGCGCTACGCACGCCAAATTTGCGCGCCGGGTAATTGGCCGTGCTGATGACCCCCCGACGTTCACGACTGCCGCCAATAGCAATGGGAATGTCGCGCAGGGCTGGATTATCACGCATTTCCACTGCCGCGAAAAAGCAGTCCATATCGACATGTATGATTTTACGCATCGTTTGTCTCCCACATCACTGTTTAAGTATACAGTATTTTTATGTTGTGAGAAGTCTGGTTGTACCTAATGCTGGGCCGTTCCAGACCCATTATCCATCCAGCACGAATAAGACCCAATGAAGCGCAGTAACCAGCAAAATACGCCAGTGTCTGACTGCCTTTAAGCGCAATTTTCCGTATAAAGAAAAACTAAAGTGTAAACGCCGCACGAGAGACTTGCGAAAAACTCTCTTGGTGCTAATGTGAGCGCTCCAGATCCAGATTTATCCGATTTGGGGATTCTTTTTGCCGTCCTGGCGTGTGTGATCGTTTTATCAAGGAATAAGCAGTATGCGTAAAATCGCATTTTTTCTTGCGATGCTTTTATTGCCGTGCGTTTCATTTGCCGGTTTGCTGAGCAGCAGCAGCCCGACTACGCCTGTCAGCAAAGAATATAAGCAGCAATTAATGGGCTCCCCCGTTTATATCCAGATCTTCAAAGAAGAGCGAACCTTGGATCTGTACGTCAAGATGGGCGAACAGTATCAATTGCTCGACAGTTATAAGATCTGTAATTATTCCGGTGGCTTAGGTCCGAAGCAGCGTCAGGGTGATTTCAAAAGTCCGGAAGGGTTTTACAGCGTTCAGCGTGGACAGCTGAAACCAGATAGTCGCTTCTATAAAGCGATTAACATTGGTTTCCCTAATGCCTATGACCGCGCACACGGTTATGAAGGTAAGTACCTGATGATCCACGGTGCCTGTGTTTCCGTCGGCTGCTACGCAATGACCGACAACGGCATTGATGAGATTTTCCAGTTTGTGACAGGTGCTCTGGTGTTCGGGCAGTCCAGCGTACAGGTTAGCATTTACCCGTTCCGCATGACCGATGCCAACATGCAGCGCCATAAGTTCTCGTATTACAAAGATTTCTGGGCCCAGTTAAAGCCGGGATACGATTACTTTGAACAAACACGTAAACCACCGACCGTCTCCGTCATCGATGGTCGTTACGTCGTCAGCAAGCCGTTGAGTCACGAAGTGGTTCAGCCGCAACTGGCATCAAACTACACGCTCCCCGAGACAAAATAATGCCCACTCGCCTGGCATAATCTTTTGCCAGGTTTCATTGCCTGTTAACGGTTGAGTGGCAATCACGGTGACCACATCATTGGGTGTGGTCTCTGAGCTAAAATCGATTTCCACGTCCTGATCCAGCAATGTCGCCACGCCAAACGGCGCACGACGCGTGATCCAAAACAGGTTGGTCGAACAGAAGGCCATCACATAGCGTCCGTCAGACAACAGCATGTTGAAGACGCCCTTCTCCCGCAGCTCTCCTGCCAGCATTGCGATATATTTGAACACTGCCGTCATATTGCCAGGCGTGCGCGGATAACGCTCCGTCAGCTTGTGGAGCAGCCAGCAGAAAGCTTTTTCGCTGTCGGTTTCCCCGACCGGGCGGAAATTTCCGGTTTCCAGCGATTTATAGCCACTGAGCTGTCCATTATGAGCATAGGTCCAGTTGCGTCCCCACAGTTCGCGGGTAAAGGGATGGGTATTTTCCAACGCCACTTCGCCACGGTTCGCCTGACGAATATGGGCAATCACGGAACAGGATTTGATGGGGTAGTCTTGTACCAGTTTGGCGATAGGCGAATTAAAGCTGGGTTGCGGATCTTTAAACGTACGGCAGCCCTTACCTTCATAAAACGTAATACCCCAGCCGTCTTTGTGCGGCCCGGTCCCTCCGCCGCGCTGAACCAGTCCGGTGAAGCTAAAGCAGATATCGGTTGGCACATTGGCGCTCATCCCGAGCAGTTCGCACATACATCACCTACCTTAAAACCGTGAACTGCCGGATGGCGCTGCGCTTATCAGGCCTACGTGGCGCTCATGTAGGCCTGATAAGGCTTCAGCCACCATCCGGCAATCGTCTTCTTATGGTTTAACCATCTCTTTTTCGATCAGCTGGATCAGGATATGGATCACTTTGATATGAATTTCCTGAATACGGTCAGCGTAGCCAAAGTGCGGCACTCGAATTTCGATATCCGCGCTACCCGCCATTTTTCCGCCATCTTTACCGGTCAGGGTGATCACTTTCATCCCTTTCTCACGCGCTGCGGCAATCGCTTTAATTACGTTACCGGAATTACCCGAAGTCGAGATGCCTAGCAGGACATCACCTTCACGACCCACGGCTTCTACGTAGCGAGAGAACACATAATCGTAACCAAAATCGTTGCTGACGCAGGAGATATGGCTAACGTCAGAGATAGCGATAGCAGGGTAACCAGGACGGTTTTCACGATAGCGTCCGGTCAGCTCTTCAGCAAAGTGCATCGCGTCGCAATGGGAACCGCCGTTACCGCAAGAAAGCACCTTTCCGCCCGCTTTAAAGCTGTCTGCCAACAGGACCGCCGCGCGCTGAATGGCGTGAATATTGGCGTCATCTTTAAGAAAATTAGCCAGCGTTTCCGCCGCTTCGCTCAGTTCGTTACGAATAAGATCCTGGTACATGAGGATATCCTTCAGCATGAATGTAAATGACAAGATGCAGTGTACCGGATAGCGCTACCAGCGAGAAGTCCAAGCCACAGGAATGGTCATAATGACTGCAAGTGAATCATGCAAGGAGAATATTTTATCTTTGAACAGGGTTACGTTCACCTTATGTTCATCGCTACTCTGATATCGCTATTTACGTGAACGTGCAAGGGTGGCTCACCGCCACCACCCTTGCAACCCGGGCTCCCGGCGGGAAAATCGTCGCTATGCGATTCATTCGTCTTATTCCGTCTGCCTTTCGGGTCGGGGCCGAGCCTGCATCCCTGCAGGCCATCCCCTCCGTCCGCATCCCTGCGGACGACCCCGGTCAGCCGTCAACGCCTCATCAATTTTCAGCCGGACCGAGGGTATCGCTTCAACTCTCTTAATTTCAGGTGTTTCTGTTTCGCTGTTTGAAAAAACGGCGGCGATGATCAGGTGTGGGCTGGTCCGGCTGAAAATTGCCGACGTGTTTCCGTAAGGCCGGGAGAGCCAGCATGGATGCTGGCTCAGGGCGCGTTTTGCAGGGACGCTACCTCGCGCCCGGCCCGGTAGCCTGAAGGAATAAGCGGAGGGTATTGCGCAGCAACAATTTTCCCGCCAGGAGCCGGGATTGTTAAGGGTGCAGCGATAGCACCCTTAACACGTTCACAAATATTGGTGCTGCAGAGTGGCGATAAACGCAAAGTGAACGGAACAATTTCTCAGAATTAACACGTTCATTACCTTAACAACGCATGTTGATATTTCCTACTACAGAAAATTATCCAGACAGGAATGGCTACGGCTTTTGATTTTTTGTGCCGGTTAAAACAGCAACAATGTGAGCTTTGTTGTAATTATTTTGTAAACACATTGCTAAAAGAATTTACATCCACTACAACCATATCATCACAAGTGGTCAGACCTCCTACAAGCAAGGGAGCTTTTCGTTATGATGATTTTGAGTATTATCGCTACGGTTGTTCTGCTCAGCGTTCTGTTTTATCACCGCGTGAGCTTATTCCTCAGCAGTTTAATTTTGCTCGCCTGGACGGCTGCGCTTGGCGTGGCTGGCCTGTGGTCAGTCTGGCTGCTGGTTCCTCTGGCCATTATCCTCGTGCCGTTTAACTTTACGCCGATGCGCAAATCCATGATCTCTGCGCCGGTGTTCCGCAGTTTCCGTAAAGTCATGCCACCGATGTCGCGTACTGAGAAAGAAGCGATTGATGCCGGTACAACCTGGTGGGAAGGTGACCTGTTCCAGGGCAAGCCTGACTGGAAAAAACTGCATAACTATCCTCAACCGCATCTGACCGCTGAAGAACAGGCGTTTATTGATGGTCCAGTGGAAGAAGCGTGCCGCATGGCGAACGACTTCCAGATCACTCACGAACTCGCGGATCTGCCGCCGGAACTGTGGGCATATCTGAAAGAACACCGCTTCTTCGCGATGATCATTAAGAAAGAGTACGGCGGGCTGGAATTCTCAGCATATGCTCAGGCTCGCGTTCTGCAGAAACTCTCCGGCGTTTCCGGGATCCTGGCGATCACCGTTGGCGTACCTAACTCATTAGGCCCAGGCGAACTGCTGCAACATTACGGCACCGAAGAGCAGAAAAATCATTACCTGCCGCGTCTGGCTCGCGGTCAGGAAATCCCATGTTTTGCTCTGACCAGCCCGGAAGCAGGCTCCGACGCAGGGGCGATCCCTGATACCGGCGTGGTTTGTATGGGCGACTGGCAGGGCCAACAGGTGCTGGGTATGCGCCTGACCTGGAACAAACGTTATATTACGCTGGCGCCTATCGCCACGGTACTGGGTCTGGCATTTAAACTCTCTGATCCGGAAAAACTGCTGGGTGGTGAAGAAGATCTCGGTATTACCTGTGCGCTGATCCCAACCTCAACGCCGGGTGTACAAATTGGGCGTCGTCACTTCCCGCTGAACGTGCCGTTCCAGAACGGTCCGACCCTCGGTAAAGATGTGTTTGTACCGATTGATTACATCATCGGTGGTCCGAAAATGGCCGGTCAGGGCTGGCGCATGCTGGTGGAATGTCTGTCTGTAGGACGTGGTATTACCCTGCCGTCTAACTCGACGGGCGGCGTGAAATCGGTCGCAATGGCCACCGGCGCGTATGCGCACATTCGTCGCCAGTTCAAAATCTCCATCGGCAAGATGGAAGGTATTGAAGAGCCGTTGGCACGTATTGCCGGTAACGCATACGTGATGGACGCTGCGGCATCACTGATTACCTACGGCATTATGCTGGGTGAAAAACCGGCGGTGCTGTCGGCTATCGTGAAATATCACTGTACCCACCGCGGGCAGCAGTCAATCATCGATGCTATGGATATCACTGGCGGTAAAGGCATTATGCTTGGCGAAAGCAACTTCCTCGCCCGCGCTTATCAGGGCGCGCCTATCGCCATTACCGTTGAAGGTGCCAACATTCTGACCCGTAGCATGATGATCTTCGGTCAGGGTGCGATTCGCTGCCATCCGTATGTTCTGGAAGAAATGGCTGCGGCACAGAGTAACGATGTGAATGCGTTCGACAAGCTGCTGTTCAAACACATCGGTCACGTTGGCAGTAACAAAGTGCGCAGCTTCTGGCTTGGTCTGACTCGTGGCTTAACCAGCAGCACGCCAACCGGCGATGCGACCAAACGTTACTACCAGCACCTGAACCGTTTGAGCGCCAACCTGGCCCTGCTTTCAGATGTGTCCATGGCCGTACTGGGCGGTAGCCTGAAGCGTCGTGAACGTATCTCCGCGCGTCTGGGCGATGTGTTAAGTCAGCTGTATCTGGCCTCTGCGGTACTGAAACGTTATGACGATGAAGGCCGTAATGAAGCGGACCTGCCGTTGGTTCACTGGGGCGTTCAGGATGCGTTGTACAAAGCGGAACAGGCGATGGACGATCTGCTGAAAAACTTCCCGAACCGTCTGGTCGCGGGCTTGCTGAACGTGGTTATCTTCCCGACCGGTCGCCACTACGACGCACCGTCTGACAAGCTGGACCATAAAGTCGCGAAGATTTTGCAGGTTCCGAGTGCTACTCGTTCTCGTATTGGTCGCGGTCAATATCTGACGCCAAGCGAGCATAACCCGGTTGGTTTGCTGGAAGAGGCGCTGCTGGATGTCATTGCAGCCGACCCTATCCACCAGCGGATCTGTAAAGAGTTGGGTAAAAACCTGCCATTTACCCGTCTCGACGAACTGGCGCACAATGCGCTGGCGAAAGGGCTGATTGATAAAGATGAAGCCGCGATTCTGGTGAAAGCCGAAGCGAGTCGCCTGCGCAGTATCAACGTGGATGACTTTGAACCCGAGGAGCTGGCGACTCAGCCGGTAAAGCTGCCAGAGAAAGTGCGTAAAGTCGAAGCCGCATAACGATATACGCACAACGTTTAGCCCCGCTTAATGCGGGGCTTTTTATTGCCACATTTTCATTAATGCTCATGCTACAGTGTCAAAATGTTGTTCAACGAGGAGCCTCGATCGTGCCTGGTTTGAAAATTACTCTGCTGCAACAACCCTTGATCTGGATGGATGGCCCGGCCAATCTGCGCCATTTTGACCGACAACTGGAAACCGTCGCCGGACGTGATGTCATCGTGTTGCCCGAGATGTTTACCAGCGGATTTGCCATGGAAGCGGCAAATAAATCGTTGCCGCAAGAAGAAGTCGTAAGCTGGATGCGCGTCAAGGCGCAACAGACCAACGCCCTGATCGCGGGCAGCGCAGCTATCCAGTCTGAACGCGGCCCGGTAAACCGCTTTTTTCTGGTTGAGCCCGAAGGTAATGTGCATTTCTACGACAAGCGCCATCTGTTCCGCATGGCGGACGAGCATCAGCATTACCATGCAGGTGACGCGCGCGTTATTGTTGAATGGCGCGGCTGGCGCATTCTGCCGTTGGTCTGTTATGACCTGCGTTTTCCGGTCTGGTCGCGTAATCGCAACGATTACGACCTGGCGTTGTATGTTGCCAATTGGCCTGCGCCGCGTTCGCTGCACTGGCAGCTTCTGCTTGCCGCACGGGCGATTGAGAACCAGGCTTATGTAGCAGGATGTAACCGCGTGGGCACAGACGGTAACGGCCATCATTATCGCGGTGACAGCCGGGTGATTAATCCGCAGGGTGAGATTATTGCCACCGCCGAGCCGCATCAGGCCACACGCATTGACGCCGAACTGTCACTCTCAGCGCTGCGCGAGTATCGCGAGAAGTTTCCCGCCTGGCAGGACGCCGACCCGTTCACGCTATAACTATCGCCTTCACTCCCGCTGCACTACGTTTCTTGTGGCGGGATTGTTTCACTCCGTAACCAACCGCAAAACAAATTCGCGTGGCGACATGCGGTGAGCATCGTATCCTGCAAAGGATAATCACTCGTAACCAGCGAGTGGCAGACAATGTCGATAATTTCCTTATCAGGATTTCAATAATGAAGAACTTCTTACGCATGACTTTGCTGGCGGCTACCTTAGCGGGCGCTTCTTTTAGTACGCTTGCAGCAAACGTATCCAATGTTCCTGCTCCAGCTCAGGACCCGGTCGTTCAGCATCTTAAGCTGACCAACGACCAGGTGGCGCAGATTAAAAAACTGCACCAGCAGCTTGAAACCAACGTAAGCCAGATTTCGGTGAAAGATGTTAAAGACGGCGCGTTGATTGACGTCATCAAGTCCGGGAAATGGGATGAAGCTGCCGTTCAGAAACAGCTTTCTGCGTTCAGCAACATCGAACAGCAGGCGCGTTATTATCGCGTAAAATACTATTTTGACCTGAACAAAGTGCTGACCCCAGAACAGCGCCAGCAGGTGCAAAAAGATATCGCACAGACGCTGAGCGAGTAATTGTCAGAGCCTGAGTCAGCAATGATTCAGGCTTTTCGGTAAAATTTCCTGCTCAAACAGAAAGCCCTGCACAGCATCTGCGCCGCTCATACGGCAAATGGCATAATCCTGTGGCGTTTCTACTCCCTCAATGACAACCCGTTCACCCAGCCCACGAAATTGATTGACCAGAACCCTCAACTGCCACTCCGATGTTCTGAACTGATGAAACATTCCGCTTTCAATTTTGATGGCATCGAAACGGATGCCCGACAGCCGCCAGACAAAAAATAGCTCAGGCGAAACATCATCCAGCCACACGCGAAACCCGTGACGCACCAGCGTTTTTACGGCAATGCATACGGCCTGCTGCTCTGCCTTATCCAGGCGCATCATCGAGCCCGGATCCTGAATTTCAATAACAATCCTCCCCTGATGCACCTGCTTTGTGAGACGTGTGATCCATGACAGACTGGTCAGCATCCTGACGGATAAATTCAGCGAATAGCTTCCAGAGAGGGCCAGCACCCGCTGCATTTGCCATAGAAAAAGCTGCTGTTTTGCCGCAATGGAAAGGTGCTTGAAAAACAGATCCAGTGGGAGCGGTGTGCGTACCTGGCTTAACACCTCACAGACATCCAGCGATGCGTCATCAAAAAAATGAATGCGCTGCAAACGGATCCCGGTGATCCGCAGCAGTTCGGCGTTGCGGGGAAGTTCTGGCACATAACGGGCCTGTTCACTGAATCTGTTCATATCATTCCATTATTTTATTAAAAGGACGTCGTGCATCCTGCAGCCACGGGATACGGCGATCGTTTGGGTATATCAGGCAAAAGCGCGTCGCCAGACGATGCGCCTCGACCAGGTCGCGCTGTTGCAACGCCAGTAAGATTTGCGTGAAGGAGACATTAGGGTCTGGGTGAACGCGCACATAATCAGGTGCCCAGCGGCGAACCGCTTCCAGCCAACGTGCGTCCCGGGTACGCTGATACCGTTGCAGATACCCCATCTGGACATCAAACCGATAGCGACTTGTAAGAAGCCAGCCTCCTACAGGGAGCGGTTCGGCAAGATGCCACTGCGTTGACTGCCTCTCCGCCAGCGTCAATTGCTGTTGCGTGTGCAGCGTGAGAAGCAGCAATGGCGCGACAGTCAGTAACGAGATAAACCCTGCCGCGCGAATCAGCGACGTCGACGTAAGCGCCAGGCGTATTCCCGTTCGCGCGCTGTCTGCACATCGAAGCAACAGGATCAACAGCAGCCAGTGTGGCGTTGACTGCCTAACGGGGTATTCCGTCAACATATGAATAACCACCGGCAGTGCCGCCACCAGGCAGGCGCGACGCCAGCAATTACCGTGCAGCCAGAGCCATAAACCACCCGCTATAAAACAGAGTGCCCCTGCCAGCCCAACCAGACCGCCCTCCACCAACCACAGCACAAGTTCGTTGTGCGGATGCGAAATGCTGCCCAGCCCCAATGGCCCCGCGCGTTCGAGAAACACGGCAGCAAAACTGCCCACGCCCCACCCCATCCACGGACGTTCGGCAAATAATGCCAGCGACGTTTTCAACACCGTCCAGCGCACTTGAGAAGTCGTCAGATGATCGACCGTGACCACAGACAAAAAATGGCGGGCCGTGGCCCCTATCGCTACGCCTAACGCCAGCGGCAGTAGAAGCAGCAGCAGCGTGCGCCGTTGCGCCGGGAAAACCGCCAGCAGCAGCACTTCACCGATTACCAGAGACAGGTAGCCGGTTTGCGACTGAGATTCATGCAGCACAAATCCCATCATTACCAGGCCTATCCCAATGGCAATTCGATACCCGCGGTGCAGACGTAAAAAGAGCGGTGCTGACAGCAGCACACCGCATGCCGTGAAGCTGGCTATCAGGTTGACCTGCTGAAATATCCCGTAGGGTCGCGTACCGCGCCGCCAGGCAAACTCCCAGTATTCAACGCCCGGCAAATGCCAGTACTGATAGACAAACGCCAGACATTCAATGACGCACGCTCCCCATAGTAGAGCCAGCAGTGCCGTTAGGGTGTTTGCCGTGAGCGGAATTTGTAATGTGACCAGATAGACGCTCACACCGCCCAGTAACGCCCCCGCCACCAGCAGTGCCTCGGCCTGCCAGACATCAGGCGTTAGCAGGCAAAGCAACGTCAGGATGAACGCCCCGACTGTAAAACACGCAGCGGGCACAGTGATGCGCCAGCGTTGACGAGGCACCAGCATCAATACGCTTGCAGCCAGTACAACAGCGTAGATCCAGCTCGTAATATTAAGCGGCAACGACAGGCCGCTGCCGCCGTTGTTCGGCCAGTAGAGATGCATGGCCCCACACCAGAAAAACAGACTAATACCGAGCAATAATTTCTGCGCAGGCAGCGGCGCAATGCGATTCAGTACGTTCATCATGCTACTGGTAGTTCAACGTCCAGGTCCCGCTGGCGCTGAACGGACCGTATTCGAGAGACTGATTTTTTATCGCCGATGGCTCCGCTGCGACCCACGCCAAGAAATTCAGCGTCATCGAACCTTCTGTTATCTCTTTGACTGACGTGCTCTCATCAAGGCGGATTGCCGTGCCGTCCTCTTCGCTCATCCCAATCCCGATCCCTGACGCACCGCCTTGTTCACTGCTATCCAGCGCCAGATGATCGGTCAGCTCCGCATCCTCACGACCGCTGAAGGTAACCGAGATCCCACGGAAAACCTCCGGGTTGCAGTCGCGTAACTGGATGCTGAATTTTTCCGGCTTACTGCGCCCCGAGAGATAGAGATCCTGTGTCGCGATTTGCTTGAAATCGACCTCGATTTTGTCGCCTCCCGGTGCAAGGCTGCAGGCCAGGGCTCTGATTGTGCCGTGAAAATACATATCGCCGCCGACCAGTTTGGTGTCGGCCTGCGCCATGCCACCTAGCAGTAACATACTGGTCGCGAATAACGCCGAGAATCTCATGACATCCCCCTACTGAAACTGCGCGACAACGGTGGCAGAGGCTTCAAATTCACCTTCTTTCACACTTCCCACGCCCGGCTTTGCCACCGGTGCGGCGGTGAGATTCCAGTCGCCCTGATTCTGGTAAAACCCCTTCACGTTGTAGAATTGATTGGGCACGACGGTGCCACCACTCTCGTCTTTAAGCATAATGCCGAGATCGTCGCGCTTTTGTCCGCCGCTCAGCGTGCCAAGGAGATTACCGTTAAACCCCGCCGTGCCTGACGCCGTGGTCGTTTGTATACCAAGATTAATGTTCAGCGCACCCTGATCGAAGCTCCCGCCTTCACAGACAACATGTATAGGGACTGACTTGCTGTAGTTAGTGCCGTTGAGCCGGGCAGCGGATCCAGGCAGATCGCCAAACTCAATGCTGATTTTGTCTCCCCGGTTGAAGGTGCATTTGTCCGGGACGGTAATCAGCCCGGATTTAATCACCACGCGAGAAATCGCCGTGGTTGGCGTAGGTCCCGCGCTTCCCATACGCCCGGCCACCTCCACCAGCGACTGGGAAGTGATATTGATGCCATTGATAATGGGTTTAGTGACAATAAACGTCACTTTCCCTTTTGAACCACTTTCAACGTTAGTCGCTCGCGTGTAGCCCTTACGCTTTTTACAGCTGTTGTTGCTGTTGCGGTTTGAAACGTTGGTAAAAGGCGCCTGCACATATTTTTTATAGCCCCCGGCAACCCACACCTGAACTTCCACATCCAGATACTCGTTTAGCCGAAAACGGTTCGCCCCCTGATTTGAAGGCGGCATCGTGGTTGTGGTGGTGTAGTAAATTGGTGCTCGGGAGATGTCAGCCTGTTCGCAATAGAAATTCACCACATACCAGCCACCCAGATTCCATGGGAACGGCTCCGTTCTGCCACCCACGTGGTTTTTGCTGACATCCAGCGAATTCAGTTCAATATCGTACTGATGCGGCGACCCACCTTCCGGCTCACCTTCTCCCTGTGTAAATGCCTGCCCGGCCAACGGACAGCCTGCCAGCACCACCCACAACAGCGTTTTACGTAATACGCTCATAGATACTCCAGCTTGAGTCTGACCAGACCGTTAAATTCTCCGGCGGTCACCTCTCGCCCAAAAGATTCCAGCGCGGCAAGAAAATGAATGGCGTTATCGCCCGGTTTGAGGATCCACATGCGTTGCGGTTGGTTCAGGTGGATTAACTGATTACGTTCAGTCAGTAGCCGGATGCCCGCGCCGCGAACATCACCACGAATGCGCCCCAAATCGCTGTTTTCCGGTGCGCCTTCAGCCATTAGCGTCATCGAAACACCACGCTCCACCGTGCTGTGCGCAAGCTCAGGCATCTCACTGGTCTGCCCGGGGAAATCCCTTAAGGTATGACCGGAGCCCTTTAAACAGCCATTCAGATACAGCGTGACCAATACCGGATCGCTGCGATCGCCGCCCTGGCGAAATCGGCCGGCGGAAATATCACCAAGATCGATAGTCTGATCGCGGGAGGCCATATCCAGCACGCATGGCGAAACGAACACCCGACCATGAAAGCGGACGTTGCCATACTCGCCGGACACATTGCTCATATCCTGGCGACCGCTTGTGGCCTGAACCGAGCAGGCCATGCCCGCCATCAGCAGAGCGCAAAGCATCTTTTTCATTTACGAATCCTGTTACCGGGGCTGTTGCTCCATCGGCAATGCTTTACACACATTGCCTGTGCAGCTGAATTTCAATTCGGGATGACCGCCAAAATCGTTCACATACATCATGCTGAACTGGCTAACGCTGCCGTCGGCCACGCTGAAATCGAGAGAGGACTTTGGTGAAACCATAATCCCAGGGAAGTCAGTCAGCCTGTCGCCGCCCTGCGCTTCAGGCTTGCGGCTTAAGCCGATTAAGGTAACGAAGTACGGCGTTGGGTTATCCACACTCCAGCGCTGCCCCTGCTTATGAAAGACCAGTTGGTTTTGCCACACGGCGCCCGGTGTTTCCGGCACGATGGCGGTCGGACGGTAGAACAGTTTGATGCGCGACTGCATCGCCAGTTGCAGCACGTTCGGCTTATCCGGCTTGGGCGGAATTTCACGCACGTTCAGGTAGAACAGACTTTCGCGATCCTGCGGCAAAGCGTTAATACCGCTGGTTTTTGTCACACGCGCAATGCCCTTTTGCCCGCCGTTAATCCGTTGTAGCGGCGGTAAAACCATCAACGGCGAGGTAATTTTTGTTCCATTGGCGTCTTCCACCCACGACTGAGCCAGAAACGGAATGCTCGGACTGGTGTTGGTTAAGTTCGCACTGACAGATCGCGCATCACCGGTGATAATCAGACGGGTACGGTCAAGTGCAATGCCCGCCCATGAGGCGTTGATCTCTGCAATAAAAAGCAGACCGCAGACCACGGGTTTGAGCCAACGCTGCACGGAGTAAAATGCTTGATTTTTCATGACAAAATTCATTCAGGTTATTGATATTATTCACAAGGCAACAGCACGTTACCTTCCGGGTTGATTTGTTGCGGCACCTGTAAGTGACACTGCGCGCGACCGCCCCAGGCAACAGAAAGACGCTCGGCTGGATTCACACCCGCAATCCAGGCCATGCCGTTTTCCATCACCATGGCGACGCTGACACCGTTGGCGTTAAACACTTCGGCACCAAACGGCGGTACCGAACCATCTTTCAGGCGCAGCAGCGCCATCATTTTTTGCCCCTGCGCCACGGCAAAGCGCTGATAACCAATCGCGCCTTCCGTCAGGGTGTTGGTGACGATGGCTTTGGTCGCGGAAATGTCCTCGTCCATTGCATCCACATCGATACGGGTATCAAAGCTGTGATAGCTGACGACGTCCGGTACGACGGCAATACCAAAGCGGTTTGAGTGCGCCTGTTCGCCGTTCAGCGGTACATTCGCCACACCGTCGGTATCAACCATCACCCTGGCGGTATTCATCGACGCCTGGCTGTTGTGTAGTGCCGCACCATGACGCGTTGCGGTAAAGCCGCCGCGCATCGTGCCGCCAACGGAGAAATAACGTGATTGCTGCCAGCTGACGTTAGATTCCAGTTCCGCCATCATGCTGCGATGCTTGTAGTAGCCATCAAACGCGGTGTGCCCTTCACCGGAAACCCCTGCGCGCAGTCGCCATGGATTGTTACGGTCGCGGTTATCGGAATACGAAACCATCTGACTGGTCTGGCTGCCGCTGTTTTGCACTTCATAATCCATTGAGCGGCCATCGCTCCATGGCACCGAAATGGACAGCGAAAGGCTGTCGTCCCGTTTGCCCTGATACTCAGAGCGGTAAGCGGCAAGGTTGGCGCTGATCCCCTGAATGCCTGCGAACGAAAAGCTGTGCCCCATCGACATCCCGTAACGATCCTGAGAGCCACGATCCCAGTAATTCTGGTGGGTATAGGTCAGGTACAGCGTGGTCGCTAATTGCGGGTCGTCAGCAAAAAAGGTCTTGTTACCGGTGATGGTGTACATCTCTTTTTCGTTGCCGGCGCTGTTGTTATTTTCATACTGCTCGTCGAGGAACTGCGAGAAGGTGCGGAAGTTACGCTGTGAAAAACGGTAACCGGCAAAGGTGATGGCGCTGTTGTATTCATCAAAGGTTTTGGCATAACTGAGCTTAAAGGACATCCCTTTTTGTTCAGCCTGATGCTTCACCCGGCTCACGGATTGCGTCGCATCAGCCGACAGCGCGCCCAGCCAGCTCAAATCCCGCCCAATCCCCATCGACCAGGCGTTATAGCGATCGCCAGTCAGTAACGCGCCACCGTACAGTGACCACGCATTGCTGACCCCCCATGAAAAATCACCGCTATAAAATGCAGGTCCCTGGACGTCGTGGTTATAACGCGATGGCTTACCGACGGCGGCGTTGTAACGAACATAGCCCGGGCGCGTCAGATAAGGGATATCGGCCGTATTGACCTGAAAGGTTTGTACGCTGCCATCCTGCTCTTCGACGCGAACATCCAGCGTGCCGCGTACCGAGCCGTGTAGATCCTGAATATTAAATGGCCCCGCAGGAACGGTGGTTTGATAGATAACACGCCCCTGCTGACTGACGGTGACCTTCGCATTACTGCGGGCGATGCCGTGCACTTCGGGCGCGTAGCCCTGCAAATTCGGTGGTAGCATGCGCTCGTCGCTGGCGAGGTTAGCCCCGGTAAATCGCACTGAATCAAACACCTGGGAATTCAGATATATTTCACCGACCGTCAGTTTTGCAGCCTGCATCGGTAACGGGCGATAGGCATAGATCTGATCCCAGTCTATACGCCCACGATTTTCATCTGAAGCATAATTGGCCTGATACTGGCCACGAAAGCGCCACGCGCCGAGGTTAAAGCCCGTCTGTCCGTAACCAGACAGTGAGCGGTAATGATCGCCACCTTGTTCGTAATGTGTGGCCTGGCCCGAAACGCTGTAGTCGAAAATCAGTCCCGCGACGCCGTTATCCCAGCGCTCCGGCGGCGTCCAGTCTGGATCGGTATATTTCATCCATGCCTGAGGCACGGTAATGTCCAGTACGCCTGCGCTATTATTCAGCACCACACCCGGCAGGCGGGAAATGTCATAGCAGGTCGCGCTAATCGGATGAATATAGGTCAGCGCCTCTTCTTTGAGCGCCAGTAATTCGAGCTGTTGCGGCATCAGGCACGCCATGGATTTATGCGAGTTGGCAGGATCAACGATATAACGGATCGACTGCTGAGGAATCTCCTGGCTGTTAATACGAACATCCAGCAGATATTCTCCGGGAGTCACAAAGTTGCCTTCGGAAAAACGCTGTAAATCGACATTTTGTCTGTCACTGGCATCCAGGACGTCAGTATTAAATTCAATAGACTCATCCGCTTCAGCCCATGAAGAGGCACAGACCAGAGCAATTAAAAGCGCCAGACGTTTTTTATCTGTTTTCAGCGTGATCATTTTCGTTCGCAAACCTTCAGATACCCGAATTGCTGTGCAGCTCAGAGATAATTCACAACAAAATGCGTGACTGCAGTAAATTCACCAGACGTCATTCTTCCGTCGCGGGAGATCAAATAAGCCGTAAAATTGAGCGTGTTTTTCCCTGGGTTAAGCGCATAATCCGGTGATGGCTCACCCAAATGAATTTGCTTGCCTTTGCCGTCATATATTTCTATCGCTAAATTTTCAGTTTCCGATTGCACGCTCAGATAATCAGGATTGTCACTATCCGGTGCGCCGGAAAAGGTAATATTGGCGCGTTGGAACAGATTCCCGGGGTGTTGAGAATCCCCTAATGAACATCCCAGCAAATGAATGCTGAAATCATGCGCAGATACTTTTTCAGGTTTTCCGGAAATATCTCTGGCTGAGAGGTCATCAAATTCAACCAGCAGCGACCGGTCGCGTGGATCGACATAACAGGCAGCCTCAATAATATTTCCCCGCATGCGCATTTTGCCGGGCGTACTGACAAGACGATGGGTGTCAGCCAAAACCCATGCAGGCGATATGAAGATAAAAAGCAGTAAAATACGCCATCCAGGCATCACCGCATTTCCTTTCAGTTATTCGCAGGAAGGGTTAAGCAGGCGCATAATTGCGCCCGCAGCAGATCGTTACTGATAATCGATCTGGAAATTAACGGTAGATTCGAAGTCACCCGGGGTTACGGCTGCGGATGCGTTGTTGGCCTGCAGGTAAGCAACGAAATCAATGTCGGTTTCGCCATCGGTAATGTTGACCTGAGATGCGGCTTCGCCCCATTTCAC
Source organism: Citrobacter sp. Cpo074 (assembly GCF_030332745.1). NCBI lineage: Bacteria > Pseudomonadati > Pseudomonadota > Gammaproteobacteria > Enterobacterales > Enterobacteriaceae > Citrobacter > Citrobacter sp. Cpo074. Next base: position 134,751 of record NZ_JAOWHG010000032.1, read on the forward strand.
GTCCTGGTTACCACTGTCAATCATACCGATGCCCGCGCCCTTTGCTGTACCCGAGGTAAATGCAGCCAGCGCATTGTTGTCGGTATCAATCGTTGCCGGGGTGTAGGTTACTGTGGCGGTTTTCGCAACAGTTGTATCGCAGCCCTGCAGAACGATTTTGGCATGCTTAACACCAGCACGTTGGTTGTCTTTTAACTGAGAAGTTGGGATCTCACCAAAATTAACCTGCACCGGGCTGGATTCTGGGGCCAGACCGCATGCGGAATTAACCAGAGAACCAGTGAAGTGAATTTTACCGTTAGTCGGTTCAACATTTTTTGCAGCGAAAGCAGAAGATGCAGTAAAAGACATTCCCGCCATCAGCGCACAAGCCACAGCCACGTTTTTCATTTTCATATTACTACTTAACCTTATATCTGTTTTTTGGTTATTCCGACGATCTATTTCCACAGACAATTTATGCAAGGGAAACCCTGATCTGCAGGTGGCGGAAGTGCATTTCCTTGCAAACAATCCATCTCAAGCCACCCTGTATTTTGAACTTCATTGGTATTCCATCCGAAATACCGCCCACAGTTGTTTACGCTGTTTCGGGGCTTATATTAAGTCGACGAAAAAATGACACAATGCAAAAATCCGGTATTAATCAAACTCAGGGAATCGTGTTGTAACACTGTCTGTAGAGCGATCGTTTACCTAAAAAATAGCCAAAAAACACGCCAACACCAGTGTTAATGTCTATTATTTATAATTTTTATAGAGTTTTTATCTATCAACTATTTTTTTATTTAGCCAGAAGAACAGGCAAAATGTATTTATGAATGTTTTGTAAAAATGAAATTGGGCATCAAAAGCGAGTAATGACAATAAGATAGTGAAAGAGAGGAAGGAGATTGGAGGATTCTATTAGATATATTAAGAGATTGTTATATAAATATTAATAAAGCGATCTATGGCACAATCATTTTTTATAAATGAATTATGTTATGCTATTGCTTCCCCCACTCGAATGCGAGATATCCTGCTTTAAAGGAGACATCAGTGATTTCTCATATACCAATAAACAAAATTAAATCCGTAATTATTGGTGAAGGCTTAGTTTTCAGACCACATAAAAATACCCTAAAAGACCTGGCATCTGGTGAAATGGCCACATTGAATAATGTGGCAACACAATTACTGCTCTATCTGTTGCAAAATGGTAAAGAGATATCCTCGCGCGATGAAATTCTGCGGAATGTTTTCCAGCATAATGGCGCCAGAGCGACGGATGCTAATCTCAATCAGCACATTTCATTTCTGCGCAAAGCAATAACGTCTACGGGCCATCCTGCAGAACTGATCGTCACCATTCCGCGAATAGGATTTCGGATGAGCGACGCCAGTATCAATATTCAGCAACTGGAGGAATCGCAAGCGCCCACCAGAATAGTCAATGTTGCATTGATGCCCAGGAAAAAGAAACGAAACCTGTGGCCTGTCACGATAACAACGTTAATTACCAGCATCGCCGTGCTGGCGACAGCGTGGTTAACATGGATACCCAATGAAATCGCGATGACGGACGCGGCGATCCTGCGGACTATCGACTACGAGCAATGCCGTGTGCATATATTAGGAAACGCCCTCACCGACACCATAACCGAAAAAAAAGCGCTGGATATTTTCAAGTCCGTGGGTATTAATCCCAACTGTTCGTACCCAAAAGATCTGTATCTCAATACCTGGGCGAGCAACCATAATCTGGTTGAGTGGTCGTTTGCCGCTGAATGCGGGCTAAACCTCGGCTATTACCATTGCATCAGCCAGTATCGCCATCATGAGGAATGATATGAAGCAGGAAAGCGATCACTCTCCTTTACTATGGTCAGTCGTGATTGCCATTTTTGGGCTAGCGGCTATCGCTTTTTTTATTATCGCCGGGAATGCGAAAAAACAAGAAATCAGTTTTTCCTGCTCCTCGGAATTCACGTCGATACTCGACATCCAGAATACAAAAAAGGAACTCCACGGAATAATGCTGATAACCAGCTACAACTCCGGACACCTTTCATTGTCAGTCCAGGGGAAACTCAAAAGTGACGACGGCGAGTTCGCTGTTAACCGAAAACTGTTCTTTCGCTATGCCCGTCCACTCGGCCATACCGCAGGCGTTTTTATGCTCACTCCCGATGGTCGGGAAAAATCCCCCGATGATGACGCAACGGACGCTGTCGACTATCTCTTCTTCGACGCTTACGAACGTGCCGACAAGCTGTATATGCTAAAGCACCTGAATGAGGAAACGGTTCTTATTGGCGATAACTTCTCACCCCGCTTCGCCTGCGTGATGAATCACTTCGCGAGTTAATCGCCTTCTGGATATGCGTCGGGTTAAGGATGACCTGATGTGTTGCCCATCCGAAAGCTCGGGCGCGGTCGATAAAGTATGGTAATGAGATTATTATTTTTGGCGGGCTAAAACGACGAAAGCCTGAATCATTTCTGATTCAGGCTTTCTGAATAGTGGCGGAATGGACGGGACTCGAACCCGCGACCCCCTGCGTGACAGGCAGGTATTCTAACCAACTGAACTACCACTCCGCGTTGTGTTCCGCTTGGGAACGAAGCGAATATTACGGATTGCCTCGCGCCTCGTCAACGCTTTTTCTCACGTTTTTAATCGTTTGCTGCAAAAATCACCCGAATGGCCATTTTCATACGGTAAACGTACAAACTATGCCCGCCAGAGGCAACTTCCGCCTTTCTTCTGCACCAGGTCAAGGCGTGACTCATGGGCCGCTAACTCTTCATCAGTGGCGAAAACAACGCGTAGTTTGCTGGACTGTCGCACAATACGCTGGATCCCCGTGTCATTCTGCTGCTGGCTGTCGCCTTCCATTGAGAACGCCATCGTGGTCTGCCCGCCGGTCATCATCAGATAAACGTCGGCCAGAATCTGGGCATCGAGCAATGCGCCGTGCAGGGTTCGTTTACTGTTGTCTATCTCATAGCGCGAGCATAACGCATCAAGGCTGTTTCGCTTGCCAGGAAACATTTTCCTCGCCAGCGCCAGGCTATCGGTTATTTTGCAAAATTCATTCGTCTTCGGAATATCACGCTTGAGCTTCGCGAATTCGTAATCCATAAAGCCGATATCGAACGATGCGTTATGAATGACCAGCTCCGCGCCGCGAATGTAGTCGAGAAACTCGTCGGCTACATCGGCAAACGTAGGTTTATCGAGCAGGAATTCGTCTGCGATTCCGTGTACGCCGAACGCTTCCGGGTCCACCAGCCGATCCGGCTTCAGGTAAACGTGGAAGTTATTGCCGGTCAGGCGGCGGTTCACCACTTCAACCGCACCGATCTCAATGATCTTGTGGCCTTCATAGTGGGCGCCAATCTGGTTCATACCGGTGGTTTCGGTATCGAGGACGATCTGTCGTGTAATTCCAGTGCTCATAACGGTCATTTATGTCAGACTTATCGTTTGATTTCGATTTGCTAAAACAGGAAGTCTACCAGAGATGCTTAAACAGGTAGAAATTTTCACCGATGGTTCTTGCCTGGGAAATCCAGGGCCTGGTGGTTATGGGGCGATTTTACGCTATCGCGGGCGCGAAAAAACCTTTAGCGAGGGCTACAACCTCACCACTAATAATCGCATGGAGCTGATGGCGGCAATCGTTGCGCTGGAAGCCCTGAAAGAACAGTGTGAAGTGATACTCAGCACGGACAGCCAGTATGTGCGCCAGGGCATTACGCAGTGGATCCACAACTGGAAGAAGCGCGGCTGGAAAACAGCAGATAAAAAACCGGTGAAGAACGTCGATCTGTGGAAACGTCTCGATGCCGCGCTGGGGCCGCATCAAATCAAATGGGAATGGGTTAAAGGCCATGCGGGCCATCCGGAAAACGAACGCTGCGATGAGCTTGCACGCACCGCAGCCATGAGCCCGACTCAGGATGATATTGGGTATCAGACTGAGGCTTAAGCGTCCGGTTTACGGTATTGCCGGGTCGCGCCAACGGCATGACGGATAGGCGTTTTGCTTTTATTTTGTTTCATCGGGTTGAGCGTAAGCGGAATGGTTCGCTTGCGCGCAACCACCAGCTGTAAACAGCCCAGCGCGGGGATATGGGCGCTTAACATTTTCCCGCCCTTCTTGTTCCAGGGCAGAACATGAAAACGACTATAGTGCAGCACTTCAAAATTCAGTAATGATAGCCAGTCCAGTTGACGCATGAGGGTAAACATCCGACTGTTATAGGGCGATGTCTTGCGCAATACGGGCACCAGTTTACGCAATCCCATCAAGCTTACCGGGTTAAAGCCGCTCAGAATCAACCAGCCGTCATCAATCAACACGCGATCGGCTTCACGCAGTAGGCGATGCGGATCAGAGCACCACGGTAACGTATGGGCCAATAAACAGACATCCACGGACTTATCGGCAAAGGGAAGATGCAAAGGATCGGCCGTCACCTGCATGGGAGATCCCTGCAAAGAAACATTTACCTGATGAGAAACCGCGCACGCTTCAGAATCGATTTCTGCGCTTAAATTACCAACCTTAAGCAGATGAAAACCGTACATTTTTGCAAACCACGGGTTAAGCTGATGCTCCAGCGCCTCACGATAGTGTTCGCCCCAGGGCAAATCATCCCAGCTAACGGGCGCTACGACAGTTTGGGGGATCCTTGCCGGTTTCATCACAACCTTCCGTTACGCATTGAGAGGTAATATATGAATCTTAACAGTATTCCTGCATTTCAGGACAATTACATCTGGGTCCTGTCAAATAATGACCAGCATTGTCTGATTGTGGACCCGGGTGAAGCGGCTCCTGTTTTGAAAGCCATTGCAGAGCATAACTGGGTGCCGGAAGCCATTCTGCTAACCCACCATCATCAGGATCACGTTGGTGGAGTGAAAGAACTCCTGCAACATTTCCCACAAATAGTGGTATACGGACCGGCTGAAACGCAAGATAAGGGAACGACACACGTAGTCGAAGATGGCGATATTGCACTCGTTTTGGGGCATGAATTTAGGGTAATTGCTACTCCGGGTCACACTTTAGGACATATCTGTTACTTTAGCCATCCTTATTTATTTTGTGGTGACACGCTCTTTTCTGGCGGTTGTGGTCGACTTTTCGAAGGTACAGCAACTCAAATGTATCAATCACTTAAAAAAATAAACGAACTTCCTGACGATACATTAATTTGTTGCGCACATGAGTACACATTAGCAAACATGAAGTTTGCCTTAAGCATTCTCCCGCACGATTCGTTCATAAATGAATATTATCGTAAAGTTAATGAGTTACGCGTAAAAAAACAAATGACACTACCCGTAATTCTGAAAAATGAGCGGCGAAATAATCTTTTTTTGAGAACGGAAGATATTGATTTAATTAATGAAATCAACAAAGAAACAATATTGCAACAACCTGAAGAGCGTTTTGCCTGGTTAAGGTCAAAGAAAGATACGTTCTGACAATTCCGGGTTGCCTTTTGAAAACTTCGCCGTTATGATCGGTCGTCTTTTAAGCAACTATTGACACACACATGAAGGCAAAAGCGATATTACTCGCCTCTGTCCTGCTTGTTGGGTGCCAGAATACTGGTAACGTCCAACAACACGCACAGAGCCTTTCTGCAGCTGGTCAAGGGGAAGCAGGAAAGTTTACAAGTCAGGCGCGATGGATGGACGACGGAACATCTATCGCTGCTGATCAAGATTTGTGGGCTTTCATTGGTGACGAGCTAAAGATGGGAATTCCGGAAAACAGCCGGATTCGCGAACAGAAACAGAAGTATTTACGCAATAAGAGCTATCTCCACGATGTAACTTTACGGGCAGAGCCGTATATGTACTGGATAGCCGGGCAGGTTAAGAAACGTAACATGCCTATGGAACTGGTACTACTACCCATAGTGGAGAGCGCTTTTGATCCTCACGCAACGTCTGGCGCCAATGCCGCAGGTATTTGGCAGATCATTCCGAGCACGGGGCGCAATTATGGTTTAAAACAGACCCGCAGTTATGATGCACGTCGCGACGTTGTGGCTTCCACCACCGCCGCGCTGGACATGATGCAGCGTCTGAACAAGATGTTTGATGGCGACTGGCTGCTGACCGTTGCTGCTTATAATAGCGGTGAAGGTCGTGTCATGAAGGCAATCAAAACGAACAAAGCTCGTGGTAAACCCACTGACTTCTGGTCGTTGCCATTGCCTCAGGAAACGAAGCTATACGTGCCTAAAATGCTGGCATTGAGCGATATACTCAAAAACAGCAAACGCTATGGCGTACGTCTGCCAACAACAGACGAAAGCCGCGCGTTGGCACGTGTTCGCCTGAGTAGCCCGGTTGAGATGGCTCAGGTTGCTGATATGGCGGGTATTTCCGTCAGCAAGCTGAAGACCTTCAATGCAGGCGTGAAAGGCTCCACATTGGGTGCCAGCGGCCCGCAATATGTGATGGTGCCAAAGAAGCATGCAGAGAAGCTGCGTGAGTCTCTGGCTTCAGGCGAAATTGCAGCCGTGCAGTCAACGTTGGTCGCGGATAACACGCCGCTGAACAGTCGTAGCTACAAAGTTCGCTCTGGCGATACGCTTTCTGGCGTCGCGTCACGCCTTGGCGTGAGCACCAATGACCTTAAGCAGTGGAATAACCTGCGCGGGTCATCCCTGAAAGTGGGTCAAAACCTGACGGTGGGTGCGGGTACCAGCGCACAGCGTCTGGCGAACAACAGCGATAGCATCACCTATCGTGTGCGTAAAGGCGACTCGCTGTCGAGCATTGCCAAACGTCACGGGGTTAACATCAAAGATGTCATGCGCTGGAACAGCGATACGGACAATCTACAGCCAGGCGATCAGCTCACGTTGTTTGTGAAAAACAACGGAATGCCGGACTCCTGATAGCATTGTAGAAATGAAGGCACTGGATTCCCCCCAGTGCCTTTTTTATTTATCCCGCTTTATGTGCCTCAACCATTATCGTGTCGCTGGTAAACGAGCCATCTTCCTGTAACGCAAAGTAGGCTTTCACATCTGCAGAAGCACTTTGTTGGTATGCACGAATCGCGTCGCTCAACGCCGCGGGCGTGCGCATCCTCGCGACCCACGAACTGAACTCCAGTGGCAGGCGATCGGTTAACAAAGTATCGGCAATCAAATTGGCATCGTTGATTAACGACAGCCACTCTCCACTGGAATAGTTACGAACGTGCGAGGTATCACGTAACGCCTCCACGGTTTGCAACCAGATATCACGTACAGGGTGGCCTGGCGACATCACATCCATCACAATCAATACACCACCGGGCTTCAGAACGCGGTTCACTTCCCGCAGCGCGCGTCCGACATCATGCCAGTGATGCGCAGAATAGCGGCTAATCACCACGTCAAATTCGCTATCTTCAAATGGCAGACTTTCGGCATAACCCTGGCGTGTGGCGACATTCTCCAGGCCCCTGTCATTTGCCGCCTCAGCGACCACCTCAAGCATCTGCGACGATAAATCATAAGCCACAACCTGCTTTACGTGTTGCGCGGCTACAAAGCTGGCATGCCCCGCTCCACATCCCATATCCAACACACGGGCCTGCGGAAATGCCGACAACCTTTCCCCCAGACGCAGCAAGTCACGACCAGAGGCGTGCACCGCACTGGTTAAATAGGCATTAGCCTGAGAGCCAAACTGTTTTTCGACGTTGTCATGGTGAGAGCGTGTTGTCATTGTGTTGTCCTTCGGTTGTTGTGAAATAGGAAGGGCAACCATCACAGGCCTGCCCTACGGCAGACCTGACACACCGTTATTGTTCAGGTTTGCCGGGACTGAATTCAACGAGTAGCGGGTTGTGATCGGATGCACGGGTGACCAGCACAGAGGCTTCACTCACGTTCAGACCACGATAGAACACAAAATCGAGAGGGCGACCAAACGCGCGTCGGCGCTGATCGTCAGTAAAACGTACCTGGCGCAGCGACATTTCACGCGCAAAGCGGTACAGCGCATTCATCCGTCGACGGCTCCAGGCATTGAAATCGCCGGCCATAATAACCGGACCGCTGTGATGAGCGATCTGATCGCCAATGGGAAGTAACTGCTTACTATAAACATCGACGCCGAGGCTAAAGTTAACCGCGTGGATATTCACCACCATTAATAATCGAGAGTCAGGCAGCGGATACACCGTTACCAGAGCCGATTTCGCCAGCCGTAAAATAGGCTCACGCTCGCGCAATGGACAACAGTAAACAGGATGAGCAGCAGAGAGCGTCATGACGCCAGAGGGATGCTGAGGCAGCACAAAGGCAGGAACCTGATCGGCAGCAAGGTAGTTAGCGGTCGCAAACTGCACCAGTTCTGGCGTGGTTTGCGCTTCCTGTAATAATACCAGATGCGCATCTTTGCCAAAATTCTTCAGCACCGACTGCCATTCTGCGCGCTGCTGTTTAAAAATATTCCATACCAGCACGCGAATGCGGTCTTCACTGCTTAACGGAACGCCTGCGGGTAATGCCTGGCCAATATGCGCAAACGACCCCGGCGGTAAAATCCGCTCGGCGGGTTGTCCGGCAACATAACGCATGGCATAGGTGTTTTTTCGCACTTTAGACTTTCAAACCTCTGTAACGTCAACCAGTCCGCAGCCGGACTGGTTCTTCTGTTATAGGGATTTTAGCACTCACTTTCAACGAACAATTGCAGTTTGTTTTGTAAGTGGGCGCTTACATCAATGATTTACCCCAGAGCAACACGCACGGGTTTATCAAGACGACCGCTAACACCCATCAGCAGGAAAGCTACCAGAACAATGAGGGCGCCAATCCACGGCGTCTGCGCTAAACCATAATGCTCGACCGTTTGCCCGCCAATCACTGACCCCAGCGCAATCCCAATGTTAAACGCCGCAATGTTTAACCCTGACGCCACATCTACAGCATTTGGCGTAAATTGCTCAGCTTTCTGTACCACGTAGACCTGCAATCCCGGTACGTTACCAAAGGCAAAGATCCCCATCACCAGAATGGTAGCCAGCGCGGCGTACTGCGTGGAGGCCGTCAGTTGGAAGACCATCAGCAGAACAAACAGCGCGGCGAAAATGAATTTCAGCGCCGGAACCGCACCATGTTTATCCGCCAGCTTACCGCCCCAGATATTACCGATAGCCACTGAAACACCGTAACCCAGTAAGATCCAGCTTACTGCTGCCGGGGAGAACCCCGCCAGATCCTGCATCATCGGTGCAAGGAAGGTGAATGCCGTGAATACACCGCCGTAGCCCAGTGCCGTAACGGCGTAAATCAGCAACAGACGGGGATGAGTCAGCACCTTCACCTGGTCGCGAATGCTGGCGGCAGCACGACCGGGAATGTTGGCAGGGATCAGTAACTGGCTACTGATCAGTGCAATCACGCCTAACATTGATACCGCGAGGAAAGTCTCACGCCAGCCAAAGTGCTGACCGATAAATGTTCCCAGCGGCACGCCGGTGACTAGCGCCACCGTTAAGCCACCAAACATAATGGCAATGGCGGAAGCCGCTTTCTCTTTTGGCACCAGACTTGTCGCGATGGTAGAACCAATCGAGAAGAATACGCCATGTGCCAGCCCAGTCAGCAGACGAGCAACAATGAGTGTCATATACCCGGGTGCCTGCCATGCCAGCAAATTCCCCGCCGTAAACAGAACCATCAGCGCAACCAGTAACTGTTTACGTGGCAGGCGTCCGGTCAGAGCGGTCAGTACCGGCGCACCAATTGCCACACCCAGCGCATAAATTGAAACCAGCATCCCGGCGGAAGGTAACGAGATCGCCAGCTGTTGAGCGATGGTCGGCACCAGACCAACAATCACAAACTCGGTAGTGCCTATAGCGAAGGCACTTATTGTTAGTGCAAATAAAGCGAGAGGCATAAATAACTCCGTAACATCAGTAATCAGATGACACGCAGTATGCCTGGATGTTTTAATGACAAAAACATTCAAAATCTCAATATAATTTTGCGTCAGGTGCAAAAATGAAAGCAACCTCCGAAGAACTTGCAATTTTTGTGGCGGTAGTGGAAAGCGGCAGCTTTAGCCGGGCGGCAGAACAGCTTGGACAAGCCAATTCCGCGGTCAGCCGGGCAGTAAAAAAGCTGGAGATGAAACTGGGCGTCAGTTTGCTTAATCGCACGACCCGACAGCTAAGCCTGACCGAAGAAGGAGAGCGCTACTTCAGGCGGGTGCAGCAGATACTGCAAGAGATGGCTGCAGCAGAAACGGAAATCATAGAGTCGCGTAATACTCCGCGCGGCCTGCTGCGCATCGACGCAGCAACACCGGTGATGTTGCATTTCCTGATGCCGCTAATCAAGCCGTTCCGGGAACGGTATCCCGAGATGACGTTGTCTCTCGTCTCCTCAGAAACGTTCATCAATCTTATTGAACGAAAAGTGGATGTTGCTATACGAGCGGGTACACTGACTGACTCGAGTCTACGTGCGCGTCCGCTATTTACCAGCTATCGTAAGATTATTGCCTCACCGGACTACATTGCCCGTTTTGGCAAGCCAGAGAGCGTCGAGGAGTTAAACCAGCATCTGTGTCTGGGGTTTTCCGAACCAGTTTCACTCAATACCTGGCCGATTGCCTGTAGCGACGGACAGCTGCATGAGGTCGAGTGCGGAATTTCTTCCAACAGTGGAGAAACGCTAAAACAGCTTTGCCTGAATGGCAACGGCATCGCATGTCTTTCAGATTATATGATAGATAAAGAGATCGCGCGGGGTGAACTGGTGGAGTTATTGGCAGATAAACGTCTGCCGGTAGAGATGCCTTTTAGCGCAGTTTATTACAGCGATCGTGCCGTCAGTACGCGCATCCGGGCATTTATCGACTTTTTAAGTGAATATATAAGAACAGCTCCCGAAGGAGCTGTGAAAGAGGGTTAATGGGTACAGAGGGTCAGGCAATTAATCCCAATCAGGGGCCAGGCCTTCCGGGCTGACCAGACGATCGTTGCAGTCCAGTGCCGCGATCGCTTTTTTATCTTCGGCATCCAGATGCAGTTCCAGCGCCAGCAGGTTGCTTGCCAGGTTTTCACGTTTGGTAGAAGAAGGAATTACGGAGTAACCTTCCCCCATTGCCCATGCCAGAATAACCTGCGCCGGGGTCGCGTTATGTTTGGCGGCAATGTGCGCAATCACTTCATCTTTCAGCGCTTTACCATAAGCCAGCGTCATGTAAGAGGTGATGTGGATACCGTGTGCTTTCGCCCAGCCAACCACCTTACGGCTCTGCAGATACGGAGACAGCTCAATCTGATTGGTGGCAATGTTCTCTGCACCTACTGCGGCAATGGCTTTTTCCATCAGCGGAATGGTGAAGTTTGAGATACCAATTTCGCGAGTCAGCCCCTGCTGTTTTGCTTCGAGCAGCGCCTGCATGAATTCCTCAACAGATACCGCATCACCTGGAGATGGCCAGTGGATCAGCGTCAGATCGGCATAATCTGTACGCAGCTTCTTCAGGCTTTCTTTCAGACTTGGGATCAGTTTTTCTTTGCTGAGATTTTCAATCCAAATCTTGGTGGTGATATACAGCTCGTTACGCGGTACGCCGCTTTCGGCAATCGCCTGACCAACAGCCGCTTCATTATCATAGATTTGCGCAGTGTCGACAGCACGGTAGCCTAGCTCAAGCGCCGTTTTAACAGAAGCGATAACCACGTCGTCTTTCAGGCGGAAAGTACCTAAACCGAATGCAGGGATAGTCATAGAATTCCTCTTTTTAATCACTATGTTCGTTAACTGAGAGGATTATGAGCTTAAGCTCTTTATAGAAAAAGAGTGAAAAATGCAGAGGATTTTTGCGGATTCAGCAATAATTAAATTGCAGACAAAGAAAAAGCCCTGAGCGTTAGCTCAGGGCTCTTAATAAGTGGCGGAACGGACGGGACTCGAACCCGCGACCCCCTGCGTGACAGGCAGGTATTCTAACCAACTGAACTACCG
>NZ_JAOWHG010000033.1:0-820616 GCF_030332745.1 Citrobacter sp. Cpo074
TCGCCTTTTGCGCCTGCCGGTCCCTGCGGACCCACAGGGCCAGTTGGTCCTGTTGCCCCCGTTAATCCGGTATCACCCTTTTCACCTTTTGCACCTTCTGGCCCCTGCGGGCCTGGCGGACCACTGAGGTCTTCACTTTCCTGTATCTCTTTAATGGTATCAGCGGCGGCTTTTGAGGCTGCACTTCTGGCCTGTTCAGCAAGGAGCTGCGCTTCATCCCTTGCCTGTCCACTTTCTTTCTCGCAGGCAGCAGCAGCCTGCGCGCTGTTCCGGGCATTCAGGGCATTTTCCTGAGCTTCATCACGCAGCGTCAGGGCCTCATCTCTGGCATGTTCTGCGCGGGTGGCGCTCTCAGCGGCTTCATTTTTCTGGTTCTCAGCCGTTTCGGCGGACTGCAGGGCTGATGCTCCACTTGAAGATGCCGATTCTGCACTGGCTGCTGCTTCAGCTTCTGACTTAGCGGCCTTGTCGCTGGATTCCCTGGCATGCTGTTCACTCAGGGCTGCAGCTGCCGCGCTGTTATTACCCTGTTCTGCAGCCTGCGTGGCCGTGATGGCGCTTTCACGCGCGGCATTTTCAGATGAGGCTGCATTACCAGCATGCTCCCCCGCTGTTTGTGCTGATGAAGCGGCACTTTCGGCACTTCCAGTTGCAGACTGTGCCGAAGCACCTGCCTCCTGCTGCGCTTTCTGTGCCGTATCAGCGGCAGTTTTTGCCACTCCGGCCTGTTCCGTCGCTGTCTGTGCGGACTTTGCGGCACTGACCGCATCTGCACCGCTGGCCAGAACGTCCTGCGCTGTCTGCCGGGCATTATCTGCGGCAGATCGGGCAGACACATCAGCCGCATCGGCAGAGTGCGCCGCCTGGCGCTGTGACTCCGCCGCAGCCGTTGCAGACAATGCTGCCGCATCATTGCTCTGCGCTGCTGACTGTGCGGCCTGTTCAGCGAGTTTCCGATCCTTCTCTGTTGCACCGCTCAAATCCACAACGCGGTTTACCATTTCCTCAAAGCGTTTCATCACCTCCGGACGCAGGTCCGCATCCTTCGGCGCATCGAGAAACGCATTCAGGGTATCCGGCGCATTGGTCGGGGCCACGTAAATGTCGCCAGCAAGTACGGGAGGAAAACCTTCCCGCAGTAGTGACACACTGTAATAACCCGGTTCAGCCTCAATGCTGTAGTGGCCATTCGCATCCGTAACAGAGGATGAGGTCACCTCAACCACAACGGTCGGGCTGGTTTTCCTGGCGCTCAGCAGAATGGTGCAGTCCTGTACGGGTTTTCCCGCGCCATCTCTGAGAATGCCTGATATGAGTATCGGCATACTACCTCCATAAAAAAACCGCCCGGAGGCGGTTTCTGTTATTAACTGATTGTTATCCCGGCTGATGACTTTTTCGTCACAATAACCAGCAGGTCACTGATTCGGGAAAATGGCCAGCCGCTGCTGTTACCGTGTGTACTGACGCTGAAACTCAGCGTCATCCGTCCGCTCCCGGCAGGCATATCCAGTGTTCGCGTAAAAACGGCCGGTACACCTCTGCTTGTCTGCTTGTATATCTCCACCCCGTTTTTCCTGACAGTCAGCGTACAGGCATCCCATACGTCATTACTGGTCTGGCTGTCATACGCTGCACCCTGAAAAGTAATCCCAGGAATGGAAACCTGTCGGTCAAAAGACTGGTCATCTTCAATCACGACTGTCAGTGTCCCGTTGGCGTACCGTTTTTCACCGTTACTGGTTATGAAGTAAGGAAACTCCCTGCCCGCTGCCTTAACAATATCCCCAAGAATACGCTCGGCCCGGAGCGTCCCCTTTATGGTGCAGTTTTCCTCAATCGTCACATTATTGAGGGTGCCGGAATTCGCGCTGATATGTCCGCTTATATCCGCATTACGGGCAGTCAGCCTGCCGTCAGGTTTCAGCATAAAGGTCGGCGGGTTCCCGCCGCTGGTGATAGTGGGAGCCGTCAGATATTTGAGGAACACCTCGTTCATAAATATCTGATTACCCTGAGCCACAAACATCGGGGTCTCATTGCCGTTTGCGGGGTCGATAAACGCGATACGGTTTGCTGCCACCAGGAACTGGCTTATCTTCCCTTCTTCCGTGTCCTCCATGCTCAGGCCCAGACCAGCCACATAGTGCTTCCCGTCTTTGGTCTGCTCTATCTTCACACTCCACATGGCATTCCATTTGCCGTTCGCGTCCTGCCACTCTTCCGAAAACTGATCCAGCCGGCTGGCGTTGTCTTCCGTCAGCTCCACCTTCTCCAGCAGCTCTTTACCCAGGTGGCTTTCGGTGATTTTCCCTTTGAAGAAATCCAGGTAACCCGCCGCATCGTTGCTGGCCTGCCCTTTAGCCTCCACGAACGCCGATTTCCCGACCTGGTTCACGGCCCGGATATAAAAGTAATAATCCTTGCCGGGTTTTATATTCGCGTTTGCTGCAATCCAGTACAGCGCGGTGCCGAGATAACGCGCATCGGTTTCCACCTGGCGGATATCGGCAATCTGCGTATCCGTAAACCAGAATTCATACTGCACCGTGGGGTCATATACCGCCTGGCGCGGGGTGGCGGTTATCTGAAAATAGCCGGGAGTCAACTCAACATAAGAAGGTTCTGCCGGTGCGGCGATGCTGAAATCCGTGCTGGCCGGATCGCCCTGCTGGCCCTGGCTGTTCACCGCCCGCACCGTCAGGGTGTAGCGCCCCGGCGTCAGGTTACGGAAAGTATGCTCCGTTTTTGTCAGGGTCAGGCTGCTGGCCAGCCGGTCGCTGTTATCTTCCGCTTTCACCGTCAGGCGCAGGGAGAAGTTAACCCCCTTAACCACACGCGGGGTATCCCATCGCGCCCGCGCCTGATACTGTCCCTCCTCTGCCAGAATCTCTGTGGTCAGGTGCTGCACGGCAGGCGGCGTATTCGTGATACCGGTGTCCGGTAACGGATCAAACGTCGCCCCGTTATCCACGATGGCTTCTTTCTCCGGAACATGCTGCACGGCGGTAATGGCATACGTGCCATCATCGTTTTCCCGTATGGCCACACAGCGAAACAGGCGCTGGCGCAGGTCCGGCAGTTTCAGTCCCCACACGCTGTACGCCGCCACGCCATCGGGTAACTGGCTGACGGTCACGCGGTCCGGAGCCGGATGTGCGGTAACTGCCACGGTAACAGGCTGGCCATCGCTGCCCACCAGGTTCAGCACCACATTGCCGCTTGCCGGTATCTCCACCTCACGGTCCAGCGTGAGCGTGCGCGTAAGGCTGTCGACCGACAGGACGCGTCCGCCCACGGTCACACCGGCATAATCACTGTCGCAGACCTCAATGATATCGCCGGGAACGTGGCGTAATCCCTCAGCCCCTACGGAAAAATCCACCGTCTGCGTTTCCAGCAATTCGGTGGTGATGGCCCACAGTCCGGCGCGGTGCGCCTGCCCACGACTGGTACAGGCGAATGCATCCATCTTCAGAACGTTGCGCCCGTAGCGCCGGATAGCAGCGTCGTTTTCCACCAGTTCGGTGGACGTTTCCCAGCCGTTGTTCGGGTCGGTGTAACGGACCTCGGCGGCATTGTGACGCTCTTTCAGTGCGCTGAAGCTGTAGATGAACGGCGCACCGTCAGCGGGCATCACCACATTACTCTGCGTATAGGTCCAGACTTTATCGGCGGGCCTGTCCTGCACAAACGTCAGGGTGCTGCCGTTCCAGACCGGCATGCAGCGCATCAGGGAACAGAAGTCCCCCAGCACGTCCCATGCTTTACGCTGGTCCGTCAGATACGCATTGCAGGTGATACGCGGCTCTGTCCCGCCAAAACCATCAGGAACAGGCTGATCACAGTACTGTGCAATGGCATACAGCGCCCACTTGTCCACATCGGCAACACCAATGCGGCTTCCCATGCCATAGCGCGGGTGAGTCAGCATATCCAGCACACACCAGGCCGGATTATCTGTCCAGGCGGGTTTAAACGTCCCGTCCCAGAGTCCCGTATACGTCCGTTTTAACGGATCGTAATTTGACGGCACCGGCACAATACGCCCGCGCAGGAGATAGTTTCGCGTGACCTGCTGGCTGCCGAACTGCTCCGCGTCCACTTTTACGCCGATAACAGCGGTATTCGGGTAACGTTGTTTCACATCGATGATTTCGGTATAGCCCGACCACACCGTTTTGTTCTGCAGCAGGTCTGTCATACTGTCATCAGTGAGGCGCAGCATCCGGACTTCAAACGGTCGGGGCGGTAAATCATCAATCACCACGGATGCCAGAAACTGCGTGGTCGTTTTCCCTGTAATGGTGATATCCCGCTCCACCTGCCACTGGCCATCCCGGCGAAACTGGATCAGCATCTGTACGCTGGTCGGGTTGCGGTCGCCTTTGGTACTGGTGCTGACCAGCGACTGCACTCCAAAGGTAAAGCGCAGACGGTCCAGCGTTTTAGTGGTAATCGTGCGGGTCACCGGCTCTGACTTCTTCACCTCCACACCCAGCAGGGTTTCCGCGCCGGAGTCTTCGAACCCCTCCATCGCGGTCTGCTCATCCTCCCCCACGCGGTAAACCACGGTGACACCGTGAACCATCGCGTTACCGTCGCTGTCGAGGACCGGCGTTTTGTTAATTCTGACACTCTTCAGCCCGTCCACAGGACCTTCAATCGGCCCCTCGCAGATGGCATCAACAACGGTCAGCATCTGACTGGATTTCAGGTCGTCAGGAGCCTCATGCGGCGTTTTACTGCTGCCACCACCCTTACCCATAATCTGTTCCCTCTGAAACGACAGAACCGCCCGGAGGCGGTTCTGTGTAAATACAAATATGCTGCAGTAAGTCAGCGACCGATGATCACCACCTGCCCCCCGCCACCTTCATCCCGTGTGCTGATTTCCTGGGAGATCGTGCGGGAGCCGACCAGCATTTCACCGTATAACACCGGAAGGGCATTACCCTGCGCCACCATGTTGTCCAGTGACGAAAACCAGGTGTTCTGTTTGCCGTTATCGGTCTGCCTGGACGAGGGGATTTTTGCCTGGGGTGTCAGCATCTGCGCCACCCCGCCCAGCATCATGGCCGCCCCCATAGAAAACAGAACTGAAGATGCCGAAATAGCACCGGCAGATAACGCGGATCCCCACAGAGCGAGGCTTCCCCCCGCCGTAAAAAAGGATGCACCGATTGCCACAGCACCCAGCACCACCTGGAACAGACCACCGGATTTTGCCCCGGCCATGCGTGGGACAATATGAATAATGGCCCCGTCCGGCAGCGGCTCGTGCAGACGGGCTGACAGGCTGGTTTCATTCACATCCTGACCGGCGATGCGTATCTGATACCAGCCATCATTCATTTTCTGCCGGAACCCCGGAACCTGCATGGCCAGCGCGTAAATGGCCTCGGCCCCCGTTTTTATACTGAGGCTGAAGCGGCGGCCAAATCGTTGTAAATCCCCGTGAAGGCAGATTCGTGCCATGCCTGGTGTCGCCAGATTGAGTGTGTGCGGCGTTGCCATTTGTCGGTATACCTCTCGCGTTTACTGAGCTGATCAGGAATATGGTGCAACAGTTCGCCGTCGCCGCAGTAAATCGCGGCATGGTTGGCAACCGATGAACCAAAACAACAAATCAGAATGTCTCCGGGCTGTGCCTCTGCGGCATTCACGCGGTAAAAACCGGTCGCCTCCAGATTATCCAGATAGAGATTATCTCCCTGCTTCCACCAGTCCTCCCCCCGCGCAAAATCCGGCATCTCAATACCCGCCAGATGGTACGCATCGCGGAACAGGGTGTAACAGTCCGTCACGCCATGCTCAAATGCCCGCCCGGTGAGAAAAGGCATGCAGCGAAATTTATATATCCGGTCATCGCAGACCAGCCACCACGGCAGGCCACTCTGTACCTGCAGACGGCGATCAACATCGCTGAGAAACGGCAGGCCATCGGGATGGCTGTGTACCAGCGCGACAACCACACCTTCCGCCTGCGCCCGAAGGTAATCCTCCGGCGCAATGCGAAAATACATCGTCGGTTCGGCAGAAAGATTCTGGCAGGGAAAATACCGCTCCCCTGCAGACGTGTTCACCACCCAGCCGCACGATTCAGCCGGCGCACACGCAGCAGCATGCGCCAGGATAGTTTTGTTCATGGGTATACCCATCAGGAAAGACGGTTAATGGAGAGGAAGCAGCCGATGCGCGGCAGGTTATCACGCAGCTCGCAGCCGGTACGGCATTTGCTGCAGGCATCTTTTGCCGGGTCTGTCGTGGGTTTATCAAACTCATCCGCCACAGGCGGCCCGGCATACCCACACTCATCAGAACGGTAGGTCCAGTTGCAGACATCCGCCAGCATGATCCGCGCCGGAAACACGCTGCCGTCCGTTTCGGTCGGCGTGGCCAGCACGAAGGTCGCCGTGGTGGCTTTCAGCTCCGACAACTGTTCAATCACCCAGCGGCTGACCACTTCCTGTTCCGGATCGGCCTCCGGATTGCCGCCTGTAAAGTTCACCGCATCGAGAAAGCGGGCGTACACAACATGCCTTACCACCGTGGCCCCGACGAGGCTCTGCATATCTGCCGCAAGTCCCGTAACCATGCCAAACAGGTTCGACACCGCCAGCGTCGGGCGGGCGGTAGTCCCTTTCCCTACCAGGTCGAACCCGGTTCCCTGTATCGGGTAAACGTCATACTTTCGGCCCTGCCAGGTGACCGGCTCGCCCTTCTCGTTCGCTTCATTTGAAAAATAGTAACGCTGGCCACCAAAGGCCGTCAGGTCGATTTCCCACAAATCAATGCGGGCCGACTGTTCGGTTTTCGTGGTTTCGTTGAGGGTGTTCTGAGGAATATCCTGCATAAGGATCCTTAAGCAATGACCTGCTCAAATTTACAGCTGAAATCGGAATACGTGACGTTGTCCGTAACAGACCACTCCCGGCAGACAACTTTTATCGTGCGGTTGTATTTTGGCGGTCGCCACAGAAAGGCTTTATATCCTCCGTGCTCGACCAGAAACGCTTCAAGTGCGGTGCGGGAATTGTCCGACGTGATACGGAAAACAGGCTGGAAGTTAATTAACTGATGGTTGAGTCCGGTCGGGCGACGTTGCTCATAGCCATCCCCAAATTTAATGGTTGTCACCGAAGGGGAAACAGAAGACGGCATCCCCTCCCTGGGTACCCAATGAAAGGTTTTCACTTATCCTCCCGCCAGCATGCCGCCATCACGGCCCTGAGTTCTCAGGATACTCATGACACGCGTATCAATCATTTTGACCAGCATCTGCGATGCCTGCGGCCCTATCTGCCCGTTTTGCCCGTCATTCTGAATGACAATGTGATACTCAGGTGAATAAACAATCCCACCATTCATACCACTACTACCAGAGGAACCCGGGTCACCCAGCGCCCTGACACCCAGCGTACCATCAGTCGTTTTCGCCAGAGGCATAATGGCTTCCGGGCCAGCTTCACCAAACACGCCAGCCCCCTTTGCAAAAGCAAACAGGGTCGGGCTGTCATAGATGCCATTACTGTAGGCACTTAATGAAGGTGAGTCATAAACACCGCCTTTCTCGTTAAAACTAAAACTGCTCCCAAAACTGCTGATGGCCGTGCCGGTGCTCGCGGTGGCTGCGCCGCCAAAAAGACTGCCGCCGATGCCCATAATGGATTTCAGGATGGTGTTGGTAATCAGCGCCTGCGCTGCCATATCGACAAGGTTTTTAATCACCGACTGTGTCAGGGAGGAAAATAACCCGATCATCCCGTCCCGGAGTGTCTGTGTACCGTTCAGCATGCCGGTCAGCATGTTGGAGGTTCGCTCCTGGGTTGTTTCCATCAGACCGATGGCGAGGCTGTTCAGGTTTCCCTGCGACTTATACAGCTCCACCGCCGTCTGGTACTGCGCATCCGCAGAATCCTTATCCGCCTTTTGCTTCAGCAGTTCGTACTGCTCTTTGTTGATCGCATCGTTCTGATAAAAAGCCTGCAGCAGTGACTGACGCTCGGCCAGTTGATTGCGCAGTTCTGCCAGCGGATCAACCGTCCCGGCGATATCAATCAGAGGGGCAGACATTGCCGCTGCCTGTGCCTGTAACAGTTCGCGGGCCGTACTTTGTGCCAGCGTGATTCTGGCCGTCTGGTATTCCTTTTCATCCAGAATACGGGCATTCAGGAGCGACTTCAGCTCCTGGCTCGTTTCACGCTCTTTCGTAAGAGTTGCTCTGGCCGGCGCATACTGTTCTGCCAGCTCGAGGCGCTGTTTCTGATAATTTTCAGCATTCAGCAGCAACGTCTTCTGAATATCTGCCTCGCTGGCCCCGTCTGCACGGGCGGCTTCAAGGAGTTTTCTGGCGCTTTCCTGCTCCTGCAGGTTGATACGTCCGAGACTTGAGGCATGCGCCGCTTCGATTTCACGCCGCAGTTGCTCATACTGGTTAACCTTCGCCTTTTGCCCCTTACCCGTATCCCCGCCTTCCCCGGTCCAGGGGGTATCGGGTTTATCACTCCCTGTTTCATTCCCTGGTTTATCCGGCTTCGGTGTGGGATCGGTTTTCCCTGATTTAGCCTGTTCTATGGCCTCTTTGACAATTTTTTGCCGTTCTTTTAAGAGTTTTAGCCCCTGCTCAACGGCATCCAGATCCCCTTTGTAGCGGGTTTTATCATTCTGTACGCCTTTAAGTTGTCCGAACGGATCGAAGCCACTCAATCCATCTATACGGCTTTCCGCATCCTGAATTTCTTTAATCAGTTTATTTCGCTGAATTACCTGATTCTCAAACTGTTCATCAATATCCAGCTGTTTCACGTTGAGCTGGTTAAGCGACAGTTTTTTCAGTTCTTCATTCGTTTCAATGACGGCATTTTTCAGGTCAATCGCTGACTGGCGGGCGTTCTTCGCCTGATTATGGAAATAGAGCAACGCCGAACCGGCCAGCATCGCCGCCCCCACCGGACCGCCCACCAGTGCCAGCGCCCCTCTGGCCATACCTACTGCTGCAGAGACTGCGCGGGCTGAAACGGAAAGCTGTTTATTGGCTGCATTCAGCTGGCTCTTTGCCTGGGTGGAAAGCAGTGTTTGCTCGGTTTCCTGGCGGATTAAGCGGTTAAACTCGCTCTGGTAACTCACGTTAAGGCCAAATTGTCTGGCGCTTTTCTCCATTTCCCGATAACGCCCGAATTCTGCGTTATTCTGCGCCAGCGTGGCAGCGGTACTTTCCAGCGTTTTTCGCGCCATATCGGCCTGCGCCATCGCGCTGGCCCTGACTGCCTGCTGTTGCTCCACCCAGGCACCGATGTTCCCCCTGATACCTGCCGTCAGTTTTGTCGCCAGAACAGGAATCAGCGTATACAGCGCCACGTTGGCGACCGTATTAAAATTATCCGTCAGGCCATTAATGGCATCGGTAACGGTCTGAACACCACTGCGCAGCGGTCCGTTTCCGCTCTGTCCTACCTTAATAATCAGACCTTCAAAAGCCGAAGTCAGGCTGAGAAGATCGCCGTTGAGGTTATTTACCCTGATTTCAGCCTGCTCATGCGCGGTCTGCGTACCGGTCAGGGCGGCGGTCAGCGACTCCACCTTCTCTCGGTTCTGCACCAGGATGGATGCCGCGCTGAGGTTTTCCACCTCGAACAGCTTCACGGCCTGCTTTGTTGACAGGTTTTTCCCGGCCAGGTTCTCCAGTGCCTGACTCAGCCCGACAACAGAAGGCTTCAGGGTCTTATCGGTTCCCTTCTCCAGATTCAGGATCACGTTACGCAGCGCGGTCCCGGCCTCGCCGCCTTTCACCTCGCGCTCCGCCAGTACCTGTATGGTAGCATTGAGGGTTTCAAAACCCACGCCAGCCTGTGCCGCAGCCACCCCGCCATTTTTAATCGCGGCAGCCGTGTCGGCTATCTCCGACGAGCCAAATTTCGCGCCGGCTGCCAGTACGTTGATATACCGGTCAGCTTCACTGGCCCCCGCGCCAAACTGGTTTAACGACAGGGCCAGCGTTCGGGTGGCATCCGGAAGCGTCGTCCCTGCCGCCTGGGCCAGCGTTAACGCGCTTTTGGTCGCCGCTGTCAGCCCCGCAGAGGTGCTCAGCAGTTCAGGCTTTGCCGAAGCCATCAGCTTAATGGCCTCAGCGGCCTGTGATGCGCTGTATTCCGTTGTGCGGCCCATTTCCTGCGCCGCCTGATCGTACAGTTTCATCTGCACACTGGTAGCACCAGTGATGGCCTGCAAATCCGACAATGACTGGCTGTACTGCCGCGTGGTGCTGATAATGGTGCCCAGCGATAACCCCGCCCCGGCAAAACCTGCCAGCCTGCCAGCCAGCCCTGATACCGAAGCAGAAACACGCTTATAGGCATCCTCTGTCTTTTTCGCATCAGCCTGGGCATTGCGGTTAAACTGGCGTGACTGACTCTCAGCGCTGCCGTAGGCGCTCATCAGCTGCGATTTAAAGTTCGCTGCATTCAGATGCAGCCCAACGGCAAGAGAGGCAACGTCACCCATTACATTAATACCTTCATGACTGCCGCACACTGCGCATCCAGACTCGAATTCACGGCGGCGGTGGGGGATTTAACAGGGGGCGGGTTATTGTCAGAACCTTCTGGCGAAGGCTTTTTGAAAATGCCCTGTTTGAGGAAGAAAGCACGCCAGTGGAAAAGCGTGTCAGCCGGAAGCGCCGCAATTTTTGACGGGTCAGGCTCGCCCCAGCGGTCGGCCAGCCAGAAAATCAGCTCCAGCCAGGGCGAGTCACTCAGTTTTTTTCGGCGGTTTCCAGCTTACCGATGCCGTGCTTTTTCACTTTGTCGATGGCATCCAGAAGCGCAACGTTATCGTGTGCCGCCAGCAGCTCCTTCGCCGTGGGTTTGTCTTTGGCTTTAATCGGGGAGCCGTCAGGCTGAACCAGACTGTCGATAACAATCTGTACACTCAGCTCAGACGCCATGCGGGCATTGCCAGAGGTCTGCGCCTCGATGAGCGCATCTTCATGATCAATAAGCTCAGCCGCCGTCAGTCGGCGAAGGTAAACCTTTGTACCGAAGATTTCGGTTTTAATTGGAGAGGGTTTTGCGCTGAGCAGGGCTTTTTTCAGTTCGGATAGGCTAAATTCAGACATGGTGTATCCTGTTTTTCAGACGAAAAAAAACCGCCCGGAGGCGGTGTTTAACGGGAAACGGATTACGCGCCGGCATCTGGCGCCGGGGCGGCAATTCCCCATTTAATGTTATTTTGCTTACCCTGCACCGTAATCTGGATAACTTCACTGGCAGGCGCGGTGATTTCGTTCATCTGCCAGCCTGAAAGCGCAAGGATCATTGAAGCCGTTCGTTTGTTCGGCAGCTCAATATAAAACTGAACGGTCTTACGCTGTTCTGCTGCATTGAGGAACGCGGTAAAATCTTCGTTTTCCGGATCGTCAATGAATCCCAGCGATTTCTCCGGCCCTTCCGGCAGGTCTGACACCGACTGCTTACTCTTGTCCAGCAGGGTGGTACAGTCGACAAATCCTCCCGTCTGACCTGTCGCGCCCAGCGCCTTGCAGTTAATCAGCGGTTTCAGCGCCGCTACAGCGGCTCCTACCTCCCCAAACTTCACCACCGTCCCGGCAGGAAGCATTGCGTACTCAGGGGATGATTTTGGCGTGTTATTTTCATCAGCCATAATGATTCTCTCTTAAATAGTGGGCAGCGGTTGCTACCTGTTCTGAATGCCATTGCGGATTTCTACGGTCAGAATGCGCAGAACCTTCTGGACGTTGTAATCCAGTGCCGGACGGATGAACGGATCGGCAACCTGTTTCACCGTACCGAACTCCTGGGCCAGCGCTTTCATGTAATGCTTTTTGCTGGGGCCAACCCGAAGGGTGACCACCGTATTTCCGCGACCTTTCCGGGTGGATGAACGAATTTTGATGGAATCACGCATATGCTCTGCAGAGGACGCCTCGTCGAAGCCGGCATGTTGTTTCATGTCTTCTTCAACCACTTTCAGCGCCTCACGCCCTGCATCACGTAACACCTTCATGCCGACCTTTTCACCGAGCGCGGTAAGCTGCCGCTCCAGCTCGTCCAGCCCTTTTACGTCCATAGTGATCATGATGAAGCGTCCCGGTAGTGAAAGGTAAAATCCCGCACGAGCCGGTACTGAATATTGCCGCTGGTCAGTACCGATTTACTCTGCTGTATTCCCCCCCGGACCACATTCTGTACGGGAAAGCCCTCCAGCTGGCCATGCACGATAGCGGTCCATTCCGCGCTGATTTTCTTATCCAGCTGTAACAGACGGGTGTAGTCATTAAGCAGATGAATCGCTATCTGGAAGCGCCCCGCAATCAGGCCTGTGCGCAACAGTCCGGCGTACAGCTCCGGATCGGAAATACACTGGTAAGTAACCCCCTCCTGCAGCTCATCAGGCAGGAGCAGAGGGTAAACATCCAGCCCGGTCAGACGTTCAAGTGCTGCCTTTAATGCCAGCTCGATCATGACGTGCGTCTGCCTCCCCTGTGATGATGATGCGGTCCGCAAGACGTTCGACGTTACGAACGGTATAAACCCGGTCAGAGGTCGTTATTTTCCAGTCGATATCAATATTCAGGTTCGGATGAGTGGTAAAAAGACACGTTTCAACAACCTGCTGTTGATCCAGTGTGCGGACCTTTCTGCCCGACACCAGTTCGCGCTTCGCCCAGGCTTTCCCGGTCGCGACCAGTTGTTCCGGCAGATGTTCACCCAGCGGCCCCCGGCCGGATTGCATATACCCAATAGAAAGACGGCAGGTCATTTCTTCCGGCTTCAGGCTCATACCGTGTTCTCCTGCAACGGAAAAAGAAGGTGCCGGACCGCAGCCGTCTCCAGCCACTGACCGGTGAAACCATTCAGATACGCATCCCCGACCAGATACTGCATGGCCAACTGGATATCTTCATCCGCCACAAAACCGCGTACCCCTTCCGGCAGCGCCTGCAGTTCGTCATCGCTTCCCACCAGTTTGCAGTAGTAGTCACGCTCAATACTCTTCTGCGCCGCTGCCACCATTTTAGTGAGCATGCCGTCATGCTCCGTGAAATCCGGCTCCAGACGGAGCTGGGTTTTCACATCATCCAATGTCAGTATCATGGTCATCGGCTCCCTTGCGGGGACTCAGCGCCTTTTCCGCATCTTCTGGCCATACCGCAATATGGCGTTCAACCAGTTTCTCTGCGTACTCAGCATCAAAACAGGCCGTATCACCGCGTGAATAACGATGATAGG
This sequence comes from Citrobacter sp. Cpo074, assembly GCF_030332745.1. Lineage (NCBI taxonomy): Bacteria > Pseudomonadati > Pseudomonadota > Gammaproteobacteria > Enterobacterales > Enterobacteriaceae > Citrobacter > Citrobacter sp. Cpo074. Next base: position 13,251 of record NZ_JAOWHG010000033.1, read on the forward strand.
GTCCCAGGAAAAAAACCGCTTTCCGCGCCACTTCTGCTCCCGTCAGGCCCGTGGCCCCGTTTGTTTCACTTCCGGTCAGATCAACACCGGTATCACCTGAACCCGCTGCAGTATTCTGACCGTCATCCCCGTCCACTGTATTTTCCGGTGTCAGTTCATCCGGCTTTTTCACATCCCCGGCTGCAGCCGCCGCTGCCGCTGCTTTTGCCGCTTTCGTTGTCATCGTTTTGCTCCTGAAAAGAAAAAACCCGCTGCTGCGGGCCTGGGAATTACGTGCTTTTTACGCTGTGCGACCGTGGTCGCACAGAGTGCAGGACCGGTTAAAACAGCACTTTTGTCCCGAGTACAAGACCTTCCGGATGACGGAAGCCGATATCGTGCTCCGTCACCACGCGGATCAACGACTGGTTACGGGAGAACGCGGAAACCAGATTGCCATCCCCGTCCTGGTAGGAGGCTTCCTGCGAGAACGACACCTTCATGTTGCCGTCTTCACCGATAACCACATCATTAAAGTCCGCGAAGTAAATTTCCGACTCTTTGCCTGCGTCACCGAGGTTTGCCGGGATAGCGCTGGTACGCTGAATCTGAAATCCCTTCAACATCCCCTGGGCCATTTCCGGGTAGACCTTGTTACCGTTACCGTCGCGCAGACCGAATAGTTTCATGTAAGTCCGGTTCGACATGCCCCAGCCGCAGCTGATCATGTTGCTGTTCCCGTCCATAGCCATCAGGATAATGTTGTCGAGATAGGTATCAATCGTCTGCAGATTAACCTCTGCAGCAGCTTCCCACGGCAGCAGGCGGTTCCACTCAGTTGCCCGCGCTTTCATACCGACAGGCGTATCACCGGTACCGTCATCGCGCATAAAGGCTTTATCTTCACGAACAGAAATCGCGGTCAGAATATCCTGCAGGACCAGCTGCTCCACGTTGTAGCCAGCACGACCAATCAGTTGGTTGGAGATAGGCACCATTGCAATCATGGTTTTCGCAGTGAGTTTCACATCATCGAAGCGCGCTTCTGATGTTTTCGCATCCTTGCCTTCCCCGGTGTAGCTCGCCGTCGCACCACCGGCCAGACGCGGCAGCGCCATATTGCCGTTCGGCAGCGGAATGGAGCGCGCGCCCAGCTTACGGACGATGGTGCGATCACGCAGCAGTTCGATCACCTCGCTGTGCAGGTTTTGCGGAATAAGAACGCCACCTGACGCGGCGGCAGTGTTGATGGCCATCGAGACAGACTGGTCATTCAGTTCTTCAGCTGCAAATTTAGCAGCATCCTGGACGTTACCCTGTGCTGCCGCAATCGACATCACCAGACGGGTCATGCCTGCGCCGGTATATTGCTTTGGCTCAGCCTTAATGCTGATACCTGGAGCCTGCTGTGTGCCTTTAACCGGTTTGGCGACAAGCGCTGCCGCACGTTCAGCCGCTTCCAGACGCTCAATCTTGGCGCTGATATCCGTGAACTGCTGCTGCAGGCTGGCAAATTCGGTTAACTGCTCCGCTGTCAGCGTTCCACCGGTAGTTTCAATCGTGGCCAGGGTCTGTACCTGTTCATTAATACCCGCACGCTGACGACGTAATTCTTCAATCTGTGGCATAGTTTTCTCTCTTTTTGGCATAAAAAAAGCAGCCAACAGGCTGCTTTCTGGTAATGACGCGTTAGCGCCGGGTCACATTCTGGTTTGCAGGTCCATCGCGGCGGCCTGCAACTTTATGGAAGTGGTTTGTTGAGGTTGTTTGTACTTTGCTGCAATGGCATTAATCGCAGACTGAGGATCCGAAACTTCATCGGCAAGACCAGCAGAAATGGAATCAGCGCCGAAATAGATTCCGGCCTGCGTGTTAATCACCGTCTGAGGGGCAAGATTCCGGTATTCCGCTACAGAGGTAATAAACGTCTCGTACATATCGTCAATCATCCTCTGGAACATTCCCCGAGCGTCTTCACTCAGTGGCTCATGTTGTGTACCGTTATTTTTGTTATCTCCCCGAAAAATCGTGGTGAATGTTAACCCCATTTGCTCTTCCATCCTGGAAGTATCCAGGTGTTCCATAATCACTCCAATCGAGCCGACTCCACTGGTCTGGCTGACTACAATTTTGCTGCAGGCCGAAGCGATAAAGTAAGCCGCAGAATAGGCGCTGTAGTTCACAATTGCAGTAATAGGCTTAGTTTGACGTGACTGGAAAATATAATCGGCCAGTTCCTTGCATCCAACCGCCGCACCACCACCAGAATTTATATCCAGCACAATTTCACTGATGGAAGGGTCATTTAATGCAGCATGCACCTGGCTACGTATGCGCTCATAGCTGGTAAGTTCAGAACACATTGCAGTAATTTGCCCACGACGCGGAACCAGAATGCCGTGAACAGGAATAACTGCCATTCCACCAGCTGGTTGAACCAAATCTGGCACCTGATTGTTATCAGGATCCTGCGTCATGTGAATTCTAGCCTCTTCTGATAATCCCTGAATACGGGGAACCAGCACAGCTTTTACAGAATCCATTGTCTGTCGTGTCACGTAATGTGGAACACCAAAGACCATAGCCGCCAGGTGCGGCAGATTAATTAAATTTTTTGTCATGATGTTTACCAGGTCAGCCCGCGCTGCGGGTGATATTCAGTTTCTGGACAGAATAGAGTTGATTTCTGCCAGTTGTTTTGCTGTTGGCGTGTTATCGCCAGGTAAGATTTGTTTACTGTCGACCATATTCAGAGGCGTCAGGTATTTGTCCCCTCCGGCGATGGGTGGAAGGTTCTCCATGCGGCGAATGTCGTTAACCGATAACCAGCCCCACTGGCGGCCTAATGCATAAGATTCATAGCGTGACTTCTGATCACCGCGCAGCAGGCCAGAAACATTGAATTCAATGTACAGATCACCGCGCTCGCTGGGTAAAAGCAGATCGCGCATTAATGCGCCTTCATGACGCTTCAGCCAGGCCAACAGCGTGTACATCACAAACTGCAGCCCCTGGTGCTCAATGTTGTTATTCGTGGCTTTCGCCAGCATCTGCACCATATGAGGCGGGATTTTATAGAGTCGGCACACTTCCTCCACGCCCCACTGACGGGACTGCAACAGCTGCGCTTTCTCATTGTCCTGAGATAACTGCTTGTAGCTCATCCCTTCCTGAAGCAATGCAACCGAGAAGGCGTTTCTGACGCCGGAATATCTGTCCGTCCACTTTGCCAGCAGGCGGTCGATAGCATCCTGGCTTTTGATCGTCGGAGCGTCTTTTGGACGCTCAATAACGCCGCTCATCGTTGTACCACGGCGAAAGACCTGAGAAGCATGCTCTTCCACGGCAAGGTTTAGCCCAAGAACATCCGCGTTCGTCCGGATTGGGGAACTGCCGATATAGCCATCCAGTGAGAAGACCTTCACATGATGCATCATGCGCATTGGCAACGTTTCGCCAATTTCGGGTAGTTCATAATATGGCATCCCATCCGGGCCTTTCAGGACAATGACCTTTTGGGGATTAACCGGGATTAATTCGCGGGGATAACCTTTCCCGTCCCTGTCGATGATCGAGTAGCAATTCCCCTCCAGACCAAGCAGGCCCTGCTGCTGTTCAAAGTATTCAAATGAAGTGTCTTTTTTGTTGGGCTGGGAATGAATCAGATCATAAACAGGGTGGTCAGTCGCCCGTTCACGGCCTCCGTTAGCGCCTCGCCTGTAAAGTTCACACGGCAGTTGCGCCACCGATTCTGCCAGAAGCGTTACACATGCCCGGACCGCCGATAACGCCATTGCGGTTTCAGAAGTGATAATGATCCCCGCCTTGCTCTGGCTGGAACTCACACCACCCAGCATCGCCTGCCAGAAACTACCACCAGACTGAGATTTACCCCGAAACATCTGGGGAATGAACATTATTCACCCCCTGATTTAATTACGCTGGCAGACATTGATTTCGCGATTAAAAATGACCACAGCAGGCAGATTGAACCGCCAGTAATAAGCCCGGCTGCAGGTGAAAAAAGCCAGGCACCGGCAGACAGTAATGCGGCTCCGGCGAGGCCGATAAAAAAACTTAAAAACGTCATTAGCATGCTACATCTTCCTCGTCGTAAACGGATGAATTACTCGCCCGGCTATTCAACATTGCCCTTCCGATTGCCATAATCAGCGAAACCGCGCCATCGATTTTGTTTTCGTTCTGCTCTTTGATGGGTTTAACCACATCGTCATTACCGGGCAAATATTTCCCGACGACGTTGCTGATACACCAGCTCATAATCGGGTTCCCGTCGTGATGAAAGCGGCCTGACTCAATGGCGGCTTCCAGCTCCTTCGTCGGATCAGACATATTGGTGTAGTTCTGAACGATAGTGATCGGATTAAGGCTTTCATCCGCCAGATCATGTGAAAGCCCCGTCGCGCCGAACGGGTCAATCGGTGACTCACTGACTGGGTTGAGCTTGTTTGCCGCCTTGGCCTCTTCAAGGATGTAGCGGTAATCAACTTCAGCGCCATCAGTAACTGTAAGCAGTCCCATTTCAACCCATTTCTGAAATCGCTCCGCAGTACGACGATCTTCGTTCTTTTCAACGCTGAATACTGCGTCGTAGGGAACCCAGAAGCGGGGAGCAACGCTGTAGTAATGTGTCTTGCCGTCAATTTCCCTGGTGAACAACCGCGCCATACTGTTCATATCCAGTTTGCGCGCCAGGTCGAAAGACAGAACACATGGCTGTCCTTCGAATTGCTCCAGCGTAAGTGTCTTATCCTCACAGTTCTGCCAGGAAACCAGGTTGTAGAAAGCGGCACGGGCTGCAACCCAGATGTTGAGGTGTTTAGTTTTAAATACACCAGCCTGACGGGCGTTATTAATAGCTCTCTGTTGCTGGCTGAGGAGAAAGTCACGATAGACCGACACGCCCATATTCGGGTTAGCTTTTTCCAGCACTTTAGGATCGGTCCAGTCATCCCCCTCGTCGACGGTGTATATCACGCCGAACAATTCCTCATTCGGTACTGTGCCGTTCAGCATCTCAATCACTTCACGCCGTTTGTCGTAGCATGGACCCTCAATGTTGTAACCCGCCGTCGTGATCGCCCACATTAGTGGTTGTCGCCGCGCCCCCATACCCGTCAGCATAGTGGTGTAGAGCGAATCTGTGGGATGTTCGTGATACTCGTCAACAATCGCACAGTGCGGTGAAGCGCCGTCCCCAGGGTTACCAATCAGCGGCTCAAAACGCGCGCCATCTTCTGGCCGGTTCAGGTTGGACGCATTAACTTCAATCCCGAACGCTTCCACCAGCAGCGGGGTGCGCTTACACATCAAACGAGCTGGTCTGAATACTTCCCACGCCTGTTTTTCAGTTGTGGCCCCGGAATATACTTCAGCGCCAAACTCGTTATCACAGGTAAAACAGTACAGCGCCACACCTGCCGAAATAGCTGATTTCCCATTTTTACGCGGTATCTCCGTGTAAACCTCGCGAAATCGTCGAAGCTTCGACCCTTTCTGGACCCAGCCAAAGGCGCAGCACACAATAAACAGTTGCCATGCCTCCAGAGTGATCGGCATCCGCTTGAATGCCCACTCTCCTTTTGTATGTGGCAACAACTGGATAAATTTCGCGGCCTTTTCTGCCATGTCTTTATCGAAGCGGTAACGAAATTTCTTACTCTTTTCAGCCGCCATGTCATCGATATGACGCTGGCAGGCCTGAATGACAAACTGGCACGCCGGAATTTTCCCCCGCACAACGTTGCGGGCGTATTGATTCGCGGCGTTTACGTTGGGGTACGATTTCCGGCTCATGAGTTGATCATCTTCAGGAATGGGTTAGAGGTTTTCTTCTGTCCGGCAAGGCCGATTAGGCGTTGTCGACTGCTGGGATCAAGGCCAAGCATGGAGCCGGTAGAGCTCATCTCCGATTCCTGCTCTTTCTTTGCGGTTAGCTCAGGGTTTTTTATCTTCCCCCCCATAGCACCAGTGATAGTCAGCCCTTCTCTGGCGATATTTTTAACCGCCCTGCGCCAGAACTCATATGCAACACACCAGCGCTCAAGTACGGCAAGATCGGTAACACACAGTAATCCCTGTCCACATAATTCTTTCGTGGTCAGTTCCCACATGACGGCCGCCATTGGCAGACCATCATCCTCAGAAAACCAGTCAGGTGGTGCCACACCTTTAATCGGAGTGAATACAGGTTCCTCTTTATTCAGGGCTCGTTTGCCGGGGTTCCCTGCCAGCTCCTTGCGCGCCGTTGGCTTGGGGCGACGCCCGGAACGCCCCGCCGTTCCAGCCATAAGCGACACTCCTGGTTAAATTTCATTTTTCGCGGGTATAAAAATACGAGGAAGCGGGCAGTCCTGAAGTGCGAAAGGGGTCAGGGATTTGCTCCCCCCTTCCCTTTGTATGCGCCTGCTTTAATCGAGATGAAATAGCAATGCAGATTGCGGCGGCTACAACTGCTTGCATTGTGCGAACAGGAATTCGAAAAATAGCCACTCTGCCCACAGTATATGTAATGGGCATAACTCATCGAATACGATCTCTTGCTGTCTTTGCTCTGTGGCATTCCCAGCACAACGACTCCAGATTGGCATCATCATCAGTACCGCCATGAGCTTTTGGAATGATGTGGTCAACGCAGGTAGCTTTCTTCGCTATCTTCTGCCGGCGATGGTTCTGACACAGGTATTTATCACGCTGAAGGATACGCGCTCGTTTAATTTCCCAGAGCCGCCCATATCCACGTTCTTGTCTGCTCTTTCCTGACTGATAATTCCGCCAGCCGTCACCAGCATGTTGCTTTCGGTGTTGGTCACAATAGCCGCTGACATCGTTGGTGATTGCCGCACACCCTTTGTGTCGGCATGGGCGTTTAGCACGTGCTGGCATCGGCATAGTCCTGTTTGTTGGATACAAATTGTGTAATAGGCGGAAAGTAAAAATGAACCAGTAGTTGATTGAAAGTTCTCATAAATAGCGAGAATCTGCGCGGTTCTTGCCCCGTAACATCAAGGATTATCAGAAAGAAATAAAAATGAGAATTATTATCAAAACATTCAAGTGAGATCGCTGGAATAACAAACTCTTAATCTCTCAACAAAAATAAGGATTTGTTAAGCTTCATGATTTATGGTCGATGTAATACACCGTTTGAGGCAAGAATAATGGTCAAATTCTCAAAACTTCAGATTCGCTTACACTGGCTAACCCTGATATTAATAGCGATAACCTATGCAGCTATGGAGCTTCGTGGCTGGTTTCCCAAAGGCAGTAACACCTACCTTCTCATGAAAGAAACACATTACAATGTTGGGGTGTTTGTCTGGTTTTTAATGATAATGCGATTAATTATTAAACAAAAGTATCATGATCCAGCTATCACTCCCCCCCCACCAGCCTGGCAGATGATGGCTGCTAAAATAATGCATATCCTGCTGTACATTTCTTTTTTGGCTCTACCATTATTAGGTATTGCAATTATGGCTTACGGTGGAAAGGACTGGAGTTTCTTAGGTTTTAACGTTGCATCGTTCGTTACTCCTGACGGGGAAACAAAATCACTTATCAAAGATACTCACGAAACACTGGCAAACATCGGATATTTTTTAATCGCAGCGCATGCTGGTGCAGCGTTATTCCATCACTACGTCCAGAAAGATAACACTCTTTTGAGGATGATCCCTGATTGTAACGATAAGAAATAAATACAAATTTTAATGTTTAACATTACAGCAGGCACTCAGTGAATGTCTGCTGTAATGCCTGCTCAGTCAAGTTGAAGCACACCGTGTTCTTTTGAATCAGAGAATGCAACCAACCCAGTGTATTCGGGGATAGTGTTCCGTCATCAGCATCAAATGCTGAAATGGTTGCGTAAAGAATCAAAAATGCTCCAAATCCCGCGCCGCTGCTGCCCCTCGATGGTCAGAATCGTCAAGGAGGACCCGTTAAAAGGTAAGCAGAAAATCTATGGTTAGAAGTGAAGGCTTTGACAACGTTCTAAATTTTATGACAGAAATAAAAAAGCATTACCTTTCAAGATAATGCTTTTTCACTCGAACTGAGTCTTATAACAATTAGATTAATGTGATTTTAATATCATAGCTTTCAAGCCCAGTCATTTTTTCACGAGCATTAAACTGGATATCGGAAACTTCTTTTCCTGTCTTTTTTTTGAGTTCAATAATTTTTTTTGTGATGAATTCAGAAATATCCGCTTCAGTTTTTCTTTTTAAATCTTCGACGTTCATTGTTTACCTCTCTTGATCTCTAACGTATCAACGCCAAGCATGCTACATTCCCCGTAGAGCACTTGTATAAGCGCTGATATGTTTAAAAGATAGAATAGAAAGACTCAATTATCAATAGTTTGCAGTACAATCTTCATGTAAAGGAGCTCGCGACCACACAAACCACTGTACTAAAATCTGGGTCGGTCACGAAACAACCAGATCTCATTTCAAAAGCTTCGATGCTGCCTCGAGGATCTCTTCTGAACTGACATCACGATCAGAGGCTACATAAACTATTTTATGGTCTCCTGTCAGAGATGGAAATCCCGCTGACATCACGGGTAGGTGTGCTTTTTCCCCATTGGGAAACTCGCGCATTATCGTAGTAATACCTTTCATTACGGTTACAACAACTGCAGGTTCTGCATTAAAAAAAACGATGACTTTTTTCATAATTTTACCGTGATGTCTCTTACAGAGATTGTCGGTTCAGCATACAAAAAAGGCTCCATAAGGAGCCTGAAATTTATTTTCTGAATTCTAACGAAGACTGACCAGAACGAATGTACAGTGCAATATTATCAAATGTAATCATTGTTGATTTGCAAAAAATACATTTTGCTCCGAAAGGATTTTTTTCAGTAACATCAAAGTTTGACGTTCGGTACTGAGATCCGTGGCAACACGGACATCTGAAGTGAATATTATTAGTAATATCAGTTACCTTATACAGCCACGACATTAACTGCCGTGGGGCCTTTAGGTCCCTGTTCAACACTAAATTCAACTTCCTGATTCTCATTCAGCGTCTTGAAATCATTACTCTGGATAGCAGAGAAGTGAACAAACACATCTTTACTGCCATCTTTTGGAGTGATAAAACCAAAACCTTTTTCAGGATTAAACCATTTAACTAAACCAGTCATTTTATTAGACATAAACATTACCTTTATTGAGTAAGCCCTTGGGCAGAATGGTCCGAAAAAAATTATCAGAGAGAAAAGCTAACAAGGAAATCTCAACAGGAACAAGGAATAAAATTATTACAGCGACTGCTTCAGATAAATTCGTTACAAACCAGACATTCATTAACGCATGATTAACCAAACATAGCAAGGTTTAGTTTTGTAAGTAAATCTCAGAGGATTTTGACCATAAAAATTAATTTAAATAGCTTAAATCGAAAATTATGTCATGCTGCGTAAGACCTTTATCTGTCACCCTAAGTTGTCAGGGATTTTGACTCAAGGAAGAGTCGTATTTCCTTCATAGTAAAAATTTACAAATTTATCCACGAAAACCGTCAACACCTTAATTTATAGATCTATTATTTTTTCTCTACGGTTCATTGTTAGTATTTTTACGGACTCATAAATCCGCTCACATGTCATTCCTGCCCGGTAGTTTTCATCAGCGCGCTCAGAATGGTATCTAGCTTCTTCTGCTAGGCTTCCTGGCATGTCTACGAGCATTGTGGTGCCATGGCGGATGGAAAGTTTTGTTGATTCGTTAGTTATCGAGCTGTAGAACGCTATGCTCTAGCTACTCGGAATAGGCAATCAGCCCGGTGTACTCAGGGATAACCTTGCCATCATCCGCTTCGAACTCAGGGATTGCTCCGGTAGTGATGGTGTATTGTGGCTGGCCATCTTCTTTTGCGAAGGCCGCCAGGTCTTCAATCTGCTTAGCTGTAAGAACTACTGTATTGCTCATTCCTCAGTTGTTAAAAAGCCCCGCTACTGCGAGGCTTGATTGATTATCGCTAACGATTACATCGTAATGGTTATAAAAGAAGCTATTAGCCAACATGTGGTGTATGGTTGTTAACCGCCCACCAGGACAATCAACATGTCGATACTCAAAGATATCAAGATGCGTACTTTACGCCATGTGAAAAGTACTTGTCCTCATTGCTCCCGCCAGTCAATGCACAGTCTGTCGAGAATAAAAAACAATATAACGTTAATTTGCCCCTTCTGTGGAAACATCTATCTTCCATCTGAAAGCAAACCAATAAAGTAACTGATTGAATACCAAATAAAACCCATACTCTCAGAATGTGGCAAAGCAGACATAACCTTTTATTGTTGTTCTCATTTAAGAGAGTGTAACACCCAGGGTGGAGAGGGATTTTTTCTTCTCCACAATACGGCGGTCAAGTTCAGCCACTGCATGCGGGCGTATGGCATCAAGAAAGGCGTTATCCTGATAGGTAGACTGGATTGTCACACCAAGTCCGGCACCACTTTCCAGTATGCTTTTCTGACGCTGTAGTTCTTTTATATCGTTATTGAGGTAATACGCTTCACTTAGGTTTTCTGCGTTCATCGTCTAACCCTGTTGTTATTTGACTGCCTCACTGAGTCGTAAATGCGCTCACACGTCATTCCTGCCCGGTAGCGTTCGTCAGATCGTTCAGCATAATATCGAGCTTCTTCTGCAAGGCGTCCAAGCATGTCGGCGAGCACTGCGGCGTCGGCTCCGGCTGTTTTGCTTCTGACGGCAGTGGCAAGATTTGCGGTATGCTTTGCGGCGTCCAGGAGGGTGGCAAGCTTTGTTGCTTCGGTACGCAGCTGGTTAACAGTGGCAGACAGGCCAGCAGCAGTGGCAGCAGATTTAGCGGCTTGCGCTTGTGCATCTTTTACAGCCTCATCACGGGCAATTATGCGCCCTTGCTCAATCATGCGGGCGGCGGTCTGCGCGTTCGCAACCTGCGAAGACTTAGCACTATCACGTTCCGCCCATTTCTTTTGCCAGCCCCGGTCGCTCCAGACACTTCCGGCAATAAACGCACCAGCCAGCAGTAGAAACACAGCAAATGTTTTACTCACTGGCCTATCCCCCAGCATGTCAGAGCGCTTTCCTGGTCTCGTCGTTCAACCTGTCCGTAGCAGCCGTTTTTCTGGCCTTTGGTCAGACGGCAATCGCGGCCACCGTCTTTAATCCACCAGCGGATCGCCTCACATGCCCCTTTTGTATCTCCGGCGTTGATACGCTGGTAGAACGTTGACGGGAAGCATTTGCCTGGACCAATGTTATAAGGGCAGAAAGAAGCGATACCTGCCTTCTGCGGCTCACTCAACGGAACTTTTATATTTCGTTCAACCCATGCCAGCGCCTTGTCGCGTTCTATGGCGTTTACCCGGGCGCATTTCTCAGCAGACACCTTCATACCCTGCTCTACTGGCTTACCATCAACCATTATGACGCCACGGCAAATGGTCCAGATTCCGCCGCCGTCGCGATATGCTGTCAGGCTGTTACCCTCTTTCTCATCCAGAAACTGATCGAGAATAAGAGGTGCTGACGCACCGGCAAGAATCAAACTAACGACCGCTGTGCCCAGTTTATTCTTCAGCTTTGGTGACATTGCCATTAAGCCGGTCCTCCCTTTCCTTTTTCCTGTAATACCAGTTCACAGCACAGGTGATAACGGTGCATGCGATACCAACAATAATTGCCCAGTCACTCAGGCTTAACCCTGCAATTCTGTCGGCCAACATCCAGGACACCTCTTTTGCTGTTTTAGCTGTTTCGGCATATGCCTTCGCTGATACACCGCAGCCGGTCAGCGTGGTTCCTGTTCCATATGAAAGTCTGCTGTAAATGGTGCTCATTCTGGTCATAGCCCTACCTCCGATTTTTCGGATGGTGTTGTGTATGATTAAAGGGTCAGGCTTCACGGAGTGGATTTATCAACAAAGCACGTAGTGAGTGATACCCGTGAGCCTGAAAAAGAAGAGGCCGCCGTTTGGCAGCCTCAAATGATAATTGTCGTCTGTATCGGTAGATTGAGCAGTTCATAAAGTACATCTGCCATTAATCTCACCATAATGATGCAAAAATCCCATCACTGGTGCAATTGCACCTCCATAGAGCCTGGCTGAAACATTATGAAATAATTAAATAATCAGTGAGCATGATTTTTTGTTTGTTGTTGACATTTAAATCTGCCATTAATTAACAACCAACTCTGTGGAGGATATTAATGCTTAAACTTTTCCATTATCATTCTCAATACTGGATATTTCTGGCTATTGCACTTTCTCTTTATACAGTTGCATTTCGATGATACGCATCGTTTAGTTGCATACCTTTTTCTAATATAACTTTATTTTATATAATGAGCTTTGGCTCAAACCTTAGCTCATAAAAATATACAGCGAAAAGAATATCAGACATTCTAATATCAATACCCCTTCGTCTCATAACTGCCAGTGTAACATTATGTTTTATAAGCTTTAAATCAATTTCGACTACAGACCCAAAGAATGAAGCATCCCAAAGATTAATGCCACTGTCCAGAACAGTGCGACCGTTGACGCTGTAGTCATCAGAGCTGCTATTTTGTATTTGCTCATCCTGCATTTTACCCAGATACTGTTGCCGATTTGAAATCGTCCAGAGACACCATTAAAGCAGATTTACCTGACCGAAGAAGGTACTTCATCTGAACCATGCTAACCATTTTCTGGAAACCACACAACAATTTAATAATGATTAAAGTCAACAAGTTAAATTTATGTCAGATTATCATTCAATCTGTTCTCTGCACTTATACTCATAATGATAATCCCAAAGATAAAATGAGTATTACAGAATGCTCCCATCTTAATCACTAAATTAGCAACTAATTAACAACAGTAAGCCTGAATAGCACGCAGCGGTTTTAAAATTTAAAAAAGTAAGACTAGCTGTTTTTTTCAGTGTATACCTGAATATTCTTTATCGTTTGCTCTTAGTTAAAGACATTAAACAATGAAAAAGAACATTTTTTCCGTTAAACGGAACAAACCGATAAGTCCTTTAGAACTAAAGATCTACCGCAACTACCGTATAGTGCATGGGATACGAATTGCTGTAGCGTTCGTTATTACGTTCTTATTGATAAGAATGTTGAATTTGCCAGACCACTCGTGGCCCCTGATTACACTCGTAGTCGTCATGGGACCTGTAAGCTACATGGGTAACGTTATCCCCAGAGCACTTGAGCGAATGGCAGGAACTGTATGTGGTGCGATTCTGGGGATCATTGCATTACACATTGAAATGTACTCTCTTACTCTGATGATGCTCTGGTGTGGATGCGCTGCTTTCCTTTGCGGCTATCTGGCCATGAGTAAACGCCCGTATGCTGCATTACTTGTTGGGATAACGCTTGCCGTAGTCAGCAGTGCTCCTGCCGGGGACTTACAGACAGCATTATGGCGAAGCACCAATATTATTTTGGGATGTATTCTGGCTATGCTGTTTACCAGTATTTATCCCCAAAGAGCATTCATTAACTGGCGTATCCAACTTGCTGACTTTCTTGCTGATTACTTAAAAATCACTTCAGCCGGGGTCTCACGAAACGTTCTGAACCAGCCCAGAATGACCGGGCTTCAAACACGTGCGTTAACTAATGTCGTCAAAATGCGTGGTCTGATTACACCAGTGAATAAAGAAACAAAGATTGCAAAGAGTCTGCTTGAGGAGATTCAGTCGATAACCCGAGATATGATAGCTGCCCAAAAATTTCAGATAAATGCCCACTGGGCATCGCGCGGCAGCCGGTTTCTTATATTGAACTCTCATACACTTTCCGACATGGAACAAATGACTCGCAACACTCTCAGTACGCTGGCTCATGCACTGCATGAAGGTAACCCGTCTCCAATAGCATCAAACAGCGAACGTCTTAATGAAATCACACAAGAGTTGCATTGTCTTTTACTCGCAAATGAAAGTGATGAGGTAATGGAAAGTGCCGTTCATGGATATGTCTGGTTAAGTATCCAGCTTGCAATCCAGCTTGAAGCACTATCAACCTTGATAACGAAAGCTCTGACAGAAAATAAATGATTTTATTGTTAATTATGTAACGTCAGCCCGAAAATGAAAGGCACCGAAAAATGTCGGTCTCCAGAACGCTAAGAGTGCGGGTTACCATAATCCAATGCCATTCAGAACAACAATCAGGGAAACAATAATTAGTGCAATGCCTATAGATAGGCTGAGCCCGATCACGGTATTTCTGAAGGGCATTTTCATAACGCTATCTCTCCACCACGATGATAACAGTATGACCGGTTTAAGTTCAGTTGTGGTGCCAGGTGTCTCCCGGTGGGCCTTTGGCTGACAAACCATGCCCCGTGAGCGCTAAGCATGTCATTCCCTGACACCGTTTACTGTCAGTTTCACTCATCCGCTTGGGGGGACTCATCACAACCACTTCAAAACAAGAGCTTTTACTGGATACTCTATAACTTTAGAAATAATGAGAAAAACCTGCAAACAAATAGCACTATTATTCTGAATAGTAGCAGGCTTCACGGGTTGGATTTATCAACAAAGCAAGTAGTTATTGATTCCCGGAAGCCTGAAACGAAAGAGACCGCCATGTGGCAACCTCGAAATGAATACGGTTGTTTATGGAGTCTTAGGCAACTCTGATACTTGAACAAGACCTACATAATGAATCCAGTCCCCCAGAATCATTAGATTGAAAGCGCAAATAGTATGAAGGTACCAATTCGTAAGTTTTTCCCGCAAAGACACATTTTTTTTTGTCACAGATACTAAACTTTGCGCCGAACAAAAAACAAACAGGATGGCTAAAATGTACAACTCTATTTTAGTACCAATTGATGTTTCTGAGACTGACTTAACACGGCAAGTTATCCCCTATGTTCAGGCTCATTCTGTATTGAATACGGCTAAAGTACATTTTCTAACAGTAGTTCCCACATTACCTTATTACTCATCCTTAGGTCTGGCATATTCAGCAGAAATGCCAAAATTAAAAGACATTCAGCACGCTGCATTATTGAAACTCGATGAAATCGTGAAGCAATTCAAAATCCCTGCGGGAAAAACCCAAACACATGCAACTACCGGGGCACCAAAGGATCAAATACTCAATCTCGCTAAATCAATCGATGCTGACTTAATCATTATTGCCTCACATCGTCCAGATATCTCAACCTATCTCTTAGGGTCGAATGCAGCGGCCGTTGTCCGACACGCGAGTTGCCCTGTACTTGTTGTTCGATAAGAAAATCCACACTGAGGTGACATCCAGCAAACAAGAAGGACACTAACTAAATGTACAGAAAAGCCCAGTCCATAGAGTGGAGCCTGAAATGAATAAAATCGTTTAGTTGCGAGGCATTGTTTTCTTGTGGACGATCGAGGATCGACGATATGACAGGGGTACTGGTGCTATGCACCTCGCGAATACCCCTGTCGTATCGCCGGAAAGCAAAAACCCCGCGTCGGCGGGGTTCTCGATATGTTCAAATTGTTCGCTTTTCGTCGCTGCCATCGTGGCGCAGCTCTGCCAAGCATGAATTAATTATTCACTTTGTTGGCCCGTTTTCAAACGTTTTTACGTCATAAAGCACTTATAGCTAATTCTAACCGACATTTTGTACAAATATTACTCGACAAATGAGCTGTTCGTTACAAAACGATCGTTTTGAACGATCGATAAATGAAAATCGATCTGCAATACCAATTTTAATTGTGTGGTTATCGCACGTAGACTCAGGGCCAAACCTAATAAATGGAATTATCATGAGCCTTTATCACTATTTGGCCATATATATCGCGGGCTTCATCGTAATGTTTGCTTTGTTAGTTCGTGGGGATCGAGTACACGGCCTCGAATTTGACCTGGCTGATACGGTGATAACCTCCATTCTGTGGCCCTTCTACTCCGTTGCTATTGTTTGTATTGAGATTTATGAGTGGTTTAAGCAGAATCGTCACCAATAGCCACTTCCCCCGGCTACTGACCGGGGTTTTGTTTCGAATTACAGACTCATCAGTCTCCCGATCTGTTCCTCTTTTGGTATGACTAACCATCCTCTAACCCAGCTCTCATATGGTTACGAACCGCAAGGAATGTTTTTGCTCTGAATATTTCCAGGCACCATCGCACACGTTTTCTCGCCTCCCCGTCGGTTAACCATGGCGCAATCGCCTGCAGCTCCCGGGTTATGTCTGAGATTTTTTTTCGGGTGGTGTAATACTGAAGACCAACAACATAAACCGGATCGTTAATATCCAGCGCCTGCAATACGCATTGTTCAACAAAATCGACATCATCATTATGCAAAGCTTCATCAATCATACTGGCAGTTGACTGTGGCCAGAGAATGCTATGTGCCCTGTTCATTGCCTGCTGTCCACGGAACCCCTCCTCTCTAGCCTGATTTAACGCAACGGTGAATCGTTCGAGTGCTTTATCTGACCAGTTCCGTCCCTTAAGCACATTCCAGCACGTATGGCCCCGCGGCATGCGGGGTGCAGTATTTCCTCCTACACCTTCGCCCCATGTAGTGAGCAGGGATTTAATCCATCCGGACTGAATCCCCGTCAGGAGAATACATTTACCCAGCCAGCTTTTACGCGGCGCAGCTGCTGCTTTTTCAAATGCTGACTGCTTTAGTCTGCGTTGGCGTGGCGTCATGCTTTTAGCTCCTCAATAATTATTCTCCCGGTTTCTCCCCATAATTTTGATACCCGTACATCCCAGATGTGAGCATCTTCTTCGTAAATGGCATCCATCAGGGCTTTCACCATATTGTCGAAATCAGGTTTAGCCTGGTGTGGTTTACCGTTGAACTCAGCCCGTTTCTTTTTGCTCCAGCTCGCTGGCATCGGAAGAATGAAGGTGACATGCGAACCGCTTTCCGGCAGCTCAACACACTGCAGACGAACTTCATCACAGAAAGCCCGGTAACGCAGAACCTCGGGGCGCTTTTTCCATTTGTCAGCGCGCGTCATTCTGGGCTTGCCAACGGGCGTGATTTTATATTCAGGCATGAGTCGATTCCCCCAGTTCGTAGAGAACCTGCACCAGCAACTCTGTTTCAGTACCGAAATTGTTTTCCCAGGACTGGCG
Organism: Citrobacter sp. Cpo074; assembly: GCF_030332745.1. Lineage (NCBI taxonomy): Bacteria > Pseudomonadati > Pseudomonadota > Gammaproteobacteria > Enterobacterales > Enterobacteriaceae > Citrobacter > Citrobacter sp. Cpo074. Next base: position 30,369 of record NZ_JAOWHG010000033.1, read on the forward strand.
GCCAGCATGAATGGCTATGCCGTATCCGCCCTGGCGGTGATGGATTGGGCAAAGAGGAATAACTTTGAAATTGTCAGCGCGCTGGCCAACTCCCTGACCAGTTCGGATGTGATGTATTTCTGCTGGGGTTTCACCCAGTTTCAGGTTTTTGCAGACAATACAGCCCAGCCCGGCTACGCGGGAAAGGTGAAGTTTTTCAGATTTATTTTTTGATCTGCTCATGCTGCACCACCAGCATGAACAAAGACACCGCTCACGAAGAAACGGTGTGAGTGGGGTAATTCAGTTTTATGCGCCATCGTGATTTCCCGGTTGGCGCAGTGTTACTCAGCAGGCTGTTCAGACCCGTGTTTGAGTATAACCTAACTTATCAGACATCAGAAACAGGAAGGCCGGCTTTCTTTCTTGCTTCTTCCAGAGCACGCAAAGATGTCACAAATTCATCTTTGCGCAGCGCGAATCCCCTTTCTGCCCTGCCCTTTACGACATAAATCAGAACCGGGCCAGTATGCTCCGGCAGTCCGGGAATTAAATCATCCGGAATTTGCATGAGATGCCCCTTGCGGTGATATCCACACCGTTAAGCCAACGGAAATTGCTTCTTAGCAGTAGCACGGTGCGCAACGAGAAATTTAGCGATCAGGCGTAACAAATGGCGACCGAGGCCGCCTGCGAGGGGTGATCAGTTAAAAAACCATTCATCCGCACTTTCCCACGTTTCCTGCAGGATTTCTTCAATTCGTTTTTTATCGCTCTTTTCGCCTCCGATGACACTTAATCCATCAGAAGCGGTTCGACGTATCGTTAATTTATAGTCTGAATAGTCCTGGCTGATTCGACACAAAAGTTCCTTTTCAAGCGCTGGGACAGCTCCTTTCGGAAGCTCCTTAGTGCGATCAATTGTAATTTCAACCTTCATGATTCCCTCCACCTCGACATACTGTGCATTTATACAGTATACCTATTAAACCACACATTCAAGTGGTTAATAGCACTTTTTGCCAAAGCCATGCCTTTGTATACGCTAAGTTTTCCGAGCGTTCAGAATTTACTAAATCAGTTATGCAAAAGGGCTTGAAGAGAAGAAATACCCGCCATAGCGGGTTTGATTTTGATAATGAGTTCTATTTATCGACTATTATTTCTGACAAATCCTCTTGGACTTGCTGATAGTGCCATCATTACAAACAAATTTTTCACCCGAGCAGTGCGATATCCCGCCTTTCTTACCTGAGCATGGCTTGTTTGCTGCCGTTGCTGTCAGTGAGAAAAGTGACACCAATAAAACAACAAGAACTTTCTTCATATCCCTATCCCCATCAGTAAAAGATAGGGAATCGTAGCAGGGATTGATGAAGCAAAAAAGAAAACCCGCCGGAGCGGGTTGTATCTGCAATGTTTTATTAAGCTGCTTTTTGTTTCCGCTGACAAAGTTCCGGCAAATTAGCACGCACCAGTGCTTCTGCGAACGGCGGTGGTACCGCGTTGACGCAGCGCACAACCAGCTTGTCCTTCGCGTATTTCCTGCCTCGATAGTCTTGGTCGATGATGTACCACTCAGGAAAGCCCTGCTCATGTTAAAGTTTAGGTTATGGCATCATGATTATGTTCCAACACAACTTCTCACCAGATCATTTCTGATTTTTACTATTTTCCTCACACCTATGTATTTTGAGTAATGCCGTGAGTTTATCTAATTGGTATACTCTTGAAAATTTTTTACCAATGGATTTAACATGCTCGACTCTATCAAAGACTACACCTCATCAACTTTAGGAACGGCAATCCAGAGAATTAAGAATCCAGCGTTTGGGGCAATAGCTATTTCTTGGTGCGCATTCAACTGGAAACAACTACTTTACTTATTTTTCAGTAATACATCAGTGTATGATAAAATAGAATATATAATGGCCAATAGCACATGGAAAAGCGTGATTGGTTATCCTATTGTTTCTGCCATTGTTCTTTGTGGATTTATCCCATGGGTTAACTATCTAATTGCCACCTGGCAAATAAAACCTCTCGATCATACAGATTCAATAGACAACCAAAGGAAAGCCAAAATAATTAGACGGGCTACGAGATTACAACGTTTACAGGCAAAGCATGATGTAACTTATGAAAAAGTTAAAACAGGTGCGGAGAAAGATATTCAGTCCATGAAGGAACAGATTGCTCAATCCCAGGACAGGATGGGTGAACTAACAGCAGAACTCACTGCTAAAGAAGAGTCATTAAAGAAAACTACATCTAGTTTACTAGAAGCAAGAAAGCAAAATAATGATTTAAATGTAATGTTTAAAACTTTGACTTCTAACTATAATGATCTCGAAGATAAATATAATTCTTTAAAAATCGAATACGATGATTTTAAATCACAATATGCTGTAGCCAGTGAATCCCTGGAAGATAAAAAATTAGTTATAAATGGATTTGACATCCATACAGAAAGTGATGGTAACGGATTAGAAAAAATTTACCTTGAACTAGAAACAACAAGTAAATCAGGGTTTCCTAAGCAAGCCAGTTATTGGATGGTACAAGATAGCAGGGCATCAAGCCAAGATATTATCAACTTATTAAATAATGGGTTGTCTCACGCAAAAAATAATAATAAGCAAATATCAATTGTTGAATATCCAGAAAGGCAGTACTTGTTTTTCAAACTACCTTCTGGAGAAGGGCTTCAGACATATCAATTCACAGGAGCTAGAATTTAATCCATGAGAAGCCCGGTATGTACACCTCTGGGCTTTTAACGAAACCATCTAAACTAAATTCGTTACCGTATTGTATATCACGAATCAAATAGCCGCTTCGCGCTTTTGTTCTCACACTGTAATAATCTATCGCAGGAAAATTTTGATTTAAACATGGGTTAGTCCTTCACAAAGATAATCCAGTGGGTTTTGTCGTTCTTCCCGGTACGCTGACCAATTGCAGGTTTCACATCTGTAAGCGCCAGAATCTGGCTAACTGAGATTTGTGTTTCGTTCCATTTGAAAATAAGCACGCCGCGTGGCCACAGCACCCGAAACGCTTCTTTGAAACCGGCGCGCAAATCAGAACGCCACGTATTTTTGTTCAATCGTCCGTACTTTTTACCCATCCAGGCAGACTGGCCCACGCGCTCGAGGTGCGGTGGGTCAAACACTACAACCGGAAAAGAAGAATCAGCGAACGGCAGTGAACGAAAGTCGGCAATCAGGTCGGGACTGATAACCAGGCGGCGACCGTCGCACAGCTCGTGCTCTTCGGCGCGTATATCAGTGAATACGGCGCGGGTGTCCTGCTTGTTGAACCAGAACATGCGGGAGCCACAGCACACGTCTAAAATGGTTTGCTCTACCATGCTCACTCCCCCTTCACGCCAATGCCAGCGGCGGCAACTTTTTCGACCAGTTCCCCCCACTGTGGCGTCAGCTTTTTTTCTGCCTGAGCGCGGCTACCCGCAGGGCCGTTCAAACTCACACGATAATGGTCATACGGGCATTTCAATCCGCCCCATACCCACCCCATATGATTTGGCTTCAGCGCGTATTCAGGCATGTTCCCGCAATCCGGACAGCGAGTTAATTCGCTCTGTTTCATTGCGCCAGCTCATTCATCAGCGCCCCGTGCTTTCGAATGCTACGAACAGCTTCACGAAGTTTTTCCAGGTTGGCCAGCTTCGCTTTTGTGCGGCGAATTTCATTTGAAATACCGCGTACCGTAGGGATCAGCAGATCATCAGGACGGCTGATGAAAGCGGGAATTTCCTCGACAATTTCAGTGACAGATTTTTCTGGTACTGGGGAAGTTGATGTCTCGAGTTCCTGGGTAGCTGAGCTTTTGTTTTTCACTGACGCCATGGCCGGCACCGAATAAACAAACTTGCTGCCCACTTTTTCGCGGATGATTCGCCCTTTTGTCATGTGGTGGGTCAGCATTGGCGCCACACGTTTGGACTCAATACCTGCCAGTGTTGCCAGCTCAAGGGATGTCTGTGGTCCATGTTCCGCCAGTAATGCGATGACGTCGCTGACTGATACACTTGCCGGTGTTTTGCTGACAGAACTGGTCGCCGTGGGCTGTGATTTAACATCCCCGGTAGCAACTTTCCAGTACCCGTTAACCTGAATAACCTCGTTACGTTCTTCCTGCTCACGCAGCATCCCGATCACCGCCGCAGGCCCAATTTTCATGCGCGCCGCAATTTCACGGGCAGTCGCTTTTTCCATCGCTTTCAGTACGTCTAAAATGGTTTCCATAAAATTCTCCAGGTTAATTTTTTAGCCCCTGAAACCTTCAGGGATGATGTTGTCCGGGACTGAAATGGCGTTAACATCCCGTGGTTGTGTGTTACCGCCAAGGCGGATAATTAATTCGTCCCATTTTTCCCGCAGCTTTGACGGACTCAGGACGTTGCGACACCAGAACGGGTCACGCTGCACGCGTTTGAATAAATCGCAAATCTGGCGATGGGTACGCCCGTCTATGCAGCGCATCAGGCGTATTTCGTTTGCCCAGGCATTCCAGTTAGGGTCTTTTGGGCGTGACAGTTCGCCGTCTGTCTCGGCGGCCTTCTCGTAGAGTTTTTTGATGCGGGAAAAAATCCACTCAGCGCACTGGTGATCCTCTGGTGTGCCCCATTTACCCCTTTGCTGTTCAGAGGATGATTTTTTTTCTTCGCCTGTGGATAAATCGGCTTCCGGGGACGCAGTTCCCGGACAAGAAGAGATCTGTATGTATTTATCTGTTTTAAGATCTGTATAGAGAATAGATTCGGCTTGAGAGCCGTTTCCAGGATTCGGCTTATGGGCCGTTTCCATTCGACTCAAGAGCCGTTTGGTTTCGGCTCGAGAGCCGTTTCCATTCGACTTAAGAGCCGAATCCAGCACTGGCGGGAATATAAGGGCAATTAGTGCCTCTTCGTTGATGCGATAATGCATCTTCGGCGTACCGTTTACCTTGCGTTTCTTCTCTTCGATAACACCAGGCAAATACTGGCTGATTATTTTGCTCATTGCCTTGCGGATGACGTCCTCACTGGATGCTCGAACTTCCGCAGCAATTACCGCATGCTCTTTGTAAAACCAGCCATTTTCGAGGTGGGATTTACCAGACCAGAACACCAGTTGATTCAGAATCGCCGCGAGTAAATGCTGTTGGCGGTCACCGGCGAAAAAATCCAGGTAAGGACAAGGGATCGTGATGCTGTTCCCCTGACCGGACATCGACTGGACAATCTCAAAAATTCTACACACACAAAACTCCGTACCTGCTGTGCGCTCTGTCATGACTGCACCTTCCTGAATTTGAGTTCAAACTCTCTCCGGCCTGTCTCGCAGATGTCCTGATAACCTTCGTATCGGTACATAACCCGAAGATGAGAAACTCTCATTACCGTCACCATGCGTCCGCGTTCGTTGCGGTATTTCATCCCCGGAATCAGTTCAGCGCTGCGATCGACTGTTTCCGCCAATGCTTTGTGCTTCATCGCATTTTTCATGCGGTCTACTAATTCCTGGGCAAGCATGGGAGCCTCCTGTTACACCGAGCGGTGACCAATTTGGTTGAACTGGATGCTGACGCCGGGAATGAGATCGGCCAGCGCCTGAATTGCCTCTGCCGTTTCTTTGCGGATTATCTGCATTGGCTTACCAGTCAGCACCGCGCTGGTCGCCTCGATGCACTCACGGTTCGCAATGGCCACCAGGTTATGTAAGTCATGCTGACCAGCCAGCTCTGCATCCATCGCAGCTCTGATTGCTGGCGCCAGCGCAGCTGCCTGACCACGATAATTCGGCGTGTCATTTCGAAATGCCCGCTGGATGATCTGCGTGTTGTTATGCAGGCGGCGCGCATACTCTGACGGGTCGACGATATCCGCCAGGCTGTCCAGCAAATCACCGTAGTGATGCGCTGTAATCAGCGGGATTATCTTTTTCCAGCCCCCTTTCCTGCCATCCTTCATCGCCCACTCTTCCAGCTCGAGGGCCAGCAATTTGATCTCATTGATTTTCATTGTTCAATTTTCTCCCTTTCTTTGCTTTATCCTGGATTTCATAAAACAACGGGTCATATTTCAGAACCCCACCTGTTAGACGCTCTAACCTAACTGCTCGCTTTTCAGGAATGGCGCTCCCCCATCGGGTGACCGCGACCTGAGAAATACCAAGCGCTCGCGCAACGGCAGCTTTGGAACCAAAAAACTTAATCACTGTCTCTGTGAACATGCGTCCTCCACATAACTAATGTTAGCAAAATAAATACTAACAAAAGTTATGTCAAGTTAACTTATATTAGGCTTATGAAAATTGAAACTTTGAGTGATCGCATCGCCGCCAGGCGCAAAGAGCTTGGACTAACACAGCAGCAGCTTGCTGATCTGGTTAAGAAGTCCAGCGTTAGCGTATTCAAATGGGAAAGCGGCCAAACTGAGCCAAAGGGGAAAAGTCTCTTTGCTTTAAGTACTGCGCTGCGCTGTTCTCCGACCTGGTTACTTTTCGGTGATGAAGAACAAATTCCCACCCCAGTGGAGTCACTTCCTACGTCGTTAGATGAACGGCAGCAACGTCTTTTAGATTTGTTTGATTCTCTTCCTGAATCAGAAAAAGAGTCCTATCTCAATGAGTTAGAAGCAAGAGTTGAAAATTTTAACCGCCTCTTTGAAGAACTTCTAAAAGTTAGAAAATCCCAAACAAATAAAAAATAGCAAGTCAGTCAATGACTTGCGTTTTTTTACATCTCACAACTTAACTATTGTTATTTTTACTCTTGCCATTTAAATTACCTTTAGTTAATCTCATGTCATCAAGTAACCACACGCAGTGATTACTCAGAATCAAAAATGTTCCGTTTACCCTGGCGATACAGGGCCAGAAACAAAAAAGCGCCCTACTGGACGCTTAGCTCTTTAACAATCTGGATATCTTTAACGTTAATAGCTGACCATTGGAGCTGAATCTGTATCAAATACATTCTTACAGGAAGGACATCTGCTTTGATTAAAACTCGCATACATACTCACCTGCAATGGCTGCAGTATCGATATTTTCTTAGTAGCAAAACAATGTGGGCAAAGATGCACAATTATTTCAGTATCACCCACAATCTGCTTTTTCGAATACACCAAAGAACCAGAGTCAAGCTTGCTAAGAACATAACCTTCAGTCTGGCTTTTAAAGTCTTCGTACTCTGCAATTTTTGCTTTGAGAAGTACTGCTTCTTCATCACGCAAGCGGATCGCGTCGCCAAGCGAAAAACATTCCGCCTGAAGCGTAATTAGTTTGCTCTGGAGTTCGATAGTTGCCGCTTTAACTTCAGCATCCGTTTTCGCATCATTGATGACTTTAGCGAGACCAGCAGTCTCCTTTATCGCGGCCATAGCAGCCGATAGTTCAGCGATCACTTTGAATACTCATATTATTGTTGGGGATATCCAGATTAACCGAATCCTTGTTGTTGGGGAATAGCAGGATCCACCACGCCTGATGTGGTTAAAAGCAGGCTAAAGCAATAACAAGTAGGACCCTGTTCTGGCGGCCCGGTGTTTTCCCGTATGTATCCGGTCACCGCCAGCTTTTTCAGGGAACAACGTGCAAGCGCACTCCTTCACTTACCAGTTATGGGTGACAGGTGTGAAAGAGGCGGAGTGCGCTTGCAGATGTGATTAATTGCTGTGTGTGCCGCGTGGTCTTTGCCCATCCCCCACGATGGGCACCTTTTTTACCGGAGGGTTTATGAAAAATTCACAGCCAGTTATACCGGACGGGGATCCCGATGTGGAAAGCTCAGTAAGTAATTTTATTCATCAGTTAACCGTTCCTGCATTTCGCGACCGCCTTACAGCTGAACTTGAGGCACTGTACGAACAACAGAAGGCAGCTCTCGCTCACACAGAATCTTTACTCAGGATGGTGCGTGCCAATGGTTAAATTTACCAGCGAAGATATTGCCCAACGTACAGCTGAAGCTGAATATAAAAAGGCTGTGGCTGATATAACTGGAGTTCAGAAATACAAAGATGAAGCGGTGCTGGATATGTGCTTCATCAAAGTAATGACCAAAATAGTTAACGACCAGAGGGTTAATATTAGCGAGTTTCTACGCTGACCTTTTATTTACCCCCTTCGATAACTTCAAGCAATTAAGAGATTTTTCATTTATGCCTTAACTGGCAGGGCTAACTACATCCATCAATGATGGCCCTGTCATAATCAGCTATACAGGGAGGGTAAGTGACACTTGAGTGCTGTCCGTATTGTAAAAAATGGAGTTCTGTTGACTCCATGTATAAATCAACAAAAAGAATGCATAAGAGAGTTGTGACTGCTTATTTCTGTAACCTTGAGCATGCTATCTCCTACAAAAAAATTCATGAACCGCGGCGCTGTAATTTAAGCAGAAGCAATGCGCGCCATTCACATAAACATTATTGAGGCTAATATGACAACTGGATTAAAAAAGTTTGGTGGGAGATTCGAACCGAAAAAAAGTGCGCTTGAAAAAGATAGTACGCTTCCGGTTTATGTTGCTTTTAAACAATCGAAAAATAAAACAATTGCAAAGACCTTACTGCATGCGGATTTTATACAGTTCGCACCAGATTATGCTGATGATTATTTTGCTCCCAAGGTATGGGAAGCAGATGAGGGAATGTTCTGCACTGTTGAAGGGCAGTTCTATACCGACCTCTTCACCGGTGACATTATCTGGAATGCTGAAAAAGGCGAACCAGAGCGCGTTATGGTTGAACCAGAGCTTGCTGGCGATAATGAAAAACTTAATGCTGGCGCGCCGGAAGAGCAAATGAAGCCGGTGAAAGAACTTGATGTGCTGGCCCGTGCATACTGCCTCGCGGTGTTTGGTGCCATTGATGAAATCACCCCTTCTCAGTATGGCCAGTTAATCGACATGCTGAATGATGATGAATTTAGCCCTTTACGCGAACAGGCAGAGGGTCTTGCCAAAGAACCCCGCATTCTTGCCATGCTTCCTGAAAAACAGACCGAATGCCTAGCCTGGGTGCGTCAGAAGGCGCGCGACAATGCGAAATGGCCAGACTATAAAAACCTGTTTACCCAATGGGCTGATACCCCGCCCGATAAACGCGAGCCAGTAAAGTGTGTTCAGACTGGCACCAGGAGCAGTGACAAGCCGACCATGAGCGAACTTGCTACCAGACTGCGCTATCGCACAGCCATGGGAAAATTATCCCGATCCATGGATTTCGACGTGTGCAGCCCTCCAGTTGGCATTGAAATGCGCATCAATACCATGCTGTGCAGTAAAGATGTCGAGATTGATGACTGGTGTGCGCCATTTTCACGTACACCGGGTATTCATGATTATCACCCGGCGTCCATCGTGGCCATCATCAAAACCGCTGATGAAAAACTTCATATTTACCCTGGCGAACTTCGCCAATACATCGATAGCTGCATTACGGGTTTTGACTGCGTTAATCCACCACAACTGGTCATTGATATTGCCTGCGGCCGTACGTCTGCCCCGCTCCCACAAAAAAATGATGGAGCAAAATCTGATGGTAAAACCGAACAGACGTTACAGGACGAAAATTTACCACCAGCAGTCTGCCCGGCTCGCGCTGCAGAGCTCGACAAGGAACTGGATGCAGCATTTGCCAATAGCGCCTCAAATGAGGGCGAAAAAACGGAAGTGACCGAACAGGAAGACGACCGGCCACTTCTGGATGATCATGAAATTGAGATTGCCCACGCGCTGAACGATCTGCTTTCCGGACGTACTGACATTATGGGCAAAGAAGAAGCAGAAGGCGTTGTGGCATGCACTGGTCATATTATCGCTGACGTTCTTCCTCTGCTAATCATCGATATCGCCACCACTGAATTTTGTCTGTCGCCCAATTTCAGCGACGAAGAAGTTCACGATGTGGCAACGACAATTCTTGATGGCTGGTCTGATGATGCCGCCGTACGTCAGAAAATCGCCCTCGACGCGATCGTGGAATATCGTCGCCCGGAACCGCCAAAACCGGTGGTGATGGATCCTCCCGTGGTTACCGTTAAGCCGAAAAAGGAACCAGAAACAGTATTTGCGCCAAAACCAGCCCCGATGGCCCTCACCTACCGCCAGCAACTGACGCTCGCAGCTCTGCAGGGGATGTGTGCTAACCCGGCATACCGCGGCGATTTTGACGAATTGCCGCACATGGCCGCAGCGTTGGCCGCTGGGGTTATAAGTGCGGAGGCGGAGCAGTGACAGAGAACTTAACCGGCGATGAAGCCCTGACTCGCTCCCTGCACGTCTGTGATGACGGGCGAGACTGGACAGCAAGACTCGTGTGGATGATGGGGGATCGTAAGCGTATCAGCGAACATGCCCATTCTTTACCGCCAGCACTACCACAAATCGTAAAGCCAACGATAAAGCCGAAAGCCAGGAAAAAGCAGCGCCGGGTTAAACCAGCGGTAAACCTGACTGATTTTTGACAATCAACCTGCGCCTGCTGCGTCACGTATGATCGCAGCTGGCTATCGAGGTGCATATGAAACTTTTATCACTCGAGCGCTGGGCGGAAGAACGCTATGAAGAGCCTCCGCAGATAGGAACCCTCAGAAAATGGGCGCGTAACGGTAATATTTACCCGCCTCCGGAAAAAGAGGGAACAGAGTACAAAGTCAGGCCCGATGCCATTTTTATCAGGCCAAACAAATACTGTAAGACTGTTAACACAAATCAGAGCAGATACCCGTTAAAAGGGCGATTGATAGAGAGGATTATCGATGGCGAGGCCGGACAAGTATGACGCTAATTTGCCTAAGAATCTGACCTATCGTAAAGCCAGGAAGTCATATTCCTGGCGCAATCCCGTCGACGGAAAAGAGATATCTCTGGGTAAAATTTCGCGCAGGGAAGCGATCGCCCAGGCCATCGAAGCAAATCACTACATCGATAAAAATTACACTCCAATCGCCCTACTCGAACAGCTGAAAGGTACTAATGAATACACCATGGCCAACTGGCTCGATCGGTACGAAATTATCCTACAGCGACGCAAGCTGGCGGCCAATACTTACAAAGTTCGCGCCGGGCAGCTGGCGACCATTAGAGAATACTTTGGCGTAATGATACTGGCCAGCATAACCACCCGCGATGTGGCCGAGTTTATTGAGCGCTGGACGGAGTGCGGCAAAATAACAATGGCAGGAACCATGCGATCAGTACTATCTGATGTTTTCCGTGAGGCCGTTGTGGAAGGGCGTGTTGATTCCAATCCTGTTGACCCCACTCGAGCACCGAAAATTAAAGTGCTGCGCGAGCGCCTGGAATATGAAATGTTTATGACCGTTCGTGCTGGTGCAGAGCGAATGCCAGCATGGTTCGGCCTTGCGATGGATCTCGCCCTGGTCACCGGTCAGCGACGTGAGGACGTCGCCCGGATGCGCTTCAGTGACATTAAAGATGACCGACTGTACATCGAACAACAAAAAACCGGGTCTTGCCTGGCTATCCCACTTTCACTGACATTGAAAGCATCCGGCCTTAGACTGTCGACCGTCATCGATCGCTGCCGGCTTGTCAGTCGATGCGATTTCTTGATAAGCCCTGGGATCAGAAAAAGCAGTGAAGATGGAAGCATAAACCTGGACAGTCTGACAAAAGGTTTTGTGAAAGCACGAAATTTTTCTGGTTTAAAGTTTTCAGAAAACCCACCTTCATTTCATGAAATTAGGAGTCTTGCGGGAAGGATGTATGAGAAGGAATTTGGGAAAGATTTTGCGCAAAAACTACTGGGGCACAAGTCAGAAAAAATGACTGAGAAGTATCTTGATACGAGAAAAAAAGAGTATGTGCTGATCTAATTTTTCTTCGTAAATGAATTGTGAATGTTAAAAATGGTGTGGTATAACGAATAAAGACCGAATATTGGAATTCGGACAAATTTCGGACATTTTCGGACATGGAGTCCTAAGTAACTGAAATTAAAGCCAGATAAAAAGAGACCGAATACGATTCCTGTATTCGGTCCAGGGAAATGGCTCTTGGGAGAGAGCCGTGCGCTAAAAGTTGGCATTAATGCAGGCTAAGTTACCCTGCCATTTAAGAATAGATGACAGCGCCAGGTTTTCCAGTCCGCGACTAAAGTGGCCGGAAAAAAAGGACGTTTGTTACGCATCCAAACGCAAAAACCGCAAGTTCTCCTGCGAGATTCTTGCGGTTTTTTATTGGAAATCAGAGCGCTACATCTGACAATTAGCAGAGCTTTTCTGCACGCTCTACAAACGGTGCCAGGCTCATTTTTTCGCCCGGTTTCGCCGGATCATCAATCTGGATAATCTCGATCGGCTTTGCCGTGACTTTTCCGCTCTCCACCTGCTGTCTGGCGACATCATTCAACGGGTATTGCACCAGCGTACTGGGATTGATGACATACAGCGCGTTACCTGGACGGCAGGTCAGCATCACCTCTTCCCGATTAAACGCCCACTTATCTTTGCCAACCTCAAAACGGCTGACGGTAATGACCTGCGGCGCAGCCAGCGCGGCTCCGGAGCTTGCCAGGAGTAATAAAGAGATAATGATTTTTTTCATGCGTTTCGCCAGTCCATCAATCAGAAAGGTTCAAGGGTTGCAAACAAGCTGACAATCGCCAGCACAACGGCTCCTATACCCCATTCCAGCTTGGTCATCCAAATAAAATAGAGAGTCATGCCACGGTTATCCTGCCGCATGCGTGGTACCAGAACATACCGATTCACCAGCGCAATCGCCACCATTAACATGACCAGGGCACCTTTTAACAAAAGCAGTCGCCCGTAAGCCATGTGCCAGGGAACAGAAAAACCGACAATAAACAGCGCATTCATAATACCGGTTAGTAAAACACCGATAACGAAAAGATGCCCATAGCGTGAGAAGCGCATCATGGTACTGATGGCCTGTTCCCGCCAGCGACCTTGCGCCATTCGCATACAGTAAAGTACGGGCAGCAAACCGCCGAACCAGGCGGCAGCGCATACCAAATGTAAGGCGTGGTTAACCTGCTGGATTGCGCCAGGGATACCGCTGTGCAGCGTCGCATGTCCGACGCCAGCCAGCAAAATAAACTGCGCAATTGTCAGCATTAACAGCAGTCGCGGCATACTGCGCGGCACCATGATGGTCACCACCAGCGTGACCAACGCGAGGATAATCTGCCATAACCAGACGCCGCCAAATTGCGTTTGCAACACGGCGAGCCAAACATCTGGAGAGACAACATCCCTCCAGCCTGAGCCCATTAACCCACCCTGAATCGCCAGCATCAGCGTCGCGCTGATAAAGCTCCACGTCGCAGCATGCCGTTGCAGACGTAAAAAACGCCGCATCATTAAACGACGAACCGAAACGGGGGCCAGCCATGCGCCGTAAAGCGCACAGCCAAACACCAGCATCAAAGCGGTAAAATGGATAAACCGTAGCGCAACCCAGGTAAATGCCAGCATTGGTTATTTCACGCTAAAGGTATATTGCCCCTTCGTCTTGTGACCATCCACGGAGACAACGTGCCAGTCGACCGTATATTTTCCTGCTTCAAGCGTTTGATCAAGCGGAACAATCAGCTGCGTTTTGTCCTGCTCACTGCGCGATGCCTTGCCCGTTTTGATCTGTTCTTTGTTAGGACCGGTCAGCGTTGCACCGCTGAATCCCGGCTCTATGCCTTCAGAAAAATTCAGCGTCAACGCCTGAGGAGATGCCGCCACTTCAGCGTTAGCCGCCGGACTTTGTTTTGTGAGGTGGGCATGCGCCAATGCCGCAGGTGTTGCCAGAACGCTGGCGAGTACGATGAGCGCGTTGCGAAGCATAGATGCAGATGAAGCCATTTCAACTATTCCTTTTTGTTATGTCTAACTTGTAGAGAATAACCTTCTACAATGGTCGAGTCGAGAATCATCATTTCTGTCTTGCCATTAACGCACACTCTTAGTAACTTTGCGCGCCGAAAGACAGAGAAAAGGAGAAGCCCATGAACATCAATCTGGCCAAACTTGAGCAAGCGGAAATGGATAAGGTCAATGTCGATCTGGCTGCGGCTGGAGTGGCATTTAAGGAGCGATACAATATGCCCGTTGTTGCAGAAGTTGTTGAACGCGAACAGCCAGAGCATTTACGCGACTGGTTCCGCGAAAGACTCATCGCGCACCGCCTGGCATCCGTTTCGCTTTCACGTTTACCATACGAGCCTAAAGTTAAATAAAACTTATATTACGTTACGATTCCTTACATGACGCCTGCTACAGTATAAGCATATTCTTAATCCACACATTAAGGATGGTTGTAGACACTATGAAAAGGAAATCATTATGTCATACTGGAAAATCGCAGCAGCACAATACGAACCTCTTCACACCTCAGTTACCGAACATGTCGCGCATCACCTGCAATTCATTCATGCGGCAGCTCAATGCCAATGTGAATTGCTGGTCTTCCCTTCCCTCTCATTGCTGGGTTGTGTTGATGAGAATGACGCGCTTCCTGCCCCACCCGATGAAGCGCTGTTAGAACCTCTCGCACATGCCGCCGCGACTTATCGCATGACGATAATTGCGGGACTACCGGTAGAACATAACAACCGGTTCGTGAAAGGCATTGCGCTTTTCTCTCCCTGGATGACTTCGCCATTAACCTTCCATCAGAGCCACGGGGCTTGTATTGCCAGACAGCGAAATGCCATCAGCGTTGTAGATAGCCAACCGGAAGGCATTGATATCGACCCGGCTTATTCGCTGTTCACCAGCTGCCAGTCAGTCAGTGAACCGGAACTGCTCTCCTCTACATCTCGTCTACAAAGTTTCTCACATAAATTCGCCATCGCGGTATTAATGGCCAATGCGCGGGGTAGCAGTGCGTTATGGGATGAACGAGGTCGATTGATTGTTCGCGCAGACAGCGGTTCGTTGCTGTTAACCGGCCAACGCACGCCACGGGGTTGGCAAGGTGATATCATTCCATTACGCTAGTCGTTTTGGGTCAGGAGCATGGCATGTTGCGCATAATAGATACAGAAACCTGTGGTCTACAGGGAGGCATTGTTGAAATTGCTTCTGTCGACGTGGTTGACGGAAAAATAGTCAACCCCATGAGCCACCTGGTACGCCCTGACCGCCCCATCAGCCCACAGGCGATGGCTATACATCGCATTACTGAAGCAATGGTGGCCGATAAGCCATGGATTGAAGACGTCATCCCGCAGTATTACGGCAGCGAGTGGTACGTGGCGCACAATGCCAGCTTTGACCGCCGCGTATTGCCCGATATGCCCGGGGAATGGATTTGCACCATGAAGCTCTCCCGTCGGTTGTGGCCGGGGATCAAATACAGCAACATGGCGCTGTATAAATCGCGCAAGCTGAGCGTCCAGACGCCAGCAGGTCTCCACCATCACCGCGCCCTGTACGATTGCTACATTACTGCGGCACTGCTGATCGACATCATGCAGACGTCAGGCTGGACAGCCGATCAAATGGTCGATATTACCGGCCGTCCCGCGTTACTCACTACTTTCACTTTTGGTAAGTACCGCGGAAAACCGGTATCAGAAGTAGCTGAACGCGATCCGGGCTATCTGCGCTGGTTATTTAATAACCTTGACAATATGAGCCCGGAACTGCGATTAACGCTAAAACACTATTTGGATCACGCCTGAGCAGGCAGCGTTCCCTGCGCCAGTCCAATCAAAAAAGCGTACTCAAGGGCCACGCCTTCGTAAGATTTAAAACGCCCGGATTTACCGCCGTGTCCGGAATCCATATCCGTGCAAAGTAGCAGCAAACGATCGTCCGTTTTCAGCTCACGCAGTTTTGCCACCCATTTTGCTGGCTCCCAGTATTGCACCTGGGAATCGTGTAATCCCGTCGTGACCAGCAGATGTGGGTATGCCTGCGCGGTTACATTGTCATACGGGCTGTAGCTTTTCATATAGGTGTAATACTCTTCGTCCTGCGGATTACCCCACTCTTCAAACTCACCGGTCGTCAGGGGAATTGATTCATCGAGCATTGTGGTTACCACATCGACAAACGGCACCTGAGCAATAACACCATGGAAGCGTTCCGGGCGTTCATTAATGGCGACGCCCATTAACATGCCTCCGGCGCTTCCGCCCATGCCATAACATAACTCAGGCGCGCCATAGCCCATTTTTAGCAACGCATCACAGACGTCGAGGTAATCATTAAAAGTATTTTTCTTGTGCAGAAACTTACCGTCCTCGTACCACTGTTGTCCTAATTCACCACCACCACGCACATGGGCAATAGCATAAACAAAGCCACGATCCAGTAAGCTCAAACGGCTGCTGCTGAAATCGGCATCCATGCTGGCGCCATATGATCCATAGCCATAAACCAGTAACGGATTTTTTCCTTTCAGGAAATACTTTTGATGATAAACCAGCGAAACCGGAACCTCGGTGCCATCACGCGCAGTTATCCATAGGTGTTCGCTACGGTAATTCGCCGCATCAAATCCGGGGACCTCCGTCTGCTTAAGCACACGACGTTCCCCGGTGTCCATATCCAGTTCAAACAACGTGTCCGGGGTGGTCATGGAGGAATAGCCATAGCGCAGACGCGATGTCTCCGGCTCTGGATTATAGGCCAGCCAGGTCACATAAGCCGGATCGTCAAAGGCGATCCCGACCACTTCGCGCGTTTTACGATTAATCTGTCGTAGGCTGGTTAAGCCCCGCTGACGCTCTTCTACCACCAGCCAGTCAGTGAATAGCGTAAAGCCCTCCAGCATCACGTTGTCGCGCGCAGGGATCAGCGTCTCCCAGGCTTGCTCATCACGAACGCGGGTACGATACAGGCCGAAATTTTTCCCCTGACGGTTGGAGCGCAGATAAAAATTGTGTTGATAGTGATCGAGACTGTATTCATGGTCTTTGCGTCGCGCTAAAAAGACCAACGGTTCGGCATCCGCCAGTTCTGCGTCAAGCAGTAAAACCTCACTGGTGGTCGCGCTGGCGATATGAATAACCACATAGTGTAGCGAGGTGGTTTTATGCAGGCTGACATAAAACATATCATCGGCTTCTTCATACACCAGCTCATCCCGTGACGATGGCGAGCCGACCGTATGTCGCCACACCTGATACGGCAATAACGTTGTTTCGTGCTTGCGCACGTAATAGAATGTCTGAGAATCATTCGCCCAGACCAGATCCGCTTCGACGTTTTCCAGCACTTCCGGATACCAGTTGCCGCTTTGCAGGTTGCGAAAACGCACGCCATATTGCCGGCGAGAGAGATAATCTTCGGCCAGCGCCATGATGGTGTTATCCGGAGATATCACCAGTCCTCCCAGCGTATAAAACTCGCTGTGTGCCGCGCGCTGGTTCCCATCCAATAGAGTATCCCAATCATCCCACTCTTCACTGAGGGCAGACTGACGCTGATAAATAGCATATTCGCACCCCGGTTCATAAATATGCCGGTAGCGATAACCATTCTTCACATAGGGGGCGGATGCATCCTGAGGCGGGATACGGTCGATAATCTCTTTCAGGACGCGATCCTGCAAAGCCTGCTGCGAGGCCATAACCTGGCGGCCATACGCATTTTCTTGTTGCAGATAATCCAGCACTTCTGGCTTCGAGCGGGTGTCATCTCGCAGCCAGTAATAATTATCAACACGAGTATCGCCATGCTGCGTCATGGCGTGGGGAATACGAGAAGCTTTTGGTAGCATGTCATTGTTCTTTTGCTTAAACATCCTATAAGGGTGGCAAAAGACAGCAATGATGCAAGCGAAACATGCACCTTAGCGGTAAGTAATTAACCCGGTAAAGCCTGTTTTTGTTCTTTGAGATCCTGTTCAATACCTTCACGAACATCCTGCGGGATCTTCAACGCATCGCCCAGCGCATTGAGATAGCTACGCTCCATAAAGTGGTCGATATCAATCGCCGCACAGCTCAGGAAGTAAATTTCTAGCGCTTCTTCTTCGTTGCGGATCCCTTGCGCCAGGCGCTGGGGATCTAACGGTTGTTCAATGGCTCGTTCAATCAGAACTCGGCCCTGCTCTTCCACGCCCGCTTCACGAAGCTGCTGCTCAATGGCCGCTCGTTCTTTAGCATCAATATGACCGTCGCTTTTCGCCGCAAAAACCAGCGCCAGGATCAGACGCTCGGTTCGCTCATCCAGCGGTGAGCTTTGTACGCCGAACTGCGGCTCATCCTGATGCGCAGCGCGAACTTTATCTTTGTACTTGTTCCATAACACGGTACCGGCAACCGCACCGCCGCCCACCAGAAGCGCGCTGGTGCCGTATTTACTCAGTAATTTACGTGAAGATTTGTTGGCAACCAGTAATCCTGCCAGACCGCCTAACGCGCCTGGAACCAGAAGTTTACTCAGCCCTTGCTCGCCAGAAGATGACGTGGAGGATCCTTTTTGCCCAAGAAGAGATTGTAGTTGATTCAGCCAATTAGCCATTTTGCCCCTCAAGTACAGACGAATAATCATCAAAGCGTACCCGAGGGGATGTCAGGAAGTGTTCAGGTCATCAAAAGATGTGCAAATACCTGCGTTACTGCGGCTGATACTCCGCTGTTCCGGCTTTGCAGTCGACTTTTACCTGATAGTGAATATCCGCGCTTTTACCGCGAACCGTCAGGGGAACTGACCATTTCCCGTCTTTGCCCGTAATATCGGGCGTGTTGACCCAGGCGACAGGGTCGGCTTGCCCGACGAGTTTTTGATCGTCAGCCCAGCGCGCGATGCGATTTTGCTGATAGTCACGTTTCACGCTTGCCGCAATACCGTCAGCATCCAGTCCTTCGCACTTGGGGAACTGAACATTCTTGCTTTCCATATTCGCCGCAAATACCGATACGCTGGCAGACAATAACAGCAGGCTCAATAACGCTCTTTTTTTATACATTCTTTTCTCCTTAATCTCCCCTTCATCCTTCAGGTTGCCTGCGGCAACGTGAAATAACGTCAGAGATTGCACAATGATTCAGGGAAAAGCATGGTACAAAACGTCAGGAGCGCAAGTCGTTTCAGGCAGCCTGAGTATCATCCTCAGTATGTGCATCGTTTTCGACAGCCTGTGGCGAAGGCAGCTTGCCGTTTTTCAGAATGGCGCTCAGCACATCTTTTTGCTCAGCCAGCCACAGGGAAAGAGCTTCACGCTGCTCGTCTTCGAGCGCTACCGGCGATTGCTCCAGCCATGTGTCGAGCAGATCTGCTGTATCCAGCATTTTGTCATACGCATCGGCTTCCTTTTTGCTGGTAAACGACATTTTTTCCTCACCTTCCCGAATGACTACGTATTTAACTTCAACCGCCATTTTTGCAGCCTCTTAAATTACCTGTATTTATGTACAGTATATTCTTTTTAAGCCCTGAAATCAACCTGGTAATAAAGACAGACGCAAACGTTTTCGTATATACTGCGCCCAGATAAAACAGGGGATTAATTTATGACGTTATTAGGCACAGCGCTGCGTCCCGCAGCAACGCGAGTGATGTTATTAGGTTCAGGTGAACTGGGTAAAGAAGTGGCGATTGAATGCCAACGCCTGGGTGTGGAAGTCATTGCCGTGGATCGTTACCCCGACGCGCCAGCCATGCACGTTGCCCATCGCTCCTACGTAATTAACATGCTGGATGGCGAGGCATTACGCCAGCTTGTCGAACGTGAAAAACCACATTACATCGTGCCGGAAATAGAGGCGATTGCCACGGATATGCTGATCAAACTGGAACAGGAAGGTCAACACGTTGTGCCTTGCGCACGAGCGACCCAACTGACCATGAACCGGGAAGGAATCCGTCGCCTCGCCGCCGAAGAATTGTCTTTACCCACATCATCTTTCCGTTTTGCAGACACCGAAACACGCTTTCGTGAGGCCGTTGCCGAAATCGGCTATCCCTGCATTGTGAAGCCGGTCATGAGTTCTTCCGGCAAGGGGCAGAGCTTTATCCGTTCAGCCGATCAGCTCACCGAGGCGTGGAACTATGCTCAACAGGGAGGCCGGGCAGGTGCCGGGCGCGTTATCGTCGAAGGCGTAGTGAATTTTGATTTTGAAATCACCCTGCTAACCGTCAGCGCCGTTGATGGTGTGCATTTCTGCGCGCCGGTAGGTCATCGCCAGGAAGATGGCGATTATCGCGAGTCCTGGCAGCCGCAGCAGATGAGTGACCTGGCGCTTGCGCGCGCGCAGGAGATTGCCCGCAAGGTGGTACTGGCGCTGGGCGGTCACGGACTGTTTGGCGTGGAGCTGTTTGTCTGCGGTGATGAGGTGATTTTCAGCGAAGTCTCCCCTCGCCCTCACGACACGGGTATGGTGACCTTAATTTCGCAGGATCTGTCTGAGTTTGCCCTGCACGTACGTGCATTTCTCGGTCTGCCCGTTGGCGAAATCCGCCAGTATGGACCTTCTGCTTCCGCCGTTATTCTGCCGCAACTTACCAGCCAGAATATCACGTTTGATAACGTGCAAGCCGCTGTAGGTGCGGGTATGCAAGTGCGTTTCTTTGGCAAGCCGGAAATCGACGGGAGCCGTCGTCTGGGCGTTGTGCTGGCCACAGCGCAGAGCATTGAAGATGCGGTGATACGCGCAAAAGACGCAGCCGCACAGGTGAAAGTCGCAGGATAAAAACCAGACCCGCAGGCCGGATAAAGCATTGATGCCATATCCGACCTACGGTTTACGCATTAACGGCTTACTGCTTCGCGCCTTCTACTGCTTCACGAGCCAGCTTGGTAATACGATCGTAATCACCCGCTTCCAGCGCATCCGCCGGAACCAGCCAGGAACCACCGATGCACAGCACGCTTTTCAGTGCCAGGTAGTCACGGTAGTTCGCCGGAGAGATACCGCCGGTTGGGCAGAAACGCACCTGAGAGAACGGACCCGCAATTGCCTGCAGCGCTTTGGTACCACCATTTGCTTCAGCAGGGAAGAATTTGAACTCTTTCAAACCGTAGTCCATACCCAGCATCAGTTCAGACACGGTGCTGATACCAGGGATCAGCGGAATAGTGCCTTCCGTTGCGGCTTTCAGCAGCGGCTCGGTCAGGCCCGGGCTGATAGCAAACTGCGCACCGGCTTCGGTTACTTCAGCCAGCTGTTGCGGATTCAGTACAGTACCTGCACCAACGATAGCGTCCGGAACTTCTTTTGCGATCGCGCGAATGGCATCCATCGCACATGCGGTACGTAAGGTCACTTCCAGAACGCGCACGCCGCCTGCAACCAGCGCTTTTGCCATCGGCACTGCGTGTTCCAGTTTATTAACCACGATAACCGGTACAACCGGGCCAGTGGTCAGGATTGCTTCTGCACTTGTCTTCCAGTTTTTCATCAGAGTTTTCTCTCGCCTGATTACAAAATAAGTCTTAAAAAGTGACACAGGTTGCGCCCTGTTCCGCACCGGACAGCTTTTCACGCAACGCGCTGAACATTTCACGGCCTGTGCCCACGCGCGATGCGCTGAGGTCAGGAATGTGAGGCTGACGAGAAGCAAGTTCCTCTTCATCAACCAGCAGCGTCAATTCACCTGTCTGTCCATTCACACGAATGATGTCGCCATCGCGTACTTTTGCCAGCAGCCCGCCATCATAGGCTTCTGGGGTTACATGGATTGCTGAAGGCACTTTACCTGAAGCACCTGAAAGTCGTCCATCGGTAACTAACGCAATTTTGAAACAACGGTCCAATAATACACCAAGTGGCGGCATGAGTTTATGTAATTCTGGCATTCCGTTTGCTTTTGGTCCCTGATGGCGCACAACGACTACGCAATCACGGTCGAGCAGTCCCGCATCGAAGGCCGGCAATACATCATGCTGACTTTCAAAAACAACCGCGGGCGCTTCAATTACCTGATTTTCTACCGGAACCGCCGACGTTTTCATCACAGCACGTCCGAGGTTACCGCTCAGCACTTTGGTACCGCCGTGGTGGGAGAATGGCTGATCGATGGTAGCAATCACATTGCTGTCCAGAGACTTCGCTGCCCCTTCGCGCCAGTCCAGCTCACCATCGTTAAGCCAGGGTTCCATGGTGTAACGCGACAAACCAAACCCGGCAACGGTGTTCACATCTTCATGCAGCAGACCCGCGTTCAGCAGTTCGCGCATTAACACCGGCACGCCACCCGCTGCCTGGAAGTGGTTAATATCTGCCGGACCATTCGGATACAGACGCGCCATCAACGGCACGATATCGGACAGATCGGAGAAGTCGTCCCAGTTAATCAGAATCCCGGCTGCGCGCGCCATCGCAACCAGGTGCATTGTATGGTTGGTTGACCCCCCGGTCGCCAGCAGCGCGACAATACCGTTCACCACTACTTTTTCATCGATCATTTTACCGATCGGCATCCATTCATTGCCGTTACCGGTCAGACGCGTTACCTGACGAGCAGCTGCGGCGGTCAACGCCTCGCGCAGCGGGGCATCCGGGTGTACGAATGAGGACCCAGGCAGTTGCATCCCCATAAACTCCACCACCATTTGGTTGGTGTTTGCCGTGCCATAGAACGTACAGGTCCCCGGTGCGTGATAAGACGCCGCTTCGGATTCAAGCAGCGCCATGCGATCGACTTTGCCTTCAGCATACAGCTGACGGATACGCACTTTTTCTTTGTTCGCCAGACCACTCGCCATCGGGCCGGAGGGAATAAAGATCGAAGGCAGATGACCAAATGACAGTGCCGCCATCACCAGACCCGGGACAATTTTGTCGCACACGCCAAGGAATAATGCGCCGTCGAACATATTGTGTGAGAGGCCGACAGCAGCCGACATCGCAATCACTTCGCGACTCAGCAACGAAAGCTCCATCCCATCCTGTCCCTGGGTCACACCGTCGCACATCGCAGGAACACCGCCAGCGACCTGGCCTACCGCATTGGCTTCATGCAGCGCTTTACGAATGATGTCCGGATAATGTTCGTACGGCTGATGCGCGGAAAGCATGTCGTTATAGGAGGTAATGATCGCGATATTGTTACGCAGCATGCTTTTCAGCGAGGCCTTGTCATCCGGCTGGCAGGCAGCAAAACCATGCGCCAGGTTACCGCACGCCAGTTGTGAACGATGAACGGTAGTCGATTTCGCTTGTTCAATACGGGCAAGGTAGGCGGAACGCGTGTCGCGAGAACGTTCGACAATTCGTTTTGTTACGCGTAACAAATTCGGATTCATAGAGGCTCCTAAAATTTATCTGTCAGAGCGTTGGATCAACAATGTGTTTCAGTTGGGTTAAAAGCAGCTGAATCGCTTGTTAGCCGTAGCTCAGGGGCAAAATCGTTTCAGGCAGTGTAATAAAAAAAGCCCCGCGGGTGAATCCACGCGGAGCTTAAAAGTGCAAAAATTATTCTACAATCTGTGTTAGATCATGTTACCGGTAAAATAACACCTATGGGCTAGATGATATTTTACTCGAATTCGTTCCATGAACGACCATCACGGGTAATCATGGCCACAGAGGCAACCGGTCCCCAGGTGCCGGCCTGATACGGCTTCGGTGCGTCGTTGTCCATTGCCCAGGCTTCGGTAATAGAATCGACCCACTTCCATGCTTCTTCAACTTCATCTCGACGCACAAACAGCGCCTGAATGCCGCGCATCGTTTCAAGCAGCAGGCGCTCATAAGCGTCGGCCAGATGCGTTTGGTTGAAGGTTTCGGAGTAGCTCAGGTCAAGTTTGGTAATTTGCAGGTTATGCTTGTGATCCAGTCCCGGCACTTTGTTCAGTACCTGGATATCGACACCTTCATCAGGCTGCAAACGGATAGTCAGCTTGTTCTGCGGCAGGTCCTGCCAGGATTCTCTGAACAGGTTCAGCTCAGGCGTTTTGAAGTAAACCACCACTTCAGAGCACTTGGTCGGTAAACGCTTACCGGTACGCAGGTAGAACGGTACGCCCGCCCAGCGCCAGTTATCGATATCCACACGGATCGCCACAAACGTTTCAGTGTTGCTGCTCTTGTTCGCGCCTTCTTCTTCCAGGTATCCCGGAACTTTTTTGCCCTGGGCAAAACCGGCGGTGTACTGACCACGAACTGTCTTTTCACGTACGTTCGAACGATCGATGCGACGCAGTGATTTCAGTACTTTCACTTTTTCATCACGGATGCTGTCGGCGCTCAGATCGGACGGCGGAGACATCGCGATCATGCACAGGATCTGCAGCAGGTGGTTCTGGATCATGTCGCGCATTTGACCGGCCTGGTCAAAGTAGCCCCAGCGCCCTTCAATGCCCACTTCTTCCGCCACGGTAATTTCTACGTGGTCGATAGTGCGGTTATCCCAGTTATTCACAAACAGGGAGTTGGCAAAACGCAGTGCCAACAGGTTCAGTACCGTCTCTTTGCCGAGATAGTGGTCGATGCGGTAAACCTGGCACTCTTCGAAATACTCGCCAACCTGATCGTTGATTTCACGAGATGTTGCCAGTGACGTGCCCAGCGGTTTTTCCATCACCACGCGGGCAGGCTTAGCATTCAGCTTTGCTTCACCCAGACCTTTGCAGATCGCGCCAAAGGTGCTTGGCGGCATTGCGAAATAGTTGATGGTGGTACGCGATTTTTGATCCAGCATTTTGCCCAGACGCTTAAACGCGGCGGTGTCGTTGACGTCCAGGTTACAAAACTCAAGACGACCGCTGAGGGTTTCCCACAAACTTTCATCAATTTTTTCTTTCATGAAGGTTTCGAGCGCTTCGCGCACAACCTTGGTATAGGCTGCTTTGTCCCAGTCGGCACGCCCAACCCCAATGATGCGGGTATCCGGGTTAATCTGGCCGGCCTTTTCCAGTTGATACAGGGAAGGCAGCAATTTCCGTCGCGCCAGGTCGCCCTTCGCGCCGAAAATGACCAGATCACATGCCTGGGCTGTTTGCGTTACCGCCATGTCATTCTCCTCAATTAAGTGCCTGGTGCTTTTGCCAGACACTGGTTGTAATTTTATTACAGTGCACTGTACTGCTTTTACGTGAATCCGGAAACCGTAAACGCTTATCCAGCCGTGCTGTTACCGCGAACAGCCGCTTTATTGGCGTATAACCCATCAAAATGGATAAAAAAGTCGTCTTTTTCGTACCCATGAAGAAGTATGAAAATCCGACTCCGATCATGTAATGAAAAAAAACAACAACTATTTTGTCCATTTTGCCCCGTTGCTGCACTAGCAGGGGTACTATCTACCAGAGTTACCGCTCGATTTCTCCTTATCGTTGAAATCGTTTTTGCCCATGACCCATGAGTCTACCTACATCATGAATATGCTGGAAAAAATCCAGTTAAAACTGGAACATTTGAGCAAGTCAGAGCGTAAAGTCGCCGACATTATTCTTGCCTCTCCCGAACGGGCAATTCACTCAAGCATCGCTGCGCTTGCTGTAGAAGCCAACGTCAGCGAACCGACGGTGAACCGTTTCTGTCGTAGCATGGATACGCGCGGCTTCCCTGATTTTAAACTGCATCTGGCACAAAGTCTGGCAAATGGTACCCCTTATGTTAATCGCAATGTGGATGAGGATGACAGCGTAGAATCTTATACGGGGAAAATCTTCGAATCGGCGATGGCAAGCCTTGACCACGTTCGTCAGTCGCTGGATAACGCGGCGGTAAACCGGGCGGTAGATTTGTTAACCCAGGCGAAGAAAATCGCCTTCTTTGGTTTAGGTTCTTCCGCCGCGGTCGCACACGACGCGATGAACAAATTTTTCCGCTTTAACGTACCGGTAATCTATTCCGACGACATTGTCCTGCAACGGATGAGTTGTATGAATTGTAGCGACGACGACGTCATTGTGCTTATTTCTCATACCGGAAGAACCAAAAGTCTGGTTGAACTGGCGCAGTTAGCAAGGGAAAACGACGCTATGGTTATCGCCCTCACCTCTCCCGGCACGCCACTGGCGCGTGAAGCCACGCTGGCTATTACCCTCGATGTACCGGAAGATACTGACATTTATATGCCCATGGTCTCTCGACTTGCTCAACTGACCGTGATAGATGTGCTGGCTACAGGATTTACTTTGCGCCGAGGGGCAAAATTTAGAGATAACTTGAAGCGTGTCAAGGAAGCGCTCAAGGAATCGCGTTTTGATAAAGAATTACTCATCAAGAGTGATGACCGCTAAAAGCAATAACAATGTTCTACCCTTTTATCATCCGGGTCGTTCATTTTACCGTTAATGTTTGAGAACGGCCGGATTAATGTTCACGCAACACCTAGTTGTTTCAGTCAACGGAGTATTACATGTCCAGAAGGCTTCGCAGAACCAAAATCGTTACCACGTTAGGCCCGGCAACTGACCGCGATAACAACCTTGAGAAGATTATCGCCGCGGGTGCGAACGTCGTACGTATGAACTTTTCCCACGGCTCTCCAGAAGATCACAAACTGCGGGCGGATAAGGTCCGTGAAATTGCCGCAAAACTGGGACGTCATGTAGCTATTTTGGGTGACCTGCAGGGACCTAAAATCCGCGTATCTACCTTTAAAGAAGGTAAAGTTTTTCTTAATGTTGGCGACAAGTTCCTGTTAGACGCCAACCTCGGTAAAGGCGAAGGCGACAAAGAAAAAGTCGGCATTGATTATAAGGGACTGCCTGCAGACGTCGTGCCTGGCGATATCCTGCTGCTCGACGACGGGCGCGTACAGCTTAAAGTGCTGGAAGTTCAGGGCATGAAAGTCTTCACCGAAGTCACTGTCGGTGGCCCGCTGTCCAATAACAAGGGCATCAACAAACTGGGCGGCGGTCTCTCTGCTGAAGCCCTGACCGAAAAAGACAAAGCCGACATCATTACCGCAGCGCAAATCAGCGTTGACTATTTGGCTGTCTCCTTCCCGCGCTGCGGCGAAGATCTAAACTATGCCCGCCGTCTGGCGCGCGACGCCGGTTGCGATGCGAAAATTGTCGCCAAGGTAGAACGTGCAGAAGCCGTCTGCGACCAGAATGCGATGGATGACATCATCCTGGCTTCTGACGTAGTGATGGTAGCCCGTGGCGACCTGGGTGTTGAAATCGGTGACCCTGAGCTGGTAGGTATTCAGAAAGCGTTGATTCGCCGTGCGCGTCAGCTGAACCGTGCGGTCATCACCGCCACACAGATGATGGAGTCGATGATCACCAACCCAATGCCGACTCGTGCGGAAGTGATGGACGTGGCTAATGCCGTCCTCGACGGCACCGATGCCGTGATGCTCTCTGCCGAAACAGCAGCAGGTCAGTACCCGGCGGAAACCGTCGCGGCAATGGCGCGCGTTTGCCTGGGTGCAGAGAAGATCCCAAGCATCAACGTCTCTAAACACCGCCTTGACGTGCAGTTTGATAACGTTGAAGAAGCGATTGCGATGTCAGCGATGTACGCTGCTAACCACCTGAAAGGGGTCACCGCTATCATCGCTATGACGGAGTCCGGTCGTACTGCGCTGATGACTTCTCGTATCAGTTCCGGTCTGCCAATTTTCGCGATGTCTCGTCATGAACGTACGCTGAATCTGACCTCTCTGTATCGCGGTGTCACCCCGGTTCACTTTGACAGCGAAACAGATGGCGTGGTTGCCGCCAATGAAGCAGTGAACCTGCTGCGCGATAAAGGCTATCTGGTTTCCGGCGATCTGGTGATCGTGACACAGGGCGATGTGATGAGCACTATTGGCTCAACTAACACCACGCGTATCCTGACTGTCGAGTAACACCAGCGTTTGATGTAAAAAAGCCTCTCGTTTGAGAGGCTTTTTTTTATTTCTTCGGATAGAGATCTTTGCGCTTATAGGGCTCAATCTCGCCGGGTTTACGCGTCTTAAGCAGTTTCAGTATCCAGGTGTATTGTTCGACATGAGGCGTGACAAAAATTTCCACCTCTTCGTTCATTCGTCTGGCAATGGTGTGGTCATCCGCTGTCAGGATGTCATCCATCGGAGGACGGACCTTAATCGTCAGGCGGTGAGTTTTACCGTCATACACCGGAAACAGCGGCACTACACGCGCGTGGCAGACCTTCATCAAGCGACCAATTGCCGGTAACGTTGCTTTATAGGTAGCAAAAAAATCGACAAACTCGCTGTGCTCAGGCCCATGGTCCTGATCCGGCAGGTAGTATCCCCAATATCCCTGACGTACAGACTGAATAAACGGTTTGATGCCATCATTACGCGCATGTAATCGACCTCCGAAACGACGGCGTACCGTGTTCCAGACGTAATCAAATACCGGGTTTCCCTGATTGTGGAACATTGCTGCCATTTTCTGTCCCTGGGAAGCCATCAGCATCGCCGGGATATCTACGCCCCAGCCATGAGGAACGAGAAAAATCACTTTTTCATCGTTGCGGCGCATCTCTTCGATGATTTCAAGGCCCTGCCAGTCAACCCGATTCTGAATTTTCTCCGGCCCGCGCAGGGCGAGTTCCGCCATCATGACCATCGCCTGAGGGGCGGTCGCGAACATCTCATCGACAATGGCTTCGCGCTCAGCTTCGCTGCGTTCAGGAAAACAAAGGGATAAATTGATCAGCGCTCTGCGACGTGAGCTTTTTCCCAAGCGTCCAACCATCCGTCCGAGCTTTGCCAGAATAGGATCGCGAAATGACGCTGGCGTTAACGCAATCCCAGCTATCGCCGCTACACCCAGCCAGGCGCCCCAGTAGCGCGGATGGCGAAATGATTTATCAAACTCAGGGATATACTCAATATTCTTTTTTTTCGTTTCCATGCTCTTCCAGTGTCTGGTGCCGCGAAAAGTAAATCTGCTGATAGTGTAGCGGCGCACCGTGCGCCGTACAAAATAAAAAAGCCGGCACGCATCGCGTACCGGCTTTATCAGTGTGCTAATTAATCAAAACGTAGCTGAGGCATAACTTCTTTCACCTGCGCCAGATAATCGGTGCGATCCGAGCCGGTCAGACCTTCTGTACGCGGCAGTTTCGCCGTCAGAGGGTTCACGGCCTGCTGGTTGATCCACACTTCGTAGTGCAGATGCGGACCTGTTGAACGCCCGGTGTTACCTGACAGCGCGATACGATCGCCACGTTTCACTTTTTGACCTGGTTTCACCAACAGCTTACGCAGGTGCATATAACGGGTGGTGTAGGTGCGACCATGACGAACCGCAACATAGTATCCGGCAGCGCCGCTACGCTTCGCTACAACCACTTCACCATCGCCTACCGACAGTACCGGCGTCCCCTGCGGCATCGCAAAGTCGACACCTTTGTGCGGCGCTACGCGTCCAGTCACCGGATTCAGGCGACGCGGGTTAAAGTTCGAGGAGATGCGGAACTGTTTCGCCGTCGGGAAACGCATGAAGCCTTTCGCCAGTCCGGTACCGTTACGGTCATAGAACTTACCATCTTCAGCACGGATGGCGTAATAGTCTTTGCCTTCAGAACGTAAACGCACGCCCAGCAGTTGGCTTTGCTCGCGCTTACCGTCCAGCATTTCGCGAGACATCAGCACAGAGAACTCATCGCCTTTTTTCAGTTTGCGGAAATCCATCTGCCACTGCATGGCCTTAATCACTGCGCTGATTTCAGAGCTGGTCAGTCCGGCCTCTTTGGCGCTGGCGACGAAGCTTCCGCCCACCGTGCCTTTGATACGGCTGTTAACCCAATCGCCCTGCTGCATTTCGCTGCTCATTTTGAAACCTGTCGCAGTACGATCGTAAGTGCGGGTTTCACGGCGGGACACTTCCCAGGTCAGACGCTGCAGGTCACCTTCCGCGCTTAAGGTCCAGGATAACTGCTGACCAATTTTCAGATTGCGTAGTTCTTTATCAGAAGCAGCGAGCTGACTGATGTCACCCATATCGATGCCGTACTGATTAAGAATACTGCTCAGCGTATCACCTGTAGAGACGACATACTCATGCACGCCGGCTTCACCAGACGTTTTGTCATCCAGTTCATCCTGCGGAATGGCTTCGTCTTCCTGCGCGGCCTGATCGATAGGTTCACTGGCCTCAGGCAACAGTGAACGAATTTCGCTTTTTTCCAGCTCGATAGTTTTAACGATGGGTGCAGAATCGGGATGGTAAACATAAGGCCGCCAGACGGCGACGGCCAATGTCAGTACGGTAAGCGACCCCAGCATAACGCGATGGGGTCGCGGCAGATTATTAAATGCCAGAGCGACAGAGCGGGCTATCTGTTGCACGTATTCACTTCCTCATTAATCTCCTTTCAGGCAGCTCGCATACTGGTTGGCTAATTGGTTCAAAAACGCTGAATAGCTTGTTTTACCCAGTTTGATATTCGTTCCGAGCGGATCCAACGTTCCCATTCGAACGGATGTCCCTCTCGCGACGGCTTCAACGACCGCTGGCCTGAACTGTGGCTCAGCAAAAACGCAGGTTGCTTTTTGCTCAACCAACTGTGTTCTTATTTCATGTAAACGCTGCGCACCAGGTTGAATCTCAGGGTTCACGGTAAAGTGACCAAGCGGTGTTAGTCCGTAGTGTTTTTCGTAGTAGCCATAGGCGTCATGAAAAACGAAATAACCTTTTCCCTTGAGCGGTGCGAGCTCGTTACCTACCTGCTTATCGGTTGCGGCTAATTGTGCCTCAAAATCCTTCAGGTTGGCGTCAAGTTTGGCTCGACTTTGCGGCATAAGTTCCACTAATTTTTCATGGATTGCAACCGCTGAGGCCCGCGCTATCTCTGGGGAAAGCCAAAGATGCATGTTGTAATCGCCATGATGGTGATGCTCGTCACTTTTTTCACCGCCAGCATCATTGTGTCCATGATCGTCATCGTCGTCATCGGCACCTTTCATGAGTAACGGTTTCACGTCATTGAGCTGCGCAATCGTTACCTGTTTCGCGTTAGGAATATTCTTGACTGACTTTTCCATAAACGCTTCCATCTCAGGTCCAATCCAAACAACTAAGTCCGCGCCCTGTAAGCGTTTTACGTCTGATGGACGCAGTGAATAGTCATGTTCGGAAGCCCCGTCAGGCAGGAGAACCTCAGTGTCTGTTACCCCGTCTGCAATGGCTGAAGCAATAAACCCCAGCGGCTTGAGTGAGGCCACCACAGCGGCATTTGCTGCCTGTGTTGCACTACCCCAAAGAGCAGCGGATAATGCTGCGAAAAGAAGCGTATTTTTATGTAACATAATGCGACCAATCATCGTAATGAATGTAAGAAATGTGATATTATAACATTCTATAACTTCTGCAAGACTAAAATTGATATGACGACTTTGGTTTCACTGGAAAATGTCTCGGTCTCTTATGGTCAACGCCGCGTCCTGTCTGACGTATCGCTTGAACTTCGACCCGGTAAAATTTTAACGCTTCTCGGCCCAAATGGTGCCGGGAAGTCTACGCTGGTGCGCGTTGTATTAGGGCTGGTAGCGGCTGATGAGGGAGTAATCAAGCGTAATGGTCAATTGCGGATTGGCTATGTACCGCAAAAACTGTACCTAGATACTACGCTGCCACTGACGGTAAGTCGGTTTATGCGCTTACGTCCCGGCACCAAAAAAGAGGATATCCTTCCGGCACTGAAGCGCGTTCAGGCCGGGCATCTGATGGATGCGCCGATGCAAAAGCTCTCTGGCGGGGAAACGCAACGCGTCCTGTTGGCCCGTGCTTTATTGAATAAACCTCAGCTACTGGTGCTCGATGAACCAACCCAGGGCGTGGATGTCAATGGGCAGGTCGCACTGTACGACCTTATAGACCAGTTGCGACGTGAACTGGATTGCGCCGTACTGATGGTTTCCCATGACCTGCATCTGGTGATGGCCAAAACCGATGAGGTACTGTGCCTGAACCATCATATTTGCTGTTCCGGTGCGCCGGAAGTGGTTTCTATGCACCCGGAATTCATCTCAATGTTCGGGCAACGCGGCGCCGAACAACTCGGAATTTACCGTCATAATCACAATCACCGCCACGATTTACAGGGTCGTATCGTCTTACGCCGGGGAAATGGTCACTCATGATTGAATTGTTATTACCCGGTTGGTTAGCCGGGATCATGCTGGCCTGTGCCGCTGGCCCACTCGGCTCGTTTGTAGTCTGGCGTCGAATGTCTTATTTCGGTGATACGCTGGCCCACGCTTCGCTGCTGGGAGTCGCCTTTGGCCTGCTGCTGGATGTAAACCCTTTCTATGCGGTTATCGCCGTCACCCTGTTGCTGGCTGGCGGTCTGGTATGGCTGGAGAAGCGCCCTCACCTTGCGATCGATACCTTGCTGGGTATTATGGCGCACAGCGCGTTGTCATTGGGGCTGGTTGTTGTCAGCCTGATGTCCAACATCCGTGTGGATCTGATGGCTTACCTGTTTGGTGATTTGCTCGCCGTGACGCCAGAAGATCTTATCTCCATCGCCATCGGCGTGGTTATTGTTCTGGCGATTCTGTTCTGGCAGTGGCGTAACCTGCTGTCGATGACCATCAGTCCGGATCTGGCATTTGTCGATGGCGTGAAGCTGCAACGCGTGAAGCTGCTGCTGATGCTGGTTACGGCGTTAACGATTGGCGTGGCGATGAAGTTTGTCGGGGCTCTGATTATCACCTCACTGCTTATCATCCCTGCGGCGACCGCCCGTCGCTTTGCCCGTACGCCGGAGCAGATGGCAGGGGTTGCCGTTGGAGTGGGAATGATAGCGGTTACAGGCGGGCTGACCTTCTCGGCCTTCTATGACACCCCGGCTGGTCCTTCCGTGGTGCTGTGCGCCGCGCTGCTGTTTATTTTCAGCATGATGAAAAAGCAAGCGAGCTAAGCATGCGTTGCCCGGTGGCGCTGCGCTTACCGGGCCTACAAAATCGCCCAGGCCTGATGAGCGTCGCGACATCAGGCATTAAGGCATCTGTGGCGGTGTAATGCCAAAATGGTTCCAGGCGCGCACGGTTGCCATACGTCCACGCGGCGTACGTTGTAGAAAACCTTGTTGAATCAGATACGGCTCCAGCACGTCCTCAATGGTTTCACGCTCTTCCCCAATCGCCGCTGCCAGGTTATCCAGTCCTACCGGCCCGCCAAAGAATTTATCGATAACCGCCAGCAGCAGCTTACGGTCCATATAATCGAATCCTTCCGCATCCACATTGAGCATATCCAGTGCCTGGGCGGCAATATCAGCCGAAATCGTGCCGTCATGCTTCACTTCAGCGAAATCGCGTACCCGGCGTAATAAACGGTTGGCGATACGCGGCGTACCGCGGGCGCGGCGTGCCACTTCCAGCGCGCCTTCATCGCTCATTTCCAGGCCCATAAAGCGTGCGCTACGCCCAACAATGTGCTGCAGGTCTGCCACCTGATAGAACTCCAGGCGCTGCACAATACCAAAACGGTCACGCAGCGGAGAGGTTAACGACCCGGCGCGCGTCGTCGCCCCGATTAGCGTGAACGGCGGCAGATCGATCTTAATCGAACGGGCAGCCGGTCCTTCACCAATCATGATATCCAGCTGATAATCTTCCATCGCCGGATACAGCACCTCTTCCACCACCGGTGACAGACGATGAATTTCATCGATAAACAGCACATCGTGGGGTTCAAGGTTGGTAAGCATTGCCGCCAGATCACCCGCTTTTTCCAGTACCGGACCGGACGTGGTACGCAGATTAACGCCCATTTCATTGGCGACAATATTGGCAAGCGTAGTTTTACCAAGACCAGGAGGACCGAAAATCAGCAGGTGATCGAGAGCATCACCGCGCAGCTTCGCCGCCTGGATAAAAATCTCCATTTGCGAACGAACCTGAGGCTGGCCAATATACTCTTCCAGCAATTTTGGGCGAATCGCACGATCCACCAGATCTTCAGGGGTAGTGCTGACAGCCGAAATCAGGCGATCTGCTTCAATCATCCTTTACCTCACAATGCCGCGCGAAGCGCTTCACGAATCAGGGTTTCACTGCTGGCATCAGGGCGGGCAATTTTGCTCACCATGCGGCTGGCTTCCTGTGGTTTATAGCCCAACGCCACCAGCGCAGCAACCGCTTCCTGCTCGGCGTCGTCCGTTGTCGGGCTTGCCGGAGACGTCAGGACCAGATCCGCTGCAGGTGTAAAGAGATCACCATGCAAACCTTTAAAGCGGTCTTTCATTTCTACAATCAGGCGTTCTGCGGTTTTCTTACCAATACCCGGTAATTTCACCAGCGCGCCCAGCTCTTCGCGCTCTACGGCATTAACGAACTGCTGAGCAGACATACCGGAGAGGATCGCCAGCGCCAGCTTCGGCCCCACGCCATTGGTTTTGATTAACTCTTTAAACAGCGTGCGCTCTTGCTTGTTGTTAAAGCCATACAATAGCTGAGCATCTTCTCGCACCACAAAATGGGTGAAAATAATCGCTTCTTGCCCGGCTTCCGGCAACTCGTAGAAACAGGTCATCGGCATATGCACTTCATAGCCTACCCCGCCCGTTTCCAGAAGGACCAGCGGGGGTTGTTTTTCAAGAATGATGCCTCTGAGTCTGCCTATCACGTGACGCTCCTGCGTTAAGGGCTAAAAGGTAATGCGCTATCATAAAAAAAGGCTGGATAGATATCCAGCCTCATTTGTCACTAACGTAACCGACCTCGCGCCAAATTCAGCCTCGACTCGCTCATTTGCATGGCGTTCTGACTGACATGGCAGTGGGTAATGGCAATCGCCAGCGCATCCGCGGCATCCGCTTGCGGATTCGCCGGGAGTTTTAGCAGCGTGCGTACCATATGCTGGACCTGGCTTTTTTCCGCGCTACCGATCCCCACCACGGTCTGTTTTACCTGGCGGGCCGCGTATTCAAAGACCGGTAGATCCTGATTGGTCGCCGCAACGATTGCCACGCCGCGAGCCTGTCCCAGCTTTAGCGCCGAGTCGGCGTTCTTCGCCATAAAAACCTGCTCAATGGCAAAATAGTCCGGCTGAAACTGGGTGATGATTTCCGTCACGCCCGCGTAAATCAACTTCAGACGTGACGGGAGATCGTCGACTTTGGTGCGAATGCAGCCGCTGCCGAGGTAGGTCAGCTGCCTGCCGACCTGACGAATAACGCCATAACCGGTGATGCGAGACCCCGGGTCAATGCCGAGAATAATAGACATCACGCATCTCCTGTTATTTTATGGCTTAACCACATCATTCTAAGGTGGCAGCAACCTCATCGGAGATTTCACCGTTGTGGTAAACTTCCTGCACGTCGTCGCAGTCTTCCAGCATATCGATCAGACGCATCAGCTTCGGCGCTGTTTCTGCATCCATATCCGCTTTGGTGGATGGGATCATAGACACTTCAGCTGCGTCCGCTTTCAGACCAGCCGCTTCCAGCGCGTCACGCACTTTGCCCATCTCTTCCCACGCGGTGTAAACGTCAATTGCGCCGTCGTCGAAGGTCACAACGTCTTCAGCACCTGCTTCCAGCGCCGCTTCCATGATGGCGTCTTCGTCGCCCTGTTCAAAGGAGATCACGCCTTTTTTGCTGAACAGATAAGCCACGGAACCGTCGGTACCGAGGTTACCACCCGTTTTCGTGAACGCGTGACGCACTTCCGCAACGGTACGGTTACGGTTGTCAGACAGACATTCAATCATAACGGCTGTACCGCCAGGACCGTAACCTTCATAGATGATGGTTTCCATGTTGGAATCTTCATCACCACCCACACCGCGCGCGATTGCACGGTTCAGGGTGTCACGGGTCATGTTGTTAGCCAGCGCCTTATCAACCGCTGCACGCAGACGCGGGTTAGCATCCGGATCGCCGCCGCCCAGTTTAGCCGCCGTCACCAGCTCACGAATTATTTTGGTGAAAATTTTACCGCGTTTAGCATCCTGCGCTGCTTTACGGTGTCTGGTGTTGGCCCATTTACTATGACCTGCCATAAATAATATCTCCAAAAAGCGCGCCTTTTCAGGCGACGTTAATTACAAACTCTTCAATCGCCTGCCGGTTACTCCACGACTTGGTTAATTGGGCGGCTTCAACCGCATTAACCCAACGATAGGTCAGATGTTCGGTGAACACGATCTCTCGTTCTGAGGGAAGTGCCAGGCAAAACCAGGATTCAGTATTACGTTCAATTCCCGGTGCATAGCGATGACGTAAATGGCTAAAAATCTCAAACTCCACCGTGCGCTGACAGTCAATTAAGGTCAGTTGCTCAGATGCAACATCAATGGCGACCTCTTCCTTTACTTCGCGCATAGCGGCTTGCGACGCGGTTTCACCTTCTTCAAGGCTGCCGGTGACCGACTGCCAGAAATCAGGATCGTCGCGTCGCTGTAACATCAGCACTCTCCCGGTGTCCTTTGCATAAATCACGACTAACACCGAGACAGGCTGTTTATATGTCATATCAGTTATTCTCGGCCTTCTTAACAACCTGAATGCTCAGTTCCGCCAGCGCAGCTGCGTTGGCAAAGCTTGGCGCTTCAGTCATCAGACACGCTGCAGCCGTGGTTTTCGGGAAAGCAATAACGTCACGAATGTTGTCAGTACCGGTCAACAGCATAGTCAGACGGTCCAGACCAAACGCCAGGCCCGCATGCGGCGGTGTACCATATTTTAGCGCATCCAGCAGGAAGCCGAATTTCTCACGCTGTTCTTGCTCATTAATGCCCAGAATACCGAATACGGTTTGCTGCATGTCGCCGTTGTGAATGCGCACGGAACCGCCGCCTACTTCGTAGCCGTTGATGACCATATCGTACGCGTTGGCAACCGCGTCTTCCGGCGCTGCTTTCAGCTCAGCGGCCGTCATATCTTTCGGCGCGGTGAACGGGTGGTGCATTGCGGTCAGGCCGCCTTCACCATCGTCTTCAAACATTGGGAAGTCGATAACCCACAGCGGCGCCCATTTGGCTTCGTCGGTGATGTTCAGGTCTTT
Source organism: Citrobacter sp. Cpo074 (assembly GCF_030332745.1). Classification (NCBI taxonomy): domain Bacteria; kingdom Pseudomonadati; phylum Pseudomonadota; class Gammaproteobacteria; order Enterobacterales; family Enterobacteriaceae; genus Citrobacter; species Citrobacter sp. Cpo074. The sequence continues at coordinate 67,172 of NZ_JAOWHG010000033.1, forward strand.
ACCCAGTTTCAGACGCAGCGCGCCCATCGCGTCGGCAACCACTTTCTTGTTGTCGGCACCGAAGAAAATCATGTCGCCGTCTTGTGCACCGGTACGTGCCAGAATCGCTTCCACAATTTCTGCGTTCAGGAACTTAGCTACTGGGCTGGTAATACCTTCCAGACCTTTCGCACGTTCGGTGACTTTGATGTAAGCCAGGCCTTTCGCGCCGTAAATCTTGATAAAGTTACCGTAATCGTCGATCTGCTTACGGCTCAGCGCAGCACCGCCCGGTACACGCAGAGCAGCTACGCGGCCTTTCGCATCGTTTGCCGGGCCAGAGAACACTGCGAACTCAACGTCTTTCACCAGATCGGCGACGTCAACCAGCTCCATCGGGTTACGCAGGTCTGGTTTATCGGAACCGTAACGACGCTCAGCTTCGGCAAAGGTCATGATCGGGAAATCACCCAGATCGACACCTTTCACTTCCAGCCACAGATTACGCACCAGCGCTTCCATCACTTCACGCACCTGCGGTGCGGTCATGAAGGAAGTCTCAACGTCGATCTGGGTAAATTCAGGCTGACGGTCAGCACGTAAGTCTTCATCACGGAAGCATTTAACGATCTGATAGTAGCGGTCAAAGCCAGACATCATCAGCAGCTGTTTAAACAACTGAGGTGATTGCGGCAGCGCGTAGAATTTACCTTTATGTACGCGAGAAGGTACCAGGTAATCGCGCGCGCCTTCCGGCGTCGCTTTGGTCAGCATCGGTGTTTCGATGTCGAGGAAGCCGTGGTCGTCCATAAAACGACGCACCAGACTGGTGATTTTGGCACGCGTTTTCAGGCGCTGCGCCATTTCAGGGCGACGCAGATCTAAATAGCGATACTTCAGTCGCGCTTCTTCGGTGTTGACGTGGTTAGAGTCCAACGGCAGCGAGTCTGAACGGTTGATGATGGTCAGATCGGAGGCCAGCACTTCAATTTCGCCCGTCGCCATATCGGCGTTGACGTTTTTCGCGTCACGCGCACGCACGGTGCCCGTAACCTGGATGCAGAACTCATTACGCAGTTCGGAGGCCAGCTTTAACGCGTCCGCACGGTCCGGATCGAAAAATACCTGCACGATACCTTCGCGGTCGCGCATATCGATAAAGATCAGGCTACCAAGATCACGACGACGGTTGACCCAACCACACAGAGTCACCTGCTGCCCCTCGTGGGACAGACGTAGCTGTCCGCAATATTCTGTACGCATGAGATATCCCTTAACTTTGCCGCAGGCGGATTGTCACCTGTCTCGCAGATGACGAAGTCGCAGCTTTAGCTGAATGTCACAACTGAATGAAAAAAGGCGGCTATTATACTGGAAATTCTGCCGCACGATAAGAGCCTACTGGGATAGACTCTCAGTCCGGTACTGACTGTACGCCTGTTTCCTGGACGGGCATTGCGTAATCTCACAAAAAATAACAAAAATTGTCGCCCCTTTCACACTGATTCGCGATTAAGGTGTAACGGAATTCTTTTATTACTGGAGTGACCATGCTGGAATTGAACGCTAAAACAACCGCCCTTGTCGTAATTGATTTACAGGAAGGGATCCTGCCTTTCGCTGGCGGCCCTCATACGGCACATGATGTGGTTACCCGCGCCGCGCAGTTGGCGGAAAAATTCCGTGCCCACGGTTCCCCGGTGGTAATGGTGCGCGTCGGCTGGTCTGACGATTACGCCGAAGCGCTGAAACAACCGGTTGATGCGCAAACTCCGGCTAAAGCGTTGCCTGAAAACTGGTGGGATTACCCGGCAGCTCTGGGGAAATGCGCCAGCGATCTCGAAGTCACCAAGCGCCAGTGGGGCGCGTTCTACGGCACCGATCTGGAGCTACAGCTGCGTCGTCGGGGCATCGATACCATCGTCCTGTGCGGCATTTCCACAAACATTGGCGTGGAGTCAACGGCGCGAAATGCGTGGGAGCTGGGTTTCAGTCTTATCATTGCAGAAGATGCCTGTAGCGCCGCCAGTGCTGAGCAACACCAGGCCAGCATGACCCACATTTTCCCGCGCATTGCGCGCGTTCGCAGCGTGGAGGAGATTCTGCAAGCGCTATGATTTATATCGGTTTACCCCAGTGGTCGCATCCAAAATGGGTGCGTCTGGGGATCACCAGCCTTGAAGAGTATGCCCGCCACTTTAACTGCGTGGAGGGCAATACCACGCTGTATGCGCTGCCTAAATCCGATATTGTTGCCCGCTGGCAGGCACAGACCACCGATGCGTTTCGATTTTGTTTTAAATTTCCGGCGACCATTTCGCATCAGGCTGCGCTGCGTAATTGTGATGACCTGGTACAGGAATTTTTTACGCGCATGTCGCCGCTGGAATCGCGCATTGGACAATACTGGCTGCAATTACCTGCGACTTTTGGCCCACGCGATCTGCCTGCCCTGTGGCAGTTTCTCGATGTGCTCCCGAATTCCTTTACCTACGGTGTGGAAGTTCGCCATCCAGACTTCTTTGCCAAAGGCGAAGCCGAGCAGCTATTTAATCGCGGTTTACACGAGCGCGGAGTAAACCGGGTGATTCTGGACAGCCGCCCGGTGCATGCCGCAATCCCGCATACTGAAGCAATACGTGACGCCCAGCGCAAGAAACCGAAGGTTCCGGTGCATGCGGTGGTGACGGCAAACCATCCGATGGTACGCTTTATCGGTAGCGATAATATGGCACAAAACAGCGAGCTTTTTGCCGTCTGGCTGACCAAGCTATCGCTATGGCAACGCACCACGACGCCGTATCTGTTTTTGCATACGCCGGACATCGCGCAGGCCCCGGAGCTTGTTGATACGCTATGGGCAGATTTACGCAGCGCCCTGCCAGAGATCGGATCAGCACCCTCTATTCCACAGCAATCTTCTCTTTTCTGAAAATGCCACCTATCATAGTCAGTGCCATCAACCCAACCGTACTCTAAATAATTCGAGTTGCAGGAAGATGGCAAGGGAGAGAATCCTCAGGAGCTTACATTAGTAAGTGACTGAGGGGAGCGAGTACAGCCACCACGCATGCAACTTGAAGTATGACGAGTAAAGGGAGTTTGTATGGTAAGCGCGCTTTATGCCGTATTGGGTGCGTTATTGTTAATAAAGTTCTCCTTTGACGTCGTTCGCCTGCGCATGCAATATCGCGTTGCCTATGGCGATGGAGGTTTTAGTGAACTGCAAAGCGCTATCCGCATTCACGGTAATGCGGTGGAATATATTCCCGTCGCGTTAGTGCTGCTGTTATTTATGGAAATGAACGGCGCAGAGACGTGGATGGTGCATATTTGCGGGCTGATGTTGATTGCCGGACGACTGATGCATTATTACGGATTCCACCACCGGCTCTTCCGCTGGCGCCGTTCAGGCATGAGCGCAACCTGGTGTTCGCTGTTGCTAATGGTGCTGGCGAATCTTTGGTATATGCCCTGGGAGTTGGTTTTCTCCCTGCATTAGCGCACAATACGCCACTTTATTTTTCCCGGATTTTTACGTTATGTCTCACCGCGACACGCTTTTTTCTGCGCCTATCGCCAGTCTGGGTGACTGGACCTTTGATGAACGGGTAGCTGAAGTCTTCCCGGATATGATCCAGCGTTCCGTTCCTGGCTATTCCAATATCATTTCTATGATTGGCATGCTGGCCGAACGTTTCGTACAACCCAACACGCAGGTCTACGATCTGGGCTGTTCTCTGGGCGCGGCGACGCTCTCGGTGCGTCGCAATATTCATCACGAGAATTGCAAAATTATTGCCGTCGATAACTCCCCGGCGATGGTTGAGCGCTGCCGTCGTCATATTGATGCCTATAAGGCACCGACCCCGGTTGAGGTTGTCGAAGGCGATATTCGCAACATTACTATCGAAAACGCCTCGATGGTGGTGCTGAATTTTACCCTGCAATTCCTTGAGCCACCTGAGCGCCAGGCATTGTTGGATAAGATTTATCAAGGGTTGAATCCCGGCGGCGCGCTGGTGCTGTCTGAAAAATTCAGTTTCGAAGACGCTAACGTTGGCGAGCTGCTGTTCAACATGCACCACGACTTCAAACGGGCCAATGGCTACAGCGAACTGGAAATTAGTCAGAAACGCAGCATGCTGGAAAACGTGATGCTGACCGACTCGGTAGAAACGCACAAAGCGCGACTGCATCAGGCTGGCTTTGAGCACAGCGAATTGTGGTTCCAGTGCTTCAATTTTGGCTCTCTGGTGGCGTTGAAAGCTGAGGTTGGCGCATGATCGATTTTGGTAACTTTTATCAGTTGATTGCCAAAAATCATCTGTCCCATTGGCTGGAAACGCTTCCGGCGCAAATCGCTGCCTGGCAGCGCGATCAGCATGGTTTATTTAAACAATGGTCAAACGCCGTCGAGTTTCTGCCCGAGCTGACGCCGCATCGTCTGGATTTACTACACAGCGTTACCGCTGAAAGTAAAGAACCGCTCAGCGAAGGCCAGCTTAAACGCATCGACACCCTGATGCGTAACCTGATGCCATGGCGTAAAGGACCGTACTCGCTGTACGGCGTCAACATCGATACCGAATGGCGTTCCGACTGGAAGTGGGATCGCGTTCTGCCGCACTTGTCTGATCTCACCGGCCGTACCATTCTTGATGTTGGCTGTGGCAGTGGTTATCACATGTGGCGCATGATTGGCGCTGGAGCGCATCTGGCGGTTGGGATCGATCCTACGCAACTGTTTCTGTGCCAGTTTGAGGCGGTACGTAAACTGCTGGGCAATGACCAGCGTGCTCACCTGCTGCCGCTGGGTATTGAGCAACTTCCAGCGCTAAACGCCTTTGACACTGTGTTCTCCATGGGCGTGCTTTATCACCGCCGATCGCCGCTGGAACATCTGTGGCAGTTGAAGGATCAGTTGGTTAAAGATGGTGAGCTGGTGCTGGAAACGCTGGTCGTCGAAGGTGATGAAAATACCGTTCTGGTGCCGGGCGATCGCTACGCGCAAATGCGTAACGTCTACTTTATTCCATCTGCGTTGGCTTTAAAAAACTGGCTGGAAAAATGCGGTTTTGTTGATGTGCGCATCGCCGATGTCTGCGTCACCACCACCGAAGAGCAACGCCGCACCGAGTGGATGGTAACCGAGTCGCTGGCCGACTTCCTCGATCCGAACGACCACAGCAAAACGGTGGAAGGCTACCCCGCCCCATTACGTGCAGTATTGATTGCGCGTAAGCCGTAATAGAATGCCGAATGACCGTTACGTATAGCACCGTTTCTCCAAAATAGTTCAAGTTGCAGCAAGGCGGCAACGCAGCAAATCCCCGGGAGCGTAGATAACTACGTGACCGGGGTGCGCGAGGCGGCCAACGCTGCTGCGGCTTGAAATATGAAGGAGAAAAAAAGGCCCCTGTTGAAATTGCAGGGGCCTGGTACGAGCAAGCATCATATTGGGCGACATGATGCAACGGTAAAATCAGCTGGCCTGATGGTGTGCAATGATTGCTTTCATTTCAGCAACCGCCGTCCCGTCTACCGCATAGCGCGAATACTCATCCGCCTGCGCATCCGAAGACATCGACAACCCCGAATTGCGATAACGCATTGGTGAAGCCAGCCATACTCCGGCAGAACTGTGGACTTCCTGCACTCCAGCATCAAGGAACAGGGACAAATTCGAGGCGCGAACCCCCGCTCCGGCCATAATGATTGGAGCACCGGGCTGCGCAATAAGTTCCATTATTTTTGTTAAACCTTGCGCCGCATCTGATTTTTGCCCTGAAGTGAGTACTCTGGCAATGCCCAAATCAGCTAATTTTTTAAGCGCATTGAGTGGGTTAGCACACATATCAAAGGCCCGATGAAAAGTGACTTGCAGCGAACCGGCGGCAATCATTATTTTCTCCATGCGCGGCATATCGACATTGCCATCCACATCTAAAATGCCGGTCACCAGCCCTGAGAATCCCAGTTCCCTGACCATCGCAATATCATCCAGCATTGCAGCAAATTCACCTTCGGTGTAGCAAAAGTCGCCTCCACGTGGGCGAATAATGGGATTGACGGGAATCGAAATGTGCTGGCGAACGGAACGCAAGACACCCAGTGACGGCGTTAAGCCCCCTTCTTTGGGTGCCGAGCATAGTTCAATACGATCCGCGCCGTTTTGCTGCGCCGTGCGCGCGCACTCCATGCTGTAACAGCAGATTTCCAGTATAGCCATGCTCACTCCTGACGTTCGCTTGCCACAATGGTTTCAATCGACCACGGATGGAATTTTATCGTCACGCTACCATCGCTAACCGCCAGCGTCGGATTCGGTAAACGCTCACGCTCTCCTTTTGGCGAGCTGGTTTTCACAAAAATGCCCGGTTGACTCAGACCGTGATCGGAAAGCAGCGCCAGCGCTCGCGCATTCAGCGTTTCCGGCTCTCCCGGCAGAACAATTTCAATATGTTCCCAGCCTTCATGTGGGTAGCGTTTTTCGCCCGGCCACGGCAGTTCGACGATGGAAAATTGCCAATGTTGCACACAAACCGGCTCATGCAGTTTAAAAAGACAAATAGGTCTGCCGTTGATAATGTTTTCTGACAACAATTCACCGCACTGTTCAAACCCACGACGCCAGCGCTCTGCGGTGGTATTTTGATGGCAACGCAAGGAAATGTGATCGGCTTCCAGGCCTGTGATATCCAGCCCAAGGCGGGTAGAAAGTTCCGTTAATGCCTGCGTGAAATGCGGTAAATCTGCAGAAATATCCTGTAGTTCTGCAACGGTTTGCCAGTTCGCCATATTAAAAGCTCATATCCATGTTCAAAGTCGCTAATTTACTCTGTTGCGCTGCGCCATCCAACCGCTGTTTTCTCCGAACACATCATGAATAAATTTACGCCATTGCATTGTTTATATTTCAGGCTACTGGCGGTACACACAATGCTGACGGCAACGGGCATTTGCAGTATACTCCCGCCCTTAATTCTTAAACTGGTGCGGTGAATTTTAGGCCGCTTCATAAATGTAAGGTATTCCGGTGAATATTCAGGCTCTTCTCTCAGAAAAAGTCAGTCAGGCCATGATTGCTGCAGGCGCACCTGCAGATTGCGAACCGCAGGTTCGTCAGTCAGCAAAAGTACAGTTCGGCGACTATCAAGCTAACGGCATGATGGCTGTCGCTAAAAAACTGGGTATGGCGCCGCGACAACTGGCTGAGCAGGTGCTGACTCATCTGGATCTCAACGGGATTGCCAGCAAAGTTGAAATTGCAGGCCCGGGCTTTATCAATATTTTTCTCGATCCGGCATTTCTGGCGCAGCACGTTCAGCAGGCGCTGGCTTCCGATCGTCTGGGAGTAACTCAACCGACCAAACAAACCGTCGTGGTTGACTACTCCGCGCCTAACGTAGCGAAAGAGATGCACGTTGGTCACCTGCGTTCCACCATCATCGGTGACGCGGCGGTGCGTACGCTGGAGTTCCTCGGTCACAACGTTATTCGCGCTAACCACGTCGGCGACTGGGGTACTCAGTTCGGTATGCTCATCGCATGGCTGGAAAAACAGCAGCAGGAAAATGCCGGAGAGATGGCGCTGGCTGACCTGGAAGGTTTCTACCGTGATGCGAAAAAACATTACGACGAAGATGAAGCCTTCGCGGAACGCGCCCGTAGTTATGTTGTGAAACTGCAAGGCGGTGACGAATACTTCCGTGAGATGTGGCGCAAACTGGTCGACATTACCATGTCGCAGAACCAGTTAACCTACGATCGCCTCAACGTTACCCTGACCCGTGACGACGTCATGGGCGAAAGCCTGTACAACCCGATGCTACCTGGCATCGTCGCCGATCTGAAGGCGAAAGGGCTGGCTGTTGAAAGCGAAGGCGCTACCGTCGTATTCCTTGATGAGTATAAGAACAAGGAAGGCGAACCGATGGGCGTTATCATTCAGAAGAAAGATGGCGGCTATCTCTACACCACAACCGACATCGCCTGCGCCAAGTATCGTTACGAAACCCTGCATGCCGATCGCGTTCTTTATTACATCGACTCTCGCCAGCATCAGCACTTAATGCAGGCCTGGACCATCGTACGTAAAGCCGGTTATGTGCCGGATTCAGTGCCGCTGGAACACCACATGTTCGGTATGATGCTGGGCAAAGACGGTAAACCGTTCAAAACCCGCGCGGGCGGCACGGTTAAACTGGCCGATCTGCTGGATGAAGCGCTGGAGCGCGCACGTCGTCTGGTCGCGGAGAAGAACCCGGACATGCCTGCCGACGAACTGGAAAAACTGGCAAATGCGGTCGGTATCGGCGCAGTGAAATATGCGGATCTGTCCAAAAACCGTACCACCGACTACATCTTCGACTGGGACAACATGCTGGCGTTCGAAGGTAACACCGCGCCATATATGCAGTACGCTTATACCCGCGTACTGTCCGTGTTCCGTAAAGCAGATATCGACGAAAGCGCGCTGGCAAATGCGCAGGTCGTTATCAGCGAAGATCGCGAGGCTCAACTGGCGGCGCGTCTGTTGCAGTTCGAAGAAACGTTGACCGTCGTTGCGCGTGAAGGTACGCCACACGTGATGTGTGCTTACTTGTACGACGTTGCTGGTCTCTTCTCCGGCTTCTACGAGCACTGCCCTATTCTCAGCGCTGAAAACGAAGAGATTCGTAACAGCCGACTGAAGCTGGCACAGCTGACGGCGAAAACCCTGAAGCTGGGTCTGGATACACTGGGTATCGAAACCGTAGAACGTATGTAATCACTTCAAATAATGTGAAAGCCCGCGCTATGTCGCGGGCTTTTTTATTTCCCCGAATGACCGCCCTCGTAGGCCTGATCAGCAAAGCACCATCAGGCGCTACGTTCACTGTAATTTGTAACAACCCACAAGGAATGACACATTTCCCTAGAGATATGGAACATCTTTTGCCTGTCATCCCGTCTAAGCCTCCGTATCATTAGGCGGCGAATTAATCGGGTACGGGTCAATGACATTCAGAGATTTTGAGGCGGAAGAAAAGCTCTTCCAGCGGCGTGTATTGGTGGCCTTTGGCCTGGTAGTCATCTGTTTTGGCATCCTGATTTACAATCTGTATAACTTACAAATCTGTCAGCACCAGTATTACACCACCCGGTCGAATGCAAACGACATCAAAATGCTGCCCGTCGCCCCAACGCGTGGCATGATTTACGATCGCAACGGCATCCCGCTGGTGCGCAACGTTACCTGGTACGATATTTCCGTTACGCCGTATAAAATCAGCGATATGAATGCGTTACTCCAGCAGCTCACGCCGATCGTTGACCTCACACCTGATGACATAGACCAGTTTCGCCATGAGCTGAAAGCCAGCAGCCGCTATCGTCCTGTGGTGCTAAAAAATGCGCTAACCGATGTCGAAATCGCCCGTTTTTCGGTAAACCAGTTTCATTTTAGCGGCGTCAACATCAATAGTTACGAAGACCGCCAGTATCCCTATGGCGCGGCGCTGGCGCATGTCCTTGGTTATGTTTCAAAAATCAATGACAACGACCTGAAAGCACTGGATCAAAAGGGCCTGGCGGAGAACTACGCCGCCGATCACAACATCGGTAAGCAAGGTATTGAGCGCTATTACGAAAACGAACTGCATGGAAAAACCGGTTATCAGGAGGTGGAAGTAGATAACCACGGACGCATCGTACGCCTGATCAAAGATGTGCCGCCCGTTGCCGGAAAAGATATCCATCTGACGCTGGATTTACATTTACAGCAATACATTGAGAGCCTGTTGGCTGGCCAGCGTGCCGCCGTTTTGGTTGAAGATCCACACGACGGTTCCGTACTGGCGATGGTCTCAAACCCCAGCTATGACCCTAATCCGTTTGTCAAAGGCATCAGCTATCAGGACTATAACAAGCTACTCCAGGATAAAGACCTGCCATTAATCAACCGCGTCACGCAGGGATTGTACCCTCCCGCTTCAACGGTCAAACCGTATATGGCTATGTCGGCATTACTGAACGGGGTAATCACGCCGCAGACCAGTTTCTTCGGCGCCCCTACCTGGACGCTACCCGGCACCGAGCGACATTACCGTGACTGGAAAAAAACGGGCCACGGTATGCTGGATGTCACCAAAGCGATAGAAGAGTCTGCCGATACGTTCTTCTATCAGGTGGCGTATATGATGGGGATCGACCGGATTAACAGCATGCTCAGCCAGTTTGGTTACGGTAAACCGACCGGCATCGATCTTGATGAGGAGTATAACGGCCTGCTCCCGAGCCGCGAATGGAAGCAAAAAGTGCACAAAAAAGCCTGGTATCAGGGGGACACTATTTCAGTTGGCATCGGTCAGGGCTACTGGATTGCCACACCTATCCAGATGGTAAAAGCCATGGTCGCACTGATTAACAACGGCAAGGTTATCGTCCCTCACCTGCTGCTCGATGAAGAGAGCGGCAAAACCATCACGCCGTATCAGGCTCCAAAAGTACCGTCACAAATCGCCTCAGCCTCATCGCCCTACTGGGGACTGGTGCGTCAGGCGATGTTCGGCATGGCGAATGAACCAAATGGTACAGGTTATAAGTTCTTTCACACCGCGCCTTACGGCATTGCGGCAAAAAGCGGCACCTCGCAGGTCTTTAGCCTGAAAGAAAATCAGACCTACAATGCGAAGATGATCCCTGTCCGCTTGCGCGACCACGTGTTCTATACCGCATTTGCACCCTATAAGAACCCGAAGGTCGCGGTGGCGTTAATTCTGGAAAACGGCGGCAGCGATGGTGTCACCGCCGCGCCGGTTATGCGTCAGATCATGGATCATCTGTTTGCCCCGCAGGACAATACAGTACAAACAGTGACGACTGAACAATCAGGACCGATAGCGGTATCGCCATCGAATACCGATATCAAAAATACTTTCGCAAGTATTCGGTAAGGCACAGCATCGCCATCGCCTGTCCGTAAGGCATGGAGGTCCGAGGGATGTTGCGGTAGAAATCAAGATTGTGTCCCATCCCGGTACCAAACGAGGTGTGCAGCAGTTCACCTTCCGGTGAAATATGCTGCACAATGCCGCGAATGGCTTTTTCGGCTACCGGCGCATACTCTTGCCCAACATAGCGTTTACGTACTGCTTTGAGGATCCCATAGGCAAATCCGGCAGTTGCCGATGCTTCCAGATACGACTGCGGGTCGTCCAGCAAAGTATGCCACAACCCACTTTCATCCTGGCATTTCGCCAGCGCCGCGATTTGCGCGTTCAGGACCTGTACCAGATAGCGGTGAACAGCATTGCTTTCCGGTAAATCAAGTAATTCGAGGAAGTCCGGGATCACGATAGTTAACCAACTGTTGCCACGCGCCCAGCGGGCATTAGCAAAGTTATGATTTCCTTCATAGCTCCAGCCGTGGAACCACAGCCCCGTTTCTTTATCCATCAGGTTTTGCACGTGCAGCAGGAACTGATACGTTGCCTCTTCGATGTAGTCCGGGCGATTGAGTAGCTTGCCAATCTTCGCCAGCGGTAAAACCGTCATCATCAGCGTGTCATCCCACATCTGTTGATGGTTTTCTTCCGCCAGCGTGATGTGTTGCATACCACCAAATTCGGTACGCGGCATCTCATGCATTGCCCACTCAGCCCAGCTGTCGAGCCACGGCAGATACGCTGGATTACGCGTCTCTTCATAGCGATATGCCAATGTTAAAAATGGCGCCATGGTGTTCACGTTTTTAGTGGTTGCACCTTCAGCAAAGCGATCGGCAAACCAGCTATCGATGATATCGCGCATCGTTTCATCGCCGGTTTGCAGATAGTACTGATACATCCCGTACAGGCCGACGCCGTGTGTCCACTCCCATCCCGCCCAGCCTTTAGTATCAATTACGCGTCCATCGTCCAGACGCAGCAAGAACTCGCCGGTTTCGTCATGAATATTGACCAGGTTATGCGTCACCTTTTTGATCAGCGTTTTTAATTCATCCCTGGCAATAAAATGTTCTGGCTGGCGCAATAACGGGCTATGTTTAACCGGGTAAACAATCATTTACTAAACCTCTGTCAATGTCGGATTCAATGCTGTGACCTGCCCCTGTTACGGCGCAGCAGCTTTTTTGGAGGCCCCGCAATCCTCGCTTTGACAATGGGCATCCTTATAGGGTCACAGTAAAAGCTAACAGGAAGTGAAACCTTTCTATTTCTGCCAGAAGGATTCGTGAAATGGCAAGAATACAAAGAGTCCGGCAACGTACGTCACTTATTTTATAAAACGGCGTTTCTATTTAATTGAATGAGGGGCTGGAATTTTGAAACAACCAGCAGTTTCAACTGCTGGTCTGAATGACGGAGGGTGTTAACGGTAGTTCACAATCACCTGATTGCTCTGAATGCGTAACGCGGGGATCAGGCGACCACCGCCAGGGACTTCCCAGACAAAATGCATCGGTTCAATGGCCGGAACGTTATTGAACCCGTTGGTGGTCCCACTTTGCCCGTCCAGTTCGACACAACGGGACTGAGAACATAAACGCACCCGCAAACCTGCGGGCGTTGGGCCATTCAGCTCATAGCGCCAGGCCACCAGCGTCATCAAGCCTGAGACCGGCTGGCTGGGAACCAAAGGATCAGACGAGGCTGACTGGCCACGGTGATTTAAGGTGATCCCCATGCCACTTGCCTGCCAGGCCCCTTCTCCGGCGGCCTGCGCCACCAGAGGAAAAAACAACAACCACAGTAACTTACGCATTATTTACCTCCAATGGTCGCCGTCATGCGGATATGGCGGTTATCGGAAAGCTCCATATTCGATAACACCACCAACTGCGGGATGCTGCGGCGTAAAAACCGCGCCAGTAACGGACGTAACGCGTGATTAACCAGCAAGACCGGCGGCGCGCCCAACATTTCCTGCCGGGACAGCGCTTCCTGAGTCTGGGCCAGCAGTCGGTCTGCAAGCCCAGGCTCCAGACCGCCGCCCCCCTGCAGCGCTTGCAGCAGCAAACGCTCGAGCGGAGTATCAAGACCGATAACCTGAACCTCTTCATTACCCGGGAACCACTGCTGAGTGATGGCACGTCCTAACGCAACACGGACGACCGCGGTAAGCTCATGCGGATCGTTTTGCAACGGCGCATGTTCCGCCAGCGTTTCAAGAATGGTGCGCATATCGCGAATCGGTACTTTCTCATCCAGCAAGTTCTGCAGCACTTTATGCAGCGTGGTGAGCGTCACAACGCCCGGCACCAGATCTTCCGTCAGCTTTGGCATCTCCTGCGACACTCGATCCAGTAACTGCTGCGCTTCCTGACGGCCAAACAGCTCAGCGGCGAACTGCCCAATCAGGTGGTTTAGATGCGTAGCGACAACTGTACTGGCTTCAACCACCGTAAAGCCCTGAATCTGCGCCTGTTCCTTCAATGCGCTTTCAATCCAGATAGCGTCCAGTCCGAACGCCGGATCGACCGTTTTCTCACCCGGCAGCGACCCGGCGGCAGTACCCGGGTTAATGGCCAGCCAGCGTCCCGGATAGGCGTCACCGCTGCCAATTTCTACCCCTTTCATCAAAATTCGATAGCGGGCTGGCTGCAGATCCATATTGTCTCGAATGTGTACCACCGGCGGCAGGAAGCCCATATCCTGGGCAAATTTCTTACGAATACTGCGAATTCGCCCCAGTAACTCGCCATCCTGCTGAAAATCCACCATTGGGATCAGGCGGTAACCAACCTCCATGCCCAGCGAATCTTCCAGCTGCACGTCGTTCCATGTGGCTTCCACCACGGAGTTGTTTTCCGGCATTTTCACCGGCTGCGGTTCATCTGGCGCTTTTTGCTCACGACCGCGCATCCACCATGCCAGAGCCAACAATGCGGCAGTAAACATCAGAAACACCAGGTTAGGCATGCCCGGAACCAGACCCAAAAGCCCAAGTACCGCCGCACTGAGCAACATGACGCTGGGGTTACTGAACAGTTGGGTCACCATCTGTTCGCCTACGTCCTGGTCGGTACTCACGCGGGTCACGATAACACCCGCCGCGGTAGAGATAACCAGCGCAGGAATTTGTGCCACCAGCCCGTCACCGATGGTCAACAGGGTATAACTTTCCGCAGCGCTGCCCATGCTCATACCATGCTGCAACACCCCGACTAACAGACCTCCGACCACGTTGATCACCATGATCAAAATACCGGCGATGGCATCTCCACGGACGAATTTACTCGCACCGTCCATTGAGCCGTAAAAATCCGCTTCCTGGGTCACTTCCGAGCGTCGTTTTTTAGCTTCATCTTCGCCAATCAGACCGGCATTCAAATCCGCATCAATCGCCATCTGCTTGCCGGGCATACCATCCAGCACGAAGCGCGCGCCAACCTCGGCGATACGCCCCGCACCTTTGGTGATTACCATAAAGTTAATGATGACGAGAATCACGAAGACCACGATGCCGATCGCAAAGTTACCGCCCACCAGGAAGTGGCCGAAGGCTTCAACCACCTTCCCCGCCGCCGCCGCGCCAGTGTGTCCTTCCATCAAAATGATACGGGTAGACGCGACGTTCAGCGCCAGACGTAATAATGTGGTAAACAGCAAAATCGTCGGGAATGCGGCAAACTCCAGTGTACGCTGGGTGAACATCGCCACCAGCAGCACCATGATCGACAGCGCAATGTTAAATGTGAACAGCAAATCGAGGACGAAAGCCGGCAGCGGCAGCACCATCATCGACAGAATCAGCAGGATGAGGATCGGTCCGGCAAGGATTTGCCATTGCGTGGATTTCAGGTTGCTGGGCAGACGCAGCATCGCGACCAGATTAGCCATCAGTATTCTTCTCGTTCATAAAATCCAGTGCTTCTGGCACCGGAAGGTTTTCAGGTTGTGGTGGACGCTTGCCGCCAGCCAGACGCCAGCGTTTTAGCTGCCATACCCATGCCAGTACTTCAGCAACGGCGGCGTATAATTGCCCCGGTATTTGCTGACCAATCTCAGCATGGCGATAGAGTGCACGCGCCAGTGGCGGCGCTTCTAATGTCGGGACACGGTGCTCTGCGCCAATTTCACGAATGCGCAACGCAACCAGCCCGGCCCCTTTCGCAACAACTTTCGGCGCACTCATTTTGTTCTCGTCATACTTCAACGCCACTGAGTAGTGCGTAGGGTTAGTGACAATAACGTCTGCTTTCGGCACATCTGCCATCATGCGACGCTGAGCGGCCGCGCGCTGCATTTGACGAATTTTGCCTTTAACGTGCGGGTCACCTTCGCTTTGCTTAAATTCATCGCGGATATCCTGACGCGACATACGTAGCTTTTTCACATGGCTATAGATCTGGAAAAAGACGTCGAACCCCACCATCGGAATAACGCCAAGTACCACCAGTAGTGCACACATACCGACTAAATCCAGGGCGTTGCCCATCGCCGTAATCGGTGACTCCGCCATCAGACGCATCATCGCTGGCCAGTTATGCCAGAGATAAAATCCGGCCACGCTTCCCACTAACGTGGACTTTAGTATTGCTTTGAGCAGTTCTGCGCCGGTTTGCGCGGAAAACATGCGCTTAATGCCCGGCAGCGGATTCAGCTTAGAGAATTTGGGTTGCAGGGATTTACCGCTGAAAATCAAGCCGCCAAGCATCACCGGGGAGATTAAAGCCACCAGAACGACGCCGGTAATCAACGGTAACAGCGCAATCATCGCGTCTTTAATCAGCAGGATGATTTGGCTGAGGATCAGATTCGGGTCGTTAACCATACTGTGGTCAAAACGTAATCCGGCCGACAGCATGCCAGCCAGCCTGCGGGCAAGCGACTCCCCACCAATCCAGATAATGCACACACCCACCAGCAAAATAAGCAGTGAGGTTAGCTCTTTGGATCGGGGGATCTGCCCTTCTTCCCGCGCTTTTTCAAGTCGGTGGGGTGTGGGGGCTTCTGTTTTGTCGTCGTCGCTTTCTTCTGCCACGCATCAGACCCTGGATAGAGATATAGGCGAGAATGATGCCAGAACAGCTATCCAGCAATGGGAAGAGTAAGCGGTAAAAAAGACGGGATTTATGGCTTTAAGCAGAATTGCGCGTAAGCCGGATGAGAGGCCCACGCCTCACATCCGGCAAATACGCATCAGAACCCGAGGCTATCCAGCAGGTCGTCAACCTGATCCTGACTTGCCACTACACCGGCTTTCGAGGCGTCAACCTGCGGGCCGTTAAGCAAGCTTTCGTTTTCACGTTTTGGACGAGCGCCCTGTTCCGGAATGTTTTCCAACAGAACCATCAGCAGCTGACGTTCAATTTCCTGGATAACATCCATCATGCGCTTGATGACCTGTCCGGTGAGATCCTGGAAATCCTGCGCCATCATGATGTCCAGCAGCTGGGCATTGGTAAAGCTGGTATGTCCAGGTACATCACCAAGGAACTGACGGGTATCGGTGACCAGTTCACGGGCGTCGGAGAGTTCGATCGGATTTTCGAACCATTCATCCCAGCGTTTAGTCAGGTCTTTGGCCCCTTTTTCCATCGCGTCCTGATGCGGCTGCGAAGCTTCTACGCTGTTTAGCGCACGCTCCGCCGCCTGCGCGGTCATCTGTACAACATAATCGAGACGATCGCGGGCATCAGGAATCGCTTCTGCCGCTTCGGCAATGGCCTGATCCAGCCCCAGTTCACGCAGGCTGTCGCGCAGCATTCGGGTCAAACTGCCGATGCGCGCGATGATGTCCCCTGCAGAGTGTTCGTCAGCAGGTTTAATTTGTGGTTGCATCATCATCACACCCTCACATGCCCAGTTTCTCAAAGATTTTATTCAGTTTTTCTTCCAGCGTCGCCGCCGTGAACGGTTTCACGACATAGCCACTGGCACCTGCCTGTGCTGCCGCAATGATGTTCTCTTTTTTCGCTTCTGCCGTGACCATCAGCACCGGCAGAGAAGCCATCCCGCCATCGGCACGGATGGTTTTCAGCAGTTCCAGTCCATCCATGTTCGGCATGTTCCAGTCAGAAATAACAAAACCGAATCCCCCAGCCTGCAGCTTGTTCAGCGCATCCACGCCGTCTTCCGCCTCTTCAACATTGTTGAATCCCAGCTCTTTAAGCAGGTTACGCACGATGCGACGCATGGTGGAAAAGTCATCCACAACCAAAAACTTAAGCTCTTTATCCGCCATAAAAATAAACTCCTGATTCAAATACGTATTGCCTGTCCGGCACTAATTTTCACCAGCATTTGCTGGCTCACCTGGCTAAGATCGACCACTTCGCTTACGCCACCCATATTGATGGCCTCGCGCGGCATGCCGAACACCACACAACTTGCTTCGTTTTGCGCAATGGTCCAGGCTCCCGCCTGATTCATCGCTAACATTCCGGCTGCGCCATCGTTGCCCATACCGGTCAGGATCACCCCGACGGCATTGCGCCCCGCATGTTTCGCCACCGAATGGAACAGCACATCCACTGAGGGCCGATGCCGATTAACCGGCGGACCGTCATGAATTTTGATTTGATAGTTCGCGCCGCTGCGTGCCAGTTCCATATGCTTGTCGCCCGGCGCGATATACGCATGCCCCGGGAGTACGCGCTCTCCGTCTTCTGCCTCTTTCACGGTTATCTGGCACAGTTTGTTCAGACGTTCGGCGAACGAACGGGTAAACCCTGGTGGCATATGCTGGGTAATAAGAATACCGGGGCTTGAAAGCGGCAATGGCTGGAGTACATGGCGAATTGCCTCTGTTCCTCCGGTTGATGCCCCAATCACCAGCAGCTTTTCCGAACTGAGTAACGGCCCTGCTTTCAAGGTCGTCGGTGCCGCCATGGGCTTATGGGCCGCCAGTTTTGCGCGCGATGCGGTGCGGATCTTTTCGGCAATCATCTCGCTATATGCCAGCATCCCTTCGCGGATCCCCAGTTGCGGTTTGGTGACAAAATCAATCGCCCCCAGTTCCAAGGCCCGCAGCGTGACCTCTGAACCTTTACCGGTCAGTGAAGAAACCATCACCACAGGCATTGGACGCAGGCGCATCAACTTCTCCAGGAAGTCGAGGCCGTCCATACGCGGCATTTCCACGTCCAGCGTCAGGACGTCGGGATTGTATTTTTTGATTAAATCCCGGGCGACCAACGGATCCGGCGCCGTCGCCACCATTTCCATATCACTGTGACTGTTAATAATTTCGGTCATGATTTGACGCATCAATGCAGAATCATCTACCGACAACACCCTGATTTTACTCATGCTTTATCCTTACCTGGCGCATGCGCATACACGGTCTGTCCACGCAGGCTAAACTCGCGCACAAGGTTGCTAAAGTTTTCTGAATGACCTGCAAACAGCAGCCCGTCAGGTTTAAGAAGTGGAACAAAACGGTGCAAAATGTCCTGTTGTGTCGTTTTATCGAAATAGATCATCACGTTACGACAAAATATGGCGTCGAACGGTCCGGGCACGTTGTACTGCTTATCCAGTAAGTTCACGCTGGAAAATTCAACATGACCTGCCAGTTCCTGCCTAACGCGTACCAGTCCTTCATGCGGCCCGGTGCCGCGCATGAAATAACGCTGCAACTGCTGAGGTGACAGCGTCTTTAGCTCATCGAGGCGGTAAATGCCGTTTCTGGCCTTTTCCAGTACTTCGGTATCAATGTCGCTGGCAAAAACGCGCCAGCGGCCCGGTGCCATACCTAAGGTATCGGCAAGCGTAATCGCAATGCTGTAGGGTTCTTCTCCGGTTGACGCCGCCGCGCTCCAGACGCGGTATTCACCGCTGCGCCGACGAGCGTGATCTGACAGCACCGGAAAATGATGCCCTTCGCGAAAAAACGCGGTCAGGTTGGTAGTCAGGGAGTTAATAAAAGCCTGCCACTCAGCACTGTTCTGGTTAGCTTCCAGCATGCTGAGATAGCGACCAAAGTCATCCAGCCCCAGGGTACGCAGACGACGAACCAGGCGGTTATAAACCATGTCCCGCTTATGGTCGGCCAGTACGATCCCCGCACGCTGGTAGATTAATTGACATATCCGACGAAAATGCGCGTCAGACAGCGCGAGGCGCTGTGTCATCTGTAACAATAATGACGTTTGCCCGGAGGGCAGAGATGATGTCATAGCGCCTTCTCAATCACATTCAGGATACAACGGGCGCAACCTGAGGCTGCGCCAACTCTTGTTTTGCTACGGTTTGCTCTTCAAGTTTAAAAAATGCGACACAAGCAGAAAGATGATCGGCCTGCGTGGCAAGTTGTCCGGCGGCGGATGCGGCTTCTTCCACCAGACCGGCGTTTTGCTGCGTCACGGAGTCCATCTGGCTGACGGCCTGCGCCACCTGCTCAATGCCTCTGCGCTGTTCATCGGATGCCGAGGCAATCTCGCCCATGATGTCGTTAACCCGGGTCACCGAACTGACTATTTCCGTCATAGTGCGCGACGCCATATCCACCAGCTGCGAGCCCTGATGCACCCGGGTGACAGATTCCTCAATCAGTCCCTTAATTTCTTTCGCAGCCTGTGCGCTACGGCTTGCCAGATTGCGCACCTCACCAGCGACGACGGCAAAACCACGCCCTTGCTCCCCCGCCCTGGCAGCCTCTACTGCGGCATTCAACGCCAGGATATTGGTCTGGAAGGCAATGCTGTCAATCACGCCGATGATGTCGCCGATTTTCTGCGAGCTGGCAGAAATCTCATGCATGGTGCTGGCGACCCGGGACGTCTGCTCGCCACCTTTATGCGCTGTGTCTGCCGCACTTTTGGCGATTCCTGACGCCTGGCGCGCATTATCAGCGTTCTGGCCGACGGTGGCGGTCAGTTGCTCCATGCTGGCCGCCGTTTGCGCCAGAGCGGCCGCTTGCTGTTCGGTTCGCGAAGATAAATCGTTATTGCCCATCGCAATTTCTGAAATACCGCTATGCATGGCTGAGCTGCCCTGACGAACGTCACTGACCGTTTCGCGTAACGCCTTTTGCATCTTCTGCAAGCTGGCAAAAATGGCCGAGATCTCATTGCGCCCATAAACCGCTACCGGTCGTGCCAGGTTCCCCGCGGCAATACTGTCGAAATGGCTGCCAATAATCGCCAGCGGCTGAACGATCATCTTGCGCGACCAGAACAGCGCACCGCTGGTGAGCAGTGCCGCCAGTACCACCATGGTGGCGAAAATCACCCCCGACATATGGTAATTTCGCTGGCTCTGATCGCCTGCCGTTTGTAACACGCTGTCGATGTTGCTCTGCCACGCATTCACATTCGCATCAAAAGCATCCTGAGCCGCCTGCACCGGCGCGGTCAGAAAATCTGACAACTGATTGTTTTCAAGCCAGGTGGCCTGATGCGCGAGAGCGCTATGCCACTGGTTGAAATTTTTCTCAGTTGCGCCTAACAGCGCCTTGCCTTGTTCCGTCGAATCCGACGTCGCCATAAAGCGTTTAAACATCAATTCAGACTGCGCCAGGCTGTCGCGCGCGAGGGTCATCAGCGTTTTGATGTCCTCTGGCGGATAGCTCAGGGCGGTCAGCGTCCCTGCCTTATTAAGGGCCGTACTGGCCTGTAATAACACAGCGCGGGTTTGGGCCAGCGCAGCGCGTTGCTGATTACTCCGTTCGACCTGATTCAGGTTCTGAAAACCGTCCCGAAATGCCCAGAAGGACAAGCCATTACTGCCAATCTGCAAAACTCCGCAGAGGATCAAAATCAAAAACAGCGTGGTCGAAATTCGAATACGATTAAACATCAACGCTCCCATTGGGCGGCACTGGCCGCGGTTTAACTATCAGTCAAAATGTTTCCCAATTCGTATCTTGTTCAATGCTCTGGCGCGGATAGGATGCGCTCGGGGCTGTTGGTAATCGTGTATCGCGTGGTTTTGTCGAGGCCGGACGTGACGCAAGACGGAAAGTCGATACCGACTGCGTTAAGCGACTGGCCTGTTCTTCAAGAGCGGCCGCTGCGGCAGCTGACTCCTGTACCAAAGAGGCGTTCTGCTGCGTAACGCGATCCATTTCAGAGACCGCGAGCGCAACCTGATCAATCCCCCGGCTTTGCTCGTCAGATGCCGAGGCAATCTCGCCCATAATGTCGGTCACCCGCGTCACGGCATTGACGATATCGTTCATTGTTTCGCCGGCGCTTTCTACCAGTACGGAACCGGTATCAACCCGGGAAACGGAATCTTCAATCAATGCTTTGATCTCTTTCGCCGCCTGCGCACTGCGGCTTGCCAGATTACGCACTTCACCCGCCACCACGGCAAAGCCGCGGCCTTGCTCACCGGCACGCGCTGCTTCAACCGCCGCGTTCAGTGCGAGAATATTGGTCTGAAAGGCAATACCATCGATGACGCTGATGATGTCGGCGATTTTCTTCGAGCTATCGGCGATTTCGTGCATGGTGTTCACCACGCTATCAACCACTTTGCCGCCATGCTGCGCGGTATCGGACGCGCTTTTCGCCAGTTGCGAGGCCTGACGCGCGTTGTCCGCGTTTTGCTTCACGGTTGCGGTCAGCTGTTCCATGCTGGCTGCGGTCTCTTCCAGTGCAGACGCCTGCTGTTCCGTACGAGATGAAAGGTCAGTGTTTCCGCTGGCAATTTCGCTGGTACCGGAATAAATCGCATCAGAGCCTTCACGCACCAGAGTGACGGTTTCCGTCAGCGAGCGCTGCATATGATCAACCGTACTGGCCAGCTCGCCGATTTCGTTACGGCCACTAACGGCGAGAGTTGCGGTCAGGTTACCGCTGGCGATTTCCCGGATATGGGCAATGACACGGGACAGAGGATTAAGCAGGGTATGACGGATGCCATACCAGACCACCACCAGAATCAGCACCAGCACCACGGCCAGCACGCCAAGCTGCCATTGGGCGAAATGGTAATCCCGCGCGCTTTGATCAAATGCCTGGACGTAAAGCTTTTCGCTAACGCTGGCGTACTTGCCCAGCGCCTCGCCGAGCGCGTTTTGCATTCCCTGCGTGGGCTGCGCGAAGTAGGCGTCCATATTGCCGCTTTCCAGAAACTGAACCAGTTCTGCCAGGGCCGCATGGTACTGCTGATATTTTTCCTCAACGTTGCCGCTGGCTTCTGCCATTTCCGGCAACGGTGTGATGTTTTTAAATTTTGCGTAATGCGTTTCAGCCTGCGCCAGCGATGCTTTCGCATTCTTCAGCAGATCGTTTTTGGCGCTGCTTTGCTGGTTAGATGCATCCATCATCATGCGCGCAGAAGAACGGCTTAAATTGATTCGTGTCTGCAGCATCAGATCCCATGTTGAGGTGAGTTCACTTTGCTGCTGTCGAAGATCGTTAGAAATAACAAAACTTTGCTGATTCTGCTGCAATGAAGAAAACAACAGACCACCGGAAACAAGCTGTAGCAGTGCGAAAACCCCCAGCACCATCATCAGCATTGTGACAACGCGGATACGGTTAAACATAAGGCACCTTCCTGAAAACGAGTTATCAACGTTATCGGCACTCGCTGAGATAACTTTACGTTTGCGAAAAGGAAATCCTGAAGGGATGTGAAGCCTGGCGAGGGGAAGATAAAACGGGTGTGCAGCAACCACAAATCATTCACATAAAAACACCATAATTATCATGTAAATAACATTTATTTTCATCGGTGAGCACGGTCAGAATGGCCGAAATACGCATTTTTATGTGATTGAGATCACACATACGCATCGTAAATACCACAACAAAATGGATAAAAAATTAAAAAAAGTTGTATCCGTTTACGCTTTAATCCAATTTATATGATGAATACCTCGTTACCACTTAATAAGTATAAAAAATGAGTAACCGATCAATAAATGTTAAATCCTTACTGAGGGCTTTTTAGTGGCAAATGCAAACAAACTCACGTTGTTTATCGTGATCTTCATGCTGGCGGGGATCCTGTCGGGTGCGGTGATCCACTCTTATGCCTCCCCCGGCGTCGTGACCGCCTGGGCCGATAACATTACGCTTCTTACCGACATCTTTTTACGCCTGATTAAAATGGTGATCGCGCCTTTAGTATTCAGCACCCTGACCGTTGGTATTATGCGCCTGGGAGAAACGTCCACCATCGGACGCGTGGGCGGCAAAGCGATGATCTGGTTTATCAGCTCTTCTATATTGTCTATCCTGGTCGGTCTGTTTGTGGTTTCCCTTGAGCAACCCGGCAGCGGGCTGAACCTGGCGATCCCGCTGGAAACCACCGACACCGGCCTGGCAGTGGGCGGCATGAGCCTGAAAGGTTTTCTGACACATACCATTCCAACCAGCATCGCCGAAGCGATGGCTAACAATGAGATCCTGCAAATTGTGGTGTTCTCAATGTTCTTCGGTATTGGCGGCGCATCCCTTGGTGAGAAATTCAACGCCCCGCTGGTTGCGGCGCTGGATGTGGTTTCCCATATTATGCTCAAAGTGACCGGCTACGTGATGTACGTTGCACCGCTGGCTATTTTTGCCGCCATCTCTTCCGTCATCTCCACCCAGGGTCTGGGGATCCTGCTTAACTATGCGTCGTTTATCGGCGGCTACTATGTGGCGATTTTGCTGACCTGCCTGGTTCTGCTGGCTGTGGGTTATGTGATGCTAAAAAAAGAGGTATTCCGCCTGGTGAGCATGCTGAAAGACCCGGTTCTGGTCGCCTTCACCACCAGCAGTTCCGAAGCTGCTTATCCGAAAACGCTGGAGCAATTAACTAAATTTGGCTGCTCACCCAACATCGTGTCATTCGTGCTGCCTATCGGTTATTCGTTTAACCTGGTCGGTTCCATGGTCTATTGTTCATTTGCCTCCATGTTTATCGCGCAGGCCTATAATATTCACCTCTCCTTCGCAGAAATCACCGTCCTGATGCTGACGCTGATGCTGGCGTCCAAAGGGATTGCCGGTGTGCCGCGTTCAGCACTGGTAGTGCTGGCTGCAACCATCCCGAGCTTTAACATTCCGGTCGCCGGGATCCTGTTACTGATGGGAATTGACCACTTCCTGGATATGGGACGTTCAGCAATCAACGTATTAGGTAACGGGATTGCAACGGCGATGCTGGCGCAGGATGAAGGTTTACTGGAAGAAGAACCGGAGCTGGTTGAGCGGGAAGCGTAAGAGGGAAATCTGCCGGATGCGCTACGCTAATCCGGCCTGCAACAGCAATCATTGTAGGCCGGATGAGTTATGGCGATTATGCGACGTGGGAAGCGGCAATATCCAGCAGCGCCATTTCTTCGCTGTTCAGCAGCTTCTCAATGTTGACCAGAATCAGCATCCGGTCACCCAGCGCACCCAATCCCGTCAAATATTCCGTCGACAGCGTGACCGCAAACTCCGGTGCCGGACGGATTTGATCCGTTGTCAGCGACAGCACATCCGAGACGCCATCTACCACAATTCCAACCACCCGCTGACCCAGATTCAGCACAATCACCACTGTGTTTTCGTTGTAATCCACATCGCTCTGGCTAAATTTCACGCGCAGGTCGACGATAGGCACAATCACACCACGCAGGTTTGTGACGCCTTTGATAAACGCAGGCGTGTTAGCGATACGCGTCACCTGATCATAACCACGGATTTCCTGCACTTTCAGGATATCGATACCGTACTCTTCATCCCCCAGCGTAAACACGAGGAATTCCTGACCTGACGGTTCGCCGGCCAGTTTAGTTACATTACTCATACCGGTCATATTATTCCCTTCTCACTCAATCAGGCGGCTGTGATCGCCACACGTTGTTCGCGGTTTAACCCCTGCAATGCAGAGACATCGACAATCAGCGCGACGCTGCCGTCGCCGAGGATCGTTGCAGCAGAAATACCTGGCACTTTGCGGTAGTTGCTTTCCAGGTTTTTGACCACCACCTGGTGTTGACCAATTAACTGATCCACCAGCAGCGCATAGCGACGCCCTGCACTTTGTAAAATGACCACTATGCCCTGAGTCGCTTCAGTTTTAGCGCCTTCAACCTCAAAGACTTTCCACAACTCAACCAGTGGTAAATATTCGCCACGCACTTCCAGAACGCGCTCTCCTCCGGCCAGCGGATGGAGATCTTCTTCGCGCGGTTGCAGCGATTCCATAACGGCATTCAGTGGCAGAATGAAGACCTCATCGGCCACACGCACGGACATCCCGTCGAGGATCGCCAGCGTCAGCGGCAGCAGAATGCGAATAGTGGTCCCCTGTCCCTGTTTAGACTGGATCTCAACATGGCCGCCCATCTCCTGGATATTTCGCTTCACCACATCCATACCCACGCCGCGTCCGGAAACATCCGTCACCTGTTCGGCGGTCGAAAAGCCTGGAGCGAAGATCAACATACCCACTTCGTCATCACTCATGTTTTCGTGGATCGGCATGCCCTGAGAGACAGCTTTAGCCAGGATACGTTCGCGGTTCAGGCCAGCGCCATCATCGGTCACTTCAATACAAATATTCCCGCCCTGATGCTCCGCGGAAAGCGTCAGATTGCCGATTGGGCTTTTGCCGGATTCAAGGCGTTTTTCCGGCAGTTCGATACCATGGTCGAGGCTGTTACGCACCAGGTGCGTCAACGGATCGATGATGCGTTCAATCAGGCTCTTATCGAGTTCGGTTGAGCTACCTACCTGCGTCAGCTCGACCTGTTTACCCAGCTTACCGGCCAGATCGCGCACCAGACGAGGGAAACGGCTGAACACGTACTCCATTGGCATCATACGAATCGACATCACCGACTCTTGCAAATCGCGGGCGTTACGTTGTAACTGACCCATACTGGTGATGAGATCGCCATGATTGACAGGATCCAGTTCGTTAGAGCGCTGGGCCAGCATCGACTGGGTGATCACCAACTCACCGACCAGGTTAATAAGCTGATCAACCTTTTCAACCGCTACGCGGATACTGGTCGACTCGCTGGCGCGGGCGGGTTTTTCACGTTCCGCGCGGCTATGTGGTGCTTCACTGGCGGTAGCTTTCACCGCAGGTGCCACAGCAACCGGCTGCGGTTCAGTGACAACTGCCACCTCTTCAGCTTCAACTGCCACAGGCGCTGCGCTGACGGTTTCGAATTCAATTTGGTCAGCTTCAATCACAAAGCAAAGCACCGCGATGATGTCATCTTCTGCGAGGTTGCCATCAAGCGTTGCTGATAACGTGTCGCTTCCTTTTACCACATCGGTTAAGGTCGCCAGATTCCCCAGTTCCTCTTCCAGTAAATCCACTTCGCTGGCTTTCAGACGCGAGAGAGTAATGCGTTTTTTGCTCTCTTCACTGGCGGGTTCAGGCTTTGCAACCGCCTCTTCCTGCATCGCGGCGCTGTCAACAACGCTAAGTTTTGCTGAGTTAACAACTGCCGGTGCGGTTTCACCTTTCGCTTCGAGCGCTAACTGCCGTAACGCCTGGCAGATGTACTCAAAACTGTCGGCATCAGGCTCCACTGAGCTTTTATAGGCGTCGAGCTGTTCCTGCATAATATCTTTCGTTTCCAAAAACAGGTTGATAATGTCGGCATTGAGCTGCATCTCGCCACGCCGCGCTTCATCCAGCAGGTTTTCCATCAGATGGGTCGTTTCCTGCAAAATGGTAAAGCCGAAGGTGCCCGCCCCGCCTTTAATCGAGTGCGCTGCACGAAAAATGGCATTCAGCTGTTCGGAATCCGGGGCTTCAGGAACCAAATCAAGCAGGTGTTGCTCCATATCAGCCAACAGTTCGTCAGCTTCATCAAAAAATGTCTGATAAAAATCGCTAATATCCATGCTCACGCTATCACCTCGGATTGGCTGGTGGCGATGTGGGAACGCTTACCGGCGGGAGTTCCGCTGGCCGTTGTAAGACACTTACCGGCTCATTCTGGCTTTCAGCGTTTTCATGCAAAATGGCCTCTTCTGCCTGCTTATTGAGAACCAGCAGACTAATACGGCGGTTGATAGCGTCTTCAGGACCGCGATCGCTCAGACGCATCGTGGCGGCCATACCTACCACACGTAATACTTTTCCATCATCCAGACCGCCGCTAACCAGCTCGCGACGCGATGCATTTGCGCGATCGGCAGACAATTCCCAGTTGCTGTACCCTTTCTCACCATTCGCGTAAGGGTAATCATCCGTGTGACCGGAAAGGCTGATCCGGTTAGGGATCCCGTTGAGCACTGGAGCAATCGCGCGCAGGATATCGCGCATGTACGGCTCAACTTCAGCGCTACCGGTCTTAAACATCGGGCGATTCTGACTGTCGATAATCTGTATCCGCAGCCCTTCCTGAACCAAATCAATCTTTAAATGCGGACGCAGCGCTCGCAATTTGGGATCGGATTCAATCAGTTGATCGAGATCGCCGCGAAGTTTGCTCAAGCGGCTCTGTTCCATACGTTTTCTCAGGTCATCAATATTCGGCTGCTTGTTCACCTCGCCCTGCTGCTGGGTGTAATCATCCCCGCCGCCTGGAATCGGGCTTTGGCTATTCGAAATACGATTTCCCCCGGTCACTGCGGTGGCCAGCGGTGTACGGAAATATTCGGCAATCTGGATCAATTCTTTAGGGCTGGAAATAGAAATGAGCCACATCACCAGAAAGAAGGCCATCATCGCGGTCATAAAATCGGCGTAGGCGATTTTCCACGAGCCATGCGCCCCACCACCGTGATTCTTATGTTTGCGTCGCTTTACAACGATAATGGGATGGGCCTGATTTTTCATGCGTCCTCGGTCGTCTGTTGCGCAGTTGGATTTCTCACCGCACGAACATGTTCTTCCAGTTCGATAAACGAAGGACGTTCGCTGGAGTACAGTGTCTTACGACCAAATTCAACGGCAATCGGCGGCGCGTAACCATTCAGATTGGAGAGCAGCGTTATCTTCACGCACTGCATCATTTTGGTTGTTTCAGCGCTTTTCTGGCGCAGAACGCTGGCAAGCGGAGAAATAAATCCATAGGCCAGCAAAATACCGAGGAATGTTCCCACCATCGCATGCGCAATCAACGCACCCAGCTCTGCTGCCGGGCGGTCGGCAGAAGCCAGCGCATGCACAACACCCATAACGGCCGCGACGATCCCGAATGCCGGTAGCGAGTCGCCAACCATCGCCAAGCTATTCGCCGGAACTTCGGCTTCGCTCTCATGAGTCTCAATTTCTTCGTCCATCAGCGCTTCAATCTCAAACGTATTCATGTTGCCGCTGATGATCAGTCGCAGATAATCGACAATAAAATCAAGCATCACGGCATCCGCAAGAATGCGCGGATAGCTGGCGAAGATTTCACTTTCTTTTGGGTTTTCGATGTCGCGTTCAAGCGAGAACATGCCCTGTTGACGTGACTTGGCCATCAGGCGATACAAGAGCGCCAGCAGATCCATATACATCGCTTTGGTGTATTTCGAACGACGGAAAAGCAACGGGATCGCTTTCATCGTCCCTTTGATGGCTTTCCCGTTATTGCCGACGATGAATGCCCCAATACCCGCACCACCGATAATCACCAGCTCAGCCGGTTGATAGAGTGCCCCAAGGTGTCCGCCGGTCATCATGTAACCGCCGAAAACTGTACCAATAACAACCAGGTAACCTAATAAGATAAGCACGACATCATCCTTTCGCAATTGACTATGACAGGATGCGCAGTCGGGCAATTAACGTAAGGTCAGGACAAAAAAAAGCAGCGGTAATCGCTTACCGCTGCTGGAGTGTTCATCCACACCGTATCAGTTAAACAGCCTGTTCGATCTGTTCATCCAGCAGTTGTGGAATAATATCGGCAGCATTCTGGGAAAGTTTACGTCTTTTTACGGCCCGTGATGGCGGTTGGCATAAACTACAGGCAAAGCTGCCTGCGGGTTGGTGTGCGTGGGTGATAAAATTCCCACCGCAGCAATTGCATTGGGACAACTCCAGCAATCCGCTGTCGACAAATCGCACCAGCGTCCACGCGCGGGTTAACGCCAACAATGGCCCTTCTTCAGGCTGCGGACACTGCTCAAGATATAACCGATACGCCTTGATCACGGCATCCACGCCGCTACAGAGACCCGTTTTGAGCAGGAATTGCCATGCATTGCAAAACATCGACGCATGAATATTTTGTTCCCACGTCATAAACCAGTCGGTGGAAAACGGGAGCATCCCTTTTGGCGGAGGACTACCGCGTAATTCTTTGTACAGCTTGATTAATCGACCACGGCTTAATTGCGTTTCGCTTTCCAGCATTTGCAAACGGGCGCCCAATGTGATTAATTCCATTGCTAACTGGATATCACGCGCTTCCTGAACAATGCTTTTTTCGCTCATCATCAAGCCCTTTTCTTACGTGCTGCATCATCGATGTCGCTTAACAGGCGTGTTGAAAGCATGATACCAGTATGAATTTGCTGAAGATCGTCAACGCGGGAGTCTTGCGTCAGGCGAGTAACAGTCTGGTGATCGTCGAAACGGAAATGACATACCAGTTGGTTTGTTTCGGCCAGTTTGACCATTTGAGGAAGTGTTAATGTTGCCAACGTGTCCGCCATTTCCTCGCTGATACCAAGGCGAAACATCGCAGATGCTTTGTCCTGAACGATCAAACGCTGTGCAAGCAATAAATATGACAAATTGATGTCATAGATGTGTTTCAGCAACTCGGATGTATGCATTATTTGCATCCATAATAACCAACATTGTTTTCATGCGGTAAAACCGCACCCCGTGATGTCGCCGGGAAGGCCCGGTAAAAAAAAGCAAAAGGTCAAATACATAGCAGCGTGACGACACTTACGCGTTGTCTAAACATTCCCTTTTAAGAAGGCAGCGTCCCTTACAAGCTCACATCAATTCTTACAAATGTCTAAGATTTTTCCTAATTCGACGCAACTCTACCCGCCGTCAGTTACACATACAACGGAGGTATGCTGCGAATTTAAAGAATATGTGATCAAGATCACATAAACCAGTCAAACACTTAACATAAATCCATCAGCGCAGCTTTTACTTTGCTTATTTTTTAATCCGCAATCATCTATTTCAATTCCTGATGTACGAATATTCTTGCAATAAAACCGAATAGTATTTTGTTCACATCCGTTAATATCACGCCGTGAAATAGCGAGCTGGATCACATATTTAACTCAAAAAACTTTTTTAATTAAATTCTTTAGAAACAATAAGTTAAATATTTAGAGTGATTAATTAATACCGCGATGTGACGACCTTGCAAATGTTAATATATGTTTAATTTTTATTAACACATTGTTTTCATTAGCGGTGGGTTTCACTTAAGTAACCTGAACATATCTGCAACTAATATGAATCGATTATTCTATTTATAAGAATAATTAATGAATAATCATGATGACATTCACACTATCGAGGCGGGAAACGTTGCAGTATGGGGTAAGCTGAGTAAAGCTGAAAAGCCCTCTCATAATTCTTGAAAAAAAGGAGCGAGTTATGAGCTATTCGCACATTCTTGTTGCTGTTGCCGCCACCCCTGAAAGTCAGCAGTTGTTAGACAAGGCGGTTTCTATCGCTCGCCCTGTCAACGCCCGAATTAGCCTGATTACGCTGGTCTCAGACCCCGAACTGTATAACCAGTTTGCTGCCCCCATGCTGGAAGACCTGCGTGAAGTGATGCAAGAAGAGACTCAGGATTTTATCGACAAACTTAGCAAAGAAGCAGAATACCCCATTGAACATACCTTTATT
Organism: Citrobacter sp. Cpo074; assembly: GCF_030332745.1. NCBI lineage: Bacteria > Pseudomonadati > Pseudomonadota > Gammaproteobacteria > Enterobacterales > Enterobacteriaceae > Citrobacter > Citrobacter sp. Cpo074. The sequence goes on from NZ_JAOWHG010000033.1 coordinate 97,798, forward strand.
ACCTATGGGGCTCTGAATGAACATATCCTGGATGTATGCCGCAAACACGCCGTTGATCTGGTCATTTACGGCAACCATAACCACAGTTTTTTTTCGCGCGCATCCTGTTCAGCGAAAAGCGTGATTCATACCAGCCAAGTGGACGTTCTTCTGGTTCCGCTAGCTGGAGATTAATCCACAGTGCCACGACTTCATGCGAGTTTAGAACAGGAAGAGATATTGTCTGGCTGTTGGCATTGACTCCGACGCGGCGTGACCGTTTTAAGATCGCAAATGAACGTCGCCTGCCAGTTGTCGATATCGTTTTTAACGATAGTCTCAAGCATTTCAGCGTGGCGCGAGATACGTTCGGTAAGTGGCATCGTCAGCGCCTGGTTTAATGCGCCTGCCACTTCATCCCGGTCATAAGGATTAACAATAAGGGCGGAGGTTAGCTCGTTCGCCGCCCCGGCAAATTGCGATAAAACCAGCACGCCAGGGTTAGCAGGATCCTGTGCGGCCACAAACTCTTTCGCCACCAGGTTCATACCATCGCGCAACGGGGTCACCAACCCTACATCAGAGTAGCGGAAGATCTTCATCAGCAATTTACGATCAAAATACTGGTTCAGATAGTAAAGCGGCGTCCAGCCCAGTTGCCCATATTTGCCGTTGATTCGCCCTGCCTCTGTTTCCAGTTGGTGGCGAATATCCTGATAGGCCTGCACCTCTTCACGCGAGGTCGGTGCTATCTGCGTATAGCGAATTTTACCGTGGTGCTGCGGATAATGTTCCAGTAAGGCCTCATAGGCCTGAAAGCGCTCCGGCAAGCCTTTGGAGTAATCCAGACGCTCCACGGAGAAAATATTCTGCACATTTTTAAGCTCCGCTTTTAGCTGTGCCAGTTTTGGCGGCAGCGGACCGGACGCCTGTCGTGCAATCTCATCCGGTTCAATACCGATGGGATAGACCTGAGTGCGAAACGCTTTTCCCCATGCCAGGTGCTGCTTATCTTTATGCGTGATCACCCGAGTCTGGGCTGCGAGACAGTCCAGAAAAGCCTGACGATCATTTTCGGTCTGGAAACCAAGCAAATCAAAATCACACATTTGCTCAAGCAGCGCCAGATGTGGCGGGAGCGCATTAAAAATTTCCGGCGTCGGAAAAGGAATATGCAGGAAAAAACCGATGCGATTACGCACGCCGCGCTTACGTAACTCGCAGGCAAACGGCAACAGATGGTAATCATGAACCCAAATAATGTCGTCATCGCCAAGCAACGGCAGAAGTTTATCTACCAGTAAGGCATTAACCCGTTGGTAGCCTTCCCAGGTAGAGCGCTGAAACTGAACTAAATCCAGTCGATAGTGAAACGCGGGCCATAAAACCGCATTTGAAAACTGGCAGTAATACTCTTCGTAATCTTGCTCACTCAAATTAAACGAGGCCCAGGTGATATTGCCACGCGTGACCTTTTTTAACGGTTTATCCTCATTACCTGTATCACCACTCCAGCCAAACCATAAACCACCAGCAGCTTTTAACGCGCCCAGTACACCGACCGCGAGCCCACCCGCGCTCCCTTTGTCATCTGGTGAGGCGATACGATTAGATACTACGACTAAACGACTCATAGCCACCTCTTCTGTTATTCGTTGCTTTCGGTTCTTGCTGCGAAGAGTTATTTTTCTCCAGCCAGTGCCAGACATCCCTGACGCCATCCAGACGCCATGTTGCCTGCGTCGGCCCGCTCCCTACCTTTACAGAAATACCGCCAGCGCGGTTAACTACAGCAAACCCTGTTTCATCTGTCAGATCATCACCGAAAAACACAGGGATCCGGCCAGCAAAAGGCGCTTCCTGCATAAATGCAGCTATCGCGTCGCCTTTATTACTGCCCTTAGGCTTTATTTCCACGACACATTTTCCGTGCTGCAGAGCAAGCTGCGGCCATCTGCGCGTGATGCGCTCAGCCAGGGTAACCAGCGCCGCTTCGTGTTCGGGTGCCTGGCGATAATGCAACGCGAAGGCCATGCCTTTGGTTTCAAGTGTTGCCCCCGGTAACATCACCAACGCTGCGTGTAATAACGCCCCGGCTTCACGTTCGATACCTTCGGGCAGGTTTACTATGTGCGTTTGACCATTGATGTCACGGCGTTCTGCCCCATGCACTCCGGCAAGCGGAAAACGAAACGGAGTAGTGAGTGCGTCAAGCTCAACCATTGAGCGCCCTGAAATCAATGCCAGCGCATCCGCATTCTGCGTCGCTAACCGATGTAGACATTGCAGGATTGTCTTCGGGACAACGACCTGGTCGGGAAAAGGTTTAATCTCAGCAAGTGTCCCATCGAGATCAAAAAAGTAAGCACAGTTTGCAGATTGTTCAGGGGGTAAAGTCAGTGATGCTGTCACCCGGTTATCCTCCTCATCATGGTCAGAACGCCACGCGGATCGCGGCATATAGATGATGTATGACGGATATAAGTATAGACAGTGTGACCATGCTCGCCATTTGAAAAAACAATCGCCAGCCGGGTAGCGGCTGGCGACGGGCAGAAGCTAGACTAAAAAGTTGGGGTTTAAATCATCAAACGGTACGCTTCGCTTTTTGCTTGTAACGGTCGAAGATCACCGCCGCCAGCAGGATGAGGCCACGTACCACATACTGCGCGAACGGAGAGATATTCAGCAGGTTCATCGCATTCTCAACCGTCCCCAGGATCAACACCCCGGCCACCACATATGAGATTTTTCCGATGCCGCCTTTAAGCGAAACGCCCCCTAACACGCAGGCCGAAATAACGATCAACTCATAACCGATTGAGGTCATTGGCTGGCCGCTGGTCATACGCGATGCGAGGATAATCCCGGCAATGGCGGATACCAGACCGGAAAGAATAAAGATAATAATCTTGGTACGAACAACCGGAACCCCAGCCAGGCGCGCCGCCTCTTCATTGCCCCCAATGGCCAGTGTATTACGCCCAAACGTGGTTTTGTTCAGCAGTAAGCCAAAGACAATGAAACAAACGACCGTGATCCAGATAGGTGCCGGCAGACCAAACCAGTTAGCATAGCCGAGTGTGAAGAAACGCTCGTCTTCAATCCCGACTGCCTTACCGTCGGAGATAATATAGGCCAGACCACGTACAATCTGCATTGTCGCAAGAGTAGTGATCAGGGCGTTAATTTTTAACCGCGCAATCACGAACCCATTCACCAGACCACACAGAATACCGAGCAGCAGCCCGGCAGCCACGCCAATCCACAGACTTTCGGTCATGTTAATGACTACGGCAGTGGTAACACCAGCACAGGCAATTACAGACGCGACAGACAGGTCGAAATCACCGGATGCCAGACAAAACAGCATCCCGCAGGCAACCATACCCGACATCGATACCGCCAGCCCTAACCCCTTCATGTTGATGAAAGTCGCAAAGTTTGGCACAAAGAGGGAACAAACCAGGAACAGCACGGCGAACACCACCAGCATGCCGTATTGATCCCAAATGCGGCCCAGATTTAGCGCCGACTTCGCTGCGCCAGAACCCGATGTAGAAACGGAAGACATCATACTCTCCTTATTCAGGCTACAGCCTGGCTGACTTTAGGCATAGCAAGGCTCAACGCCTGGCGCTCATCCGCCTGTTCATGAAGTAACTCACCGGCAATTTCGCCTTCTCTCATCACCACAATACGGTCGGCAACACCGAGTACTTCTGGCAGGTCACTGGAAGCAAACAATACGGCCACACCGCGCGCTGCGAGGGCATAAATCACGTTGTAAATTTCATGCTTGGCGCCCACATCAATGCCGCGTGTAGGCTCATCCAACAAAATCACTTTCATCTCTTCCGATAACCAACGACCGAGAATAGCCTTCTGTTGATTACCCCCGGAGAGATTCATGATCAGTTGCTCTGCTCCCGGCGTTTTGATGTTGAGTGAACGAATATGGTGATCGGCATTGGTCTCTTCCCAGCCGTTGTTGATCACGCATCCCCCCAAAACATGCTTACGCCGTGCACTAATGTTGATGTTGTTGCGCACTGAATGGACCGGAATAATCCCTTCGGCTTTACGATCCTCCGGGCACAGCATCATCCCCGCTTCAATGGCATGGCTTGGTTTACGGATATCGATAGGCTGTTCATCAATAAATACCTGGCCCGCCGTGATACGCGTACCGCCGAACAGCCCTTTCATTAATTCGCTACGTCCGGCCCCCACCAGGCCAAACAGCCCGACAATTTCACCGCTTCGCACAGATAAGCTGATTGGCGTACGCACGCCTGGAGCTTTGACTTCATGCAGCCGCAGACGCTCTGTGCCATACGGTCTGGATTTCCAGCCATAGATATCCCCGAGGTCGCGCCCGACCATCGCCTGCACCAGCGCATCGTGATCGACCTGCAGCATGTCCGTGAACGTTTTGACGTAATGACCATCTTTAAACACGGTGATGGCATCGCTGAGAGCAAAAATCTCCTCCATACGGTGCGAAACGTACAGAATGATGCGTCCTTCGTTGCGCAGCTCACGGATGACGCGAAACAGATTCTCAATCTCGCGAGCCGACAGGGAGCTGGTTGGTTCATCAAAGGCGATAATTTTGGCGTTTCGCGCCAGCGCTTTTGCAATCTCCACCATCTGCCACTGGCCAATGGAGAGGTATTTCAGTGGGGTATCGGGATCGATATCCATCCCCAGATGCTTCAACTGGATTCCTGCTTCATAGTTCAGCAGCGAGCGGTTCACAATCCCGCCTTTGTGCGGTAACTGCCCTAAGTAAATATTCTCGGCAACGGTCATTTCCGGGACGAGATGCAGTTCCTGATAAATAATGGCGACACCGGCGTTGAGTGCGGCAGTGGTATCCGCGAACGAAACTTCCTGTCCGCGGATCGTCAGAGATCCCGTTGTTGGCGCATAGTTACCGCTGAGAATTTTTAAGAGTGTTGATTTCCCGGCGCCATTTTCGCCCATCAGCGCATGCACCTGTCCGGCATAGCAGTCGAAACTGATATCCGTCAGCGCCTTAACGCCCGGGAACGTTTTGCCAATGCCGCGAAATGAGAGATACGGGGTAGACTGTTGCATAACGTCTCCGTGAGTCAGGATTTTACCGGCCAGGAAAACCGCCGGACGTAGGCCCGGTAAGCACAGCGCCACCGGGCATTGCGCCGGAAGGCGGCTTCGCCTAATCCGGCCTACAACATCGCAGCACTTCTGTTACTTACCGCCTAAGCCTTTCTTCGCCAGCTCTTCTTTGAAGTTATCGCGGGTAATCAGCACCACATCTGTCACTTCAGTGAATGCCGGTGGCTCTGCACCTTTCGTTACCCAGTTGTAGAGCATTTCACTGGATTTGTAGCCGTGCACGTCCGGGCTTGGCAGCAGTGAACCGTAGAACCCGGTCGCTTCGCCTTTGGACAGTTCGCTCACCGCGTCAACACCGTTGATTCCGATACCAATCACGTTTGGTGCTTTGAAGCCCTGCCCCTCGGTCGCACGTACGCCACCCAGCACGGTGTTGTCGTTCATGCCGACAATCAGCCAGTTTTTGACTTCAGGATGCTGAACCAGCATGGAGTTGGCGGCGTCAAATGCGCCGGGGATGTCATTCGATTTTGTTGGGACCTGGTAAATCTGTTTTTCCGGGAAGCCTGCGGCTTTAAGCGCTTCCATTGAACCAGAAGTACGACGACGTGCGGTATCCAGTTCGTTGGCGGTAATGGCCATTACGGCGGTGGATTTCACATCCCAACCGCGTTTTTGCATCTCTTTGTACAGCTCCTGGCCCTGGCGTTCACCAATTTTGGTTGCCGCCATCATCACCAGCGGCACGGTATCCATCGGCTTACCTTTAGCGTTGGCAAACTGGTCGTCGACGGCAATGACTTTCATATCGTAGCCACGTGCCTTAGCCATAATGGCTGGCCCCAGTTTTGGATCTGGCGTACAAATCACAAACCCTTTTGCTCCACTTGCAGCCAGGCTGTCGATGGCGTTAAGGGTTTTCTCACCATCCGGAACGGCAATTTTAATCACCTCAAAACCAAGGTCTTTACCGGCTTTATCGGCAAATTTCCATTCAGTCTGGAACCACGGTTCTTCCGGCTGTTTGACCAGGAAACCGAGCTTCATGGATTCAGCGATAGCGGATTGTGACATAATGGCCGCCAGACCGATTGCAGCCAGCGCTTTAGTGAATTTGTGCATGGTTAACTCCAGCTTTAACGTTCTTTTATGTAGGGTAAAATCAGACGATTTTTTGTAATTCGGACGTAAAACAAGGCATTACCTTTTATTGATAAGATCAATGCCAGTGCTGAGAGTATTTTTAGCGGGAAATTGATTCTCCATAAGAGAGCGGCATCACACCACAGAATTACAGTAATTGCGTACATAAATTCAGCGGGAAATGACATAAAAAAACGCGGTTTTGTCGACGGGAAAAAAGAGGGGTAGCAGATTAGTCCATAACATCAGCCAACGAATCCTTGTTCCCGAATACCGAAGCATTCGGGAGCACAATGATTACCATCTGTAATAAATGTGGTCAGCGTGATCGCGAACCGGAATGTCATCTTCCAGCAGACGCGCTGAAAGCGTCAATGCAAAATCGAAAATATGCCCTAATCCTTTGCCGCTAATAAGGTTGCCATCTTCAACAACCGGCGCATCAATATATTCCCCATCCGCGACGTTTTGCCACAGATCTCCCGAACACACATAGCGACGCCCCTTCAGCAGGCCGTTGCCGCCCAGCACGCGCGCCGCCGCAGAACACACCGGGCAAATGAGTTTTCCAGCCTCGTCATGGCGAGCGATAAACTGGATGACAGCCTCACTGGCGGCAAGGTTAACGCTGCCCTGCGGCCCGCCGGGTAACACAACGGCATCATAAAGATCCGTCTGACGCGCAGCCAGCGTGCTGTCCGTCACCATCGGCACGTCATGGTAGCTCACCACCGCACGGGACTCGGCGCAGGCCAGTGTTTCAACTTCGATCTGCAGGCGACGCAGAATATCAATGGTAACAATGGCTTCCGCCTCTTCAAAACCAGGTGCCAGTAGCACGGCAACCTTTTTCATACACACTCCTCGATTTTTCCAAATACACCAAACAATAAATGTCGAATCATTCAGGCGCTTAACTTTATTAATTTCCACAAAACTGATCTGGCGCAAAAAAAATTAGCCAGCAGATAGCGTTCACCGACGCGGGTCAATGGTGAAATTTCTTCATCCGAAGACCAGATAATCATCTGGCGACAGACAATACCTGATTGTGAAATTCCATTTCGTGATATGAAACATCATTTCATTATCAATATTTCACTTTAATGCTATAAATATCAATCTGTTATATTCACAGCATTTATATACACAAGCGGAAAAATCACTAATATTGCTATGACAATATGTAAAAAATCATAAATACGCAGATTTAAGGATTTTCTTATGTCGGGACTGGAGTTATGCTGAATCTCGATCGGGAGCGAATGTAATTCGTGATCACTAAAGGACCGGCGGAACGGATTTATTCTGCTAACAGTTTTAATTGTACGTAGAGGTGACGTGTAGCGGCAGCCCGTTGCACTGACGTTAGTAACGTACATCCCCCTTTCTGGAAATAAGGATATTGATATGGCTGCAGTTGGAATTGTTCATAAACTCAACACACAAATGAACCTCGAGTTCTACGCATCGAATCTTTACCTGCATCTCAGTGAATGGTGCTACGAACACAGCCTGACTGGCACCGCAACCTTTCTACGCACCCAGGCGCAAGGTAACGTGACTCAAATGATGCGTATGTTTAATTTTATGAAAAGTGCCGGGGCTAACCCTATCGTCAAGGCTATCGATGTTCCGGGTGATGAACTAACTTCCCTTGAAGAACTGTTTCAGAAAACGCTGGATGAATACCAACAGCGTTACAGCAAGCTATCACGCTTAACCAATGAAGCAGAAGCCTTGAATGATGCAACAACCATTGATTTTCTTCACGATCTGGAAAAAGAGCAGCAGCAGGATGGCGTGCTGTTACAGACGATTCTTGATGAAGTCCGCAGCGCTAAACGTGCGGGACTGTGCATGGCGCAAACCGATAAGCACCTGCTGAACGTCGTGAACTATCAACATCACTAATCTTCAATTTTCATCGTGTTAATGCCGGATAACGATGCGACGCACCTTATCCGGCTGGTGCTTAATTTTCTCTACGCCCACGCCTCTCATTCTGCGAGGCGCAAAAAAACCTTTCTAAAACCTGAAACAACGGTTTATTTTAGTGAGATTCATTCTGCGGCGTGAATTTCAACTCGATCAAGGCAACCGCTTTTTGTATTGCGCGCATAGTGACCGGATCGGCACCTGCAGGATGGCTGGAAAAGTCGATGCTTTTCAGCTGGCTGGACATTTTCTCCCGAACTTCAACTGGGGCAATAACATCAAGAACATCCAGAATCTGCTTGATAACCAGCTGACAGGCAACAACGTCCGAGAGCAGTTCCTGATCGGCATTCAGTGTTTGGGACATAGTGAGCTCCTTATAGAAAGGTCGTCATAGTACCCATTCAACGAACGAAACGATAGCCGCGCATGCCTTCCGAATGCGCTGAAAATAAAAATAGTTCCAGTCAGTTTCTTTTGAGATGGCAAGCACAACATGAGTGAACATTTAGCGGTTGAGAACAAACGCGGTCTATCCCCGGCTGCATTACTTGTTGCCGGGGCTTTCTTTATGGAGTTTATTGACGGCACGGTGATTGCCACCGCACTGCCCGACATGGCGAAAAGTTTTGGCGTGCAGGCAGTTGACCTGAACATAGGTATCAGCGCCTATCTGATCACCCTCGCGGTACTGATCCCCGCCAGCGGCTGGATTGCGGATCGCTTCGGCGCCAGAAAGGTGTTTACCCTTGCACTGGCGATATTTACTCTCGCCTCGGTTTTATGCGGTTTGTCCGAAAGCCTTGAGAGCTTTGTCGCCATGCGAATCTTACAGGGTGTAGGTGGTGCGCTAATGGTTCCGGTTGGCCGACTCGCGGTATTACGAACCACGCCTAAACATCAGTTGATCACCGCTATTGCGACCCTGACCTGGCCCGCTTTAGTCGCGCCCATCATTGGCCCTCCCCTTGGCGGATTCATTACCAGCTATGCCAACTGGCGCTGGATCTTCTTCATTAATGTACCGCTCGGAATACTGGCGATTGCGCTGGCGCTACGTTTTATCCCGGATATTCATGACGACGAGCGCCGCCCATTTGATATAACAGGATTTATCGCAACCTCTGTTGCGATGGTGAGCCTGGTGTATGCCATGGAGTTACTGGGAACCCAACAGCCTCAGGGCTGGCTGACCGCCGGACTTTTGGTGCTAGGAACATTGACCTTTCTGTTTGCCCTGCATCATTTTCGTCGCACCGCCTGGCCAATGATTCGCCTTGATGCCATGAACGTCCCTACTTTTCGCGTCACCATGTATGGCGGATCGCTGTTTCGTGCCTCTATCAGCGCCGTGCCGTTTCTGCTGCCGTTAATGTTTCAGGTAGGTTTTGGCATGAACGCTTTTCACGCGGGTTCACTGGTGCTGGCGGTATTTGTCGGCAATCTGACGATTAAACCTGCCACCACCCCGTTGATACGCTGGCTGGGCTTTAAGAAGCTGCTGTTGATTAACGGTGCACTTAATGTTCTGGCGTTGCTGGCCTGTGCATTAATTACGCCGCAGACCCCCGTGTGGGTTATTTTGCTGGTGTTGTATCTGGGCGGTGTGTTCCGCTCAATTCAGTTTACCGGCGTCAGCACGCTTGCCTTCGCGGACGTCCCCGCGGCACAAATGAGCTACGCTAATACGCTGTTCAGTACGGCGACACAATTAGCAGTGGGATTGGGCATTTCTTTAGCCGCTATTGGCATCCGCATTGGCGATGTGGTCAGTGAAAAGCTGGCATTGGGCAATATTCCGGGGATCAGTTTCCGGCTGGCCTTTGTCGCTATTGCCATTATTTGTCTGGTAGGTATGGTGGATACGCTACGGCTCACCCGTGATGCAGGAAGCGCAGTATCGAACAGGAACAGGTAGCCCGGAGGGTGAACGCCGCCGGGCCAACAGGATTTAGCCAATCACCTCGCGTACAAACGCTTCGATTGCTTTGTCCTGGCAGTTTTCAAAGAAGCACTGCTGGAAGCGCGGGCCTGATACAGCGGTTTTCACCAGTTCAGGATCGATCGCGCGCAGCGTGTCCAGATAATTTTCTTTTACCACAGCCGCTTTCACCTGATTCAGAATACCGGCGTTACGCACCTGCGGCTCTTTACGCTCCGGTGGGTAGCCTTCACCGTTACGCCCGGTGAACGCTTTTTCAAACATATAGCGCACATTCAGCTCTGCACCCCAGCCAAAACCTTTGGCGAATGCCAGAGAAAGCGCGTTGCCGTTGTTAATTTGAGAGAACAAGAACGCATCTGCAGGATCAAGGCAATAACCACACACCACACCCGGATGGATATTCAGTGACATCATTGCCCCCTGGCCCGTACCGCAACCTGTAACAACAAAGTCTACAGCTTTGGAATTAAGCAGGATGCTGGCCATAATGCCTAAATGGATGTAGGTCAGATGATGATCATTTTCGTCGCTCATCCCAACGTTATAGACCGGAAAACCTTTCTCATCCGCAACGGCTTTAAGCTCATTATGGATGATGGCGTTTTTGCTTGCCTGGCTGTTTTCCATCATCAATGCAATTTTCATTCTGTACTCTCCTGAATGCGCTGCGGTAGCCCGCTGAAAGTCATAACATTCAGCCACATTACTATTTTGCAATCACACTTTCAAATTTAATGAAATTTAGTTTTAAAAAACAAAGTTGCGCTCACATTCCTGTCTGAACAGTTCAGAATTACCTCAAACAAATGACCTCGTTGTGATTAATCGCAGGTGATCTTCGGGCTATTCAAGCCATTGATGAGGGTCTCTGTATGCCATGATAGTGTATCTTCGAACTTTCAGAGCGATCTCATGAAGACCTTTATCCTAGCGCTTTTGCCGCTCATGCTGACAGGATGCACAATTACAAAACAGGCACAGGTCAGCGAAGCCAGCGCCATCACTGGTGTGGTTCGCCTGACTTATAATCAGGCCATGTTACAAACAGCACGTACCGATGACTACGTTACCCAGGGGACAGCCACCAAAGAGTGTCAGCGCCTGGGCTATGCCAGCGCAGAAGCGTTTGGCCAGCCGGTGTCAACCTGTAGCGTGTATGCAGGCTCTCTGTGCTTAAATACCAAAATTACACTCGCCTGGCAGTGTCATGGTGTCGCGGTGCCCCAATCGCCTTCTTTCAATTATTAATATTTCCGACCAGCTCATTTTTGCTGGTCTTTTACCACTTTATTATTTATATCTTCCGTTTAATATCGTTAATGCGTTTTATTCCCATTCGCATTTTTAATAAATAAATTTATTATTTTACCTTTTGCAAATAATTAAATAACAAATTATAGTGGCGCCACGTCAATATATAATAACGTTTGTGGAGCAGAACCATGCTGAAAACAGAAATGATCGACCAACTGAATGAGCAAATGAATCTTGAATTATATTCATCTCTGCTCTACCAACAGATGAGCGCGTGGTGCAGCTATCACAGCTTCGAAGGTGCTGCCGCGTTTTTGCGCCGTCACGCCCAGGAAGAGATGACGCACATGCAGCGTCTGTTCGACTACCTGACCGATACCGGCAGTTTGCCGCGTATTAATACCGTTTCTTCACCCTTTGCTGAATATGCTTCTCTGGATGAACTGTTCCGTGTTACTTACGAACACGAGCAGCTAATCACCCAGAAAATTAATGAGCTGGCACACGCGGCAATGACCCACCAGGATTATCCAACCTTTAATTTCCTGCAATGGTATGTTGCCGAGCAGCATGAAGAAGAGAAATTATTTAAATCTGTTATTGATAAGCTGTCGCTGGCAGGAAAAAGCGGCGAAGGTCTTTATTTCATCGACAAAGAACTGGCTACGCTTGATACACAGAATTAATATTTTAGGGTAATGAAGGCAACCCGCCATCATTACCCCTTGAAATCAGTGACGGCAGATCTTGCTTTCGTGCGTAGAGAAGCCGTCTTCTTTTGCAATAAACTTTCCCTTCGCCGCTAAAAACGCCACCAACTCGCCTGCCGTCATATCCGCCGCAGAACAAGTGTGAAAACGCGCCTGCTCGCCGAAACGTGCCGTAATCGCCGCTTCAAGGCTGGCATTTGAATACTGCTCACCAGATTCAATCATCATGTTAAGCACTTCGTGACCGTGAATAGATTCCATAATACCTCCTTAATAAAGTCCGTAGCCTAATGTGAACCGCACATCGTCGCTTTGCGCTAACGCAGGTTTATCAGCAGATAAATGTCATTTGTTATACATCTTAATGATCACAACATCGTAAACATTAATGTACAGTCGTTGTAACGGTGATTTGACGAAAATAGCGTTTTGCCTTAATCTGCGCCGCAGATATAACCATTGATTATCTCTGGGACAGAGGAAAGCGTGAAAAACAGAACCCTGGGTAGTATTTTTATCGTGGCGGGAACCACGATTGGTGCCGGTATGTTGGCAATGCCGCTGGCTGCGGCAGGCGTGGGGTTTAGCGTCACGCTGGTATTGTTAGTCAGTCTTTGGGCGTTGATGTGCTACACCGCGCTGCTGCTGCTTGAAGTGTATCAACATGTCCCGGCAGACACCGGGCTGGGTACGCTGGCAAAACGTTATCTTGGTCGTTACGGACAATGGGTAACGGGCTTTAGCATGATGTTTTTAATGTATGCTCTGACGGCGGCGTACATCAGTGGTGCAGGTGAACTGCTGGCCTCCAGCATCAGCGACTGGACCGGAACAAATATATCCCCGACAACAGGCGTACTGCTGTTCACCTTTGTTGCCGGTGGCGTGGTTTGTGTTGGGACCTCGCTGGTCGATCTGTTCAACCGTCTGCTATTCAGTGCCAAGATAATCTTCCTGGTGGCGATGCTGGCTCTGTTAATGCCGCATATTCATAAAGTGAACCTGCTTACGCTGCCGCTGCAACAGGGGTTGGCGCTCTCCGCAATCCCGGTCATCTTCACCTCGTTCGGTTTTCACGGCAGTGTTCCCAGTATCGTCAGCTATATGAACGGTAACATCCGTAAACTGCGTTGGGTGTTTATTACGGGTAGCGCTATTCCTCTGGTCGCCTATATCTTCTGGCAACTGGCGACGCTTGGTAGCATTAACTCGACAACATTCATGGGGCTTTTAGCCAATCACGCAGGCTTAAACGGCTTATTGCAGGCATTGCGTGAAGTCGTGGCTTCTCCGCACGTCGAACTGGCGGTGCATCTGTTTGCTGACCTCGCGCTGGCAACCTCTTTCCTCGGCGTTGCATTGGGATTATTTGACTACCTGGCCGACCTCTTCCAGCGCCGCAATACCGTAGCGGGAAGAATGCAAACCGGCGCGTTGACCTTCCTGCCACCGCTGGCATTCGCGCTGTTCTATCCGCGTGGTTTTGTCATGGCATTAGGATATGCGGGCGTTGCCCTGGCGGTGCTGGCGCTGCTCATTCCCTCGATGCTGGCCTGGCAGAGCAGAAAACATAATCCGCAGGCCAACTACCGCGTAGCAGGCGGTGCTCCGGCGCTGGCGCTGGTATTTTTGTGCGGCATTGTGGTGATAGCAGTACAGTTTTCTATTGCAGCAGGATTACTACCAGAAGTGGGTTAAAACAAAGGGGCTTTCGCCCCTTTCTGTTAATGCAAACAGCACTGCTTATATTTCTTGCCGCTGCCACACGGACAAGGGTCATTGCGCCCTACTTTGGCATCCACTTTCACCGGTACTTTGACCGGCGTTTCCTGAGGATGCGCCATCCAGTAAGCATGCAGGTCCAGCGCAGCCAGGCGGATGGCATCCACGCTCTCTTCAAACGCTTCCGGCGTTAGTTTCTCAACCACCGCAAAGTTCTCTTCCGTACCGTGCAGCGCAATAGCTTCAAGTGCTGGTTTTAACGTGTCCGGTAACGCGGACCAGTCTGACAGTGCGACACCGCGCATATAACCAAAGCACCACTCTTCAACGATGGTCAGTTCATGCTCGTCAATTTCACGCAAACCAAACAGCGGCTCAAACTGCTCAGGATATTCATCCAGACGATCGGCCGTATCCGCCATATGTTGAAACGCCAGGTTCATGAAACGCGTCATTTCTTTTTCGGAGGACCAGCGAGGGACATACTGCGCGCCGCCCCAAATTGCGACCAGCCACTGCTCTGGTTCAATTTCATACGGTGAACTCAACACCGCCGTCAGCAAACCATCCAGTTCTGACACATCCAGAATAGCCTTGTCTGTATTGTACTTAGTCAGTACATCATCCAGCCATTCCAGTTCGCTCTCGTTTAATGGTCCCGTTTTCATAACGCTTTTCCTTAGTCAAAAAATCTTGCCTGTGATCATCCTACATGGCTGGAGGGATAACAGATAAAAATGGGCATATGCGGCATATAGCTGCCGCCTGTTCAGGTTAACAGGAAACGAGGGGAATTCCGGAAGTTAACGCACAAAAGAGAACACTAAGCCGCCGGGCATCATACCGGGAAAACACAATAAAACCACCCGTAGGTGGTTTACTGTTGTTCAATACGGTTGAGCGTTGCGGTATAGCCCGTTTTCGCTACCGCGTTAAGTAACGTATCGGTTGGGAAACCTTCTGGCACAATCGCTTCTGCTTGTCGGGTTTTTAGGGAGGATTTTGCTTTAATCACACCATCGGTTTCACGTAGCGCCTGATTGACCGAAATAACGCACAGCGAGCAGGTCATATTTTGTATATCCAGCACCACTTTTTGATTGGCCGCCTGAGCCCACAGCGGCAGCAACAAGCATGCAACTAATGTGAAGATTTTCATTCAAATACCTCATAAAACCAGGCAACGAGCGTTGGATAAAATAGCACCGGCAAAATCAACGCCAGCGCGCACCAGTAGAGAACGCGCGCTTGCTTCAACGTTAACCATCCGGAGCACCACAGCCGCCTGGAAAAATAGAGCCGCCAGAAGACGCGCAGTAATAAGCCCAATGACACCAGCATCAGGGGAATTCGCAAAAACTCAAACTGGGTGAAAACAGCAAAGCTCGCCGCCGAAATACCAAACAACAGATAGAGCAGCGGTCCAACGCAGCATAAGCCCGCGGTGACAGCAGCCGCAGCGGCCGTCAACAGGGTGAGTCCCGCCCCTTTAGCGTTGTTCTGTGGCGACATAGCTGTAGGAGAACGCTTTAGGATCATAGAAATTGATCGGGTCACCATCGACTTCAGCGTAAGGATAGCCAAAGTTGTTCATGGCTCCCTGCTCCGTTGCTGGATACAGCTCGAAATCACGCCCGTAGTTAAATCCAACCCAGTTCATTTCCCAGTTACCAAACAGGTAAGTGTTTACCGCCTGGACATCGGCGTCCTGATGCGACTTTTTCTCTGCCAGACGCATTTTGGTCACATCAGCAGGATCGCACGGTAACCAGCCGTAACCGGCCAGATAGAATTCGGCGCGGCAATGTTGTCCGCCGCTCACATCGGCGACGCCTGCACTGTCTGCTTTGCCAAAAGCGCTTTTCGAGTAACGTTCGAGCTTATTGGCTTTGCCCAGACGGATGCCAAACAGTTCGCGCGCCGGAATGCCGCTGGCCCGCGCCAGAGCCACAAAAACGGAGCTCATGTCGGTGCATTTTCCTTTGAGCTTACCGCTTTTTAAGATCTCCGCCACATCCCCCGTGCCGCAGCCAATGACGTCGTTATCGCGCTCCATATGGCTACTCACCCATTCGTAAATCAGGCGCGCTTTTTTCAGCGGATCCTGCTCATTACCGGTGATTTTACGCGCAGTTTCCAGAACAAGCCCATCAACTGGGGTATGTGTCGTCGGCAGCAGGTACGGTTTTACATCCAGCGGATAAATAATCTGCTCCGGCGCTTGCCAGGTTTTCAGCGCGTCCTGCTTCAGCGGCTCCCAGTCGGCGGTTTCAATGTCGATATCAACGTTAATCAACAGTTCGCCCTGCGAGTCAGGCCAGGTGGCAAACAGCGTTTTCGCGCCATAAGTATTATTAGTGGTAACGTACGCCTGCTTATAGTTTCCGCTAAAGGCAAGCGCCGTCATTTGTTGAAACGCGGTATCTACCGGAAGCGGGATCCACAGTTTTACCACGCCGCTCGATCCCTTAGGAGGGTTAAGTTTATACGTCTGGGATAACACAAAGCGCCGACGCGCGACTGGTGCAACGGATGGTTCAGCGGCTTGAACCGTCTGGCTAATAACCGCAGGACCGACTAAACCGGCGGCGGAAAGGAGAACGCTATTTTTGAGAAATTGTCGACGTTGCATTGCTGTCTGTCCATGTTGTAAGAGTTGGGCTACGGCTAAGAAGGCAAAAACCGTATGCGATCATCACAGCAGACAGACGCTGACATAAAAAGGTGAGCCGATGGAGGTTATTCATCAATAACAGACCTGTTAACTGTGAATGAAATAAGAAACTGCGCGACAGATAGTAAGCCATAGGCAGGCAAAAAGTACAGCAGTGAGGGCGAGTTCAGAAAATATAGACATTCGTTGCCAGTTTGCGGGCTAACCCTCTTGCCCCTTCGCGCATAACCATATCGTGATTCCAGCGAAAAACGGGTGCCGCCAGCGGAGCCAGGTAATTCATCCAGCGGATCGTGGTACGCACATTCCAGTCATATCTGACGATGGTTTCTGCGCCACTGGCAGAAAAAGACCACACGCCTCGCCCTTCAACCGCCCCGCTGGCTTGCCCCTCAAGCAGCGAGCAGGGCAGAATATTCAACACGTTGATATCAAAGGTTAAGCGATAAGGAAGCGCTCCTTTCCAGGTATAACGATGCAGCGCCCCAATGCCCTGTATATCACCTTTTTTAATCTCAACAATGCGTTCCAGACTTTCCCACCATTCTGGCCACTGATCGGGATGAGAAAAAACATCCCATACCTCCTGAATTGAAGCCTCAACCCGCCAGACGGTGGAAAACCGATAGTTAGCCATAATACAGACTCCCTCAAGGCGAGAAGAAATTGGCGGGAAAACGGATGTTAATGGCCATAGCATCCAGAAGCACGGTTTCTAATCGCTGCCCATCTGGCGCATAGCTGATCACTTTGGCAGGGAGTCCGTGATAATTATCCAGCCAGACGTCATAGCGGTGAACACCATCAACCGCCATTGTTCCTGGCCCAACCACAGATACGCGCGTCGTCGCCCGTCCTGCAAGGTTTTCATTACCAACTGTGGTTGTTGTCCCTTCGCGTTGCAGATGACGAATATTGCCCAACAACACGCCGATATCAGAACGATCCACCCGATGACCGCGCTCATCCTGGATCAATGAATTAGTAGGCGACAGGTGCAAAATGGGCAACGAACCCACACCAAATGGCCATAACGTCACTTTACCGCTGACAGGATTAAAAATAAGCACCGCACCTGAATGCGGTTGGGTAAAATCCATCCGCACATACCCAGGCTTTTGAAAGCTATAGCGAATAATTTTGCTTTCATCGGATGGCGACGAGGAGCGCATCATAACCTGATAAGATGTCAGGTTATTAAATGACTGTTGAGAAAACGCGATGGGATCCGTAGCCCTGGCATTCTGCGAAAAGATATCCCCTTCTTCCACCGAATATGCTGCACCACTAAAGGTAAGCAATGCTGCGAACATAACTATCGGAAAAGATGAAATGTTCATAGCAGCCCCCTGAATCAGCACTGTCTGCCAACAGAAGTAATCATCTGTTGGCTGTTTTTATTATAGTTCTTAACTGCGCGGCACTACTCTTCCGGACTTTTAAACACAGTATGGATAGCAGGTTTAAATTATTGGTTTTCTTTTCAGTTAAGATGACAACATAAAGCTATACTTTAATAGCCATGTTTTTTATAGGTATTAATCATGAAACTGCCATCGGTATTTTCATGCGCCGTTCTCATATTACTGCTGCTGGCGTCATCGTCTGCCACAGCCAGCGCGTTACAAAACCAGGCTGTCAGAGAGCAAGAGTTGAGCGAGGCACTTCGAGCTGGTAATGGCGTGATCATCATTGGCGGGACGGATGATTTTGTTTTCACGTTCAGGGCACGAAACCGAATCCACAGACAGCTGGCGATACAGGATGGCTTTGGCGATCCCATCCTGATGAATGGTTTCCAGGACCACAACTATAATCCCGCCCGCGATGGGTTTATCAACAACCCTGCCCGAGGGGGCTTTATGTTTAACGCGCCGATTCGGCGATAGATTGATTAGCAATAGTGAGTATATAGAGGGCAGTTTACGTTTCTGGCAGGTTGCTTGACGCAAGGTATCTATGCTTGTAAAAAAACAGGCACAAAAAAACCACCCGGAGGTGGTTTCACGACACTGCTTATTGCTTTGATTATTCTGTTCTTTCCCATGGTACCCGGAGTGGGACTTGAACCCACACAGCGCGAACGCCGAGGGATTTTAAATCCCTTGTGTCTACCGATTCCACCATCCGGGCTCGGGAAGAAATTGGAGGCGCGTTCCGGAGTCGAACCGGACTAGACGGATTTGCAATCCGCTACATAACCGCTTTGCTAACGCGCCGAAATCTTCTGGCTTTACAGCCGACATCCGCTATTGCCGATGTCTTAAATTTGGAGCGGGAAACGAGACTCGAACTCGCGACCCCGACCTTGGCAAGGTCGTGCTCTACCAACTGAGCTATTCCCGCATCATCAAGTAACTTTGTTAATCACTTGATTTTGTTATCGTCTGGCAATCAGTGCTGCCGTTCGATGCGTTGCATTCTACTTACCTGACGCAATGAGTCAACGATATTTTTCACCACTGACGATCGTTTGCTGAAATTTGCGTCGAAACGATCACTGATCAAGCAAATCTCCACGTGCAGCGCTCAAATACTGGAACATTGACCACAAAGTCAGTATCGCGGCGACGAAGAAAAGTGCGATCCCAGCATACTCTACCCAGATATTTGGACGCCACAGCAGCCAGGCCAGCGCGGCCATTTGCGAAGTGGTTTTTACTTTGCCGATCCAGGATACGGCTACGCTGCTGCGTTTACCCAGTTCGGCCATCCATTCACGCAGTGCAGAGATGATAATTTCACGCGCAATCATTGTTGCGGCAGGAAGCGTCACCCACCAGCTGTGGTAATGCTCTGTCACCAGGACCATCGCGATAGCCACCAGCACTTTATCAGCGACCGGATCGAGGAAGGCGCCAAAACGCGTGCTTTGGTTCCAGCGGCGCGCCAGAAAACCGTCAAACCAGTCAGTGACCGCTGCAATACAGAAGATCAGCGCACAAACAAAGGGAGCCCAGGTGAATGGCAGGTAAAAAGCCAATACAAAGAATGGGATCAGGATGACGCGAAACAGCGTGAGCAACGTAGGGATATTAAATTGCATATGACGGATAACTATCTGTTGTCAGTGAAATTACCCCTATGTTGCTACAGAGGGCCTAATGTTTCAACGAGTAGAAGATCTTTTCTGCCAGAGCTTGCGAAATACCCGGCACTTTTGCAATTTCTTCGATACTTGCGTTACGAAGGCCTTGCAAACCTCCCATATATTTCAACAACATCTGGCGACGCTTTGGCCCGACACCTTCGATGGTCTCAAGCGTGCTGGTGCTTTTCACTTTCGCCCGCTTTTTACGATGCCCGCTAATCGCATGATCGTGAGATTCATCGCGGATATGCTGGATAACGTGCAATGCAGGCGAATCCGGCGGCAGGCTAAAGCCCTCACCTTCCGGCTCAAAGAACAGCGTTTCCAGGCCTGCTTTACGATCGGCCCCTTTTGCCACCCCCAGCAAGAGTGGGTGCTGTTTGTCCCAGGGAACATCCAGCTCAGCAAAAACGGCTTTCGCCTGCCCTAACTGACCTTTACCGCCGTCGATCAATATGACGTCCGGAATCTTACTTTCTTCAATCGCCTTACCATAACGCCGACGCAAAACCTGATTCATCGCCGCATAATCATCACCCGGCGTAATGCCGGTAATGTTGTAGCGGCGATACTCTGCGCGCAGCGGGCCATTGGCATCAAAGACCACGCAGGAAGCTACCGTCTGTTCACCCATCGTATGGCTGATGTCGAAGCATTCCATACGCTTCACCGCAGGTAACTTCAACACCGATGCCAGCGCCGTCAGACGTTGCGTAATCGTCGACTGCTGAGAAAGTTTTGTGGTGAGCGCCACTGCCGCGTTGGTCCGCGCCAGCTTGAGATAACGTGCGCGATCTCCTCGCGGTTTCGTCTGCACGTTAATCTTTCTGCCGGCCAGTTCAGACAGAGAGTCTGCCAGCAGGGTTTTATCGCTAAGATTAAAATCGAGCAGGATCTCCCCGGGTAAGGTACGCATCTGGCTCCCCTGCAGATAAAACTGCCCGACAAAGGTTTCGACGACCTCGCCGAGTTCCGTGCCACCGGGTACTTTCGGGAAATAGCTGCGGCTGCCCAGCACTTTACCCTGGCGAATAAACAGAACGTGCACACAGGCCATACCGGCGTCAAACGCCACGCCAATGACGTCCAGATCATCTCCGGTATTAGAGACAAACTGTTTTTCTGTCACGCGGCGTACGGCCTGAATTTGGTCACGAATGCGCGCAGCCTCTTCAAACTCGAGATTTTGGCTGGCCTTTTCCATGCGGGTGATCAGCTGCGTTAATACCTGATCGTCTTTTCCGGACAGGAACAGACGAACATACTCGACCTGCTGAGCATACTCTTCCTCACTCACCAGACCCGCGACACACGGACCGAGACAGCGGCCAATCTGATATTGCAGACAAGGTCGAGAACGGTTGCGATAAACGCTGTTTTCGCACTGGCGGATAGGAAATATTTTCTGCAACAGCGCCAGCGTTTCACGCACCGCATAACCGTTAGGGAACGGTCCAAAGTACTCGCCTTTGGCATGCTTTGCCCCGCGATGCATCGCCAGGCGCGGGTGGGTATCGCCGCTAAGGAATATAAAAGGGTAGGATTTATCATCGCGCAGCAATACGTTATAGCGCGGCTGATACAGCTTGATGTAGTTGTGCTCAAGCAATAACGCTTCGGTTTCAGTGTGCGTCACCGTGACATCAATCTGCTGGATTTGCGTGACCAGCGCTTCGGTCTTGCGTGACGCAAGATTACTACGGAAGTAGCTGGAAAGCCTTTTTTTCAGGTCTTTCGCTTTCCCGACATAGATAACCGTCCCGGCGGTATCATACATACGATAGACGCCGGGCTGACTGGTCACGGTTTTCAGGAACGCTTTGGCATCAAACTGATCGGTCACTGGCTTGTTAATGTCTCCGCATTACACAGGCCATGGCGAATTGCCAGGTGAGTCAGCTCAACATCGCCATGAATGTTTAATTTACTGAACATTCGATAGCGATAGCTGTTCACCGTTTTAGGACTAAGATTCAGCTGTTCTGAGATCTCATTGACCTTCTGACCTTTGGTGATCATCAGCATAATCTGCAACTCGCGTTCAGACAAACTGGCAAACGGGGTTTCCGTTTTCTCAGGCTCAATCTGGCTGAGCGCCATTTGCTGAGCGATATCGGAGGCAATATAACGCTGCCCGGAATAAACCGAACGAATCGCACTCACTACTTCCTGGGGGGCGGCGCCTTTGCTGAGATACCCTGCCGCACCTGCCTGCATAACTTTTGCAGGTAATGGGTTTTCGGTGTGTACCGTCAGCATGATCACTTTAATGTCTGCCGTGGAACGCGCAATTTTGCGGGTTGCTTCCAGACCGCCAATACCGGGCATATTCATATCCATCAGCACAACGTCAACGGAATTTGAGCGGCACCATTTTACCGCATCTTCACCGCAGCACGCTTCGCCGACAACTTTTATGCCTTTTATATCTTCCAGAATGCGTCGTATCCCTGCGCGCACCAGTTCGTGGTCATCAACAAGAAAAACGTTGATCAAAGGAATATCTCCAGAATAGGGATAACGCTACCGATAGTTAATCGGCCCTATGTTAACGGGTTTTATCTCAACTTTGAAATGTAAAAAACGTCCGACTTTCGATTTTGCTCTCGTTTTTGGAAATTAGATTGTACGACGAGTGGAAACTTTCAGTCCTGACAGCCTTCTGCCACGGTTATATCTGCATAGCTGTTTCAGAATAGTGACAAAAAATTCATATTCCCCCGCTGAATGCAAAATAGGCAGTCAAAGTTGTAACAATAATTAACGAGGAAAATACTCGAAATAAACAACATGTGGAGAAAATATATGCACTGCAACATGTTGTTTATTTTAATGTCCACAACATTGGTCCGCGCAAAAAACAACCACAGATATTTTTAGCCTCGCTTATGGTATACTCCGCCGCCTTAAGATTTGACATCGCACTTTTTCATTGAAACATAACGAGGAAAATAAATGAGTACGCCTGACTTTTCCACTGCTGAGAATAACCAGGAACTGGCCAATGAAGTCACCTGCCTGAAAGCCATGTTAACGCTGATGCTGCAGGCAATGGGTCAAGCCGATGCAGGCCGCGTGATTCTTAAAATGGAAAAACAGCTCGCGCTGATTGAAGATCAATCACAGGCGGCGGTATTTTCCAACACGGTTAAGCAAATTAAACAAGCTTACCGCCAGTAAAAAGAAACCGGCTGATAGCAATGCTCTCAGCCGGTTTTGCGTCTGACACTCAGAACGATAATTTACTCAGATAAGCCCGGTTGCCGCGGCATAACAGGCTATCTGCGTTTTGTTTGGTGCATTGAATTTCTTTTGCATATTCTTCTGGTGGAAGTTTACGGTATTTTCAGAAATAGACAGAATGATGGCTATCTCTGAAGAGGTCTTCCCCTCCGCCGTCCATTTCAATATTTCCTTTTCCCGCTTGCTAAAGCGCATTTCTGGCGCCATAACCATGTCATCTTCCAGCCGCGTCAGTACAGACAGGCTTTCCCGCACCAGAAGCTGCATCCTGAGCTCCACTTCATCGCTCGCAAGGCGACTGTTACGGATACTTGCACGCGATACCGATAAAAAACCCAACGCCCGATTAGGCAACATTAAGCATTGCGTCATCCCTTTGCGTAAACCGTGATTGCGTGCGGCGTCCCACAAAGGTTGCGCATCGCGAAACAGAGTATCGTTCCAGGGTAAATGCCCCTGACTGAAGTTTTCAGGTTTCAGCACCGGATCAATGGCGAAATAATTTTCGGACTGATAATGCGCCACCCATGCTTTGGGATAGGTCGTATGAAGAGACGTTTTAGGTCGGGTAAAAGGTACCGGATGACGAACACAGAGCGCGTAAAAATCGAACTCTAAGTGCTGCGTCTGTTGTTGTAATTCCGTATAGACATCCTCTGCCGTCGCCATTTCCTGAAAGCGTAACAGCATGCTCCGTCGCCAGGTGAAGAAATCATGATCCTGCATACTAAGTGGTAATGCCCCTGAGATTGATAATCATCCAAACATATGAAACAAGCTAACACATAAATGTATTTTATATATGCAAATTATCGGACAAATGAAGAATTACTTGAGTATTACTCAACAGTGGAAGGAAGTAACAGATTCAAGCATTAATAATAAAGCAATAATTATAAATAGTTATGCGAACAGCACTCGCCTGAAACAATTCCGACGAGTGCTATATGCACTATTTATTGCATCAAAAACTTCTCAAGAAACTGACGGGTACGCGGCTGCTGCGGATGCGTGAATAAGGATTTTGCTGGTCCCTGCTCCACTATCCGTCCTTGATCCATAAATATCGCTCTATCGGCAACATCGCGAGCGAAGCTCATTTCATGCGTCACAATTACCATGGTGCGTTTTTCCTGCGCCAACTGGCGAATGGTATTCAGCACCTCGCCAACCAGTTCAGGGTCAAGCGCTGAGGTAGGTTCATCAAATAAAATAACCTCAGGTCGCATCGCCAGTGCCCGGGCAATCGCTACGCGCTGCTGCTGTCCGCCCGATAAACGCCGCGGATAGCTGGTTTCTTTACCTGCGAGCCCGACTTTCGCCAGCAATTCACGCGCACGACCTGTCGCTTCAGCTTTTGGTTCACCTTTGACTATCACTGGCCCTTCAATAATGTTTTCCAGCACCGTCCGATGCGGGAACAAATTAAAGTTCTGAAACACAAAACCGACGTGCTGACGTAACTGACGAATCAGCCCTTTCTGCTGGGTCAACGAACGCGCGGTATCAATGGTAATCTCACCCACTTTAATAGTGCCCGCCTCCGGTTGCTCCAGCAAATTAATGCTACGCAGCAGCGTGGTTTTGCCCGATCCGCTCGGCCCGATAATCGCTACTACTTCACCAGGTTTGACGTCAAGATCGATCCCATGCAGCACCGTTTGCCCATGAAATTTTTTGACCAGGTTTCTGACTTCGATAGCACTCATTTCGGCTCTCTCTCCTGGCGGTTCAGTTGTTCTTCAAAATAGTTTTGCAGCGCAGAAAGCACCGTCGCCATCACCCAGTAAATCAACGAGGCCGCCAGATACATCGTAAAGACTTCCAACGTACGCGAGGTAATCAGCTGCGCCTGACGGAACAGTTCCGGTACCTGAATAGTGGCGGCCAAAGAGGTATCTTTCACCAGACTGATAAAGCTGTTGCTCAGCGGCGGCAACGCAACGCGCGCAGCCTGCGGCAGGATTGCCCGGCGCATGGTCTGCCAGCGCGTCATACCAATACTGGCACCTGCCTCCCACTGCCCTTTATCGATGGAAGAGATTGCCGCACGCAGAGTTTCCGCAGCGTAGGCCGCCGTATTCAGCGACAAGCCAATCATCGCCGCCGGGATGGGATCAAGCTCAATACCAAACTGCGGCAGACCGTAATAGATCATGAACAGTTGGGCAATTAGCGGTGTTCCGCGAAAAATAGAGATATAAAAACGCGCCAGCCAGCGCACAGGCAACAGCGGCGACAGACGCATCAACGCCAGGATAAACCCCAGCACGAGGCCAAAAAACATCCCGCCGATACTCAGTTGCAGCGTAAAAACCGCGCCTTTGAGCAGATACGGCAGAGAATCAATTACCAGTTGGATACTTTCATGCATTAGCGTTTTTCGACCTGGTTGTTACACGTGAGGATGGTAGGCAAACAGTGCAGGTGCCCCACCGGTATGAATAAAGAGGATTGGTCCTTCGTCTTTAAAGCGCTTCTGGCTGATACCGTCAATCAAACCCGCCATCGCCTTACCGGTATACACCGGATCCAACAAAATGCCTTCCAGGCGCGCCAGCAGTTTTACCGCCTCCATGCCCTCTTCGTTTGGCGTACCGTAGCCCGGCGCAAAATAATCATCCCATAACAGGATATCCGCCGAGGCCGTCAGTTCCAGTTCGCGGGCAATATCCTGCTGCAACGTTACAACTTTGGGCTTTTGATCGGCAACGCTGCGCGAGACGGTCACGCCGATCAGCTCGACGTCTGGCATCAGTTGTTCCAGGCCCACGGCCAGCCCGGCGTGCGTTCCCGCGCTGCCCGATGCCACCACAACGGAAGAAAGCGCAACGGCCCCTTCACACTGCTGGGCAATTTCCAGCGCGCTTTCCACATAACCCAATGCGCCCAGGGCGTTAGAACCGCCAACGGGGATCACATACGGGCGGAAGCCCTGTGCTTCAATGCGCGTCGCCAGTTCCTGAAGCTGCGCATTCGGGTCTGTCAGCGCATCGCACATTTCGATTTGCGTATTAAACAGGTCCAGAAGCAGACGGTTGCCATTGGTGAGATAGTTTTCCGCAGTAGTGCCAATCGGATTTTCCAACAGCGCCACGCAGTGCAGGCCAAGCTTAGCCGCTACCGCCGCCGTCTGGCGAACGTGGTTAGACTGAATCGCACCTGCGGTTATCAGCGTATCAGCGCCTTCACGCAGTGCGTCTGCGGCCAGGAATTCCAGCTTACGCAGCTTATTGCCACCCATGGCCATCGGCGTGACGTCATCGCGTTTGATGAAAATATCGCGCCCAAGGTGGTCGGAGAAGCGTGGAAGATATTCGAGCGGCGTTGGCGCGCCAATAAATTCCAGACGTGGAAAGCGCGTTAAGTTATGCAGCGGCATACAGCCTCCGGTATTCGTTGTTGTGATGTTCTTTTTATTATGCACGCTCAGGCGCAATGAAATAAAAAAAGGCGCTGTTAAAGGCGCCTTTTTTCGTCGAATGCCGATTATTTCGTCACATCCGCTCCAAACCATTTTTCAGACAGAGCTTTCAGCGTACCGTCTTTCTGCATTTCAGCAATGGCCGCATCAACCGCTTTCAGCAGATCTTCATTGCCTTTGCGCAGCGCCACGCCGGACTCCTGGCGGGAGAATGCTTCACCGGTCACAGCCAGCGTATCCTTGGTTTTCTTGACCAGATCCAGCGCTGCCAGACGGTCAACCAAAATGGCGTCGATACGGCCTACACGCAGATCCTGGTATTTGGTCGGGTCATCATCATAGGTACGAATATCCACGCCCTGCACGTTCTGGCGCAGCCACTCTTCATAGTTGGTGCCCAGACCAACGCCGACTTTTTTACCTTTCAGATCGGCAGCGGTCTTAATAACGCCTTCATTACCTTTCTTCACCAGCGCCTGAATACCAGAAACCGTATACGGGGTAGAGAAATCGTATTTTTTCTTACGTTCGTCAGAGATGGTCACCTGGTTGATGACCACGTCAATGCGCTTGGAATCAAGAGAGGCCAGCATACCGTCCCACTTGGTCGGCTTCAGGTTAGCTTTCACCCCAAGGTGCTTGGCCAGTTCCTCAGCAAACTCCACTTCGAAACCGGTCAGCTTACCGTCGTCACCCTGAAAACTAAACGGGGGATAGGTCCCTTCCAGGCCCACCAGCAGCGTGCCGCGCTCTTTAACTTTATTTAACAGACCTTCATCTGCATAAGTCTTTACGCTCATTCCGGCGACAAGTGCAACAGCCATTACACCCATCAGAGCCTGACGTCCCAGAAGTGCTAATTTCATAGTTACCCCGAATATTGTCATTAGTGACTATCATTTATGACTACAGTGTAAAGCGTTTACTGTGTTCCATAAACACGACTCTGTTACACCTTATTCGTTTTTAATATATATCAGAACTGGCTGTCCAGGAGGATTTCTGCATATGTCCCATATGGGTATGGGCTTTGAACTGCTCATACTTACGTAAGGCGATGCGGTAATTGTTGGTGCTGGTTTCCGGCAGCCACGGGGCAAGGTTTTCGTCGAGGAACCCTTCCTGCAGCAGGTCATGAGAGATATTTTGTTCGGTCAGGTGATTCCCGAGGCGACGCAGGCGGACAACGTATTCACGTACCGTGCCGTGACTCATTTCGGTCTGCTCAAATAAAAATTGTTTAAAACCAATGATGTCGAAAAAGTCGCTCTGCTCTTTGCAATGCAAATCACCGCAAAAACGACACAGTGCCACCCACTCTTTTTTCTCCTGCTCCCACTCGGCTTCATCCAACAAAGTGTCCAGGCGGGCGATGGCGATTTTATTCACAATTTGCCCGCGACGAACCAGCGTGATCCGGTCGAGCAACTTAAAGCAATGGGCGCAATGCGTCTGGCTGTGTTTGAAATCTTTGAGGTAGCGGCTTAGAGGCCGTCTTTTTGATTGCTGCACCGTCATGAGAACTCCTGGTAGTCAATTCGTAATGCGGCATTGTTCAGGGGTAATAATGTACCCCTATAGCTTACCCAGCTTGGTGCGTAGACGTTTGATGGCCTGACTGTGCAACTGGCTGACCCGTGACTCCCCGACTTCCAGTACCGCGCCGATCTCTTTCAGATTCAGCTCTTCCTGGTAGTACAGCGTTAACACCAGCTTTTCGCGCTCCGGCAACGCCTCGATCGCGTCCATCACGCGCTGGCGGAGGTTACCCTCAAGAAGCTGTTGTAACGGGTTTTCCTGCTGATGTTCTTCCGTCACCAGCTCAATACTATCGCCATGCTCTTCCCGCCACTCGTCGTATGAGAAGAGTTGGCTGTTATTGGTATCGAGCAACATCTGACGATACTCTTGCACAGGAATAGCCAGACGCTCCGCCACTTCGGTTTCCGTCGCGTTGCGCCCTAATTCCTGCTCCAGTTGTCCCATCGCCTGTGCCACTTCGCGAGCATTGCGCCGAACGCTACGCGGCACCCAATCCCGGCTACGTAGTTCGTCCAGCATTGCTCCACGAATACGCTGCACTGCGTAAGTGGTAAATGCCGTTCCTTGCAAAGCGTCATATCGGTCAACGGCATTCAATAACCCGATGCCGCCCGCTTGTAGCAGGTCATCCAGTTCTACGCTCGCCGGCAAACGCACCTGAAGGCGCAATGCTTCGTGACGCACCAACGGTACATAACGCTGCCACAGCGAGTGTTTATCCATTACACCTTCAGCGGTATACAGTGAATTCACGATAAACAGCCCTGCGTTAAATGAGTTATCGGCATGATTATCCGTTTCTGCAGGGGGTTCTATCGGAGGAATAAGGCTATAAAAGAAGGGTTATTTCACTTATGTAGCTGATGGCGTTATTTCGCATCAGAAATAATCAAACATAAATCAAATGGTTAGCTTGCGAGGGATGCGATTTAACGCATCCCCGTTAAAATTATGTCAAGAGATGAATCATCGACAGGTCATCCCCTGTGCGCACGGTCTCGATATGCTTTTGAAAATTCTCATGTACGGTAGGGTTATGCTGACTTAACGAATGGAAGCTGTAGACGATATTGATGGCGTCCTCCTTCTCTAGGTATGTTCTTTCGAAGGCACTTGCAGCAATCAGCATTTTGATGAAATAGTATTCGACACTTATCATATATAACGTACGAAGCGGGTCTACGTTCTTTTGATTGGGAAAGTTGTTTTCCCACATTTTATACAAAATAAGATTTTTAAGATCGAATCCAGCCTCATCCTGTTGTTCGTAAACCTTCTGCCAGGTCGCCTCTAGTCTGACGAGCCTCTCATCTACAGACTGCGTATCGTCCTGAGTTAACGTTCTCAGTAAGCACTGAATATAATAATTCAACACACCACTCGATCTGCTCCCTGAATTACTGCGAAAATAGTCCTGCAACAAAAGCGCTAAGGATAATTTGATATTTCGATCAGCCGAGAAATCTGACAACTCTTTTCTTAACTCTCCCGATTGAAGTTGAGTCAACAGCGCATGATAAACGGGTTCAATCTCTGCCAATGCGGTATTATCAACCACCTTAAATTTCTCGATAAATAGCGTAAACTTAATCAGCGCATAAAGCCCGGCGTTGATATCACGCCCAGCCTGATCCACCAGGCTTAAACAAAAAAGATTCAACAACTTTTGCTGTGGTGTAAGCGCGGGTTTAACATTAGCCTGCGGTTTAACGATGTTTTTTTCGTTTAACATCATTGCATTAGGGTCTGTTAATACAATGCTAACAACCTCAGGGCAGGATAAATTTAGCGATTTTCTCACATCATTTCTATAAACGCGTTCAATACGCGGGAATGTCTGGCAGGTCGTACTTAACACCTGGGCTCCCAATGTTTTTTGTACCTGACACAGACTCTCTTCAGTGAGGTATGGGCAGTTCCCTGTGTCATCCGCAAGTTTAATTATCCCCCACTGCGTAATATCTTTCTTAAGCAGAATAATATTCTCTTTAGCAATGCTCTTAATGATCTCATTTTTACTGGAGACATACTTATTCACCGTTGCCTTATCCAGATGTATGTTCCAGCCTTTACAGCAATGGTCGCGACATTGCGTGCCGGTGCACTGAAAAGTAGTCACAAAATGGGGTTCAGTAACGGTAATTTCTTGCATTCTTCAGACTCCAGTATAGAAAAAAGGCAGCTTTCGCTGCCTTTATTGTCTCTAATGACTGAGTAACCCAATCGATGGATTAACGCAGTAAAGAGAGGACGTTTTGCGTCGTCTGGTTAGCCTGTGCCAGTACAGAAGTACCTGCCTGCTGCAGAATCTGCGCGCGAGACATGTTAGACACTTCGGTCGCGTAGTCGGAATCTTCGATACGGCTACGGGCAGAGGACAGGTTGTTCACGGTGTTACCCAGGTTGGTCACTGCAGATTCAAAACGGTTCTGCACCGCACCCAGGGAGCTACGGAATTTATCAACATCAGACAGCGCATCGTCGATTTTCTTCAGCGGGTCAAGGCTGATATCAGGAGTAACTACATTGGTACCTTTCGTTACAGCACCAGTATTTGCATTTATTGTTGCGTCTTTATAATCTCCATTAGATTCCTTAATCGCATACTTAGTCTCACCAGATTCTTTATATGAAATAAGGGTATCGCCAGCAGCCTTAAGAGCTTGCGTATCTAACGTTAAATCTCTACCTACTGTGGCCGGCTGTGCACCTGTGACTGTAACCTTATTAGCCGCAGTGCTGTCGAACGTAACTTTACCAGTTTTGTTATCAAGAGTTGCCGCGAAATAATCATCAGCGCCAGCGCCTGTTTTCACAAAATATTTGCCATTACCATCTTTAACTAATGATGTACCAGTAGTAATAGCACCACCATTAGTATCCGTAATATCAGCAGCCGATGGTGCGATCTGGATATTAGCTTTTGTTCCATTAGTGACAGTAGTTGCAATCTTTGTCACATCCAGATCGTTCAGCTTCAGCGTTTCACTATTGATTTTTTTCAGATCAATAGTAATAGTTTCACCATCTTTTGCACCGACCTGAATAGTCAGTTGACCATCCTGGTTCAGGACTTTTTTACCGTTGAAGTCGGTCTGCTGAGAAACACGGTTTATTTCTTCCAGGCGCTGATTAATTTCGTCCTGGATGGAAGACAGGTCGGAATCAGAGTTAGAGCCGTTCGCTGCCTGTACAGACAGTTCACGAACACGCTGCAGGTTGTTGTTGATTTCAGACAGCGCGCCTTCCGTGGTCTGGGCAACAGAGATACCGTCGTTGGCGTTACGGGAAGCCTGAGTCAGACCTTTGATGTTAGCGGTGAAACGGTTTGCAATCGCCTGACCAGCAGCATCGTCTTTCGCGCTGTTGATACGCAGACCAGAGGACAGACGCTCGATAGCGGAGCCCAGAGCGGACTGAGATTTGTTCAGGTTGTTTTGGGTCAACAGCGACAGGCTGTTTGTATTGATGACTTGTGCCATGATCTTTTCCTTATCAATTACAACTCGATGTTATTGGGCTGTTGCCCACGGTTTCTGACCGTAACCCATGTATCGGCACCTTAAATTCGAACTTTAGAAAATTTTTAGTTTCCGTCGTTTTTTTTCTTAGCCCGCGAAATACCCTCTATATGCACCACTATTCCAGGCATTATTTTCACAAAACTATCATTAAACTTTGCGCGCAAATTGCCGATAACCCGCATAACAATTGTTTGCAATCACAAGGAATCGGGCATGGCTTCATTTACATCATTAGGCGTAGGCTCAGGCTTACCACTGGACACGTTGCTAAACAACCTGACTATTGCTGAGAAAAAACGTTTAAATCCAATTACTCAGCAACAGACCGATAATACCGCCCGCCTGACGGCCTACGGTACGCTTAAGAGTGCGCTGGAAAAATTCCAGACGGCCAATACCGCGTTAAATAAACCGGAGCTGTTCAGAAGCAGTAATGTCACCAGCAGCACCGAAGACCTGAAAGTCACTACTGAAGCTGGTGCAGCACCGGGTATTTATACCATCAGCGTCACGCAACTGGCGCAGGCACAATCTTTAAGTACTGCAACGGTTGGCTCAAGTAAAGAAGCTCTGGGTGATGGTTCTGGTACTCGTACTATTATAATTGAACAGCCGGGTCGGAAAGAGCCGCTGGAGATTAAACTCTCGCAAGATAAGACCACGCTGGATGATATCAGCAAGGCAATTAACGATACCGACAGCGGTATCTCCGCCAGTATCGTCAAGGTGAAAGATGGCGAGTTCAAACTGGTGCTGACTGCAGCAGAAGGTATGGACAGTAAGATGACTATCTCCGTTGACGGCGACAGTAAGCTGAACGATCTGCTGGCCTACGACAGTAAGACCGGTACTGGAAAAATGACCGAGCTGGTTCAGGCCCAAAACTCCAAGCTCACGATGAACGGTATCGATATTGAACGTCAAAGCAACAAAGTCACCGATGCGCCGCAGGGCGTCACGCTGGAATTGACCAAGAAAGTCACTGATGCGCGCGTGACCGTGACCAAAAGCAATGACAAAGCGACAGAAGCAATTAAAGGCTGGGTGGATGCTTATAACTCGCTAATTGATACCTTCAATACGCTGACCAAGTATAAAGCGGTTGATGCCGGGGCTGAAGGTCAGGATAAAGATAACGGCGCGCTGGTCGGGGATAGCGTGGTAAGAACCATTCAGACCGGTATTCGCGCGCAGTTTGCTAACTCCGGTAGCGAAGGTGCCTTTAAGACCCTGAATGAAATTGGCATCAAACAAGATGGCAAAACCGGCAAGATGTCCATCGATGATACCAAACTGAAAAAAGCGCTGGACGAAAATACCGCCTCTGTTCGTGAACTGCTGGCGGGCGATGGAAAAGAAACCGGCATCACCACCAAGATTGCCGCTGAAGTAAAAAGCTATCTCGCTGATGACGGCATTATCGACAATGCGCAAGACAGCATTAACGCCACGCTGAAAAAACTGACCAAACAGTATCTGTCAGTTAGCGCCAGCATTGATGACATGGTTGCGCGCTATACGGCGCAGTTTACCCAGCTCGATAGCATGATGAGCAAGCTGAATAACACCAGTACTTATCTGGGCCAACAATTTACAGCGATGAATAAATCCTGATAACACGAGGTAAGCATGTATACCGCGAGCGGTACCAAAGCCTATGCACAGGTCAGCGTGGAAAGCGCCGTGATGAGCGCCAGCCCACATCAGCTGATTGAAATGTTGTTTGACGGCGCGAACAGCGCCCTGGTGCGCGCTCGCCTGTTTATGCAACAGGGTGATATCGTCGCCAAAGGTGAGGCCTTAAGCAAAGCCATTAACATTATCGACAATGGTCTGAAAGCAGGCCTGGATCAGGAAACTGGCGGTGAAATCGCCACCAACCTGTCCTCGCTGTATGACTATATGATCCGCCGTTTACTGCAAGCTAACTTGCGTAATGATTGTCAGGCCATTGAAGAAGTCGAAGGGTTACTCGGCAACATTGCAGATGCCTGGAAACAGATCTCACCGAAAGCGTCGTCCCAGGAGTCTCGTTAATGACCTCAGCCGTGGAGTTTATCAACCGTTGGCAGCGCATTGCGCTACTCAGTCACTCACTGCTGGAACTGGCGCAGCGCGGTGAATGGGACCTTTTACTGGAACAGGAAGTTACCTATCTGCAAAGTATTGAAGTGGTCATGGAAGAGCAAACTCCACCGGGCATTACGCGAAGTATTCAGGACTTAGTGGCCGGGTATATTAAACAGACGCTGGATAACGAACAGTTACTCAAAACGTTGTTACAGCAGCGCCTGGATGAACTCAGTAACCTCATCGGTCAGTCGACACGCCAAAAGACGCTGAATAACGCTTATGGTCGTCTTTCCGGCATGCTGCTGGTACCCGACGCCCCCACCTCGCCACAATAATTTCCCGTCTCGTCTGAATTATCTTCCATACTCCAGAGGTCGGCCAAACGACTTCTGGAGCACGGAAGATGAAAAATCCCACGTTATTGCAGTACTTCCACTGGTATTACCCTGATGGCGGTCAACTCTGGCCCGAACTTGCCGAACGCGCAGGCGGACTCAATGATATCGGCATCAATATGGTATGGCTGCCCCCCGCCTATAAAGGCGGGTCCGGCGGCTATTCCGTTGGCTATGACTCCTACGATCTGTTTGACTTGGGCGAATTCGACCAAAAGGGAACCGTCGCCACCAAATACGGTGATAAAAACCAGCTGCTGGCGGCGATTGACGCACTTAAGCACAATGATATTGCCGTACTGCTGGACGTGGTGGTTAACCACAAAATGGGCGCTGATGAGAAAGAAAAGATCCGCGTCCAGCGCGTTAACGCCGAAGATCGCACGCAAATAGATGATGAGATTATCGAATGTGAGGGCTGGACGCGCTATACCTTCCCTGCCCGCGCAGGCCAGTACTCGCAATTCATTTGGGATTTTAAATGCTTCAGCGGCATTGATCATATCGAGAACCCAACCGAAGACGGGATTTTTAAAATCGTTAACGACTACACCGGCGAAGGCTGGAACGATCAGGTTGATGATGAGTTGGGTAATTTTGATTATCTGATGGGCGAGAACATCGATTTTCGTAATCACGCGGTGACTGAGGAGCTCAAATACTGGGCGCGCTGGGTGATGGAGCAAACCCATTGCGATGGTTTTCGTTTAGATGCCGTGAAACATATTCCGGCATGGTTTTATAAAGAGTGGATTGAGCACGTGCAGGAGGTTGCGCCCAAGCCGCTGTTTATTGTGGCGGAATACTGGTCCCATGAAGTCGATAAGCTGCAAACCTACATTAATCAGGTGGAGGGGAAAACCATGCTGTTCGACGCCCCTTTGCAGATGAAATTCCACGAGGCCTCCCGTCAGGGCCGCGATTACGACATGAGCCAGATTTTCACCGACACTCTGGTGGAGGCCGATCCTTTTCATGCCGTCACGCTGGTGGCCAATCACGACACCCAGCCATTGCAGGCACTCGAAGCCCCCGTCGAGCCGTGGTTTAAGCCGCTGGCCTATGCGCTGATCCTGTTACGCGAAAACGGCGTACCGTCGGTGTTTTACCCTGACCTCTACGGAGCGCATTACGAAGACACCGGCGGCGATGGAGAAATCTATCCTATCGACATGCCGATCATTGAACAACTTGATGAACTGATCCTCGCGCGCCAGCGCTTCGCGCATGGGGTACAGACGCTCTTTTTCGATCATCCTAACTGTATCGCTTTTAGCCGCAGCGGTACGGATGAGGATCCCGGCTGTGTGGTGGTACTGTCTAACGGCGATGACGGAGAAAAGACCATCAATCTCGGTGCCAATTATGGCAATAAAACCTGGCGGGACTATCTGGGAAATCGTGAAGAAAGCGTGGTCACCGATGAAAACGGCGAAGCGACGTTTTTCTGTAACGGCGGTAGCGTCAGCGTGTGGGTGATTGAAGACGTGTTGTAATGTTCAACCCCGGTGGCCGCTGGCTACCGGGGCGTACGGTTTATGGCAGCGGTGTGGCCAGCGGCGTTTTCTTTAACGCGTCAGCACATTCCTGCGTCGGGCGATCCACCCGTTGCAGCGTCATACCGTCATATTCCAGCGTATTGCCTTCGCGCTCGATCTCGTACAGCTCGCGTTTCACCGTCACGTTGGTGAGATCGCCAGAGAGCATCGTCAGTTTCCCTGGCAGCGCGATCACCCGCTGCCACTGGCGACAATCCAGCGTATCGCCCTCTTTCGTTATCACCAGGCTGGCAATGGCTTCCGGACTCACCAGACTGCGTTGCGGACCTTTTGACTGCCAGTATCCTTCCAGACCGGCTGGCGCTGGCGTTTTCACCACGTCGTTATAATTTTCTACTTCGGCGCATCCGGTAAGCGCCAGAAATACACCAACGATTGCTAATTTTTTCATCATTCATCCTGCATGCGAAGAAAATGGGATTGTGGCATTAAAGGCCTGATGTCGCCAGCCTTTCGGCAGCGTTGAGAAAGATTGATCCAGACGGTGTTACCTCTTATTACTCATAGTCAAAAATTCTGAACGGTGTAGTATCCACACTTCTTGTTACATACCTTCTGAGTTCAGAGGCACAACGCATGTCATGGCAACACTTCAAACAGGCCTGGTTAATTAAATTTTGGGCCCCCGCCCCTGCGGTCATCGCAGCGGGTATTCTCTCTACTTACTATTTCGGCATTACGGGAACCTTCTGGGCCGTTACCGGTGAATTCACCCGCTGGGGTGGTCAAATCCTGCAACTGTTTGGTGTGCACGCCGAAGAGTGGGGATACTACAAGCTGATCCATCTCGAAGGCTCTCCCCTGACTCGCATCGACGGCATGATGATCCTCGGTATGTTCGGCGGCTGTTTTGCTGCCGCACTGTGGGCCAACAACGTCAAGTTACGCATGCCGCGCAGTCGGGTGCGCATTATGCAGGCGATAGTCGGCGGGGCAATCGCCGGATTCGGCGCACGGCTGGCAATGGGCTGTAACCTGGCCGCATTCTTCACCGGCATTCCGCAGTTCTCGCTACACGCCTGGTTTTTTGCGCTGGCCACGGCCATTGGCTCCTGGTTTGGTGCACGCTTTACCCTGCTGCCAATGTTTCGTATTCCGGTCAAAATGCAGAAAGTCTCCGCCGCCTCGCCGTTAACGCAAAAACCGGATCAGGCCCGTCGCCGTTTCCGCCTGGGCATGCTGGTGTTTATCGCCATGATCGGCTGGGCGCTACTCACGGCGATGGATAAACCCAAGCTCGGTCTGGCGATGCTGTTCGGCGTCGGGTTTGGTCTGTTGATTGAACGGGCGCAAATCTGCTTCACCTCCGCCTTCCGCGACCTGTGGATTTCCGGTCGCACCCATATGGCAAAAGCGATCATCTTCGGGATGGCGGTCAGCGCCATCGGTATCTTTAGCTACGTGCAACTGGGCGTCGAGCCTAAAATCATGTGGGCGGGTCCAAATGCGGTGATCGGCGGCTTGCTGTTCGGGTTCGGTATTGTTTTAGCGGGCGGATGTGAAACCGGCTGGATGTATCGCGCCGTTGAAGGCCAGGTGCATTACTGGTGGGTTGGTCTGGGCAACGTTATTGGCTCGACCATTCTGGCCTACTACTGGGATGATTTTGCTCCCGCGCTTGCCACCAACTGGGACAAAGTGAATCTGCTCAACACCTTCGGTCCGCTCGGCGGTCTGCTGGTGACCTATCTGCTGTTGTTTGCCGCGCTGATGCTCATTATCGGCTGGGAAAAACGTTTCTTCCGTCGCGCAGGGCTGACGCTTGCCAAGGAGTCTGTATGAAAAATATCGTGCCTGATTATCGCCTCGATATGGTCGGTGAACCGTGTCCATACCCGGCTGTAGCCACGCTGGAAGCGATGCCGCAATTGAAGAAAGGTGAAATTCTGGAAGTGGTGAGCGATTGCCCGCAGTCAATCAATAATATTCCACTGGATGCGCGTAATCACGGCTATACGGTGCTGGATATTCAGCAGGATGGTCCAACGATCCGCTATTTGATTCAGAAGTAACTGGTTGCCGGATGGCACTGCGCTTATCCGGCAAACATTCTCTGCATATTTTCCCTACACCTGCATCGACATCACTTCCTGATACGCCGACACCAGTTTGTTACGCACCTGAATACCCATCTGCATCGATACCGACGCCTTTTGCATATCGGTCATCACATCATTTAACGCAATACCCGGCTCACCCAGGGTAAATTTCTCCGCCTGCGTACGGGACGCGGTTTGCACATCGCTGATTCTGTCTAACGCCGCATGCAGTTGTCCGGCAAAACTCACGGTCGGTTGTGGCTGCATATCCTGCATTTTTGCTGACATCGCCGTGGCCTGTAACTGGCTGATGACCCCTTCAATCCCCTGTATTGCCGACATTCTGATCCCCTGGATGATTTTTTACGTAGCTGAGATTACCAGTTAGTCAATAAGATAAAGGCGTTAAATAACGATAAAAAACCACGGTTTTTAACGCATAGAAAAATTCGAAACCGCAAATAATGAGACCGTCAATTTTTCGAGTTTGCTGACCCGGGAGTGAGTCTTGTTCCACTTTGCAAAAAACGCCGTCCACGATAAGCCACGAGGTGCGAGATGAGTGCGACAGCATCGACTGCAACCCAGCTTAAACCTCTCGAGTGGTTAAACCGCCTGCGCGCGAATCCCAGAATTCCTTTGATTGTGGCGGGAGCCGCTGCCGTCGCTATCATCGTGGCGATGGTCCTGTGGGCCAAAGCGCCTGACTATCGCACGCTGTTCAGCAATCTTTCCGATCAGGATGGTGGCGCGATTGTCACCCAACTGACGCAGATGAACGTTCCCTATCGTTTTACTGAGGGAAGCGGTGCTATAGAAGTTCCTGCCGATAAAGTCCACGAACTGCGCTTACGTCTGGCGCAGCAAGGCCTGCCGAAAGGCGGCGCCGTTGGTTTTGAACTGCTGGATCAGGAAAAGTTTGGTATCAGCCAGTTTAGCGAGCAGGTCAACTACCAGCGTGCGCTGGAAGGTGAATTAGCCCGTACCATTGAAACGCTGGGACCGGTAAAACGCGCCCGCGTGCATCTGGCAATGCCGAAACCGTCGCTGTTTGTGCGTGAGCAAAAAGCGCCTTCAGCCTCCGTGACCGTTAACCTTGAACCGGGCCGTGCACTGGATGAAGGTCAGATCAGTGCAGTTACGCATCTGGTTTCCAGCGCTGTCGCCGGGTTACCGCCGGGCAACGTTACGCTGGTCGACCAGGCGGGTCATCTGTTAACTCAGTCGAATACCAGCAGCCGCGACCTTAACGATGCTCAGTTGAAATACGCCAGCGATGTCGAAGGCCGCGTTCAACGTCGTATCGAATCGATCCTGTCGCCGATTGTCGGCAACGGTAACGTACATGCGCAGGTCACCGCGCAGCTGGATTTCGCTAATAAAGAGCAAACCGAAGAACAGTACCGTCCAAACGGTGATGATTCCCAGGCCGTGCTACGTTCACGTCAGTTAAACGTCAGCGAGCAGATCGGAAGCGGAGCGCCAGGCGGCGTACCGGGCGCGTTGTCCAATCAACCAGCACCGGCGAATACCGCGCCAATCGCCAACCCTCCGGCTAATCAGCAAAATGCGCAAACCACGCAGACGGCAAATAACAGCAATAATGCCGGACCACGCAGTACGCAGCGCAATGAAACCAGCAATTATGAAGTCGACCGTACCATTCGCCACACCAAAATGAACGTCGGCGATGTGCAGCGTCTCTCGGTTGCAGTGGTGGTCAACTATAAAACGTTGCCGGACGGCAAACCGCTGCCGTTAACCGCCGATCAGATGAAACAGATTGAGGACCTGACCCGCGAAGCGATGGGCTTCTCCGACAAACGTGGCGATACCCTGAACGTGGTGAACTCTCCGTTCACGGCGACCGACGATTCCATAGGCGAGCTGCCGTTCTGGAAACAGCCGTTCTTTATTGATCAGTTGATGACAGCAGGCCGTTGGTTGCTGGTTCTGCTTGTTGCCTGGATTCTGTGGCGCAAAGCTGTTCGCCCGCAGTTGGTTCGCCGCAGCGAAGAAGCAAAAGCGGTACAAGAACAAACGCGGATCCGTCAGGAAACCGAAGAAGCGGTAGAAGTTCGCCTCAGCAAAGACGAGCAGACCCAGCAGCGTCGTACGAATCAGCGTCTGGGTGCAGAAGTGATGAGCCAGCGTATTCGTGAAATGTCAGATAACGATCCGCGCGTCGTGGCGCTGGTCATTCGCCAGTGGATGAGTAACGATCATGAGTAATGCCCTTACCGGTACCGATAAAAGCGTCATCCTGCTGATGACCATTGGCGAAGATCGCGCGGCAGAGGTATTTAAACACCTTTCCACGCGCGAAGTTCAGGCGCTGAGTACAGCGATGGCGAACGTACGCCAGATCTCCAACAAACAGTTGACGGAAGTGCTGGCCGAATTTGAGCAAGAAGCAGAACAGTTTGCCGCGCTGAATATCAACGCCAACGAATATCTGCGCTCCGTGCTGGTGAAAGCGCTGGGCGAGGAACGCGCCTCCAGCCTGCTGGAAGATATTCTGGAAACCCGCGATACTACCAGCGGCATTGAAACGCTCAACTTTATGGAGCCGCAAAGCGCCGCAGACCTTATCCGCGACGAGCATCCGCAGATTATCGCCACCATTCTGGTGCACCTCAAACGGGGCCAGGCCGCCGATATTCTGGCGCTGTTCGACGAGCGTTTACGTCACGACGTGATGCTGCGTATCGCCACCTTCGGCGGCGTACAGCCTGCCGCGCTGGCAGAACTGACCGAGGTACTGAACGGTCTGCTCGATGGCCAGAACCTCAAGCGCAGCAAAATGGGCGGCGTGAGAACGGCGGCAGAAATTATCAACCTGATGAAAACCCAGCAGGAAGAAGCGGTTATCACCGCCGTACGCGAGTTCGACGGCGAACTGGCGCAGAAAATTATCGACGAGATGTTCCTGTTCGAAAACCTGGTGGACGTCGACGATCGCAGTATCCAGCGCCTGCTGCAGGAAGTGGATTCCGAATCGCTGCTGATTGCGCTGAAAGGTGCCGAACAGCCGCTACGCGAGAAGTTCCTGCGCAACATGTCGCAACGTGCTGCCGACATTCTGCGCGACGACCTCGCCAACCGCGGCCCGGTACGTTTGTCGCAGGTGGAAAACGAACAGAAAGCGATTCTGCTTATTGTGCGTCGTCTGGCGGAAACCGGCGAGATGGTGATCGGCAGCGGCGAGGATACCTATGTCTAACGAACTGCCGTGGAAAGTCTGGACTCCGGACGATCTCGCCCCACCGATGGCAGAGTTCGTGCTGGCCGACCACAGCGAAACGCCGCTGTCCGAAGAGACGGAAGAACCCGAGCTTTCGGCAGAGCAACAGCTTGAACAACAGCTCGCACAGCTGCAAATGCAGGCCCATGAGCAAGGGTATAACGCGGGGCTGGCGGAAGGTCGACAAAAGGGTCATGAACAAGGCTATCAGGAAGGTCTGAGCCAGGGGCTGGAGCAAGGCCAGAACCAGGCGCGTGCGCAGCATGCGCCGATTCATGCCCGTATGCAGCAACTGGTGAGCGAGTTTCAGAATACGCTGGACGCACTGGACAGCGTCATTGCCTCGCGCCTGATGCAAATGGCGCTGGAAGCTGCGCGTCAGGTGATTGGTCAGACGCCTATCGTGGATAACGCTGCGCTGATTAAGCAGATCCAACAGTTATTGCAACAGGAACCGCTGTTTAGCGGTAAGCCACAGCTGCGCGTACATCCGGACGATCTCCAGCGTGTTGAGGAGATGCTCGGTGCCACTCTCAGCCTGCACGGCTGGCGGCTACGCGGCGATCCCACGCTGCATCACGGCGGTTGTAAAGTCTCAGCCGACGAAGGCGATCTGGATGCCAGCGTCGCCACTCGCTGGCAAGAACTCTGCCGTCTGGCAGCGCCGGGAGTCGTGTAATGACCACTCGCCTGACTCGCTGGCTCAATACGCTGGACAACTTCGAAGAGAAAATGTCGCTGCTGCCTGCGGTGCGTCGTTACGGTCGTCTGACCCGCGCCACCGGGCTGGTGCTGGAAGCCACGGGGTTACAGCTGCCGCTGGGTGCCACCTGCGTCATTGAACGCCAGGATGGCAACGAAACCCAGGAAGTTGAAAGCGAAGTCGTAGGCTTTAACGGTCAACGTCTGTTTCTGATGCCGCTCGAAGAGGTCGAAGGCGTCCTGCCCGGGGCGCGCGTGTACGCGAAGAACATTGCCGGAGAAGGTCTGCAAAGCGGGAAGCAATTACCGCTTGGCCCTGCTCTGCTGGGGCGTGTGCTGGACGGCAGCGGCAAACCGCTCGACGGACTGCCCGCCCCGGATACCACCGAAACCGGCGCGCTGATTACACCGCCGTTTAACCCGCTGCAACGTACCGCAATTGAACACGTCCTGGATACCGGTGTACGCCCCATCAACGCGTTGTTAACCGTAGGTCGCGGCCAGCGTATGGGGCTTTTCGCAGGTTCCGGCGTCGGTAAAAGCGTCCTGCTCGGCATGATGGCGCGCTATACCCAGGCCGACGTCATCGTCGTGGGCCTGATTGGCGAACGTGGCCGCGAAGTTAAAGATTTTATTGAAAATATTCTCGGCGCTGACGGTCGCGCACGCTCGGTAGTGATTGCCGCTCCGGCGGACGTCTCGCCGCTGTTACGTATGCAAGGCGCGGCCTACGCCACGCGCATCGCCGAAGATTTCCGCGATCGCGGACAGCACGTATTGCTGATTATGGATTCCCTCACCCGCTATGCGATGGCGCAACGTGAGATAGCCCTGGCGATCGGCGAGCCGCCGGCGACTAAAGGTTATCCGCCGTCAGTATTCGCCAAATTACCGGCGCTGGTTGAACGTGCCGGGAACGGTATTCACGGCGGCGGTTCAGTCACCGCTTTTTATACGGTACTGACCGAGGGTGACGACCAGCAGGACCCGATTGCCGATTCCGCGCGTGCGATTCTGGACGGCCACATTGTGCTGTCACGTCATCTGGCCGAGGCGGGTCACTATCCGGCCATTGATATTGAAGCCTCGATCAGCCGCGCCATGACCGCGCTCATTAGTGAAAAACACTACGCACGGGTGCGCAACTTTAAACAGTTGCTGTCCAGCTTCCAGCGTAACCGCGATCTGGTTAGCGTGGGGGCGTATGCCAAAGGCAGCGATCCAATGCTGGATAAAGCCATCGCCTTATGGCCACAGCTGGAAGCGTTTTTACAGCAAGGCATCTTTGAACGGGCTGACTGGGAAGATTCTCTACAAGCTTTAGAACTGATTTTCCCTGGTGTGTGATTAAGCAGGAGAGCATAGGTCATGGCACAACATGGTGCGTTAGCAACACTGAAAGACCTGGCTGAAAAAGAGGTAGATGACGCCGCTGTCTTATTAGGAGAGATGCGTCGTGGCTGTCAGCAGGCGGAAGAACAGTTAAAAATGCTGATCGATTATCAGCATGAGTATCGCAACAATCTGAATACCGATATGGGCCAGGGTATTACCAGCAATCGCTGGATTAACTACCAGCAATTCATTCAGACGCTGGAAAAAGCGATTGAGCAACACCGCCAACAGCTCAATCAGTGGACGCAAAAAGTGGACATGGCTTTGAACAGTTGGCGCGACAAAAAACAACGATTACAGGCGTGGCAGACGTTGCAGGACAGACAAACCTCGGCGGCGTTACTGGCCGAAAACCGTCTGGATCAGAAAAAAATGGATGAATTTGCTCAGCGCGCAGCTATGAGGAAACCCGAATGATTACTTTACCCCAACTGATTACCACCGACACCGACGTAGCCGCAGGTCTTCAGTCAGGCAAAGCGGTAGATTCACCCGAGGATTTTTTAGCGCTGCTGGCTGGCGCATTAGGCGCGGGAGACGCGCAGGGTAAAGACACTCCGCTGTCGCTTGCCGACTTACAGGCGGCCAGCAGTAAGCTGCAAAAAGGGTTACTGCAAAAAAATGGCGATGCCGCACAGTCGGTCAAATTAACCGATCTGTTGGCGCAACAGGAGCTACAAGCCGAGTCTTCTCTTGCCGACATGACAGACGCTCAGCAACTGTTGTCTGCTCTCACACCTTCACTGAAAGCTAATGCCCTGACGACGCTGG
Source organism: Citrobacter sp. Cpo074 (assembly GCF_030332745.1). Classification (NCBI taxonomy): domain Bacteria; kingdom Pseudomonadati; phylum Pseudomonadota; class Gammaproteobacteria; order Enterobacterales; family Enterobacteriaceae; genus Citrobacter; species Citrobacter sp. Cpo074. The sequence goes on from NZ_JAOWHG010000033.1 coordinate 141,268, forward strand.
GCAAAGTTGCTCAGCAGGACGAAAAAAACACCACGCTGAGTGATGACGATCTCGCCAACCTGAGCGCATTGTTCGCCATGCTACCAGGACAACCGCTGGCTACGCCTGCCGTCGACAGCGCACCAGCCCCGGTTGATGCCACGCTTTCGGCGTTGTCACGTGGCGCTGCACTCGGCGCGACGACTGATAATGCAGACGAATTGCTGCCGGGTGATGCCAAAAAAGGCAAAGCGGATGTCACACTTGCTGGCGGTGGTGCTAATCAGGCAAACAATCCAGCACTAACCCCGCTGACGGCGGCGGCGAACGCCAGAGCTGAAATCGATAGCACCCCGTCACCGACCAGCATTGGCATGACTGCGGCCCCGCTAAGTGGTCCACAGACACATGCACAACCGTTACCGACGGCCGCGCCGGTGTTAAGCGCTCCGTTAGGTAGCCATGAATGGCAGCAATCGCTGAGCCAGCACGTCACATTGTTCACGCGCCAGGGCCAGCAAAGCGCAGAGCTGCGTCTGCATCCGCAGGACCTGGGTCAGGTACATATTTCCCTCAAGCTGGACGACAACCTCGCGCAGTTGCAAATGGTTTCACCGCACAGTCACGTGCGCGCCGCACTGGAAGCCGCATTACCGATGCTGCGTACGCAGTTGGCTGAAAGCGGCATTCAACTGGGGCAAAGCAACATCAGCAGTGAAAGCTTCGCTGGCCATCAGCAGTCTTCCGGGCAGCAACAGCAGGCTGGTCGCGCTCAAGGACAAGACATTTTTGCCGCTGAAGATGACGCAATACTGGCAACCCCAGCCTCGCTGCAAGCCGCTGCCCGCGGCGATGGCGCAGTAGACATCTTCGCCTAACGCCAGAGGTAGCATGATTATCCGCGTCTTTTCCACGCTTTGTCGTGGACAGGACACGGGATAATCAGCCCATAAGCTGTACCGAAACAGGAAGCCCGTATCTGATGACTGACTCCGCGATTAACAAAAAAAGTAAACGCGCTATTTGGATCCCTCTGCTGGTATTAATTACCCTCGCCGCCTGCGCAACTGCGGGTTATAGCTACTGGCGCATGCAGCAGCAGCCGTCCGCCAGCGTCAAAGCGGAACCGCCTCCACCGCCTGCCCCGGTGTTCTTTGCGCTGGATACCTTTACCGTCAATCTGGGTGATGCAGATCGTGTGCTGTATATCGGTATCACGCTGCGCATGAAAGATGAGGCGACACGTTCACGTCTTAACGAATATCTGCCGGAAGTGCGCAGCCGCCTGCTGCTGCTGTTCTCTCGTCAGAATGCAGCCACACTCGCCACCGAGGAAGGTAAGCAACAGCTGATTACCGCCATCAAAGAGACGCTGGCGACTCCGCTCGTTGTCGGGCAGCCGAAACAGGTTGTCACCGACGTTCTTTATACAGCTTTTATTCTGCGGTAAAGACATGGGCGACAGTATTCTTTCTCAGGCTGAAATCGACGCATTGCTCAACGGCGATAGCGAAACCAAAGACGAACCCATTTCAGGTATCGCAAAAGAAAGCGATATTCGTCCTTATGATCCCAACACTCAGCGTCGCGTGGTACGTGAGCGTTTACAGGCGTTGGAGATCATTAACGAACGCTTTGCGCGCCAGTTCCGAATGGGATTATTTAACCTGTTGCGCCGTAGCCCGGATATTACCGTGGGTGCGATACGTATCCAGCCATACCATGAATTTGCGCGCAACTTACCGGTTCCGACCAACCTGAACTTAATCCACCTGAAGCCGCTGCGCGGTACGGGTCTGGTGGTGTTCTCACCGAGTCTGGTATTTATCGCCGTAGACAACCTGTTTGGCGGTGACGGTCGTTTCCCGACGAAAGTCGAAGGTCGCGAATTTACGCACACGGAACAGCGCGTTATCAACCGCATGCTTAAGCTGGCGCTGGAAAGCTACAGCGACGCGTGGAAGGCCATCAACCCGCTGGAAGTGGAATACGTCCGTTCGGAGATGCAGGTGAAATTTACCAATATCACGACCTCTCCGAACGACATTGTGGTGAACACCCCGTTCCACGTTGAAATTGGCAACCTGACCGGTGAATTTAACATCTGTCTGCCATTCAGCATGATTGAACCGTTGCGTGAGCTGCTGGTGAATCCGCCGCTGGAAAACTCACGTAATGAAGATCAGAACTGGCGCAATAATCTGGTGCGTCAGGTTCAGCATTCTGAGCTGGAGCTGGTGGCAAACTTTGCCGATATCCCGCTGCGGCTATCCCAGATTTTAAAACTGAAACCCGGCGATGTACTGCCGATTGAAAAACCCGACCGCATTATTGCTCATGTGGACGGCGTGCCTGTGCTGACCAGCCAGTATGGCACCGTAAACGGTCAGTATGCGTTACGCGTAGAACATCTGATAAACCCGATTTTGAATTCGCTGAATGAGGAACAGCCCAAATGAGTGATATGAATAATCCGTCCGATGAGAACACTGGCGCATTGGACGATCTGTGGGCTGACGCGTTAAACGAGCAAAAAACCACGCCCACCAAAAGTGCGGCCGATGCGGTATTCCAGCAGTTAGGTGGCGGCGACGTTAGCGGTGCTTTGCAGGACATCGACCTGATCATGGACATTCCGGTCAAGCTGACCGTCGAACTGGGCCGTACCCGCATGACCATCAAAGAGCTGCTGCGTCTGACGCAGGGTTCGGTTGTCGCACTGGATGGTCTGGCAGGCGAACCGCTGGATATTCTGATCAACGGTTATCTGATTGCCCAGGGCGAAGTCGTCGTAGTTGCGGATAAATACGGTGTGCGTATCACTGACATTATCACCCCGTCTGAACGTATGCGCCGCCTGAGCCGTTAATCATGAATACCCAGGCTACCGTTTCTCAACCCGCCGCCGTTCCCGGCTCACCGCTGGTGCAGGTAAGCGGCGCGCTGCTCGGGATCATCGTCTTGATCCTGGCGGCGGCCTGGGTCATTAAACGTCTGGGGTTTGCCCCCAAAAGTGCCGGTACGCGTGGGCTGAAAGTCACGGCCAGCACCTCACTGGGTCCACGTGAGCGCGTGGTGATTGTCGAGGTCGAAGATGCCCGTCTGGTACTGGGCGTCACAGCCTCGCAGATTAATGTCCTGCATACCCTGCCCCCGGCACCTGCCGATGCAGAAGAAAAAACGGCCTCCCCTGCGGATTTCCAGGCCATGATGAAGAGTTTGCTGAAGCGTCCTGGGAGATCCTGATGCGCCGTTTGTTATCCCTTACGCTGGCAGGCTTGTGGCTTTTCAGCCCCGTTGCCCTCGCCCAACTCCCGGGTCTGGTCAGTCAGCCGTTGCCGGGCGGCGGACAAAACTGGACGTTGCCCGTGCAGACGCTGGTGTTCATCACCTCGCTGACGTTCCTGCCTGCAATTTTGCTGATGATGACCAGCTTCACCCGCATCATCATCGTTTTTGGTCTACTGCGAAATGCGCTGGGTACCCCCTCAGCACCACCTAACCAGGTGCTCCTGGGCCTGGCGCTCTTTTTGACCTTTTTCATCATGTCGCCGGTGATCGATAAAATCTACGTTGACGCATACCAACCGTTCAGCGAAGAGAAGATCTCCATGCAGGAAGCCATGGAGAAAGGCGCCCAGCCGCTGCGTGAGTTTATGTTGCGCCAGACCCGTGAAGCCGATCTGGCACTCTTCGCGCGCTTAGCAAACAGCGGTCCGTTACAGGGACCAGAAGCCGTGCCGATGCGAATTTTGCTGCCCGCTTATGTCACCAGTGAGCTGAAAACAGCATTCCAGATAGGCTTTACCATTTTTATTCCGTTTCTGATTATCGACCTGGTGATCGCCAGCGTGTTGATGGCGCTCGGGATGATGATGGTCCCGCCCGCCACAATCGCGTTGCCGTTCAAGCTGATGCTGTTTGTGTTGGTAGACGGTTGGCAGCTACTTGTCGGCTCGCTGGCACAAAGCTTTTACAGTTAGAGGCGCGAAATGACTCCTGAATCGGTCATGATGATGGGCACAGAGGCGATGAAAGTCGCTCTGGCCCTTGCCGCGCCTTTGCTGTTGGTCGCTCTCATCACGGGTCTTATCATCAGTATTCTGCAGGCGGCGACCCAGATTAACGAAATGACGCTGTCCTTCATCCCCAAAATTGTCGCGGTGTTTATTGCCATTATCGTTGCTGGCCCGTGGATGCTTAACCTGCTGCTCGACTACGTGCGTACGCTGTTCAGCAATATCCCCTATATCATCGGGTAGACAACGTTATGTTGCAGGTGTCCAGCGTTGAGTGGCTCCACTGGCTGAATTTATACTTCTGGCCTTTGCTGCGCATACTGGCGCTCATCTCAACGGCCCCCATCCTCAGTGAACGAGCCATCCCCAAACGGGTAAAGCTGGGGCTGGGGTTGATGATTACCGTCGTTATCGCCCCATCGATTCCCGCCGTTGACGTCCCCATCTTTTCTGTTGGCGCGCTTTGGCAGGCAATGCAACAAATCCTGATCGGTATCGCATTAGGCTTCACCATGCAGTTTGCGTTTGCCGCAGTACGTACCGCCGGGGAATTAATTGGCCTGCAAATGGGCCTTTCCTTCGCGACGTTCTTCGATCCCGGTAGCCGACTGAATATGCCGGTTCTGGCACGACTGATCGACATGCTCGCCATGCTGCTGTTCCTCACCTTTAACGGCCATTTATGGCTGATTTCGCTGCTGGTAGATACTTTTCATACTCTGCCCATCGGCGGCAATCCGGTGAACAGCAATGCGTTTCTCGCGCTGGCACGGGCAGGTAGCCTGATTTTCCTCAACGGACTAATGCTGGCCCTGCCGGTAATGACGCTGCTGCTCACGCTAAACCTCGCACTTGGTTTGTTAAATCGCATGGCACCACAGCTGTCGGTTTTCGTCATCGGCTTTCCTCTCACTCTGACCGTAGGTATTTCACTAATGGCGGCGCTAATGCCATTAATTGCGCCATTCTGCGAACGATTATTCAGTGAAATTTTTAATTTACTGGCCGATATCGTCAGCGAAATGCCAGGAAAATAATAACCCTTAATTTTTATCCTGTTTTACTAAGGATTGTCCTAAATTTAAAAAGTGACAACATCCACCAGGATATCTCTGTCGCGGCTTATTTGTTTTTGCCTCACTCACATAACGCAACATTCACTTTACTTTAAGATGTTTCCTGGCAAATTATACGCAACTTTACGGGATAGTAAATTCGCCTGAAAAACAGCGAAAGCGTCATCTTGGGTCGTTATTATTCCGTTTAGTTGTGATGAAATAATCAGGTAAGGGGAATTATCGTTACGCATTGAGTGAGGGTATGCCATGTCAACGATTATTATGGATTTATGCAGTTACACCCGACTAGGGTTAACCGGATATCTGGTAAGTCGGGGAGTGAAAAAAAGGGAAATCAACAACATTTCCAACGTTGATGAACTCAGCCTCGCCTGTGTCTCTCAACAACCCGCTGTGGTGTTTATTAATGAGGACTGCTTTATCCACGATCCTGCTAATAGCCAGCAAATAAAGCAAATCATTAATCAGCATCCCAGCACATTATTTATTGTGTTTATGGCAATTGCCAACGTGCATTTTGATGAATATCTACTCGTCAGAAAAAATTTATTGATTAGTTCTAAATCAATTAAACCTGACTCACTGGATAAACTACTTGGCGATATTCTGAAAAAGGAAGTAGATATTGCTATTGATGTGAACCTGCCAACATTATCATTAAGTCGAACCGAATCCAGCATGCTGCGTATGTGGATGGAGGGTCAAGGAACAATACAGATATCAGATCAAATGAATATCAAAGCCAAGACGGTGTCATCCCATAAGGGGAATATAAAACGAAAGATTAAAACGCATAATAAGCAAGTTATCTATCACGTTGTAAGGCTTACGGATAACGTCACCAATGGTATCTTTGTGAATATGCGCTAAGACGTTCTGACTGGTGGCGACCCCACCAGTCAGAATCAAACAGCGAAACTCATCTCACTCCACTTTTTCCACAAAGATACCATCCTGATGACCTGATTCATTAAAGAACCAGATACCGAGCGGGTAGTCTTCCAGCGAAACCAGGTACATGGTGCCTTCACTAAACTCTTCGATTGCCAGTACCACGCCCGGTCGACGAGGACCGCCGTCCGTTTTGACTGTGACCCGATCATTCACCTTCATAGTTTTCCTCCTGTGGCTTTGTGCCAGTGTAGAACAAATTCCTTTTTCTGGCAGCGCTGTGCACGCGCGATTGCGGGTTTTATCGACGGTCTATACTTAAGTTGTGCGTATCTGATGTTTGGGTACGCTCCCCCGGTATCCTTAACGGTTGAGAGGTATGAGGATGAAAACCGCGAAAGAGTACAGCGATACGGCCAAACGTGAAGTCAGCGTCGATGTCGACGCGCTGCTAAAGGCAATCAACGAAATCTGCGAGAGTGAAATTCATCGCAGCCAGGATGACCCGGAGCGCGTCAGCGTTGACGGGCGTGATTACCATACATGGCATGAACTGGCCGATGCGTTCGAGCTTGATATCCATGACTTTAGCGTGTCGGAGATCAATCGCTGACTGAGGGCGAAAAAAATCCCGGCCCTTATCGGGTCGGGATCAAGCTTGCTTATGCAAGAAGCACTTGTAAATTCGTTACACCAGGAAATCTGATGTGAACCAAACCTTATCTGCAATTTTTTTGCCTGACAAGTAAATAATTCTCACCGGAATGATAAATATAACTAATGGGTGAGAGATCACCAGGTTACGGTCGAGCCAAATGTTCAGGCATCCTGACAGAGCTGTCTTCGCTCGCCAGGCACCACCAGTTCATCTTCACGGAATGCTTCCCGTTTAACGCCAAAGCCGTCGTACCAGCGACACTCCACCATTCCGCTGGCATACCCGGTAACGATCATACGTGGGCCACCCTCTTTGGAGGTGACTTCCTCACTGACAGAAAAGACCATACCTGCCTCCTGTATCAAGAGAAACCTTTACACCTTAGATGACAAGGAGGCTTTTTGCGTAATCAGTCCTGTAACAATTAGTGCGAAATCCCGCGCACTCTGGCGACAGCTTTTACCAGCAAAACGACAATCCCACCGATGATAAAGCCGAGCACCAGGTTAAGCAGGGTCGGAAGCATTAGCGAAATCAATGTACTTTGCTGCTGAGCAAAATGTTCAATCGCATGATGCAGCGGCGATATTCCGTGTACCACAATGCCGCCTCCCACTAAAAACATCGCCAGTGTGCCGACCACAGAAAGTGTTTTCATAAGCCAGGGGGCAACCACCAGTAACCCTTTGCCCAACGACTGGGCAAGCAGGCTACGCTTTTCTGCCAACCAGTACCCAATGTCGTCAAGCTTAACGATAATCCCGACCAGGCCATACACGCCCACGGTCACCACTAACGCGATACCTGATAGCACCAACACCTGATTCAGCAAGGGTGCGTCCGCTACAATACCCAGCGTAATTGCGACAATCTCGGCAGACAAAATGAAGTCGGTACGTATTGCCCCTTTGATTTTATCTTTCTCAAAGGTGAGCGGATCCTGCGCCGCCAAAGATGTCAGACGCTGCTGACGTTCTTCCGGAGTTTCTTTGTGCTTCCGCGCCTCCAGGGTATGCAGAACCTTTTCCACCCCTTCAAAACAGAGAAACGCCCCGCCTACCATTAATAAGGGGGTGATCGCCCAGGGAATAAATGCGCTTATCAATAGCGCCAACGGCACCAGAATAACTTTGTTAACAAACGATCCTTTCGCCACACTCCAGACCACCGGGAGTTCGCGGTTCGCCCGCACGCCCGACACCTGCTGCGCATTAAGCGACAGATCATCCCCCAGCACGCCCGCGGTTTTTTTCGCGGCCAGTTTTCCCATCACTGAGATATCATCCAGCAGCGTGGCGATATCATCGAGTAAGGTCAGTAAGCTACTTCCTGCCAAAATTTTCACCCTCAATATTATTTTTTTGCAGTCATAAGTATGAAGTAAAACACGCCATGCTGAAACTGACCTTTCTGGTCAACAAGTTTTTAACATCAACACGTAATTATAAATCTCGCCAGTAAGATAGTTTTGACGTTTACTATGTTGCACCTTTTTATTTCCACCGTGAGGGATTATGCGTTTCAGGCAATTGTTACCGCTTTTCAGTGCGCTATTCGCGCTGTACATCATTTGGGGTTCCACGTACTTCGTTATTCGCATTGGCGTTGAAAGCTGGCCGCCGTTAATGATGGCAGCCGTACGTTTTCTCTCCGCGGGAATTTTATTAACAAGTTTCTTACTTATTCGTGGGCATAAGCTGCCCCCCTTACGCCTAATCCTGAACGCCGCGTTAATTGGTATCCTGCTGCTGGCTGTGGGTAATGGTCTGGTCACCGTCGCAGAACACCAAAATGTCCCTTCCGGTATTGCCGCCGTGGTGGTCGCCACCGTCCCGTTATTTACGCTGTGTTTTAGCCACTTTTTTGGCATCAAAACGCGCAAGCTGGAATGGTTGGGGATAGCGATTGGGCTAGCAGGGATCATCATGCTGAACAGCGGAGGCAATTTAAGTGGCAATCCGTGGGGCGCTATTTTAATCCTGATCGGTTCAATAAGCTGGGCGTTTGGCTCGGTGTACGGTTCACGCATTACGCTACCCGTTGGCATGATGGCCGGAGCCATTGAAATGTTAGCCGCCGGTATTGTGCTGATGTGCGCATCGCTACTCTCCGGGGAAAAACTGACCACCATGCCAACATTTTCAGGCTTTATGGCGGTGGCTTACCTGGCCCTGTTTGGCTCCATTATTGCCATTAATGCGTATATGTTCCTGATCCGCAATGTCAGCCCGGCGCTAGCCACCAGCTATGCCTACGTCAATCCGGTTGTTGCCGTGCTGTTAGGTACCGGTCTGGGGGGTGAAAGACTGGCCCCTATCGAATGGCTGGCGCTCGGCGTGATCGTGTTTGCTGTGGTGCTGGTAACGTTGGGGAAATACCTGTTCCCTGTTAAAGCGGATGCCGTTGCTACCCCGTCGGAAAAAACGTTACAGTAAATGAATACCGAGTGTGTCGATCTGCGCGGTGTCGCCACCGCCGCAGACCCACTCGATGACACGTTCAGATAACGCTTCATCGTCCAGCTTTTCACGACCACGCAGGGCGCACTCCCAGACAATCAGTACGCGCCAGCCCAGAGCCTGCAACTTTTCACAATCCCGCGCATCGCGCTGGACATTTTTGCCTATTTTTTCCAGCCAGAATTCCGTTCGTGTCGCGGGGACTTTAAACAAATAGCAATCGTGGTGGTGCCAGAAACAGCCGTGAGTAAAAATCACACAATGATAATCATCCACCACAAAATCGGGGCGACCGGGTAACGTCGCATCCTGCACGCGAAACGTTACCCCCTGCTCTGTCAGCACGCTGGCAAGGCGTTTTTCAATTGCGGTATCGCGGGTAGCTATCGCCCGCATATTTTTACTGCGTGTTGCTTTATCGTGAACGTCTGCCACGCTGGTTCTCTTTCTCGCGAATAGCAACTGCCTGCCTGATTTTCGGCTCCAGCAGCCTGGCCACCGCCGCAAATGCCGGAACGACCACCGAATTACCAAACTGGCGATAAGCCTGAGTATCTGACACAGGGATCCTGAACTGATAGCCCTGCGGAGATTCAAACCCCATCAGACGCGCGCACTCTCTGGGCGTAAGTCTGCGTGGGCGGTGGCGCTGATTCTGCGGATCGTCAAAATCTTTTTCACCCAGCGCCATATCCCAACCACGGTCAATCAGGATCTCCGCTCCATCCTTATAATAACGCGCAGATAACGTGCGCGTTACACAATCAGGGTTACCGGGATACACCATGCCATAGCCAAATCCATTGCCCCGCGCCTGATGCTTTTTCGCATAGCGATAGAGGTATTTCCACAGCACCGGCGTCAGTACATATTTCGCATCGACGGTCGGCTCAAGCAGTTCCGCCAGCGTGGTACGCCGCGGCGGATAACGCGTGACAATATCCCGCAGCGTGAAGTCTGATTTCAAATTCAGATCGCGTCGGAAGCCGACAAGCACGATACGTTCGCGATGCTGAGGCAAAAAATGTTGCCCATCGATAATTTTCGGATCGTCCGGGCCGTTATCCGCCGCATCCGCTACGTCATAACCCAGCTCGTCCAGCGTTTGCATAATGATGCGAAACGTTTTGCCCTGATCGTGACTCTTCAGGTTTTTGACGTTTTCGAGCACAAATATGGCGGGCCGACGCGCATCGATAATGCGCACCACGTCAAAAAATAGCGTGCCTTGCGTATCACAGGCGAAACCATGTGCCCGCCCTAACGCATTTTTCTTTGATACACCAGCCAGAGAAAATGGCTGACAAGGGAATCCGGCTAACAGCACGTCATGTTCAGGAACATGCTGGCGAATATGGTCTGCCGCCTGCTGGTCACTCACCCCATCGTGATGGCTGAGTGTGATATCACGAATATCTTCATTAAAGTTGTGCTGGAGCGGATCGCAGTAGTTGTTCGCTTTATAGGTGCGCACCGCATGCTTGTTCCACTCACTGGTAAACACGCACTGCCCGCCAATCGCTTCAAAGCCGCGACGAATACCGCCAATGCCAGCAAAAAGATCGATAAAGCGAAAGGCATAATGCGGATGATGCGCAGGTGGTTTCGGCAACAAAGTATTCAGATGAATGAGCTCGCGGTCGCTGAGGCGATGCCATGTTTCATTAGCAACCACTCGTTTAAAAATGGCCGGGCTCCAGCGGTTCTCGCCAACGCCATTCAGATGAGCAACCAGCGTTTTCACGTCATATATTTCAAGCAACTTGGCCAACATCACCTGCACGTCGGTCTCGTTTTCATCTGTCATCGGGTTCATGGAGCCTGCTACTGAAAAATTATCCTGCATACATTTAACCGGCAGAAATGGATAACCGACAGATTAACATAAATTAGCACGGTTGACGTTTCAGCCGTATTGGCGACTAGCGCGCTTTAAAGGGTTGAATCGCGTCAAGATCCAGCATTTCGTATTCTCCTTTTAGCTCCGCACTCAGCTTCGCCATATACGTCAGTAAAAAATCCGCATTATGTTGTGCCAAATGCCGCCCTTGCTCGGTTTGCATCGTCAACGGCAACGTCAATAACTTGGTCTGGAAGTGATCGAGCGCGTACTGTTTATCGTCTAGGCTACGCTTTCGGGCAAACGGATCTTCCGCATCAAACAGCGCAACCCCTAACGCCCCTGAAACGGCAAATACGCGCGCTAAACCAATTGCACCCAGCGCCTCAAGCCGGTCTGCATCCTGCACGATTTTCGCTTCAAGGGTTTCTGGCGCGATTTTGGCGCTAAAACTGTGCGCCTCAATGGCATGACACACTGCCGATAACCGCTGTTGTGGAAAATCCGGAAAATCGCGTATCAAAACACGACGTGTTTCCTTGGCTGCCAGTACCGACGAACAATGACGCTCAGGATGGTTCTTTGGCAGGCTGACGAGATCGTGGAAGTAGCACGCGGTCAACACCACCAGCCAGTCTACGGTTGCATCTGTACTCAGCTTTTGCGCCGTTATCCACACACGTCGAAAGTGAAAGATGTCATGTGCAGCATCTTGTCCAGAATGGTTATCAGCTAACCAGGCTTCAAATCGCGACTGCCAGTCGTGCAGTTTCATGCTATCTCCCTTTGTAGAAAGAAAATCACCTTAGCAACAATTTTCATTGCAGACCACTGCCCGCCCCATTACATAATCATCTTTTATTATTGCACTAAAAATAAAATCCACATGAATTTATAAAGCCCACCACGCCAATATCGAAAAATAATTTATATGAATATTAAAAACAAACATCTAAAACAAATAAAATACACATAACAAATAAATAGATAAACACATATAACTAACTGATTAAAAACAATTCACATGGCGAATACCAATGTAATTAACACATACGCATAATTATATAAAGATGCAAAAGAAACATTTTGAAATATTTTAAATACATTTGTTACATGTTATATTTTAAATTAAATGAACTTCATAGATAGTATCCAAATGTAGTCACTCGGATAGTACTACATATTCATTTTAATTATCATGCAAAGGGAATACATAATGAAAAGAAAAGTATTGGCACTGCTTCTCCCTGCTTTATTAGCTGCAGGCGCAGCAAATGCGGCTGAAATCTATAATAAGAACGGCAATAAACTGGATCTGTACGGTAAAGTCGACGGTCTGCGTTATTTCTCTGATAACCCTGGCGACGATGGCGATCAGACCTATGCCCGTCTGGGTTTTAAGGGCGAAACACAAATTAACGATATGCTGACTGGTTATGGTCAGTGGGAATACAACATCCTGGCTAACGGTACCGAAGGTGAAGGCGCAAATTCCTGGACTCGTCTGGCCTTTGCCGGCTTAGGTTTTGGCCAGAACGGTACCTTCGACTACGGTCGTAACTATGGCGTGGTCTACGACGTAGAAGCCTGGACCGATATGCTGCCAGAATTTGGCGGTGACACCTACACCCAGACCGACGTGTATATGACCGGTCGTACCAACGGCGTAGCCACCTACCGTAATAAAGGTTTCTTTGGTCAGGTTGATGGCCTGAACTTCGCACTGCAATACCAGGGTAATAATGAAAGTGCAGGAGCAGGCGAAGGTACTGGTAACGGTGAGAACCGTAAATTGTCTAGAGAGAACGGCGACGGTTTCGGTCTGTCAACCTCCTATGACTTCGACTTCGGTTTAAGCCTCGGCGCAGCATACTCCAGCTCTGACCGTTCAAATAACCAAGTTGCTAAAGGTTATCAGGATGGAATTAATCATCGCAGCAGCTATGCAGGTGGTGAGACAGCAGATGCCTGGACCATTGGTGCGAAGTATGACGCTAACAACGTGTACCTGGCTGCTATGTACGCAGAAACCCGTAACATGACATCATACGGTAGTGGAAAAAATGATGATGGCTCCGCGAAAGGCGGTATTGCCAACAAAACGCAGAACTTTGAAGTTGTTGCACAGTATCAGTTCGACTTCGGTCTGCGCCCTTCCGTCGCTTACCTGCAATCTAAAGGTAGCGATTTAGGTGGTCAGGAAGTCAGTCGTGGTAACTGGCGTTATGTCGACAAAGACCTGGTCAAATATGTTGATGTGGGTGTGACTTACTACTTCAACAAAAACATGTCCACCTATGTCGATTATAAAATCAACCTGCTGGATGAAGACGACAGCTTCTATGAAAGCAATGGTATCGCAACTGACGACATCGTTGCGGTTGGTTTAGTCTACCAGTTCTAATTGACGCAAAAACAAGCAAGCCCGCTTCATATGAAGCGGGCTTTTTATTTATCCGAAACGTATTTTTTTTATCACACGGGCATTACAACGATAAACTTGTGAGGATACTCAAAGAAAAAAACATCCATGAGAACTGTCGTTGAAAGCGAGGCGTGCAAGTGCTTGAATAGTGGCGGAGAGAGGGGGATTTGAACCCCCGGTAGAGTTGCCCCTACTCCGGTTTTCGAGACCGGTCCATTCAGCCGCTCTGGCATCTCTCCGTTTTGGCGGTTGCCATGATGCCAGGTAATTTGGCATTTTAACAGACCCCGTTCCGTCAATTTCGTTCAAGTGACGAGTTTGCGAGCAAAACGATGATTAAGTGGCCCTGGAAAGAGCAAGAAACAACCCGGAGTGACGACTGGCCGTGGGACGACGCCCTGGCTATTCCTCTTCTGGTGAATCTCACCGAGCAAGAACAAGCCAGGCTTATTGCCCTGGCCGAGCGCTTTTTACAGCAAAAAAGATTGGTAGCGCTTCAGGGGTTTGAGCTGGATCCACTAAAAAGTGCGCGCATTGCGCTGCTTTTCTGTTTGCCTGTTCTGGAATTGGGGATCGAGTGGCTCGACGGGTTTCATGAAGTTCTCATCTACCCTGCCCCGTTTGTCGTGGACGATGAATGGGAAGACGATATTGGGCTGGTACATAATCAACGTGTTGTACAGTCCGGGCAGAGCTGGCAGCAAGGTCCAATAATCCTCAACTGGCTCGACATTCAGGATTCTTTTGATGCCTCCGGCTTCAATCTGATCATCCATGAAGTGGCACATAAGCTTGATATGCGTAATGGCGACCGCGCCAGCGGTATTCCGGCGATCCCTCTGCGAGATATTGCCAGTTGGGAGCACGACCTGCATGCCGCAATGAATAACATTCAGGATGAAATTGATCTGGTCGGTGAAACCGCGTGCAGTATAGATGCCTACGCAGCGACCGATCCTGCCGAATGCTTTGCCGTTCTATCGGAGTATTTCTTCAGTGCCCCTGAATTATTTGCACCACGTTTTCCGGCATTATGGCAACGTTTCATTCAGTTTTACCGCCAGAACCCCATGGAGCGGTTACGCGATACCCGCTAAGGTGGCCATTGTCGCTCACCAAATGTGCATTAACGCTGAATTTGAAGATTAATTAACCAATTGAAATGACGCGCTAATTTTACTGTTGACACCTCATGGTGAGGTCAGTAATATGCGCCTCGTTCAAACGATTCCTCTGTAGTTCAGTCGGTAGAACGGCGGACTGTTAATCCGTATGTCACTGGTTCGAGTCCAGTCAGAGGAGCCATATTTAAGAAGCCTGCTTAGGAAACTAAGCAGGCTTTTTGCTTTTCAGGTCGCTATAAAATCCCTCTCATAAGCCCCCTGCCTGCTCTGCACCGCTGTTACATGCCGCATCACAACGTTGATTAAAGTTATGTAAATGTAAATCGTTTAAACTTTGCAATTATTGTAAGTGCTAGTGATTATCATTTATTGTACGCGAGCCAAAGGAACGAGCCCCCCGCTCGGTTCACTGTACGTTCCAATTACTCTGGGATATAAACGATGAATTCTCTGCCTCGCGCCGGACTGCGCCGTATCACCCTTGCCTCTGCCCTGGTCTTCTCTGTTAGCCTACCGGCTTTCGCTCAGGAAACGTTAACGCTCTATACCACCCGTGAACCGGGTCTGATCCAGCCTTTGCTTGATAGCTGGACCAAAACCAGCGGCATCAAAGTCAGTACGGTCTATATCAAGGACGGTATGCTTGAGCGCGTTAAAGCTGAAGGTAAAAATTCACCTGCTGACCTGCTGATGACCGTTGATGCCGGTAACCTCATTGATTTAGTGGAAGCGGGTGTAACTCAGCCAGTAGAGTCAGAAGCACTGAAAACCGCTATTCCGGCTAATCTGCGCGGCGCAGATAATCAGTGGTTTGCGCTGTCGATGCGTGCCCGCGTGCTGTATGCCGAGAAGTCACTGCCAATCGATAACTGGCATTACGAACAACTCGCCAGCCCTGAGTACAAAGGTAAAGTTTGTATTCGTTCCGGACAGCACCCGTATAACACAGCGCTGATCGCCGCAATGATTGCTCATCACGGTGAAGCAAAGACCGAAGAATGGCTGCGCGGTGTGAAAGCTAACCTGGCGCGTAAAGCTACCGGTGGCGACCGCGATGTAGCTCGCGATATTCTCGGTGGCATTTGCGATATTGGTCTCGCCAACTCCTATTACGTCGGCCATATGAAAAACGCCAAAGAAGGCAGTGATGCACGTCAGTGGGGCGATGCGATTAAAGTCGTTAAACCCACCTTTGAAAATGGCGGTACACACGTCAACATCAGTGGCGCAGCTGTAGCCCGCTATGCACCAAATAAAGCCGATGCCGTTAAGCTGATGGAATATCTGGTTTCCGCACCTGCCCAGCAGCAGTATGCAAAAGCGAACTTCGAATACCCGGTACTGAAAGGCGTGACGCTTGACCCGGTTATTAGCGCAACCATTGGTGAAATCGACGTCGACAAAACGCCGTTAACCGAAATCGTTAAATATCGTAAACAAGCTAGTCTGCTGGTAGATAAAGTTGGATTCGATCAATAAACCTCTGCAGTTTCCGACGTTACGCGGCCTGGTTTCCGGGCCGCAGTCATTATTAACGCCGCTACATCTTGGCGCGCTGTGCGTAGCGCTTGGCGTTCTGACACCGATCATTGCGCTGATTTGGCAGGCTACCCAGGCCGATTTATCTCACTGGGATAATCTCCTGACGTATGTACTGCCTGCCGCACTAAAAAATACCGTGCTGTTATTAGCCGGTGTCGCGGTGATGGTCGGCGTGATTGGCGTAGGCAGCGCATGGGCGGTAACGGCATGGGATTTTCCTGGACGTAAAATTCTTAGCTGGGCGTTACTGTTGCCGCTGGCGATGCCGACCTACATTGTGGCCTTTGCGTGGCTCGATCTGCTGCATCCGATTGGCCCTCTGCAAACCTTTATCCGTTTTTTATTGGGTTTTGACAGCCCAAGACAGTTCCGACTGCCTGATTTACGCTCACTTTCCGGCGCAATCATCCTGCTCGGATTAGTGCTGTACCCATACGTGTATCTGACAACCCGCGCCATGTTTATTAGCCAACCGGCTCATTTACTGGAAGCCGCACGCACGCTGGGATGCAGCGCAACCGGAACCTTCTTTCGTGTTGCTTTGCCCATGGCTCGTCCGGCGTTGGCCGTTGGGATCAGTCTGGCACTGCTGGAAACGCTCAACGATATTGGCGCATCGGAGTTCCTCGGGGTACAGACGTTAACCGTTACCGTGTACACCACATGGATCTCGCGTTCTGATTTATCTGCCGCGGCACAAATTGCCTGCATGATGCTGATGTTTATATTCCTTATTCTGACGCTGGAATTTTATGGTCGCAGAAAACAAGGATTCAGCAGCCGCAGCCTGCGGGAAATTCAACCAACGCGCGTGCAGGGCTGGCGTGGTTGGCTGCTCGGTGGCGTTATTTCACTGCCGGTTGTGCTGGGTTTTCTGGCTCCGGTACTGTTTTTAATGTGGGAAAGCGCCAAACGTATAGGTGATGAGAACCCCCTTTCCTCTTCGTTACTGTCAGCATTGCAAAATACGCTATCGCTGGCAGCGGGAACTACGCTAGTGGTGGTTTGCGTCAGTATGCTGGTGGCCTGGAGCGCGCGTCATAGCGCCGCAGACAACGCCATGCCGGGATTTCGTCGCGGCGTGATGCGTCTGGCCTCTTTAGGCTATGCGGTTCCCGGCACAATTCTGGCGATTGGCTTTTTAACCCCCGCCATGGCTGTCGACCGCTGGCTGGCCGATTTACTGGATGTTCGCGGCCTGCCGCTGATGTCCGCCGGGATCCTGCTGGTAATTTGTTGTGCCATGCGATTCCAGGCGATTGCCATTGGCGCGCTGGATTCTGGTCTGGGCCGCATTCCACCTTCACTGGAACAGGCGTCTCGTCTGTTGGGTGAGAATGGTGCGGGGACGTTTGCACGAGTCCATTTTCCCCTGCTGCGCCCGGCGTTAGTCAGCAGTGCCCTGCTGGTTTTTGCTGATGCCATGAAAGAGCTGCCAACAACGTTGCTTTTGCGCCCGGTCAATTTTGAAACGCTGGCAACGTTGCTGTATGCGGAAGCCGCCCGTGGAACCTATGAAGAAGGTGCTATCGCCGCGCTAATGATTGTTTTAGCTGGCACGCTACCGGTTATTTTGTTGGTGCGTCACCAAATGACTCGCCGTGGTTAAGAGAGCAACAATGTCAGAAATTGCATTACGACTCCAGGATGTACACGTTGCTTATGGCAACAGCCAGCAATCGGTACTGAGCGGATTTTCAATGTCAGTACGTAAAGGTGAAATTGCCTGTCTGCTGGGCGCTTCAGGCTGCGGAAAAACCACGGTGCTACGCGCAGTTGCCGGATTTGAACGCCTGCAAAACGGAGAGATCTATGTGTCACAGCGATGTGTTGCCGGTCCCGGCGTTCATCTGCCACCGGAAAAACGTCATGTCGGCATGGTCTTCCAGGAATATGCGTTATTTCCCCATCTGACCGCGCAGCAAAATGTGGCCTTTGGATTGCGTCGCATGCCGCGTGAGGAACAACAGGCCAGAGTGACTGAGTTGTTGAAAATGGTGGAGTTACACAGCCATGCCAACCGCTATCCGCATGAGCTTTCCGGCGGGCAACAACAGCGTATCGCCCTTGCGCGCGCGTTGGCGCCACATCCGGAAATCCTGTTGCTCGATGAACCCTTCTCCAGCCTGGATAAGCGCACGCGTGAGCGTCTTGGCAACGAGGTACGGGATATTTTGCGCGCCGCCGGGCAAACGGCGCTGTTGGTTACCCACAGTGAACACGAAGCCCAGCTAATGGCTGACCATATTGGCGTGGTAAAAATGGGGCAGTATCAAATTAAAAAAGCGACCCATCCGACCTGAAGGTAAACAGGGTCGCCCTGAAAATTAATAATGCTTCTGTACCAGGCTGATGTTCACCGGCATACCGGAACGTCTTTCCAACGCCTGGCTCCCGCGGCTCACATCCACGTCATTCCCGCTGATAAAGGTGCGCAAAGCGGGAGTGACTGGCAAAGGCACCTTTCTGTCAGACTCGTATTCCGAACGGTTTCGTGACAGCGGCTCATGTACTTCCACCCAGCGACTACCGTCCGGCTCTTCGCTGTATTTCACCGGTCGGTCAATTAATTGTACACGCGTCCCTACAGGCACCGTATCAAACAGGTACTTGATGTCGTCATTCCGCAAACGGATGCACCCCTGACTTACCCGCAGACCAATACCGAAATTGGCATTTGTCCCGTGAATGGCATAAAGCCTGCCGATATAAATTGCATACAGGCCCATCGGATTTTCTGGTCCGGCAGGAACAAATGCCGGCAAGCTTTCCCCGCGAGCGGCGTATTCACGTCGGGTATTTGGCGTCGGCGTCCAGCTTGGTGCTTCCTGCTTACGTTCTACCGCTGTCACCCAGTTACGCGGCGTTTCTCTACCCGCCTGACCAATGCCAATGGGTAAAACCTCAACCGTATTGCTGCCAGCAGGATAATAGTAAAGCCGCATCTCGGCGACGTTGATGACAATCCCCTCACGCACGGTATCCGGAAGTATCAGTTGCTGTGGCACAACCAGCGTTGAACCCGATTTAGGCAGAAAAACATCGACGCCCGGATTGGCTTCAAGCATATTGCTCAAACCCTGCCCGTACTGAGCGGCAAATGCCTCCAGCGGCTTGGTGTTTCCTTGTGGAACCGTAATAGTCAAAGTGCTACCCACCAGGCGACTCCCCTCTGGCGGCAGCGGATAACTCACCGCCTGCGCTCCCTGACTCGCAAGCAGCATAATGAGTGAACAAAGCAGTTTTACACGACGCATCTTTTTCCTTTCCTTCGTCGCAACAGATATCCGTAAAGTATAGCTTTTATTATCTGTTTTAGTGGCTTACGACATATTTGCGCATAAAAAAACCTCGCCATCAGGCGAGGTTCAGGTTGAGCGGTAACTACGCTTCCTTACCATCTGGAAGCACGATGTTACTGGCGGCGAGCTGCCCCATATTTTTGTACATCGCACAGGCAGCTTCAATAATCGGCATCGCCAACGCGGCCCCGCTACCTTCGCCTAAACGCATCCCCATATTCAGATAAGGATCCAATTCAAGATGCGCCAGCGCGGTGCGGGCGCCCTTCTCAGCGGAGAAGTGTGACGGAATTAAGTAGGGTTTAATTTGTGGTGCAATCTGGCTGGCCGCCAGAGCAGCAGAATACGAAAGAAAACCGTCCAGCACCACAGGCAGACCACAGGAGGCCGCCCCAAGCATCACCCCCGCCATACCGACAAGATCAAACCCGCCAACCTTAGCCAGCACATCGACACCGTCATGGCGATCCGGTTGATTGACGGCAATTGCCCGGCGCACAACGTCTACCTTATTCCCCACCCGAGAAAGAGGAAGGTTAGCGCCAATACCCACGACTTCCTCAGCATCACTGCCGGTCAGCACGCTGACAATGGCCGCCGCAGGTGTGGTATTTGCCATACCAAGCTCCCCGACGCCAAACAGCGTTACACCGTCTTTTGCCAGTTCATGGGTATAGCGGATGACTTCCAGCAACAGCTCCTCGGCCTGCGAACGGCTCATTGCCGGACCTTCGGCTATATTGCCGCAGCCGCGTGCCACACGCATATTCACCACACCGGGAATAGGTTCAGCATCAATCCCAACATCTATCACATGAACCTTCGCCCCAGCCTGAGCGGCCAGGACGCAGACGCCGGTCGTTCCACGCGTCATATTGGCAGCCTGTATAGCCGTGACAACTTTAGGCGAAACGGCAACCCCTTCATCCCACACGCCGTGATCGGCGCACATCACCAGCATCGCTTTGCCATTCACATGCGGCACACCCTTCAGGCCAGGCATCCCGGCCAATTGTACGGCGAGAGATTCGAGTCGCCCTAAACTTCCCGGAGGCTTAAGCAAGCCGTCAATATGCTGCTGTGCACGCAGCATCGCGGCACTGTCGGGTGATGGGATCGTGCGGAGTAAAGAGGTTAAAGTCTGCATAAGGGTTCCAGTATGTGGGCTGACTCAGAGCAGAGCCAGCAAGAAAATCAACTCGCCAAGTTCAATGGCAGCGCCCAGCGTATCGCCGGTTTGCCCACCCAACGTGCGTTTTAATAACTGCCCAAGAATAAAAATCGCCACTATTGTGACAACCAGCGCTGCCACGCCGCGCATGCCGGGAAGTAGCACGGCGGCAAGGATCGCCGCTAATCCCAACGTAACGCAGGTTTGACGCCCGGTGACTTTGCCAATAAAAACGTTGCCCAGTCCTTCTTCGCGGGCATAGCGATGCCGATACATCAGCAACACCGCCGTTCCTCGCCCGGCAACACATGCCGCTGCCAGCGCGGCCAGCATTGGCGTGCCACGCAAAGCCAGTTCACTCACCACCAGTACCTTCGCCAGTAAAACGAAAATTAACGCCAGTCCACCGTGGGTGCCCAGACGACTGTCGCGCATGATTTCC
This sequence comes from Citrobacter sp. Cpo074, assembly GCF_030332745.1. Classification (NCBI taxonomy): domain Bacteria; kingdom Pseudomonadati; phylum Pseudomonadota; class Gammaproteobacteria; order Enterobacterales; family Enterobacteriaceae; genus Citrobacter; species Citrobacter sp. Cpo074. The sequence continues at coordinate 162,199 of NZ_JAOWHG010000033.1, forward strand.
AGCATCCGCTCGCGTCGGCGCGCCGAAAAAATGCCGTCACAGGTATCCGCCAGACCATCCAGATGAAATCCCCCGGTCAGCAATGCCAGTGTCAGCACCGCAAAAAGGGCCGCCAACGGAATACCGCACCAGGGCTGGAGCGCCATAAAGACCAGCCCCGTCAGCCCTCCCAACACGACGCCAATCAGGGGAAACATTACAATACCGCGGGAATAGTGCTCGAAATCCAGTCCTTGCGACCAGCGAGCAGGAACGGGCAAGCGACTGATAAAAGAGAGCATTGCCCAGAACAACTTACTCATTTAATTTTGACTCCAATTCCTGATACCACCAGCCAGACCTCATCAGCTGCCGCCGCCAGTCGCTGGTTCACGCGTCCTGCAATATCACGAAAATGCCGCGCCAGACGGTTCTCCGGCACAATCCCCATTCCCACTTCGTTAGTGACCAACACGATCTTTGCCGGGCAGCGCTGACAGGCTGCGATCAGCGAACGGATTTCACCTTCGATAGACTGCTCCATCGCCGCGTAATCCCAGCTGTCCGGATCGCTTTCACCGCCCAGCGCAAACAGCAAGTTGGTCACCATCGTGGTGATGCATTCCAGCAGAATAGCTTCCTGAGGATCGTTCGCTGTAGTGATCAGTTCATCAAGATGTTGCCAACGTTCGGCTGTACGCCAGTGCGCAGGACGCCCATCGCGATGATGCTGAATTCGCGCAGCCATCTCCTCATCAAAAATCTGCGAAGTCGCAATATACAAAACGTTTGGGGAATCAGCGATCAGCGCTTCCGCATGCCGACTCTTGCCGCTTCGCGCGCCGCCAGTAACCAGAATCATCATACTGGCTCCCGGTGTTGCTGCATGATGGTATAAATTTTTTCAATATCGATGTGTTGCCGCATCGCATCCGCCAGCAGATCAAACTGCTGCGATTTATATTGCGCGTAATGGAAGGTGGAATCCAGCGGAGCTAACCCTTTACGTTCTCGCAGGCCATTGACCAACGCACGGGTGAAATCATCGCTGTCGAAAAGACCGTGAAGATAGGTGCCGAACGCCAGGCCATCCGAAGTGACCGCACCGTCAACAACGTTGCCACCGTCTTTGTGCAACGTCATCACCGACTGGCATTCATCGGTTAATGCTGTTTCGCCCATATGAATTTCATAACCGCGAACGGATAACCCCGCCGTGCCCGCCAGCCAGTCAGGCAGCGATGAAGACATTTGTCCCTCAACCAGGGTCGTGGTTTTGTGCTGGGCAAAATGGGTGACTGTATTGAGTAAGCCCAGACCCGGCAACGTACCGAGGCCCGACTCTACTTCATCAATGATAGTGTCGCCGAGCATTTGATAGCCGCCACAAATCCCCACCACCGGTACGTTATTACGATGTAATTGCACGACGCCATGCGCCATCCCACTTTCACGCAGCCATACCAGATCGCCAAGGGTATTTTTGCTGCCCGGCAAAATCACCAGATCGGCTCCCACCAGCTCTTCAGGCTGGCGAACATAGCGCACGCGCACATCCGGCTGCGCAGCAAGCGCATTGAAATCAGTAAAGTTAGAAATGTGCGGTATTTGAACAACGGCGATATCGATGTCGCGTTTGTCAGTGCGCAAATACTTGCCCTTTTGCAGCGCAACGCCATCTTCATCTTCCAGATCAACATCCAGCCATGGCATCACGCCCAGTACCGGAACGCCGGTCAGCGCTTCAATTTGCTCGATACCGGAGTGCAGCAGCGTCACATCACCGCGAAACTTGTTGATGATCACCCCTTTTACCCGTGCGCGTTCGTGATCGTGCAACAGCGCCAGCGTGCCGTAAATGGAGGCGAACACCCCGCCACGATCGATATCCGCCACCAAAACGACAGGGCACTGCGCCATCTCGGCCATACCCATATTGACGATATCGCGATCGCGCAGGTTAATCTCTGCCGGGCTCCCCGCTCCTTCCAGCACCAGCACATCGAACTCCTGCGCCAGGCTGTTATAAACTGACAGGATCTGTTCCCGCAGACGTGGCTTGTACTCGTGGTAACTCACCGCGTCCATATCGGTTGCCACTTTACCCATCAGCACTACCTGCGCTTTTCGATCGCTGGTCGGTTTAAGCAACACCGGGTTCATACGCACATCTGGCGTAATGCCTGCGGCTTCGGCCTGAAAAATTTGCGCGCGGCCCATTTCTTTTCCCTCTGGCGTAATGCCAGAGTTCAGCGCCATGTTCTGCGATTTGAACGGCGCGGTATGCAGTCCATCCTGATAAAAAATACGACACAGCCCGGCGACCAATACGCTTTTACCCACATCAGATGCCGTTCCCTGCAACATTATTGCCTGCGTCATGACGCCTCCTTCAGTGCGTTCTCTCGCATACAGCTAAAAAATTCAGCCTCTGTTTTACACAGCGGGAAGCCCAACTCTGTATGCAGCTTCACCAGCCAGGGCTGAGTTAATCCCGCTTGTTCAATAAGATCCGTACGGGCGAAAACGTCGCCTGGCGTACCGTGCGTGAGCACTTCGCCCCGGCGTAAAACGTACACCGCATCGCTGACTTCATAGATAAGATCGATATCATGGCTGGAAATTACGACGTGGTTTCCTTGCGCAACGATGCGTTTGATTATCTCAATCATCTGCGTGCGGCCTGACGGGTCGAGGCCCGCAGTAGGTTCATCCAGCAGCAGATACTGCGCCTGCAACACCAACGCCCCGGCAATCGCTACGCGTTTTTTTTGCCCATGGCTTAAACACTGAATGGGCTGATGGCGAAAATGCTGGGCGTCGACCAGCGTAAGCGCATCTTCCACGCGGCGAGCGATTTCAGCTTCATCCACCCCAAGATTGCGCAGGCTAAAGGCGATATCGCTGTCGATATCGGTATAAAAGATTTGCTGGTCGGGATCCTGAAATACCGTTGCCACCTGTTGACGCAGCGCCAGCAGGCCGCGCTTGCTGTAATCCAGCGGTTTGCCCTGCCACATCACCGCGCCTTGCTGTGGGCGCAGTAAACCACTCAGGTTCATGAACAGCGTAGATTTCCCGCAGCCATTAGCCCCTACCAGTCCGGTGACGGCATGCGTCGAAAAATCCAGCGTTAGCCCTTTGAGGATCGGGTCATCCTGATAGCGAAACCAAAGCGCTGAGGTGGCAAGCATACTTTTCCTTACAGGTGAAAATCACCCTGATACAGTTTGATATCCAGTGTGGTGGTCATTTGCTGGTAGCGGATCAACACACGGGTAAACAGCAATCCCACCAGCATTGCCAGAGAGCGGTAGCCCAACGGCAAGCTACGATAACCAAAACGCAGCGTTTGTGCGCGATGAATAGCCAGCGCCTCGTCTAACAGGATAAAAATAAACCGCCAGGTCAGCAGGATCTGCTCAGTTAGCAGGCGAGGAACATGCGCGCGTTTGAGTAAGATAATTAATTGCGGAAACGGCAGATTCAGCACCAGCCAGAAAGTTGCCGCCAGCGCGGCAAGGCTGCGCCAGAAGGTTTCATTGGCGGTTACCACACCTGGTGCACTGATCCCCAACCAGTAACTTCCCACAGGTATGCTGGCCAACAGCGTCTGTGGATCGCGGCTGATGCTAAACAAAATGGTCACCACGCCAACCGTGAGAAAACCAAACGGTAATGCCATCCAACGGCACCAGCGCCAGAAGGAAATACGCAGCAGCCAGCAGCTCAGCGCGGCAATAAGTAAAAGCTCAATACCCTGCCCCAATGGGGGCAGAGTAAACGCCAGAATCATCATCACCAGCCAGAGCAGAAATTTCCGCACCGGCGAGACATGAACCCAACGGCTTTGATAGCTAAGCCTGTCAAGCCCGGTCATCACGGCGTTGCCTGCCCTTGGTATAACCCAGGATATAGAAAATCACGGCTGCGCCAAGCGATCCCTGGAGTGTAAACAGCAGACTTTCAATTTCACCGCTTGCGGGTTCATACAACGGCTGGAACCAGGGTTCATAATGCGGGGCAATAGCCTGAATCTGGCTTTCCGCCTCACCATCTGAACCGCCGTACTCCCCACCGTGGTTGATAAAGAACGGCAGGATCACCAGTGCTACTACCATGCCCAATATAATCAGCGTCTTTTTCATCGTTAATGCCCTTGTGCGGTTATCAACTGGCGTTTGGTTAGCTGATCGTAAATCAGCACGGTAAGTAACCCTTCCGCAATCGCAATTGGGATCTGCGTCAGGCAGAAAATCCCCATGAACTTAATGATTGAGCCGGTAGCGCCAGCAGAGGGATCCGGGAACGCAACGCCCAGCTGTACAGAAGTCACGAAATAGGTGACGAGATCCGCCAGCATCGCACACAGGAAGACGCAGACATCACGACGCAGCCCTGCGCGGCAGGCCATTTTCCACACCATGTAACCCACTACCGGGCCAATTACTGCCATCGACATGCCGTTCGCGCCGAGCGTTGTTAAACCACCGTGTGCCAGCAGCAGAGCCTGGAACAGCAGGACAATCGCCCCAAGGATGGCTACCACGCCCGGTCCAAACAGGATAACCGCCAGGCCTACACCGGTAGGATGTGAGCAGCTTCCGGTAACGGAAGGAATTTTCAGCGCCGACAGCACAAAAATAAAAGCGCCACACAGGGCCAGCAAAACCTTCTGGTGGTTATCCTCCTGCACAATTTGGCGCAGACGTACCAGTCCGTACCACAGGCAGGGTAAAAACAGCAGCCACCAGGCCAGCGCCCACATCGGCGGCAAGAAACCTTCCATAATGTGCATGGCGAACGCTTGTTCAGGAACAATCATCAGTAATAGCGCCGCAGCCAACCCGCTGAAAGACAGCTGTTTTAGCTGTTGTTCAAGCTTCATTGTGCATACTCCCACTGTTTATTGACCAGAATGGTCGAGAAATAAGGCAGCGGCTGATCGTCGCTCACCTCATCGAGATGACGCCAGCACTGTTCACCTGGCAGCGTGGCTTCAGACATCATTAATGCACAGTCCAACAAACCTTCTTGTTGTAGCAGCGCTTTGATACGTGCAAAACGACCGTACACTTTCATCAACACCAGACTGTCATGCTGTTGTAACGCTTGCTGGATTTCCGCTTCCGGTGCGGTACAGGAGACCACCGCCAGTGACTGCTGCTCCATAGCGAGCGGCGTTTTGGAACGCGCGGCAATCGCGGCGAAAGACGTGACGCCAGGAACGATTTCCAGCCATTCAGGACAACCAATACGCTGAAGTAAAAAGACCCAGGTGCTGAACAGCATCGCATCGCCGAGAGTGATAAACCCCACCTGCTTACCGGCCTCGACTTCCTGAACCAGCGCGGCAGCAACTTCATCCCAGACGGCCTCTTTTTCAGCGCTATCGGCACTCATAGGAAAATGGCAGCAGCGGACTTCGGTCTGTTCACCGATATACTCACGTACAATCGACAATGCCAGACTGTCGCCGCCTTTACGCCCGGCAGGCGCATAGAGAATATCCAGCGCGCCCAGCGTGCGTGCGGCACGCACGGTAATCAAGTCGGAAGCACCTGGCCCGGTGCTCAATGCATACAGTTTTCCGCTCATGCTGCTTCCTCCAGCGCCACATTAAGCGCCTGCTGTAAATGTGCCACGAACATGGCGCGAACCGCTGGGTTCTCACCCAGACCACTAAGCCACGGAGTAGCCGGTATCCCTGCTGCATTGAACAACGTTTTCCAGGAATCATCTTCGTCGGAGGCCATATCGTTGATGGCATGGTCACCAGCGACTAACATCAGCGGCATCAGATGCACCGCCGTCACCCCTTCCTGAGATAAACTTTCAATCAGCACATCCACTTCCGGATAGCTTTCCACCGCCCCAACCCGCGCCGGAAAGCGCTGCGCCGTCATCATGTGGTCGAGACAGGCATAGGCGGCAAAAGCATGGTGGCTGGCACCGTGTCCCATAAAGACCACTTTTTCACTTTCGCCAAGCGCCGGCATCTGCTGTTGCAGCGCCAGCATCAACTGTGCGTAATCTTCATGGCTGCTCAGCAGCGGTACACCCAGCGTCAGGCGTGAAAACAGCGGACGCATACTTTGCACTTCGCGGACAATTTTTTCGTATTCGTCACCATTAATAATGTGCAGCGACTGAATAGCCACATCCTGATACCCCTGCTCCGCCAGTTTTTGCAGCGCCTGCAGCGGCGTGTCGATTTCAATGCCGTCGCGCTGCTTGAGCTTGCGGATTATCATCCCGGAGGTAAACGCCCGGAACAGGTCGCGGTCAGGGCAGCTAGCTGCGAGATCGCGCTCACAGGCCACAATATTTTTCTCGCAGGTGTCGTGATAGCTGGTGCCAAAGCTGACCACCAGAAGCGCCTTTTTCATCTCAAACTCCTTAAGCAGTGGCCAGCCAGCGCGTTAAACGCGCCCCAAAGGCGGCCTGACTTTCCAGTAACTCTTCTCCCGTCACCAACGGTGCCGGACGTGTAATCACGATGCAGGGGATTCCGGCATCCAGACAGGGTTGAACCTTTTCCTGATAACCACCTTCAGCGCCAGATGCTTTGGTGATCACCACATCAGCCTGGCACTGGCGATAAAACGCAGCGTTGAACTCGGCGCTAAACGGTCCGCACAGTGCGAAGATTTCACCGACGCCAAATCCCAGATCCGCGCATTGCTGAATGACCTCAGGAACAGGCAGAACGCGCGCCAGCAGCGTTTTTTCAGGCAACCCTTCGCGCCAGATAGCCAGATCTTTACTGCCGGTCGTCAGCAGCACACGATCGCCGAAGCGTCGCGCCAACTCACAGGCTTGCTGAATGCTTTGTACGGTATACAGGTGCGGGTGAGTTAAACCACTCAACTGCTCAGGACGCTGGTAGCGGCTCAGCAGTACGCCCGCCGCTTCGCAGGCGCTCATGATGTTGCGGCTCACCACCTCGGCGTACGGATGCGAGGCATCGATCACCCAGCGCGTCCGATTTTCCTGTAGCCAGGCAATCATTTGTTCGCGCTCCAGACGCCCGCAGCGCACCTGGCCTTTGATATCTCCCGCCAGTTGTTTCCCTGTTGGGGTTGCAACTGACAGGGTGTAGGCCACGTTTGCCGCATCCAGTTGCTGGCACAGCATGCGCGCATCGCTCGTACCGCCCATGACCAGCACATCACCGTAATTCACAGCACATAACCTCGTGGCGTGATCATCAGGCCGTCCTGAACATAGGTTGTTTTGTTACCCACGATCACAAGGCTGGTCATATCAACCGGTTCGAAATCCATTTCACCGAGCGTGGTTAACCATTTTTCCTGCTTTTTACGTCCGGCAGACTTCACAATACCAACCGGCGTTTGTGCGCTTTTGCTGGCGGAAAGCAGCTCAAATGCGCGCGCCAGATGACCTTCGCGACCCCGACTGCGCGGGTTGTAGAAACAGATAACAAAGTCTGCCTCACCGGCGGCAACGATGCGTTTTTCGATAACCGGCCATGGCGTTAACAGATCGCTTAAGCTGATGTGGCAGAAGTCGTGCATCAGCGGCGCGCCCAGCAAAGAGGCCGCGGCAATACTAGCGGTCATGCCAGGTATTAGCCTGACCTCAACATCCAGCTTTTGCTTGCTGACCAGTTCAAGCACCAGCCCGGCCATACCGTAAATCCCCGCGTCACCGCTACTGATCAGCGCCACGTTGTGACCCGCCTGTGCCAGTTCGATCGCCGCCTGGCAGCGTTCAATCTCTTTGCACATTCCGGTTTTGATCACCTGCTTGTCACCCGTGAACGCTTTTACCAGATGGGTGTAGGTTTTATAGCCAACGATGATTTCCGCTGCCTGCAGTGCTTCAACGGCTTCCATGGTCATCATTGCCTGCGAGCCAGGGCCAATTCCAATTACGCTTAACATCAGTGTGAAACTCCCAAAGTGATAGTGACGCCCTGTTCTCGCAGGGTCTCGCCTAACAGTTTTCCGTGGCTCAACAGCCAGGCTGCAGGACCGGAAACGCTTCCTGTACCCACCGTTTTGCGAACAAACGATGAGGCTGGAAAACGGTGCTCATGCTCACGCAGCGCGTCAGCGGTAAAGGTTTCGAAAGGAACGCGGCAGCACGAAGCCAGTTGGATCAGTCCCTGTTCATCCTTTTTCAGCGTGATGCTGCCAATCGCTTTTAGCGCCAACGGATCGAGCTGTTGAGCTTCAAGTTGCCGGGCAAGCAGCGCGGCCAGCAGAGGGAACGGCGTATCACGGCGACAGCCGATTCCGGCTACAACGCGCTGTGGCACCAACTTCCAGTGCGGAACAGGCAGGTCAGGTAAATTGGTGCGTAAGGTGATGCACACCAACGCATCCAGTTCAGGGAGCTGGTTGAGATCGGTAACCGTGATAAATCCGCGCCGGTCGCAATGGCTGACATCCTGCGTCAGTTCGTCATCCCACCACAGACCAACCCGCTTATTGCTAACCAGCATCTGATTCACGATCTTCACCGCCGAACGGAAATCACTCATCCGGGCATTCAGTTGAAATGCCAGCGTATCCAGTGCCGCCATATCGTTCACATCCGTCGCGGTAGTGATAACCGGGTCAGCGCCCAACATGCCCGCCAGATAACGCGCCAACGCATTGGCACCGCCCGCGTGACCGGAGAGCAGGCTGATGACGTGCTGGGCACGTTCATCAATAACCACCACCGCCGGATCGCAGAATTTGTCATTGACCAGCGGGGCCAGTACGCGCACCGCAATACCGGTCGCACCGATAAAAATCAGCGCCGAGTAATTCGTAAACGCTTCGCGTGCGGTATTCGCAAAGCCGTTTTCGAAGGGAATAAACCCCTCCTCCAGCAGCTTTTCACTGGTAAAACAGGTAACCGGCAGCATGGCTGCCAGACGTTTCGCCAGCACAACGCCGCCAGGAGTCAGGCAAAAAAGCGCAATTGACTCAGGCTTTACGGTATTCATGGCTAAAGTCCGCCGCATAGAGTTTGGAGTAGTGATACTCCGAGCCCAGGAAATTACCGACCAGAATAAGGGCCGTTTTACGGATGCCCGCATCGCGAACCTTGTCGCCAATATCCGCCAGGGTCCCGCGCACGGTCTGACTTTCCGGCCAGGTCGCTTTATAGATCACCGCCACGGGCGTGGTCGCCGGATAGCCGCCTTCAATCAGACGCTCAGCCACCCGATGAATGCGCTGGACGGAAAGATAAATCGCCATTGATGTCTGGTGGCTGGCAAAAGACTCCAGCTGTTCACGCTCTGGTACCGGGGTGCGACCTTCCAGGCGCGTAATGATCAGGCTCTGTGAAACTTCGGGCACGGTATACTCAACGCCCAGCTCTGCCGCCGCGCCGAGGAACGCGCTGACGCCGGGTACCACCTGCCAGTCAATCCCGCGTTTGGTCAGCTCCTCACCCTGCTCGCGTACGGAACCGTACAACGAGACATCGCCGGTTTGCAGGCGCACAACGGTCTTGCCCGCTTTCACTCCGGCCTCCATCAGATCAAGGATCTGCTCCAGATGCAGTTCGGCACTGTCGTGACATTCAGCACCGGCAGGGCAATACTCCAGCAATTCAGTGTTAATCAGCGATCCGGCGTAGATAACAACCTGCGCCTGCTGCAGCAACCGGTAACCTTTGAGGGTAATCAGCTCGCGATCGCCAGGACCTGCGCCAACAAACCACACGCTACGGGGATCAAAAATCTCAGACATGGTTTCCTTCCTTCTGACAGGCGATAACAAATACGGGGTTATTCGGTTTAAAATAGTGACCATTGCCAAGCGAGGTAAGCGAGGAAACCTGTAGCTGCAGGCAATCCACTCCCTGTACGCCAAGATGATCCAGATGTGCCAGCGCGGTGTTGAGGTTTTCCTGGAGGATAAACGTCATCACCAAACGCCCTGCGGGATGCAATTGGCGCATCGACCAGTCAATCAGTTCGGTCAGATGGCCGCCGCTACCGCCCATAAAAATGGCATCGGCTTTTTCCGCGATGGTCATGGGAGCAACGCCGGGAAAAATATCGATATTTGCGCAGGCAAAATGCTGGCGGTTTTCATCCAGCAACCTGAGCGCCGCCGGGTTACGTTCGATGGCCGTTACACGTAATCCGGGATATTGCAACGCGGCTTCTATCGACACGCTGCCGGTTCCGGCACCAATATCAATCAGGTGACTGGCGCGGTGTAATTCAAGTTTTGAGAGGGCAAGTGCGCGTACCGCTTCTTTGGTCATCGGCACTTTCTCTCCACGCAGAAACAGCTCATCTTTCATCAAGGATCACCACTGCATTCATGTCATAGTCAGCGTTAACTTCACGCACAGGCAGGAAATGGATCTGTTCGTTTTCCATCGCCAGGTTTTCGCCAATCACCATCCAGCGATGCCCCTTGCCTCGGGCAATGAGCTGCTGCGCGATTTCACGCGGGCCACACAGCGCATCAGTCACCATCGCCACCTTGTTATGTCGCGCCAGCTCATCAAAACAGACGCTGCGGCCATGGCTACTGGTCAGCCACATATCGTTCATATCAATACCGGACTGCGCGCACAGGTACTGCACCGCACTAATGCCGGGAATAATCCGCACATTCTCAATACCAAAATGCGCCACCATGCGCGTCCCGATGCCGTAAAACAGGGGATCGCCAGACGCCAGTACCACAACATGCTTCTCCTGGTGCGCGCTAATCCAGCTCAGGAGTTCCGGGATATTGGCGCCAAGAGCAAACTGTTCACCGGTAAAATCCGGGAATTGCTGCAAATGCCGCTTTCCACCGACCAAAACATCTGCCGCCGCGACCGCTTCACGTGCCGCAGGCGTCATCAAATGCAAACCGGCGGGGCCCATCCCTACAACGGTTAACATTGCATCTCCTCAGCAATCTCTGCGACCGGACGATTACTGCCAAGAACCTGATTATCAAAAGAAAACATGATGGCATCGCAGGTCGGGGGATTTTTGGTAAAGCGCAATGTTTGCAAGACACGCATACAAATGCGCTGAGCCAGATGGTCATAAATGTGCTGGAAACCGTACGCCTCGATATGTTCCATCGCCGCTTCGGTGGTATCGCACTCGCTGACCAACGTCAGCAGTTCCAGCGGTGCGCCAAGTAGCGCGAGGTGAGCCACCAGCGTTTCCATGCGGGCATCGGCAATATGGCTATGGGTATGGAAAATCCCCGCCGCGATTTTGACGAGCTTGCCTGGATGTCCCACCAGCACGATTTGCCGGAACCCCAGACGTACGGCTTCTTCAATCATGTAACCGACAAAGTTGCTCATGGTGACCACAACCTGGGTGTCGATACCCATCTGCTCGCGCACAAAACGCTCGCCGTGGTTTCCCGGCACCAGTACAACACGCTCCAGCCCTGCCGCCCGCTTAATTTCCAGCTCAAGCGACAGTGAACGCTTCCAGCTCTCTTCTGACATCGGCGTGACAATACCCGTGGTGCCGATAATCGAAATGCCGCCAAGAATGCCAAGGCGAGAGTTGTAGGTTTTTTGCGCCCGTTCTTCGCCTTCTGGCGCGAAGATTTCAATCTGCGCCCCACGATTTGGGCCAATCGCTTCGCGGACAGCTGATTCAATGGTCTGGCGAGGTGTACGGTTAATCGCCGAACTGCCCACCGGCAGGCCAATCCCCTTGCGGGTTACCGTACCGACCCCTTCACCGCCCTGTAAGGCAATCACGCCACTATCGTCTAACGTCACGCGGGCAAAAATCAGCATGCCGTGGGTGGCGTCCACATCATCTCCACCGTCTTTGCGGATGGCCGCTATTGCCTGCTGCCCTTCGATATGCGGTGACTCCACGTTCAGGCACAGCGTCACCCCGGAAGGCGTCACGATGGAAACCTGATGGATGAGGTGTTGGCGCAATACCATCAACGCGGCAACTTTTGCTGCCGCCGTGGCGCACGATCCCGTGGTATATCCTTTACGCAGCGCTTTACCGTTGTGCCACACCGGCGTATCGAAGGCCTCGCTCATCGCGCCCCCTGCATGTGATAAAGCATGGCGTTGACGATAGCGGCGGCAACGTTGCTTCCCCCTTTGCGGCCTAACGCTGCAATGGCGGGCAAATTGCTTTGGGTCAGGGCATCTTTCGACTCTTCAGCACCAACGAACCCGACCGGTACACCCACCACACCGCTGACGGCAACATCATGCTCAAGCAGGCGGAACAGCGCAGTCGGCGCGTTGCCAAAGACAAACAGCTTTTCCCCCTCTTCCTTCACCGCAATGTCGACTGCCGCCATGGACCGGGTAATACCCTGCTCTTTTGCCGTACGCACAACCCGCGGGTCGCTGATGTAGCAGCGGCATTCACCGCCGAATTTTGCCAGCAGCGTTTTATTGATCCCGGAAAGCGCCATCGTGGTGTCGGTGTAAATCACGCTCGAACGGCTAAGCGCCGCACAAAACTGCTCCAGCACATCACTGGAAAACCACAGAATGTCCAGCCAGTCGAAATCTGCCGTCGTGTGAATAACCCGCTTGATAATGGCTTCATGTAACGGACTGGCAAACTGATAGTCCGGACGGGTTTCACGGATGATCTCGCCAATAATGTCGAAACTTTTGGCTTCAATCGCCTGGGGTTGCTGGATGTATTGCATTATGTTGTCCTCAGGCTACACCGACCCACAGCCACCGCAGCGCAATAAACAGCGCCAGTGCCAGCGTCGATGCCACCCACATCAGTCGAATCGTATGGGAAATGTCGTCTACCGAAATGTCGCGTTGTGCATCACCGATCCACGGTTTCTCAACGCGCTCGCCAAAGTAGTCATTAGGACCACCCAGACGAATGCCTAATGCCCCGGCTACGGATGCCTCTGACCACGCACAGTTTGGGCTACTGTGGTTGTAGCGATCGCGCCAGCCAATCTGTAAAGCTCGCGAGCCGTCTTTACGGCATAAAAATGCCGCCACACCCAGCAGCAGCCAGCTCAGTCTTGCAGGAATAAAGTTCGCGACATCGTCCAGACGCGCGCTGACCATACCAATAGCGCGGTATTTTTCATGTTTGTAGCCCACCATGGAGTCAAGGGTGTTTACCGCTTTGTAGGCCATCGCCAGGGGCGCACCGCCGAGGAGGAGAAAGAACAACGGTGCGATAATGCCGTCTACGGTGTTTTCAGCCACGGTTTCCACCACCGCGCGATTGATCTGCTGCGGTTGCAGCTGTGAGGTATCACGCCCCACAATCCACGATAGTTTTTCCCGACTCTGAGCAAGGTCACCGGCCCGTAGCGGACGTTTGACATCCTGCGCGGCCTTTGCCAGGCAGCGTCCGGCCAGCACGGTAAAGATCATCCATACCTCTACCACCCACCCCAACCAGGGATGAATAGATTCTGCCAGTGCCAGCACGCCCCAGGACACAGCCCAGGTCAGACCAACCACCACAATCCACATCACCGCGCCGCCGATGCGCAGCGCACGGTCGCTATGGCAATAACGCCGAATAACTCGCTGCACGGCAGAAATCAGATTGCCAATCCAGCGCACCGGATGTGGCCAGTTCTGCGGATCGCCGATGATAAAATCAAGCAGCCAGGCAATACACCATGCAAGGATCGTCATAGCGCACTCCTCGCAGCTGCCAGCCAATGGTTAAGCATCTGCGGACGTTGAGCAAAATGAACGTGTAGATAGCTGGCGAAGGTGTTTCCGACCTGCCAGCCGCCGGACCAGGCTTGCAGAGTTTTACCATCGCGCACTTTGCGACAGTTCATCACCGCTGGCGTTTCAGGGGTAAAATCGGAGTAGTGGAATTCATGTCCGCGTAGCACTTCGCCTTCTGCAGCTAACAATGTTTGCTGCGCGGCCTGTGCTTCGCAGTAGCCAAATCGGGTCAGACGTTTCCCCATTTTGCTGTGGCCGGGAATGATATCCGCCATCAGCCAGGTATCGCCGTTGCTGTCCTCAAGCGAACTGCCGAGATACATCAGCCCGCCGCACTCTGCATAAATCGCGACGCCACGTTGATGTGCCTCTCGCAGTTGATTCAGCATCGAGACATTGCGAGCCAGCGCCGCAGCGTGTAGCTCTGGATATCCGCCGCCTAACCAGATCATCTGACAGTCCGGTAAACAGGTGTCGTGCAACGGGCTAAAACGGACAACTTTAAGCCCCGTACGTTCCAGCAGCGTAATGTTATCCGGGTAGTAGAAGTTGAAGGCTTCGTCATCGGCAATTGCAAGCGTTAGCCCTGCTCCGGCGTCTGCGGCAGGAAGCGCGGGCCATTCGGCAGCAGGAAGATTGGTTGACTGGCTTAATGTCAGAAGCGCGTCGATATCAAGGGTTTGCTCCAGCGTCGCGGCAAAAGCCTGCCACGGTTGCTGATTGATAACCGACTCACGTGCGGTTACTAAACCCAGATGACGTTCGGGAAGGGCAACACCCTCCATACGGGGTACGTAGCCCAAGACGGGTACATCGCAGTATCGTTCGATTGCGACTTTCAGTAACTGGTAATGCGTTTCGCTGTTAACCCGATTAACAATAACCCCGGCGATGTTCAGGGTGGAATCAAAATGCTGAAAACCCATTACCGTGGCGGCGATTGAAGTGGAAACGGCTTTGCCATCAACCAGTAAGATGACCGAACAGCCTAACTGTTTAGCCATCGCGGCGGTGCTGCAGTAGTTTGGATCGGTACCATAGCCGTCATACAGCCCCATCACACCTTCAATAACGGCGATATCCGCATGTTGCATCTGCTCGTTGAATAGAGCGTTCAGCGTGGGGACGGGAAGCATGAAGCTATCAAGATTGCGGGAAGCGGTACCGCATACCGCTGTATGCCAGCCGGTATCAAGGTAATCAGGACCCACTTTGCAAGGCTGGACGCGCAAACCGCGTTTTTTCAACAAGCTCAACAAGCCCAGCGTCACCGTGGTTTTACCACAGCCACTTCCGGTACCTGCAAGAACAAATGCGTGAAAATTGGCCGCCATACCCTGATCCTGTTCAGGGTGGTAGGGGTGTAGAGATACCCAGTCTCTCGACTGTATGCATCTGAACCACCCACTTCCCACCGAAGTTGTTGGTAGTCACTGACAGGCAGGTCTTCTGGCTTAGCGTCATCCTCACCCGTCCTTCCCAATCTTGCGATCAGTGGTCCATACGGGGTCGTCAGCATCACAGCAGCGGGGGCTGCGGGGGATTCTCACCCCCTTCCCTACCACAAATGTGGCAAACCTGTCAGTTCAAGAGCCTGGTTAATTAAGCTCTCTGTTATGAGGTAAATTCACGACCTCATGACAATAATTCAATTTAATATCTTTCCGAGTTCATTCAGCCAATTTTCTGGCCTTAACCCACTTATTCATACGTTCACTTTTTGAATGAAAGTATCAGCTAAGAATAAAGAAAGTCATTCACACAGACACTGTATCTCATCACAAAAATAAAAACTGGTGCAGTTTATCCCTCTAATACCATTATTTTGTTGCGCTATGACAATTTATTGACTGCTGTTGTCACATTTCATTTTATAATGACTAACATAGCGCCCGATATCAAAAATCGGCAATAGCAAAATATTGCTATTTAAGCGGATTCACCACGTGAAATGACATTTATTTGCTGGCGAAATGCCTGCGGCGTAACCTGATAGGTCTGGCGGAAAACTTTGCAAAAATAACTTGTTTGCGAAAAGCCTAAATTACGCGCAATGCTGGCTATGCTCCAGTCACTGTGACAAAGCAGCTCTTTGGCACTGGCCATTCTTTGCTGGTTTACCCATGCGTTAAAACCAATACCCTGATATTTTTTGAACAATTTGCTGAAATAGTACGGGCTAAGGAAAACATGAGAGGCAACATCTTCCAGACGTAGATCGTCTGATAAATGTGCATCAATATAGCGCAGGGCTTTTTTCATTTTACTGTCATGAGGGTTGGTACTACGGTTAGCGCGTACCGGCTCTGACTGCTGCGGGTTATCTTTGATAACAACAAAATTAAGTTGTTTCTTAAGGCAATTTTCGACAATGAGCTTGAGTAAATCCGCTGAAGCAATGACGCGAGAATAGTCCATTTCAGGTACATTACGGAACTCGTTTACCAGCTCTGGATCGGCTTGCCAGCGGTCATCGACGTTCAGAATATCAACGAGGCCTACATCGTTACTTAAGCGTACTTGTCCACAAAGCACGAACCCTACCAGGTGTCCCGCGATGACCAGCGGAATTGAGAAATCGGTAAGCCCGGCATGGCAGCGATAAATGCAGGGTTGATCGGATTTAGAGGCTTCCAACCCTCCACAGCGGTCGCTCATACGACAACGCGTACTATGCTGAGGATGCTGGCGCATCAACTGGCAAAAAGGAGTGAAATTAAAAAGCTCAGAAATTTCATCACCGTGAATATTGACAACCACAACAGCCAGACTGGTGGCCTGTGCAAAATCCTGTGCGATTTTATTAATGAGTTCTGAGTTCAGGGCACTCGCAGAAATCATGATAAAACCTCTCAGTTAATTTATTGTTATAAATAAAACATATTATTCACACATTCATTTTCATCTCGCGATCCAGCGCTCTGATGAAAGTCAGCATTGAACATAACAAAAGTCTCCCATTGTTGGGAGACTTTTTAAGCCGTTCAGGAAACCGGATCACGAAAACAGTTTTTACCTTTCAATAATAAACATCTTTCGTGAAGCTAGCTCTCGTTTTCCTCCAACTTACACGAATTACACGGTAAATTTTTGCCAATAAAATAACGATAAATTGCTGCGCCCGCACAGGCGCCGATGATGGGTGCCACAATCGGCACGATGAAATAAGGGATATCGCGCCCCCCGGTCATCGCAATATCACCCCACCCGGCCATCCAGGCAAACAATTTAGGACCAAAGTCACGTGCCGGGTTCATCGCAAAGCCGGTAAGTGGACCGGTTGATGCGCCGATAACAGCAACCAGAATACCAATCAGCAGTGGTGCTAACGGGCCTTTGGGAACACCGTTACCGTCGTCCGTTAGCGCCATAATCATCCCCATCAGAATGGAGGTAATCACCACTTCGACCAGTGCGGCCTGCCAGACACTCAGTGCGGCGGCAGGATACGTACTAAAAATGCTGGCAAGTTGCAGGCTTTCCAGACTACCGCGTACCATTTGATGGGCTGATTCATACTCAATAAATAAGCTGCCGTACAACAAATAGGCCAGCATAGCGCCACCAAAGGCCCCCGCTATCTGAGCGACAGAATAAGGTAGTACCTTACGACCCGGAAAACAGGCAAACAACCAAAGTGCGATGGTAATAGCGGGGTTAAGATGGGCCCCAGAAATCCCGGCTGTCAGGTAAACTGCAAGCGAGATCCCCAAGCCCCATATGATGCAGATCTCCCACAATCCCAAACTGGCACCCGCGACCTTCAGGGCGCTCAGGCACCCAATACCAAAAAACAAAAATAGCCCGGTACCCAAAAACTCAGCAATACATTGCGCTCTTAGTGAATCGTTCATTGTGACACCTTCTAAGCAGAGTTCGTGTCTTTACCAGCGGACTCCTTGCTGGCAGGAAGATTACTTCAAGGCTTACTATAAAAATCTGTATCGGCAAATTGTTGGCAATCTGCAAGCGACATGCCCTTAAAAATCGTGTTGTGATAGCAAATTCTTGCTATCACCATTATTAAAGCAGGCGGTAAAACGAGGATTTACCCTATTAAAAGTACATTTTCAAAATAATAAAATATTGCGAAAAGCAGAATTCTATTTTCAAACGATCATCACAATTTCATTTTTCTCGCATAGCAAATGATATTTAAACTGTCACTCGGAAAAGTGTAAATATGGAATTAACATAACCAAATAGTCACATTACTTAAACTAAAAATAACCAACAAAAACAAATTGTTATGATGATATATAGCAATTTTATCTCACCATAACCCCACTATTTTTTCACTCTTACTTTCAACTCAGCCATTCTTTTTCCTCGCTTCTTTTTATAGTCATGAAAATCGGGACAACCCAGGCGAGGTCTTTATGCAACAAGAAGCGTTAGGAATGGTAGAAACCAAAGGCTTAACTGCAGCCATAGAGGCCGCAGATGCAATGGTGAAGTCAGCCAATGTAATGCTGGTCGGCTACGAAAAAATTGGTTCGGGGCTGGTAACAGTCATTGTCCGTGGCGATGTCGGCGCAGTCAAAGCAGCAACAGATGCAGGTGCCGCCGCAGCCCGTAATGTGGGAGAAGTGAAAGCCGTACACGTCATCCCACGCCCGCATACCGATGTAGAAAAAATCTTACCGAAGGGAATTAGCTAATGAGCAGCAATGAGCTGGTTGAACAGATCATGGCGCAGGTGATTGCTCGCGTGGCAACGCCGGAACAGCAGGCTATCCCTGAAAATAATCCTCCAACACGAGAAACGGCTATGGCAGAGAAAAGCTGCAGTTTAACGGAGTTTGTCGGTACCGCGATTGGCGACACCGTCGGTCTGGTAATCGCCAACGTAGACAGCGCCCTACTGGACGCGATGAAACTTGAAAAACGGTATCGCTCCATTGGCATCCTTGGCGCCCGTACTGGCGCAGGCCCGCACATCATGGCCGCCGATGAAGCGGTAAAAGCCACCAATACTGAAGTCGTCAGTATTGAGTTACCACGTGATACCAAAGGCGGCGCAGGTCATGGCTCGCTGATTATTCTTGGTGGCAACGATGTTTCCGACGTGAAACGCGGCATTGAAGTCGCACTGAAAGAACTGGATCGCACCTTTGGCGATGTTTATGCCAACGAAGCCGGTCACATCGAAATGCAGTACACCGCACGCGCCAGCTACGCGCTGGAAAAAGCCTTTGGCGCACCGATTGGCCGTGCCTGTGGCGTTATCGTCGGCGCGCCAGCATCCGTTGGTGTCCTGATGGCCGATACGGCCCTGAAATCCGCCAACGTGGAAGTTGTGGCCTACAGCTCCCCTGCCCATGGCACCAGCTTCAGTAACGAAGCCATTCTGGTTATTTCGGGTGACTCTGGCGCTGTTCGTCAGGCCGTTATCTCCGCCCGTGAAATCGGTAAAACCGTACTCGGGACCCTCGGCTCAGAGCCGAAAAACGATCGTCCGTCCTACATCTGATATCAGTGAGGCTGATTCATGAGATCGAAAAGATTTGAAGCACTGGCGAAGCGCCCTGTGAATCAGGATGGTTTCGTTAAGGAGTGGATCGAAGAAGGCTTCATTGCGATGGAAAGCCCGAACGACCCCAAACCGTCGATTAAAATCGTCAACGGTACAGTCACTGAACTGGACGGTAAATCCGCCAGTGAATTTGACTTAATCGACCATTTCATTGCCCGCTATGGCATTAACCTGGCGCGCGCTGAAGAGGTCATGGCGATGGACTCGGTCAAACTGGCCAATATGCTTTGCGACCCTAACGTGAAGCGCAAAGACATTGTGCCGCTGACCACCGCAATGACGCCGGCAAAAATTGTCGAAGTGGTGTCCCATATGAACGTCGTTGAGATGATGATGGCGATGCAGAAAATGCGTGCTCGTCGTACACCATCTCAACAAGCGCACGTCACTAACGTCAAAGATAACCCGGTGCAGATTGCCGCTGATGCCGCTGAAGGCGCATGGCGCGGGTTTGACGAACAGGAAACAACCGTTGCCGTTGCACGTTATGCGCCATTTAACGCCATTGCGCTGTTAGTCGGCTCACAGGTTGGACGCCCGGGCGTATTAACCCAGTGCTCGCTGGAAGAAGCTACCGAACTTAAACTCGGCATGCTAGGCCACACCTGCTACGCGGAAACCATCTCCGTCTATGGTACTGAACCCGTCTTTACCGACGGCGATGACACGCCATGGTCGAAAGGCTTCCTCGCCTCGTCCTATGCTTCCCGTGGTCTGAAAATGCGCTTTACCTCCGGCTCTGGCTCAGAAGTTCAGATGGGTTACGCCGAAGGCAAATCGATGCTTTATCTGGAAGCCCGCTGCATTTACATCACCAAAGCTGCGGGTGTACAGGGCCTGCAAAACGGTTCAGTAAGCTGCATCGGTGTCCCTTCCGCCGTGCCGTCAGGCATTCGTGCAGTGTTGGCTGAAAACCTGATTTGTTCCTCTCTGGATCTGGAATGCGCCTCCAGCAACGACCAAACCTTTACCCACTCGGATATGCGTCGTACTGCGCGTCTGCTGATGCAGTTCCTGCCGGGTACTGACTTCATTTCTTCTGGTTATTCCGCGGTGCCGAACTACGACAACATGTTTGCGGGTTCGAACGAAGATGCTGAAGATTTTGACGACTACAACGTTCTCCAGCGTGACCTGAAAGTAGACGGTGGTCTGCGCCCGGTTCGGGAAGAAGACGTTATCGCCATTCGTAACAAAGCGGCACGTGCGCTGCAGGCCGTCTTTGCCGGGATGGGATTACCACCAATCACTGATGAAGAAGTGGAAGCTGCGACCTACGCCCACGGTTCGAAAGATATGCCGGAACGTAACATCGTTGAAGACATCAAGTTTGCACAAGAGATCATCAATAAAAACCGTAACGGTCTGGAAGTGGTGAAAGCCCTAGCTCAGGGCGGATTTACCGATGTCGCTCAGGACATGCTCAACATCCAGAAAGCCAAGTTAACCGGGGATTACCTGCATACCTCCGCCATTATCGTTGGCGACGGACAGGTGCTATCCGCCGTCAATGATGTTAACGACTATGCCGGTCCGGCAACAGGTTATCGCCTGCAGGGCGAACGCTGGGAAGAAATCAAAAACATCCCTGGCGCACTTGATCCCAACGAGCTTGGCTAAGGGGTGAAAAATGGAAATTAATGAAAAACTACTGCGCCAGATAATTGAAGATGTGTTGTCTGAAATGCAGACCAGCGACAAACCCGTCTCTTTCCGCGCATCTACAGCGGCAAGCGCACCTCAGGCTGCGGCGACACAGGGAGACAGCTTTCTGACCGAGATTGGTGAAGCCAAACAAGGCCAGCAACAGGATGAAGTGATTATTGCCGTAGGGCCGGCGTTCGGGCTCTCGCAAACCGTCAATATCGTAGGTATCCCGCATAAGAATATCTTGCGCGAAGTGATTGCCGGTATTGAAGAAGAAGGTATTAAAGCGCGCGTTATTCGCTGCTTTAAATCCTCCGATGTGGCGTTTGTCGCCGTTGAGGGGAACCGTCTGAGCGGTTCCGGGATCTCTATCGGCATCCAGTCAAAAGGTACCACGGTTATCCACCAGCAGGGGTTACCGCCGCTTTCAAACCTGGAGCTGTTCCCTCAGGCACCGCTTCTGACGCTGGAAACCTATCGTCAGATCGGTAAAAACGCCGCGCGTTATGCCAAGCGTGAATCTCCGCAACCGGTCCCTACTCTGAATGACCAGATGGCCCGTCCTAAGTACCAGGCGAAATCAGCCATTCTGCACATTAAAGAGACCAAATACGTTGTGACAGGCAAAAACCCGCAGGAACTGCGCGTGGCGCTTTGATAAAGGATACCTCCATGAATACCGACGCAATTGAATCGATGGTTCGGGATGTGTTGAGCCGGATGAACAGCCTGCAAGGCGAGTCTGCGACTCCGCCCGCGGCGAGTTCATCAGCACATACCGCGAAAGTCACGGATTACCCTCTCGCGAATAAACATCCTGAGTGGGTAAAAACTGCGACCAACAAAACGCTGGACGACTTCACGCTTGAAAATGTTCTGAGCAACAAAGTGACCGCGCAGGACATGCGCATCACCCCTGAAACACTGCGCCTGCAGGCGGAAATCGCCAAAGATGCCGGACGTGACAGGCTGGCGATGAACTTCGAGCGTGCAGCCGAGCTAACCGCCGTTCCTGACGATCGCATTCTTGAGATCTACAACGCGCTGCGCCCGTACCGCTCAACAAAAGATGAGCTGATGGTTATCGCCGACGATCTCGAAAATCGTTATCAGGCAAAAATCTGTGCAGCTTTCGTTCGTGAAGCGGCAGCGCTGTACGTTGAGCGTAAAAAACTCAAAGGCGACGACTAACTCAGGGAAAGGATCATGCGATATATAGCTGGCATTGACATAGGCAACTCGTCAACAGAAGTCGCTCTGGCTACTCTGGATGAGTCTGGCGTGCTGAGCATCACTGGCAGCGCGCTGGCAGAAACCACCGGAATTAAGGGCACATTACGTAATGTGTTTGGCATTCAGGAGGCCCTTACGCTGGCGGCAAAAAACGTCGGTATCAATGTCAGCGATATTTCGCTCATCCGTATTAACGAAGCCACCCCGGTCATTGGCGACGTGGCGATGGAAACAATAACCGAAACCATCATCACTGAATCCACCATGATCGGCCATAACCCTAAAACACCGGGCGGCGTCGGGTTAGGCGTGGGCGTCACTATTACGCCGGAAGACCTTCTCAGCCGCCCGGCGGATACGCCCTATATTCTGGTGGTGTCATCGGCATTTGATTTCGCCGATGTCGCTACGATGATTAATGCCTCCGTCCGAGCTGGATACCAGTTAACTGGCGTTATTTTGCAGCAGGACGATGGCGTGTTGGTCAGCAATCGTCTGACTCACCCCCTGCCCATCGTCGATGAAGTCCTTCATATCGACCGAATCCCGTTGGGGATGCTGGCTGCCATTGAGGTCGCTGTACCAGGAAAGGTCATTGAAACCCTTTCTAACCCCTACGGCATTGCAACTGTCTTTGGCCTCAATGCCGATGAGACTAAAAACATTGTTCCGATGGCACGGGCGCTGATCGGCAACCGTTCAGCCGTGGTGGTGAAAACGCCGTCAGGTGATGTGAAAGCGCGAGCGATTCCTGCCGGAAATCTGGAGCTACAGTCTCAGGGTCGTACCGTACGGGTCGACGTTGCCGCGGGCGCCGAAGCGATTATGAAAGCGGTTGGTGAATGCCGAAAACTGGATAACGTGACCGGAGAAGCTGGCACCAATATTGGCGGTATGCTGGAGCATGTGCGCCAGACGATGGCTGAATTAACCAACAAACCCAGTCATGAAATTTTTATTCAGGATCTGCTGGCGGTCGATACCTCGGTTCCCGTCAGTGTGACGGGTGGACTTGCCGGTGAGTTCTCGCTGGAGCAGGCTGTCGGCATAGCCTCCATGGTGAAATCAGACCGCCTGCAAATGGCGATGATTGCCCAGGAGATCACGCAAAAGCTCAACATTGATGTCCAGGTTGGCGGGGCCGAAGCCGAAGCTGCCATTCTGGGAGCCTTAACAACTCCGGGCACAACACGACCACTGGCTATTCTGGATCTCGGCGCGGGTTCAACCGACGCTTCTATCATCAATCCTAAGGGCGAAATTATTGCCACGCACCTGGCAGGCGCAGGCGATATGGTCACGATGATCATTGCCCGTGAACTGGGTCTGGATGACCGTTATCTCGCTGAAGAAATTAAAAAGTATCCGTTGGCGAAAGTTGAGAGCTTGTTCCACCTTCGCCACGAAGACGGCAGCGTTCAGTTCTTCCCTACGCCTCTCCCACCAACGGTTTTTGCGCGCGTGTGCGTAGTGAAACCCGATGAACTGGTGCCACTGCCTGGTGAACTGGCGCTGGAGAAAGTACGGGCCATTCGTCGCAGCGCCAAGGAGCGCGTTTTCGTTACTAACGCACTCAGAGCGCTACGTCAGGTCAGTCCGACCGGGAACATTCGGGATATTCCCTTTGTGGTACTGGTTGGCGGCTCATCTCTGGATTTTGAAGTTCCACAGCTGGTCACCGATGCTCTGGCGCATTATCGACTGGTTGCCGGGCGCGGCAACATTCGTGGTACCGAAGGTCCGCGCAATGCGGTTGCGACAGGACTGATTCTCTCCTGGCATAAGGCATTCGCTCATGGAAAGTAATCTCACCACCCCAGCCATCGTTATCTTCACCAGTGCTGACTGTGCTGACGTCTGGAATGACGTACTGCTGGGTATTGAAGAAGAAGGGATTCCCTTTGTGATTCAGGAGAGTGGCTCAGCTGACGTTATCCACAACGCATGGTTGGCCGCCTGCCAGTCTCCATTGCTGGTCGGTATTGGCTGTAGCAGCGAAAAACTGGTCGTGCACTACAAAAACTTACCCACGTCAGCACCACTTTTTACGCTGACGTATCAACAAAATAGCCACGATCGCCGCAGCATTGGTAACAACGCTGCGCGGCTGGTTAAAGGCATTCCGTTCCGGGAATGCCACTCATAACCCACAGGAGAAAAGCAGTATGAATAACGCACTGGGACTGGTTGAAACAAAAGGGCTTGTCGGCGCTATTGAAGCCGCTGATGCCATGGTGAAATCCGCAAACGTGCAGTTGGTTGGTTACGAAAAAATCGGCTCTGGCCTTATCACCGTTATGGTTCGCGGTGATGTCGGCGCAGTGAAAGCAGCCGTAGATGCTGGAAGCGCAGCCGCAAGCGCCGTTGGTGAGGTGAAATCCTGCCACGTTATCCCGCGTCCGCACAGCGACGTTGAAGCCATTTTACCTAAATCCGCATAAGTCGTTGCAACCAAGGAGCACAGCGTGAAGCAATCACTGGGATTACTTGAAGTTAGTGGTCTGGCATTAGCCATCAGTTGCGCGGACGTCATGGCGAAAGCCGCCTCCATCACGCTGGTGGGCCTCGAAAAAACCAACGGCTCAGGCTGGACGGTGATCAAGATAATCGGGGATGTGGCCTCCGTCCAGGCGGCCATTTCCACCGGTGTCAGTTTCGCTGACCAGCGAGATGGACTGGTGGCGCACAAAGTCATTTCCAGACCCGGGGACGGGATCCTGTCGCATAGCGTTGTCCTGGAGCCTGAGCCAACGCCCGAACCCATACCAGCCGTACCGCATGAAAAGATATTTGTGGACCATGCAGCCCCCGAAGAGCCACAAGATGCAGAGTTGATTAGCTGCAATTTGTGTCTTGATCCTGCCTGCCCTCGTCAAAAAGGCGAGCCGCGCACGCTTTGTCTTCACTCTGGCAAACGAGGTGAAGCGTAATGGATAAACAGCAACTGGAGACCACTGTCGCTAAGGTTCTGGATGAAATGCGCGAGCGCCCGATTCCGCTGGGGATCTCTAATCGTCATATTCATCTGTGCGCTGAAGATTACGGTCGCTTGTTTCCCAATCACCCCATTAGTGAGAAAAAAGGGCTGTTGCAGCCAGGACAATATGCAGCAGAGCAGACTGTCACGCTGGTGGGGCCAAAAGGCCAGTTAAAAAATGTGCGTTTACTCGGCCCGCTGCGCAGTACCAGCCAGGTCGAAATTTCTCGTACCGACGCCCGCACGTTGGGAATTGCTGCTCCGCTGCGGATGTCGGGCAATATTCAGGGCACACCCGGTGTTCGTCTCGTCAGCCCATTTGCTGAACTGGACTTAGCATCTGGGGTGATCGTCGCCCAACGGCATATCCATATGTCGCCGCTCGATGCTCTGATTCTGCGGGTTTCCCATGGTGATAAAGTCTCGGTCGCCATTAATGGCGATGAACGTCGACTGATTTTCGATAACGTCGCCGTACGCGTTTCGCCGGATATGCGCCTCGAAATGCATATCGATACAGACGAAGCCAATGCTGCAGGCGCTGATAATCCCCAGGCATTCGCCACACTGGTGACCTCACGATGAACAACGAACTGCTGCAACGCATTATCGAGGAGGTTGTTTCCCGATTAAAAAAACGCGCGGAAAGCACGCTCACTCTTAGCGTCGCGCAGTTACGGGAAATCGATTCACGGACAGTATGCTGCCAGTACTCGTCGCTCCATCTCCAGCAAGTGGATCTGCCATTACTGGAGCAAATTGCCGAAGGCTGCCCAGCCAACATGTCGGTGGGAAAGATTCACGACGCGCTGGCATGCGGAGTCCGCGTGAAAATTTCACTACAACACCGATTGTTACCCGCAATCCCCGTGAAAAAACTCGCACGTCTGCCGCTGGAGTTCAATGACGAACGGGGACGAATCATCTTTTTGCATCCTGAGAAGCTTCTCAGCTATGCCGACGTCGCCCAATTAAGGGATGGCGTACTGGTGTTGCGCCGTCGGTGTGTCGTGACGGCTCTGGCTCAGGAAGCAGTCAGTCTGCGGAATGTCCAACTAATTAAGCAGGAGTGAGCTATGCATCTGGCCCGGGTTACAGGCGTTGTGGTTTCCACGCAAAAATCCCCATCACTGGTGGGAAAAAAACTGTTGCTGGTACGTCGGGTAAGTGCTGACGGAGAGCTTCCTGCCTCCCCTGTGAGTGGAGATGAAGTCGCTGTTGATTCTGTCGGCGCAGGGACCGGCGAACTGGTATTACTCAGCAGCGGATCCAGCGCCAGACACGTTTTTTCTGGCCCTAATGAGGCCATCGATCTGGCTATCGTCGGCATTGTCGACACGCTTTCTCGTTAGGAGGAACTATGGCGATTTATACCCGCACTGGTGATGCCGGAACAACAGCCCTCTTTACCGGACAGCGCGTGAGCAAAACGCATCCACGCGTGGAAGCCTACGGTACGCTGGACGAACTGAATGCGGCGCTAAGTCTGTGCGTTTGTGCAGCGAAAACCCCGCAGCACCGGCAGTTACTTGAAAATATCCAGCTGCAGCTTTTTTGGTTCAGCGCCGAACTGGCAAGCGAAAGCGAAGAACCAACGCCAGAGCAGCGCTACATCAGCTCAGAAGAAATTGCGGCACTGGAAGCGGCCATCGATACCGCAATGGGAAGAGTACCGCCCCTGCGCAGCTTTATTCTACCTGGCCGCAGCGAAGCCGCCAGCCGACTGCACTTTGCCCGTACGCTGGCACGCCGTGCAGAGAGACGACTGGTCGAACTCTCCACCGAGATATCCGTCAGACACGTGCTGATGCGTTATATCAATCGCCTGTCCGACTGCTTATATGCGCTTGCACGGGCAGAAGATCATGACGCCCATCAAAACGACATCATTCAGAAAGTGGCTGAGCGCTATCTCGCTGCCGTTCAAGCACCAGCCATAAAGGAGCCGACTATGTCTCTGTCTTTTCAGGAGCTCCACCAACTCACTCGCGCTGCGGTGACGAGAGCAGAAGAACTTCAGGTTCCGGTCGTCATTAGCATTGTTGATGCGAACGGGACCCAAACGGTGGTCTGGCGCATGCCTGACGCATTACTCGTGAGTAGCGAACTGGCACCCAAAAAAGCCTGGACTGCCGTGGCGATGAAAACCGCCACACATGAGCTGACATCGGCAGTGCAACCCGGCGCTGTGCTTTACGGTCTGGAAAGCCATATGCAGGGAAAAGTCGTCACCTTCGGTGGCGGGTACGCATTATGGCGTGAGGGTTTACTCCTCGGGGGTCTTGGCATCAGCGGAGGAAGCGTTGAACAGGATATGGACATTGCAGAAACGGCCATTGCGGCGATTAACGTGAGAACACATCAATGAATACTTCAGAACTTGAAACCCTTATTCGTAACATTTTGAGTGAGCAACTCGCCCCGGCAAAAGCAGAAGTTCAGGGTAACGGTATTTTTCCGTCCGTTGGCGAAGCTATCGATGCAGCGCATCAGGCTTTTCTGCGTTACCAGCAATGTCCATTGAAAACCCGCAGCGCCATCATAAACGCCCTACGCGAAGAACTGACGCCTCATCTTGCTTCACTGGCCGCTGAGAGCGCAGCTGAAACAGGAATGGGCAACAAAGAGGATAAATTCCTCAAGAATAAAGCCGCGCTGGACAACACTCCAGGAATCGAAGATCTCACTACCACGGCGTTAACCGGTGACGGCGGCATGGTGTTATTCGAGTATTCCCCATTTGGCGTGATTGGTTCTGTCGCCCCCAGTACTAACCCGACAGAGACCATTATTAACAACAGCATCAGCATGCTGGCGGCAGGGAATAGCGTTTACTTCAGTCCGCATCCGGGTGCTAAAAAGGTTTCACTCAAGCTGATTGCCATGATCGAAGATATTGCTTTCCGTTGCTGCGGAATTCGTAATCTTGTCGTCACGGTCACAGAACCCACTTTTGAGGCTACCCAGCAGATGATGGCGCACCCTAAAATCGCAGTTCTGGCGATTACCGGTGGCCCAGGTATTGTTGCTATGGGCATGAAAAGCGGGAAAAAAGTCATCGGCGCAGGCGCAGGAAATCCACCCTGCATTGTTGATGAAACGGCCGACCTGGTTAAGGCGGCAGAAGATATCATCAATGGCGCATCCTTTGATTACAACCTCCCCTGCATTGCTGAGAAGAGCCTGATTGTTGTTGATGCCGTTGCCGAACGACTGGTTCAACAGATGCAGTCTTTTGGTGCGATGCTTCTCAATAGCGAAGAGGTAGACAAACTGCGCGCTGTCTGTCTACCAGAAGGCATAGCCAATAAAAAACTGGTGGGTAAAAGCCCGGCAACCTTACTGGAAGCAGCAGGAATACCGGTTCCGGCAAAAGAACCTCGATTACTGACAGGCATCGTCAAGGCTGACGACCCGTGGGTTACCAGCGAGCAATTGATGCCAATGCTCCCCGTCGTAACGGTGAGCGATTTTGACAGTGCATTAACGTTGGCCCTGAAAGTTGAAGAGGGATTGCATCACACCGCCATTATGCATTCGCAAAATGTGTCACGTTTGAACCTTGCCGCGCGCACGCTTCAGACCTCCATCTTTGTGAAAAATGGCCCCTCTTACGCCGGGATCGGCGTTGGTGGCGAAGGTTTTACAACCTTCACTATTGCGACGCCAAC
Organism: Citrobacter sp. Cpo074; assembly: GCF_030332745.1. Lineage (NCBI taxonomy): Bacteria > Pseudomonadati > Pseudomonadota > Gammaproteobacteria > Enterobacterales > Enterobacteriaceae > Citrobacter > Citrobacter sp. Cpo074. The sequence continues at coordinate 190,886 of NZ_JAOWHG010000033.1, forward strand.
CGGTGAAGGAACAACATCTGCGCGCACTTTCGCACGCTCTCGTCGTTGCGTGCTGACAAACGGTTTTTCTATTCGCTAATGGGGCCGTTATGAATAGCTTTTCACTGCAAACTCGATTGTACAGCGGCCAGGGAAGTCTGGATGTGCTCAAGCGTTTCACGAATAAGCATATCTGGATTATTTGCGATGGTTTTCTCGCGCGTTCTCCCCTGATTGAAAAGCTGCGCAACGCTCTGCCAGCGGATAACCGCATCAGCATTTTCAGCGATATCACCCCCGATCCCACCATCGGCACGGTAGTTCAAGGGATTGCACAAATGCAGTCCCTGCAACCAGACGTCGTGATGGGTTTTGGTGGCGGCTCAGCACTGGACGCCGCAAAAGCCATCGTCTGGTTCAGCCGACAGTTCGGTATTGAAATTGAAACCTGTGTCGCAATTCCCACCACCAGCGGCACAGGCTCCGAGGTAACCAGTGCCTGCGTGATTAGCGATCCGGATAAAGGCATTAAATATCCATTATTCAATAATGCGCTTTACCCGGACATGGCCATCCTTGATCCAACGTTGGTCGTCAGCGTACCACCTGCCATCACCGCGAATACCGGCATGGACGTGTTAACGCATGCACTGGAGGCTTACGTGTCCACGAAGGCCAGCGACTTCACAGACGCACTGGCTGAAAAAGCGGCTCAAATCGTCTTCCAGTACCTGCCTGTCGCCGTCAGCAAAGGCGACTGTCTGGCAACCAGGGGGAAAATGCACAATGCATCAACGCTCGCGGGAATGGCATTTAGTCAGGCTGGACTGGGGATCAATCATGCGATTGCCCATCAGTTGGGCGGTCAGTTTCATCTGCCGCATGGACTTGCCAATGCGCTGCTGCTGACCCATGTCATTCATTTTAATGCCCGCGACCCGCGGGCTGCGAAGCGCTATGCCCGTTTTGCTAAAGCCTGCCACCTATGCCCGGATAACGCGAACGATACAGCGGCATTGAATGCGCTCATTCATCATATCGAGCTACTGAAAAAACAGTGTGCGTTGCCTTCTTTTGTTGACGCGCTTAAAGACGGAAAGCAAGCCTGGTCACAACGTATCCCATTGATGGTTCAGGCCGCGCTGGCTGACGTCACGCTGCAAACCAATCCTCGTGTTGCCGATGCCAGTACCATGCAGGAACTGCTTGAGGAATTATTATGAAGACAGCCATGACGGCAGAGTCCACGCTTTATGATGCGCAGACCATTCGCGAACGCGTTCGCGCAGCGGGTGTTGTCGGCGCCGGAGGCGCAGGCTTTCCTGCTCACGTAAAATTACAGGCGCAGGTCGATACCTTTCTGGTCAATGCGGCTGAATGTGAGCCAATGCTGAAAGTTGACCAGCAGTTGATGGCCGTCGAGGCTGATCGACTTATCCGCGGCGTTCAATATGCCATGACGGCGACCGGAGCCAGTGCCGGGATTATTGCGCTCAAAGAGAAATACCAGAAGGCTATCAATGCATTAACGCCCCTTCTGCCTACCGGGATCCGCTTACATATTTTGCCCGATGTCTACCCGGCTGGTGACGAGGTTCTGACCATCTGGATGGCAACAGGTCGGAGAGTTCCGCCTGCCGCGCTGCCAGTCAGCGTCGGTGTAGTGGTCAATAACGTCCAGACCGTACTCAACATCGCCAGAGCAGTTGAGCAGCAGTACCCCGTGACGCGTCGTACCCTGACCGTTAACGGTGCAGTCGCCAGTCCCATCACACTCACTGTCCCTATCGGAATGTCTTTGCGTGACGTTCTGGCGCTGGCCGGTGGCGCAACCGTTGACGATCCCGGCTTTATTAACGGTGGTCCGATGATGGGCGGCCTGATTACTTCACTGGATACCCCCGTAAGCAAGACCACCGGGGGCCTGCTGGTTTTGCCTAAGTCTCATGCGTTAATTCAGCGGCGGATGCAGGATGAACGCACCGTGCTTTCTGTAGCAAAAACCGTTTGCGAGCAGTGCCGTTTGTGTACGGATTTGTGCCCAAGGCATTTGATCGGCCATGAATTATCCCCGCACCTGTTGGTTCGTGCGGTTAATTATCAGCAGGCGGCCACACCACAGCTGCTGCTCACCGCCCTGACCTGTTCAGAATGCAACGTGTGTGAAAGCGTAGCCTGCCCGGTTGGGATTTCACCGATGCGCATCAACCGTATGCTGAAACGCGAACTACGGGCGCTCAACCATCGTTATGAAGGGCCGCTCAATCCTGAGGATGAAATGGCGAAATACCGGCTCATCCCGGTTAAGCGTCTTATTGCCAAACTGGGCCTTAGCGACTGGTATCACGATGCGCCACTGACTGAGACTGATTATTCCACAGATAAAACGACGCTGTTGTTACGCCAGCATATTGGTGCCAGCGCCATCCCATGTGTAGAACAAGGCGAACGCGTTGTTCGCGGTCAATGCGTTGCCGATGTGCCGTCCGGTGCATTAGGCGCGCCTGTTCACGCCAGCATTGACGGTATTGTCAGCGAAATCACTGAGCAATCTATCACGGTAATTAGAGGTTAATCATGTCTCAGGCTATAGGGATTTTAGAACTCACCAGCATTGCCAAAGGGATGGAAGCTGGTGATGCCATGTTAAAAAGCGCGAATGTGAATTTACTGGTCAGCAAGACCATCTGCCCGGGAAAATTTCTACTCATGCTCGGTGGTGACGTAGGTGCCGTACAACAGGCGATTGCCACTGGAACATCTCTTGCTGGCGATATGCTCGTTGACAGTCTGGTACTCCCCAACATTCATGCCAGCGTACTCCCCGCAATCAGCGGACTAAACAGCGTGGATAAGCGTCAGGCAGTTGGTATTGTCGAAACATGGAGCGTTGCTGCCTGCATCTGCGCCGCCGACCGGGCGGTTAAAGCCTCCAACGTCACGCTGGTACGCGTCCATATGGCATTTGGTATTGGCGGCAAGTGCTACATGGTCGTTGCTGGCGATGTATCCGATGTGAATAACGCAGTGACTGTTGCCAGTGAAAGTGCGGGTGAAAAAGGCCTGCTGGTTTACCGCTCGGTCATACCTCGCCCGCATGAAAGCATGTGGCGACAAATGGTGGAGGGATAATGGAAAGACAACCCACCACGGATCGAATGATTCAGGAATATGTACCAGGCAAACAGGTCACGCTGGCGCATCTTATTGCTAATCCAGGTAAAGATTTGTTCAAGAAGCTGGGATTACCAGATTCGGTTTCCGCAATCGGTATTCTGACCATTACCCCCAGCGAAGCCTCAATCATCGCCTGTGATATCGCCACGAAATCCGGGGCGGTAGAGATTGGTTTTCTCGACCGGTTTACCGGCGCGGTGGTACTGACGGGTGATGTTTCCGCCGTTGAGTACGCGCTGAAACAGGTAATCCGAACGCTCGGCGAAATGATGCGTTTTACCGCGTGTCCCATCACCCGGACGTAATCTCATGAAACGTATCATGCTAATTGGCCCCAGCCAGTGCGGTAAAACGTCGCTCACGCAGTGCATGCGGGGAGAGGCGCTTCACTATCAGAAGACCCAGGCCATAGTCTGGTCTCCTACGACAATAGACACACCGGGTGAATATCTTGAGAACCGCTGCCTGTACAGCGCGCTGCTGGCCAGCGCCTGTGAAGCAGACATTATTGCGCTGGTACTCAATGCTGACGCGCCGTGGTCACCATTTTCTCCCGGTTTTACCGGACCAATGAACCGACCCGTTATTGGCCTCGTTACCAAAGCCGATTTAGCCAATCCGCAGCGTATTTCTCTTGTGGAGAGTTGGTTAGTTCAGGCTGGTGCGCAAAAAGTATTTGTCACCAGCGCGCTGGAGAATACTGGGGTCGATGAGATGTTCATTTTTCTGAATGCAAAGGAACCTTCATGTCTCACAAAATAATGGCCATTAATGCAGGTAGTTCCTCGCTTAAATTTCAACTACTGGCGATGCCGCAGGGTGAAATGATCTGTCAGGGGTTGATTGAACGTATCGGTTTGTCTGATGCGCAGGTCACCCTAAAAACGCCAGCGCAGAAATGGCAGGAGACTTTGCCCGTAGCCGATCACCGTGAAGCCGTAACGTTGCTCCTGGAAAAACTGCTCAACCACCACATTATCAACAGTCTGGAAGAGATCGACGGCGTGGGTCATCGCGTCGCGCACGGCGGAGAATCTTTTAAAGACTCCGCGCTGGTAACTGATGAAACGCTGGCAGAAATCGAGCGACTCGCGGAACTGGCCCCTCTGCATAACCCGGTAAATGCGTTGGGGATCGCGGTATTCCGCCAGCTATTGCCCAAAACACCAGCCGTTGCGGTGTTCGACACCGCCTTTCATCAAACGCTTGATGAGCCTTCTTTCATCTATCCCCTGCCCTGGCGTTACTATGCAGAGTTGGGTATTCGTCGCTATGGTTTTCATGGTACCAGCCACAAATACGTTAGCTCACAGCTTGCTGAAAAACTGGGTGTACCACTCAGCGCCCTGCGCGTTGTTTGTTGTCATCTGGGCAACGGCAGCAGCATCTGCGCCATCAAAGGCGGACAATCGGTGAATACGTCAATGGGCTTTACGCCGCAGTCTGGCGTGATGATGGGCACGCGAAGTGGCGATATCGATCCGTCCATTTTACCGTGGATTGCCCTGCGAGAAGGCAAAACACCGCAGCAGCTCAACCAATTGCTCAACAATGAGTCCGGATTGCTCGGTGTTTCTGGCATCTCACCTGACTACCGCGACGTTGAACATGCCGCAGATACGGGCAATCACCAGGCGGCGCTGGCGTTGACGCTTTTTGCTGAGCGCATTCGTGCCACCATTGGTAGCTATATTATGCAGATGGGCGGTCTGGATGCCCTGGTGTTTACCGGTGGTATTGGCGAAAACTCCGCACGGGCGCGCGCTGCGATTTGTCGTAATCTGAATTTCCTGGGGCTGGCCGTTGATGAGGAAAAAAATCAGCGTAATGCCACCTTCATTCAGACTGAAAATGCGATGGTCAAAGTGGCGGTGATTAATACCAATGAAGAGCTGATGATTGCGCAAGACGTTATGCGTTTAGCGATATCTGAAACTGTGACATTGGGCATTCCTGCATAATACTGCCGCACCGCAAATTGCGGCAAATCATGGTAATAGCGCGATCGCCATGACACTATGCGCCGAAGATTGCTGATCACATAGGTGAAGACGTGGCTGTTGCGCAATGTCCCGCATCGTGCGGAGAACTTATCCAGGGCTGGATTCTGGGCAGTGAGAAATTGGTCTCCTGCCCGGTTGAATGGTATAGCACCGTTGAGGTCACTTCAGGTTCACCGCTGACAGATGAACGTCCACTTTCGCGGGCGATGGTTGAGAGGTTATTGCTGCACTGGCAATACCCGGCACAAATGAGTCAGGATATTCGAATTGATGTCCAATCAACCATTCCTGTCGCTAAAGGGATGGCCAGCAGCACAGCGGATATCGCCGCCACGGCAATCGCCACGGCGCAGTATCTGGGTCATCAGCTAGACGAATCTACTCTGGCGCAGCTTTGCGTTTCGCTGGAACCTACCGACAGCACCGTTTTCCGCCAGCTTACGCTGTTCGATCATAACGACGCCTCCACGCAAATTGCTTGTGAAGCCCAGCCTCAACTCGATCTGCTGGTTCTCGAAAGTCCGGAAACCTTGCTTACTGCTGATTATCACCGTACTCCACGCCAGTCAGGGTTACTGGCAGGCGCTCCAGCGCTGAAACGCGCATGGGAAAAGGTACAGGAAGCCTGTATCAGTCAAAATCCTTATCGGATGGGTGAAGCCGCCACGCTGAGCGCGATCGCCAGCCAGTTGCTGTTACCTAAACCAAATTTTGATTCACTTTTAGCGCTGGTAGAAGAATGTGATTTATACGGTGTCAACGTTGCGCACAGTGGCAGCGTAGTCGGTCTGATGCTCGACAGAAAGCGTCATGATGTGGACTACATTAAATGGATGCTGACGCAGAAAAAATTGACGGAACACTGGCCGGAACAGCATTTGTTGCGGATGGTAACTGGCGGGGTCGAACTGCAATAAGGGCCGCCGCTAAGCAGCGACCCGGACAAGCATAAAATCGTTACTCGGCTTTCGCTTCGCCGTTTTTCACTTCGCCCATCGCTTTCAGCTTTTTAGAGATGTCGCGGCGCTCTTTAGAGATCTCAGCGTTTTTGATGATGTAATCATCAACACGATCTTCATAATCGCTTTTCATGCTGGCGATAATGCCCTGAATCGCTTCCACGCTCATTCCAGGCTTGATGTAGTCGCTCAGGTTGTCCAGCAGCAGAACACGTTTCTGGTTGTCACGGATCTTTTTCTCAACGTCCTGGATTTCACGTTGCAGTTTGTTTTTACGACGGAACAGACGAACAAATTCCAGCACGTCCTGGAATGAAGGCTTGGTAGTTTCCATTTTTACACCCCTGATAATGTGAGATTCGGATTCGTTAAAACAACGGCTAAAGTGGGTCAACATTACTTTCATGCCCGCCATACTTCAAGTTGCATCTGCATCGACCATGCATGGTTGAAACCTGAATTATCGAGGGTAAAGCCATTGCAGTTACCAATGGTTTTAGCCTTTTTCAGTATCATACCTCTATTCGTTGCTGAATCGAAGCAGCAGTAGAACCAATCCCCTCATCTGCTCTTTATTTGCGCAGCGCGCGACAGATCAAATGAGAGAGCAACTCCAGCTGTCGCGCCATTTCCATATTTAGCCAAACGTAGCCGTGAATGGGCGTTTCAGCGACATTATCGCCCTTATGCTCAGCAATAAGCTGTCGTAACTCCACCACGGTGTCATTGAGTTTTTCCGTATTGGCAAGCACCGGTTGTGGATTACCTTCATACAATGCGTGGGTTATCGTCAGTAGCGCCTGTTGTGTCCTGAGCTGTGTTTCACGCAAAGTATGCGCATTCAACATGACAAAGTGGCTGGTACGGCTGGCCCAGAGCGCATTGATTTGCAGCTCAAGCATGCAGACCAGGTTGCGATTAACCGTCTGAATAGCTTCAAAGATTGATTTTTGAATGCGGGTTTCTTTGCTGGCAGGAACGATGAGCCCACGCATTTTGACAACATCGCTTAAAAGCTGTTGTAAATGCTTTTCCAGTCGCGGTTGCTCCAGCAGGTTGGGAGATAGCGCAGCCTGATACACCCGATTGTACCCCGTTACGCAATGCGCCAGCTGAATTCGCCAGTGTATAAATGCCCGCTGCGGCCAGATACCGGTAAACAGCATTGCCAGTAATGAACCCAAAATAACATCGCCACCGCGCCATAACGCTGTGTTCATATCACCAGCGGGAGCGCCCACAACAACCGCAAGCGTTATACCAATCAGCAACGCCTGATACGGCTTTTTACCCAGTGCCAGCCAGCCGCAGAGAAACATCGCCACCGCGCACCATATCAGCATTAGCGGAAGTGAAAAGAGCTCCAGACGAAGAGCCACCAGCCCAAGTACCGAACCCAGAATTGTCCCGCCAATACGCTCAAACGCTCTGGGGACAACGTTCCCCCAAAAGGAAATAGGCCCCATGATTACCACCAGCGTAATCAGAGGCCATGTACCTTCAGGAATGTTCAACAGGCGAACCAACAGAAAAGTAAAAAGAAACGCCAGCGCAATGCGAACACCATGCACCACACGATAATGACGATACAAACGAATTTCAAAAGGACTCAGTGACTTATCTGCACGCACTCATGCACTCCGTCAGGGAATTGCAAAGAACAGAATTGTACCTGTTTTTTGAGTGAAAACATCACCCTGATGACCAGGACATTCATCCTGATTTACACCAAAAACAGTTACTTCGACTGTACCGGCACGTACATTTCAATGTCCCAGTAGCCGTCCTCCATGCCATTGTTCATATAAACTTCAAAGCAGGGTTTAGCGGCTATCGCATACGTTGAATCCTGCAGCAGGCGTTCAAAGAACTGATACCACGGCGTCGCGAAGTCATGATTTTCAACGCGCGCAACGGCGATAGCATAGTCGCCCCCCGCCAGTTCGGTCTGGATCACCCCTTCGCTGTTTTCTGGGATCTCAAAACCTTCAGGCACAGACACCACGGTATCACAACGCAGTTTTTCCGCCGGAACAACGTCAGGATTGTCGTAATAAACGGCTATCCATTCCAGCGGTACGATCTGCTTACCGTCAACCCACATCATTAACTGCTCGAAACCCTGCTTTACCGTTTGTTCCCACGGTCCAACCATATGGAAACCGGCAATTATGCGTTTCTCGACCTGCTTTATCTCGTACTCCATATAACCTCCGCTATTACACTGTATTTATATACAGTGTAATTTTTAGGTATGACGGCCACAAGGAATCAGTGATTATTATGTGAGCAGATTCGCACTCTTGCCAGTCAGGCACATCAGGAAAAACTACGCCTTGTGGTGGAAGTAATCGCTCAAACGCGAGAAGACGCCGCCTTCGTTGACAGACTCCAGCGTAACAAGAGGCCAGTGCGCCACCAGTTTATCCCGATCGTAGAGTTCAATTTCCCCCACACGTTGATGGGCAGCAATGGGGGCAACCAGTTCTTTCTTATCAAGAACATATTTTGCCTTGATATTCGCGACTTCGGCTTTAGGCAGGGCCATCCAGAAATCCTGCTCTGTGCCAAGGCTAATTTTTTCTTTATCGCCGTACCAGATCCGTTCAATACCAACCTGCTTACCGCTACGTAATACCTGCACAGTATCGAAGTTCTGTTGTCCCCATTGCAGCAGTTTTCGCGCCTGGTCTTCACGCCCTTTCGCACTCTCCGCCCCCATCACAACTGCAATCAGGCGGCGCTGCCCATCAACGGCAGAAGCAATCAGGTTGAATCCAGCGCCGGAGGTATGTCCTGTCTTCAGACCATCGACGTTCATGGTTTTATCCCACAACAAACCGTTACGGTTTTGCTGCGTGATTCCGTTCCAGGTAAGGCTTTTTTCACTGTACATATGATAGAAATCCGGCTCTCCATGGATGATAGCTCTCGACAGCACGGCCAAATCGTATGCTGAGCTGTGCTGACCTGGCGCATCCAGACCATGTACCGTTTCAAAATGCGTGTCCCGCAAGTTCAGTTTTTGCACATAGTTGTTCATCATCGCGACAAACTGCGGCTGCCCTCCGGCGATGTAATCCGCCAGCGCCACACAGGCATCATTACCGGAATCAACAATTAACCCGCGACTCAGATCGCGCACAGAAACGCGATCACCTTCTTTCAGGAACATTAAGGATGAACCGACGAATACCGGATTATCTTTCGCCCAGGCATCTCGTCCTACAGTGACAATATCTGTCGGACTAATACGCTTGCTGTCGATTGCGCGATCGACAACATAGCCGGTCATCAGCTTGGTCAGGCTGGCAGGGTTGCGCTGCTGGTGTTCATTTCCGGCTGTCAGGATTTGGCCCGTGGTGTAATCCATTAATACCCACGCACCGGCATTAATTGCCGGAGGCTGTGGAGCGAAACTGGCGACGTCGGTCGCGTACGCGGGCGAAAAACTCATCGCAAATAGTGAAGCGGCAATAAACAAACGGCGTTTCAACAGCATGTCCTCAGAAAATGGAGAAATAGCCGTTCTTTTTACGGAAGTTCTGGCGAACAAACATGGATAAATTGCAAGAAAATGTGACATAAGGCACATTTTCTTGCTGTAAGGAAAGGTTTTCAGATATCAACCGCGGCGGGCATTACCCTTTGCGCGGTGCCGTTTCTGCGTGATGGCTGCGATGACGATGATAGCCATCTATCATGCTGCGGAAAATTTGCCCCGGAGTGTCACCCAGCGTGCACAGGTAAATATGTGCACAGATGAACAGTAAGCCGACAATCGCCAACACCATATGCAGCACCAGCATCACAGGCCCTGCCCCTATCACCTGCGGGTAGAGGCATAACAACCCGGTGATGATTAGCAGCGGAACCAGCGCATACATGATGGCCAGATAAGCCAGCTGTTGTAGCGGGTTAAATTTACTCTCTGCCGTTGCGGCAAACGGGTGTGGTTCACCCTTCATGATGCCATACAGATAAAAGCGCGTTTGCAACAAGCAGCGTGATATCAACCCATTAAACTTCACCCGGTAATGACAACCGTTGCCGCTGGTTGCGTTGATTAGCACAAAACCAACCCAGAAGGCCAACAAGGCGAAACCGCACCAGGTATGTACCTGCACCATCAATGCCACCGGTCCGACAGAGAAGTGACCAAACAGGCCACTCAGCAAAAGCAGGATAAAAAGCAGCGCATTACCCCAGTGCCAGCGGCGGACTGCCAGAGAATAAAGGTAATCCCGGTGCTCTTCTCCGGTTGCCGTCTTGGGTGCCAGCATCCGACGTAACAGCGCGTGCATAACCAGGCCCGCAATCATCAGCACAACAACAACGCCTGCATAAATGAGCCACAGCGGCCAGTAGTCCGGCGCATAGTTAAGCTCTGCTCCCCAGATAGAATTCATGCTTTACCCTCCTGATGGATCTCTTTACGCCGATAAACACTCACCGGACCGCTACGCGTATCCTGCTGGCGATAAACCTCTTTTTGATTTATCCAGTGCTGAATTTCCGGATCGTCACGACGACCAAATTTCAGCGCATCCGTCGGACAAACGGAAACGCATGCGGGCGATTGACCGCTCTCGAGTCGGGTATCTGCGCAGAAGTTACATTTGTCGGCAATTCCCGTTTGCGGATTGAGATAACGGACATGGAACGGACAAGCGGCAACGCAGTAGTCACAGCCAATACAGCGAGACTTATCCACTTGCACAATGCCATTTTCGTCGCGAAATGATGCACCGGTCGGACAAACGCTGACACACGGCGCATCTTCACAATGCTGACAGGAAACGCGAACAAACTGGAAGTGGGACAGCACCTCGGGTTCATGTTCGGGTGAACGGATCTGCACCTGTAGACGGCTAAATCCCTCTGGCACATCATTCAGAACTTTGCAGGCAACCGTACATGCCTGACAGCCGATACAGCGTTTCTCGTCATGCAGCATGACATAAGGGTTCGTAGATTGATTCATGATGTTCTCCTTTCTCATGCCCGACGAAGCGTAACGCCAGCGGTGTGGACCACCGTACCGGAAACCGGACTGGTAACATGCGGAAGCAAATTACCGCAATGGATACCGTGCGTTGTCGCAGCGGTTTTGGCTCCCGCCTTGGCGCCAAATCCCATATAAACAAACAGCGTATCGGGCCGAATTCCGGCGGTGACCAGCGCTTTGCCTTTTTCCTTGCCGGTCGCATTTTCCAGCCAGATGTCATCACCGCTTTTGATGCCTTTTTCACGGGCCGTTTGCGGGTGGATCCACACCGCGTTATCCCACATCAACTCGCTAAGCAGTGGCACGTATTGCGTCGCACCGTTGGTATGAACCGCCACTTTTCCCTGGATAAAATAGAGTTCACTGTCGCCTTTAAGCGCAAAATTGCGCGCGCGCGGAATACCGTATCCAGGCAGGAGCGTTTCCAGCTCTTCGGAATAGAGTTCGATTTTTCCTGACGGAGATTTAAAGCGCAGTTGCTCGCCATAGGTACCGTCGCTGTCAACCGCCACCGCGTCCGGATAGCGTTCCACAAACTGACGCACCGCTTCAGGTTCACGCAGCAGCAACGGAACACCCCACTCCCGATACCCTTTCTGACGCAATTCAGCAGATAGCGCATGATCGCCATTAAGCTGGTATAACTGACGCGTTTGCATATCCTGCCATGGGTAGAATTGGCCAAGGCCTAACTGCACGGCCAGCTCTTTCCAGATTTGCCAGCTCGGACGCGCATCACCAATAGGTTCTACTACCTGCTGACGCAGGGCATAGGCTGGATTCAGACCCGACATGTCTGAAACTTCTTCATCGCGCTCAAGGTAAGTACATTCAGGCAAAAGGTAGTCGGCATACGCCGCGCTTTCGCTTAGGTAGACATCACAACTGACCACAAGGTCGAGCTGTTCAACGGTTTTGACCAGATCTGGTCGACAGGTTACGGTTTGGAAAGGGTTGTGTCGGGACATAATCCATCCCTTCACCGGATAAGGCGTCTGGTTTAACACAGCATCAATGATGCTTTGCACCACACCACCGCCCGCCGCGATGTACTTAAACTGCGGGGCTACCAGATCGATACGCTGCGCCGTTGGCTTGGGTAATTTGACATCGGGTTTTGCCAGCACCGGAGCGACCTTCTCTCCAGCCAGCTTATTGTAAGTTGCCGCCGCTTTTTTCTGGTACATACCGCCTTCACGCTCAATATTGCCAAGCAGCACATTGAGGGTAAAAATCATGCGCCGCATATCAATTTCTTCTTGCGAAAACGTCGCGCGATGGCCCGGACTGACGATGGCATGAGGCGCGCAGGCGGCCATTTCGCGGGTGACCCGAACAATGACATCAGCAGGCACATCCGCGAGCTGCTGCGCCCATTCCGGCGTGGTCTCTTGTACCGCTTCTGCCAGTTGCTCAAACCCCGTGGTGTAGCGCGCAACAAAGTCCGCGTCATACAGATTTTCATTGATCATGACGTGACACATGGCCATCAGCACCGGTAAATCGCCGCCCGGCTTGAGCGCATGCCATTCATCCGCCTTGCTGGAGAATACGGACAGACGGGGATCGAAGCTGACCATCTTCGCCCCCTTCTCCTGCGCGGTCATCAGCTCATGCGTATCAGCAACCTCGATCCCTTCATAGAGGTTATGGCCAAAAGAGACCATATAACGGGTATTGGCGATATCCATGGCTAAATCGCCACCCATCATAACTTTAGCGGCAATGGCTTTACCGGCAGGACACGTTGATGCGTGAGTAAAGGTATTCGGTGACCCGAAAGCCGTCGCGAGGTGAAATAAATGGCCAGACAGCGAGCCAGATTTAGACGAGAAGACGACTCCCTGGGGACCATATTGCGTTTTTATTGCCGTCATTTTTTCGGCGATTTCTTTATACGCCTGTTCCCAGCTAATAACCTGCCAGTCACCGCTCCCGCGAGGTCCTGTGCGTTTCATGGGTTTAACAATGCGATGAGGGTCGTTGACCAGGCTAACGCCGCTGCCGCCGCGAGCGCAGACACGTGTCCCCTGCTGTGGCGCATTAGGGTTTCCCTGAATAAAAACCGTTTTATTATTAATCACCTGAGCCTGAATTGGGCAGCGAAAAGAACACATCTCGCACAAACTTGGCGTCAGGGATGTTTTCCCTTTGATACTCTCTGGAGAATTTCGCGCCAGTGCCCCAGGCGGGAAACTGCCTATCGCACAGGCTGAACAGCCTATACCCACTCCTCGCAAAAAATTACGCCGACTAATGCTCATATAACCTCCTGTTATTAGATATATCCAATAATTATATGGCGTTTAGATTATTTATTTTTTACATCAATCACATTTCATTACAATGCATGACAGCGAATTGACATAAATAAAAAAACCATTGTTTATAAAAGATTTTTAAAGTTTCCAGAACACAGTAAATAAAAGGGAAATAACAATAATGGTTATCAGTTAGATTATTTACAAACCCGCAACCTCAAGATATTTTATTTCCGTAATTTATTTTAACAGTGCGGAATTTATTAATTAATTCCATTAATGTCCTGTTTATCTCAATTTTATTGCGTACACAATCCAGCTTCGATAATGCCATAGCTGATTATCTCGCTATTTTTTGGTATTCTTGAACCAGCGCTAAATTGATCCCGGACATAACTGAACAATGAATGACGGCAAGCAGCAACCTGGTTTTCTCTTCCACGATTACGAGACCTTTGGTACCCATCCAGCGCTGGACAGACCCGCGCAATTTGCGGCTATCCGCACAGATAATGATTTCAACATCATCGGTGAACCAGAAGTCTTTTATTGCAAACCCGCGGACGATTATCTGCCGCAGCCTGAGGCGGTGTTGATTACGGGTATCACACCGCAGGAAGCACGAGAAAAGGGAGAGAATGAAGCCGCTTTTGCTGCACGCATCCACGCCCTGTTCACCGTGCCGAAAACCTGTATCCTGGGCTATAACAACGTGCGCTTCGATGATGAGGTGACGCGCAACATCCTGTATCGCAATTTCTACGATCCCTATGCCTGGAGCTGGCAGAACGATAATTCGCGCTGGGATCTGCTGGATGTGATGCGCGCCTGCTATGCCCTGCGCCCTGAAGGCATTAACTGGCCGGAAAACGACGACGGCTTACCCAGCTTCCGCCTGGAGCATTTGACCAAAGCCAACGGTATTGAGCATACCAATGCTCACGATGCTATGGCGGACGTATATGCCACAATCGCAATGGCGCAATTAGTGAAGTCGCGCCAGCCGCGTCTGTTTGATTATCTCTACAGCCATCGTAATAAGCACAAGCTGGCCGCGCTGATTGATGTCCCGCAAATGAAGCCGCTGGTCCATGTCTCTGGTATGTTCGGCGCATGGCGCGGCAACACCAGTTGGGTAGCGCCGTTGGCGTGGCATCCGGAGAATCGTAACGCGGTTATTATGGTCGACTTAGCCGGTGATATTTCGCCGCTGCTCGAACTCGACAGTGACGCCCTGCGCGAGCGGCTCTACACGTCTAAAGCGGATCTGAGTGATAACCCGGCCGTACCGGTTAAACTGGTGCACATCAACAAATGCCCGGTACTGGCACAGGCGAATACCCTGCGTCCGGAAGATGCCGACCGTCTTGGCATTAACCGCCAGCACTGTCTGGATAATCTCAAAGTCCTGCGCGAAAATCCGCAGATACGCGACAAAGTGGTCGCGATCTTTGCAGATGCGGAACCCTTTACACCATCAGATAACGTAGATGCCCAACTTTATAACGGCTTTTTCAGCGATGCTGACCGTGCGGCGATGAAAATCGTTCTGGAAACCGAACCACGCAATTTACCGGCGCTGGATATCTCCTTTGTCGATAAGCGCATTGAAAAACTGTTGTTTAATTACCGTGCACGTAACTTCCCGGGAACGCTGGACGAAGCAGAACAGCAACGCTGGCTGGACCATCGCCGCCAGGTATTCACACCGGAGTTTTTGCAAAATTACGCCAATGAACTGCAGTTATTGAGCCAGCAATATGCGGATAACAAAGAAAAGTTGATGCTGCTGAAATCACTCTGGCAGTATGCCGAAGAGATTGTATAAATCCCACGTATAAAAAAACGGAGAACATGTCTCCGTTTTTTTTAGTTAAATGCTGTTATTACGCGACATCTTCGTCGTACTGCGGTACCGGGTTGCGGAAGCTTTTGGTCACACAAGCCAGGTAAATCAGACCGATACCGGCCCAGATCAGACCCAGAACCATTGAGCTCTCTTCCAGATTCACCCACAGCGCACCAACGGTCAGCGCACCGCACATCGGCAGGAACAGATACTGGAAGTGGTCTTTCAGCGTCTTGTTACGCTTCTCACGGATCCAGAACTGGGAGATCACCGACAGGTTAACGAAGGTAAACGCCACCAGCGCACCAAAGTTAATCAGCGCCGTCGCCATCACCAGGTCGAAGTTGATTGCCAGCAGAGCAATCGCACCAACCAGAATGATGTTCATAGACGGAGTACGCCATTTCGGGTGTACATAACCGAAGAAACTTTTCGGGAACACGCCGTCACGCCCCATCACGTACATCAGACGCGCTACGCCAGCATGCGCCGCCATACCGGACGCCAGTACGGTAATGGTAGAGAAAATCAGCGCGCCAACCTGGAAGAACTTACCGGCGACGTACAGCATGATTTCCGGCTGTGAAGCGTCTGGATCTTTGAAGCGCGAGATATCCGGGAAGTACAGCTGCAACAGATAGGTGGAGACGATAAAGATCAGGCCACCAATCAGCGCGGTCAGGAAAATCGCACGCGGGATCACACGCTCAGCGTCTTTGGTTTCTTCTGACAGGTTGCTGATACCGTCAAAACCGGTGAACGAGAAGCACAGGATCGTAGCGCCCGTGATCATCGGGATCACGTGTGCATCACCTGACCAGAACGGACGGCTGCTCGCCAGCGTACCGGCACCTTCCCCTTCGAACACGCCATAAACGACCATGCCGAGGATCACTGCAATCAGCACCACCTGCAACAACACGATTACGGTGTTGAAATTCGCAACGGATTTAAGGCTGCGCAGGTTAAAGGCGGTCATAAAGGCCACCAGCGCCACCACGAATATCCATGACGGTATCGACGGCACCAGGGCTTCAAAATAAATTTTTGCCAACAGAATGTTGATCATCGGAGCGAACAGGTAGTCCAGCAGTGATGACCAACCCACCATAAAGCCAACGGTCGGGCTAATGGATTTCTGGGCGTAAGTGTAGGCAGAGCCTGCAGACGGATAGCGACGCACCAGTTTACCGTAGCTCAGTGCGGTAAAGAGGATGGCGATCAGTGCAAAGGCGTAAGCTGTCGGGACGTGACCATCGGTCATTCCTGATACGATACCGAATGTATCGAACAGCGTCATCGGCTGCATATAGGCAAGGCCCATCATGACAACCGGAACCAGCGTAAGCGTTTTACGTAATTCCACGCGAGAGGTGTTTGGAGTAGCGTTATGCGACATGGTTATCCCCCATTACGGCGAAAACCGTCGCGTAAGCAAAAAATTGCCCCATTTTTTGTTAATCCTCAGCGACAACAACTGTCGATTTTTAAGTAAGTATCTATCCGGTACGAAGCCCGGCCTCTTTTATGAATGATTGGTTTGATGCAAAAAAATAACCGACGCGTATTAAAACGTCGGTTAATGTCATTTTTTGCAAGCGGCGTATTTTGCCCTAAATTGGGGAGAAATAACAAGAGATTGAAGTAGCCACAAAAGAATATTTTTTCTTAACTGATTGATTTATCAGCAGCCGTTTTAACATACACCCCCGCAATAGCACTATTTGCTAAAATCTCATCCCGCCACCAGGCACTGGCCAACCCGGCGGTCTGTTCATTCCAGCCTATCCACACGGGTTCAAAGACAATTTGCGCGACCACTTTTTTCTCAATCAGTGCGCCGCTCTCCAGAAATCGCTGCGCCAGGTAGCGCGGAATATAGCCACATCCCAGACCGCTGATTTGCAGTTCCAGCTTGGTTTTGAAGTCAAAAACGGTAATGGCTTCTTGATCGTCAAGCACCTGGGAGCCTGAGACGTTGGCATGCTGCGCATTGTCCCCCACCACAATGGCGCGAAAACGGCGAACGGTACGACGATTTAACGGTTCCTGTTCCTGCGCCAGCGGGTGATGCGGCGCAACCACAAACACCTGTTCCAAAACCCCGAGCCGTGCAAAGCCAAATTCACTCGCTGCAGGGGGTTCATGCATGGCGCCAACGATAATATCCGCCCGGCCCTGAGTCAGGGCATCCCAGGAGCCGCCCAGCACGCCATTGATAAATTTCAGGCGCGTCACGCTGTGGTGTTGATAGAAAGATTCGATGAGTGGGGCCAGCAGTGAAAAGGGAAACGTATCATCTACGCCAATAACCAGTTCATTCTCCCAGCCTTCGTGAAGTTTAATCGCCTGCTTTTCAAGTTCGCGGACGGTGTGCAGCACCTCCCGCCCCTTTTCCAGCAGCATCTGCCCGGTGCGGGTGAACTTAGCCCGGTGTCCGCTGCGATCGAGTAGCTGAATATTAAGATCGCTTTCCAGCTTATGGACGGTGTAGCTGAGCGCAGACGGCGTCTTAAACAATTTTGCCGACGCCGCCGCGAAACTGCCCTCTTTTTCTAATGCATCGAGGATGATAAGAACGTCCAGCAGTGGTTTCATACTCGCCCCCTGGCGGTATACAGCGGCACTCTGCTGGATTGTCACTCCATCGGCATCACCAGCGGGTCAGGATACTGGTACTCAAACCCAAGCTCATTACAAATACGGTTGCCATCAATGACTTTACCTTTACCGTTATCCGTACCGCCGCGAAATTCCGGCGGCTCCATCCCCAACTGGCGGGCCATCTGCGGATAGAACACGTTACGCGCCGGATGCATAGGCGCACATATATTATAGATGTGTCCCCCTTTAGGCGCTTGCAGCAGTAACGTGATGGCAGAAACCACATCGTCCAGATGCACCAGATTGACGCCATGATGTCCGTCTGGTGCCGTCTTGCCGGCAAAGAAGCGACCAGGATGTCTTCCCGGACCGACCAACCCGGCCAGACGCAAAATATCCACCGACGTGCCTGGCAAATTGTGCAACCAGTCTTCAAGTTCTTTCAGGACACGACCGCTCGCCGTGACCGGATTACGCGGCGTCCCCTCTTTCACTGTGCCTTGAACGTCACCATAGACTGACGTCGAACTGGTAAAAATAATTCGTGGGATCCGATACGCCAGCGCGCTGTCGACCAGCTCCTGCATTGCCTGCAAGTAAAATGCTTCCCCAGGACCGCTACGACGCGCAGGCAGCGTAATAACCAGCGCATCGGCGTCCATCAGTGCATCGAGATCGTCAGCCTCACAGACCAGTTCAGGTTCCAGGCGCAGCGAATAACTCTCGATACCGCTCATGCGGGCCGCTTCCACCCCATCCAATGTGGTTTTGCTGCCGGTAACCTGCCAGCCTCTCGCCGCCAGCGACATGGCTAACGGCATGCCTAACCAACCTAACCCGACAATTGCGACCTTTTTCATGCCTTCTCTCCTGACTTTTGGCCTATAACGCAAGGCTACGCCAGCCCACGGTGGCTGACAATTCATAGTATCAATATGAAATGAATTAATGATCAAAAAAAGCCCTTGCTTTCCGTAGCTAAAGTGGTTTAGGTTAAAAGACATCAAATGAATAAACATTCATCGAGAAAATTTATGACACGCGCTCAATTCAAACACCATCATCACCATCATCCTGACTAGTCTTTCAGGCGATGTGTGCTGGGAGACGTTTAAATCTTCCAGCGGTGCATGAGCGTATGAGAAAGCCCCCGGAAGATTTCTTCCGGGGGCTTTTTTTTTGTGCGTGACCCAAACTGATTCAGACAGGATAACGAGGAATAAAGAATGTTAGACAACACCCGTTTACGCATAGCTATGCAGAAATCAGGCCGCTTAAGCGATGATTCACGCGAATTACTGGCCCGTTGCGGCATTAAAATTAATCTTCACACCCAGCGCCTGATTGCGATGGCGGAGAACATGCCGATCGATATTCTGCGCGTGCGTGATGACGATATCCCCGGTCTGGTGATGGACGGTGTCGTTGACCTCGGCATCATCGGGGAAAACGTTCTGGAAGAGGAACTGCTCAACCGCCGGGCACAGGGTGAAGACCCTCGCTATTTTACTCTGCGCCGTCTGGACTTCGGCGGCTGCCGTCTCTCGCTGGCTACCCCGGTTGATGAAGCCTGGGATGGTCCGGCAGCGCTGAACGGTAAACGTATCGCGACCTCTTACCCACACCTGCTCAAACGTTATCTCGATCAGAAAGGAGTTTCGTTTAAATCTTGTCTGTTAAACGGCTCAGTAGAAGTCGCTCCCCGTGCGGGTCTGGCTGATGCGATTTGCGATCTGGTGTCCACCGGCGCAACGCTTGAAGCCAACGGTCTGCGCGAAGTAGAAGTGATCTACCGCTCTAAAGCCTGTCTGATTCAGCGCGACGGCGAAATGGCCGAAGCCAAGCAACAACTGATCGACAAACTGCTAACCCGTATCCAGGGGGTTATTCAGGCCCGTGAATCCAAATACATCATGATGCACGCGCCGAGCGAGCGTCTGGACGAGGTCATCGCCCTGCTGCCCGGCGCTGAGCGCCCTACCATTCTGCCTCTGGCAGGCGACCAGCAGCGTGTTGCCATGCACATGGTCAGCAGCGAAACCCTGTTCTGGGAAACAATGGAAAAACTGAAAGCGCTCGGTGCCAGCTCAATTCTGGTGTTGCCGATTGAGAAGATGATGGAGTGATCTGATGCCTGATGGCGCTTCGCTTATCAGGCCTACAAGAATTGTCACAATCATTGATATTACGGGTTTTGTAGGCCGGATAAGGCAGCGCCGCCATCCGGCAACACCCGATAATGGAGTAACGACCATGAGCTTCAATACCCTGATTGACTGGAATAGCTATAGCCCTGAGCAGCAGCGCGAACTGCTGATGCGCCCGGCGATTTCCGCCTCTGAAAGCATCAGCCGTACGGTGGCCGAGATCCTTGAGAACGTCAAAAATAACGGCGACCGGGCGCTGCGTGAATACAGCGCAAAGTTCGATAAAACCGAGGTTGGCGCGCTGCGCGTGACCGAGGAAGAAATCCAGCAAGCCAGCAGTCGCCTGAGCGACGAACTGAAACAAGCCATGCAGGCGGCGGTGCGTAATATTGATACTTTCCACACCGCGCAGATCCTGCCACCGGTGGATATCGAGACCCAGCCAGGCGTGCGTTGCCAGCAGGTTACCCGCCCTATCGCTTCCGTGGGCCTGTATATTCCTGGAGGTTCGGCGCCGCTGTTTTCCACCGTATTAATGCTGGCGACCCCGGCGCGCATCGCCGGTTGCAAAAAAGTGGTACTGTGCTCACCGCCGCCGATTGCCGATGAAATCCTCTACGCCGCGCAGCTGTGTGGCGTAAAAGAGGTGTTTAATGTGGGCGGTGCGCAGGCTATTGCCGCGCTGGCGCTGGGCACCGAATCTATTCCTAAGGTCGATAAAATCTTCGGGCCGGGCAATGCGTATGTGACCGAAGCCAAACGCCAGGTCAGCCAGCGTCTTGACGGCGCGGCCATCGACATGCCTGCAGGCCCGTCAGAAGTGCTGGTTATCGCCGACAGCGGCGCGACGCCGGACTTTGTTGCCTCTGACCTGCTTTCTCAGGCAGAACACGGCCCCGACTCGCAGGTTATTCTCCTGACGCCAGACGCTACGCTTGCCGAAGGCGTTGCCAAAGCCGTTGAACGCCAGCTCGCTGAGCTTTCCCGCGCTGAGACCGCACGTCAGGCTCTCTCCGCCAGCCGCTTAATCGTGGCGAAAGATCTGGCGCAGTGCGTTGAAATATCTAACGCCTACGGTCCGGAACACCTGATTATTCAGACCCGCAACGCGCGTGAACTGGTTGATGAGATCACCAGCGCCGGTTCGGTGTTCCTCGGTGACTGGTCGCCGGAATCCGCAGGCGACTATGCTTCTGGCACCAACCACGTTCTTCCGACCTACGGCTATACCGCGACCTGCTCAAGCCTTGGGCTGGCTGATTTCCAGAAACGGATGACCGTACAGGAATTAACCCCACAAGGTTTCTCTGCCCTGGCCTCAACCATTGAAACACTGGCCGCTGCTGAACGACTGACTGCCCACAAAAATGCCGTCACCCTGCGCGTTAACGCCCTGAAGGAGCAAGCATGAGCACTGACAACTTTCTCAGCGTCACTGATTTAGCCCGTAAGAATGTTCGCGAATTAACGCCCTATCAGTCTGCCCGTCGTCTCGGCGGTAACGGCGATGTCTGGCTCAACGCGAATGAGTACCCCACCGCCGTTGAGTTCCAGCTCAGTCAGCAAACGCTGAACCGCTACCCGGAATGCCAGCCGAAAGCGGTGATTGAGAATTACGCGCAGTATGCTGGCGTCAAACCGGAGCAGGTGCTGGTCAGCCGCGGCGCAGATGAAGGGATCGAACTGCTGGTGCGCGCGTTTTGCGAACCCGGTAAAGATGCCATTCTCTACTGCCCGCCGACTTACGGCATGTACAGCGTCAGCGCCGAAACGATTGGCGTCGAATGCCGCACCGCTCCAACCCTTGATAACTGGCAACTTGATTTGCAAGGCATCGCGGACAAGCTTGATGGCGTGAAGGTGGTCTACGTTTGCAGCCCTAATAACCCAACCGGCCAGCTGATTAACCCGCAGGATCTGCGTTCACTGCTCGACATGACGCAGGGTAAAGCTATTGTGGTCGCTGATGAGGCCTATATTGAGTTTTGCCCGCAGGCCACGCTGGCAGGCTGGCTGTCTGAGTATCCGCATCTGGTGATATTACGCACGTTGTCCAAAGCGTTTGCTCTCGCCGGTTTACGCTGCGGGTTTACGCTGGCGAATGAAGAGGTTATCAATCTGCTGTTGAAGGTGATTGCCCCTTACCCGCTCTCTACGCCGGTGGCAGATATCGCCGCCCAAGCGCTGACGCCGCAAGGGATTTCCGCCATGCGTAAACGCGTAGAGCAGATCCTGGAAGAGCGTCAGTATCTGGTAGATAACCTGAAAACAATTCGCTGTGTAGAGCAGGTATTCGATTCTGAAACCAACTATGTTCTGGCGCGCTTCACCGCATCAAGCAGTGTATTTAAATCTTTGTGGGATCAGGGCATTATCTTACGAGATCAGAATAAACAACCTTCGTTAAGCGGCTGCCTGCGAATTACTGTCGGAACCCGTGAAGAGAGCCAGCGCGTCATTGACGCCTTACGTGCGGAGCAAGTATGAGCCAGAAGTATCTTTTTATTGACCGTGATGGAACCCTGATTTCCGAACCGCCAAGTGACTTTCAGGTCGATCGCTTTGACAAACTCGCCTTCGAGCCGGAAGTTGTTCCCGTTTTGCTGAAACTGCAAAAAGCAGGTTTTAAGCTGGTTATGATCACTAACCAGGATGGACTCGGAACCCAGAGTTTCCCGCAGGCTGATTTTGACGGTCCGCATAACCTGATGATGCAAATTTTCACCTCTCAGGGCGTGAAGTTTGATGA
The DNA here is from genome assembly GCF_030332745.1 of Citrobacter sp. Cpo074. Lineage (NCBI taxonomy): Bacteria > Pseudomonadati > Pseudomonadota > Gammaproteobacteria > Enterobacterales > Enterobacteriaceae > Citrobacter > Citrobacter sp. Cpo074. The sequence continues at coordinate 213,622 of NZ_JAOWHG010000033.1, forward strand.
GGTACTGATTTGCCCGCACCTGCCAGCGGACGATTGCGATTGCCGTAAGCCAAAAGTGAAGCTGGTTGCACAGTATCTGGTTGAACAGGCCATGGATATGGCGAACAGCTACGTCATTGGCGATCGGGCGACCGATATTCAGCTCGCGGAAAACATGGGCATTAGCGGATTGCGTTACCATCGCGATACCCTGAACTGGGCGATGATCGGCGAGCAGTTGACCAAACGTGACCGCTACGCACACGTTGAGCGTAATACTAAAGAAACGCAGATTGACGTCAAAGTCTGGCTGGACCGCGAAGGCCGCAGCAAAATCAATACCGGCGTTGGCTTCTTTGACCACATGCTGGATCAAATCGCCACCCACGGCGGTTTTCGCATGGAGATTGCCGTCAAGGGCGATCTGTATATAGACGATCACCACACCGTTGAAGATACCGGTCTGGCGCTGGGCGAAGCCTTAAAGCTGGCGTTAGGCGATAAACGCGGCATCAACCGTTTTGGTTTTGTGCTGCCGATGGATGAGTGTCTGGCACGTTGCGCGCTGGATATCTCCGGCCGTCCACACCTGGAGTACCGCGCGGAGTTTACCTACCAGCGCGTTGGCGATCTGAGCACGGAGATGATCGAACACTTCTTCCGTTCACTTTCTTACACTATGGGCGTCACCCTGCACCTGAAAACCAAAGGCAAAAATGACCACCACCGTGTGGAGAGCCTGTTTAAAGCCTTTGGCCGTACGCTGCGTCAGGCGATTCGTGTAGAAGGCGACACGCTGCCCTCCTCAAAAGGAGTGCTGTAATGAACGTGGTGATTCTGGACACCGGTTGCGCCAACCTGCATTCGGTAAAATCCGCCGTCGCACGCCACGGATACGATCCTGTTGTCAGTCGTGACCCGGACGTGGTGCTGCGCGCCGATAAACTATTTCTGCCGGGCGTAGGCACCGCGCAGGCGGCTATGGACCAGTTGCACGAGCGCGAACTGATTGAACTGATAAAAGCCTGTACTCAACCGGTACTGGGGATCTGTTTAGGTATGCAACTGCTGGGCCGCCGCAGCGAAGAGAGTAACGGTGTCTCCCTACTGGGCATTATTGAGCAGGACGTCCCGAAGATGACCGATTTCGGTCTGCCGCTGCCGCATATGGGCTGGAATCGCGTCTATCCGCAGGCGGGAAATCGTCTGTTCCAGGGCATTGAAGATGGCGCCTATTTCTACTTTGTACACAGCTACGCTATGCCGGTAAACCCGTGGACCATCGCCCAGTGCAATTACGGCGAACCGTTTACCGCGGCAGTACAAAAGGACAATTTCTTTGGCGTACAGTTTCACCCGGAACGTTCGGGCGCGGCTGGGGCACAGTTGCTGAAAAACTTTCTGGAGATGTAATGATTATTCCGGCATTAGATTTAATCGACGGCACGGTGGTGCGTCTTCATCAGGGCGATTACGCTAAGCAACGTGATTACGGTAACGATCCTCTCCCCCGTTTGCAGGATTATGCAGCCCAGGGTGCTGAAGTGCTACACCTGGTAGATTTAACCGGCGCGAAAGATCCGGCGCAGCGCCAGATCCCGCTGATCAAAACGCTGGTCGCTGGCGTCAATGTTCCGGTACAGGTTGGCGGCGGCGTGCGTACGGAAGCAGACGTGGCGGCGCTTCTTGACGCAGGTGTGGCGCGCGTGGTGGTGGGTTCGACGGCGGTAAAATCCCCTGAGGAAGTCAAAAGCTGGTTTTCCCGTTTTGGTGCCGACGCACTGGTGCTGGCGCTGGACGTTCGTATTGACGAGCACGGGAATAAACAGGTGGCGGTTAGCGGCTGGCAGGAAGATTCCGGGGTTTCACTGGAAGAACTGGTTGAGACCTATTTACCCGTCGGCCTGAAGCACGTGCTGTGCACCGATATCTCCCGCGACGGTACGCTGGCAGGCTCAAACGTCGCGCTGTATGAAGAAGTGTGCGCCAAATACCCGCAGGTGGCATTTCAGTCATCTGGCGGCATTGGCGGAATCGAGGACGTAGCGGCCCTGCGCGGGACCGGAGTTCGCGGCGTGATCGTCGGACGCGCCCTGCTGGAAGGAAAGTTCACCGTTGAGGAGGCCATTCAATGCTGGCAAAACGCATAATTCCTTGTCTGGATGTCCGTGATGGGCAGGTGGTAAAAGGCGTCCAGTTCCGCAATCACGAGATTATTGGTGACATCGTCCCGCTGGCAAAACGCTATGCCGATGAAGGCGCAGATGAACTGGTGTTCTACGATATCACCGCTTCCAGCGATGGACGCGTAGTGGATAAAAGCTGGGTATCACGCGTGGCGGAAGTGATTGATATTCCGTTCTGCGTAGCCGGCGGCATTAAATCCATCGACGATGCGGCGCGCATTCTCTCCTTTGGGGCGGATAAAATCTCCATCAACTCCCCGGCGCTGGCCGAACCGGAACTTATCACCCGTCTGGCTGATCGCTTTGGCGTGCAGTGCATCGTGGTGGGCATTGATACCTGGTATGACGCCGAAACCGGCAAATATCATGTAAATCAGTATACCGGAGATGAAAGCCGTACCCGCGTCACTCAGTGGGAAACACTGGACTGGGTGCAGGAGGTCCAAAAACGCGGCGCGGGCGAAATCGTCCTGAACATGATGAACCAGGACGGCGTACGTAACGGTTATGACCTGGAGCAACTGAAAAAAGTGCGTGATGTTTGCCACGTTCCGCTGATTGCCTCCGGCGGTGCGGGCACCATGGAACACTTCCTGGAAGCCTTCCGGGATGCCGACGTTGACGGCGCGCTTGCCGCCTCCGTCTTCCACAAGCAAATTATCAATATTGGCGAATTAAAAGCGTACCTGGCAACACAGGGCGTGGAGATCAGGATATGTTAACGAAGCAACAATGCCGCGAGCTGGACTGGGAAAAAACCGACGGACTGATGCCAGTCATCGTGCAGCATGCGGTTTCCGGTGAAGTACTGATGCTGGGGTATATGAACCCGGAGGCGCTGGATAAAACGATCGAAAGCGGCAAAGTGACCTTTTTCTCACGGACCAGGCAGCGCCTGTGGACCAAAGGAGAGACCTCCGGTCACTTCCTGAATGTGGTGAGCATTGCGCCTGACTGCGACAACGACACCCTGCTGGTGCTGGTTAACCCGATTGGCCCGACCTGCCATAAAGGCACTTCAAGCTGCTTTGGCGACATTAGCCACCAGTGGCTGTTCCTGTATCAGCTGGAGCAACTGCTGGCCGAACGTAAAACTGCTGACCCAGCCAGCTCCTACACCGCGAAACTGTATGCCAGCGGCACCAAACGCATCGCACAGAAAGTAGGCGAAGAAGGCGTAGAAACCGCGCTGGCTGCGACCGTTAACGACCGTTTTGAGCTGACAAATGAAGCTTCTGATCTCATGTATCACCTGCTGGTGCTGCTGCAAGACCAGGACCTCGACCTGACGGCGGTGATTGAGAATTTACGTAAGCGTCATCAGTAAGTTGCAGATATGAAAAAACCGGGCACTGCCCGGTTTTTTGTTGTCAGCTTTAGACTTACTCAGCTTTGGCTTTGTAACCACGCAAAGCATTTCGCCCCAGCACCACACCGGCACCAATCATCCCACCGAGCAGAACCGCCAGCACGAGGGTAATCGCTTTTTTCGGGCTGTCACGACGAATCGGTAACGTTGGTTTCATCACATAGCGGTAGGCGTGTAACTCAGCCCCTTCAAGCTTAAGACTTTCAATATCCAAAAGCTTTTGCTTGGTCTGGAAGTAGTTATCAGACAATATCAAAGGACGTGTAGATTCGTGCTCAATCATGGACTTCAGGGCATCACTACCCAACAGGAACATACTGTCCTGTGTCACATCCTGCGTCTGCTGAATTTGCGGCTTAGTCACCCCGGCCTGCTCTGCATAACGCAGCGCTTCCTGAATTTGCTTAATTCGCAGATCTTTTTGCTCCTGCGCGACCACTTCCTGAGTTTTCAAAGAGTCCTGAATCGTGGTTGTTTGCAACTTGATATTATCAACCAGGTCAAGCTCCAGCTCTTTAGCAACCTTTTCATCTGTTTGTTGAATGTATTCAGCCAGTTGACGCTGAGCGTCTTCTGGTGAGCCACTCACATAAGAAATCGCCAACGGCAGTGGTTGACCTTTAACAGACTGATCAATCGTCAGTTTTTCTGGTTTTTCCTGATTATCTAGCATTTCAGCCAATGCGGATAAAGAGGTGCTGAATCGCCCGATCACATTTGCCTGAAGTTCAGTGGTCTTAGGCGCACTGGCACCATACAACACATTGAGGGCGTTGTTATATGTGGCGATCTGACCCACATCCGGTTGAGTAATAATGGCTGTTGAGGTCCATTTCTCCTTAGCAACTGCCAAATAGCCCACAGCAAGCACTATGGCAATAACAATTGCGGTAACGATTGTTACTTTCCCACGCCACAACTGTACCAGTAAATCAATCAGATCAATCTGTTCCGGATCGTGACTGCGTCCGGACATGTTGTTATCACTTACAGACATAGAAACCCTAGATAAGGAAAGACTTAAACTGGGATCAGTTTAGCTATAAATTGAGGTAATGCCATAGGATTAATGATAAAAAAATCAAATTGTTTCAGGGATTTTGATTGGTATTTCAATCACTACTGAAAAACGATACGATTAAACAAAGGTGTCAATACTCAAAGACCATCTTCATGCGCAAAAAACCATCAACACACAGGTTTCATGCCCGCTAATCGTTATACTTTACAATTCATTTTATTGAATTCATATCGTGAATACTTACCTTCTGACCAGTAAAAATGGTAGGTGTAAATAATATAACAATTAGCTTTTTTACCATCTAACGGTATCATTCCACTTTTTAGTAGCACCTGTTGGTGCCTGGCTATTATGTGGCCAAAAAGAGGAATAAACATGAAATACCTGGTTACGGGCGCCGCTGGTTTCATCGGCTTCCACGTTAGCAAACGCCTCCTTGAGGCTGGCCATCAAGTAGTCGGTATTGATAACCTGAACGATTACTACGACGTCAGCCTTAAACAAGCTCGTCTGGAATTACTGGCGCAGCCTGGTTTCCAGTTTCATAAAATTGATTTAGCCGACCGCGAGGGTATGAGTGAACTTTTCGCATCCGGGCATTTTGAACGTGTGATTCATCTCGCCGCACAGGCTGGTGTACGTTATTCACTCGAAAACCCGCATGCCTATGCAGACTCAAATCTCACAGGCTTTCTGAACATACTGGAAGGGTGTCGCCATAATAAAATCCAGCATTTACTCTACGCATCCTCCAGTTCAGTTTACGGCCTGAATCGCAAAATGCCTTTCTCTACGGATGATTCCGTTGATCACCCCGTATCCCTTTATGCGGCAACCAAAAAAGCCAACGAACTGATGGCCCATACTTATTCCCATTTGTACGGATTGCCCACAACCGGATTGCGTTTCTTTACCGTGTACGGTCCTTGGGGTCGTCCTGATATGGCGCTGTTCAAGTTCACCAAAGCGATGCTGGAAGGGAAAAGTATTGACGTCTATAACTATGGCAAAATGAAGCGTGACTTTACCTATATTGATGATATCGCAGAAGCAATCATTCGCCTGCAGGATGTCATTCCACTCACAGACACGCAATGGACCGTTGAAACAGGCACGCCAGCAGCCAGCATTGCGCCCTATCGCATCTACAATATCGGCAATAGTTCACCGGTTGAGCTAATGGACTATATCCAGGCTTTGGAAGATGCGCTGGGTATTGAAGCGAAGAAAAACATGCTACCGCTACAGCCTGGTGATGTACTGGAAACCAGCGCGGACACTAAAGCGCTGTATGATGTTATTGGTTTTACACCTGAAACCACGGTTAAAGATGGGGTGAAGAACTTTGTTGACTGGTACCGCGTGTTTTATAAAGTGTAACATAATGAATGCTAAAGCTAAGTATTTACTAAATCCCTAAATACCCCACTGATTGTGCAAAAATCCGTAGCCACTATGGGATAACGGATTTTTGCTCTTCTACATGGTCTGAATTCTATCTTATGATAAGCATCATAAATCTCCTCTGTACTTAGTGGTCTTTTTACATTCAGTACAAATTTAAGCTCTGAACTATGCCTATCATTTCTTTTCAGGAATATAGATCTCTGCTTCTCCAGTAATTACTTTTTTCCTTCCAACTTGACAGATGGTATCAAAAGTAATCTTTCTCTTTTCTATATCAACTGATTTTACAGTCACAGTAGCTAGTACCGTATCGCCAATAAAAACAGGATACTTGAAATTGAGCGTTTGTGAAGCATATACACAACCATAACCTGGTAATCTGGTTCCGAATAATGCAGAAAAGAAACCTGCTGATATTAAACCATGCGCAATACGTTTACCAAACCTGGATTCTGAAGCATAGGTATCGCTGACATGTACAGGATTATGATCCCCAGATACTCCAGCAAACGCTTTGATATCAGCATCAGTTATAGTTTGAGTATAACTTGCGCTCATGCCAACTTGTATTTCCTCGATTGAAACAGTATTACTAATCATTGTTCATCCCTTTCCAAGAGGCTTAGCTGGATTGCCAAAAACTGTAACCCCAGGAGGTACACTCTTAGTAACAACGGCCCCCATACCCACAATAGCCCCCTTTCCAATGACAATAGGACGCTTAGGCGTACCTTGTTTTATGACTACTCCAGTCCCTATATAGGCATGATCTTCTATGACAACACTGCCATTACATTTTACTGAAGGTGCAAAAGTAACGTAGTCTCCTATAATGCAATCATGTGCAACATAGGAATAAATATTGGCATGGAAGAATTTACCTATCTTCGCGTTTGATGTCACAGTAACGAATGGACATAATATCGCCCCCTCACCAATTATTGTATTATCAAGAATAACAACATTATCATGAGCAATAGTGAAGGCTTTGGCCTCCTTGGCGATCATTTCCGCAGAAATTCTTTCGCGTATCTGGCTATCGCCGATTGCAATATTGAATAACTTTTCTTCGAAATCTGAATCAAGGAAGTCCTTTAAGGACATTACCTTATAACCATTGACCTTATCAAGCGCATCGTTATCATCAATAAAAACCAGTTCAGAGGTTTCCCCTGAATCATCGATCATTTTTTTTACAAGAGGGATAGCCTCACGGCCAAAACCACCTGCCCCAACAACGCCATATATTTTTTTCATTGTCACCTCAATAAGCCCATGATAACAAGATATTAAAGCCACTAAAAAGTTATAACAAGTAGCAGCAAAAATGAAACCACTTTTAGAAACCCTTTATTCAAAATCTCAGCATTTTCTAGCCCTATTGACAGGGCTTTAAACGTTTGAACACAACTACGGAAGAGAATGACCACAACGTTAACCGTTGAGGTCATTTCTAAAAGTTGGTAAGACCCGCAAAAGACATACCTTGAAATCATCTGGCAGAATTAAAGAAAGTCGGATCAGATTTAGTCATTACCAAACAAATCACGGGTATAGACTTTACTTGCAACGTCCACCAACTCATCGGCCATGCGGTTAGAGATTATCACATCGGCTTCCTGCTTAAACGCCTCCAGGTCACACACCACACGAGAGTGAAAGAATTCATCTTCCGACATTACTGGTTCGTAGATGATGACCGTAACGCCCTTGGCCTTAATGCGCTTCATGATGCCCTGAATCGATGATGCCCGGAAATTATCGGAACCACTTTTCATGATCAAACGGTACACGCCGACCACTTTGGGCTTACGCGCCAGGATGGAATCTGCAATAAAGTCTTTGCGCGTACGGTTCGCATCAACGATCGCGCCAATAATGTTATTCGGCACAGACGCATAGTTCGCCAGCAACTGCTTAGTATCTTTCGGCAAGCAGTAGCCACCATAACCGAATGACGGGTTGTTGTAGTGATTACCGATACGCGGATCCAGGCACACACCTTCAATAATCTGCCGTGAGTTCAAACCAAGGCTTTCTGCATAGCTATCCAGTTCGTTAAAGTAGGCCACACGTAACGCCAGATAGGTGTTAGCGAACAACTTGATGGCTTCAGCCTCAGTCGAGTCGGTAAACAGAGTTGGAATGTCTTTTTTAACCGCACCTTCCTGCAGCAACGCGGCAAAACGCTCGGCGCGTTCAGAACGTTCACCAATAACGATACGGGACGGATGCAGGTTGTCGTACAGTGCACTACCTTCACGCAGGAATTCTGGAGAAAAGAATATATTGTCGATGCCCAACTGTTCTTTAATGGAGTTCGTAAAGCCAACCGGAATCGTTGATTTAATTACCATCACCGCATTTGGGTTGATTTCGACCACATCGAGGATCACTGACTCGACGCTGGAGGTGTTGAAGTAGTTGGTCTTCGGATCGTAATCAGTCGGTGTCGCGATGATAACGTAGTCCGCGTCGCGGTAAGCATCATACTTATCGGTCGTTGCACGGAAATTCAGCTGTTTTGTCGCCAGATATTCTTCGATCTCCTTATCAACGATCGGCGATTTTTTCTGATTCAGCATCTCAACCTTAGTCGGGACGATATCCAGAGCAACCACTTCATGGTGCTGGGCAATCAGAATACCGTTGGATAAGCCGACATAACCGGTACCGGAAATAGTTATTTTCATTTGATAGAAACTTTTTTGAGTTAAACCACGGTGAAAGTCCATCGACCATCACAAGAATTAGTTTTTTAACTCTGACATCTAGTTAATGTCAAGGTTGAGTCCTGTTACCGGGAGGATGTTAAGGCCCAATTAACGGTTCGCAATTTCAGCGATACCACAGAACCTCGGCATCTTGGGCACAAAGAAGGCCGATAATAAACTTCGGGGCTGGAGATTATGGATGATTAAATCAGATTAATCTGCAGGTAGTGATTGTATAACTACGCGCTGTGGTTTTGAACGTTAGAACACCCATTCCTCCCCATAATCAAGTTAAAAAGTAGCATTAATCATCATGAAAATGGTGGAATACAGTCGCTCTGGTATACAGTTCTATTCTATGCTCACGATGATACCTATCCGAAGGCTTTCATACTGACACCACCAAAATGACTATGGCGTCGGTTACAGTTGTAGAACACTTCAATGTAATCGAAGATATCCACTGGCCATGCTACAAATTTTATATAACTTCTTCCTGATGTGTTCTTTTCAGAGAACAACTCAGGTACAGGATTTTCCCTGCAGCGGCCCATGCTCAGTGCCTGATTATTAACGCAATAGAACAGTGGCCATGCTCATTCCCCTGATCTCTGCACACCATGATGTTTTCGCCGCCAGACCGCAATTCAAGTGCATCCAACGACAGCACTCGTAACAGTTTGGATTTCATCGTTCAGCCCACCATTTATGACTATGGCCAGATTCAATCAGTCCTGCCAGATACTGATGTAAGTAATATCGGTTGTCCTCACTTGATGAAGCTTCAGAGCAGTAAATTCATGCTGTAAGCAATTAGACACTATAAGTGATGGTCGAGTCGGAGTCCGCCAGGCACCTTATAACCATGTATATCTGTATCCTATTTTCCTCGTAACTCAAGCATCACGGTTGCTGCAGCACACCTCACAGATTTCAGAAAGAACACCGTAGATCCGGCGGTAACCATGAACTCCACTTCTCAGCGTATAAGTGCCACGGATGAGGTCGAGAAGCCGCTGGTTATCCTTTTCTCCGGCGGATACAGCTACATGGAACCAGACATAAAATCCATCTCAGACAACATTTTCCATAAATTCAGGGGGAGTCTATAGACTCCTCCGGCATTGTTTTATGATTTAGGGATTTAACGCTGATTTTAATCTCTTAGTAATAAACTTAACTGCCAAATTCGCCTGATAGTATTCCGCACCATTTTTACCTAATTCTTTACAATGGGAGGGATTATTCATCATTGTTTGTATACAGTTAACGACCTCATCAATTTGTTTATGGGTAAAACTATATCCAGCACAGGCTACTTTCTCAACAAACGTTCCATAGTCAGTAGATTCCTCAACTAAAGAAATAACGGGAATGGAACACCTAAAATAATCAATAGTTTTTGATGGAAATGTAGGAACATCAACATTATCGACTGTAGCAACTATTCCTAATTGACATGCTGACACCAACGCCAAATATTCATCACGTGGAACATAGTCATATAACAGAACATTTTTAATATTTTCATCAAAGATTCTTTTCTCAACGTCAGACTTTAATGAACCACTTCCCAATATAATAAACTTAACTCTATCAGAGTTTATATTCTTTTTAATATCTAATATACTATCAATACCACGTCCAGCTTCTAATTGTCCACCAAACACACAGACAAAATCATCACCAGCAATATGATATTTTTCTTTAATCAAACTTAGGCATGTGTTTTCCTGAAATATTTCATTTGGCCCCCATATGGGAATTATTTTCTTTTCACCGCAATAGTCAGGGTATTTATTATTGAAATACTCCATATTACGCTGACTCATCAACCCAACAAAATCACTTTTATAGATGTAAAATTTTTCAATCAATGAGAAAGGCTTAAGTAACAGTTTGGGCAGCAACCCTATCTGATAGTGATGATAAGGGAAAAAGTCCCATAGTATAAAAACAGATGTGCATTTATATTTTCTTTTAAAAATCCAGTTAAGAAAACCACAAGTCATCGCAGGTGAAAAATGAATAATTAAATCATATCTATCTCTATTTATTTTTTGTGACACATCACGCCACATCCCAACACCAGAAGTAAGCCACTTATGTAATTTACCATATTTATTACTTCTTGGACGAATAAGAAAAACACTCCCATCAGGCAATTCTATAGACTGTTCCACATTAATGGAACTCCAGTCATTAAATATAACATCCACTACATCACCTTCGGTTTTGAATTGTTCTATTAACTCATTAGTTAACCATGGTGATTTCCCAGAAACATCCATTTTACTGCACAATATCAGTATATTCAATTTTTCGAACCTTCTCATAATAAAAATATACATACAACAAAGTAATACTTTGAGTTATTACATATCCTATCAATGGAGCTCGCCACCCAACATATGAAATTAAAAACAAAGTAGCACCTATAAAAACTATAGAATTCAAAAACTCTACCGTAATAGAATATTTAACCTTTCCACAAGAAAGTATGTACATCAGAAGAGAACTATACAGAAGCTTAATGACATCACCAATGATTTGTAATTGTACATAGCTTGCTACTAACTTAAATTCCTTACCGAGCAGCAACCAGACAATAATATCCCTACCAAAATAAACGACAATAAGGCTACTAATTAACATTGGTATATAGAACACCATGAATCCTTTGAAATTTTTAACCTTAATGTCATTTTTATTTACAGATGAAAGCTTAGGATATAGATAACTTAATAAAAATATAGAAAAAAATTGAATATAAGCATCTGAAATTTTTATGCTTGCGAACCAGTAACCTACAACCCCCCACCCTAATTCAGTACCAATTTCCTTTCTCAAAATAAATTGTGAAACAGGCCACAGCACCGCACCTGAAATAGTAACCATTGCGTAACCGGATAGTTTTTTTACATACCCAGACTCTATTCTTGTTAATGAAAAAATTCCACAATATTGTTTTCTTTTTTTAAAGAAATATATTACCCCATATATCCCCATAAATAAATTAACAAACATAGCTGTATAGATCAAACTTTTTTCAGTAAAGAATAAAACCCCAATCAATACAGTAATCAAAAATAAAGCTGAGTTAAAAACTGTCTGCAGACTGCTATTCCACGTATCAACACTACTAATAAAAAACACATTCGAATATAAACCAAAAGCAACAAAAAGCTGCACTATCGCATAATATCGGATTATGTCTGCGTGCAAAACACTTGTGAAAATTAAGAATGAAAATTCATTTGCAAAAAAAAACAAAATAAAAAACAGTAAAATGTTTATAATGGCTATAATTGTAAAATTCTGATTAAAAACCTTAAGCCAACTATTATAATCTCCTTTATTTTCCGACAAATATTTAACCATTCCATTATTTCCTCCTCCCAGAGATAACATGGAAACAATAGCGACAAAGGTTAAAAACTGTCCTAAACTACCAAACTCTTCCGGAGTAATATAACTTGATAAAATCTTAAGATATATAAAACCCACCAACATTTTTATTAAGTTACTGCTACCTAACTTAATAAAATGTAGAGTCATACTGTTTTTTTCCACTTAACATCCTTAATAAAAATAACAATCCAAACTATGAATGCAGTATAGATTTCAGGTGCAATTGCGAGTTGGTTGCTCGCAGTGGAAAAATGACACCATAAAAAAAAATATAAAGACCATCACAGCAGAAAAAAAATCTCTAATACAGCAATCTTCCATGCAATTGCTAAGAACAGAGAAATTAATAATATAAAAGGAACAACAAGATAATAGGAAATATCATTAGCCAACCATGGATAGTTGATACTCCATGTATAACCATCACTCCAACCGACTCCATTTAGTTGTCCCATAAGCGAGCAACTATATAAATCAATATTCAATAGTTTATCAATTGCTGAAACAAGGAATGGAGAATGACCAACAAAGAAGATAAAACACTGATCCATTTCCAATGTTAAGTAGAGTCCATAATATCCCTGGGGTAGATAAGACGTAACATGCTAACCGAAAAAATATCTCGTCCGACATAAACGAATGAAATATGGAGTTTTGATTGGCGTAAGCAATATTATAAACACAAAAATCAAGATCTCCACTCAACCGCTCATATTTCCTAAAGAAAAAAACAATGAAGAACAACAAAACAAAATTATAAGAATTAAGAATACCCTTAAAAAATTAATAAGTCGAAAACTCGCCACTTCTAATTTTTTGAGCAATCTATACAAGCGTTATGCTAACAAGAAGAATGACTAACTCACCAATTTCTCTATCAGTACCTCGGAAGATTAAAAATAAGATCATTCCAATTGCAAATATAAATATAAACCCAAAGAATACTTGCTTTCTTGTTAAGTATTTCCAGCGCATAACCATTAAGGGAATGACCGCATAATACAAAGGAGCCATTATTATGGAGAGTATTATGTAAAGATAAAATCTCCGCTTCCTTTTTCTGCCTCGTATGTCAACATTGTCTGATAGGCTAATCGAGGATCAATCGCTAATTCAAAAATATTACCAAGCGAGTTTCCTGTATAGATAAAGATCGCCATTAGTGTAATGGTGAAAAGAATCGCTGCTATTGTCGAAAAATGCCTTGCTATTTTAGCCCAGAAACATAATTTTTTGATGATATAAATGCTTTCACATTTAGGCCTAAATAAATTCCTAGGTATGATGCACATATAATACAAGCTATAAATAGACTTAGTATCCACACCCCATTTGTATCTATTGGCCATAGAATAATATCTGACAGGAATAGCAAAAAGGTAAATAGCACATATAGCGGTAACAAATAAATTAGTGAGAGAAATTGAAACCTCAATATTTTTTGGTTTGAGAGTTTAGCTTATGATAGGGATTACCTCCACCTACAGCATATAAAACTGAAGAGAGATTTACTATATCTACGAAGTTATCGAAGTTTACACCAGAAAACACCATCACCCACTGAGAGTTAATATCTCTATAGTAAACTCAATGAAAACTTACATGATATTCCAACTATTAGCTATGCCCCGAAAAAAACATACAACTATAAAGATTATATATCAATAGCGATAAAATCACTTTACTAGCGGAATTGAATATAAGTATTGAAATTCCATATTATGTGTAACTTAGTCTCATTCCAATCATTTTTGTATTTGTCGCATAGCAAATAAACTATTAAGCTTAGCAAGATCTTATAGTGAGTAACTGCAAGAATTAACTCAGATATATAAAATGGAGAAATACAGCATCACTTAATTAAGCCAATAAGTAATTCAACTCTACTTATTGGCTATTAATAAAAACGGTTACTCTTGGAACCACTCAGTGTGGAACACACCTTCTTTATCGGTGCGTTTATACGTATGTGCACCAAAGTAGTCGCGCTGGGCCTGGATCAGGTTAGCCGGCAGTACCGCAGAACGGTAGCTGTCGTAGTAGGCTACCGCTGCAGAGAAGGTCGGTACCGGAATACCGTTCTGCACAGCATAAGCCACTACATCACGCAGCGCTTGCTGATATTCGTCAGCGATATTTTTAAAGTACGGAGCCAACAGCAGGTTCGCGATACCTTTGTTTTCAGCATAAGCGTCAGTGATTTTCTGCAGGAACTGCGCGCGAATAATGCAGCCCGCGCGGAAGATCTTCGCGATTTCACCGTAGTTCAGATCCCAGTTGTATTCGTCGGAGGCTGCGCGCAGTTGAGAAAAGCCCTGCGCGTAGGAGACGATTTTACCCAGATACAGTGCGCGACGAACTTTCTCAACAAACTCAGCTTTATCGCCAGCCAGTTTAGCCTGCGGGCCAGACAGCACTTTAGATGCCGCAACGCGCTGGTCTTTCAGAGAAGAGATGTAACGCGCGAATACGGATTCGGTGATCAGCGACAGCGGTTCGCCCAAATCAAGAGAACTCTGGCTGGTCCATTTACCTGTGCCTTTGTTGGCCGCTTCGTCGAGGATCACATCAACAAGGTATTTACCTTCTTCATCTTTTTTGGTGAAGATGTCTTTAGTGATGTCGATTAGGTAGCTGCTCAGCTCGCCTTCATTCCACTCAGTGAAGGTGGTAGCCAGCTCTTCGTTAGACAGGTTCAGGCCGCCTTTCAACAGGGAATAGGCTTCAGCAATCAGCTGCATATCGCCGTATTCGATACCGTTGTGCACCATCTTCACATAGTGACCGGCGCCATCGGCACCAATATAGGTTACGCACGGCTCGCCATCTTCGGCAATCGCAGCAATTTTGGTCAGAATAGGAGCAACCAGCTCATACGCTTCTTTCTGGCCGCCAGGCATGATAGACGGGCCTTTAAGTGCGCCCTCTTCACCACCGGAAACACCGGTACCAATGAAGTTAAAGCCTTCCTCGGACAGTTCACGGTTACGACGGATAGTGTCCTGGAAGAAGGTGTTACCACCATCAATAATGATGTCGCCTTTGTCCAGATACGGCTTCAGAGAATCAATGGCAGCATCGGTGCCAGCACCCGCTTTCACCATTAACAGGATACGACGAGGGGTTTCAAGAGACTCGACGAACTCTTTCATCGTGTAGTAAGGAACCAGTTTCTTCCCCGGGTTCTCGGCAACAACTTCTTCAGTTTTTTCGCGGGAACGGTTGAAGATAGAGACGGTATAACCACGGCTTTCGATGTTGAGCGCCAGGTTGCGCCCCATCACTGCCATACCGACGACGCCTATCTGTTGCTTGGACATTACATACTCCTGTCTGGTGTGGTCGCCGCGCTACTTATGCGCGGCTTGAATGTATTCTAGATGTTAACTCAGGATACTTGAAAGTAGATAGCAGTTGATGCGCTAACTCAACATGTCACATTCAAAGCGCATCCAGAGACATTATGCTTTGCATGCCATACCAGATCACAAATGCCATCAGTAGGCTGAAAACCTGTTGGAATTTTCAGTAAAAGATTACGAATGATATCATGCTCAAATTTAGTACATGCCTCATCCATTTGCTTAAGGTAACTTTCAAGTTCTGTCCAACTGAGCATATCTTCATGTGCAGTCATAATTCTCGGATGAGATGTACCAAGAACTTGCTCGCCAATCAGCAATTCTTCGTAGAGCTTTTCTCCTGGGCGCAACCCAGTGACTCTAATTTCTATATCGCCATCCGGATTTGATTCATCTTTAATTTTTAAGCCGCATAGTTTGATCATACGAGTAGCAAGGTCATATATTCGAACAGGATCACCCATGTCGAGCACAAAGACATCTCCACCTTTAGCCATGGCACCGGCCTGGATAACCAACTGAGAAGCCTCTGGTATTGTCATGAAATAGCGGATGATATCTTTATGCGTCAGAGTAACAGGCCCGCCTTGCTCAATTTGCTTTTCAAACAATGGAACAACCGATCCTGATGAGCCTAAAACATTTCCAAATCTAACCATGCTAAAGCAAGTTGTCGATTGTTCCTGTGCTAATGCCTGTAAGACTAGTTCAGCAACACGTTTTGTAGCTCCCATCGTATTAGTCGGTCTTACCGCTTTATCGGTTGAAACCAGGATAAAAGTCTCTACATTGGACGATATTGCTGCTTGAGCACAATATAATGTTCCGAAAATATTATTTCTGACACCTTCCACAACATTATACTCAACCAAAGGAACATGTTTGTATGCTGCTGCATGATAAACAGTATTAACGTTAAAAATTCGCATAATTGTTTCTAAACGATGTAATTTTTGTACTGAGCCCATTAATGGAATTATTACAACGTCATTATTGTTATTATGCGCGAGCGTAGTTAATTCTTTTTCAACCGAATAAAGTGCAAATTCAGACACTTCAAACAAAATCAATATCTTTGGATGTTGGAAGATAATTTGTCGGCAGATCTCAGAGCCAATTGAGCCACCAGCTCCAGTAACCATGACAACTTTATCACGAATATTTTTTGCTAATAATTCTGCGTCAGGAGAAACTGGTTCTCTTCCGAGCAGATCATCAATAGACACTTTTTTGAGTGCCATAATTTGAGCCTTTCCTTCAATAAGATCTACCATACCTGGTATGGATAAAACCTCACATGGAAAATCCTCTAAATATGTAATTACTTCCTTTCTTTTCTCAATTGAAATTGAAGGCATCGCTAGTAGTATTTTTTTAATGCCATAGCGATGAACTAATTTTTCAATATTTTTACGAGAATAAACAGTTACACCATGAATAACGACTTTATTCAATAGTGGATTATCATCAATAAATGCAACCGGAAAATATTCATCTACCTGCCTTAGTGCTGTTAAAAGTTGTCTGCCAGAAGCACCTGCCCCATAAATAATGACGGGCGTTCGTCCACGCACAGCATAGGTAAGCAACATTCTAAATAATAGTCTCGACCCGCAAATGAATAATAAAGAAAAAGCAAAATAAATTATTGGTATTGCTCTTGGAAGAAATATATCAAAGAAATAAGATAATGTTATAAGCAGTACGGTTGATATGCTAAGGCCTAGCAGGACGGTAACAAATATCTTCGCTGTCACATATCTTAAGACTGTACGATATAAACCGGTTCTTGCAAAGATACATACAGTAACAACAATAAGACAAGCCAGTAACTTCCAGTGCTCGTAGCTAGTATAAGGTGCAGAAACATCCATCCGGACCCAAAAAGCTCCCCAGAAAGCGATAAGCAATAAAACAAAATCTATTGCCACCATGATTATGCGTTTTATATTACGAGGCAAACTGAGTAGTTGCGTTAACATTCTATACCACATTTTTAAAAGAGGAGGCGGCGTAATCAGCCACCTCATATCAGATTAATCAATACTTATCGTTGCCAATAGATGTTAATTAAGTGCATTTTTCAAAACCTTATATGCAACTTCGCATGTTAGTTCAATTTCCGAACATGTTAGCGTCGGGTGTACCAGAAACATCAAGCTAGTCTCACCTAATTCAAACGCATTAGGTAGAGGAGTTTCAGGACGCCATGGAGTGTTATCGAATGCTTTTTCTAAATAAATCTCAGAACAACTTCCTTGATAACAAGGAACTCCAGCATTATTAATTTCATTAATAATGCGATCCCTAGTCCACCCTTCTTTTAATGCTGATGGCTTAATAAACACATAATGTTTATATTCTGCATGTTCAATATAATCTGGAATATTAACTAACCTAACACCACTCAGGTCTGCTAATGCTGCATCTATAGCTTTCCCATTTTCCTGACGTCGCTTAGTCCAATCAGCCATTCTTCTTAATTGAATTCGCCCAATCACAGCCTGCATTTCAAGCATGCGCCAGTTGGTACCAAAAGATTCATGCAACCACCGGAAGCCTGGCTTATGTTCACGATTATAAACAGCATCATAACTTTTGCCGTGATCCTTATAACTCCACATAGCAGACCACAATGATTTATCATTCGTAGTCACCATTCCACCTTCACCGCCTGTTGTCATGATTTTATCCTGACAAAATGACCATGCAGCGATATGGCCAATACTTCCAACACCTTTTCCTTTGTAACTTGCGCCATGTGCTTGGGCGCAATCTTCGATTACATAAAGATTGTGTTTTTCAGCTAAAGCCATAATAGGATCCATTTCAGCTGGCATCCCGGCTAAATGTACGACAATGACAGCCTTAGTATTAGGTGTTAAAACAGCTGAAATGGTCTCCGCTGTAATACACTGACTGTTGAGGTCTACGTCTGCAAATACAGGATTAGCGCCTGCAGTTACAATGCATGATGCTGATGCTAAAAATGTACGAGATGTGACAATCACATCATCACCAGGACCGATATTTAACGCCTTAAGGGCTACGTCTAGGGCTAATGTCCCATTACTTAATGCAACTGCATATTCTGTCCCTACCCACTCAGCAAATTCCTTTTCAAACAAACGGCATTCATTACCTGTCCAATAATTTACTTTGTTTGATAACAATACTGAGGTCACAGCGTCTGCTTCTTCTTGTGTAAACGAAGGCCATGGAGAAAAATTAGTATTTAACATTGAAACACCTTTGAATATTTAAAATTGAACTCATCTGACACATAGAAATATTTTCGATTAATTTATATATAGATATCCTTTATCATAAAATACTCTATATGCTGTTTCCCAAAGATCTGGGGCTATGAACTCTCTTTACTTTTCATTCTTACATAAGCATATCCACAAATGCCACGAGTAATATTATTTGAATGACATAACATCCATACAACGAAACAAAAGTATCGTCTGCAAAGTCACTAAATATCGAGTTTTGATATTACTTATCCGATGATTTCCCTTTAAACTCTGGCATAGTTGAGTGCCCCTCAGCAGAGATGCCTTCTCTAATTACAACTTTTTTTACAGTAAGAAAGAGAATTTTAATATCCAGCCACATTGATTGATGGTCTACATACCAAACATCAAGCCTAAATTTCTCATCCCAACTAATAGCATTCCTACCATTTACTTGTGCCCAGCCAGTTATGCCGGGTCTTACCTCATGGCGACGATTCTGTTCCTGGTCATAACGTTCAAGATAACTCATTAGAAGAGGTCTCGGGCCAACGAGACTCATATCACCTTTAAGTACATTCCATAATGCAGGTAATTCATCAAGACTTAGCGCCCTTATTTTTTTGCCAAACTCTGTAAGTCTCTCTTCATCTGGCAGTATATTGCCATTGGAATCAGTGGCATCTTTCATACTGCGAAATTTTATCATTTCAAAGGGTAGACCATCTTTTCCGGGCCTAATTTGTTTAAATAATGCAGGTGTACCCAATTTTTGTCTTACGAGAAGGTAGGTAACACCAATAATGGGGGATAAACATATTAGCAGTACTGAAGATACTGATACATCAAAAAAACGTTTAATCATATTATTGAATAACCTTCTTAAATATTGTGACGAATTTTTTCACACCTTCATGAAGACTTAATTTGGAGTAATAATATTGAGCCCCGTTATCACCCATTTCTTTTAACTCATTTGTAGATAATAATGTAAGCTTTTCAATTCCTGAAGAGATTGAATTAGGATCGTCAGAAGAGCAAATAATCCCAGCACTGGCATTTCTGACAAGTTCTGCAGCATCGCCATCAACAGCCATTATAATGGGTTTACCACATGCAAGGTAGGCTTGAGTTCTGGAGGGTATAGTGATAGTAAAAAGATCATCTTTAATAAGATGAACCAATAATGCATCAGCTTGTTGTAGTATATCTCCAATCTCGGTAATTGGCACTCGAGGTAAAAAGATTACATTATCAATATTATTCTCTGTAGCAAATTTCTCTGCATCAGCCTTTGCTAAACCAGCCCCAACAATGACAATATTGGCCTTAACACCTTTGTTTTTTAAAAGTTGCGCAGCAGATATAATAGAAGGTAACCCTTGTGCTAAACCGAGATTACCTGCAAAAACAACATTGAATCTATTTGATGGAAGAATAACATTACTTTTTTTATTACTTTTAAGATTTTCTTCATCACACCAGTTATAGATAACCTCAATTTTATCCTCAGGTACACCGCGAGAGACCAACTTAGCTTTAAAGCCAGGAGAGAGAACAACAATTTTTGCTGCGCGACGGTACACAAAATTGCATAAATAGTTAAGTGTATTTAATATTTTTTTGTTAGTTAACATTCCTGTAGAAGCTAATGTATCAGGCCAGAGGTCTTGAATATCTACAATAAATGGTTTTCTTTTGAAGAAAGATATCAATGATGCTGAAAGTGCTGTGGTTAAGGGTGGATGATAAGCATATATAACATCTACTTTCTGCCTGGACAAAACACCAAAGATCATGCTTGATAAAAAGAATGAACCATAATTGAATATTCTTTTTAACGCAGTAGAACCATGATCTGGATACAGTGGCACCCGATTGATTATTATATCGTCATGACTATCTTTTTGGAAAATCTTAATCTTATATCCATCATAAATCTTTCCACCTGGGTAATTAGGAAATCCTGTAATAACACTAACTTCTACATCCTGCCTTCTCAGTTCTTTTGCAAAAGCAAGACCTTTAAAGGTAGGTTCAGGATCAAACCATTGTGTCAACAATAAGACTTTCACTTTAATCTATACACCATCAAAAAGTCACTCTGGACTCGCCAGAGTGATGGCCTTATTAGTATTTACGCCAAACAACACGTTTAACATAATCAGTATAGGAGAGGATAATTCTTGCCACTTTATCAGAGACATTTGGCATTGAATAGTCACTCACTTGGCGTAGGAGTCGTTCATTATCACGTGGCTGATTTTTTATCATATCAAGAGCCTGAAGAATACGCTCAGGATCAACACCGGTCATAATTACCGTGCCTTCTTCCATTCCTTCTGGACGCTCGTGCGCCTCACGGATATTGATAGCAGGAAAATTGAGAATCGATGACTCTTCAGTAATTGTACCGCTATCAGAAAGGACTGCTCGTGCTTCCTTCTGTAATTTTACATAATCTTTAAAGCCAAGCGGCTTTAACAATTGTACGTGCGAGTTAAATACAATCCCTTTTGCATCAATTCTTTTCTGAGTTCTCGGGTGTGTAGAAACAATTACGGGTAACTGATAAGTTTCTGCTACTTTGTTTAACGACTCGACAAGATTCATTAAATTCTTATCTGAATCAATGTTTTCTTCGCGGTGAGCACTTACTACAAAATATTCGCCGGATTTGACATTAAGACGCTCAAGAATATTTGATGCTTTAATACCATCGGAATAATGAGTAAGAACTTCAAACATTGGGCTGCCAGTCTTAATGATACGGTCAGCTGGTAATCCCTCCGCAAGAAGATATTCTCGTGCTATATCACTATAGGTAAGATTAATATCAGCTGTATGATCAACAATACGGCGATTTATCTCTTCTGGTACTCGCATATCAAAACAACGATTTCCCGCTTCCATATGGAAGATAGGAATCTTGCGGCGTTTAGCCGGAATAGCGGCTAAGCAGCTATTTGTATCACCAAGGACTAGAAGTGCTTCTGGTTTGATGGATTCCAGCACTTCATCAATTTTGATAATAATTTGCCCAATAGTCTCTGCAGCATTTTTACCTGCTGCATTCAAAAAGTGGTCAGGTTTGCGGACGCCGAGATCGTCAAAAAAAATTTGATTAAGTTCGTAATCGTAGTTTTGACCAGTATGAACAATCGTATGTTCAAAATAATCATCTAGTTTAGCCATAACACGCGACAATCTGATAATTTCAGGTCGTGTACCAACGACAGTCATAACATGCATTTTTTTCATCTTTTACTCATCAGAGATTTTATAGTTAACTGTATCAGGATTCTCAGGATCAAAAATTTCATTTGCCCAGAGCATGACTATCATTTCATCATCACCAATATTCGTGATGTCATGCGACCAGCCAGGAACAGTCTCGACTATTTTCGATTCATCTCCATCAATAAATATTTCGTAATAGTCATTCGAATCAATATGTCTGAATGCAAATTTTGCTTTGCCCTTAATAACCAAGAATTTCTCATTTTTAGTATGATGATAATGCCCACCTCTTGTAATGCCAGGATGTGCAGTAAAAAATGAAAACTGACCAGACTCTTTGGTTTTGAGCATTTCAACAAACGTCCCGCGAGGATCGCTATGACGTTTGACTGAATAAGCAAATTCTGAGGGAGAATAATAACTCAGATAAGTTGCATACAGCGCTCTGGTTAAACCGGTACCAACGTGGTCGATTAGCAGGCCATGCTGCTTATTCTTAAATGACCTGATGGTGTCAACAACGTTACCGACACTCGTGCTATAAACAGGTGTGACTTCTGCGCTTTTCTCATCAACTTTGCCTTTTAAGCAATCAACGAATGATTTGCAGACATCATCAATATAAACCAGTTTTAGCGGGGCATCCGGATTATTTATAGTCACGTCTAACCCGTTAAGAATATTATAGCAAAAAGTTGCAACTGCTGAGTTATAGTTAGGTCTACACCATTTTCCAAACACATTAGGTAAGCGATAAATATACGTTTTTGCGCCAGTCTCTTTCGCATATTTGCTTACTGAATATTCTGCTGCCGCCTTACTTTTTCCGTAATGGTTGTCGAGTTCAGCTTGAATTGATGAAGTTATGAGTAAAGGAGTTTTATTACCAAAATAAACTAATTTATTTACAATGTAATCAGTTAAGTTAGCATTGCCCTCATAAAACTCTGAATCACTTGTTGGGCGGTTAATCCCAGCAAGATGGAAAACAAATTCCGCAGATTGCAATGCTTCATCAAGCTGCTCAAGTGAGTTGTCTCGATCGATACAAATTACATCGTCATACCCGTTTTCACGTAAATGGACACGCAGATTTTTTCCGATGAACCCATTAGAACCAGTAATGACAATCTTCATATTATTCATCCAGTTGATATTCTTTTTTATCGCAAATAGCTCTAATAAAAGCCAATTTTAGCAATAATTTTTTCATACCTTCTACATCAAGACGTTCTGTATTGTGTGAATTATAATCTTCAATTTGCGAAATTCGCTGATCGCCCTGTTCTACGTATTTCCCATAATTGAGGTCTCGAAGATCAGGTGGAACACGGTAATATTCACCCATATCTTCAGCAGCGACCATTTCTTCACGGCTCAGTAATGCTTCATACAATTTTTCACCGTGGCGGGTACCAATAATATGTACAGGATGTTCTGGAATCTCCATCAGTTCTTTGAGTGCAATAGCCAATGTTTCAATTGTTGCAGCTGGTGCTTTTTGAACAAAAATATCACCATTATTGCCATGTTCAAAGGCGTATAATACGAGATCAACCGCATCATCTAAAGTCATCATGAAACGTGTCATATTTGGGTCAGTAATCGTCAGAGGTTTACCCTCTCTAATCAAGTCCACAAATAATGGAATAACCGAACCGCGCGAAGCCATAACGTTTCCGTATCGAGTACCACAAATTACGGTTTTAGACTTATCAACATTTCGGGATTTAGCTACGATAACTTTCTCCATCATAGCCTTGGAAATACCCATCGCATTGATAGGATAAACTGCCTTATCTGTACTCAGGCAGACAACACGTTTCACACCATTTGCAATTGCAGCCTCGAGTACATTTTCAGTACCTAACACGTTCGTTTTTACTGCTTCCATGGGATGGAATTCACAAGATGGTACTTGCTTCAAGGCCGCTGCATGGTAAAGGAAATCTACACCACGAGTTGCATTTAAGATTGATTGATAGTCACGGACATCGCCAATATAAAACTTCAATTTCGAGTTATTATATTTTTTTCGCATGTCGTCTTGCTTTTTTTCATCACGACTGAAAATACGAATCTCTGCAATATCCGTATCTAAAAATCTTCTTAAAACCGCATTCCCAAAAGAACCTGTACCACCTGTAATTAACAAAACCTTATTTTTAAACATATAAAATTTCTCTCATTAGCTTTTTAGACGCTTAACGTCTTTTCCTACAACGTCTTTGACTGTAGTAAATTAAATATTAATCTTATAAAAATGAAATCTACTGGAAGTGTATGCAGTTTTGCTTTTTCTGATCGTTTATTAATCAACAAAGTTCAGAATTACGTTTAGAAAGATCAGGCATCGATATGCCTTCACGATCAAGCACGCTACCGCCCCTGGCTTTACAGCTACCAGATCACTAGCTAGATTCCAAAGATGATGGTCACTGCCAACTCAGGCAAAGACGCCAAAATCAAGCACTAATTGTCTTACCAAATGCTGACAGAAACAAGGAAAAACCCAACAAAAAACAGATTAAACTTAGTAGGTTAACTTATTATAATTAGTTGCTTTTCATATAAAAAACGACAGTAACACTCCGCTGCATAAAGCATAGACACCGGAATGTTAACTGCCGCTCTTTTTTCGGGCATACATCACAAAGACGTGAACATCTTCTACTCGCTCAACAACTTCTCAATGCCCTTCCGGAACTTCGGACCTTCCTTCAGGTTACGCAGCCCATACTTAACGAATGCCTGCATGTAGCCCATCTTTTTACCACAGTCGTAGCTGTCACCCGTCATCAGCATGGCGTCAACAGACTGTTTTTTCGCCAGCTCAGCGATGGCATCCGTCAACTGAATACGCCCCCAGGCGCCTGGCTGCGTATGCTCCAGTTCTGCCCAAATATCAGCAGACAGCACATAGCGCCCTACGGCCATCAGATCGGAATCAAGTGTCTGCGGCTGGTCTGGTTTTTCGATGAACTCAACGATACGGCTGACTTTACCTTCGTTGTCCAAAGCCTCTTTGGTTTGAATAACAGAGTATTCAGACAGATCGCCCTCCATACGCTTAGCCAGCACCTGACTGCGCCCGGTTTCATTAAAACGAGCAACCATAGCAGCGAGGTTGTAGCGCAGCGGATCCGCACTTGCGGTATCCAGAACGACGTCAGGTAATACCACGACAAACGGGTTATCACCAATGATAGGACGAGCACAAAGGATGGAATGACCCAGACCCAGTAACTGAGCCTGACGGACGTTCATGATAGTTACGCCCGGAGGACAGATAGACTGCACTTCGGCTAAGAGCTGGCGCTTAACACGCTGCTCAAGGAGTGATTCGAGTTCGTAAGAGGTGTCGAAGTGGTTCTCAACTGCGTTCTTAGACGCATGAGTCACCAGAACGATTTCTTTGATACCGGCAGCTACAATCTCGTCGACAATGTATTGAATCATCGGCTTGTCTACGATCGGCAGCATCTCTTTAGGGATTGCCTTCGTGGCAGGCAACATGTGCATCCCCAGACCTGCTACCGGAATAACTGCTTTCAAATTAATCATTAAGTCATTCACCTATTCAATTGTTGCTGAATTATAGCTTTTTAGCTTGTTTTAGCCAGTATGAATTACATTACTCCGATGCCGCGTATGTTACGCCGCTTATCTGCGGAATGCAGTAATCTTAATCCCAGGCGGGTACAACTTTTGCCAGGAATGGTCGCAAAGTTACCTCCCCTGCCCCGGCAGTCGAAAATTCACCGCTTCGACATTCACCACCTGATGGTTTACCCGGTCAATGTCAACTGAACTTTGCCCGCTTTCGTTTACTGCATGTACGTTGGCCAGTGAGAGCAGTGTGTCCTGCCTGGCCATAAACTTGCCGCGTACGTCCTGGCGCAGATCGAATTGCATCTTGAGCGCGGGTCCTGTTGTGGATTGCTGCATCACCCTGATGTTACGTAAAAAAAGATGCTGCGGTTGGTTGTGCAACTCAAGCGTGGCTCGCTTCATCTCCACGTTGGTGATGGCCACGAACGACGTTGCATTACCTGATGAGATCTGAATGCCGCGTAATTTATATTCAAGTTTCGTGTTATCCAGATGGATATTATTTAACTTAAAGTTCTGCGGGATGGATAAATATCGTCCTTTAATAACACCGTAGCCAATGAGCATACCTGCGCTATTTTCCATATTGATATTATCAATCACGAAATTATCGCAGCCATAAATAGCAACCGTTGCATTATCAATGCCTGCTTTCTTACTAAAATCTGGGGTAATATTTCGTGCGGTGATATTACGAATGATAAAATGTTTGCCGTTCTCTACATGGACTAACTGTCGACAGTCGGTGCCGGTGATATTCGCCACCACAAAGTTTTTTACCGCCAGCTCATCGGGATAGGTATTGTCATAGGTACTGCCCGCCAGCCCAATGCCGATGCCCCAGTTCACGTTGCCATTGGTACAGTTAATACGTTCAATGACATGGTCAGAAATGAGGATGTTGCTGTCGTTGATCGCCACATTCCACTCAATGGCATCTCCCTGTAGATCGCTAAAACGGCAGTTTGTAATCTTTACACCATCCATCCGGTTATGAAAGCCCTGACGCAGGATCCCATAGTTGGCGCGCGTGACGGTAATATCATCGATAATCAGATTGCGCATCAGCCTCGGTATTTTGCCGCCGATATAGACTTGTGTCACTGGGCCAAAACCACTCATGGAAATCCCTTTTATCACGCAGTCCGAACCGCGCACATCGAGGGTAACATTCCTCAGGCTCCCCCCCTGCTCACCCACTACCTTACATCCATCCTGCAGAACAAAGCGACCACGTCCATTGCCGCTGATTCTGCCTTGCAGGTGTAGCGTTTTGCCAGGAGGAATAACGACAGCGGTATTGAGATCCTTACATTCCAGTTCTTTGGGTACGACTACCGTTTGTCCTTCTTTGAACGCCTGCCGGAAAGAAGCGACCCAATCCTTTGGGTTGTAATCCTGAATGTTGATGCTGCCCGATGATTCAAGCGCCCGGACAACAGGAGTATGCAATACGACAAGCGCAGAGCCTGCCGTCAGAAAAGTACGGCGTGAGAGTTTGTTCTCTGACATACAACCTCGATTTACATCGTTTGCAGCAGACTGGCTAACTGTTTATTGATCGCTAACTGATTAAATTCAGTTTCAATTTTTTCTTGCGCACACTGCACAATCGGCTGTACCTGCTCACTGCCGAGCAGGCTAAATGCCGCTAACCTCTCAGCCAGTGCCTGCGCATCGTTTTCTGGAGCCAACCAGCCAGACTTACCCGACTCGACCAGCTCCGGGATCCCGCTGTGAACGGTAGAAATCACCGGAATACCTACCGCCATCGCCTCCATCAGCGCCACCGGGATCCCCTCCATATCGCCGTCTCTTCCGGTAATCGACGGCAGCAAAAATACATCCGCCTGCTCAAGCATCTCCTTCACCTGATGGCTGGGCTTAAAGCCGGGCATCTCAATCACGTCATCGAGTTGATATTGCTCGATCAGTGTGCGTAAACGTCGCTCCCAAGGGCCGATACCCAGAATGCGATAACGAAATGAAACGCCCTGCTCTTTTAACTGACGACAGGCTTCGATGGCGACGTGCAGTCCTTTTTTCTCGGTTAACCGGGCGACAGAGATAATTTCCAGCTGTGCAGCTGGTGCTTTCAGTTGGCGAGGGGTAAAACGCGTCATGTCGATACCCATACGCGAAACCGCGATTTTATGCGGCGGGCATCCCATGTTTTTTAAACGTCCGGCCCAGAGATTGCTGATGGGTAACATCAAATCTCCACGTTGAAACAGCTGCTGATACTCAGGGGTATAGCGGGTAAGCACATCCCGATGCGAAACATCGACGCCGTGAAATACCGTAGCGATTTTTCCGCGGATCATCCCAAGCTCACGCAGCTTAGCGGCCGTTACGCCTGCTGGCCCAAAATGAGCAATAAAGACATCCGCTTCAAACGCCCGCGGATTCCCACCGCAAATGGCCGCCAAAATCAGATTGCGCGCTTCCTCGCCATAGCGTGCAACATTCAACGCTTTCCAGGTCGCTGCGCGGGTGAGACCGTGCAGAGCCGCCGCCGCCCTATATTTCAGCTTCGCCAGTTTGCTTTCCGGTTCATTCAGCAACCAGCGCGTTTTTTCACCCAGCCGATAGGTATTAAATGAGGCATGCGTATTTTCAAGATCGCCCTTCTGCAAAGCGACAATCTCCACGTCGTAGCCCATATCGATAAATGCGGTTATCTGATTGAGTACAAAGGTCTCAGAAGAGAGAGGAAATTTAAGCAGGAAAAAGCCAATCTTCATTTTTCCCCCTCAATACGCGTTAAAACCGACTGCACCATGTGTACCCCGCGTTCGCGTTCGCGTGTCACAGCATCCCCAAGCCGTATGTTCAGTTCAGGTAGCTGTCCGAGGGTACCGGCGACCTTTCCTTCCAGACTGCCATCGAGCAGATGGCGAATATCGACAGCCATCTCCGGCAACCCCAACTGTTGCATGATCCCTGCCGATTTATGCTCGTAGTTAATGGCGATGGCCGGCGTCATAAAATTCATCGAGATGATGGCCGAGTGCAACCGAGTACCCACCGTCAGATCGCATGCCCCCAGAATCTTCCCCATCTCCAGATCGTTAAGTTCATCCATCACCACATGATATCGGGCCGGGTCGTTAACATACTGGCGCAGGTTTAACGCCACCATGCGATCATCTTTGTTGTAACTATCAATACCGGTGCAGGTTGACAGTGCAATCACCTGGTAACCTTCATCGAGTATGCGGTTCACTACCCCGGCAAAGGCTTGCTCATAGGCCTGCTGCGTTGTCCCCAGACGCTTATCAAAAGGCGCCAGCTCGCGCAATGTAATGGCAACGGTCTTCTGTTTAGCCGCCATGTCTAACCAGTGCTGTACCGCATAACCTGGCTCAAAATCCTCATGATGATTGTCGACCAGCCAGGCCGTATCCACGCCTGTTTCAACTTTAACCGTGGTAATTGCGCTGCGCTTCATCAGATCAAGACTGACGGATTCACGTAAAATCAATGCATTACAGTGGCCAAACACGTAGTTCGCCAGTTGATTAAACTGCTCATCCTGGAATGGCCCCACGCTGTGACCAATCATGTACAGCGGTTTTTTCGCCATAAACGAACACAATGCATGTTCAAACTGCGGCACACCATACAGATCGACAAAGAACGATCCGCCGACCTGGATGATGGCGTCATAGCGCGACAACAAACGAACAAAATCGGTAAAACCCTGGGCGATAGCGATATTGCGCAGATTACCGGAGTCGGTAACACGCGAGAGCAGTACCTGATGCTGATAGCGACGACGCAGCACTTTCTTCACGCGCCCCATAACACCCACTGCATTGTTGTGTTGTCTCATCTGCAAATACAGCGGATCGCCCATCACCGGGCGGTTCAGCAACCATGAGGAGCTCACTGGGTAACGGCTCATAACATCCACTTCAGTCTCAGGACGCAACGCGTTAATGGCATCCAGCAAACCGCGCAGGATCGCGCTATCCCCTCGGTTCCCGCAGGTATGGTTGCCCAAAATTAATAGTTTCATTATGACCTCTTAAAGCGTTGTTCTTATCCTGCACGGAGCAAGGTTTTCATTTTTTCACTGCGACAGAGCTGGCATTTTATTTCCACCACCAGCGGATGACGCGACAGCACTATCATTAGCGCAAACGCCAGCGCCCCTGCCGCTATCTGGCTCCCCAACAACACGCCCAACGACAGTTGGCCATGCAGCATTACGCCCAGCGCATAGCTCACCACAAGGGTTGGCAAGGAGAGATACAACGGCAGCCAAAGACTGAGCATGTACTGGCGGTAGCTGGGGCCAAGAACAGGTTTAATCATCACGAAATAGCTGAGGACGGTGTTAATCACCTGGACCAGTAAAAAGCCCAGCGTCACGCCAATTGCCCCGGCCAGATGTCCACCGATGAAAATGGCGGGAATAAACAGAAAGGTTTTGAACACATTGAATTTAAAGCTGATATCGACCCGCGCTTTCGCCATCAGCAGTGAACCGATTGGATTCCCCACCGAGCGCAGCAGCCCAACAATGCACAGCAGTTGCAGGATGGGGATAATGCCGTTCCACTTCTCACCGAATACCAGCGGCACCACGTTATTCGACACCACCATCAGTCCCAGCAGCGCCGGGAAGTTGATAATTCCAACCACCGACAGCAGCTTGTAAAAATTCACTCGCAGCTTTTCACTGTCGTCCTGGATTTTGGCAAACGCCGGAAACAGCACGCGGGTGATAATCGGGTTCAGTTTGATCGGGGGGACAACCGCCACATTCCAGGCGAGATTGAATCCGCCCGCCACGCCAGCTCCCAACGTGCGGGCTAAAACCAGCGTGGAAAGGTTGGTATTGATGTAATTGATGATGCTGTCTGCCGTCAGCCACGCACCAAAACGCAGATTCGACGAAACGGATGCCAGCGAAAAATGCAGCCCCGGACGGTAAATCCGGCGACCAAAATAGCCGAACAGCAGCGTACGTAGCGTACTGTTTACCAGATACCCGAGAATGGCCGTCAGTGCGAGCGGCCAGAAATGGGCGCTGACTACGGTAAAGATAAAACCAGCCAGTACCGAACTGGTTTCAATCATGCCAATTTTGTTGAAGGCCAGCTCTTTTTGCATCAGCGCACGAAACTGCTGCCCGTGCGGTATCACCACAAACGCCAGCGATAACGTTTTGATGAGCGGTGCCAGTTCTGGGTTATTAAGTACGCTGGCAATCGTCTCGCTCAGCAGAAACATCGCTACGCATACCACGATACCCAGCCCCACGTTGAGCCAGTACAGCGTGGTCAGTTCAAGATAGCCAATCTCTTTGCGCTGAATAATTGAGTTGGCAATACCAAAGTCAGACAGTGTATCGGCCAGCGCGATGATCACCAGCGCCACGGTTAACAACCCGAACTGGTGGTTATCAATAATCCGTGCCAGTACGGTCATCTGGATAAGACCCAGACCAATGATGATCACCGTGGCAATCGCCGACCACTTTGCGCCGTTCAGCGTTTTTTCTCGTAAGCTCATGTTAATACGCCGCTTTGTTGACAAAGCCTTTGAATACCGTCAGAAAAACAATTTTGATATCGAACCACACGCTCCACTCGCGAATGTATTCGAGGTCAAATTCCACACGTTTTTCCATTTTTTCCAGCGTATCGGTTTCACCGCGCCAGCCGTTGATTTGCGCCCAGCCGGTAATACCCGGTTTCACCTTATGGCGTAACATGTACCCCTCGATAAGCTGGCGGTACTGTTCGTTATGCGCTACCGCATGCGGGCGTGGCCCGACAATAGACATGCCCCCGGTCAGCACGTTAATAAACTGCGGCAGTTCATCGAGCGACGTTCGGCGCAGGAAATTCCCCACAGGGGTAACGCGCGGATCGTTTTGCGTCGCCTGCGTCACAACCGCGTCGTTTTCCATCACTTTCATCGAGCGAAATTTCCAGACTTTGATCGGTTTTCCGTCCATGCCATAACGGGTCTGGCGGAAAATCACCGGTCCTTTGGAGGTCAGTTTTACCAGTAGCGCTATGCCACACAGCACCGGAGAAATAAGCAGCAGGATCAGCGAAGCCAGCACGATATCTTCCGCGCGTTTCAACAGGCGATTGATCCCCGAGAGCGGCGTGTCATACAGCGGCACCACCGGAACGCCATTCATCTCTTCAATCCGTGAATGCAGAATGTTGAATGTAAAGACATCAGGAATAAGGATCACTGAGCAGGTAGTGTCGGCCAGCGCGCGAACCAGTTTTTTGACGCTGGCGCCATCGCTCATCGACATGGCGATATAAACGTTATGAATACGTGAGGCTTTGGCGTCGTCCACCAGCTGTTGCAGATTACCGGCCCAGTCACGGGAGTTTTTTCCAGGGATAGGATCGTGATAGACCCCCGCCACTTCAAACCCCAGCCACGGTTCATGGCGAAAGCTGTCCAATAGCATTTGTCCGGCGGGCAGGTCCCCTGCCACCGCCACCCGGCGCGTGTTATACCCGCGATTACGCAACCATCCCGCGCCGTAGCGAATAAACGAACGGCTCAACACCAGGCCAACGCTGGATAGCAGATACCACGCCAGCCAGACGGCGAGACGGTTATCAAAATCGTTATTAAAGGCGATCAGACCTGCGCAAAAAATCAGACTCAGCGTCCAGTTTTGCAGCAACAGCACCAGCTCAGTGGAAATTTTGACACCGCGCCAGGAGCGATAAAAATCCGTTATGCCACCGAGCATCTGAAAAACGACCAGCGTGATCAGCGCCACCAGCAGGTGCATGTACAGGAAAGGCAAACCGCTTAATTCGCAGATTACCCACAACCCGCCAAACATGATGGTGATATCTGAAAAGCGTTGCACCATCGAAATTAACGACGCATTGGTTTTGGCGCGTTCGCGCTTTTTTAGATGTGTCATCGTGGTTCCTGTTAGTCACCCTTTGCCCAGAATCGGGCAAAGGAAGCACCAGCATTACTGATTCAGTAACGCCAGAAGAGTGCGCGTTCGCGCTTCCATCAACGGAATATCTCCGCGCGATTCCACGTTCAGGCGCACCACCGGTTCGGTATTGGAAGAGCGTAAATTGAAGCGCCAGTCGACAAACGACATGCTGATACCGTCCGTTCTGTCCACCGACAGCGCCTCACGAGAAAAATGCTGCTCCACGCGCGCAATCGCTGCCGTCGGCTCTGCCAGCGTACTGTTTATTTCACCACTCGCCGGGTAGGCCACCATCCGGTCACGGACCAGTTCGCCCAGCGACTGTCCTTTCAGACACAGCAGTTCCGCCACCAGCAGCCACGGGATCATTCCGCTGTCGCAATAGGCAAAATCGCGGAAATAGTGGTGCGCGCTCATTTCGCCACCATAAATGGCATCTTCATGACGCATCCGCTCTTTGATAAACGCGTGCCCGGTTTTTGACATCACCGGTTTACCGCCTGCCGCCGTCACCACATCCACGGTGTTCCAGGACAGGCGTGGGTCGTGGATAATTTTCGCCCCCGGATTCTTCTCCAGAAACGCTTCCGCCAGCAGGCCGACAATGTAGTAGCCCTCAATGAACTGACCTTTTTCATCGAACAGGAAGCAGCGATCAAAATCACCGTCGAAGGCAATCCCCATATCCGCGCCGTGTTCAATCACTGCATGGCGCGTGTCGGCCCGGCATTCCGGCAGCAGAGGATTGGGAATACCGTTGGGGAAGTTGCCATCCGGCGTGTTGTGAATTTTGATGAACTCGACCGGCACGCCCAGCGCCTTGAAACGGACTTCAATGGCGTCAACCACCGGACCTGCCGCGCCGTTGCCGGAATTGAGCACCAGCTTCATCGGTTTCAGGTTGGCGGGATTGATGTAACCCAGCAGGTGGTCAATGTAGGCATCACGGGTAGTAATGCGCTGGTAGCGGCCACGTTTTGTCTCATCAACCGTTGGGAAGTCATTGGCTTCCGACAGGCGCTGCACGTCGCGCAGACCGGTATCACCGCTGATGGGCCGTGCCCCTTCCCGCACCAGCTTCATGCCGTTGTAATCCATCGGATTATGGCTGGCGGTCACTTCAATACCGCCATCAATGCCCAGGTGGAAAGTGGCAAAATAAATCTCTTCGGTGCCCGACATGCCAATATCCAGCACATCCACCCCCGCGTCCTGTAGTCCTTTCGCCAGCGCCAGCTTCAGCGTCTCACTGGTCAGGCGCACATCGCCGCCGAGGACAATCGTTTTTGGCTTCAGGTACTCGCCGTAAGCGCGGCCAATGCGCCACGCGATATCTTCATTCAGCTCTTCGCCCAGCCTGCCGCGAATATCGTAGGCTTTGAAACAGGTTAATTTCGTCATGATTTACCCTTCTTCAGGCAACAGGAGGCCCTGACTCTTAATGAGCCTTTTAATGAGTGTTAAATGCATTTCCCGGAGCGCTTCGCTTATCGGCCCTACGGTGTTGTAGGCTGGATAAGCGCAGCACATCCGGCATCAGGTACGCCCGTATCTGTCCGCAAACCGCACCACATCATCCTCATCGAGATAAGATCCGGAGCGCACTTCAATCAGATCGAGCGGGATTTTCCCCGGGTTCTCCAGACAATGGGTCGCCCCCAGCGGAATATAGACAGACTCGTTTTCAGCGAGCAGTTTGATGTCGTCATTGATTGTCACCTTCGCGGTACCAGCCACCACAACCCAGTGTTCAGCCCGGTGATGATGCATCTGCACGGACAATCCCTCACCGGGTTTAACGGTAATCCGCTTCACCTGGTAACGGTCTCCGGCATCAATAGAGTCGTACTTGCCCCATGGACGGTAAACTTCACGGTGAATATGGTGCTCATGACGTCCGTCAGCTTTAATTTGCTCCACCACTTTTTTGACGTCCTGCACCGCGTTGCGATCGGCGATCAGCACCGCATCTTTGGTCTGCACCACCACCAGATCCTTCACCCCGACGGTCGTCACCAGGCCAGATTCGGCATACACGTAGCTGTTTTCCGTTTTATGGCTAATGACGTCACCATGATGCACATTACCTTCAGCAGTATGGGCGCTGATTTCCCACAATGATGACCAGGAGCCAACATCGCTCCAGCCTGCGTTCATGGGCATCACCACCGCATCGGCCGTACGCTCCATTACCGCATAGTCCACAGACTCTTCCGGGCAGGCGAGAAACGCCTGTTCATCAACGCGGATAAAATCGAGATCGGGGTCAACCGTACTCATGGCGTTTTCGCAGGCCTCAAGAATGTCGGGGCGATATTTTTTCAGTTCTTCCAGATAGCGCCCGGCCCGGAACAGAAACATGCCGCTGTTCCAGTAGTAGTCGCCGCTCGCCACATAAGCCTGCGCGGTTTCCAGATTGGGCTTTTCAACAAACTGCGCCACCTCAAAAGCCACGGCGTCGGTATTGGTCGGCGAAACCTCGCCGCGACGTATATAGCCGTAGCCGGTCTCCGGCTGGTCCGGCACGATACCAAACGTCACCAGCTTACCCGCGCTGGCATACGGCATTGCATTGCGAACCGCCTCGCGAAATGCCTCTTCATCGGCAATCATGTGATCGGCCGCCAATACCAACAGCAGCGGATCTTCCCCCGGACTTTGACGTTTTGCCGCCAGCGCGGCCAGCGCTATCGCCGGTGCCGTATTGCGCCCGGCGGGTTCGAGAATAATATTCTCAGTCAGCTTATGCAGTTGTCGTAGCTGTTCCGCCACGATGAAACGGTGTTGTTCATTACAGATAACCACCGGGCTTTCACACTCCACGCCGTTCAGACGACAAATCGTTGTCTGCAGCATGGTGAGATCGCCTTTCAGGCACAGGAACTGCTTTGGATACAACACGCGGGACAGAGGCCATAAACGGCTACCCGAGCCACCGGCCATCACCACCGGAAAGAGTTTGTTTTGACTCATCATGTACCCCGAATATCTGCAATAAATTGGCTCAGCACGTTTTCTTTATCCAACGTGCGTTCGGCATACTCACGTGCCACCGTGTTAATCTTTGGCATGGTTAACGCCTGTTGAATCCCGCCAACCAGCGCATTCACTGATTCAGGCTCGACACACACCGCGATGCCTGGGTGAGCGTCACACAGCTGACCCAACTCGGTCTCAGGTTCGGCGGTAATCACCGCGTTACCGCCAACGGCGAGGATATTGGTCAGTTTGGAGGGCAATACGGCATCCGCCGCACCGCGCTTTTGTACCACCAGATGGCAGTCCGCCATCTTGAGCAGCGCAGGCAGCGCGTCATAAGATTGCAGCGGAAAGAAGATCACATTGTTCAGGCAGCGTTCGCCAGACATACTCTCCAGCCGCGCTTTACCCCCGCCCTGCCCGACAATCACAAACAGCCAGGGCTGTTCGCTCAACAGAGCCGCTGCGTCGATCACACTCTCCAGCCCTTGCTTTTCACCGATATTGCCTGAGTAGAGAATGATTTTTTTATCATCAGGCAAGCCCAGTTGCTGGCGCAACGCCAGAGCATCAGCATCGTTCACGTCACGAAAACGTGCTACTTCTGACCAGTTCGGAAAGAAAATGACCTTCTGTGCATCAACGCCCTTCTCCTGCGCTTTATTCATCATTGAGCGAGAAATGGTCGAAATATGATCCATATTCAACAGCCCACTGCGCTCAAAGGCGCTGGCCAGTTTTGCCACCGCGCCACGCTTGCCATTGCCCGCCATGCCAAGCCCCAGCATGGCATCGACTTCGTAATCCTGAATATGCAGCAGCGTGCGCGCCCCGGACAGCTTCGCCAGCAGACGCATGCCCGGCGTACAAAACAGCGTTGGCACTACCCCAATGATGCGATCCGGCTTCCAGCGACGCTGCGCCAGCAGCGGGAAGAAACTGCTCAGGGCGAAACTGCCTAGATGCAGCAAGCGCTTGAGCGTAGAAGGCTGCTCAGGCACATACAGCGGACAACGCCAGACGATGGCATCGCCCTTTTCACGACGATAGCGCCAGGATGAATAGCGACCGTTGACCTTCCACTGCGGATAATAAGGCGGCGCAGTGATCACCCGTACGTCATGCCCCTGTTGCGCCATCCACTCCACCATTTCACCGGTGTATTTACCGATACCGGTCAACTCCGGCGAATAGTTGATGCCATACACAAGGATCTTCATAGCCCGGGTACTCCGGCCTGACTCTTCTCACAGAAGTAAGCCCGGCTGTTGTCGTGCACGTGGTCACTGGTCAGAATCTCTTCAATTGCCAGCCAGCGGTACGCGTCATGTTGAACGTCAGGCAGTTGCAGGTCGTTTTCCGACACCCGCAGACGAAATCCCAGCACGATGTAATGCGTTGAGAAATCTTCCCCGGAAAAGTTGTCGTCATAGAAGTGCTGCCAGACCCCGTAAAACTTTGCAGCGGACAGCGGTAAACGTAACCCCAGCTCAGCGTCAGTAAGCCGCTCAAAGGCCGCGCGCAGCGGTTCATCTTTTTGCACCCGACCGCCGGGCACGAACCAGTACCCCTGCGCCGGACGATTGAGGCGCTTGCCAAGCAGAAATTCGCCGTGGGCGTTTTCCACGATCAAATCGATGGAAATCAGCGGAGTTGAACGTACAACGGTGGCAAAATCCTCATGACGTAAAAACATGCTTACCCCCGGTAACGGTGCTGGTTTTCAAGGAACCACTGATATGTACTGGCAAGCCCCGCTTCCAGAGATATCTCGTGATACCAGCCCAACTGATGCAGACGCGTAACATCGAGCAATTTGCGCGGCGTGCCGTCCGGTTTGCTGGCGTCAAACACCACGCGCCCCTTGTAACCCACGGCCTGCGCGATAGTCTGGGCCAGTTCACGGATGGTGCAGTCCACACCGGTGCCCACGTTGATATGCGACAGCATTGGTTGGGTATATTCCTGCAACACTTCCTGAGCCAGCTCCATCACGTGGATACTGGCCGCCGCCATATCGTCGACATGCAGAAATTCACGCATTGGCGTCCCGCTTCCCCACACCACCACATCCGGCGTATTTTGCTCGCGAGCTTCATGAAAGCGGCGCAGCAGCGCCGGGATCACATGCGAATTACTCGGATGAAAGTTGTCATGCGGTCCGTACAGATTGGTCGGCATCACCGAGCGATAATCACGGCCATACTGTCGGTTATACGATTCGCACAGCTTGATACCGGCAATTTTGGCAATCGCATACGGCTCATTGGTCGGTTCAAGTGCCCCCTGCAACAGTTCACTTTCGGCGATCGGCTGGGTGGCTTGCTTGGGATAAATACAGGATGACCCGAGGAACAACAGTTTATTCACGTTATGCAGATGCGCTGCATGAATAATGTTGCTCTCAATCATCATATTTTCATAAATAAAATCAGCAGGATAAGTATTGTTCGCCACAATCCCCCCCACTTTTGCCGCCGCCAGATAAACCTGGTCAATACGTTCAGCGGCAAAGAACGCCTGCACCGCACCGGCGTCCAGCAGATTAAGCTGGTCGCGGGTACGCAGCACCAGCTCTACGTTATTTCGCTGCGCCAGTTGTCTGACGATGGCGGCCCCCACCATCCCGCGATGGCCCGCCACAAAAATACGTTGTGTCTTCATCCTCAGTACTCCAGCGCGATAGCGACCTCGTAACCGTGCGACTTGAGCAGGGAATGTTTCTTCGCCGCATCAAGATCGTTGGCAACCATTTCCGAGATCATCTGGCGCAGCGTGATTTCCGGTTTCCAGCCCAGTTTTTCATGTGCTTTGGCCGGATCGCCCAACAGCGTTTCCACCTCAGCCGGACGGAAGTAGCGCGGGTCAACGGCAATCATGACATCCCCAGGTTTCACCCCCGGCGCATCGTGTCCGGTCACAGAAACCACGATGCCTTTCTCATTCACGCCCTCGCCTTCAAAGCGCAATTTAATCCCCAACTGAGCGGCCGCCATTTCCACGAACTGGCGCACGGAATACTGCACGCCGGTGGCAATCACGAAATCTTCCGGCTTATCCTGCTGCAGCATCATCCACTGCATCCTGACGTAATCTTTGGCATGCCCCCAGTCGCGCAGTGAATCCATGTTGCCCAGGTACAGGCAAGACTCCAGCCCCTGAGCGATGTTGGCGATCGCCCGGGTAATTTTGCGAGTGACAAAGGTTTCGCCGCGGCGCGGAGATTCGTGGTTGAACAGAATGCCGTTACAGGCATACATCCCGTAAGACTCGCGGTAGTTGACGGTGATCCAGTAGGCGTACAGCTTGGCAACGGCATACGGTGAACGCGGATAGAACGGCGTGCTCTCTTTCTGTGGGATTTCCTGTACCAGACCGTACAGCTCAGAGGTGGACGCCTGATAAAAACGGGTCTTTTTCTCCAGACCAAGGAAGCGGATCGCCTCCAGCAAACGCAAGGTGCCGATCGCATCAACGTCTGCGGTGTATTCCGGTGAGTCAAACGACACCGCGACGTGACTCATGGCGCCCAGGTTATAGACCTCATCCGGTTGGACCTCTTTTAAAATACGGGTCAGGTTGGATGAATCCGTCAAATCACCATAGTGCAGATGAAATTTGGGATTGCCTGAATGCGGATCCTGGTAGATGTGGTCCACACGTTCGGTGTTGAATGATGAAGCGCGACGCTTAATACCGTGTACTTCGTACCCTTTTTCCAGCAGGAGTTCTGCCAGGTAAGAACCATCCTGCCCGGTTACGCCAGTAATGAGAGCGACTTTTGACATGTTATAACCTCTTCAGTGATCCCCTCAGGGAGTAACTTTCTCGACGCGTTCGCGCGTGACTACTGCGGGATTTCCCCGACAAATGACATTTGCTGGCAGCGATTTAAATACGCTGCTTCGTGCTCCAACGACGGTGCCATCGCCAATCGTCACGCCAGGCGCGACAAAGACATCTGTCGCCAGCCAGCATTTAGCGCCAACCACAATCGGCGTGGCGTTAATATCAAAATGTTGACTGGCATAATCATGACTCCCGGTGCATAAATAACTTTTTTGCGAAATAACCGCATGGGCGCCAATCGTAATATCACCTAACGTATATAAAACCGCGTCGTCACCCACCCAGGCATAATCTCCCAGGGTTAATTTCCACGGATAAGTAATTTTTACTGAAGGCCGAATGACTACGTTTTTTCCTATTTTTGCGCCAAACATTCGTAATAAAAATGCACGCCAGCGATACATGACCTGTGGAGACCAGCGAAATAATGTTGCTTGCACCGCCCACCATAATTGCACTTTAATAGCACCACCACCGCGAAAACCTCCAGGCACTTTAAATCCGCTTAAGTCCTGCATAATATGCCCTTACGTTTTCCCATATAAGGTTTTTGTTTTAGCGGTTGTGCGCAGACGTAAATACTCTGACAAAC
This sequence comes from Citrobacter sp. Cpo074, assembly GCF_030332745.1. NCBI lineage: Bacteria > Pseudomonadati > Pseudomonadota > Gammaproteobacteria > Enterobacterales > Enterobacteriaceae > Citrobacter > Citrobacter sp. Cpo074. Next base: position 253,525 of record NZ_JAOWHG010000033.1, read on the forward strand.
CGGTCCAAAAACCTGGCATGTGTAATATCTGGCGCTGTACTTTTTTGGCATCCCGACACAATTCCAGATTATTCGTCGTTGACACTCCGCCCATAGAAAACTCCGATACCAACCCGTTCAACTTTTTAAAAGCGTAACCGGACTTGTATAATTGGGCTGCCAACGCGTAATCAGACGATATTTTATATTGCAAATCATAATGCCAGACATTCAGTCCTGAGAGCGGAAAGAATATCGCCTGATGACTGGCGGGCAGGCTGTGATAAATATACCAACCCGGTTTTGCCCGGCGCTTAATTTTGTTGCCATTGCCGAAATCCAGCAACGCATCGCCAATGACCATGGTCTGGTCGCTCTGCATTTTTAGCTGGCGGATAAAATGTGCCGCGTCCGCATGCAAAATATCCCCGGAGTTGAGGAACAGCGCGAACCGTCCGCGCGCCATCGCGATGCCTTTGTTCATCGCATCATAGATGCCGTTATCCGGCTCGCTGACAAACCGTAACCGGTGTTCCCCACTAAGCCCTTCAAGAAACGCCGACGTACCATCCGAGGAGCCGCCATCAACAACAATCCACTCAAAACTGATATCACCCGCTTGCGCCAGATGTGCCAGCGATGCGTGAGTTTTGACGATCCCTTCCAGATTGCGAAAGGCGACGGTAATGATACTGAGCAGCATGTGAGTTACCTCGCGATATTCAGCGCCTTGCGCAATATAAACGGACACACAATTAAAAATGCGTATTCCGGACTAAATACTGAACCTGTAAAAAACAGTGACAACGGTGTAAAAAGATAAAGCTGCACCCGATAATTCTGATTATCGCCAAACGCATTGATCATCATTTTCATGACCTTCCCCATGTACCACAGGGCTAATATCACCGCGAACCATGAAAAATAAATAATCAGCAGATACAAACCATTGTCTATTGTTTTACCGACATCTGCACCGTTAAAAATTCCGAATGACGCAACGTATTCATAAAGTGAGCCAAATCTCACTACGCCATCAACATTCAGTAATGAATAACCGACCATCACCAATGGTCCTACGATACGATAATACGATGACGAACCTTCAGTTCCTAAATCACCAAGCCGCGTTGCGATGTACGGAAAAGCAAATATCACCCCAACTAAAAACACGCTTAATGAGATTATCGCCAGGGGTAGCTTCTTTTTTATCGCATCCTTATTCAGGTACTGGAACGCCCACTCCAGGAGATAGAACAAAATAAACGTCATTACCCCTGAAAAAGATCCTGATAATATTATCCCTGCCAGAATCATAGCATTGGACTTAGGTGTTTTGATACCAAACTGTTTGATGCTGAGCCAAATTGAGATTAACGCCAGAGCGAAGAATGCCGGTTCGAAATAGAGCGCAGTGGTACGTTTCCCACCAAACTTAATAAAGTTCAGAACATAGCTGTTACTGTAAATAAGATATTTCGAAATAACTTCCATTAAACTGCTGCCGCCGCTGAGAATTATCTGTGCCATTTCAACCGCAGCTAACCCCACCACCAGCCCCACCACCAGCCAGAAAAAACGCAAAATCTTAATGTAGTTATGCGGTGAAATGGTTTTAAAGCGAATACTCCACACCATGCCAATAATCACCACGGTATAAACAAACAGCATCGCTGACGTTACGTACTTGCTGGCATCCAGTGATTGGCCGAACAGGTAGTTAAACGCCGTCAGCCCGCCCCCTACCCCCAGCGCGATCATTAATTTTTTGATATTGATGCGCTCGACAAACAGCAACAACAGAACGGGCAAGAACGTGACGATGGTTATCGGGAAGCTCTCGCCAAGCTGGGCAAGTTTGACGTTAACCAGCAGATAAAGCAGCGGTAGCACCAGATAGCTACAGATTCTGATAGAACGAGACATATTCCTCCAGCATCTGTTGCCCACTGTATGCCACCCGACTGCGCTGACTGAACGCGGTAAGGGACGTGTCAAATACCGCCTGCGCAATGTCTGATTTTTTCAGTTGCACCAGTTGCATTACGTCCGCTTCGCTGAACGTTTTGCCGCCTGATTTAGCCAGCACTTCCTGCGCGGCATCGCTGTGCGTGGCAATTACCGGTACGCCGATGGAAAGCGCTTCACAGAGAATCAGCGGGTAGTTATCGACACGGGAGCTGAACACCAGTCCATCCATCTGGTTAAGCGCACTCATCAACGTGCGCTTATCGCTCTCAAAACCGTGGTTGATGACGTTATCTCCCGCAAATGGCGAAAATTTGCCGAAGGTATGCAGCTCAATTTTGTCCCCAAGCGCGCTAATCGCTCGCACCAGTTGTTGACTGGTTTTGCCGTCATAGCGCAGGTCATGAGCTACCACGGCAATTTTCGGCCGACCGCTCTCCGCAGGCATCGCGGGTAGTTCGGCAAGAATGGCTTCAGTTGCTACATCAATACCGTTGTTAATAATGTGACATCGTCCCACGCCATACAGGCTGTTGAATGCCTCGGCCACATGCTGACTGGGTGAGATAAACTGGCAGCCCAGCGCCAGCATGGCGCGAAACATCTGCCGCTTGCCGGGCAACTGCTGATGGGCTTTATCGATTTTTACCGGCGGATAGTTGCTGAGCGTTGGGCATTTCTGGCAGCCCGTTTTCCAGCCTTCGCAGCCATCAGTAAAGGCACAGCGCCCGGTCACGCTCCAGTGATCGTGCAGCGTCCAGACGAAGGTGATATCCGGTTTATGCGCCTTCACTTTTTGGCAAAAGGTCACCACCTCTTCCAGGTTCAACCAGTAGCTGTGCAACACATGAAAATGCAGTACCAGTGGGCCGCTGGTGCGGGTAACTTCACGGTATAACTTGTTGAGATTGCCAAACATGTCGCGGTTCGAGAAACGAAACAGCGCAATGTTCGCCGCCGACGTCAGGCGCGGCGTATATTTGATAACCTGCGGGTAATTCGCATGACTGGCGCTTTTTTTACCGCCTTTGCCATAGCCATAGACAAACCGCGACGACAGCCCTTTTTCCAGCGCGCGAAGATGCAAATCTAACGCCACGCCTGCCGCCCCACCTTCTGCGAGTCGCACATTAAACTGTAATATCTTCATTTTATTACCTTCACCCGTGCCTTCTCGCCCACCACCAGCGTATTCTCCGGAACGCTATCCACCACAACGCTCCCGGCGCCAATCGTCACGTTATCGCCAATAGCAACGTCGCCGAGCAGAGTAACATTGGCCCCCAACTCAACGCCGTTACCGATGACCGGACAAGATGGATCGTTGGCACCAAGATTGCCGATAGTGACGCCGTGGCGTAGGGTAAAATCGTCCCCTGCCACCACGTGTTTATTGATCACCACCCCATAGCCATGATGGATGGTGAAACGACGACCGATTGATGCAGCAGCCTGAATTTCATAGCCAAACATGCATTCGGTGATAAGGCGATACATCACCAGCACCGGGGCAGCCCACAGGTTGTTTATGATGTTTTTTTTACGCCAGACGGAGCAAAAATGGGCAATCCGATAGGCCGCCACCATGCAACAGGGGCGCAGACTCCAGCCGTTCGCGCGTAAATCTTCCAGCATAATTAGCGTCCTCGCAGTCCGTCGGCCAGACGCTTACTGTTACGAACAGAAAGCAGCGTCAGCAGCGTGCGCCAGTTCATCCGTTTGTTGCGGATCTGATAGAGGGTAAACAGCTGATATTTCTTGCTGGCCCGGTCAAATTTGCCTTTGTGCTTGCGGTAAAACTGAAAGTAACCGGAGAATTTATTCGGCGATGAGGTAATACGCATCTCGCCGTGATTCACATGCAGGATCTGCGTCGCCTCTTTGACCTTCCACGGTTTGCCATACGCCACCACCATGCGCAGGAAGATGTCGTAATCCTGCGCCGCTTTCAGCGTGGTATCGAACAGGCATGCTTTAAACCGCCATGCCCAGGTAAATACCTGATTACCAATGATGTTGCGTTTATAAAACCTGCGGCGTGAATATACGGACTTCGGATAGAGCGGCAGACTGGTCGGCTGCGAATACACTTCGCCCTCACAGACATAGTCATTGGCATACAGAAACGCCCGTGTGACCAGTTGATGCCGGTACTGCAGGAACACGCTCAGGCGGTTCGGCGTCCATTCATCATCATCATCAATCCCCGTAATGTATTGCCCGTTGGCCTGCATAATGGCCTGATTACGCACCGCACAGGCCCCGGAGTTGGTGGAATTATGCGTATACGACACGCGCGGATCGTTGAGTTCCTCAACAAACTGCTGCAACTGCTCATATGAGGAAGAGCAATCATCCACAATGATCATCTCCCAGTGAGGGTAGTCCTGGCGCAATACCGATTTAATCGCCCGAATGGCCAGCTGCTGGCGGTTCCAGGTTGGCATATAAATTGAAATTAGCGGGTTTTCTGTCGTCATTTTCGTTTCCGGATAGATACGCTTTTGTAGGCCGGATAAGGCGTTTTCGCCGCATCCGGCAGGGTTGGTGATTTATTTCGCATCCGACGTGTATTCGTATTCGTAGTAGCCGTAATCCTGATACCCGCTGGCACGGCGGAAGATCGAGTTGAGGATCACCCCTTTCACCTGAATGCCGTTTTGCTCGAAGCGACTCAGGCTGGTTTCCACCTCTTTCAGCGTGTTGACCGCATAACGCGCCACCATCAGCGTGGTGCCGACATGACGGCCAACAATCGCCGCGTCGGTCACCGCCAGAATTGGTGGGGTGTCAATCAGCACCAGGTCATAGTGCGAGCTGGCCCAGGCAATCAGTTCGCCGAAACGCTCGCTCATCAACAGCTCGGAAGGATTGGGAGGGACTTGACCGCGAGGGATCAGATCAAAATGCGGAATCGATGTCGGTTTGGCGCTGGATGAGATATCCCCCTTACCAATCAGGATCTCAGACAGGCCGTTGACGTTATTGGTCCCCAGCAGTTCGTGGGTATAGCCTTTGCGCATATCGCAGTCGATCAACAGCACGCGTTTGTTGGTCTGGCTGATGACTGCCGCCAGGTTGGCGCAGACAAACGTTTTGCCAATCGACGGGCTGACGCCGGTCAGCATCAATACGTTGTTACGCGCCTGCATCATGGCAAAGTGCAGACTGGTACGCAGGCTACGGACCGCTTCTATGGCGAGATCGGTTGGATTACCCACGGCCAACAGCTGGCTTTGCTTGTAGCGTTTCACACCTTTAATGGTCTGAACGTTATCACGTGCTTTTTGCCATTCGGACAGCGGAATACTGGCATACACGCTGATACCATGCTCTTCCAGCGCCTGGGGGCTTTCAATACCGCGATTAAACAGAGAACGCAGCAGTACGCCCACCACAGAAAGCATCAAACCAAGAATGATACTGCCGAGAATAATCAGCGCCGTTTTCGGCTTCAGCACGCCAGGCTGGGCAATCGCGGGATCGACAATGCGCACATCGCCAACCGTACTGGCCTCGGTAATCTTCAGTTCCTGTTGCTTGTTCAGCAACTGCATATAGACCTGCTGACCGGACTCCACATCACGCGTCAGACGAACAATTTCCTGCTGCGTTTTCGGCATCGCCGTTACGCGCCCGTTCAGCTTACTTTTCTCATCTTCCAGCGCCTGGCGTTTTTCCAGCAGCGTGCGGTACGCCGGATGCGCTTTGGTGAACAGCTTGGAAATCTCCGCTTCTTTGAAGGTCAGTTCATTCAACTGCGCATCGATATTCACCATCGAATCCAGCACCGCTTTGGCTTCCAGCGGCAAATCCACGGAGTCTTTATCCTGACGAAAGGCGTTCAGCTTGTTTTCAGCAACGTCAAGCCGATTACGCACCTCAGGCAGTTGCTTTGCCAGAAACGCCAGACTTTTGGCGGCCTCTTCAGATTTACGTTCCACGTTTTGTTGCAGATAGTTGCGGGTAATACTGTCGAGGATCTGGCGGATTTGCTCGCGGTCTTCGCCGGTAAAGGTCAGGCTCAATACGCCGGTGTCTTTGCCAGTTTCCGTCACCATCAGGTTATTTTGCAGGGTGTTTATCATGCCCAGCGTGGAGAATTTGCTGACGGTAAATTGGCTCTCCGGGCTGGCATGAATCGCCTCAACCAGCATCGTCACGCCATCATGTTCCAACACCTTGCCGACTTGCCCCCGGGCGCTAAAACCCCCGTCACTCACCAGTTGATAGCTTTTGTCATTCAGCACATTGAGCGTGAAGGTCTGTTCATTCATTGCCTTTGGCAGCGTGAAGGTGGTCACATTAACCGTTTCGTTCTGACGCCCCATCAGCCGGTCCCAGCCCGCGCCAAAAATAGGGAATGTATCTTTGGTAACGGCGATATCGAGGTTAAGATCGTCTACCGTTTTCCCTAATACCAGTCGCGACTGAATGAGCTGAATTTCCGCTTCCGAGGCCGGCGGTTTGTTCGACAACGCCGAGCCAATATCCTGCACCAGTGAATTTCCGGTATTTTGCTCAATTTGCACCAGCGCGTCCGCACTGTAGATAGGTGTGGCGAACAGCGTGTAGACCGCGGCACACAATGCAAAGCCCGCGGTAATGCCAAGAACCCACCAGCGGGCTTCCACTACCGTTGCGACCAGACGACCAATATCGATTTCATCATTGCCCGTTACCGGCGCAGCAGACTGTTTAACTTTTTCTGTCATTGTTTTCCCTGCTCTGCGTTCAGTGCCTGAGCCCATTGGCGGGCAGACCGTTCAAGTAATGCGTACACCGCGTCAAACGCATCACGGCTTTTACGATACGGATCGGGAATTTCGCGCTCGCTGTCCCAGTGCCCAAAAAGCATCACTTTGCCGCGCATCTCCGGCACCATTTCACACAGGGCAGAGATATGGCGCTTTTCCATGGTCAGGATCAGGTCATACTCCCGGCACATTCGTCCCGAGATCTGCCGGGCACAATGATTATCCAGTGACAGGTTGTGCGCCTGCGCCACGCTAATAGCACACGGATCCGCGCCTTTCCCCACCAGCGCCCCAAGACCGGCTGAAGAGACCGTTAACGCCGGATGAAATTGCCTTAATAAGCGCTCTGCCGTCGGGGAACGACAAATGTTCCCCACACAGACAACTAAGATTTTGTTAAACATGATGATTACCAGTTGTGAAGGTCGCTGGCCGTGTCCGTCATATAGCGAACACCGCTAATAGTCGGCAGCAACTGATTGATCAAACGGTTCCAGCGAGCAACCGGCGCGGTAGTGACGTACACCACATCGTATGGCTGGAGTCGGAATGATGTTGCCATCACCAGCGACGTCGCATCGGACATATCAAGCTGATAGATATTGGCGATCTTGCCGTTGTTCCCGCCCTCGCCTTTCAATGGTCGAATAACGAAAATGCCGCTGGCATTGGAGGTGGTCAGGTCAATACCTTCGGCATTGCCCAGCGCTTCGGTAAGCGTCATGCCGCTGAAGTCCATTTTGAGGGTGCTCTGTTTTTTCACTTCCCCCATTACGAAGACTTTCAGATCGTCATTACGCGGAACAAACAGAATGTCGCCAGGATAGAGCAGACGGTTCTGGCTCAGGTCGCCATTTTGCATCAGCGCTTGCAGTGAAATGCGTTGCTCCTGCCCTTTATGAGTCAGCACAACGTTGCGCCAGTCTGCTGCCTCGGTGAGACCGCCAGCGGCGTTAATGGCATCGAGAACGGTAAGCGGCACGTTGGTGATGGCCTGCTGGCCGGATTTGTTCACCTGCCCGGAGACATAGGCCTTCTGCGAGCGGAAAGCGGCGATATTAACGTCCACCTGCGGGTCAGCAATGTACTTCGCTAAGCGCCCGGTAATATCACTACGAATCTCTGCCAACGTTTTTCCCACCACGCTAACTTTGCCGATGTAGGGGTAAAACATGGTGCCATCAGGCTGCACCCAGTTGCCGGTATCGCTTGAGCTACGGTACTGCCCGGCTGGCGTGGTGAGTTCAGGATGGTCCCAGACGGTCACATTCAGGACATCCCCCGGGCCTACCCGGTACTGATATCCGGAAATCTCCTGGTCCAGCGACATATTAGGCTGTGCAACATTTGGTCGAGGACGTAATTGTTCGACCAGCCGTGGCGTGAGTGGATAAACATTCACCATGCGATCGATATCAAAATCAGCGTCCTGCTGTTTAATCACATCTTTGCCCATCGTAGACATATTGCTGCCCGGAAGCACGGTACAACCGTTTATCAAGATCACCGATACCAATACTGGCATCAATTTAAGTTTGGATTTCATCATTGATTATTTATCACTTTGGCAGAGTATTTATCACATGCAATCTAAATAGCGACTTCGCCTGTACGTATTTACCTTGCCGTTAATTGAAATGGAATTTAACTGGCATCAGTCCTAAAAAAAATGAATTCATCTGCGGTCTCTTGACAGAATAATTTAGGCTTGTTTCAGGCGACCAGACACGCTACCGCCCCTGGCTTCACTAGCTACCAATGCACTGATTAATTTAAATTTTTATCTTCTCCTTTATTTTCATCACATTTACAGCGTTAACGCATCGGGAATGGCGCCACTGATTGATGAAGAAATATTTATCTTTTGATTATTACCGCAAGAATTGTTGCAGCTATGCGAATATCAGGCAAGATAGCAAACCGCCGATACCTGGCTTTTAAGATTAATATTAAGCGTCGGATTTATATATTTTTAGGATTTTATTGATATTGACAATGTTGATATAGAAATATTCCACCTGCGATATTTCCTAAATATATTTAGATTAATAAAATCATTTCCTGTAGTTACATTAAGGCTATTATCCTGCATCAGTTCTGATATAACCGACAGAGAAATCCCTTCTCGCCATTGCATTTTTCGCCAGTTTTACCCATGATCGAATTGTGACAATTGTCATACAACTATGGGTATAGCATTTACTATGGAATGGATTGCCGATCCGTCAATCTGGGCCGGACTGGTCACGTTAATCGTGATCGAACTTGTTCTTGGCATTGATAATCTTGTTTTTATTGCCATCCTCGCGGAGAAACTACCTCCTGCCCAGCGGGATAAGGCGCGTATTACCGGGCTACTGCTGGCGATGGTTATGCGCCTGCTGCTGCTGGCATCAATATCCTGGCTGGTAACGCTGACCACGCCGCTGTTCAGCATTCGCGATCTCAGCTTCAGCGCCCGCGATCTGATCATGCTGTTCGGTGGTTTCTTCCTGCTGTTTAAAGCCACTATGGAGCTCAACGAACGGCTGGAAGGGAAAGACAGCGATAACCCCACCCAGCGTAAAGGCGCTAAGTTCTGGGGTGTGGTCGCGCAAATCGTGGTGCTGGACGCCATCTTCTCTCTGGATTCCGTCATTACCGCTGTTGGCATGGTCGATCACCTGGCGGTGATGATGGCGGCAGTCATTATTGCCATCAGCCTGATGTTGCTGGCCAGCAAGTCGCTGACGCGCTTTGTTAACAGCCATCCAACTATTGTTATTCTGTGCCTGAGCTTCCTGCTGATGATTGGTTTCAGTCTGGTGGCCGAAGGGTTTGGTTTCCATATTCCGAAAGGCTACCTGTACGCGGCCATCGGCTTCTCGGTCATGATCGAAGCATTGAACCAGTTGGCTATCTTTAACCGTCGTCGCTTCCTCTCAGCCAACCATACTCTGCGCCAGCGCACCGCCGAGGCGGTAATGCGGCTGCTGAGCGGGCAAAAAGAAGATGCCGAACTGGATGCCGAAACCGCGGCGATGCTGGCGGATCATCATGAAGGTCAGATTTTTGCGCCTCAGGAGCGGCGGATGATTGAACGTGTGCTGAACTTCAATCAGCGTACCGTCAGCAGTATCATGACCTCGCGCCACGATATTGAACATATCGACCTCAATGCGCCCGAAGCAGAAATCCGCGCCTTACTGGAAAAAAACCAGCATACGCGTCTGGTGGTCACTGGCGAAGACGAGCAGGAGGAACTGCTGGGCGTGGTGCATGTCATCGATTTGCTGCAACAGTCTCTGCGCGGCGAACCGCTCGACCTGCGTGTATTGATTCGCCAGCCGCTGGTGTTCCCGGAGACCTTGCCGCTGCTTCCGGCGCTTGAGCAGTTCCGTAATGCCCGCACGCACTTCGCGTTTGTAGCCGATGAATTTGGTTCCGTCGAAGGGATTGTGACGCTGAGTGATGTGATGGAAACCATCGCCGGCAATCTGCCAAACGAGGTAGAGGAAATCGACGCCCGCCATGATATTCAGAAAAACGCCGATGGTTCGTGGACCGCTAACGGACATATGCCACTGGAAGACCTGGTGCAGTACGTGCCTATCCCGTTAGACGATAAGCGTGAGTATCACACCATTGCCGGACTGTTAATGGAGTATTTGCAGCGTATCCCAAAAACCGGGGAGGAAGTTCAGGTTGGCGACTATCGGCTAAAAACCCTGCAGGTGGAAAATCATCGCGTGCAAAAGGTCCAACTGATACCGCTACACAGTGAAGAAGAGATGGATTACGAGGTGTAAGTCACGAGCCGGATGGGGCATTAGCCACCATCCGGCAATATGAATCAGAGCTTATCCAGCAACTTTTTAACATCTTTGCCGTTGCGGGAATCTTTATTGCGATCTGCCCAGTCATTCAGACGACGTTTTGCTTCATCCTGCAGATGCTTACGCAAAAGCTGATCAACTTGCAGACTGTAGTTCAGTGATTGCCACTGGCCATAGACCCTGAGAGGAACCGGGGTGGCCTTCAGGAAACTAATCAACTTACTTTCGCCATCCCAACCGCCCAGCACGCGAATGTTAAACAGCGTGTCGCAATTCTGCTTCACCAGATCTAACGTTCCTTCGCCGGTTAGCGCCAACATCGCGGACTCGCCTGCCATGTTATCCAGCGTCACCTCTCCGTTATCCAGCGTCATATCGGTTACAAAATGATCCAACCGGGTCACGTTATCGAGGTTTTGCTGAGATTTAACATCCCCACCGCTGCGTTCTACAGCCTGTTGAATCATCTGCTGGAAGTTCATCCCTTCCATTCGCGTATCGTTCATTTCGACATGGGCCTGCCCTTGCCAGCTATGGCGAAACGCCTGGGCATCAATATCTGAGCCGGAAAAGTCTCCCGCCAGCGACAGCTTGCCGGTGAGTGCGATGGGGTAATCAAAGGCCTTCAGAATCGTGCCAATTTCCACACCTTCCAGACGCGGATGAAAGACCGCTCGCGGTTCTCCCTTTCTGGCATCCAGCGTGCCGGGCAGTGAGATCAGCCCGCCATCACTTTTTCCCTGCAACTGCGCAATGTTCAGTAAGCCGAACTGGTTGTCTATTTTTGCCGAAACATTCTCAAACGCCATTTTCCGCCACAGCACTTTGTCAGCCTGCAAAGCGATGTCTGCCGAAAAACCCTTGAGTCCCTGATACGAAACGGCATCAACCTGGGAAGCAATGACGGGGCGCGCCAGCGTTGACTGACTCTGACCTTGCTGAACGTCATCTTTTGCTGTCGCCGCTGCGTCATGTTGTACGAGCAGGTTATCCAGATTGAGCTGACCAAATTTCAGGTCGACGGCCCATTCCGGTTTTTCCAACAAGGATACGTGTGCTTGCCCGGAGAACGAAGAGTCATTGGCGGTCAAATTTATCTGACTAAACGAAAGCTGTTTTTTCTCTTCCAGCCATTGTGTCTGAAGATGTCCCTGACCGTTGATCCCCTGGGGCGGCAAATCGGCCCCCTGCAATTGCCAGCTTAACTGCTCGATATTCGCAGATAAGTTGTGCGGATAATCGGAGGCATCGACCGTGCCGTTAAAGGATAACGCGAGATCGCGCTGATCGCGGTTCACACGCCCGGAAAAATCAAACGTGCCGCGGTGCTGGCTATCTTGTTCCATCTCCAGACGAATATCACGAACGGTAACTTGTTCATCGTCTTCATGCTGGAATACCAGAACACTGTCGGCAACGCGCAAACGGGCGATATCAAACGACCACCCTTTGTCTTCCGCCAGATCGGGCAACATATTGTCTTTTGGGGCAACGGGCGCATCTTTACCGCGCACCGCCTCAGTTTGCGGGGTCAGTTGAATCACTGCGCCTTTGAGCATCACCTGCTTCACGCTGAGCTGGTGGCTCAACAGCGGCCACAACGCGACGTCGAGACGCATATTGTCGGCACGAACCAGAGGCTCGCTGGCGCCTTCAGCTGTTAACACCACTCGCCCTGAGAGGATACTCAGTTGCGGCCATACGTGCCAACGCAGGGGGCCATCCAACTGCAGCTGATATCCGCTACGTGCGGCAACCTGCTTGACCATATACGCGCGGAAATCATTCGGATTCACCAACAGTACTAACGCAGAAAAGCCAGCCACCAGCACGACCAGAAGAATCATCAGCGTCGTCAGAAATCGTCTCATGCTATCCCCAATGGACTGAAAAACACTCAGTCTTTATCGATCCGGCTGGCAACGGCGCCCTGCTGGTCGCGATACTTCGCATCCTGACGACGGTTGTATGGTCGCGCTGCCGGACCGGAAAGCGGTTCGAAACTTAGCGCGCCAATCGGCATGCCCGGACGCAGAGCCAGCGGTAATTTTCCGGAGTTGTAAAACTCCAGTACAATACAGCCAGACCAGCCCGGATCGATACGGTGTGCGGTGACGTGTACCATCAGTCCCAGACGCGCCAGAGATGAACGGCCATCTAACCAACCGACGAGATCGGAAGGCAACGTCACGGATTCGAATGTTACTGCCAGCGCAAGCTCACCCGGATGCAAGAAGAATGCCTCGCCGTCCTTGAGGACGATTTCATCACTCATCACGCGATCCAGCGCGGCGCTGACTTCATCTTTCGGTCCGCTCAAATCGATATACGCCGCCGTATGACCGCGGAACGTACGGAATTTGTTGCCAAGACGCACATCTACCGTGGCGCCATTGATTCGCTCGACAGGAGGGCGTGGAGTGATCGACAGGCGACCTTCATCCAACCAGGCTTCAATATCTCGGTCACATAAACGCATGGCACTTTCTCCTTTCGTGCTTCAAACCCTTAATGCCAGGTGCGTTAAGGGTGAACCAGGTTATCACTGAACGGTACACAATTCGCTGAACTTATTCAAAGAACTGACTGATTTTAGCCTTCAGAATATCGATGGCGATGCGGTTTTTACCCCCGCGAGGCACAATGATGTCGGCGTATTGCTTTGAAGGCTCAATAAATTGCAGGAACATTGGACGGACGGTTTTCTGGTATTGCGCCATCACCGAATCCATTGAACGACCACGTTCATTCACATCGCGCTTAATACGGCGCATCAGACAAATATCCAGCGGCGTATCAACAAAAATAGAAAAGTTCATCTCATCGCGCAAACGCGCATCCGTCAGCAGCAAAATGCCTTCCAGGATAATGACTTTCTTCGGTTCGATATGAATAGTGTCTTGCGTACGCGTGTGCTCAACATAGCTATAAACCGGCAGCTCAATGGCAGAGCCGCGTTTCAGCGTTTGCAGATGTTGAAACAGCAGGCTGTGGTCCATCGCGTTCGGATGGTCGTAGTTGGTTTTTACGCGTTCTTCCATCGACAGATGGCTTTGATCTTTGTAATAGCTGTCTTCGGGAATAACGCCAATATGTTCGTCACCGACTTGTTCACGCAATTCGCGATAAAGAGTACTGGCAATAAGGCTCTTGCCGGAAGCCGATGCGCCGGCAATGCCGATAATGACGCACTGATGGGACTGATCAGTCATAAATTTAGCGACCTGATTAACCTGGATGTAAGGAAGGGCGGCGCCGAAACGCCAAACGCGGCAATTATAGGGATTTCAGCGGCGCGATGCCACCCCAGGCTGCACCAATGCTGTCCCTGTCGCAAATTAAAATGGTCAGATTTAGAACAGCCGCTATATTTATTCACCTGCCTTAGGAATTAATAGCTTGGGAGTGTTAATTTATGAGCAGCTGGCGTATAAATTGTAAATTGTTTGTACTAGCATAATCCCAGATTAAATGTGATGCGTCCGGCATCTCTGCTGGGCGACAACGGCTATTTGGGTAGAGTGGTAATGAGTAAACAATCCCAACATGTTTTAGTTACCTTACCCCATCCTCTACTGCGCCTGGCCAGTTTAGGTCTGGTGGCTTTCATCTTTACGTTGTTTTCGCTGGAACTATCACGTTACGGCGCACAGCTTGCCCCTCTGTGGTTTCCAACCTCTATCATGATGGTGGCTTTTTACCGTCACGCGGGAAAGATGTGGCCTGGGATCGCGCTGGCTTGCTCATTCGGTAGCATCGGCGCCTCTTTACTTTTTTTCCCCGGACAGTCGCTTAATTTCGCCTATACGGTCATTAACATTATTGAGGCTGTTGTTGGCGCAATGTTATTGCGTAAACTGCTGCCCTGGTACAATCCCTTACAAAATTTGAATGACTGGGCGCGCCTGGCATTTGGTAGCGCGGTTGTTCCACCACTGTTGGGCGGCATTTTGATGTGGTTGTTGCTGCCGAAGGACACGTCGTTAAATACCTTTCTCATTTGGGTACTGTCAGAATCCATTGGCGCACTGGCGTTGGTGCCGTTAGGTTTACTGTTTAAACCACATTACCTGTTGCGCCATCGCGACCCGCGATTATTGCTTGAGACCCTGATTACCCTGCTGGTGACCTTAACGCTCAGTTGGCTGTCCATGATGTACATTCCATGGCCATTTACCTGCGTTATTGTCCTGCTGATGTGGAGCGCTGTCCGTCTGCCGCGTATGGAGGCATTTTTAATATTCCTCAGCACCGTAATGATGGTTTCGCTGATGCTGGCCGCCGACCCTTCGCTGCTCTACACCCCTAAATTGACCGTATTGACCAGCATACCGTGGCTACCGTTTTTGATGATCCTGTTGCCCGCCAATATGATGACCATGGTGATGTACGCGTTTCGAGCCGAACGCAAGCACATTTCAGAAAGCGAGTCACGCTTTCGCAACGCCATGGAATATTCCGCGATTGGCATGGCGTTAGTCGGTACCGAGGGGCAATGGTTACAGGCCAATAAAGCCTTGTGTCAGTTTCTGGGCTATAGCCAGGAGGAGTTACGTTCACTGACCTTCCAGCAATTAACCTGGCCGGAAGATTTGAACAACGACATTGAACAGTTGAACATGCTGGCACGCGGAGAGATTAATAGCTATTCCATGGAAAAACGCTATTACACCCGTTCGGGCGACGTCGTCTGGGCGTTGCTGGCCGTTTCGTTGGTGCGTCATAGCGACAATACCCCACTCTATTTTATCGCGCAGGTTGAGGACATTAACGACCTGAAGCATACCGAGTGGATTAACAAACGGTTGATGGAGCGCATTACCCTCGCCAATGAAGCCGGGGGGATTGGGATCTGGGAATGGGAACTCCAGCCTGACGTGATCAGCTGGGATAAACGGATGTTCGATCTCTACGAAGTTCCTGCGCATATCAAGCCCAGTTGGCAAGTCTGGTATGAGTGCGTGGTACCCGAAGATCGTGAGTACGCCGAAAATGTGATTCGTGACTCACTGGCCGCACGGGCTCCGTTTAAGCTTGAGTTTCGTATCGCGGTAAAAGATGGCATACGCCATATCCGCTCGTTGGCCAACCGGGTACTGAATAAAGACGGTGAAGTTGAACGCTTACTTGGTATCAATATGGATATGACCGAAGTCAAGCAGCTTAACGAAGCGCTGTTTCAGGAAAAAGAGCGCCTTCACATTACGCTGGATTCAATCGGCGAAGCGGTGATTTGTATTGATGTCGATATGAACGTGACCTTTATGAATCCGGTTGCTGAGAAAATGAGCGGCTGGCAGCAGGACAGTGCCATCGGCATTCCGCTATTGACGGTACTACATATTACTTTTGGCGAGAACGGTCCGCTGATGGAAAATATCTACAGTGCTGACATGTCACGTACGGCAATCGAACAGGAAGTGGTCCTGCATTGTCGTAACGGCAACAGTTATGACATTCAGTACAGCATCACGCCCCTCAGCACCCTCGACGGCGGCAGCATTGGCTCGGTGTTGGTTATTCAGGACGTTACCGAGTCGCGGAAGATGCTCCGCCAGCTTAGCTACAGCGCCTCGCATGATGACCTGACGCAGTTGGCAAACCGGGTCAGCTTCGAAAACCATCTAAAACAATTGCTGCATTCGGTACACGACACGCACCAGCGCCATGTGTTGGTTTTTATCGATTTGGATCGTTTTAAAGCAGTGAACGACAGCGCGGGTCATGCCGCCGGCGATGCTCTGCTGCGTGAACTCTCAGCGCTTATGCTCAGCATGTTGCGATCCAGCGATATGCTGGCACGCCTGGGCGGCGACGAGTTTGGTCTGTTGCTACCGGATTGTAATATCGAAAGCGCCCGCTTTATTTCAGGTCGCGTCATCAGCGCCATTAATGATTACCACTTCATATGGGAAGGCCGCTTACACCGTATTGGCGCCAGCGCAGGGATTACGCTCATTGATGAGAAAAACCATATCGCGACCGATGTGATGTCTCAGGCCGATATCGCCTGCTACGCGGCGAAAAACAGCGGCCGTGGACGAGTATGTGTCTATGAACCTCAGCAAAGCCAGGCCCATGCCGCGCGTAGTCAACTGACATTGGATGAACAAAGACACACCATTATGCACAACCCAATGCTGATGATCGCCAGAGGTGTGGCTTCCCCGCGTATACCGGAGACGTTTAGCTTCTGGATTATTTCGCTTCGCTTAGGCACCGCTGAGGGTGAAGTCATTGAGGAGCAAGCCTTCCGCGCTGGGCTGGTCGATCCCGCGTTAAGCAAGGCGCTTGACCGTCGGGTATTTAGCGAGTTCTTCCAGAACTCTGCCCAAGCAGTAGCCAGTAAGGGCCTCAGTATTGCCCTGCCCCTTTCCGCCGTCGGCCTGCTCAACACAGAACTTATCGATGAGCTGCTGGAGCACTTGCAACGCAGTCCACTACCGCCGCGATTGCTGCATCTGACCATTCCGGCAAGCGTCATCAAAACCAACCCAACGCAGGCGGTGTCTGCCCTGCATCGGCTGCGCCAGTACGGCTGTCGAATTGTATTAAGTCAGGTTGGTCGCGATTTAGAGCTCTTTGACAACCTGAAATATCGCTTTGTCGATTACCTGTTGCTCGACAGCGAGCTAAGTGCCAGCGCTCCCGGCAACCTGATCGACGAAATGTGGGTGTCCATTATTCAGGGTCATGCCCAGCGCCTGGACATAAAAACTATCGCCGGTCCGGTTCAGTTGCCACTCATCATGGATACGCTTTCTGGCATCGGTGTTGATATGATTTATGGCGATATTATTGCCGATGCCCAACCGCTGGATCTGCTACTGAATACCAGTAATTTCGCCATCAACTGACGGTTGCCAGCCATCCGTATACCAAATATGTAACAGCGCATAGGAGCGCCAGGGTTTCCAGCGCTCTGCATACCGTCGGATCTGGGCCGGTGTCATGCCGGGAAAACGCTGTTTAATCAGATAATCATCCGGCAGAAAAACGTCCTTCGCCTGCCAACCACGTAGCGCGAAATAGTTGGCGGTCCAGCGCCCTATCCCGGGAAACGTTTGTAGCTGCTTAACGCCTTGTTCGATATCGGCAGGGGCTGTTGTCGCGAGCGTTCCTTCAAGGGTTGCATGAGCCAGGTGAATCAACGCTTCAGCGCGTTTGAGCGGCATTCCTAACGCTTTCAGGCGTAGCGGATCGGCATTGGCAAGCGCTTCCGGCGTAGGAAAACACACATACTCGGGCGCATCCTCCAGCGCTTCCCCGTAAGCGTGCGCCACTTTCGCCGTCAGTTTAGCGGCCATCAATACGCTGACTAACTGCCCTAAAATCGCCCGTACCCCTTGCTCAAACGCATCGACACATCCCGGCAGGCGCAGTCCCGGACGCGCCGCACCGAGGCTACCCAGCGCGGCGATAATTTGCTGCGGGCAACAGCCAAGATCGAACAAGCGCGTTATTTTTGCCAGGCACTCGGAGGCGACCGGCTGTAACCCTGTGCTCAACGTCACGTGTAGCACGTTGGCGTGCAGATCCGGGACAACGCGCACCAGACCACGATGCCCCCCTACGCACAGGCTTCTGACATAGCTCAGTTCCTCTACGGTTTCGACACCTTCAACCGCACGGGCGGCAAGAAATCCCATCATCCAGGGCCAGTCATAAGGTGGTTGCCAGCTCAGCGTGAACATTCAGTTTTCCTTTTTACGCAAACCTACAGCATAAACGGTATTCAATCAGTATGCCTTGCTTTCATATTCCAGTTGTCGGGGCGTCAACTATTCGTTAAAGTCACGCCCCTTCTTCACTGGCATGGGGATTTTTACGGTGTTTATTGGTTTTGACTACGGTACGGCAAACTGTTCAGTGGCCGTTATGCGTGACGGGCAGCCCCACCTGCTCAAAATGGAAAATAACAGCACGCTGCTACCCTCAATGCTGTGCGCACCAACGCGCGAAGCGGTTAGCGAGTGGCTGTATCGCCATCATGACATCCCAACTACGGATGATGAAACGCAGGCGCTGCTTCGCCGTGCGATGCGCTACAACCGCGAAGAAGACATCGACGTTAACGCCAACAGCGTACAGTTCGGTCTGGCATCGCTGGGTCAGTATATTGAAGACCCGGAAGAGGTGTACTTCGTTAAATCGCCAAAATCATTTTTGGGCGCCAGCGGTCTGAAGCCTCAGCAGGTTGCGCTGTTTGAAGATCTGGTCTGTGCAATGATGCTGCACATTCGCAACCAGGCGCAAAGCCAGCTGCCGGAAGCTATCACTCAGGCCGTGATTGGTCGGCCCATCAACTTCCAGGGATTAGGTGGCGATGACGCCAACACCCAGGCGCAGGGTATTCTTGAACGTGCGGCCAAACGCGCCGGTTTTCAGGATGTCGTCTTCCAGTACGAGCCGGTAGCGGCGGGACTGGATTACGAAGCGACGCTGCAGGAAGAAAAACGCGTGTTGGTGGTGGATATCGGCGGGGGTACGACCGACTGTTCACTGCTGCTGATGGGGCCGCAATGGCATCAGCGTGCCGATCGCGAAAACAGCCTGCTGGGACACAGTGGCTGCCGCGTAGGCGGGAACGATCTGGATATCGCGCTGGCGTTTAAACACCTGATGCCACTGCTGGGTATGGGCGGTGAGACAGAAAAAGGTATCGCCTTACCGATTCTCCCGTGGTGGAACGCGGTCGCAATCAACGACGTTCCCGCGCAAAGTGATTTCTACAGCAGCGCCAACGGTAGATTGCTCAACGATCTTGTCCGCGACGCAAGAGAAGCCGATAAAGTCGCTCTGCTGCTTAAAGTCTGGCGCGAGCGTCTGAGCTATCGCCTGGTGCGCAGTGCAGAAGAGAGCAAAATCGCACTTTCCGACCAGACCATTGTAACGGCGGCGATACCGTTTATCAGCGACACGCTGGCAACCGATATCAATCAACACGGACTGGAAGCTGCGCTCAATCAGCCCCTGGCGCGTATTCTGGAGCAGGTCCAGCTGGCGCTGGACAACGCACAGGAAAAACCGGACGTGATTTATCTGACCGGCGGCAGCGCGCGTTCGCCGCTGATTAAAAAAGCCCTCGCCCAGCAGCTTCCCGGGATCCCTATCGCGGGTGGCGATGACTTCGGTTCTGTCACCGCCGGACTGGCCCGCTGGGCTGACGTTGTTTTCCGCTAAGCCGCTCGCATGCTGAAAAGTGTGCGTATTGACATCATCCTTGCTGTGACTTATTTTCAGGAGTGAGGGTTAGGGAGGGTTTCCCCTCCCCCTGGTGTCTTAGTAAGCCGCGAAGCTAATGACTAAGAGTATCACCAGTATGATGACCTGCTTCATCATAACCCTTTCCTTATTTTGGCCCCTTCCTCGGGAGGGGCTTTCCCGTTACAGCGTCCTGCTGAAATCTCTGGCTTTCCTCCTTTTTGCCTTGTCAGCACTCTATCGCACAATTGCGTATTCGCTATCTTCACCACCGATTGTTGCGTAACGCCTCGCAAAGCCGCGTCAGCATTCAGACGAATCCCGACAGTGTTTCATAATTCCTCCATTTTTCTCCCTTGTTCACTGGCTAAACTAGTATCATTCCGCGAATCGTTTCAGGATGAGAAACTCATAACAATGAAAGGCAGTAATAAATCCCGCTGGGTGATAGCAATCGTGATCGTCGTGGCCGCCGTCGCCGCCATCTGGTTCTGGCAAAGCCGCAGCGCATCCCAGGGAACCGCACCGGGCGCGACCAAACCCGCGCAGCACACGGCGGGGTCAGGACGGCGTGGAATGCGCTCCGGACCGTTGGCTCCCGTGCAGGCTGCCACCGCCACCGAGGAAGCCGTGCCACGCTATCTGACAGGGCTGGGGACCGTTACTGCCGCAAATACCGCCACGGTGCGTAGTCGGGTGGATGGTCAACTCATCGCCTTACACTTTGAGGAAGGACAACAGGTTAAAGCCGGTGACCTGCTGGCAGAGATAGATCCCAGCCAGTTCAAAGTTGCTCTGGCTCAGGCGCTGGGACAACTGGCAAAAGATAAAGCCACGCTGGCGAATGCCCGTCGCGATCTTGCCCGCTATCAACAGTTGGTTAAAACCAATCTGGTCTCCCGTCAGGAGCTGGACGCCCAGCAGGCGCTGGTCAACGAGACGTTAGGCACAATCAAAGCGGATGAAGCCAGTGTCGCCAGCGCTCAGTTGCAGCTCGACTGGAGCCGGATAACCGCGCCTGTCGATGGTCGTGTCGGCCTGAAACAGGTCGATGTCGGTAACCAAATTTCCAGCGGCGATACCACCGGAATCGTCGTCATTACGCAAACGCATCCCATCGACCTGATATTTACGTTGCCTGAAAACGACATTGCTACCGTGTTGCAGGCACAAAAATCGGGGAGCCAGTTGAAGGTCGAAGCCTGGGACCGAACCAATTCGCAAAAGCTGAGCGAAGGCGTCCTGCTCAGTCTCGACAATCAGATTGATGCCACCACCGGAACAATCAAAGTTAAGGCTCGTTTTAACAATCAGGATGATGCTTTATTCCCTAACCAGTTCGTTAACGCCCGCATGCTGGTCGACACGGAACAAAATGCCGTTGTGATCCCAACTGCCGCCCTGCAAATGGGTAACGAAGGCCACTTTGTCTGGGTACTGAATAGCGACAATAAAGTGAGCAAACACCTGGTTAAACCGGGTATTCAGGATAGCCAAAAAGTGGTGATTGCCGCCGGGCTTTCTGCGGGCGATCGGGTCGTGACCGACGGGATTGACCGTCTGACGGAAGGCGCAAAAGTCGAAGTCGTTGAGGCGCACGACGCCTCTGTTTCCGACGAGAAAACAGCTCCACGCGGATACGGCAAAAAAGGAGCTAACTCCTGATGCAGGTGTTACCTCCGGACAACACAGGCGGACCATCGCGCCTGTTTATTCTGCGCCCCGTCGCCACCACGCTGCTGATGGTCGCGATTTTGCTTGCCGGAATTATCGGTTATCGCTTCTTGCCAATCGCCGCCTTACCTGAAGTGGATTACCCCACGATTCAGGTCGTTACGCTCTACCCTGGCGCCAGCCCGGACGTCATGACCTCGGCGGTCACCGCACCGCTTGAACGTCAGTTTGGACAGATGTCTGGCTTAAAACAGATGTCATCACAAAGCTCCGGTGGCGCATCGGTCGTTACGTTACAGTTTCAACTGACGCTCCCGTTGGATGTTGCCGAGCAGGAAGTTCAGGCCGCGATTAACGCCGCCACCAATTTATTACCCAGCGATCTCCCTAACCCTCCGGTCTACAGCAAGGTAAACCCGGCAGATCCACCGATCATGACGCTGGCGGTCACATCCAGCGCCATGCCGATGACGCAGGTGGAAGATATGGTCGAAACCCGCGTCGCGCAGAAAATCTCTCAGGTCTCCGGCGTGGGTCTGGTAACACTTTCTGGTGGGCAACGTCCGGCGGTCCGCGTGAAGCTTAACGCTCAGGCTATTGCCGCACTCGGTCTGACCAGCGAAACCATCCGTACGGCCATTACCGGTGCCAACGTCAATTCGGCAAAAGGGAGTCTTGATGGCCCAACGCGTGCCGTTACCCTTTCAGCCAACGACCAGATGCAGTCCGCGGATGAATATCGTCAGCTCATTGTTGCCTATAAAAACGGGGCACCGGTTCGTCTGGGCGATGTTGCCACCGTTGAGCAAGGGGCCGAAAACAGCTGGCTGGGCGCATGGGCCAATAAGCAACAAGCTATAGTGATGAATGTTCAGCGTCAGCCTGGCGCAAACATCATCTCCACGGCAGACAGTATCCGCCAGATGCTGCCGCAGCTCACCGAGAGCCTGCCCAAATCGGTTAAGGTCAGCGTACTTTCCGATCGTACAACCAATATTCGTGCGTCCGTAGCGGATACCCAATTTGAATTGATGCTGGCGATTGCGCTGGTAGTCATGATTATCTACCTGTTTTTGCGCAATATTCCGGCAACCATTATTCCTGCGGTCGCCGTACCGTTATCGTTAATCGGTACTTTCGCGGTGATGGTATTTCTTGATTTCTCCATCAACAACCTGACCCTCATGGCGCTAACCATTGCGACAGGTTTTGTGGTGGATGACGCTATCGTGGTTATCGAGAATATTTCACGCTATATCGAAAAAGGCGAAAAACCGCTGACTGCTGCCCTGAAGGGCGCGGGCGAGATTGGTTTTACCATCATCTCTCTGACATTTTCACTGATCGCCGTACTGATCCCACTGCTATTTATGGGTGATATCGTAGGTCGATTATTCCGGGAGTTCGCTGTGACGCTGGCCGTGGCGATTCTGATTTCCGCCGTTGTCTCGCTCACTCTTACGCCGATGATGTGCGCGCGTATGCTGAATCAGGCCTCATTGCGTAAGCAAAACCGCTTCTCCCGTGCCTCAGAGCGCATGTTTGATCGCGTTATTGCCGGGTACGGCCACTGGCTGGCGAAAGTGCTCAACCATCCGTGGCTCACGCTGAGCGTTGCGCTCGGCACGCTGGCGCTGAGCGTTATGCTATGGGTCTTTATCCCCAAAGGCTTCTTTCCGATCCAGGATAACGGCATTATCCAGGGCACGCTGCAGGCACCGCAGTCCAGCTCATTTGCCAGCATGGCCCAGCGCCAGCGTCAGGTTTCAGATGTCATTCTGAAAGATCCGGCGGTAGAAAGCCTGACCGCTTTTGTCGGTGTGGACGGCACTAATACGGCATTGAACAGCGCGCGCTTACAAATCAACCTTAAGCCGCTGGATGAACGCGACGATCGGGTGCAGAAAGTGATTGCGCGCCTACAGGATGCGGTTGACAGAGTTCCCGGCGTTGACCTTTATCTTCAGCCCACTCAGGATCTGACGATTGATACTCAGGTCAGCCGGACGCAATATCAGTTCACGCTGCAAGCGACATCCCTTGATGCCCTCAGCACCTGGGTTCCACAGCTGATAGCAAAACTAAATCAGCTACCGCAACTGTCCGATGTCAGTAGCGACTGGCAGGATAAAGGGCTGGTAGCATATGTGAACGTCAATCGTGACAGCGCCAGCCGTTTGGGCATCAGCATGTCAGATGTCGACAACGCCCTGTACAACGCCTTCGGCCAGCGACTGATTTCAACCATCTACACCCAGGCGAATCAGTATCGCGTAGTGTTAGAACATGATACCAACAATACGCCAGGGCTTGCGGCACTGGATACAATTCGTCTGACCAGTAGCGACGGCGGCATAGTACCGCTCAGCGCGATCGCCAGTGTTGAACAGCGTTTTGCCCCGCTGTCGATTAACCACCTCGATCAGTTCCCGGTCACCACCATCTCGTTCAACGTGCCAGACGAGTGGTCGCTGGGTGATGCGGTACAGGCCATTCTGGATACCGAAAAAACGCTTAACCTGCCCGCAAATATTACCACCCAGTTCCAGGGCAGCACGCTCGCCTTCCAGGCCGCGCTGGGAAATACCATCTGGTTGATTGTGGCTGCGGTTGTCGCGATGTATATCGTCCTCGGCGTGCTGTATGAGAGCTTTATTCACCCAATTACTATTCTCTCCACGTTGCCGACGGCGGGCGTCGGGGCGCTCCTGGCGTTAATGATTGCCGGGAGCGAACTGGACGTCATCGCGATTATCGGCATTATTTTGCTCATCGGTATCGTCAAGAAAAACGCCATCATGATGATCGACTTTGCCCTTGCCGCGGAGCGCGAACAGGGAATGTCACCACGCGATGCCATTTTCCAGGCTTGTCTGCTGCGTTTTCGCCCGATCCTGATGACTACACTGGCGGCACTGCTCGGCGCGTTACCGCTGATGTTGAGTACCGGTGTGGGCGCAGAGTTACGTCGCCCATTAGGTATTGGCATGGTCGGTGGGCTGCTGGTGAGTCAGGTATTAACCCTGTTTACCACCCCGGTGATTTATCTGCTGTTTGACCGTCTGTCGTTGTACGTGAAAAGCCGCTTCCCACGTCAGGAAGAGGAAGCGTAAATGAAATTTTTCGCGCTTTTCATTCATCGTCCGGTGGCGACCATTCTCATTTCGGTAGCCATCACCCTGTGCGGCATACTCGGATTTCGTCTGCTGCCGGTCGCTCCGCTACCGCAGGTGGATTTTCCGGTGATCATGGTCAGCGCATCGTTACCGGGTGCCTCACCCGAAACGATGGCGTCCTCGGTCGCAACTCCGCTGGAGCGCTCGCTGGGGCGCATTGCGGGCGTGAACGAAATGACATCAAGCAGTTCACTTGGAAGTACGCGTATTATTCTCGAATTCAAATTCGACCGTGACATCAATGGCGCGGCGCGGGACGTTCAGGCCGCAATTAACGCCGCGCAAAGTCTGCTACCCAGCGGGATGCCGAGCCGACCAACGTATCGCAAAGCCAACCCTTCCGATGCGCCAATCATGATCCTAACGCTGACGTCGGACACCTACTCGCAGGGCGAACTTTACGATTTCGCATCAACACAACTGGCGCAGACCATCGCGCAAATCGACGGCGTGGGCGACGTGGACGTTGGAGGCAGCTCTCTGCCTGCCGTGCGTGTAGGGCTTAATCCGCAAGCGCTGTTTAACCAGGGCGTGTCGCTGGATGACGTGCGTAGCGCAATTGACAACGCCAACGTGCGTAAGCCGCAGGGTGCTATCGAGAATGATACTCACCGCTGGCAGGTCCAAACCAACGATGAGCTGAAAACCGCCGCCGAATACCAGCCGATTATCATCCACTACAATAACGGCGCGGCGGTACGACTGGGCGACGTTGCGTCTGTAACCGACTCGGTGCAGGACGTACGCAACGCGGGGATGACCAATGCCAAACCGGCCATTCTGTTGATGATCCGCAAGCTACCGGAAGCCAATATCATTCAGACGGTAGACAGCATTCGCGCCAAATTACCGGAGCTACAAACGCTGGTACCGGCCGCCATCGATCTGCAAATCGCCCAGGACCGCTCGCCGACCATTCGCGCTTCACTGGAGGAAGTCGAACAGACGCTGATTATCTCCGTGGCGCTGGTTATCCTGGTGGTCTTTGTTTTCCTGCGCTCCGGGCGTGCGACGCTGATCCCCGCGGTAGCGGTTCCGGTCTCGCTGATCGGTACCTTTGCCGCCATGTATCTGTGCGGATTCAGCCTGAACAACCTGTCGTTGATGGCGCTCACCATTGCTACGGGATTTGTCGTCGATGACGCCATCGTTGTGCTGGAAAATATTGCCCGCCACCTGGAAGCAGGAATGAAGCCGCTCCAGGCGGCGTTACAGGGTACGCGCGAAGTGGGATTCACCGTGCTCTCCATGAGCCTGTCGCTGGTGGCGGTGTTCCTGCCACTGCTGTTAATGGGCGGATTGCCTGGACGCTTGCTACGCGAATTTGCCGTCACGCTGTCGGTTGCTATCGGTATCTCACTGCTGGTGTCGCTGACATTAACGCCAATGATGTGCGGCTGGATGCTCAAATCCAGCACCCCGCGCGAACAGTCTCGTAAACGGGGTTTTGGTCGTGTGCTGGTGGCGCTGCAACAGAGTTACGGCACCTCGCTTAAATGGGTGCTGCGCCATACGCGGCTGGTAGGCGTGGTGTTACTCGGTACCATCGCGCTGAATATCTGGCTTTATATTTCCATCCCCAAAACCTTCTTCCCGGAACAGGATACGGGTGTATTGATGGGTGGGATCCAGGCCGACCAGAGCATCTCATTTCAGGCCATGCGCGGCAAACTGCAGGACTTTATGAAGATCATCCGCGACGACCCGGCGGTGAATAACGTCACCGGTTTTACCGGTGGTTCGCGGGTCAACAGCGGGATGATGTTTATTACCCTCAAGCCACGTGATGAGCGCCATGAAACGGCTCAGCAGGTGATCGACCGCCTGCGCGTCGCGCTTTCAAAAGAGCCAGGTGCGAATCTGTTTTTAATGGCGGTGCAAGATATTCGCGTTGGTGGACGCCAGGCCAACGCCAGCTATCAATACACATTGCTGTCCGACGATCTCGCGGCGCTGCGTGAGTGGGAACCGAAGATCCGTAAGGCGCTTGCCGCCCTGCCCCAACTGGCAGACGTCAACTCCGATCAGCAGGACAATGGCGCGGAGATGAATCTGATTTACGATCGCGACACCATGTCTCGTCTGGGGATCGACGTGGCAGCCGCCAACAGCCTGTTGAATAACGCTTTCGGACAACGACAGATCTCTACCATCTATCAGCCGATGAACCAGTACAAAGTGGTGATGGAGGTCGATCGACGTTACACCCAGGACATCAGCGCACTGGACAAAATGTTCGTCATCAACAATGACGGTAAAGCGATCCCGTTATCGTACTTTGCTAAATGGCAGCCGGCGAATGCGCCACTGTCTGTGAACCATCAGGGCTTGTCTGCCGCCTCAACCGTGTCGTTTAACCTGCCGACAGGTTCTTCACTGTCAGAAGCGACAGAGGCCATCAACAGAACCATGACCCAGCTCGGCGTCCCTTCCACGGTTCGCGGTAGCTTTGCCGGTACCGCACAGGTATTTCAGGACACCATGAATTCGCAGGTGATCCTGATTATCGCCGCCATCGCCACGGTCTATATCGTGCTGGGTATGCTGTATGAAAGCTATGTCCATCCGCTGACCATTCTCTCCACGCTACCTTCGGCTGGCGTCGGGGCGTTGCTGGCGCTGGAGCTGTTTAATGCCCCGTTCAGCCTAATCGCCCTGATAGGGATCATGCTATTAATTGGCATTGTGAAGAAAAACGCCATCATGATGGTCGATTTTGCGCTGGAAGCGCAGAGAAACGGCAAACTACAGCCGGAAGAAGCTATTTTCCAGGCCTGCCTGTTGCGCTTTCGCCCAATAATGATGACCACGCTGGCGGCGTTGTTTGGCGCGTTGCCGTTGGTGTTATCCGCAGGGGATGGCTCTGAACTGCGTCAGCCCTTGGGGATAACCATTGTCGGTGGGCTGGTCGTGAGCCAGCTCCTGACGCTGTACACCACGCCCGTGGTCTATCTCTTTTTCGACCGTCTGCGTCTGCGTTTTTCGCGTAAAAACAGCAAACCGGTAGCAGAGTTATGACAGAACTTCCCGACAGCACCCGCTGGCAACTTTGGATTGTGGCATTTGGCTTTTTTATGCAGTCGCTGGATACCACCATCGTTAACACCGCGCTTCCCTCGATGGCGGCAAGCCTCGGGGAAAGCCCGTTACACATGCATATGGTCATTGTGTCATATGTTTTAACTGTTGCCGTGATGCTGCCCGCCAGCGGATGGCTGGCGGACAAAGTTGGCGTGCGTAATATCTTCTTCACCGCCATCATCCTGTTTACGCTTGGCTCGCTGTTTTGTGCCGGGTCCAGCACGCTCAACGAGCTGGTGATGGCGCGCGTCTTACAAGGCGTTGGCGGCGCGATGATGGTGCCGGTCGGCAGGCTAACGGTGATGAAAATCGTCCCGCGTGAGCAATATATGGCGGCGATGACGTTTGTCACTTTACCCGGTCAAATCGGCCCGCTGCTGGGCCCGGCGTTAGGCGGAATTCTGGTTGAATACGCCTCCTGGCACTGGATATTTTTGATTAACATTCCGGTAGGCATTGTCGGCGCAATAGCGACGTTAATGCTGATGCCCAACTACACCATGCAAACCCGACGTTTCGACCTCTCAGGGTTCGCGATGCTGGCGGTCGGCATGGCGGTACTGACGCTAGCGCTCGATGGCAGCAAAGGAACCGGCCTCTCCAGTATCACGCTGGCGGCGCTGGTTATCTGCGGGGTGTTGGCTATTGCGCTGTATCTGAAACACGCCCATCGTAATCCGCGTGCGCTATTCAGCCTGAATCTGTTTCGCACACCAACCTTCTCGCTAGGTCTGTTCGGCAGTTTTGCCGGACGCATCGGCAGCGGCATGTTGCCGTTTATGACACCGGTGTTTTTACAGATTGGCCTCGGTTTTTCACCTTTTCATGCCGGGCTGATGATGATCCCGATGGTGCTGGGCAGTATGGGCATGAAGCGCATTGTGGTGCAGGTCGTTAACCGCTTTGGTTACCGTCGTGTGCTGATTACCACTACGCTTGGCCTGTCGCTGGTCAGTCTGTTGCTAATGACCACGGCACTGCTGGGCTGGTATTACGCCCTGCCCTTCGTGCTGTTTTTACAGGGAATGGTCAACTCAACGCGTTTTTCATCCATGAACACGCTTACGTTAAAAGATCTGCCTGACGATCTGGCCAGCAGCGGTAACAGCCTGCTGTCGATGATCATGCAGCTATCGATGAGTATTGGTGTGACCATCGCTGGCCTGCTGCTGGGCATGTTCGGCCAACAGCATATCGCCATCGACAGCGGAAGTACGCATACCGTCTTTATGTATACCTGGCTGTGCATCGCCTTCATTATTGCGCTGCCCGCCATTATTTTTGCCCGCGTGCCGAACGACACGCAAACCAACGCGGTGATTTCACGGCGCAAAAGGAGCACCTGATGAAGTTCTGGCGGCCCGGTATCACCGGCAAACTGTTTCTGGCGATTTTCGCCACCTGCATTGTGTTGCTGATCAGCATGCACTGGGCCGTACGCATTAGCTTCGAACGTGGTTTTATTGACTATATCAAGCACGGCAACGAGCAGCGGCTGCAAATGCTCAGCGACGCATTAAGCGAGCAGTACGAGCAGCACGGCAACTGGCGATTCTTACGCAATAACGATCGTTTTGTTTTCCAGATCCTGCGCTCTTTTGAACACGACAACGACGATGATAAACCGGGTCCAGGCATGCCGCCGCACGGCTGGCGTACACAGTTTTGGGTTGTCGACCAAAACGCCCGTGTGCTTGTCGGCCCGCGCGGCCCAGTTCCTCGCGACGGCATGCGCCATCCCATACGCGTTAACGGTAGCGAAGTGGGCGCCGTGATTGCCTCTCCTGTGGAACGCTTAACGCGGAATACGGATATCAATTTCGACATGCAGCAACGACGATCCAGCTGGCTTATCGTTGCGCTCTCCACGATCCTGGCCGCGCTGGCGACGTTTACGCTGGCGCGCAGCCTGCTGGCCCCGGTTAAGCGGTTGGTGGAAGGCACGCACAAACTGGCGGCGGGCGATTTCACCACTCGCGTTACGCCAACCAGTACGGATGAGCTGGGCAAGCTGGCGCAGGACTTCAACCAGCTCGCCAGTACACTGGAAAAAAACCAGCAGATGCGTCGTGACTTTATGGCCGATATTTCTCACGAACTGCGTACGCCGTTGGCGGTGTTGCGCGGTGAACTGGAGGCCATTCAGGATGGTGTCCGCCAGTTTACCCCTGACTCCGTTGCCTCGTTGCAGGCTGAAGTCGGTACGCTCACCAAACTGGTTGACGACCTTCATCAGCTCTCCATGTCAGATGAAGGCGCGCTGGCCTACCAGAAAACATCGCTGGACCTCATCCCCCTATTGGAAGTGGCAAGCGGCGCATTTCGTGAACGCTTCGCCAGCCGTGGATTGACCATACAGCTTTCGCTCCCCGACAGCATGACGGTATTTGGTGACAGGGATCGTCTGATGCAGCTGTTCAACAACCTGCTGGAAAACAGTCTGCGCTACACCGATAGCGGTGGCGGGTTGCATATCAGCGCCGAACAACGCGAACGCATGGTGTTATTAACCTTCGCTGATTCCGCTCCCGGCGTAAGTGACGAGCAGTTACAGAAGCTGTTTGAACGATTTTATCGCACCGAAGGCTCGCGCAGCCGCGCCAGTGGAGGTTCCGGGTTGGGGCTGGCGATTTGCGTCAATATCGTACAAGCGCATAATGGTCTGATTCGTGCCGCCCATTCGCCTTTTGGTGGGGTTAGCATTACAGTAGAGTTACCGCTGGAACGCGATTTACAGAGAGATGTATGACTGAGTTACCCATTGATGAAAACACACCGCGTATTCTGATCGTGGAAGATGAGCCTAAGCTGGGGCAACTGCTGATCGACTACCTGCGGGCAGCGAGCTATGCCCCTACGCTGATCAACCACGGCGACCTGGTTCTGCCTTACGTGCGCCAAACGCCGCCCGATCTGATCTTGTTGGATCTGATGCTGCCCGGTACCGACGGTCTGACTCTGTGTCGGGAAATTCGCCGCTTCTCAGAAGTCCCCATCATGATGGTAACCGCTAAAATCGAAGAGATTGATCGCCTGCTGGGGCTGGAGATCGGTGCTGATGATTATATTTGTAAACCTTACAGCCCGCGCGAAGTTGTCGCGCGCGTAAAAACGATCCTGCGTCGTTGCAAACCGCAGCGCGAACTGCAACAAATGGATGCAGACAGCCCGCTTATCGTCGATGAAGGCCGTTTTCAGGCCTCCTGGCGTGGGAAGATGCTCGATTTAACGCCCGCCGAATTCCGCTTACTTAAAACGTTGTCACATGAGCCGGGAAAAGTGTTCTCCCGTGAACAGTTGCTCAATCATCTCTATGACGATTACCGCGTCGTTACAGACCGCACCATCGACAGCCATATTAAGAACCTGCGACGCAAGCTGGAGTCGCTTGATGCCGAGCAGTCGTTTATCCGCGCGGTCTATGGCGTGGGGTATCGCTGGGAAGCCGACGCCTGCCGAATTGCTTAAACTCTCCTGCACTTCAGGGCTCCGCTGCTCCGTGAGCCCTGGTAACTAGCAACTCTCCAAATATCGCTCATACTCTTTCTGACAATACTGTCGTCAATAACTGTTTGATATAAAACTTTTAATCAAGGAGTTCATATGGCTGGTTGGTTTGAATTAAGTAAGAGTAGCGATGATCAGTACCGCTTTGTTCTTAAAGCTGGGAACGGGGAAATAATCCTTACCAGTGAGCTTTACACTACAAAAGGCGCTGCAGAAAAAGGGATCGCATCTGTCCAGGCTAACAGCCCTCTGGATGAGCGTTATGAGAAAAAAACAGCGTCTAATGGCAAATTACATTTCAACCTGAAAGCTGCAAACCACCAGATTATTGGTAGCAGTCAACTGTATGCGAATGAACAGTCACGCGAGACCGGTATTGCTTCAGTTAAGACCAATGGTGTCAGTCAGACGATAAAAGATAAGACCTGATAATTATTTGCTCAGCCGGGTAACGCAACGCTGTCGCCCGGCGTTTTTCTTTACCTGACTTCCTCGCAGCGCTACAATGCCCGCCCTTAATATGGGGGCACTCCCCTAACCGCCTCATTGAGTGAGGCGAGTCTGACCTGTCATCAGAACGAGAAAATTATGTTTAAACCGGAACTCCTTTCCCCGGCGGGAACGCTGAAAAACATGCGTTACGCTTTCGCCTATGGCGCTGACGCTGTGTATGCGGGCCAACCGCGTTACTCACTGCGCGTACGCAACAACGAATTCAACCACGAAAACCTGCAGCTCGGCATTAATGAAGCCCATGAACTGGGTAAAAAATTCTATGTGGTGGTTAACATTGCCCCACACAATGCCAAGCTGAAGACCTTCATTCGTGATCTGAAACCGGTGGTGGAAATGGGGCCGGATGCACTGATCATGTCAGACCCTGGTCTGATTATGCTGGTGCGCGAAAACTTCCCTGACATGGACATTCATCTTTCAGTACAGGCTAACGCCGTAAACTGGGCAACGGTGAAATTCTGGAAGCAGATGGGGCTGACCCGCGTGATCCTCTCCCGCGAGCTGTCGCTGGAAGAAATCGAAGAGATCCGCACCCAGGTGCCGGATATGGAGCTTGAGATCTTCGTTCACGGCGCGCTGTGTATGGCCTACTCCGGCCGTTGCCTGCTTTCTGGCTATATCAACAAGCGTGACCCTAACCAGGGTACCTGCACCAATGCCTGCCGCTGGGAATACAACGTGCAGGAAGGCAAAGAAGACGTGGTGGGCAATATCGTGCATAAGTACGAGCCTATCCCGGTACAAAACGTTGAGCCTACGCTGGGTATCGGCGCACCGACAGATAAAGTCTTTATGATTGAAGAAGCCCAGCGTCCGGGTGAGTATATGACCGCGTTCGAAGACGAACATGGCACTTACATCATGAACTCAAAGGATTTGCGTGCCATTGCCCACGTTGAACGCCTGACGCAGATGGGCGTGCATTCCCTGAAGATCGAAGGCCGCACCAAGTCATACTATTACTGTGCACGTACCGCGCAGGTCTATCGTAAAGCCATTGATGATGCCGCAGCCGGTAAACCGTTCGACCCGCAACTGCTGGAAACGCTGGAAGGCCTGGCGCATCGTGGTTACACCGAAGGGTTCCTGCGCCGTCATACGCATGACGACTATCAGAACTACGAATACGGCTTCTCTGTTTCCGAGCGTCAGCAGTTTGTCGGCGAATTCACCAGCGAACGTAAAGGTGAACTGGCAGCCGTACTGGTGAAAAACAAATTCACCGTCGGCGACAGCCTGGAGCTGATGACCCCACAAGGCAACATCAACTTTACCCTCGAGCAGATGGAAAACGCGAAAGGCGAAGCCATGCCGGTTGCGCCGGGCGATGGTTACACCGTGTGGATGCCAGTACCAGAGGATATCGATCTGAATTATGCATTGTTGATGCGTAATTTTACCGGTGAGTCCACGCGCAACCCGCATGCTAAGTAGTTAATTACGGTTATTTTTCAGCGTTCGGAAGATTCTTAGAAATCGATCACATACCGTTGCGTTCATTAAGGGTATTATCCCCTCCGCTGAAAAACATAACCCATAAATGCTAGCTGTACCAGGAACCACCTCCTTAGCCTGCGTAATCTCCCTTACGCAGGCTTATTTTTTGCCTACTGTTTAAACTCCCCCGAATATCCCATTTCAAATCACGATTATCAGGCGAAAAAAAACCGGGCATTACGCCCGGCTGATTAGGTGATTAAAGATTAATGTGCAGCTTCTGGCTTGTGCTTTTGCGCACTCTGGAAGCCATAGGTCAGCTCATTTTTCTCTTTATCCAGCGCAACGGTCACCTGGCCACCATCCACCAGCGAACCGAACAGCAGTTCATTAGCCAATGGTTTTTTCAGGTTATCCTGGACCACACGCGTCATTGGACGTGCGCCCATTGCGCGGTCGTAGCCTTTCTCTGCCAGCCAGTCACGTGCTTCCTGGCTCACTTCCAGAGAGACACCTTTCTGATCCAGCTGTACCTGAAGCTCGACGATAAACTTATCAACAACCTGATGAATCACCTCGGTAGAGAGATGATCAAACCAGATAATGTTGTCGAGACGGTTACGGAATTCCGGCGTAAACACTTTTTTGATTTCGCCCATTGCATCAGTACTGTTGTCCTGATGAATCAACCCAATCGATTTACGCTCAGTTTCACGCACACCAGCGTTGGTGGTCATGACCAGCACCACGTTGCGGAAATCCGCTTTACGCCCGTTATTGTCGGTCAGCGTACCGTTATCCATCACTTGCAGCAGCAGGTTAAAGACATCCGGGTGCGCTTTTTCGATTTCATCCAGCAGCAGTACCGCATGCGGATGCTTAATAACAGCATCGGTCAGCAAACCGCCCTGGTCGAAACCGACATACCCCGGAGGCGCGCCAATCAGGCGGCTAACGGTGTGGCGTTCCATATACTCGGACATATCAAAACGCAGTAGTTCAATGCCGAGTGCTTTGGACAACTGCACCGTGACTTCAGTCTTACCGACGCCAGTTGGTCCGGCAAACAAGAACGAACCAACCGGTTTATGCTCGTGTCCCAGACCGGCACGGCTCATTTTGATCGCTTCAGTCAGCGCCTCAATGGCTTTATCCTGTCCGAATACCAGCATTTTCAGACGGTTGCCCAGGTTTTTCAGCGTGTCGCGATCGCTCTGCGAAACGCTCTTCTCCGGGATCCGCGCAATGCGGGCCACAACGGACTCGATATCCGCCACGTTGACGGTTTTCTTGCGCTTGCTGACCGGCATCAGACGCGCACGCGCGCCCGCCTCATCGATCACGTCAATCGCTTTATCCGGCAGATGACGATCGTTAATGTATTTCACCGCCAGTTCGACCGCTGCACGCACCGCTTTGGCGGTATAGCGGACGTCATGGTGCGCTTCGTATTTCGGCTTCAGACCGTTGATTATCTGCACAGTCTCTTCTACCGATGGCTCAGTGACATCGATTTTCTGGAAACGGCGCGCTAACGCACGATCTTTTTCAAAGATATTGCTGAATTCCTGATAGGTTGTGGACCCTATCACACGGATCTTACCGCTGGAGAGCAGCGGCTTGATCAGGTTAGCCGCATCCACCTGGCCGCCCGATGCCGCACCCGCACCGATAATGGTGTGGATCTCATCGATAAACAGAATGCTGTTAGTATCCTGTTCCAGCTGTTTCAACAGCGCCTTAAAGCGTTTTTCAAAATCACCGCGATATTTGGTGCCAGCCAACAGCGAGCCGATATCCAGGGAATAAAGGGTGCAATCAGCCATGATTTCAGGCACATCACCCTGGACGATACGCCAGGCGAGGCCTTCAGCAATGGCGGTTTTACCGACACCAGACTCTCCCACCAGCAGCGGGTTGTTTTTTCTGCGACGGCACAGTACCTGAATGGCGCGCTCCAGCTCTTTGTCCCGGCCAATGAGCGGATCAATTCCGCCCACTCGGGCAAGCTGGTTAAGGTTAGTCGTGAAGTTTTCCATACGGTCCTCCCCGCCAGCTTGCTCTTCGTTATTTGGCTGATTCCCAGAGTCAGAAGACTGACTGGGTTCGTCTTTGCGCGTGCCATGAGAAATAAAATTCACCACATCAAGGCGGCTCACTTCATGCTTACGCAGCAGATAAGCCGCCTGAGATTCCTGCTCGCTGAAGATAGCGACCAGCACATTTGCGCCGGTAACTTCATTGCGCCCGGAGGACTGAACATGAAAGACCGCGCGTTGCAGTACACGCTGAAAACTCAACGTTGGCTGCGTGTCGCGTTCTTCCTCACTGGCAGGCAATACAGGTGTGGTCTGTTCAATGAAGGCTTCGAGTTCCTGACGGAGCGCCACCAGATCCACAGAACACGCTTCCAGCGCTTCGCGGGCCGATGGGTTACTGAGCAACGCCAGTAACAAGTGCTCGACGGTCATAAACTCATGTCGGTGCTCGCGCGCTCTGGCGAAAGCCATGTTTAAACTGAGTTCCAGTTCTTGATTGAGCATAGGCACCTCCCCCAATGTTTATGCCTGCATTCAGGCTTTTTCCAGCGTACACAGCAACGGATGCTCGTTCTCCCTCGCATATTTGTTCACCATCGCTACTTTGGTTTCAGCCACTTCGGCAGTAAACACGCCGCAGATAGCTTTGCCTTGATAGTGAACTGCAAGCATCAGTTGCGTTGCACGTTCTACATCATAAGAAAAGAATTTTTGTAACACGTCAATAACAAACTCCATCGGAGTGTAATCATCATTGACTAATATCACTTTATACATAGATGGCGGTTTTAGCGCGTCGCGCAATTTGTCTTCCGCCAGCAGATCGAAATCCAGCCAGTCGTTCGTCTTACCCATTGTCAGTCGTCATCTTCAGTTACGGTTTCCGGCAGAAAATCTTGCCGCTGACAAGCAGCCTATGCGCACAATCAATCTACCTCAAGTATTAGATAACTATCATCTATTAGTGCCATCCGCGACATCTGTCACATAACCGACAATAGCGTTAACTGCTTCAAATTTTGATGCATTTTTACCCTATTCCGTCTGCATGGCGCTTGACGCCCCGCCTGATTTCTCTAAATTGTAGTTTCGAGAGTTGGCGAGGTTTTGAACAGCCCCCACTCCGCCACCGGTTCATTCCATCTTACTTATATAAGATTTACGAAGGATGTCGAAGTATGGAAACGGGTACTGTTAAGTGGTTCAACAACGCCAAAGGGTTTGGTTTCATTTGCCCCGAAGGCGGCGGCGAAGATATTTTCGCCCATTACTCCACCATTCAGATGGATGGTTACAGAACGCTAAAAGCCGGACAGTCTGTCCAGTTTGATGTCCACCAGGGGCCAAAAGGCAATCATGCCAGTGTCATCGTGCCTGTCATTGAAACAGAAGCTGTCGCATAGCTCTTCTGTCTCATTGTGTACATCCCGCAGTCAAAATGCCAGCCCTTGCGGCTGGCATTTTTATCTCTGTGGCATTATTCCCGCGCCAGAGCATCTACTGGATCCAGACGTGCCGCATTCCGCGCCGGTAACCAGCCAAACAACACACCGGTTGCAGTCGAACACAGGAACGCCGTCAACAGCGCTACGGGTGAGAATCCAATTTCCCAGCCCGGCAGAAATAGCTGTAGCGTAAAAGCGATCAGAATCGACAGGCTAATGCCCAACGCGCCGCCAACCAGACACACTAACACCGCTTCAATTAAGAACTGTTGCAGCACGTCACTGGCGCGAGCGCCAACCGCCATACGAATACCAATCTCACGCGTTCGTTCGGTTACTGAAACCAGCATAATATTCATCACGCCAATCCCACCGACCACCAGCGAAATCACCGCCACCAGCGTCAGGAAGAGTTGTAATGTACGTGTGGTCTTTTCGGCGGTTTTCAAGATGCCGTCCATATTCCAGGTGAAGAAATCCTTCTTACCGTGGCGCAACGTCAACAGTCGGGTCAGTTGCTGTTCGGCCTGGGCACTGTCAAAACCATCCTTCACCCGCACGGTGATCGAGTTCAGCCACGACTGTCCCATAATACGCCCGGACATAGTGCTGTAAGGCAGCCAGACACGCAGGATCTTGCTACTGCCAAACATCGACTGTTTCTCTTCTGCAACACCAATCACCGTGGCAGGCATATTCCCCACCAGCACGACTTCGCCAACAACTTTCGCTTTATTGGGGAACAACTGACGACGGGTATTGCTGTCGAGCACCACCACCTGAGCGCGCCCCGCCAGTTGCTCGGCGTTAAAGGTGGTCCCTTCGCTAAATGTCATGCCATAGACGTTGAAATAGTCGCCGCTAACGCCATTAGCACTGGCAGCAACGTCGATATTGCCATAGCGTAACCGCAGGTTCTTCGACACCGCAGGCGTTACTGAACTGACCCAGGGCTGCTTCTGTAGCGCCGTCAAATCGTCATACTTCAACGCCTGTTGATATTGCGGATCGTCGTCGCCGAAGTCTTTGCCTGGATAGATATCAATGGTGTTAGTACCTATAGCGCGAATATCTGCCAGCACCAGTTGTTTAGCCGCATCGCCAACCACCACGATCGACACCACCGAAGCAATACCGATGATGATCCCAAGCATGGTCAGTAGCGTACGCATCTTATTCGCGGCCATTGCCAGCCAGGCCATCGTAAGCGCTTCACGAAAACCGCTGACAAACTGGCTCCAGCCGGATGCCGTTTTCACCGTTGGCTCCGCGATATCGCGTCCGCCAGAGGGTTTCTGTGGCGGTGGATTGCGCACAATCTCGCCGTCACGAATTTCAATGACCCGTTCGGCCTGCGCGGCGACCTGGCTGTCGTGAGTAACGATAATTACCGTATGCCCGCGATCGCGCAGCTGATGCAAAATCGCCATCACCTCTTCGCCGGAATGGCTATCCAGTGCACCGGTGGGTTCGTCGGCAAGAATAACCTGCCCCCCGTTCATCAGCGCACGCGCGATACTGACCCGCTGCTGCTGACCACCGGAAAGCTGGGAAGGTTGATAGTCAACCCGGTCACCCAACCCC
Organism: Citrobacter sp. Cpo074; assembly: GCF_030332745.1. Classification (NCBI taxonomy): domain Bacteria; kingdom Pseudomonadati; phylum Pseudomonadota; class Gammaproteobacteria; order Enterobacterales; family Enterobacteriaceae; genus Citrobacter; species Citrobacter sp. Cpo074. The sequence goes on from NZ_JAOWHG010000033.1 coordinate 291,707, forward strand.
AGCCGCTGGAGTAATTCCTGCGCACGCGCCAGGCGCTGCTTACGTTCAGTGCCAGCGTAGACCGCCGGTACCTCAACATTTTGTGCGGCGGTTAAATGCGACAGCAGGTGATAGCGCTGGAAGATAAAACCAAAATGCTCACGACGGAGTTGCGCTAGCGCATCGCTATCCAGCGTAGAGACATCGCGTCCGGCAACCCGATACGTACCGCTGGTTGGCTTATCCAGACAGCCGAGAATGTTCATCAGCGTCGATTTACCCGAACCCGACGCCCCGACAATCGCCACCATTTCCCCGGCCTGAATGCTCAAGGATACGTCCTTCAACACCTCAACCTGGCCTTCACCTGACGGATAGCTGCGGCGGATATGGCTCAGCTCAAGCAATGCTGTCATTTTGCAGCTCCAGCGTTGCCCTCACCGGTAATAACTTCATCCCCCTCTTCCAGCCCTTTCACGATCTCCACATCGGTGTCATTACGCGCGCCGATAACCACTTCACGTTCGCGGGTTTCGCCGTTACGCAGTAGTCTGACGTTATAGCGGTTGTTGCCAATAGGATCGCCCAGCGCCGACAGCGGGATGGTCAGGACATTTTTGACATCAGTGAGCTGGATATGGACCTGCGCGGTCATATCCAGACGCAGGATCCCTTTCGGGTTGGGAACTTCGAAGCGGGCATAGTAGAAAATCGCGTCATTCACTTTTTCTGGCGTCGGAAGAACATCTTTGAGCTTACCTTCGTAACGCGTCTGCGGATCGCCCAGCACGGTAAACCAGGCCTTTTGCCCAGGATGCAGGTGAATTACATCAGCCTCAGAAACCTGCGCTTTTACCAGCATGGTGCTCATATCGGCCAGGGTCAGAATGTTAGGTGCCTGCTGGGCGGCAATAACGGTTTGCCCCTGCAGGGTAGTAATTTGTGTTACTTCGCCAGCCATTGGCGCAACGATGCGGGTGTAATCAAGGTTGGTTTTCGCCGTATCGAGAGAGGCCTGATTACGCTTAATTTGCGCGTCAATTGTGCCAATTTGCGCCTGTTTGACCGCCATTTCGGTGGCCGCCGTGTCGAGATCCTGCTGTGAAACGGCCTGAGTTTTCGCCAGCTGTTGTTGGCGAGAGAGAGTGACCCGCGCCAGCTTCCACTCAGCTTCGGCTTGTAAACGCTGGGCGCGCAATTCCATCAGCGTCGCTTCAACCTCTTTGATTTGGTTTTGCGCCTGTTCAGGATCGATAACACCGAGCAACTGATCTTTTTTCACTTTATCGCCAATCGCGACCGACAGCGTTTTTAACTGCCCGCTGACCTGCGCCCCGACGTCAACTTTACGCAGCGCATCCAGCTTACCGGTCGCCAGCACGCTTTGTTGCAGATCGCCAGGACGAACAATTAATGTTTGATACTGAGGTAAAGGCGCATTAAGCGTTCGCCAAAGTGCAATTGCCGCCACAATAAGGACGACGGCGAACAGAAAATAGCGTTTTTTGATTTTTCCCTTGAGCTTCATAAATGTCCCAATTCCCCCAATACGCCCACCAGAGTGGAGTGCTAAACATCAACGTTAAATAAATCGCCGTTGAAAAGCGCAAGAATAACAGAGTTATTGATGAATGGTTAAGATCCGCTGTGCTGAAATTAGTACAAAGGTATCAATCGGATTTATATTATGAGCCAGCTAACTGAAAGCACTTTTCTTTCCACCAAACCAGTCACGCGTTTTGGCCTTTTTTTCAGCCTGAGCAGCGGTCATTTACGGCCCGCACATTGCTGGGATAAACGGAGCTTTCGTCGTAAGTTTATTTGGCGTTCATTATTGATACCCCGCCTCACTCAGGAATGGATGACTGAACTGGCCCAATGGCCGGATCTTGGCCCCCTGCTCGCCCGTCAACCCCGACTGCCGGTTCGTTTGCACCGTCCCTATCTTGCGGCAAACTTCTCCCGCAAAATGCGTTTAGATGCGGTGCGTTTTCATTACCATTTTATCCACCACGCATTCTTACCCGCTGAATTTAACGCCTTATTAAGCAATGACGGCTTACATCTGGCGCAAACCGAAGGTAAAGACGGCGATATATTTACCATCACCATGATGATGTTTCCGGTACTGGATAAAGAGGGTGAAGCCACCATTCAGGTGCGCAATGGTGACGGAGACGTGCTAACCAAAATGACGTTTACGTTCTGCGAATATAATGGGAAAAGTACATTATTTATTGGCGGTGTGCAGGGCAATGCGCAACTACCACACGAAGCAATCCAAAAAGCAACGAAGTCCTGCCATGGAATTTTCCCAAAACGTATTGTGATGGAAACCATTTGCCGTTTAGCCGAACAGTTGAATATTGAAAAAGTTATGGCTGTAAGCAATGAACAGCATATCTTTCGCAGTCAACGCTACCACGATAAAAACAAGGTGATCCATTCTGACTACAACGCTTTTTGGGAGTCGGTTGGCGGTGAGTGCGACAGCAACGGGTACTATCATATTCCACGCACGCTGGCGCGAAAAAGCGAGGCGGATATTGCGAGCAAAAAACGCGCAGAATACCGCCGCCGCTATCAGCTACTGGACAGCATCCATTCGCAGCTGTCGTCGATGTTTCGCCACTAATCCGCTCTGCCGCGTGCCAGCCACAGCACGCGGGAAAACATTTTTCGCAGCAGCGTTGGCACCGCATCAACGCCCCGCCGCCCGGCTTCCATCGCCACCTCAATGGCCAAATCCGGTTTTGACGAACGATGTATCGCCTTGGAGATTATTTTGCGCATATTCATAGGCACATTCTCCGGAATTTGCGCCACCCGGTGAAAGACGTCAGCAAACCCCTGGCGATACATAAAGTGTTCCATATCCAGCGCGGGGAGCATGGTCAAATGCTCACGCTCTTCCTCTCTGTCGTCATTCAATAAGCTACGTACCGTGGCCGCGTACTTTTTCCCGGCTTCATCGCCATCGACCAGCACATGCCACTCTATCCCCATCCGGCGGGCGAATTTAACCAGCGGCTTAAGACCGGACTGGGCAAATTCAATAACTTTAATCCCTTCTGCATCAAAGTGATGTCCGCACTGGCGGGCCAGTTCGTTAATAACCCAGGTTTCCGTTTCACCTTCCACCAGCAGCCAGCAGCGGGCAAACAACGATGACGCACGATTAAAACGAATATGAAATGCGATTCGCCGACCATCTTCTGCACTGATCCCACCCGGCCCCAGCCGCCAGGCAGCGACGCGGGATGATTCACGTACCAGACGAACAACATGCTCAACAGGCGTAAGGGACAGCAGCTCACCGGAGTTGGTGGTCGCCACTCGCTGCAGAGGCAGTAAATTCAACAAGTGCCAGGCCACCGACAGCATGATGGGATGTAAACGCGTTTCCGGATCTTCCACCAGCAGTAAAGGTCGGGCGTCTTTATCGAGCCTTAGCGTGCCTTTGGCCTGCAACAAGGTCGAAAACAGGCCCAACAGAATAACCCGGTGCGTACGTCCGCCGGGTTTATCAATCATGCGGTTAATAATGTCCAGATAGCGCCAGCTCCGTTGTTCGTTATTGGAGCGACGGCGCATCAGACGGTAGCGGGACTGGCCAGCCCCCTGCTCGGAAAAATAGTGCTCCAACAACTGAACCATGGCCGATAACCCCTGGCGGATCTGCCCGTCGGTCAGGTTTTGCGGCCGGGTAGCGAGCTCACGCGCCAGAAAATCCAGTTGGCGGGCGGTGACTTCGACATCCGCCGAATCTGGCACCGTACCGTTGCGGATCCGTCGCATAAATCGCGCGTCACGCAGACGTAATACTGGCATCAGCCGCACGAGGTGTCGCGCCTGATCGTTAATGTCATCGAGAGGTAATGGATGGCCGTCGCCGTCAAGAAAACTGCGCAAGGTCAGAACGCTACCGTCATCCGCACACTCGCCTTCCAGACGATAAAAAATGCGGTGATAGCCATCCTGGCACGGCGTCCAGCTGGCTTCCAGAGGACGATAGCGACGTACCCGGTGACGACCCGGCTGGGATTCACGAAACGTCAGGATAATGTGCAGGTGGTGTTCCCTGCCCTGTATATCACCCGGCGGGAACCAGAAATCCTCGCGGACAAAATGATACAAATCTGACTCCGGCGACAGCAGCAGGGTTAAAGCATCCAGCAGACTGGATTTACCCCACGCGTTCTCCCCAATCAGCACGTTGCTCTGCTCCAGCATCAACGACAGACGGTTAATACCGCGAAATCCAACAATCTCAACGCGTTCGAGAATCATATAGCCTCCGGAAATGCTAACTTTTTCCTTCAAGTTATCAGGAGTATAACGGCAAGCGGGCGCTCAGGACACCCGGTATGATCAGGAGGTTAGTCGCAGAAACTGAAAAATATAAGAATATTCTTCTTATGTTTTCTCCTGAATATAATTTCAGAACTTAATCATCGTCCTTTCGCTAATTGAACTATGCTTCATTCACCCAAGATTCAAAAAGGAATCGCAACATATTGCCTTAAATCAAATTTTTTCATCAATTTAACTGGCGAAGGGATGATATTTTTTTCTAAAATACACGCTCTTTCATCATCGTCCCTTTTAGCGATGAATTACCGGGCAAGGAACACGAACCCGGAACTTTTAATTGAGGTGGTTATGTTCAGGAAATTAGCAGCTGAATTCTTCGGTACGTTTTGGCTCGTTTTTGGTGGGTGCGGTAGTGCAGTGCTGGCAGCCGCATTCCCGGAATTGGGAATTGGATTTGCCGGTGTCGCGCTGGCATTCGGCCTGACAGTATTAACTATGGCATTCGCTGTGGGTCATATTTCAGGTGGGCATTTTAACCCGGCGGTAACCTTCGGTTTATGGGCTGGCGGTCGTTTCCCGGCAAAAGATGTTATTGGTTACGTTATTGCTCAGGTTGTGGGCGGTATTGTTGCAGCTGCGGCACTGTATCTTATTGCCAGTGGTAAAGCAGGTTTTGATGCAACGGCCAGTGGTTTTGCTTCGAACGGCTTTGGTGAACATTCACCAGGCGGTTATTCCATGCTTTCTGCCGTCGTCATTGAAATTATTCTGACCGCAGGTTTCTTATTAGTGATCCACGGCGCGACCGATAAACATGCTCCGGCAGGTTTTGCACCTATCGCAATTGGTCTGGCGTTAACACTGATTCACTTGATCAGTATTCCGGTCACCAACACCTCCGTAAACCCGGCACGTAGTACCGCAGTAGCCATTTTCCAGGGCGGCTGGGCATTGCAACAATTGTGGTTCTTCTGGGTCATGCCGATTATCGGTGGGGTTCTCGGCGGTCTTATTTACCGCACCCTGCTCGAAAAACGCGATTAATCGCTAACCAAAAGGCCTGGCGAAAGTCAGGTCTTTTTTTTCCTCTCTATATTTCCTTTTATTTGCAACTTTACTCCCCTCTTTGCATTGAGTAGTGTGTATACCCGTTATACTTCAATTTGCAGATGTGTTGACTGCGCTCGCTCCCCCCAGTCACGTACTTATGTACGCTCCCGGGGATTCACTCCCTTGCCGCCTTCCTGCAACTTGAATTATTTAGGTTATAGTGACGCATTTCGTCTTACTTCTCAGCAAGGATCTGATTTTCATGTTTTCAGGGCTGTTAATCATTCTGGTTCCCCTTATTGTGGGCTACCTTATTCCGCTCCGGCACAGGGCTGCATTACAACTTATCAATCGCCTGTTAAGCTGGATCGTCTACCTTATTCTCTTTTTTATGGGTATTAGCCTGGCGTTTCTGGATAATCTCGCCAGCAACCTGTTAGCCATTCTTCATTATTCTGCGGTCAGCGTGACGGTCATTATACTGTGTAATATTGCGGCGCTGTTCTGGCTGGAGCGTTCGCTGCCCTGGAGACACAACCACAAGCAAGAAAAGCTCCCCTCGCGAATTGCAATGGCGCTTGAGTCGCTTCAGCTTTGCGGCGTCGTCGTCATCGGCTTCCTGCTCGGCCTCACTGGGCTTCCCATTCTGCAGCATGCCACCGAAGCCAGCGAATATACGTTAATCTTTTTACTGTTCCTGGTGGGGATTCAACTGCGCAACAGCGGCATGACCTTAAAGCAAATTGTGCTGAACCGTCGGGGGATGATCGTGGCCGTCGTCGTCGTCGCCAGTTCGATGCTGGCGGGGGTTATCAATGCCTTGATCCTCGGTCTACCGCTGAAAACCGCGCTGGCGATGGCATCAGGTTTTGGCTGGTATTCCCTGTCCGGTATTCTGTTAACCGAATCGTTCGGGCCCGTAATTGGTAGTGCCGCCTTCTTTAACGACCTGGCCCGTGAGCTGATCGCCATTATGTTGATTCCAGGAATGGTGGGCCGCAGCCGCTCTACCGCGCTGGGATTATGCGGCGCGACATCAATGGATTTCACCCTGCCCGTTTTACAACGCAGCGGCGGTCTGGAAATGGTCCCGGCAGCCATCGTCCACGGCTTTATTCTGAGTCTGTTAGTGCCTCTGCTGATGGCGTTTTTCTCCGCCTGACGCCGGAACAAATACCTCTCTGGCGGTAGTCAGCTACCGCCAAAATTGCGCTAAATCAATCTCCCTGCAAGTAGTAGCAGAAATCCCTTTTATCCCTTCGCGCACAGGCATAATCTTAAACATGTATATTAAATATAACTTTAAAAGGTGTGACCATGTTTTGTGTGCAATGTGAACAAACCATCCGTACTCCGGCAGGAAACGGCTGCTCTTACGCGCAGGGTATGTGCGGTAAAACGGCTGAGACCTCCGATTTGCAGGATCTGCTGATTGCTTCCCTACAAGGTCTGTCTGCATGGGCTGTTAAAGCACGTGAATACGGCATCATCGACCATGAGGTTGATAACTTTGCGCCGCGTGCGTTCTTCTCCACGCTGACTAACGTTAACTTCGATTCCCCGCGTATTGTTGGCTATGCCCGTGAAGCTATCGCCATGCGCGACGCCCTGAAAGCGCAATGCCTGAACATCGACGCGAACGCAGCGGTCACCAACCCGATGGCCGATCTGCAACTGGTCAGCGACGATCTGGGCGACCTGCAACGTCAGGCCGCTGAATTTACCCCGAACAAAGACAAAGCAGCCATTGGCGAGAACATTCTCGGCCTGCGTCTGCTGTGTCTGTACGGCCTGAAAGGTGCGGCAGCTTACATGGAGCACGCGCACGTTCTCGGTCAGTACGACAACGAAATCTACGCTCAGTACCACAAAATCATGGCATGGCTGGGTACCTGGCCTGCCGATATGAACGCTCTGCTGGAGTGTTCAATGGAAATCGGCCAGATGAACTTCAAAGTGATGAGCATTCTGGACGCCGGTGAAACCACCAAATACGGTCACCCAACCCCGACCCAGGTCAACGTAAAAGCGACCGAAGGTAAGTGCATCCTGATCTCCGGTCACGACCTGAAAGATCTGTACAACCTGCTGGAGCAGACCGAAGGTACTGGTGTTAACGTTTATACCCACGGTGAAATGCTGCCGGCGCACGGCTACCCGGAACTGCGTAAGTTCAAGCACCTGATCGGTAACTACGGCAGCGGCTGGCAGAACCAGCAGGTAGAGTTTGCCCGCTTCCCAGGTCCGATCGTCATGACCTCTAACTGCATCATCGACCCGACCGTTGGCGCGTACGACGACCGTATCTGGACCCGTAGCATCGTCGGTTGGCCGGGTGTGAGCCACCTCGAAGGCGACAACTTCGGTCCGGTTATCGCTCAGGCACAGCAGATGGCTGGCTTCCCGTACAGCGAAATCCCGCACCTGATCACCGTAGGTTTCGGTCGTCAGACCCTGCTGGGCGCTGCTGATACCCTGATCGACCTGGTGAGCCGCGAAAAACTGCGTCACATCTTCCTGGTTGGCGGTTGTGACGGTGCACGTGGTGAACGTAACTACTTCACCGACTTCGCCACCAGCGTGCCGGATGACTGCCTGATCCTGACCCTTGCTTGCGGTAAATACCGCTTCAACAAACTGGAGTTCGGAGATATCGAAGGCCTGCCGCGTCTGGTGGATGCTGGTCAGTGTAACGATGCTTACTCTGCCATCATCCTGGCGGTAACCCTGGCTGAGAAACTGGGCTGTGGCGTGAACGATCTGCCGCTGTCTCTGGTGCTCTCCTGGTTCGAACAGAAAGCGATTGTTATTCTGCTGACCCTGCTGTCTCTGGGCGTGAAAAACATCGTCACTGGCCCGACTGCACCTGGTTTCTTTACACCGGATCTGCTGGCAGTTCTCAACGAGAAATTTGGTCTGCGTTCCGTGACCACCGTTGAAGAAGACATGAAGCAACTGCTGAGCGCGTAAGGAGTAAAGAATGACAATGCCAACCCATCAGTGCCCATGGCGGATGCAGGTTCACCACATCCATCAGGAAACGCCGGATGTATGGACAATTTCGTTGCTATGCCACGATTATTATCCTTACCGCGCCGGGCAGTATGCACTGGTCAGCGTACGTAATTCAGCGGATACGCTGCGTGCTTACACCATTTCTTCAACGCCGGGCGTTAGCGAGTACATCACGTTGACCATCCGCCGGATTGACGATGGCGCAGGTTCACAGTGGCTAACCCGCGACGTGAAGCGCGGTGACTATATCTGGCTGTCGGATGCAATGGGTGAGTTCACCTGTGAAGATAAAGCGGAAGACAAGTTCCTGATGCTGGCCGCCGGCTGTGGTGTCACGCCAATCATGTCAATGCGTCGCTGGTTGGCAAAGTACCGCCCACAAGCGGATGTACAGGTAATCTTTAACGTTCGCTCGCCGCAAGATGTCATTTTTGCCGACGAGTGGCGCGAATATCCGGTGACATTAGTTGCTGAAAACAATGCCACAGAAGGTTTTGTTTCCGGCCGACTGACGACTGAACTGCTGAAAAGCGTACCGGATCTGACCTCGCGTACCGTGATGACCTGTGGCCCGGCACCGTATATGGATCTGGTCGAGAAAGAAGTCAAAGCGCTGGGTGTGACGCGCTTCTTTAAAGAGCAGTTCTTCACACCTGTTGCCGAAGCCGCCACCAGTGGCCTGAAGTTTACCAAGCTACAGCCGGCGAAAGAGTTCTACGCGCCGGTGGGCAGTACGCTGCTGGAAGCGCTGGAAAGCAACAAGGTTCCGGTTGTCGCCGCATGCCGTGCAGGTGTTTGCGGCTGCTGCAAAACCAAAGTGGTTGACGGTAACTACACGGTCAGCAGCACCATGACGCTGACCGACGCAGAAATCGCTGAAGGTTATGTGCTGGCTTGTTCCTGTCATCCGCAGGGTGATTTAGTGCTGGCGTAATTGGTCGGTATCTGATGTGCAAAAGGCTGCCTGGCTGTACCGGGTGGCCTTTTTTTATGCTGTCAGGCGTTGAAAAATTCTGATGTTTTCACTCTCCCCGCAAATTATCGACCACACTTACCCTGCGCAGATTAAACATAATCCCTGACTACCACGTCGAACTTTCTACAAGGATCCCCATGAAAAAAGTGGCCATTGTCGGCGTCGGTCCCACCGGGATTTATACGTTTCATGCCCTGGTTGAGCGCGGTGAACCGCTGGAAATAGAGCTTTACGAGCAAGCTGAAGAGGCGGGCGTCGGCATGCCTTACAATAGCGACAACAACGCAGACCACATGCTGGCAAATATAGCCAGCATTGAGATCCCGCCGATCTATATCAGTTATCTGACGTGGCTTCAGAATCAAAGTGATGACTATCTGGCCCAGTTTCAGATTGAACGCGCGTCTTTGCATGAGCGGCAATTTTTGCCCCGCGTGATCCTCGGCGACTATTATCGCGATCGTTTTTTAGCCATTGTCGAGAAAGCGCAACAAGCCGGTTTCACGATTCGCGTACATGAATCAAGCGAAGTCACCGACCTGCGAGCAGACCCGAATGGGGTTTCTTTGTGGATCAACCACGCGTCACAGCCCGTTGAGGTGGATTTCGCCGCTATCGCCACTGGTCATCTGTGGCCTGAAACGGATGCTCAGGAACGCAAATTTTTCCCCAGTCCGTGGACCGGTCTGATGGACGCGCAGATTGGTGCTTGCCGGGTAGGGATTCTGGGCACCTCGTTAAGTGCTATCGACGCCGCGATGGCTGTGGCCAGTCAGCATGGCACCTTCACTACCAATACCGACCATTCACTGCAATTCACACCTAAATCCGACAGTCAAAACCTGAAACTAACCCTGATGTCGCGCAGCGGGGTACTGCCTGAAGCGGATTTTTACTGCCCCCTTCCGTATGAATCGCTGAATATCGCGACGCCAGAAGCAATTGAAGATGCCATTGCCCATGGACAAAACGGATTACTGGACCGCATCTTTCAGCTTATGGCGCAACAACTGCAAGACGCAGCGCCAGGCTGGTGCCAACAGGTGGCGCTTGCGACGCTTAACGCCGACACGTTCCCCGAAGTCTATTTCGCCGACAGGCTCAGGCATGACCCTTTTGACTGGGCGAGACGTAACCTGGTAGAAGTTGAGCGCAACAAGCAGAAACAACATACCGTCGCCTGGCGCTATACCTTGCTGCGCCTGCACGAGGTTATCGAGGAGATAGTCCCTCATCTTGATACCCGCGACGAAAAACGTTTCAAGCGCGGACTGGCGCGGGTATTTATTGATAACTATGCGGCAATCCCGTCAGAGTCAGTTCGCCGACTGCTGGCGCTGCACGAAGCCTGGCTGATTGAGATCCTCGCGCTCGGCACAGATTATGAGCGCATGAATGAACAGGAAATAACGGTAATTTCCCACCACGGTCAGCGCAGCGAATTTGATGTGTTTATTGACGCCCGAGGACAACGGGCATTGCAGAGCAAAGATATCCCGTTCCCAACGCTACGCGATCAACTGCTGGCCTGTGGCGATGAGATCCCGGATATCGGCGAAGATTACACGCTGCAAGCGCCGGAAAACGCCCGCAATCGCATCGCTTTTGGCGGGCTGCCGTGGTTAATGCACGATCGTCCGTTTATTCAGGGACTGGTGGTCAGCGCTGAAATAGGCGCCGCGATGGCAAGGGCATTGACGCAGCGAGCGCTGAGACGTCGGCACAAACTATGGAACAGTGACGACATATAGATTAGCGACAAATTGAACGACGAGGCGGAGCAATGTTACGCTTTCTCGCCTCGGTATTGACTCTCAGATGGTAACTATCGCCAGGCAGAATTCCCGGCAACGGAGTAACGCCCCGCCCCCAAAAACGCCACGGCCAGCGCGCCGATAAAGAAATAAACCAGACTTTCAATCGCCCATGCACCGGTTTTATCCAGTGTCCAGGTTTCCCCCATCCCGACCATCAGCCATGCCACAACCATCGTAAACGCCAGCCCTAACGCCGCCGGACGCGTCAGGATGCCAAGAATAATCAGGCACGGTGCCACGACCTCTCCCAACAGAACGCCATACGCAATAAAGCCAGGGAAACCTTTCGCTATCAACATACCGCTGATGCCATCAATACCCGCAAAGAGTTTATGCAGCCCATGAAACAGCATCAGCCCACCGACGGCAAAGCGTAACAATAACTTGCCAAAATCTTCGTGAGTCAGTACTCGGTTAACTGAATTTAATAGTTTTATAACCATTTGAATTTATTCCTTGTTTCACCATGTCCAATAACAAACTACGCTTAATACAGGTTAAATGAAACCTGCCGGAAATAAGGGGGAAATGAGAAGCATAACTATTATCTTCATCTAAACTTGTAACCGGTATCACATTAGAGGAGAAGGAAAACCATGAAACAAACGGTTGCCGCTTTTATTGCTAAAACACTCGAACAGGCTGGCGTAAAACGCATTTGGGGTGTAACGGGTGACTCGCTAAATGGTCTGAGTGACAGTCTGAATCGTATGGGAACAATTGACTGGATGCCAACCCGTCATGAAGAGGTTGCAGCCTTCGCTGCGGGCGCTGAAGCGCAGTTGACGGGCGAACTGGCCGTCTGCGCAGGCTCGTGCGGGCCAGGCAACCTGCACCTGATCAACGGGCTGTTTGATTGTCACCGTAACCACGTCCCGGTACTGGCAATCGCCGCGCATATTCCCTCCAGTGAAATAGGCAGCGGTTATTTTCAGGAGACCCACCCGCAAGAGTTGTTCCGCGAATGTAGCCACTATTGCGAGCTGGTTTCCAGCCCAGAACAGATCCCGCAGGTACTCGCCATTGCCATGCGTAAGGCGGTACTCAACCGTGGCGTATCCGTGGTGGTTTTACCCGGTGACGTGGCGCTAAAACCTGCGCCTGAAAGCGCCACCACGCACTGGTATCAGGCGCCGCTCCCGGTGGTGACTCCACAAGAAGAAGAGCTGAGAAAACTGGCGCAACTGCTGCGCTACTCCAGCAATATCGCCCTGATGTGCGGCAGCGGCTGCGCCGGTGCGCATAAAGAGCTGGTTGAGTTTGCGGCTAAAATTAAAGCGCCGATTGTTCACGCCCTGCGTGGTAAAGAGCATGTTGAGTACGATAACCCCTATGATGTGGGTATGACCGGGCTGATTGGCTTTTCATCCGGCTTCCATACCATGATGAATGCCGACACGCTGATCCTGCTTGGCACCCAGTTCCCCTATCGCCCGTTCTACCCCACCGACGCCAAAATTATTCAGATTGATATCAATCCGGCGAGCATTGGCGCGCACAGTAAAGTGGATATGGCGCTGGTAGGCGATATTAAATCCACTCTCCGTGCCCTACTGCCTCTGGTGGAAGAGAAAACCGAGCGGCAATTCCTGGACAAAGCGCTGGAGCACTATCGCGAGGCGCGTAAAGGGCTGGATGATTTAGCCAAACCCAGCGATAAAGCCATTCACCCGCAGTATCTGGCGCAGCAGATCAGCCACTTTGCCGCTGACGATGCCATCTTTACCTGCGACGTTGGTACGCCAACGGTGTGGGCAGCACGCTATCTGAAAATGAACGGCAAACGTCGTCTGCTCGGATCGTTTAACCACGGGTCGATGGCGAATGCCATGCCGCAGGCACTCGGCGCACAAGCCACAGAACCAGGACGCCAGGTTGTGGCAATGTGCGGTGACGGCGGCTTTAGCATGCTGATGGGAGACTTTCTGTCGGTTGTCCAAATGAAGCTGCCGGTGAAGATTATTGTCTTCAACAACAGCGTACTGGGATTTGTGGCGATGGAGATGAAGGCTGGCGGTTATCTGACCGACGGCACGGAGCTGCACGACACCAACTTCGCGCGGATTGCCGAAGCCTGCGGCATTACGGGCATTCGCGTGGAAAAATCCTCAGAGGTTGATGAAGCGCTACAAAGGGCGATGTCAATTGACGCCCCGGTGCTGGTCGATGTGGTCGTGGCGAAAGAAGAGCTGGCGATCCCGCCGCAGATCAAACTCGAACAGGCCAAAGGTTTTAGCCTGTATATGCTGCGTGCAATCATCAGTGGACGCGGTGATGAAGTGATCGAACTGGCGAAAACGAACTGGCTCAGGTAAAACATCCTTATTAAATCACACACAAAATCATTCATGATGCATCAAGGCGGCTAGCCCGAAAATCCCCAGGAGCATAGGTATACTATGTGACTGGGGTTTAAGGGTGCGGCCAACGCCGAAGCAGCCTGAAGGATGAAGTGTAATAAGGAGACACCATGATTGATTTACGCAGTGATACCGTCACCCGGCCGAGTCGCGCCATGCTGGAAGAGATGATGGCAGCCCCGGTCGGGGATGACGTGTATGGAGACGACCCTACCGTTAACGCCCTCCAGCAATACGCCGCAGAGCTTTCTGGTAAAGAAGCCGCTATTTTCTTACCTACCGGTACTCAGGCTAACCTGGTGGCGCTGCTCAGCCATTGTCAGCGTGGCGAAGAGTACATTGCCGGTCAGGGCGCGCATAACTATCTCTACGAAGCAGGTGGCGCAGCGGTGCTCGGTAGCATTCAACCGCAACCTATCGACGCCGCACCGGATGGCTCCCTGCCTCTGGACAAAGTAGCTGCAAAAATCAAAGTGGACGATATCCATTTTGCCCGCACCCGCTTGCTCAGCCTGGAAAATACCCACAACGGCAAAGTGCTGCCGCGCGAGTATCTGAAAGACGCCTGGGAATTCACCCGTGAGCGTAATCTTGCCCTGCACGTCGACGGCGCACGTATTTTTAACGCCATCGTCGCCTACGGCTGTGAACTTAAAGATGTCACGCAATACTGTGATTCGTTCACCATTTGCCTCTCCAAAGGCCTCGGTACCCCCGTTGGTTCACTGCTGGTCGGCAGCCACGAGTACATCAAACGCGCTATTCGCTGGCGCAAAATGACCGGCGGCGGAATGCGTCAGGCCGGTATTCTGGCAGCGGCCGGGCTGTATGCGCTGAAAAATAACGTGGCGCGTTTGCAGGAAGATCATGACAACGCCGCCTGGATGGCGGAGCAGCTGCGCGAAGCAGGGGCGGACGTCATGCGCCACGACACCAACATGCTGTTTGTTCGCGTTGGCGAAGAGCACGCTACCGCGCTGGGCGAGTATATGAAAGCGCAAGGTGTGCTGATTAACGCCTCCCCGATTGTGCGCCTGGTGATGCACCTGGACGTATCACGTGAACAACTTGCTGAAGTCGTCGCCCACTGGCGCGCTTTTTTAACCCAATAAGGAGATGGGCGTGCCGCAACGGATTTTGGTTCTTGGCGCCAGTGGCTACATTGGTCAGCATTTGGTACAGGCGCTCAGTCAGCAAGGGCACCAGGTGTTGGCTGCGGCACGTCGCATTGAACGGCTGGAAAAGCAGCAACTGGCCAATGTCAGTTGCCACAAGGTCGATTTGAATTGGCCAGATAACCTCACCCCGCTGCTGACGGGTGTTGATACGGTTTATTATCTGGTTCATGGTATGGGCGAAGGCGGTGATTTTATCGCCCACGAACGTCAGGTCGCGATGAACGTGCGCGATGCGCTGCGTAATACGCCAGTTAAACAGCTTATTTTCCTGAGCTCATTGCAGGCTCCCCGGCATGAACAATCCGATCATCTGCGTGCTCGACAGATAACCGCAGACACCCTGCGCGAGTCAGGCGTGCCAATGACGGAATTGCGCGCGGGCATTATCGTGGGAGCGGGTTCCGCTGCCTTTGAAGTCATGCGCGATATGGTTTACAACCTGCCGGTTCTCACCCCTCCACGCTGGGTACGCTCGCGTACCACGCCTATCGCGCTGGAGAATTTAATGTACTATCTGGTGGCATTGTTGGAAAATCCCACACCACATCACCGCGTCCTCGAAGCCGCCGGGCCGCAGGTGTTGAGCTATCAGGAACAGTTCGAGCATTTTATGGCGGTCAGCGGTAAACATCGCCTGCTCATCCCCATCCCCTTCCCTACCCGCTGGATTTCGGTCTGGTTTTTGAACGTCATTACGTCAGTGCCGCCAACCACGGCCAAAGCGCTGATCCAGGGCTTAAAACACGACCTGCTGGCCGATGACACCGAATTACGTGCGCTGATCCCACAAAAACTGATTGCCTTTGATGACGCCGTGCGCAGCACGTTGAAGGAAGAAGAGAAGCTGGTCAACTCCAGCGACTGGGGTTACGACGCACAGGCGTTTGCCCGCTGGCGTCCAGAATATGGCTATTTCGCCAAACAAGCTGGCTTTAGCGTTGAAACCTCTGCCAGCACAAAAGCGCTGTGGCAGGTTGTGAATCGACTCGGCGGCAAAGAAGGCTATTTCTTTGGCAATATTCTATGGAAGACGCGCGCGGCGTTGGACCTGCTGGTCGGCCATAAGCTGGCAAAAGGTCGTCCCGAACACCCACTATTGCAAGTTGGCGACACCGTTGATAGCTGGAAAGTCATCATCGTTGAGCCGGAGAAACAGCTGACGCTGCTGTTTGGGATGAAAGCGCCGGGACTGGGTCGCCTGAGCTTCACACTGGAAGATAAAGGTGACCACCGACGCATTGATGTACGCGCGTGGTGGCATCCGCACGGTATGCCTGGCCTCTTCTACTGGCTGTTGATGATCCCCGCCCACCTGTTCATTTTCAGGGGGATGGCGAAGCGTATAGCCAAACTTGCAGAACAAATCACAGACTAATGATAAAAAGAGCCTGTATTCTTTCATGTTTCCCATTGCATACAGGCGTAATTCACGGAAGAATGCGCACGACGTTTTTTAAACACAGTGGATTGATATGAAGGTACTGGTTACCGGAGCCACCAGCGGCTTGGGCCGAAACGCGGTTGAGTTTTTATGCAGCAAAGGCGTCAGCGTCAGAGCCACCGGTCGCAACGAAGCGATGGGCAAGCTGCTGGAGAAAATGGGCGCAGAATTTGTGCATGCGGATTTGACCGAGCTGGTTTCTTCGCAGGCAAAAGTGATGCTTGCCGGCATTGACACGCTGTGGCACTGCTCCAGTTTCACCTCTCCATGGGGAACTCAGGAAGCTTTTGATCTGGCCAACGTTCGTGCTACCCGCCGTCTGGGCGAGTGGGCCGTAGCCTGGGGTGTACGTAACTTTATTCATATCTCCTCTCCGTCGCTGTATTTTGATTATCACCATCATCGCGATATCAAAGAAGACTTCCGTCCCCATCGCTTCGCCAACGAATTCGCCCGCAGCAAAGCGGCTGGTGAAGAGGTGATTGCATTGCTCGCCCAGGCCAACCCGCAGACTCGCTTTACTGTCTTGCGCCCACAAAGCTTGTTCGGACCTCACGATAAAGTCTTTATTCCCCGCCTCGCCCATATGATGTACCACTACGGCAGCATCCTGTTGCCGCATGGCGGGAGTGCGCTGGTGGATATGACCTATTACGAGAACGCAGTTCACGCGATGTGGCTGGCGAGTCAGGAAGCCTGCGATAAACTGCCGTCGGGTCGCGCGTACAATATAACCAACGGTGAACATCGCACCCTGCGCAGTATTGTGCAGAAACTTATCGACGAGCTGAATATTGATTGCCGTATCCGCTCCGTGCCCTACCCGATGCTGGACATGATTGCCCGCAGCATGGAGCGCTTAGGCAATAAATCGGCGAAAGAGCCAAAGCTTACGCATTACGGCGTTTCGAAGCTAAATTTTGACTTTACGCTGGATACCAGCCGCGCCCAGGAAGAGTTAGGTTATCAGCCCGTTGTGACGCTGGATGAAGGGATTGAGCGTACCGCGGCCTGGCTGCGCGACCACGGTAAGCTGCCGCGTTAGGCTGATAGCCATTGCAGGGTGGCGGCACAAGCGCCACAAAAACCTGCCAAATTAACCGTAGGCCTGATAAGCGAAGCGCCATCAGGCATTGGTGTCTGCGTTAACCCTGCCCGTATTTCTCCAGTAACGCTTCGGCAATCGCCTGCGTTTCCGCGTCCGCCACGCCATTCCACAACGTCGAGCGGAAGTGCATCTGGAACGCCATAATCACCCGCTGCTGTTCACGCGGCGTCATCTCGGGTTTTACCTCATAGCCATAGCGTGACAGCAGATCGAGCAATGACGCGGTTTCTACCGGCGTATGGGGCGCTCGTCCGGCGAGATAAAATGCCACACGCTGAGCATCCGGCCATGCGCCAATACCCTGAGCGGCCAGTGCTTGCCACGGAAACAGCGGACCGGGATCGTCCTTACGCTGCGGCGCAATGTCTGCATGAGCCACCACGTTTTGCGGTTTTATGTCGTAGCGGGCGATGATATCTTTCGCCAATGGGATTAACGCCTGAATCTGCGCGGGCTCAAACGGCGCAAAATACTTGCTGCCCGCTGATTTTTGCCAGCCGCGGTTTTCCAGCTCAATACCAATTGAGGTATCGTTAATACGCGTAGCGCCGCGCCAGAAGCTAATCCCCGCATGCCAGGCCAGATCTTTTTCCGGCACCAGTTGCCAGATACGCGGTTTACCATGGTAAAGCGGCGGCACTGCGGGGATCAAATAGTGTGAACTGACGTTTTTATCGGTCAGCGTAGCCAGGGAAGAGTCAAAATCATCGGCCGTGTAATGGATAACCAGTACTTTAATGCGTGGATAAGCAGCCTGGGCCTGACGGCGGGTATCTAACTGATACCCGTCTTTGTCGACAATCCCTTTTTCGCCAGCACATCCCACCAGCAACAGCGTAAATGCCAGCAGACACAACAGACGTTTCATCGGCGAGTTTTCACCGCGGTACCGCTAACGCTCACCATCAGCATGCTACCGTCTTTGCCTACGGTTTCGTAATCGATATCGATACCGACCACCGCATCAGCACCCAGCGCTTTCGCCTGTTCGCCCAGCTCCTGAAAAGCAATTTCACGCGCTTTACGCAGCTCTTTTTCATACGCGCCGGAGCGACCGCCGACAATATCGCGAATACCGGCAAAAAAATCGCGGAAGATATTCGCGCCTAAAATGGCTTCACCGGTAACAACACCGCAGTACTCCACGATGCTCTGTCCTTCCAGCGTAGGGGTTGTCGAAAACTGCATGGTTAATCTCCTTTTTGCGCTAAGAGTACGACCTCAAAAGCATTATCAAACCAATACACTATGACACTCAAAGGAAAGCCCGCCAAATAAAACTGCTATCCTTGTTGATGTGTAGCGGTTTCAGGTGGTGCGTTTTTTATTTTTATTTGACTGGCATGCCGCCAAAAATAAAAAAGCCCCCAGATGCTTGGGGGCCTGAAGTTATTATTTTCTGAAATCTAATGGCGCCTGGCCGGACTGAATGTACATTGCTACGTTATCAAATGTAATCATTTTTGATTTACAAAAAATACATTTTGCCCCGAACGGATTTCCCTCAGTAACATCAAAGGTTGATGTTCTGTATTGGGAACTATGGCAACATGGACAGCGAAAGTGAATATGATTAGTAATAATAGTTACCTCAAAGCGCCACAACATTAATTGCGGATGGACCTTTAGGTCCCTGCTCCACACCGAATTCGACTTTCTGGTTTTGATTCAGCGTCTTAAACTCATTACTTTGAATCGCTGAGAAATGGACAAAGACATCTTTGCTGCCATCTGCCGGCGTAATGAAGCCAAAACCTTTTTCAGGATTGAACCATTTAACTAAACCAGTCATTTTAGTAGACATATATTTATTCCTTAATTTGAGCCTTTCGGCAAGCTTGGTTTTTATGACAGAAACTTCGTAGTGCTTAATGAAGAGACTCAAAGAGGGGATAAACGGATTACACCTGAAAATGAGAACTGCTTGAGTAAACTACTTTGTATATCGTCTGTTATTCAAACCGACCGGATCATTAACGCACGGGCACCGAGATTAAGCAACTCTTATTTTAGCCATCCGGAGTCCCTTATAGCCAACAGCACGGCATGAATTTTGTTTAGCCAGGCGTAAAGCGCGGCAAATGGAACATGCAAATGCTCAGATGGTCTATACAGTATAAGAAGCATGAATGGCCGCCAACGCCCCGTTGCAGGTTGATATACTAAAGCTGAAGCTGGCAACGAGCGCCACCAACATACTTCAGGTGGGGTGTCCGCGAATTTGCTTTAGCAAAAACAATGTGTTAATCGATCATACAATCTTTAGTGAGACCGAATTGTTCATCGTAGAACACAATTAGTAGGAAGCTTATAAGGAAATCATTATGCGCTATTCGAAACTCTCTCTGCTGGTTCCATGTGCACTACTTCTCAGCGCCTGTACGACCGTGACGCCGGTCTATAAAGATAACGGCACGCGTAGTGGTTCATGCATAGAAGGTGGGCCAGACAGCGTGGCTCAACAATTCTATGATTACCGTATTCAGCATCGAAACAATGATATTACCGCCCTTCGTCCGTACCTGAGCGACAATCTGGCTAAACTGCTGACCGATGCCAGCCGTGATAATGCACACCGCGATCTGTTTAACAGCGATCCGTTCTCCAGTCGTGCTACGTTACCAGACAGCGCCAGTGTCGCCAGCGCATCGACTATTCCGAATAGTGATGCACGCAACATTCCACTGCGCGTAGAGCTGAAACAGGGTGACCAAAGCTGGCGTGATGAAGTGCTGATGATCCGTGAAGGTCAGTGCTGGGTCGTTGATGATGTACGCTATCTGGGCGGCAGCGTACACGCGCCAGCCGGGACGCTGCGCCAGTCTGTCGAAAACCGCTAACCGCCCCATTCACCCGCTTAAATCATAACCCCCATAAATTGTCTGGCATTCTGCATAGAATGCCGACATTTATTCTTGCCCACTGGTGGCCCCGCTATTTTGTGCTATGTTTAGAGAAGAATGCGGTTTGCATTTAACTTTTAACGCATAAATATTGCATAACTATTCTGTCAAAGGTAGTATCTGCGGCTTCAATAGCTATCAGACTGCCAGTATCGAGTGTCAATGAGTATTCAATTAAACGGCATTAACTGCTTCTACGGCGCACATCAGGCGCTGTTCGATATCACGCTGGATTGCCCTCAGGGTGAAACACTGGTGTTACTTGGCCCAAGTGGAGCCGGGAAAAGCTCGCTGCTGCGCGTACTCAACCTGCTTGAGATGCCGCGCTCGGGCACGCTCTCTATTGCAGGCAACCGTTTCGACTTCACGAAGACCCCGTCAGATAAAGCCATTCGGGATCTGCGTCAGAACGTAGGCATGGTCTTTCAACAATATAATCTCTGGCCGCATCTCACGGTTGTGCAGAACCTGATTGAAGCACCCTGCCGCGTACTGGGTCTGACAAAAGAGCAAGCGATGGCGCGCGCCGAGAAACTGCTGGAACGTCTGCGCCTCAAGCCTTACAGCGATCGTTACCCATTACATCTTTCCGGTGGCCAGCAACAGCGTGTAGCCATTGCCCGCGCGTTGATGATGGAGCCGCAGGTGCTGCTGTTTGATGAACCGACCGCCGCGCTTGACCCGGAAATTACCGCCCAAATCGTCAGTATCATTCGCGAACTGGCGGAAACCAACATTACTCAGGTGATCGTCACCCACGAAGTGGAAGTTGCACGTAAAACGGCCAGTCGTGTGGTGTATATGGAAAACGGTCATATCGTCGAGTTTGGGGATGCGAGCTGCTTTGCCAACCCGCAAACCGAAGCGTTTAAAAACTATCTTTCTCACTAAGATTCGGGACAATACAATGAAAAAAGTTCTGATTGCCGCGCTAATCGCAGGTTTTAGTCTTTCCGCTACCGCAGCCCAAACCATTCGTTTCGCCACCGAAGCGTCTTATCCTCCGTTTGAATCTATCGATGCGAATAACAAGATCGTAGGTTTTGACGTTGATCTGGCAAACGCGCTGTGTAAAGAGATTGACGCTACTTGTACCTTCACCAATCAGGCTTTCGACAGCCTGATTCCGAGCCTAAAGTTCCGTCGTTTTGACGCGGTAATGGCCGGTATGGACATCACATCTGAGCGTGAAAAACAGGTGCTGTTCACCACCCCTTACTACGACAACTCTGCGCTGTTTGTGGGCCAGCAGGGTAAATACACCAGCATCGACCAGCTGAAAGGTAAAAAAGTCGGTGTTCAAAACGGTACAACGCACCAGAAATTCATCATGGATAAACATCCGGAAGTGACGACTGTGCCGTATGACAGCTACCAGAATGCCAAACTCGATCTGCAAAACGGTCGTATTGACGGCGTCTTTGGTGATACCGCCGTGGTGACCGAGTGGCTGAAAGACAATCCTAAGCTTGCCGCGGTTGGTGACAAAGTGACGGATAAAGATTACTTCGGTACAGGTCTGGGCATCGCGGTACGCCAGGGCAATACCGAACTGCAGCAGAAATTTAACGCTGCGCTGGAAAAAGTGAAGAAAGATGGGACTTACGAGACCATCTACAACAAATGGTTCCAGAAGTAATATTTGATGAATGAATTTTTTCCTTTAGCAAGCGCCGCCGGGATGACCGTCGGCCTTGCCGTTTGTGCGCTGATCATTGGCCTTGCGCTCGCCATGTTTTTTGCCGTCTGGGAGTCAGTAAAATGGCGCCCGGTGGCATGGGCGGGCTCGGCCCTGGTCACCATCCTGCGCGGTCTGCCAGAAATTCTGGTGGTTCTGTTTATCTATTTCGGCTCCTCACAACTGCTGCTGACGCTGGCCGATGGCTTTACGATCAATCTCGGGTTTGTACAAATCCCGGTTCAGATGCAGATCGAAAACTTCGACGTCAGCCCGTTCCTGTGCGGTGTCATTGCACTGTCATTACTGTACGCCGCTTACGCGTCGCAAACGCTGCGTGGCGCGCTGAAGGCCGTGCCACTCGGACAATGGGAATCAGGTCAGGCGTTGGGTTTGTCTAAAGCTGCGATCTTCTTTCGTCTGGTGATGCCGCAGATGTGGCGTCATGCCTTACCGGGACTGGGTAACCAGTGGCTGGTATTGCTGAAAGATACCGCGCTGGTCAGCCTTATCAGCGTGAACGATCTGATGCTGCAAACGAAGAGTATTGCCACCCGCACCCAGGAGCCGTTTACCTGGTACATTGTGGCGGCCGCTATTTACCTGGTGATTACGCTGGTGAGTCAGTACATTCTCAAACGCATTGACCTGCGCGCGACACGTTTTGAGCGGAGACCAGGCTGATGCTTGAGTATTTACCTGAATTGTTGAAAGGGCTGCATACCAGCCTGACGCTGACGGTCGCCTCCATCGTGGTTGCTCTGGTGCTGGCGCTGATCTTCACCGTCATCCTGACGCTGAAAACGCCGGTGCTGGTGTGGCTGGTTCGCGCTTATATCACGCTGTTTACCGGTACACCGCTGCTGGTGCAAATCTTCCTGATCTACTACGGACCAGGACAGTTTCCGGCATTGCAAGAATATCCGGTATTGTGGCATCTGCTCTCTGAACCCTGGTTATGCGCCTTAATTGCGCTGTCGTTAAACAGTGCGGCCTACACTACGCAACTGTTTTACGGCGCTATCCGTGCAATCCCGGAAGGCCAGTGGCAGTCCTGCGGAGCGTTAGGGATGAGCAAAAAGGATACGCTGGCGATTCTGTTGCCGTACGCCTTTAAACGCGCCCTCTCCTCGTATTCCAACGAAGTGGTGCTGGTATTTAAAAGTACCTCACTGGCTTACACTATCACGCTGATGGAAGTCATGGGTTATAGCCAGCTGCTGTACGGCCGCACGTACGACGTTATGGTCTTCGGTGCCGCGGGTGTGATTTATCTGATCGTCAACGGTTTGCTGACGCTGATGATGCGCTTAATCGAACGTAAAGCGCTGGCGTTTGAACACCGGAATTAAGCATATGCCTGATGGCGCTACGCTTATCAGGCCTACGGTTCATGCACCTTTTGTAGGCCGGATAAGGTGCCAGCACCGCCATCCGGAAAATATGCATAAAGCAAAAAAATTAAGACGGACAAGAACATAAATTGTCCGTCTTTTTTTATACTGTAAAAAATACTTAATCATTTTCATTGCATATAAATTCATTAAATGGCATTGTTACTCCACGCCGCAGACACGGTAATAATCATAAGATTGACAGACGGGAGTTCCACCATGAAAAAGTTAGTACTGGCCGCATTACTGGCTACTTTCGCCGCTGGCGCCTCAGCCGCTGATAAAATTAGCTTTGGTGTATCAGCGACTTATCCGCCATTTGAATCGCTTGACGCGAGCAACAAAATTGTCGGTTTTGACATCGACCTGGCAACGGCGCTGTGCAAACAAATGCAGGCGGAATGTACTTTTACCAATCATGCTTTCGACAGCCTGATCCCCGCGCTGAAATTCAAAAAATATGATGCAGTGATTTCCGGAATGGATATCACGCCCGAGCGTAGCAAACAGGTTGCGTTCACTCAGCCTTACTATGCTAACTCCGCGCTGGTTATTGCCAAAAAAGATACCTATAAAACCTTTGCCGATCTGAAAGGTAAGCGCATCGGTATGGAAAACGGCACCACCCATCAGAAATACCTGCAGGACAAACATCCTGAGGTGAAAACCGTGGCCTACGATAGCTATCAGAATGCGATTATCGACCTGAAAAATGGCCGTATTGATGGCGTATTTGGCGATACCGCTGTGGTTAACGAATGGCTGAAAACCAACCCGCAGTTAGGCGTAGCCACTGACAAAGTAACCGATCCGCAATACTTCGGTACTGGCCTTGGCATCGCGGTTCGCCCGGATAACAAAGCCCTGCTGGAAAAACTGAACAGCGCGTTGGCGGCAATCAAAGCTGACGGCACGTACCAGAAAATCAGCGATCAATGGTTCCCGCAGTAACGTCTGCCCAATCTGAAAAGCCGCGCTCTGCGGCTTTTTTTATCTCTTCGCCTGCGCTTTCAGTCAGTTCTTACGCCATTAACGCTTTCCTGGCATACACTTGTTAAAACGAAAAAAAGTGAGGCAAACGGATGATAGCGTTCCCTGCCAGTTTACTGATCCTCAATGGAAAAAGTGCTGATAATCTCCCCCTGCGTGATGCCATTGCGAAGCTTCGCGATGAAGGCGTGGAAATCCATGTTCGCGTGACCTGGGAAAAAGGCGATGCCCAACGCTACGTTGATGAAGCTCGTCAGCTAGGCGTTGCTACGGTGATAGCCGGCGGCGGTGACGGCACCATCAACGAAGTTTCGACAGCGCTGATTCAGTCGCAGGGTGGCAATATTCCAGCGCTGGGTATTTTACCGTTGGGAACGGCGAATGACTTTGCCACCAGCGTTGGTATACCCGATGACCTTGATAAGGCGTTAAAGCTGGCTATCGCTGCAAATGCGACTGCGATTGATATGGTGCAGGTCAACGATAAAACCTGTTTTATCAACATGGCGACCGGGGGATTTGGCACTCGCATCACCACCGAAACGCCGGAAAAACTCAAGGCCGCACTGGGCGGTGTATCGTATTTTATTCACGGATTAATGCGCATGGATACGCTCAAGCCCGACATCTGTGACATTCGTGGGGAGGATTTTCACTGGCAGGGTAAGGCGCTGGTGATTGGTATCGGTAACGGTCGCCAGGCCGGTGGTGGGCAACAGCTTTGCCCGACGGCGCTGATCAACGACGGCCTGCTGCAACTGCGCATTTTTACCGGCGAGGAACTACTGCCAGGACTGCTTTCGGCGTTAACGCAATCCGAAGACAACCCTAACATTATTGACGGCGCATCGTCGTGGTTTGATATCCGCGCCCCACACGAAATTACCTTTAATCTCGATGGTGAACCGCTCAGCGGACAAGAGTTTCATATTGAAATCCTGCCCGCTGCGCTACGTTGCAGACTGCCGCCGGGTTGTCCGCTGTTGCGCTAACCCAACGACAATCCGAGGGATCAGGCAATAGTGACTTTGCTGTCCAGATAAACGTCCTGTACGGCGTTAATCAACTTAACGCCGTCGGCCATGGTTTTCTTGAACGCTTTACGCCCCAGAATCAGCCCCATACCACCCGCACGTTTGTTAATAACCGCCGTACGCACTGCATCGCTCAGGTCGGTATCGCCGCCGGCCGCCCCGCCAGAGTTAATTAACCCGGCACGTCCCATATAACAGTTCGCCAGTTGGTAACGCACCAGGTCAATTGGATTCTCGCTGGTCAACTTGGTATAGACGCGATCGTCGGTGTAGCCAAAATTAACAGCTTTATACCCGCCGTTATTTTCCGCCATTTTCTGCTTAACGATATCCGCTCCGATAGTGGCAGCCAGATGGTTAGCCTGCCCGGTAAGATCGGCGGAAACATGGTAATCCACGCCATCTTTTTTAAACGCGGAGTTACGCAGATACGCCCACAGCACGGTAACCATACCCAACTCATGGGCGCGCTCAAACGCTGCTGAAATCTCTTCAATCTGGCGGCGAGATTCCTCAGAACCGAAATAGATGGTTGCCCCTACCGCAACCGCACCCATATTGAACGCCTGCTCTACGCTGGCATACAGCGTCTGGTCAAAGGTATTCGGATAGCTGAGCGTTTCGTTGTGGTTAATTTTAACGAGGAACGGGATACGGTGCGCGTAGCGGCGGGAGACAGAAGCCAGCACACCGTAAGTCGATGCCACGCAGTTGCACCCTGCTTCGATAGCCAACTCCACAATATTCTTCGGATCAAAGTACAGCGGGTTAGCTGCAAACGAAGCCCCAGCAGAATGCTCTACCCCCTGATCCACCGGTAGGATCGACAGATACCCTGTCCCGGCAAGTCGCCCCGTGTTATACAGCGTCTGCATATTACGCAGCACGGCAGGCGGACGATTGTTATCCACCATTACGCGATCGACGTAATCATGTCCAGGCAGGTAAAGTTGGTCAGAAGGAATGGTCATACAACGATGCTGTAAAAGGCTGTCGGCATCTTTGCCAAGCAACTGCGCAATATCAGTCATAGCTATGCTCCCGTAAGTTCCGGTTTAAAACCGGAATATGGATTGTCCTGACCCGCCTTTTTGCGGGCAGCATTAAGCCTGGTACCGACTGCGCTTTTTTTCCATCTTTAGCGCACTTTTCAGCAACTTCTGCTGGCTCGATTCAGGAAAAAATAATGTTAAGACGGTCAAAGTTTAACCTCAAAGGTATTTTAAAGGTATTATTGAATGGTACTATCAGCGCGTACCTTACCTGTCATGAAGGATTTAAAGATGAAAACTACAGTTAAGCTGTCGTTCATGATGTTTGTAGAGTGGTTTATCTGGGGCGCCTGGTTTGTACCGCTGTGGCTTTGGCTGAGTAAAAGTGGCTTTAGTGCCGGAGAGATCGGCTGGTCCTACGCCTGCACCGCCATTGCGGCGATCCTGTCGCCCATTCTGGTCGGTTCAATCACTGACCGCTTTTTCTCCGCGCAAAAAGTGCTGGCGGTGTTGATGTTCGTCGGCGCTATTCTGATGTACTTCGCCGCCCAGCAAACCACCTTTAGCGGATTCTTCCCTCTGTTACTGGCCTATTCGTTGACCTATATGCCGACGATTGCGCTGACCAACAGTATTGCTTTTGCCAACGTACCGGATGTTGAACGTGATTTCCCGCGCATCCGCGTGATGGGCACCATTGGCTGGATTGCCTCCGGTTTGGCCTGCGGTTTCTTACCGCAAATGCTTGGCTATAACGACATCTCACCGACCAATATTCCCCTGCTTATCACTGCCGGAAGCTCCGCATTGTTAGGCGTTTTTGCCTTCTTTTTACCGGATACGCCGCCAAAAAGTACCGGCAAAATGGATTTCAAAGTTATGCTGGGTCTGGATGCGCTGATCCTGCTCCGCGATAAGAACTTCCTCGTCTTCTTCTTTTGCTCTTTCCTGTTTGCGATGCCACTGGCGTTCTATTACATCTTTGCCAACGGTTACCTGACAGAAGTCGGTATGAAAAACGCCACCGGCTGGATGACACTGGGCCAATTCTCTGAAATCTTCTTCATGCTGGCGCTACCGTTTTTCACCAAACGCTTTGGCATTAAAAAGGTATTGTTGCTTGGTCTTATTACTGCGGCGATCCGCTACGGATTTTTCGTTTACGGCGGTGCGGAAGAATATTTCACTTACGCCCTGCTGTTTCTCGGCATTCTGCTGCACGGCGTCAGTTACGACTTCTATTACGTCACGGCTTACATCTATGTCGATAAAAAAGCGCCGGTCCACATGCGCACCGCAGCTCAAGGGCTTATCACCCTCTGCTGTCAGGGGTTCGGCAGCCTGCTCGGTTACCGTCTGGGCGGCGTAATGATGGAAAAAATGTTTGCTTATCAGGAACCGGTTAATGGTCTCACCTTTAACTGGGCTGGCATGTGGGGATTTGGCGCGGTCATGATTGCCGTCATTGCCGTGATGTTTATGGTTTTCTTTCGCGAATCAGACAAAGAAATCACCGCCATTAAGGTGGACGATCGCGATGTAGCGTTGAAACAAGGGGAAGTAAAATGAAAGCAGAACGTATTCTCGGTGCTCTTTATGGGCAGGCGTTAGGGGATGCGATGGGCATGCCGTCGGAACTGTGGCCAAGAACCCGGGTAAAAGCACACTTCGGTTGGATCGACCGTTTTTTGCCCGGCCCTGCGGAAAATAATGCCGCCTGCTATTTTAACCAGGCGGAGTTCACTGATGACACGTCCATGGCACTATGTCTGGCAGATGCCCTGCTTGAGTGCGACGGCGAAATTGTGCCAGACGTTATTGGTCGCAATATTCTGGCCTGGGCCGAGCAGTTTGATGCCTTTAATAAAAACGTGCTCGGCCCGACCTCGAAAATTGCGTTGAAAGCTATTCGTGACGGTAAACCGGTCGCCGAACTTGAAAACAACGGCGTGACCAATGGCGCGGCAATGCGCGTTTCCCCGCTGGGATGCCTGCTGCCCGCCCGCGATCTTGATGCCTTTATCGATGATGTGGCACTGGCCTCCAGCCCAACGCATAAATCGGATCTGGCTATCGCGGGAGCCGTTGTCGTCGCGTGGGCGGTATCGCGCGCCATCGACGGAGGAAAATGGTCAGAGATTGTCGACGCGCTACCTGCCATTGCCCTGCATGCGCAGCAAAAACGAATCACCACCTTTAGCGCATCGCTTTGTGCACGCCTTGAACTGGCGCTGAAAATCGTCCGTAACGCCGATGGCATCGAGTCCGCCAGCGAGCAGTTGTATCAGGTTGTGGGGGCAGGAACCAGCACCATTGAGTCCGTTCCTTGCGCTATCGCTATGGTTGAGCTGGCACAGACCGATCCTAACCGCTGCGCCATTTTGTGCGCTAACCTCGGCGGCGATACCGACACCATCGGGGCGATGGCAACCGCCATTTGTGGTGCATTACACGGCGTGAGCGCGATCAACCCAGCATTGAAGCAGGAGTTGGACGCGGTGAATCAGCTGGACTTTACCCACTACGCCAACGGGTTAATGCGACTGCGCGAGCAGCGGGAGGCGCTATGAGCAACACGCATCTGCAACAACTTCTCTCGCAATTACGTACACAGCGGCCAGTAACGGTGGTGGGTGCGGCGGTGATTGATGTCATTGCCGATGCGTATGCCCTCCCCTGGCGCGGCTGTGACATCGAGCTCAAGCAGCAAGGTGTTAACGTTGGCGGCTGCGCACTCAATATCGCCGTCACGCTTAAGCGTTTAGGTATCGATGCCTGCAATGCTCTACCACTGGGTCAGGGAGTGTGGGCCGACATTATCCGCAACCGGATGACAAAAGAGGGACTGCATAGCCTGATCGACAATGCCGAAGGCGATAACGGTTGGTGTCTGGCGCTGGTGGAGCCGGATGGCGAGCGTACCTTTATGTCTTTTAGCGGCGTTGAGAATCAGTGGAATGCCGCCTGGCTGGCACAGCTGGATATCCCACGTCATACCTTGGTGTATTTTTCGGGTTATCAGCTAGCGTCCCCGTGCGGTGAGTTGCTGGTGCAGTGGCTGGAAGGTCTGGAAGAGGTGACACCATTTATCGATTTTGGCCCGCGCATCGGCGACATTCCCGAGCCCTTACTGGCAAGAATTATGGCCTGTCGTCCGCTGGTTTCCCTCAATCGCCAGGAGGCGGAAATTGCTGCCGAGCGGTTTGCATTAAGTCAGGATGTGGAAGGTTTTGGCGCAGAATGGGTGCAGCGTTTCACCGCACCGGTGGTCGTGCGGCACGATAAAGACGGCGCATGGTATTTCACCGCACAGACATCCGGCTGCGTACCGGCAT
Source organism: Citrobacter sp. Cpo074 (assembly GCF_030332745.1). Lineage (NCBI taxonomy): Bacteria > Pseudomonadati > Pseudomonadota > Gammaproteobacteria > Enterobacterales > Enterobacteriaceae > Citrobacter > Citrobacter sp. Cpo074. The sequence continues at coordinate 321,271 of NZ_JAOWHG010000033.1, forward strand.
TTGCAACGGCGGTCGTTGATACTATCGGCGCAGGTGACAGCCACGCTGGCGGCATGCTGGCTGGGCTGGCGTCTGGCTGGACGCTGGCCGACTCAGTGCTGTTAGGTAACGCGGTGGCGTCCTGGGTAGTTGGGCATCGCGGCGGCGATTGCGCCCCGTCACGCGAGGAGCTACTCCTCGCACACAAAAACGTATAGATCACTACGACAGTAACTGATGCTGTATTCAATAGGCCGTTGCTGCTGGTCAAGCGCTACCTGCTTGATCACCAGTACCGGCACTTTGCTATCCATTTGAATGTGCGCCTGGAACTCTGCGTCAGGCATTCTGGCGCTAACACGTGAGCGCGTACGCTGCGGGAAAATATGCTGGCTACGAAAATAGTCATACAGCGAAACACCGATGGCATCCACGTCATGAATTAGATGTGCGGGTACCCAGGACTCTTCAATAGAGACTGCGTCTTCGTCAACGTAACGAATGCGTTTGAGCAGGAAGACATCACTCCCTGCGACAACAGCCAACTGCTGTGCCACCTCTTCCGGGCAAGGCACAATTCTTTTGTTAACCCACAACGTATCCGGTTTTTTACCGCGCAACACCACCTGCTGAGAAAAACCGCGCGCTTCTTTAAGCGAATACTCGAAGATATTGTTAATTTGCGTTCCGTAACCGCGGGCACGTGTTACTACACCTTCTTCTTCCAGGGCCTGCATCGCCTTACGTACCGTAATCCGAGAAACGCCGGTCAACTGGCTGAGGTCGCGCTCGCCGGGCAGGATATTGCCGTGCTCCAGGATCCCACTGCGCACAGCATTCTTCACCGTCTGCGCAAATTTCATATACAGCGGCGTGTTATCCGCCGCTGAAATACGTTCATTCAGTTGTGCGATAAGCTGGGTATGCGCTTGTTCCATTTATCTTTTTCCTGGCCGCCGTTTCTGCAGCCAGTATACCCATTACCACCACGCGTGGAAATGATGCACCGGACCGATTCCTTCGCCAACTTCCAGCGTGTCGGCCTGTGCCAACGCCGCTGAAAGCCACAGTTTGGCTTCCTGTACGGTATCGGCCCAGTTGTTATGGCGCGGACGCAGGGCTGCCAACGCCGCCGATAGCGTACAACCGGTGCCATGGGTATTTTTGGTCATCACCCTTGGTGCGGTAAAACGCTGCTCACCATCGCGCGTAAAGAGCCAGTCGGGGCTTTGTGCATCATCCAGATGACCGCCCTTCATCAACACTGCCTCGCAGCCCAGCGCCCGTAGCGCCCTTCCCTGCTCTAACATCTCCTGCTCAGTCTGCGCATGCGATGCCCCGAGCAGTGCAGCAGCTTCGGGTAAATTAGGGGTGATAATCGAAACCTGCGGCAGCAAACGGGTACGCAACGTTTCTACCGCCGAGGGCGACAGCAACGGATCGCCGCTTTTCGCCAACATCACCGTGTCCAGCACCACATTTTGTACCCGATGGCGACGTAAACGTTCGGCGACAGCTTCGACAATGTCCGTCTCCGCCAACATACCGATTTTAGTCGTATCAATACGCACATCATTGAACACAGAGTCCAACTGCGCGGCGACAAAATCAGGTTCAATGCGATACACCGACTGCACCCCACGCGTATTTTGCGCCACCAACGCCGTGATAACGGAACAGCCGTAAGCGCCCAGCGCCGAGAAGGTTTTTAAATCAGCCTGAATACCCGCGCCACCGCTTGGATCGGTTCCGGCGATCGTTAATGCGTTAATCCGTTTCATGCTTGCTCCTGGGCGTTCAGGTTATAGAGGGCGTCGAGAAATGCCGGGACAAAGCTGCCCGGTCCGTTTGATTGTTGTGTGGCTATTTGCCCGGCCTGTTTCATCCAGCTACAGGCGGAGGCGACGTTATCAAGTCGGTCACCACGTAAAGCGCAACTGGCCGCAACAACCGCTGATAGCGCGCATCCGGTGCCCACCACGCGAGTCATCAACGGGTCACCACCGTCCACGCAAACGGTACGCTGACCATCGGTGACGTAATCCACTTCGCCGGTAACCACGACAATGGTCCCAATCTGACGAGCCAGCGCCTGCGCTGCCGGAAGCGCAGCGACAGCCGTATCGGTTGTATCCACGCCGCGGCCCCCGCTGTTCATACCCGCCAGAGCAAGTATTTCCGAGGCGTTACCGCGAATAGCGGCAGGCTGTAGCGCCAGTAAATCCAGGCAGAAGCGACGGCGAAACGCTAGCGCGCCCACGGCAACGGGATCGAGCGTCCACGGGGTTTTAGCATTCTGAGCCTGCTCAACTGCGGCACGCATCGCCGCGGCCCGTTCCCGAGTTAAGGTGCCGACATTCACCAGCAACGCACTGGCGATAGCCGCAAACTGACTGGCTTCCTCAGGCTCGATTACCATCGCAGGCGATGCGCCCAGCGCCAATAGCGTATTGGCCGTAAAGCTTTGCACGACCTCGTTGGTCATGCAGTGTGTGAGTGGAGAAAGCGTTCTAAATTGGTGCAAGATGTGAGCCGCGAGTGCGCGGCTGTGCAGGTCAGGCTGCATGGTTCAGCTCCTGCCCGCGCGAAGAAGGGACACGAGCAGTGTCAGACTTCCCTACGCTGGCATTATCCAGATCAGGTGGTACGGGTATTTCTCAGCCTTCTCCAGAAGGGCACCCCGAGTCGTTGAAACACAAACGTAATACGCTGGTTTCAGTAACAGGATACTGCCTGTGCTTAACGATGTAAATTGGCGCACTCCCCACTCCCGCAGTGAAACTACTGGTCAAGGTTGCTGCAATTCTGTACTTTCATTTACACTTTTTACGAAATGACTGGAGTGATCACAAAATAGTGCTTGTCAGGCATCCGGTATGCCAGGAATGATACATGACTGATTTTGATGACCCGAAGAGGTAGAGAGGATGGGTATGAAGAATAAAATGTTGCTGGGTGCACTTCTGCTTGCAAGCAGCGTCGTCTGGGCCGCACCAGCTGCAACAGCTGCCCCCACCGGTATCGATAAGTATGAACTGAGCAGCTTTATTGCTGACTTCACCCATTTCAAACCCGGTGACAAGGTTCCACCACTGTATCTCACCGAAGAATACACCATTAAGCAGTGGAATCTGCGCAACCTGCCCGCACCGACGGCAGGCACCCACTGGACCTATATGGGTGGCGCGTATGTGCTGGTCAATGATGCCGATGCTAAGATCATTAAAGCCTACGACGGCGAGATTTTTTATCATCGTTAATAAAATAAAAACACGTACTTTCAGCAAGAAAGTACGTGAAATACTGCAAATCAATTAGTCATAAGATACTGCAAATATGACTTTACTTTGTACCTCACCTGGTCGTAAAGATTCTCCTGTCACGCGAACATATTTCGCAGTGATAGGGAAAATGTACTGATTGTTGATTGTTTCCAATTTAGCTATTCTGTTCATCAGAGTATCCCCCAGTTTTAGGGGAGTAGTCGCGGTGCCGTTATATATCTGGAACCCCACCCCTTTTGCGCCATTCGTTATCGTATTATTTAGTATTTTCCCGCTTTCATCCCAGTCACCGCGAACCACCTTAAAACTCACGGGATTGGTGGTGACATTGTAAACACTGTTGCAATTTAGTACCAAATTTGTAGACCCTGATTTAGTATTGTTTGCGCTTAACATTTCGTTTAACGTCGTATCCGGCATTTTGATTTCATATGTCGGCTGAGAGAAACGACAGGTTGTTGGTTTGTGTATGACTGTAAACGTCAAATGTTGTGAGTAAGCATTACCACTATTCAATAATCCTAATGCCGAGCAAAACCACCATGCTATAATATTCGAATTACAGGAATTATCAGATAAAAAATTGACTGCGGGCTGAGATAATCCAAACGAGTTCCCATACACTATTTCACCACTATCTGAACTATATGTGGTTGGTGCCACATATGATGCCTCAATAGACATTTTTTTATTATTAATAACATCATTTACCGTGTAATTTTTAGGTGAAAATAAAGACCCATTTGTATCTACTGGAAAACCTGTACCTGTAAGCGTCAATTTAATAAAAATGCTCTTACCAGCAGCGGAGTCCTTCATTTCAACAATATAATCCTTCAAATTTGTTGCATAATACATTTTATCGCCTGTCGAGTTACAGTCGAATGTCCCTTGGAGATTAGGATTGAAACTCACTGTTGTTGAACCCGTGGTCAAATCCAATGTAATTGACTGTGTCGCGCTCGGACTTCCTTTGGGGGTACATTTAGCCTGCCCCAAAAAAGGGAACAACAGTAAAATTAAAAACCAATACTTCTTCATAAACGGATCCCTTATCGGCAAATATAAACTTTATTCTCATCAATTGCCTTATCGAAGGTAATCGTACAGAATTGTCCCTGTTGTTTATTAACTGCGACGCGTACCGAGGTAGGAATATCGTTAGTACGAATAAATAACCGGCTACCCTGCCCCACCAGGCCAACATTATTACCAATATCATCTTCCACTTCATAACCGAACGATAACGGAGAGCCGTCCGGACGCTCAGCAATGAAGAACCAGGGTTTACGCCTATCGGTTTCAAACTCCGTCATCACAACCGCGCCGCGATAAGGCACTGCGCCTTTGCGATTGCCAAGCAAGGCGACATCGCTATTACTGTCGGAAAGATCCAGCACCAGCATATTCTCACGATACGGCGTCAAACTGTCGTAAACCGCGTAACCTTTGCTGTTGGTTGTTAAATAACGATGCCCCTGCACAGCTGCCCCCTGCAATCCAGGCGCTTTGATAATGGCGAATGTATCTGAAAGCCGAGGAGCTAACGCAACACCATCTGACCATACCACTAAACCCCCCTGAATATTGCCGCTGGCCTGTTGATACTTATTCGATTGGCTGTAACTACCGCCTACAGTCGCAACTGGCGCGCGCCAGACCAGGCTACCACCCGCTATTGTCTCATTCCCCTGTCGTTGGTGACTGAGATTGGCACCATAGCTGAATTGATTGCGATTACCCGCCACCCCGCTTAAGCTGGTGTTGTTCGATTGATAACCATCGTCATCAAACGTCGTTGAGTTAGAGACAAACAGATCGCGTCGAGGAGTTGAAATACCGTCACCCCACGAGAACGGGATGGAGATATACAGGTTAAAACGTTTATCCTCGTGGTTGTCCTCATCATAGGTCTGGCTGACGGACAAGGTATAGCTGACACGCTGCCAGGCGTTCGAGTAGCTCAGCTGATAATCTTTGCCGGTTCCACTGCGCTGCCAGTAGTCGCGCCACAGGCCGCTGACGGCCAAGGATCCCCAGTTTTCGGGTAATACTTGATTGATATTCAGCGAAAAGCTGTTCTTTCGGCCAAAGTCATTTTGATAGTAGTCTGCAACGTCATAAACATCATTTTCATCGCGGTCATAGTGATTTTTGTTATTCGCCCATACGTAGTCATTAAAGGTACGATAATCCCGCGAGGAGTAACGAAAAGCTGCCAGCGCAAACTGCGTGCCGGTCTGTGCGACATACTTGTTCCACGCAACCTGATAGCTCTGGCCATCAAATACATCGCCATTGTCTTGCTCGCTATGCGATCGCGTGGCATCTACCGATACCGCGCCAATGGGTGTATTCCAGCCGGTCCCGAGTACAAACGAGGTATAGTTTTGTGACAGCATTGTACCGCCATAGACCGTTAGCAGATTGTTCAAGCCATACTGATAGCTGCCTTGCAGGAAATCATACTGATTGCCAGCCCCCTCAATATGACTGCGCCCCGCAGCAAAATCATATTTCGATACGCCCGACTGCAGCATATTCGGCACAGATGAATAAGGCACCAGATAATGAGATACCGAACCGTCGGCCTCTTTCACGCTCACATCTAAGTCCGCACCGCCGCCGGCGAGTTGCAGATCATCAATTGCAAATGGGCCTGGCGGAACTTCTTTCTGGTAAATAACAAAGCCGTTTTGTTCGATAGTTACCAGCGCGTTACTCTGGGCAATCCCACGGACTACTGGGGTAAAATTCTGTTTTGAGTTCGGTAACATTTGCATATCGCGCCAGATACGCACACCGCGAAAACGTACCGCATCAAAGATATCCGAGCCGGTATACATATCCCCAGTACGTAGCGTGCCAAGTATTTGCGGTATACCTCGCTCCATATATAGGGTGTTGCTTTTCCAATTGCCACTACCCTCATTACCTTTGGTATAGTTGGCATTTGAGTGCAACTGCCATCCTAGTAGGTTCAACCCACTATTCAGGCTCACATAACTACTTTTATCATCGCCGCCGTGTTTATAACTACTGTAATACTGGCTGGCATAATAAGAGGTATAAAAAGCGTTAACACCGCGATCCCAAGTTTCAGGCGGCATATATCCTGGCTCATATTCAAGCACATACGCCTGCGGCACGCTTAAGTTCAGAATAAATTGCCCAATATCATAACTAACACTACCTCCCTGTACTGCTTCACGTAGCGGCACGCACTCCTCTTTTTTATCTGTTTTAATATTCCCGGTGCGAATACCAATCTGCTGCAATTGTGTCCATGATAAACATGTCGCATCAGGATCGGCTTTGATATTAATATCGTACCGACCGCGCCACTGGTTATTAAGATAAATATCCATTTCATATATGCCGGGCATTGGCTTATCACCATCAATTTGATAGCGAGAGATTTTCTCACCGTTCAAACCACCGATCATAAAGTGGGTATCAAATGTGTCTTCTTCAGCCCATGTGGATGAAGTGACCAACACCGACAGGATTGCCAGTGTAATGGAATTTATCTTTAACATAATCAGTCCTTGACTATCTTTCCGTTTTTATTTTTTCACTTAAATAGTTTCCGTGATCATCAATAAGAGTAACCTTGTAATGATTAACAACAGCAGCAGTGATAACTTTTTTATCTGACCACGGAGCAAGTAACACTGTCTCACTATTTATTTTAGAATTACCTACTAATTCAGGAATAGTTATCCAGTTGGCTGAATTATTTTTAATATTAATACCACCACTGACATACCTGACACTTAAGCGAGAAAAGCTTTTTTCATCCACACCAGTAAGACCCTGCGGACGATAAATAAATTTGATGCGATTCTGCATGGCAAATTTAATCATATTCTTACCTTCTGATTCCGCAGAATTAGGAGGAATATCCAACACATTAAGAAAAAAAAGGCTTTCACGATCTTTTGGCAGCGTATTTGCCAGCTGCTTAATTTTTAGTTGTTGGCCAGAGCCTCCGCTGACCTTCGCCACAGGAGGGTTCATCACAAATGGCACCTGGATTTTTTCTGGTGGCAAGCTGGTATCTCCATCATCTATCCAGGATTGAACCAGTGAACTGCGGCTACCTTCATTCATTAACTGCACGGTAATTTCTTTTTTTTGTGCCGGATAAATTACACGCGTGCCGTAAATGTAAACCCCTCCCCACGCAGGCAATACTGTGCCAGCCAATAATAATGCTAATATTTTTTTCATTATAATTATCCTTACTGCGGAAATAATCGGCGGCAAGAGCCGCCGACAAACAGGATAGTAATCTTAATCAGTAACAACGGTCATCGTCAGCGAAGAGGCCACGTCACCAGCAGTAACATCGGCAGAACCAATTCTTGCATAACGTGCGCTAAAGTTCAGCGTATATTTATTGTCTGTAGTTTTAGTTAACATAATACCTTCATCAGGGTTAACCGGTTTAGAAAAATCATCACCATAGTAAACGGAGAAGCCAGCACCATTATTTGCGGCAGTGTTTCGTGTAATATGTTTATTAGCACTATCAAATTGGGAGCTGGAGAACGTAATTTTTGGCGCGTTGTCCCCAGTACATTCAACAGTTAATGGCACAGTAGTCTTATTTGTATATCCATCATAAACACCACCGGCACTTAAGGCATTTAATCTGTCAGCACCAATTTGGTTCATACCGATGGTTGCAGTGGTATCACCCGTAAATTTACAGGTTGTTCCAACTACCTTACCAGTAATAATCAATTCACCCTGATCGGTATCAGCAGCAAAAGCCCCAGCGCTCATAAATACAGCAGACAGTACAGCAGCAGAAATAATTGAACGTTTCATAATATCTTCCTTAATAAAATAATTTCTATTTGTTAAGAGGGTTAACTCTTGGATTTAAATTCGCACAACAAAAACGTTATCGCAATGTGAACACGTTGTTTTGTTGATTTAAAACAAGTTACCAATTGCAATATAATTGCAACAAATAAGTGAAGATAAACACTATTTATATATTTAATAAATTAGCGTTATTAATTGTCGTTTTTTATTTGTTAGAGAAATAGAAAAGCACTCATCATTCATATAAATGATGAGTGCTTAATATCAACACTGAGATTCTTAGTCTAATCGTAACGGTTTAACACTATCTGTCGCATAGAATCCCCTGGTACAGAAACGATCTCGGTCACGACGCCCTTCGCTGGAACAGGATCCACATGACTGACATTTGAAAGATGAAGAGATTGACCACATTTCTGTTGAACGTTGTTATTCACGACGTCAGCACTACAGGTTGGTTCAACGACTCGCCCACTGATTGTTAAGGTCGCAGTATCGGAAGCGAAGGTAGGGGCGCTCATTCCATAAGTCAGAGCTATAATTCCCATCAGTAAACTTTTTTTCATTTTAATCGTTATTCCTGTGGTTAGCATCAAATAGCATACAGAGAACCTGTTCAGCAGATTATGGGCATAACACCCTGTTTGAACCAATTGAAATTGTAGATTAATGAGATAGATTTGATCAATTATAATGATGCATCGAGGTGATTTATTCGGAAAAAGGCATGAATTATAAACGCAGAATGAACAATATCGTGAGATTTTTAAATTTAAGATATTCACCGCATCAATAATACATTAATGCGGTGAATATCTGTAACGCTATAAATTACACCGCGCGGAAGGCAATCTCGCCCGGAATAACCTCTCCCTGCCAGTAGAGCTGTGCAGCCACTCGTCCTGCCAGGTCGCGGTAAATAGCAGTAAATTCGCTATCAGGACGGCTAATCACCGTCGGCGTACCACGATCGAGGTCCTCACGCAGAGAAATATGCAGCGGCATCTGTCCCAGCAGTTGAGTGTGATACTGCTCGGCCAACTTCTGTGCCCCACCGGTACCGAAGATCGGTTCATGGTGACCGCAGTTGCTGCAAATATGCATACTCATATTCTCAACAATACCCAGTACCGGCACTTCGACTTTTTCGAACATCACGATGCCCTTTTTCGCATCGATCAGCGCGATGTCCTGCGGCGTAGTGACAACAACCGCGCCCGTTACCGGAATGTTCTGCGCCAGCGTCAGCTGGATGTCACCGGTGCCCGGCGGCATATCCAGTACCAGATAATCAAGATCCGGCCATAAAGTTTCCTGCAACATCTGCAGCAGCGCTTTGCTGGCCATCGGGCCGCGCCATACCATCGCGTTATCGTCAGTGACCAGATAACCAATGGAGTTCGTTGCCAGACCATGAGACATGATCGGTGCCATGTGGGTACCATCTGGCGAGGTTGGACGCTGGTTTTCCGCGCCAAGCATTGTCGGGATAGACGGACCATAAATATCGGCGTCCAGAATCCCTACCTTCGCCCCTTCTGCAGCCAGCGCCAGCGCCAGGTTCACGGCAGTAGAGGATTTACCCACGCCACCTTTACCTGAACTGACGGCGATGATGTTTTTCACACCATTAATACCCGGCTGGTTTTTCACGCGCTTCAGCGTCGCGATGTTATGCGACAGTTTCCAGTCGATCGCTTTCGCACCGGTAATACGCAGCAGATCGGCGCTACATTGCTCTTTTAAGTCCTCAAACGCGCTATGCCAGACAAACGGCATGACCAGCTCAACGTGCAACGTGTCATCCATCCAGGCGACGTGGTGCAACGCTTTAAGCGTCGTCAGATTATGCTTCAGGGTTGAATGCTGAAAATTCGCCAGCGTCCCGGCAACCATGGCGCGCAGGGTCTCTGGTGATTTGGCCTGGGATTGTGCGTTCATCCCGACTCCTTTTTGTTGTTCTGAATATACAATAGTCACCAGGTAGTTTACTCCAACCGCAACAATTATTCATTTACGGATAAATGCCCTTATCGCTTGGCGCAGTAATTACCATTTTGGTACTATCAAAGCCCTTTTCACTACAAAAGAAGTAATTGCCCACTATGACTCAAGTCGCGAAGAAAATTCTGGTAACGTGCGCGCTGCCGTACGCCAACGGCTCAATCCACCTCGGCCATATGCTGGAGCACATCCAGGCTGATGTCTGGGTCCGTTACCAGCGAATGCGCGGCCACCAGGTTAACTTCATCTGCGCGGACGACGCACACGGTACGCCAATCATGCTGAAAGCACAGCAGCTTGGGATCACGCCAGAGCAGATGATCGGTGAAATGAGTCAGGAGCATCAGACTGATTTTGCAGGTTTTGACATCAGCTATGACAACTACCACTCGACGCACAGCGAAGAGAACCGTGAGTTGTCTGAGCTGATTTATACTCGCCTGAAAGAGAACGGTTTTATTAAGAACCGCACAATCTCCCAGCTTTACGATCCGGAAAAAGGCATGTTCCTGCCGGACCGTTTCGTTAAAGGCACCTGCCCGAAATGTAAGTCTCCGGATCAGTACGGCGATAACTGTGAAGTCTGCGGCGCAACCTACAGCCCGACCGAACTTATCGAGCCGAAATCCGTCGTGTCTGGCGCAACGCCGGTGATGCGTGACTCCGAACACTTCTTCTTTGATCTGCCGTCATTCAGCGAAATGCTGCAGGCGTGGACGCGCAGCGGCGCGTTACAGGAGCAGGTCGCCAACAAAATGCAGGAATGGTTCGAATCCGGCCTGCAACAGTGGGATATCTCTCGCGATTCCCCGTACTTCGGTTTTGAAATCCCGAATGCGCCTGGCAAGTACTTCTATGTCTGGCTGGACGCGCCAATTGGCTATATGGGTTCATTCAAAAACCTGTGCGATAAGCGCGGTGACACCACCAGTTTTGACGAGTACTGGAAGAAAGATTCCGACGCCGAGCTGTATCACTTCATCGGTAAGGATATCGTTTACTTCCACAGCCTGTTCTGGCCTGCCATGCTGGAAGGCAGCAACTTCCGTAAGCCGACCAACCTGTTCGTACACGGTTATGTGACGGTGAACGGCGCGAAGATGTCCAAATCTCGCGGCACCTTCATTAAGGCCAGCACCTGGCTGAAGCACTTTGATGCCGACAGCTTGCGCTACTACTACACCGCGAAGCTTTCTTCACGTATTGATGACATCGACCTGAACCTGGAAGACTTTGTCCAGCGCGTTAACGCCGATATCGTCAACAAAGTAGTCAACCTGGCATCCCGTAACGCCGGCTTTATTGCTAAGCGTTTTGACGGCGTTCTGGCGAATGAACTGGCCGACCCGGCGCTGTATAAAACCTTCACCGACGCCGCAGTAGTGATTGGCGAAGCATGGGAAAGCCGTGAATTTGGTAAAGCTATCCGTGAAATCATGGCGCTGGCCGACGTGGCAAACCGCTACGTTGACGAACAGGCACCGTGGGTCGTGGCTAAACAGGAAGGCCGCGATGCCGACCTGCAGGCGATCTGCTCCATGGGTATCAACCTGTTCCGCGTGCTGATGACCTACCTGAAACCGGTTCTGCCAACGCTTGCTGAACGTGTTGAAGCTTTCCTGAACAGCGAACTGAGCTGGGATGCCATTGAACAGCCACTGCTCGGCCACAAGGTCAACACCTTTAAAGCGCTGTACAATCGCATCGACATGAAACAAGTTGAAGCGCTGGTTGAGGCGTCGAAAGAAGAAGTGAAAGCAGCTGCAGCACCGGTTACCGGCCCGCTGGCTGATGACCCGATTCAGGAAACCATCACCTTTGACGATTTCGCCAAAGTTGACCTGCGTGTAGCGCTGATTGAAAACGCCGAGTTCGTGGAAGGTTCCGACAAACTGCTGCGTCTGACGCTGGATCTCGGTGGTGAGAAACGTAACGTCTTCTCTGGTATTCGTTCTGCGTATCCAGATCCGCAGGTCCTGATTGGCCGCCAGACCATTATGGTTGCCAACCTGGCACCACGTAAGATGCGCTTCGGCATTTCCGAAGGGATGGTGATGGCCGCAGGTCCTGGCGGGAAAGATATCTTCCTGTTAAGCCCGGACGAAGGTGCAAAACCAGGCCAACAGGTGAAGTAAATCAAACATCTCAAGCGCTGCAACCGCAGCGCTTTTTTTTGCTACGCAAGTGCTTCCTCTAATCTTAACCCCCGCTCCATTTTCGGACTGCTTCGTTGTTAATATTAGATTTATTCTATACTGCTCTGGTATCAAGGTAGTCCGGGCTCACCAGATTCGTGGACGTTATTATTTAACATCCGATATTCATGAAATGGAGTTTTACATGAAAGCGTTACAAAAATTATTTTCTCTCGCCGTGGCATCGATTGTGGTTTTTTCCCTGGCGGGATGTGGTGATAAAGAAGAGACAAAAACATTCAATGCCAACATTAATGGTTCTGATATCACCGTCTCTTATACCTATAAAGGTGATAAGGTCCTGAAGCAAATCTCCGAAAGTAAAATTAGCTATGCGTCAGTCGGTGCCAGCAATAAAGAGGAGGCAGCAAAAGTATTCGACGCATTAAGCGCCAAATATCAGAACATTACTGGCATAGAAGAAAAACTCACCTATTCAGATACCTACGCGCAAGAAAATGTCACTATCGATATGGAAAAAGTTGATATAAAAGCGTTGCAGGCCATTTCAGGGATGAAGCTATCTGAAAACGCCGATAAAAACATCAGCATGAAGCAAATGCAAACGGTAATGGAATCGGCGGGTTTTAAAGAAGTGAAGTAAACCATCGGCGACCCGATTTTAATCGGCGTCGCCCATTTTTTCTTTATGGCTTCGCGTTATGTACCCGTGATGTCAAACCACGCAGAAAATAACGCAGGAACTGATCGCCGCATTCGCGATAGTTCTTATGATCAGGTGCACGCATCATGGCGGTAATTTCCGGCATCGACACACGGAATTTCTGCTCGGTCATAATAGCCAGAATATCGTCGGTTTTCAGCGAAAAGGCGATACGCAGCTTTTTCAGCACCGTATTGTTATTAACACGACGCTCCAGCGCCAGTTCCGGTGCAGAATCATCTTTACCACGCAGATGATAAATCAGGCCGTTTAAAAAACCGGAGAGAATGATATCCGGGCAACGAACAAACCCAGCCTCATCTTCTTTTGTCATCCAGGTATCGAAACCTGCGGAGGTGGATTCCATGTCAGCAAGCGCAAGAATACGCACCATGTCGTTATTGTTCGCTTTTAGGGTGTAGCGCAGGCTACGAAGAATATCGTTACTTAGCATAGAGCCTTCAACTGTCGGTGATGCAATGGCGCGCAGTGTATCAGTTTTACAGTCCAATCGCCTCTTTTAGACTTTTAAGATAACGACGACTCACCGGAACGGTCAGTCCGTTACGCAAAATCAGTTCCGCCTGACCGTTGTCTTCCAGACGGATCTCCTGCAATTGCGCCATATTTACCAGATATTGCCGATGACAACGCAGCAGAGGAGTACGGCTCTCCAGCGTCCTGAGCGTCAACTCAGTGAAGCCTTCTTTACCATCGCTGCTCGTCACATACACACCACTCATGCGACTGCTGATAAACGCCACATCATCCATTTGCAGCAAATAAATCCGACTATGGCCGCTGCACGGAATAAACTTCAGTGCCTGCTGATTTTCTGGCAGCAGTGATACATCCTGCTTGGTACGCTCCTGACGCAAACGGATTAGCGTTTTTTCCAGCCGTGCTTCTTCAATCGGCTTGAGCAGATAATCAAACGCATGTTCTTCGAAGGCTTTCACCGCATACTCATCAAAGGCGGTCAGAAAAACAATGTACGGACGATGCTCGGGATCAAGCATGCCAACCATTTCCAGGCCGCTGATTCGCGGCATCTGAATATCAAGGAACAGAACATCCGGACGCAATTTATGCACCGCGCCAATGGCTTCCACCGCATTCGAACATTCACCGACAATCTCGATGTCGCTTTGCTCTTGCAACAGGATCCGCAGATTCTCCCGGGCTAACGGTTCGTCATCGACAATCAGCACTTTGATCATGCCAGTTCCTCCAGAGGAAGTCGTAAAGTGATTCGAGTAAAGCGGTCAGGTTCACACGCTACGCTGATGCCAAAATCATCACCAAACCGCTCACGCAGTCGTTTATCGACCAGATTCATACCCAGTCCACTGGCTTCTGAGGTTGGCTGATACAGCCCGGCATTGTCTTCGATATCCAGCATCAGATATTGCCCTTCGCGACGGGCGGTGATCGATACTTCACCGGTATCCAGTAACTGAGAAGTACCGTGTTTAATGGCATTCTCCACGATGGGTTGCAGAGTAAAGGCGGGTAATTGCTGATGCGAAAGTTCTTCTGGCACCGTCAAGGTCACCTGAAGACGCGACTGGAATCGTGCCTTCTCAATTTGCAGATAAGCATTAACGTGTTCAATTTCATCGGCCAGCGTCACAATTTCCGACGGGCGTTTTAAATTTTTACGAAAGAACGTCGACAGATACTGCACCAGTTGGCTGGCCTGCTCGCTATCGCGGCGGATTACAGCTTTGATGGTGTTGAGTGCATTAAACAGAAAATGGGGATTGACCTGGGCGTGCAGGAGTTTTATTTCCGACTGCGTGAGCATCGCTTTTTGCCGCTCATACTGCCCGGCCAGAATCTGTGCCGAAAGCAGTTGGGCGATCCCTTCCCCCAGCGTACGGTTGATCGAACTAAAGAGGCGGTTTTTGGCTTCATACAGTTTGATGGTCCCCATTACCCGCTGGTTTTCACCTCGCAGAGGGATCACCAGCGTCGAGCCTAATTTGCATTGCGGGTGCAAAGAGCAACGGTAAGGAACTTCATTCCCATCGGCATACACCACCTCTCCGGTTTCAATCGCGCGTTGGGTATATGACGATGAAATAGGTTTTCCGGGTAGATGGTGATCGTCGCCAATACCGGTAAATGCCAGCAGTTTCTCACGATCGGTAATCGCCACCGCACCGATATCCAGCTCTTCATACAGCACCTGAGCAACCTTCATGCTGTTAACCTCGTTGAACCCCTGGCGTAAAATACCTTCCGTTGAGGCGGCAACTTTGAGTGCTGTGGCGGAAAAAGCGGAGGTATATTTTTCAAACATCGCGCGTTTATCGAGCAAAATACGCATAAACAAGGCGGCGCCCACGGTATTGGTTACCATCATAGGCGCGGCAATATTGCTGACCAACCGAAACGCATCGTCAAACGGACGGGCAATTAATAAGATGATCAGCATCTGCACCAGTTCGGCGACAAAGGTAATCGCCCCCGCAGTCAGCGGGCTAAAGACTTTATCGGTACGACCACGACGGGTGAGCACGCTGTGCACCAGCCCGCCGAGCAACCCTTCCACAATGGTCGAGATCATGCAGCTAAGCGCTGTCATCCCACCCATCGAATAACGATGCAAACCGCCGGTAAGACCAACTAAACCACCGACCACAGGGCCGCCAAGCAGCCCGCCCATCACCGCGCCTATAGCGCGAGTGTTGGCAATAGAATCATCAATGTGCAGCCCGAAATAGGTGCCTAAAATGCAGAAAATGGAAAAGGTGACGTAGCAAAGCAGTTTATGCGGGAGTCGGATAGTCACCTGCATCAGCGGGATAAACAAACGCGTTTTGCTCATGAGCCACGCGATAACGAGGAACACACACATCTGCTGAAGCAGCAGCAACACCAGATTAAACTCGTACATACCCGCCAACCACACATCACTTAAAAGCGCGTAACATACATGGGCTGCGTGCAACTTTCTTTGAAGTGTTGCAAAAAAAGACGAATTTGTGAGAACGATCACTCGAAAGCGCGAGCATGGTTACAAATTCACCCATTCATAGATCAAAAAACAGACAAAACTACCTGGTTCGCAAAAGAGCGTCTAAAGTAAAACTGGGACCTCGCGAGCAAGAGTGAGACGACGATGGCGCTTTACACAATAGGTGAAGTGGCTTTGCTTTGTGATATCAACCCTGTCACTTTACGCGCGTGGCAGAGGCGTTACGGATTACTTAAACCGCAGCGGACAGACGGCGGGCATCGCCTGTTTAACGATGCGGATATCGACCGGATCCGCGAGATAAAACGCTGGATAAACAACGGTGTTCAGGTCAGCAAGGTTAAAATGTTGCTCAGCAATGAGAGCATTGATGTGCATAACGGTTGGCGTGAACAACAAGAGACGCTGTTGAGCTATTTGCAAAGTAATAATCTGCATAGTCTCAGACTTTGGATCAAAGAGCGTGGCCAGGATTATCCCGCACAAACGCTCAATACCCATTTGTTCATTCCGTTACGCCGACGTCTGCAATGCCAACAGCCGATCCTGCAGGCGTTACTGGGGATCCTCGACGGCGTACTGATCAACTACATCGCTATTTGTCTGGCCTCAGCACGTAAGAAACAGGGGAAAGATGCTCTGGTGGTTGGCTGGAACATTCAGGATACGACCCGTTTATGGCTGGAAGGTTGGGTCGCCAGCCAGCAGGGATGGCGCATTGACGTCCTTGCCCATTCGCTGAACCAACTGCGACCGGAGCTGTTTGAAGGTCGCACCTTGCTTGTCTGGTGCGGCGAGAACCAAACGCCCGCACAGCAGCAACAGCTGAACGAATGGCGCGCGTTGGGTCACGATATTTATCCACTCGGTATTTAGAGCCTGGCCCATTAGGGCTATTTTGCTTGCCATTTCGAACCTGGGCAGTGCTCA
The DNA here is from genome assembly GCF_030332745.1 of Citrobacter sp. Cpo074. Taxonomy (NCBI): domain Bacteria; kingdom Pseudomonadati; phylum Pseudomonadota; class Gammaproteobacteria; order Enterobacterales; family Enterobacteriaceae; genus Citrobacter; species Citrobacter sp. Cpo074. Next base: position 338,146 of record NZ_JAOWHG010000033.1, read on the forward strand.
GACAACACTCAGAGAGTTTTGAACGCCCTTTAGGGCGGCCCGGAGGGTGAGCGTAGCGAATAATCCTCACGTACTACGTGTACGCTCCGGTTCTTCCGCGCTGGCCGTGTTCAAACTGTCTGCGCCAATAACGCCTAATGATCCAGGCTCTTAATATTCTATTAACAAACGTGTACAATCCTTGAATTCACATAAGGAGTGCATAATGAGCGTAGCTAAAATCGGTGTCATTACCCTCTTCCTGCTGATGGCCATCGGCGGTATCGGCGGTGTCATGCTGGCAGGCTATACTTTTATTTTACGTGCCGGGTAAGATGCCTCGCTAATTTCTCAAACCCGCGGTCAACAATTACCGCCGCCAGCGCGACCAGCAGCGCTCCCTGAATCACATAGGCGGTATTGAACCCACTCAGCCCGATAATAATCGGCGTACCCAGCGTGTTTGCCCCGACGGTTGAGGCGATGGTTGCGGTGCCGATATTAATAATCACCGACGTGCGAATCCCGGCCAGAATCACCGGGGCCGCCAGCGGCAACTCGACTTTACGCAGCCGCTGCCCCTGACTCATGCCCATTCCGCTGGCAATATCCATCACGCTGGGTGAAATTCCGCCGAGTCCCGCCAGCGTTGCCTGCAAGATCGGTAATACGCCATACAGGATCAACGCGATAATTGCCGGTTCAGGACCAAATCCCATCACCGGTACGGCGATCGCCAACACCGCAACTGGCGGAAAGGTCTGCCCCACGGCGGCGATGGTTTCCACCATCGGCCTGAATTCCGCGCCCCAGGACCGAGTTACCGCTATACCGGCCCCGGTGCCAATGAGTACGGCAATCAGGCTTGAAATCCCCACCAGGCCAAAATGGCTCAGTGCCAGCGCCGCAAAACTTTCCTGCTGATACACGGGACGCGGTAGCGCCGGAAATAGCGCACTGAACAAGGCCTGACTATGAGGCAACCCAACTAACAGGACCAGAAACAGGACAATAAGCCATAACAACGGATCAGCAAGACGTTTCACGGGTCGGCATCTCCGAAAGCAAATCACGAAAATGAAGCGTCCCGCAGGACACCCCCTGCGGGGTCACGACCGGCAAGACGTCGCAACCGCGCGCTACGAACACCGACAACGCATCACGCAGCGTCATTTCATCTACCAACGGTTCACCGGCTGTGTGTTCACCGCGACGGATAAAATCCCCTACCGTGCGAAGCGACAACAGACGTACGCCCAGTTCACTACGGCCAAAGAATGTTTGCACGAATTCGTTCGCCGGTGCTGTCAGCATCGACAGCGGCGTGCCCTGCTGTACTACCTTTCCTGCATCCATCAGAACCAGATGCTCCGCCAGCCTTAGCGCCTCGTCGATATCATGCGTCACCAGCACAATGGTACGCCCGAGCAGACGATGAATACGCGTCATCTCCTGCTGCAGCGCGCCGCGGGTGACCGGATCCAACGCGCCAAAAGGCTCATCCATCAGCAGAACCTGCGGATCTGCCGCCAGGGCACGCGCCACTCCGACCCGCTGCTGTTGCCCGCCAGACAGCTGATGCGGGTAACGATGGCGCAAACTGTCCTCAAGACCCAGCAGCGCCATCAGTTCGTCTGTTCGGTCATCAATACGAGAACGCGACCACTTTTGTAGCTGCGGCACCGTGGCGATGTTCTGCGCGACTGTCCAGTGGGGAAACAAGCCAATAGACTGAATCGCGTATCCCATGCGCCGCCTTAACTCCAGCACCGGCAGGCTGCGGATCTCTTCCCCGGCAAAGCGAATCTGTCCGCTGTCATGTTCAACCAGCCGATTGATCATTTTCAGCGTGGTGGATTTCCCGGAACCTGACGTGCCAATTAACACCGAAAAGCTGCCCTCCCCCAACCGCAGATTAAGGTCGTCAACGGCTTTTTGCTGGCCATAGGTTTTACTGACATGGCGAAATTCAATCATTATTCGATACCTCTAGCAGCGCGAGCCCTAAATCAAACAGCGCATCAATCAATACCGCCAGTACCACAACCGGGATCACGCCCAGCAACACTAAATCGACGGCGCTACTGAGCAATCCCTGAAAGACCAGCGCGCCAAATCCCCCTGCGCCAATCAGCGCAGCAATCACCGCCATTCCCACCGTTTGCACCATCACTACCCGTAAACTGCGCAAGAAGACCGGCAATGCCAGCGGGAACTGCACCGAGACAAATCGCTGGAAAGTGTTCATCCCCATCGCTCGGGCGCTTTCCAGTACATCCTGCGGCACCTGATTCAACCCAGCCACAACGCCACGTACCAGCGGTAACAGCGCATACAGCACTAACGCAATAAGCGCAGGCGTCAGGCCGGTTCCGGCGACGCCGAGCGAACCCAACAAAGGAAAGTGCTTCACCAACCCGGCAAGGGGCGCAATTAACAGGCCAAACAGCGCGACTGAGGGAATAGTTTGGATGATATTCAGTACCGCAAAAACCGGCCCCTGACGGGAGACAGAGAAAGCACACCAGATGCCCAACGGCACACCAATAAGCAGCGCGGGCACCACGGTAGCGAACAGAATTGTCAGATGCTGCGCCAGGGCGTCGTTGAAGACATCCTGACGGTTGGCATATTCTTTAAGCAGGGATAGATCGTTAAACGTGCCGGAGAACAAAAGCACCAGCGGAAAAATAAACATTTGCGCGTGCAACAGCCAACGCCATGATGCCAGCTCGGTTATGCGACGAATGGCGTCACTGGCGGCCAGCAACATTAGTCCTAGCCCCAACCAGAACCCGCTGCCCAGGCTGGTTCTGGCCAGTGGACTTCCCGTCTGGGCCAGATACGTTGCCGTTGTTCCTGCGGTTACCAGTGCTGCAATAACCAGCAACTGGCTAATAACAAGCGTCAATATATTGCCGGGCTTTCCCGGTACAAAGCACAGAAGAAACAGCAGCGAACAGGCTACTGCCAATCCCCACGCCATGTCGGGCCGGATATCCCAGAGTTGGCGCCCCTCACCGGAGACCAGGCGATTAGGCGCATAGCTAATGAAAGGCAGCGCTGCCGCCACGAAGGTAAGAAGTACCAGTAACAACAGCACCCGATTAACTGAAATCTTTGACAAAACACCCACCTGCTGCAAACTCCGTTACTTCACCCATCCTTTTTGCTTCAGGTAGTCTGCTGCAACTTTTTTCGCATCCAGCCCCTCCACGGCAATACTGGCATTCAGCTGCTGCAACGTTTTTTCATCCAGGCTGGCAAAAACCGGTTGTAGCCATTCTCCCATTTGCGGGTAGTCTTTCAGCACCGATTCACGTACGACGGGTGCTGGCGCATAAATGGGCTGGACACCTTTGGGATCGCTTAAAGTTTGCAGACCGAGCGCCGCAACCGGGCCATCGGTGCCATAAGCCATCGCCGCATTGACTCCAGAAGTCTGCTGCGCCGCTGCTTTAATCGTCACCGCGGTATCTCCCCCAGCTAGCGACAACAGCTGATTTTGATTCAGTTTGAAATCATAGGCTTTTTCAAACGCAGGCAACGCGTCAGCCCGTTCGATAAATTCAGCAGAGGCAGCAAGTTTGAACGTTCCCCCGTCTTTCAGGTAGCGGCCTAAATCAGCAAGGGACTCAAGCTTGTTCTTTTGCGCGACATCCTGGCGTACCGCAATAGTCCAGGTATTATTGGCGGGTGCAGGCGTTAGCCAGACCAGCTTATTTTGCTCTGCATCCAGCTTTTTCACTTTCTCGAAACCGGCCTGCGCATTTTTCCACGCCGGATCATTTTCATCTTTAAAAAAGAATGCGCCATTACCGGTATATTCCGGATAAATATCCAGCTCACCGGAGGTGATTGCCCCACGCACTACTGGGGTGGTGCCCAGCTGTACTTTATTGACAGTTTTCACGCCATGGCTTTCGAGCACCTGCAAAATAATGTTGCCGAGCAGCGCCCCTTCGGTATCTATTTTTGAACCAACCGTGACGGGTGACGCGGCCTGTAAGGGTAGGCTGATCGCGGCTAACAGCACCAGCGAACCCACCGATACTTTTGAGATTATCATGCTGTACTCCTCATCCTTTTGCGGCCCTTTTCAGAGACTTGAGGAAAAAGCATAGTCGAAAAATCAAGCCTTAACCTGGCAATTGGGTGGTAACGCTGAGAGTTATTAGCGGTAAGGCGATAATACAATAAAAAAAATCCGGCAAACCCAATGTGAATTTGCCGGATGATACGACTTTGTCAGCCTGATAAGCGTAGAGCCATCAGGCATGCTGCATGACTATATTCATCTATTACAGCAGTTCAAATTCGCCCTGCTTCACTCTGGCGGAATCCACGCCGATGAAAACGTTAAATTTGCCAGGTTCTGCATCGTATTTCATCTGCTGGTTCCAGAATTTGAGCGCTTCAATATCAATCGGGAAGCTGACGGTCTGAGTTTCACCTGGCTTAAGATTCACTTTTTCAAAACCTTTCAGCTGTTTTACCGGACGACTCATGGAGGCGGTCACATCCTGTAAATACATCTGAATCACCGTTGCACCTTCGCGCTTGCCGGTGTTGGTCACCTGCACGCTGGCCGTCACGGTTCCGTCACGCTTCATCGTCGGAGAAGAGAGCTTCACATCAGAAACCGTAAACGTGGTGTAGCTCAGGCCATAACCAAAGGGATACAACGGACCATTGGCTTCATCAAAGTAGCGCGACGTGTACTTGTTCGGCTTATCGGCGTTATACGGACGACCGGTATTGAGATGGCTGTAATAGACCGGGATCTGTCCAACAGAGCGCGGGAAAGACATCGGCAGCTTGCCTGACGGATTGTAATCACCAAACAGCACATCGGCGATGGCGTTACCGCCTTCCGTCCCGGCAAACCAGGTTTCGAGGATCGCATCGGCTTGTTGATCTTCCTTCACCAGCGCCAGCGGACGACCGTTCATCAACACCAGAACCAACGGTTTACCCGTGGCTTTCAGCGCGGCAATCAGGTCACGCTGACTTTGTGGAATGGTGATATCGGTGCGGCTGGAGGCTTCATGCGCCATGCCCTGCGCTTCACCGACTACCGCGACAACCACATCAGATTGCTTCGCGGCGTTAACGGCTTCATCGATCATCGCCTGCGGCGAACGCGGGTCAACCTTTACCGCTTCTTCATACAGGTTGAGGAAATCGACAATGCCTTTGTCGTTGGTGATATTCGCCCCTTTGGCGTACAGCACTTTGCCCTGATCGCCGACGGCATTTTTAATCCCCGTCAGTACCGTTACCGACTGATCGGCAACACCGGCGGCGGACCAACTGCCCATCACATCACGCTTGCTGTCGGCCAGCGGACCGACAACCGCCACTGTGGCCGATTTTTTCAGCGGCAACGTTTCCAGACGGTTTTTCAGCAGCACCAGGCTTTCGCGCGCCACTTCACGCGCCTCTTTGCGATGCAAACGGCTTTCTGCGTTGGTGTCCTGTGGGTCAGATTCTTTGGCCCCCAGATGGCTGTACGGATCGTTAAACAGCCCCATATCATATTTCACGTTCAGCACGTGGCGCGCGGCGTCGTCCAGCTCCGCCATCGTCACTTTGCCGGATTTAATCAAGCCCGGCAGATATTTGCTGTAATACTCATCGCTCATACTCATGTTGATGCCGGACTTGATCGCCACACGCACCGCATCTTCAGGATCGGAGGCGGTACCGTGCTTAATCAGTTCCTTAATCGCGCCGTGATCGGAAACGGTAATCCCCTTAAAGCCCCACTCATCACGCAGCACGTCTTTTAACAGCCAGGCGTCTGAGGTTGCAGGCGTACCGTTTAGCGAATTAAGACCCACCATCACCGCACCGCTACCGGCATCCAGCCCGGCTTTATACGGCGGCATATAGTCGTTGAACAGACGCTGTGGACTCATATCGACGGTGTTATATTCCTTGCCACCTTCAACCGCGCCATAGGCGGCGAAGTGCTTGACGCTGGTCATCACCGAATAGCGGTCAGCCGGGCTTTTCCCCTGCATCGCTTCCACCATGGTTTTACCCATCGTAGCCGTTAAATACGTGTCTTCACCAAAACCTTCTGAAGCACGGCCCCAGCGCGGATCGCGAGAGACATCGACCATTGGCGCCCAGGTCATATTCAGACCATCATCGGCAGCTTCATACGCGGAAATACGGCCAACGGTTCTGACCGCATCGAGATTAAAAGAGGACGCCAGGCCGAGACTTATAGGGAACACGGTACGCTGACCGTGCAATACGTCGTAGGCAAAAAAGAGAGGAATTTTCAGGCGGCTGAGCTCCATCACCTGATCCTGCATTTTGCGGATATCCTGGCGCGTGACGGTGTTAAAAATTGCCCCAACCTGCCCGTCTTTGATCATCTCGCGGATGGCTTCTTTCGGGTTATCAGGCCCGACGCTTATCAAGCGTAGTTGCCCAATTTTCTCATCCACGGTCATCTGTTTAAGTAAATCGGTAACGAATGCATCCCGCGCTTCTGGCGTCAGAGGATGGTTACCAAACAGCGTGTCCGCCAGCGCTGGTTGCAACGCCAGACTCACCGCGACACCTACAGAACATAGCCATTTCATGTTGATTCTCTCTTTATTTTTTCCCGACGAGGCAGCGAAAATATAACAAAAACCGCAGTTTGCCGTAAGACTAAACGGGAGCGATAAAGAAAGCTAAGGTTATTCTCCTAATTTTCGAAACCAACGCGACTCAGTGGAAGACAACCCAGAGACAATGTGAATGAGAAAGCGTATTGTCATACAAAGCGCTATGCTTGTTTCTGATATTGAGTCCCACCACAAGGAGTGGAGAATGTCTTCCATTACAACAGATAATAAAGCTTTTCTGAATGAACTGACCCGTCTGGTAGGTCATTCACACCTGCTCACAGACCCTGCTAAAACCGCCCGCTATCGCAAGGGATTCCGCTCCGGTCAGGGCGATGCACTCGCCGTGGTGTTCCCTGGCTCGCTTTTAGAACTGTGGCGCGTCCTCAACGCTTGCGTCGCCGCAGATAAAATTATCCTGATGCAGGCCGCCAACACTGGCCTGACCGAAGGCTCTACGCCGAGCGGTAATGATTACGACCGCGAGATTGTCATTATCAGCACCCTGCGCCTTGATAAGCTGCACGTCATCGGCAAAGGCGAACAGGTGCTGGCCTATCCCGGCACCACGCTTTATTCACTGGAAAAAGCGCTCAAACCGTTTGGCCGTGAGCCGCATTCGGTGATCGGATCTTCCTGTATCGGCGCTTCAGTGATTGGCGGTATTTGTAACAACTCCGGCGGCTCGCTGGTTCAGCGCGGTCCGGCATACACGGAGATGTCGCTGTTTGCGCGTATTGACGAGCAGGGTAAATTACAGCTGGTTAACCATCTGGGTATCGAACTGGGCCAGACACCGGAACAGATCCTGAGCAAACTTGATGACGAGCGGATCAAAGATGACGATGTGCGCCATGACGGGCGTCATGCACACGATCACGACTACGTTACCCGCGTCAGAGATATTGAGGCGGACACGCCCGCTCGCTATAACGCCGACCCGGATCGGTTGTTTGAATCATCCGGTTGTGCAGGCAAGCTCGCGGTTTTTGCGGTGCGTCTGGACACCTTCGAAGCCGAAAAAAACCAGCAGGTCTTTTACATCGGTACCAACCAGCCAGAGGTGCTGACGGAGATCCGCCGTCATATTTTGGCAAAATTTGAGCATCTGCCGGTCGCCGGTGAATATATGCACCGCGATATTTATGACATCGCTGAGCAATACGGCAAAGATACGTTTCTGATGATCGACAAGCTCGGCACCGACAAAATGCCGTTCTTCTTCACCCTGAAAGGTCGCACCGATGCGATGCTGGAAAAAGTGAAAATTTTCCGTCCACATTTCACCGATCGGGCAATGCAGAAATTTGGCCATTTGTTCCCCAGCCACTTACCCGCGCGCATGAAAAGCTGGCGCGATAAGTACGAACATCACCTGCTGTTAAAAATGGCCGGTGGTGGCGTGGCTGAAGCGCAAAACTGGCTAAGCGAGTTTTTCAAAACCGCTGAAGGCGACTTCTTTGCCTGTACGCCGGAAGAAGGCAGCAAGGCGTTTTTGCATCGCTTTGCGGCGGCTGGCGCGGCGATTCGTTATCAGGCCGTACATGCCGATGAAGTGGAAGATATTCTGGCGCTGGATATCGCGCTGCGCCGTAACGACACCGAATGGTACGAGCATCTGCCTGCAGAGATCGACAGCCAACTAGTGCACAAACTCTATTACGGCCACTTTATGTGCTACGTCTTCCACCAGGATTACATCGTGAAAAAAGGCGTGGATGCGCATGCGCTGAAAGAGCAGATGCTGGAGCTTCTGCACGAGCGCGGAGCACAGTATCCAGCAGAGCATAACGTCGGACATCTGTATAAAGCACCGGAAACATTAACCCGTTTTTACCGCGAGAATGACCCCACCAACAGTATGAATCCGGGGATTGGTAAAACGAGTAAGCAAAAGTTCTGGAAAGAGTCGTAAACCAGAAAAAGATAAGCGCCACCGGGCATGTTGCCGGGGGCGCTTCGCTTGCCCGGCCTACCGCTACATTAGCTATGTGTATGCCGGATGAGGTGTCTTATTTAATCGTTCTGTGCAGTTTGCTCGCTCGTCGCTGAACCCGCCGCTGCCATCTGCGCCGCTTTTTGCTTTTTATAGCTCAGCGCCGCTGCCGGAACCGGCATCACCTTGCCCGTTTCGATCCAGGTACGTAAACGGCTGGCATCGGCAAAGTGGGTATATTTACCGAACGCATCCATCACCACCAGCGCCACCGGTTTGTTATTGATCACGGTGCGCATCACCAGACAGTGGCCTGCCGCATTGGTAAACCCGGTTTTGGTTAACTGAATATTCCAGTTATCGCGGTATACCAGATGGTTGGTGTTACGGAATGGCAGCGTATAAGCCGGGTTGGCAAAGGTCGCCATATCTTCACGCGTGGTGCTTAACTGGCCAATCAGCGGATACTGCTTGCTGGCGATCAGCAGCTTGGTTAAATCACGAGCGGTCGAGACGTTATGAATCGATAAGCCGGTTGGTTCCACAAAGCGTGTCTGAGTCATGCCGAGCGCTTTCGCTTTGGCATTCATGGCCTTAATAAACGCGTTATAACCGCCAGGGTAATGATGCGCCAGGCTCGCCGCCGCACGGTTTTCTGATGACATCAGCGCCAGCAGCAGCATGTCTTTACGGCTAATTTCACTGTTCAGTCGCACACGAGAGTAGATGCCTTTCATTTCCGGCGTCTGGCTGATATCAACTTTCAGCTTCTCATCCAACGGCAGTCGCGCATCAAGCACTACCATCGCGGTCATTAATTTGGTAATCGACGCAATCGGACGCACAAGGTCCGGGTGGTTCGAATAGATAACTTTGTTGGTATTCAGATCAACAATCATCGCGCTACCGGACGCTATCTCAGGCTGAGAAGCTGCTGCGGTAGTTGCCGTTTTAGCCACGGCTTGGGGTGCAAAAGGAACGGCCAGCACCAGGGCAAGGCTTAATAATGAAACTCGGAATTTCAGCATGATGAGATTTCTGATAATGGTTCACGCACGTCACAACGCACACCGCCAGAGACTAAGTATTATCTCAAGCTAGCTCAGGCATCATAGCGATCCGGCAGGTTTGCCGCCACAGGAGAATCGTCTCGAAATGCTGCGTTGCTGACTTTTACGTCAACAACGCAGCGCAGACAGGTTTATCCGTCAGAATAACCGATAGCCGTAACCCCACAGGATTACCGTAATCGCCAGCAGAACTTCCAGCACCAGCACACCGATCGCCAGCGTCGAACTGGAAAAGCTCAGGCCTTCCTCTTTAGAGATATTCAGGAACGTCGGAATGCCGAGATAGAGTAAATAACCGGTGTAAAACAGCGCAATGGTCCCCACCAATGCGCACAGCCAGACCAGCGGATAAAGTGCGACCAGCCCGCTTAAAAACAGCGGCGTCGCGACATATCCGGCAAAGACCATGCAATGCGCCAACGACGGGCGCTGCGGGTAATTACGTGCCATCCACCAGATAACCCGGCCCATGACGGCGACGCCTGCCAGCATCACCCCGTAAAACAGAATTGCCATCGCAAATCCGGTCAACAGAGATAACTTCAGGATATTGCCATCGCCAAAATTCCAGCCGATTTGCGTGGTACCGATAAACGCGCAAACAACCGGGATTGCCGCCATCAGTAGTACATGGTGGGTATAGTGATGCGAAACACTTTCGTTTTCGCTGTTGATCACGTGCATTTCACGATCGGGATGGGAAAACAGCCCCCAGACATGGTTCATACCGCCCCCTTCTTGTCAGCTCCGGACCTCAACACTTCAAGTATAATTCAGCTTTTGATTATTTTATGTACACATGAAAAATACCGAAGCGCCGGGTAAAAAGTGTGTAAGCCGTAGGCTTGATAAGCGAAGCGCCATCAGGCATTAGGGAACGGAACGACGTTAAGCGCTACTATGCGTCTTTTCCGGCATCAAGTATTCATAGGGTGTATGCTATTACCGTGGAGGTCATACAACGTATGGATATAACGCATTATGTTGCGCAGTACGGCTATGCTGCGTTAATCATCGGCAGCCTGGCGGAAGGTGAAACCATTACCCTGTTAGGCGGCGTCGTGGCGCATCAGGGAGTCCTGAAATTCCCGCTGGTGGTACTCTCGGTCGCACTAGGTGGGATGATTGGCGATCAGTTGCTCTATTTACTCGGACGTCGTTTTGGCGGCAAAATTCTGCGTCGTTTCTCGCGCCATCAGGCGAAAATTCATTATGCGCAGAAAATGATCCAACGGCGTCCTTACCTGTTTGTGGTCGGTACGCGCTTTATGTACGGCTTTCGCGTTATTGGTCCCTTACTGATTGGCGCCAGTCACCTGCCGCCGAAGATATTTTTACCGCTGAATATTCTTGGCGCGTTTGTCTGGGCATTGCTATTTACCACCCTCGGCTACGTCGGTGGCGAAGTGATCGCGCCGTGGCTGCACAGCCTTGACCAGCATATCAAGCATGGCATCTGGCTGGTGCTGGTTATCGGGATAGTCGCGGGCGTCCGCTGGTGGATGAAACGCCGAAGCACGCGTAAAGCGCAATGAAGATGGCCCGACAGCGGAACACCGGCGGGCCGAACAATCAGGATGCGTGATAACCGCCGCCCAGCGCACTGGTCAACTGGATTGAGGCATCCAGCCACTGGCCTTGTAAAATCAGACCGTTGCACTGTTCACGTAATGCCGGGATCTTTGCCTCGCTAACCCTGGAGCCCGCAATAATACCCGCATTAAAGCGCGCCTGTGCCAGCCCCACTACGCGCTGAGCGTCATGTTCAATCTGCTGCTGATGCTGATTTTTCTGCGCCAGTGTTTCTACCTGCGATGCCGCACGTGCCACGTCATTCACCGCATCCACCACAGCTTTGTTGTAATTCGCCACCGTCAGATTACTTTGCGCTTTCGTAATATCGAGATTCGCATTCAGTCTGCCACTGTCAAAGATAGGCAGCGTCAGCCCGGCGGTTACGCCCATTTGCTGCGCGGAATGGCGGAACAGGTCACTCAGATGTAACGCATCCTGTTGTAAAAATGCCATCAGATTCACATCGGGATAAAACGCCGCTTTCGCCGCATCAATACTGCTCAGCGATGACTCAATGTACCAGTGTGCTGCCTGCAAATCTGGTCGACGGGCCAGCAGCGAATAACCTAGCTGGGACGGAAGCTGACTTTCAACCACGGGCAGTTTGGTCGAATGGAGCTTCAGGGCAACGGACTGCGAGTTGCTCAACGCGCTTAGGCGCGCCTCAATCACCTTCATTTTACCGCTGACATCGTTCAGTTGCTGCTCCGTCTTGCTGGAATCGATATCGGTTTCAACACCTTCCACCGAAGAAGTGAGGCCGTTTTGATACAGTTGACGATCGACGGTAATCACATTTTGCTGCTCGCTTTCGATTTGCGTCAGCACGGTTTTCAGTGCGGCCTGCGTCTGCCATTCCCAGTAAAGACGGGAGACACCGCTCGCCAGCAGCTGCCGGGTTTGCTCGCGCTCAGCTTCACGCGCCTTAACGGCTCCAATGCGCGCAGTCACTTCGGCCCGATTCTTACCCCACAGATCCAGATTCCAGCCGGCAGTTAAACCAAAAGTACCGTTGGTATACCACGGCCCCGTGGTTCCTGCTGCGGGATCGGTTATGGCGAAAGGTCCCATCAGCCCCTCAGCTGACATTCTCTGACGCTCAACGTCTGCGGAGAAGTCGATCTCCGGGCCATCTTGCGCTTCCACGGCCTTAGCCTGCGCCTCCGCCAGTTGAATGCGCTGTTCCGCGACCTGCATATCAGGAGAATTTCGCAACGTGCTGTCAATCAACGCATTAAGCTGGGGGTCGTGATATGCCTTCCACCACTGGCTGTCCGGCCAGCCATTTTTTAACGCGGCAGGCAATGTGGTATCGACATTTGCGGCAGGCGTCTGCTGTGACAGAGACTGACGGTCATCATGCATCGGCGCGCAGCCAGACATCAGAACAAAAAGCGGCAACAATGCCGTCGTGACAAACACAGAATTACGATTCATGGAGATATACAGGTAAGAAAAGATGTGCAGAGATTACGACTTGTCGCTGTTGCTTTTTTAGTTACGCGTGGCAATACATCTTTGGCAATAAAAATATATAATCAGAAAAATATACACCTCGTGAATAATATAGATTAAATAATTTTAATAATTAATGGATGGAGATGTTATGTCACAGAATATCTATGACGATCCTGAGTTCTTTGCCGGATATGCCACGCTGGATCGTTCAGTAAAGGGACTCGACGGCGCGCCAGAATGGCCGACAATACAAGCGATGCTCCCCTCTCTTCAAGGCAAAAATATTCTTGATTTGGGCTGTGGATATGGTTGGTTTTGCCGCTACGCGCGCGATAATCAGGCAGCCAGTGTAATGGGACTGGATATTTCACAAAAGATGTTAACCCAGGCACACAGTATGACGCAGGGTAATGGCATCGTTTATCAGCGTGAAGATCTCGAAACGCTAACCCTGTCCCCAATTTCTTTTGACCTGGTTTATAGCTCGCTTGCCCTGCACTATTTGCACGATATAGAACGATTATTCGTAACCATTTACCAGTCATTAACACCAGGCGGTATGTTAGTTTTCTCTGCCGAGCATCCAATTTATACCGCACCGCTTAATCAGGGTTGGATAAAAGATAAATCCGGGCAGCTGTCCTGGCCGGTTAATCATTATCAGCAGGAAGGTGAGCGCATCAGTAACTGGTTTGCTGAAGGCGTCAAAAAACAGCACCGTAAGCTGGCGACCTGGATTAATGCGCTGATTGCCGCCGGATTCGAGATCGTTTGTGTCGATGAATGGGGACCGTCCGCGCAACAGATTGCTGAAAACCCGGCTTTAGATGAAGAAAAAGAGCGGCCGATGGTGTTTCTGCTCAGCGCACGTAAACCAGCATAACAACGCCTCCAGGCAGAATGATTAATACTTTCCTATACTCAATCTGAACTTACCAAAAAAAGGAAAGTTAATGAAAATTCTGCTGTGGGTAATTCTGATTATTTTTCTGATTGGGCTATTGGTGGTAACAGGCGTGTTTAAGATGATTTTCTGATGTCGTCATTTCGCCCAGGCCTGATAGCAGAAATCTCAGGCTATTATTCTCTCTGATGCCGGATGGCGGCGTAAACGCCTTATCCGGCCTACTGGAACTGAGATCAGGCAGTAATCTCGATAGCCTGAATCGCACGTGCGATATCCGGCGAATTATTTAACGCACGAATTTCCTGAAACAGTTCTGTTGCCTCTGAATATTCTTTGCGCAAATACCCTAACCACTGCTTAATCCGCGCTACATGATACAGCCCGGTGTCCCCCTGCTTTTCAAGGCGGGTATATTTTTGCAACAGCGTCACGACTTCAGGCCACGGCATACGCGGCTCGTTGTATTTCACCACGCGGCTCAGGTTCGGAATATTTAATGCGCCACGTCCGATCATCACCGCATCGCATCCGCTGATAGCCATACAATCCTGGGCGCTCTGCCAGTCCCAGATTTCACCATTCGCGATAACCGGAATGGAAAGCCGCTGGCGGATCTCACCGATCGCCTGCCAGTTGATATGTTCGGCTTTATAGCCCTGCTCCTTGGTTCGGCCATGCACGGCCAGTTCGCTGGCGCCAGCCTGCTGGACGGCATCGGCAATTTCAAACTGCCGGTCGCTGTTGTCCCAGCCCAGACGAACTTTCACTGTCACCGGAAGATGAGCCGGGACCGCCTCGCGCATAGCTTTTGCGCCCCGGTAGATAAGCTCAGGATCTTTCAATAACGTTGCGCCACCGCCGCTACCGTTCACCAGCTTCGATGGACAGCCACAGTTTAGATCGACACCGTATGAGCCCAGTTCTACCGCGCGTGCGGCATTCTCCGCCAGCCACTGCGGATACTGTCCTAACAGCTGAATGCGAACCAACGTGCCGGATGGCGTCCGGCTGTTGTTATGCAGTTCCGGGCAGAGTCGATGAAATACTTTTGCCGGCAGGAGCTGATCCACCACGCGCACAAACTCGGTGATGCACAGATCGTAATCATTCACTTCAGTCAGCAGCTCGCGCACCAGTGAGTCGAGCACGCCTTCCATCGGCGCCAGTAAAACACGCATATCGTCACCCGCAAAAAAAGAGGCGCTATGGTAGCGCCTCCGTTCGGGAGATTAAAGAGGCTCAGCGCGGCAACAGGCAGTTATCTTCTTTCCAACCGTACAGCCATTCCATACCGCGATAAAACTCCGCCTGCGATTTGTCTTTCCACAGCAGATTACGCACCTGCCGCTCGACGCCTGCGGCGTGGTAGACACGGCCCATTTCACGCGTTGACCAGACGATGCGTGCGGTACGCGGAATACGCACCGACTCATACAGCGCAAAGGCATCAGCCGCATCGCCACCACACTGCTGTAGCGCTTTACCGAGCGTTACCGCGTCTTCCAACGCCATACAGGCACCCTGCGCCATATATTGCGCAACCGGGTGCGCGGCGTCTCCCACCAGCGTGATGCGGTCGATTCCCCATTTTTCTACCGGCTCGCGGTCGGCAGTGGACCAGCGCCGCCATGATGTCGGTTTATCCAGCATCTGGCGCGGGCGCGGATGGATACCCGCAAAATAGGAGAGCACTTCCTCTTTGCTGCCATCCTTCACGCCCCACTCTTCCTGCTGACGACTGTGGAAGGTCACCACCAGGTTATATTGCATACCGCCGCGCAGCGGATAGTGCACCAGGTGACAGTGTGGTCCGGCCCACAGCACCGGTGCGTTAATGCGTAAATCCTCCGGCATATCATCGCAATCAATCACGGCGCGATAGACCACGTGTCCGGTAACCCGTGGCGCATCGCCAATCAGAGACTGGCGGACAACCGACTTCACACCGTCACAGCCGACCAAAATATCCGCCGTCCAGCTGTTGCCGTGCTCGTCAAATACCGTCACGTCATTCTCTGTCTGGCGGATATCAACCACGTTAGTTGAAGTGCGATACTCAACGTTAGGATGCACCAGCGACGCTTCCCAAACGCTGGCGTGAATATCAACCCGATGGATAACCGCATAAGGACCGCCAAAGTGATCGCGGAACGCCTGGCCGGTTTCAATGCGGACCACCTCTTTCGCATTTACCGCATCCATCATCGTGATGTGGTCGGTAAAAACGGCGCGCTGGCGGGCGATTTCCCCCACGCCAAGGCTGTCCAGAGCAGAGAATGCATTCGGCCCGAGCTGAATACCCGCGCCAATTTCACCAATCTCGTGCGCTTTCTCCAGCAACATCACTTTAATGCCCTGACGGGCCAGCGATAGCGCGGTCGCCGCGCCGCCAATCCCGCCACCCACGATAATTGCGCGTGTCACTTTAGCCATTGTCGTTCTCCTTATCAGGCTGGAATTTTATCTTGTTGATTCTCGGGCGCGGCGGCGATAAACGCCGGAAGCTGAGTACAGGCATCATATACCGCCTTACAGCGCGGATATCCGCTCAGATCGCACCCCATACGTAACGCATTCGCCCACTGTGGGATCAGACAGCAATCCGCCAGCGTCGGCGTATCACCCACGCAGAACTTCCCCGAATGACTCTGGCGCAGCATCTGTTCCACCGCGCTTAACCCTTGCTGGATCCAGTGTGCATACCAGCGTTTTTTATCTTCTTCACTGACCTTTAACTCTTCGCTCAGGTAGCGCAGTACCCGCATGTTATTCACCGGGTGGATATCACAGGCGATGGCATAGACAATTTCCAGCACCTTACTGCGCACCGGGAAGTCGGCAGGCAGCAGTGGCGTTTGCGGAAAGTGGCCATCCAGCCAGTCAATTATTGCCAGCGACTGCCCAAGTGATTCTCCGTCATCGGTCACCAGAGTCGGCACCAGTCCCACCGGGTTCATCCGTCGGTAGGCCAGTTCGTTCTGCTGACCGATGCGAATGTTGACGCCCACCGTCTGGTAATCCAGCCCCTTCAGCGCCAGCGCAATGCGCACCCGATATGACGCCGAGCTATTAAAGAAACTGTACAGCTTCATCATCCACCTCAGACAATCTTCACGGCGATGGGGGTTAAACCGTCTACGTTTCCGGTGATCACATCCCCTTTAACTACCGCCCCCACGCCTTCTGGGGTACCGGTGTAGATCAGATCGCCCGGCTGCAGTTCAAAGAAACCAGACAGATAGCTGATGGTTTCATTCACAGACCAGATGAGGTGGCGAATATCGCTACGCTGATGATCGTCGCCGTTGACCTGCAACCAGATTGGCGCATTGTTAACATCCACACTTTCGCTGGCTTTATGCAGCGGCGCGATGGGTGCGGAGAGATCAAACGCTTTGCCAATTTCCCACGGACGCCCCATCTGGCGCATCTCCATCTGCCGATCACGGCGGGTCATATCCAGACCGGTGGCATAGCCCCAGATATATTCGTGCGCTTTTTCCAGCGGAATATCGCTGCCCTTTTTGCCAATCGCCACCACCAGCTCTATCTCATAGTGATAGTTATCGGTTTGCGATGGGTACGGCAGTTCGAGGATCTGACCAGCCGCCACCGGGACTACCGCATCGGCAGGTTTACAGAAAAAGAACGGCGGTTCGCGATCCGGATCAAAGCCCATTTCACGGGCATGGGCGGCATAGTTACGGCCCACGCAGTAAACACGGCGCACAGGAAATTGTTCATCACAGCCAACAACCGGAACGGTAACAGGCGCTTGTGGTTCAAATACGTATTGCGTCATTTTCTCTCTCCCAAATTAATAGCGTGCTTCGCGGAACAACCCCAGTGCTTCCTGAACCGGTCTGTCCGAAAAACTGAATAAGACGGTATCTTCGCGGGTCTGGAACGACACGCCGTGCCAGGTCGGCACCACAAAGATATCTTTTGGCGAAAAGTTGAAGGTCTCATTGCCGATGGTGACCTGCCCACTTCCTTCCACCACGTGGTAGATAGTGCTGTCGGTGGTACGCGCCATTCGTGAGGAAAAGCCCTGCGGCAACAGTTGCAGGAAGGTCCCCATCGAAGGCATGGGATAACCGCCGGTTACCGGGTTGACGTAACGCATCTTGTAACCGTCCCACTCATCGGCGTCGCCCATGCGGGTCAGGTCATGCAGTGCTTCACGGCTGCGATCGTAGCGATAGTTAAAAATCGGCGATGAGTTACCTTTCTGATGACGCAGCGGCAGCATATTGGCCGCGTAGCGCGGTAAGTAATCCCCTTCCTTGCGCGTGACCGGCTGCTGATCTTCCGGGTAGTCTTCCGCAAAGCCGCAGCCCAGCAGGTTCACCAACGGCAGATCCAAACCGTCCAGCCACACCACCGGTTCACTGCCCGGGTTGCCGTGATCGTGCCAGCGCCACTGCGGCGTCAGAATAAAATCGCCTTCATGCATTTGGGTGCGCTCACCGTTCACGGCGGTAAATGCCCCTTTCCCTTCGACAATAAAACGCAGCGCAGACTGATTATGACGATGACTCGGCGCAACCTCGCCCGGCATAATTAACTGCAATCCCGCGTACAGCGTTGGGGTGATTGAAGACTGTCCACGCAGCATTGGGTTTTCCAGCACCAGCACGCGGCGAATCGCCTCTTTCGCGCCAATCAGATCGCCACTTTCCAGCAGCAGCGGGCGGATCTCCTGATAGTTCCAGTACGCAGGCGCGCAATGTGCGTTCGGTGTTGGCGGCACCAGGCGGTGCAGCGACTCCCACAGCGGGGTCAGATTCTGCCCGGAAATATGCTGGTAAAACTGCTGACGGCTGTTCTTAACGTCCTGATTCAGTTCAGACATAGGGATTCTCCTTATTCATTCACAACACCTGCGCGTGGCAGAGTATTTGAGGCAGAGGCCGACTGGCGGATAACAACCGTCAGCAGCGTAAGCATTAACGCGCTGATGGCCGCCGGGACGGCAATAATGAAAAACAGGTTATCGAATGAGAAATTCATCGCCATCATCACCCCGCCGGAAAGCGAGCCGACAATCGCGCCGCAGCGCCCCACTGCATTAGACCAGCTGACGCCCGTCGCCCGACTTTGTGTCGGATAAAGCGTGGCGGTTAACGCATTAAGACCAACCTGAGAACCGCTAATGCCGATGCCGGTGCCAAAAATAGCCAGTGCCATCAGCCACAGACCGTTTTCGCTCAGGCCAATCATGACGATGCACACTGCGCCCAGCGCATAACTCACGGCCAGCACGCGGAAAGGATTGTATTTGTCCATCAGCACGCCCAGCGCCAGTGCCCCCAGCGTTCCTCCAATCTGGAAGGCGGCAGTTACCCAGGAGGCATGCTGCAGATCAATTCCACGATGGTTAAGCAGCGTTGGCATCCAGCTGGAGAGCAGATAAATAATCAGCAGGCTCATAAAGAACACTACCCATAGCATCAGAGTAATAGGCAGCTGTCGCCCAACGAACAGCTGGCGAATGCTGCCTTTAGCTATCGCGGCACCTTCGTTGAGATAAAAATGGGTATTGTCATAACGTTCCCGGGTGATGGCACTGACGGTTCTGGCAATCACATTTTGCGGCAGTTGACGACGAACCTGCCAGCGCGGGGATTCCGGTAGCGCAAACAGCAGAGCAACAAACAGCATTAGCGGTAGAACGCCTCCCAGCACCAGAATGCCGTGCCAACCAATCACCGGCACCAGCTGTGCGCTGACGATACCGCCCATTGCCGATCCCAGAGTAAAGCCACAGAACATCATGGTGACCAGTGCGCCACGCCGACGCGCGGGCAGGTATTCCGAGGTCATAGTAATGGTATTCGGCATCGCGCCGCCCAGCCCTAAGCCGGTAAGAAAGCGCAAAATAACCAGCGTTTGCAGATCGGGTGAAAAAGCCGAAATTAGACTGAGCGCACCGAACAGCGCCACGCAGAGTTCTATCACTCGTTTGCGGCCAAAACGGTCGGACAGCGGGCCACAGAGCAGTGCGCCAGCGGTCAGCCCCAGCAGACCAGCGCCAAACAGCGGTGCCAGATCGCCGGCAGTCAGCTGCCAGTGAGTGCGAATATCGGGTGCGATAAAACCAATCGCCGCGGTATCAAATCCGTCGAGCATGACAACCAGAAAACAGCAGATGATAACGCGCCACTGGGTCTTACCGACGGGGGCGGAATCGATCAGTGCTTGTAGATCACGTTGTTGAGTCATAGTGAATGCCTCAGTGCAGGTAGAGTAGATGTCTGTTTTGTTTTAGGTATGTTGCGACTTTGTATGTTTGGAGATGAAATGTACAATGGCTTTTCATGCAGAGGCATAACCTGGAGGTTATAGCAAATGGCAAACTGGGCGCAGAAACTGAAGTTGCAACACCTGCAAACGCTTATCGCGCTGGGCGAACAGGGAAATCTGACGCACGTCGCCCGGATGATGAATATCACCCAGCCCGCGTTGTCGAAATGGTTATCACAGCTCGAAGATGAGATTGGCATCACGCTCTTTGAACGTCACAGTAAAGGCTTGCGTCCTTCCGAAGGCGGCAAGTTGCTACTGCAACATGCCCAACGCCTGATCAATGATATGGAGCGTTCGCAGTATGAAATCGCCCGTTTTAAGCAAGGCGGCCTTGTAGGGAGTCTGAAGATTGGCTGCTCGCCGGTAGCGACCGACTGTGTTTCACAGGCAATACTGGGTTTGCTCACAGAACTGCCAACCCTGCATCTAAATATTGAAGAGAAAGTGATGACCCCGCTGCTGCACGATCTGCTCGCGGGTTCGGTGGATGTCGTCGTCGGTCGGGTCGGCGGTCGGGCGCTTCAGTTGCCGCTCAATTATCAAGTGCTGTATACCGAGCCGGTCTGTTTCGTCGCCCGCCCCGATCATCCCTTGGCAAAATATCCCCTGCTCACCTGGCACGATCTGGCTAACTGGCGCTGGATTGTCTGGCCGACAGGAACCCCTATCCGGATAAGCATTGATAACGCGCTGGTTGATAACGGCGTAATGTTGCCGGAAAACATCATTGAATCGGCATCAATCAACGTCAGTACCAACCTGCTGCAAAGTAGCGACATGATCTCTATTCTTTCTCTACGGCTGGCACAACGGTATGCCGCCCAGGGACAACTGGCTATCCTGAATCTGCCGAAGATTGAACAAAAAGGCAGCGTCGGCGTATTCTGGCGCAACAACGAAACGCCTACTACCGCCCTGAATCGTTTTCTGTACTACCTGGCACAAGTTTAGCGCGGAGAGTTAGGGCCATCGCCCGATGTTCCAGATATCTATGTCCTCTATGCTTAGAATTCATGATGTGATCGGTAGCACGTTTTTAAGTTTAATTGTATGATGAATAAGTCTCGTCAAGGGTTTCAACTATGAGCAAAGCACTGAACGTTATCTGGCAATATTTGCGCGCATTCGTCCTGATTTATGCCTGCCTCTATGCAGGTATTTTTCTTGCATCGCTACTCCCTATCACCATTCCGGGCAGCATTATCGGCATGCTGATTCTGTTTGTTTTACTGGCTTTGCAGGTGTTACCGGCAAAATGGGTTAACCCCGGCTGCTACGTGCTGATTCGCTATATGGCCCTGTTGTTTGTCCCGATTGGCGTGGGGATCATGCAGTACTTTGACCTGCTGCGCGCGCAATTTGGTCCGGTGGTGGTGTCTTGTACCATCAGTACGCTGGTCGTTTTCCTGGTGGTGAGCTGGAGCTCGCACATTGTGCACGGTGAGCGCAAAATCGTTGGGCAAAAAGAGGCTAAAGCAAAAAAATGATGTCGTATATCTGGTGGTCGTTACCTCTTACGCTGGCGGTATTTTTTGGCGCACGTAAGCTCGCAGCTCGCTTTAAAATGCCTTTGCTGAATCCGCTGCTGGTTGCCATGGTGGTGATTATTCCCATTCTGCTGCTGACCGGTATTCCCTACGATCACTATTTCAAAGGCAGCGAAGTGCTGAACGATTTGCTGCAACCTGCCGTGGTCGCGCTGGCCTATCCGTTATACGAACAGTTGCACCAGATTCGCGCCCGCTGGAAATCAATCATTGCTATCTGTTTTGCCGGGAGCGTTGTGGCGATGGTAACAGGTACAACAATCGCCTTGTTGATGGGCGCATCACCGCAAATTGCCGCGTCTATCATGCCAAAATCGGTCACCACGCCTATCGCTATGGCCGTGGGAGGCAGTATTGGCGGCATTCCGGCGATCAGCGCCGTATGCGTCATTTTTGTCGGCATTCTCGGGGCGGTATTTGGTCATACGTTACTCAATGCCATGCGTATCCGCACTAAGGCCGCTCGTGGGCTGGCAATGGGCACCGCGTCGCACGCCCTGGGCACCGCACGCTGTGCGGAACTGGACTATCAGGAAGGTGCGTTTAGCTCACTGGCGCTGGTCATCTGCGGCATTATTACCTCACTGGTTGCCCCGTTCCTGTTCCCGATTATTCTGGCAGTGGTGGGTTAATCTTCATTTTTTAGCTATTTATTTGCGATGCGTTGCACATTTTTCATTTAAGTTTCATAAGTTGCATACACAATGAGATTTGGATCACATATAAAGCCATAACAGGCCCGTAAACTACGATTCCATTACATTGTTATGAGGCATCGCCATGCATCCACGTTTTCAAACTGCTTTTGCCCAACTCGCGGATAACTTGCAATCAGCCCTGGCCCCTGTTCTGGCGGATGCACATTTCCCCGCCATGCTAACTGCTGAGCAGGTCTCTTTGCTGAAACGCGAATCGGGACTGGACGAAGACGCGCTGGCATTCGCTCTGCTGCCGCTGGCTGCGGCCTGCGCACGTACTCCGCTGTCCAACTTCAACGTTGGGGCAATTTCTCGCGGCATCAGCGGCAACTGGTACTTCGGTGGGAACATGGAGTTCCTGGGCGCGACCATGCAGCAAACTGTTCATGCCGAGCAAAGCGCTATCAGCCATGCCTGGCTGCGCGGTGAAAAAGGGCTCGCCGCCATCACCGTCAACTACACGCCGTGCGGCCACTGTCGCCAGTTTATGAACGAACTGAACAGCGGACTTGATTTACGGATTCATCTGCCGGGACGTGCACCACACGTGCTGCGTGATTACCTGCCAGATGCCTTCGGCCCGAAAGATCTGGAGATTAAAACGCTGCTGATGGACGAGCAGGATCACGGCTTCGCGCTGCAGGGCGATGCGTTGACCCAAGCGGCAATCACTGCTGCCAACAGATGTCATATGCCGTACAGCAAATCCCCAAGCGGCGTGGCGCTGGAGTGTAAAGATGGCCGTATTTTTAGCGGCAGCTATGCTGAAAATGCCGCCTTTAACCCGACCCTGCCACCGCTGCAAGGCGCGTTAAACCTGTTGAATCTGAACGGTTATGATTATCCAGATATCCAACGCGCCGTGCTGGCTGAAAAAGCCGACGCGCCGTTGATTCAGTGGGATGCGACCTCCGCCACGCTGAAAGCACTGGGCTGCAATAATATTGAGCGCGTTCTCCTGGGTTAATCGACTCAATAACATCGCTTCGTAGGCCGGATAAGGTGTTTACACAGCTATCCGGCACTATGCAGAATGCCTAAAATCCCCTCAATCAGACTGCTGTTTCTTGCGCTACGTCTTCCGGTACAGTAGCCTGATTGAAATTCCATCCAAATAACGAGTTTTCTGCATGTTAAAGCGCGTGTTTTACAGCCTGTTAGTCCTGTTAGGCTTGCTGCTTTTGACTGTGCTTGGACTCGATCGCTGGATGAGCTGGAAGACTGCTCCCTACATTTACGACGAACTGCAGGATTTACCCTACCGCCAGGTCGGTGTGGTTCTGGGCACGGCGAAGTATTACCGCACCGGCGTCATCAATCAGTATTACCGCTACCGCATTCAGGGCGCATTGAACGCCTATAACAGCGGGAAGGTAAACTATCTGCTGTTAAGCGGCGACAATGCCCAGCAAAGCTACAACGAACCCATGACGATGCGTAAGGATCTGATTGCCGCAGGCGTTGATCCCGCTGACATCGTGCTTGATTACGCCGGGTTCCGCACGCTCGACTCCATCGTGCGTACGCGTAAAGTATTCGATACCAACGATTTCATCATTATTACTCAACGATTCCACTGTGAGCGCGCCTTGTTTATTGCGCTGCATATGGGCATTCAGGCCCAGTGCTACGCCGTACCTTCGCCAAAAGATATGCTCACCGTGCGGGTACGTGAATTTGGTGCCCGTTTTGGCGCACTCGCCGATCTCTACATTTTCAAACGTGAGCCTCGTTTTTTAGGCCCACTGGTGCCCATCCCTACCATGCATCAGGTACCGGACGATGCGCAGGGGTATCCGGCGGTCACGCCTGAACAATTACTCGAATTACAAAAGAAACAAGGAAAATAAGCATGGAAGGAAAAACGATCTTTATCGTTATTGGCGTACTGATGATTGTTCTCTGGACGTGCAGAGAAGGCCTGAAGGGACTGCGTTCCGGTATCGTCGAGAAAACAGTGAAAGGTTCGCAGACGCCAATGATCATTTCTCGCGCTAAAGAACCCAGCACTTACTGGAGCTATATCATCGTCTATTTCGGTATGGCCATTGGTGCACTGTTCACTGGTATCTGGTTACTCTTTATCAAATAAAAAAACCGATGCAGAATGCCTCTGCACCGGTTTTATTTTTCTCTTCCCAGATTACTTCTTACGCGCGTACTTCAGTGAGTCCAGCGCGACCGCGAAGATGATAATGCCGCCTTTGATAATATACTGCCAGTAAGGGTTCACGCCGATGTAGGTCAAACCGTAGTTGATGACGGTGAAGATGATCACACCGGTCACTACGCCAAACACGGTACCTACCCCGCCGCTGAACGACACGCCGCCAACCACGCACGCCGCAATCGCATCCAGCTCATACATAAAGCCGAGGTTGTTGGTCGCTGAGCCGATACGCCCTGCTTCCAGCAAACCACCGAAGGCATAGAACACGCCAGACAACGCATAGATAATCAGCAGGTTCAGCGCAACGTTTACACCGGACACTTTCGCAGCTTCCGGGTTTCCGCCGATGGCGAAAATGTTTTTACCGAAGCGGGTCTTGTTCCACAGCACCCACACAAAAGCCACCGCAATCAGCGCATAGAAAGTGATGTAGGAGAGTCGGAAACTGCCCAGTGCAATAAAGCCCTGCGCAAAGGTTGAGAATCCACTGTCAAAGCCAGAAATTGGCGATGCGCCGACGAAGTCGTAGTACAGGGAGTTGATCCCGTAAACGATAATCATCGTACCCAGTGTGGTAATAAACGGCGTTACGTTCAGATAAGCAATGATAATACCGTTCACCAGACCGATAATGGCGCCAATCACGCAGACAATCAGCACCACTACAATGATCGGCATTGTCGCCATTTCCGGGAACACCTTGTTGGCATTCTCCATCGACTGCAACAGAGTTGCCGCCACCACTGCCGCCAGGCCAACCTGACGCCCCGCCGACAGGTCGGTCCCTTGGGTAACAATAAGTCCAGCCACACCCAATGCGATAATAATACGCACCGAGGATTGCGTGAGAATATTACTCAGGTTCAGTAAGCTTAAGAAAGTGGGATCCTGGAAAATAATAATCGCCAGCAAAACCAAAAGAACAACGTAAATTCCGCCTTCTTTCAGGTAAGTAAGAA
The DNA here is from genome assembly GCF_030332745.1 of Citrobacter sp. Cpo074. NCBI lineage: Bacteria > Pseudomonadati > Pseudomonadota > Gammaproteobacteria > Enterobacterales > Enterobacteriaceae > Citrobacter > Citrobacter sp. Cpo074. The sequence continues at coordinate 363,380 of NZ_JAOWHG010000033.1, forward strand.
AACTTTTCTTATTTAACGCACTCATGAGGAGCCCCTAATCTTAAAGGTGCAAAGACGCAAGACGGAGGATTTCGTTTTGCGTTGTTGTTTTAGTGTCAACAATTCCAGCAACGAGACCATTGCTCATCACCAGAATACGATCGGTAATACCCAGCAGCTCCGGCATTTCAGAGGAAATAATAATAATCCCCTTATCCTTTTTCGCGAGTTCGGCAATCAACTGATAAATTTCAAATTTCGCACCAACATCGATTCCGCGCGTCGGTTCATCCAGCATCAGAATTTCTGGCTGGGTTAATAACCAACGACCAATAACCACCTTTTGCTGATTACCGCCAGAAAGTGAACCGATTTGCGTGCGATGACCCGGTGTTTTTACCCTCATAGAGTCAATTACCCACTGGGTATCACTCTTCATGCGGGAATTATCCAACAGACCAACTTTGTTTTTATAGTTTTGGATATTGGAGATTAACGAGTTAAAACCAATGTCCAGATACGCATAAATACCGGTTGAGCGGCGCTCTTCCGTGACCAGTGCAAAACCATGGTTGATGGCTTCATTTGCACTGTGGTTATTAATCTTTTTGCCGTGTAGCGTAATCGTACCTGATGATTTCTCACGAATACCAAAAAGCGTTTCAACGATATCCGTGCGTTTTGCGCCTACCAGACCTGCAATCCCAAGAATCTCCCCTTTGTGCAAATCAAACGAGATATCACGAATCGACGGCTGGCGCAGCGAGGTCAGGTTACGCACTTGCAGAATGACTTCACCAGGTTTGTTTTCTTTATCCGGAAAACGTTGATTCAGTGAACGTCCAACCATCATGGCGATGATCTTATCCATATCCAGCCCTTCCAGCGGCTGGGTCGCAATCCACTGACCGTCGCGTAGTACAGTAATTTCATCGCACAGCTGGAAGATTTCTTCCATTTTGTGAGAGATATAAACAATACCGCATCCACGCTCTTTCAGCTTACGGATGATGGTGAACAGATGGTTAACTTCTTTTTCGGTTAACGATGAAGTTGGCTCATCCATGATGACGATTTTGGCGTCATAGGAGAATGCTTTCGCAATTTCAATCATCTGCATTTGTGAAACGGATAATGTGCCGACACGCGCACGCGGATCGATATCAATATCCAGTTCATCAAATATCGCTTTGGTATCGCGGTACATTTTTTCCTGATCGACAAACATGCCTTTGGTGGGATAGCGTCCCAGCCACATGTTGTCCATTACAGAACGTTGTAATACCAGGTTTAATTCCTGGTGTACCATCGAAATACCATTTTCAAGAGCTTCTTTCGCAGAATGAAAATCGATTTCTTTACCCTGAAATAAAATACTGCCGGAATCTTTTTGATAGATGCCGAAAAGACATTTCAATAATGTTGATTTCCCCGCGCCATTCTCTCCCATTAGGGCGTGAATAGAATGCGGGCGGACTTTTAAATTGACATTATCAAGCGCCTTAACGCCGGGGAAGGACTTGTTGATGCCGGTCATTTCCAACAAGTATTCGCCTGACGACTGAGTATGTGTGCTGACCATAATTATACCTTGTTGGCCTTGCAGAGTGCGTTATTAAGGGCGCAATGAAATTGCGCCCACATACGGAGTATTTATTTGTTGGTGAACTCTGCCAGATTATCTTTATCGACACCTACGTACGGAACGCGAACAATCTTGTTCTCAATTTTCCAGTTAGTGCCATCTGCCGCACCTTTGCCGTCAGCCAGGTTTTTCGCCAGATCGAAGGTGGCTTTCGCCTGGTTGTTGGCATCGTTCAGGACGGTACCGGCCATGGCGCCAGATTTCACCAGAGCCAGCGCTTCAGGCAGCGCATCCACACCAAATACTGGTACGCTGGTTTTGTTGTGCGCTTTCAGCGCTTCAACTGCACCCATTGCCATCGCATCGTTGTTAGCGATAACCACTTCAATTTTGTTCGCGTTTGGACCAGACATCCACGCATCCATCTTATCTTTCGCCTGAGCGGTATCCCACATTGCAGTATCTAACTGCAGCTGCTCAGTTTTAATGCCTTTGTCGTTCAGCTCTTTAATCACGTAAGTGGTACGTGCTTCAGCATCCGGGTGTCCCGGTTCGCCTTTCAGCAGAACAAACTGAATTTTGCCGTCTTTGTTCAGGTCCCAGTTCGGGTTAGCTGCCCAGTGTTTGGCAATCAAATCACCCTGAATAATGCCGGACTCTTTAGAGTCGGTACCGACGTAATACGCTTTGTCATAGCTGTCCAGCGCTTTACGAGAAGGTTCTTTGTTGAAGAATACGATCGGTACGTTCTGTCCGCGTGCTTTTTCAATGACCGTGCCAGCAGCTGCCGGGTCAACCAGGTTAATCGCCAGTGCTTTAACGCCTTTTGCCAGCAGCACGTCGATCTGATCGTTTTGTTTGGACTGGTCGTTCTGCGAGTCGTTCATCAGCAGCTGTACATCTGGTGCCGCTTTGGCATCTTTTTCAATAGCCTTACGTACTACAGACATAAAGTTATCGTCATACTTATAGATAGTCACACCAATGCGGGTATCAGCAGCGTGCGCAGCCGCGCCGAATAACATGCTTGCCATTACAGCAGACAGGGTCAACACCTTCTTATTCATGGTATCTCCGGTTTTATTATGCAGGGTAGTACTTGAGATAAATGCTCGGCAGGCAGAACGTTACTGAAGTGTTACTGAACGCCGAAGCTCACTTTTAAAAAATATTTCTTCCGTGTCTGGCAACGCTCCAAAAACAGGCTTTAATTTTTGTTTAAGGCACCTATACCTCGATGAAAGTGATTATTCACCGTTACATAGTAGTTACAGCGCAACAAACAGTGTCATCATAGCTATCGCATTGTTAATATACTGTGAATTTACTCACATATTGAAAGCGGTTACATCGCGCAACGTTATGAGTTAGTGATCGGTGCCGCATTCTGCCGCAGCGCTACTGAATGACGACGCACCAGCGTTGGCATAAAACAATGAGACGCCTGCGGATCCAACGTGCCAGCCGCCCCCTGTAGCGCAAGCTCCGTCGCCATTTTTGCCATTGAGGCAATGGGATAGCGCACAGTGGTTAGCTGCGGATCGGTGTAACGCGCGATGGGAATATCATCGAAGCCAATGATAGAAAGGTGTAATGGAATAGCGATGCCGTTATCTTTTAGCGCAGTCAGCGCGCCGGCTGCCATATTGTCGTTGTAAGCAAAGACCGCCGTCAGTTGTAAGTTACGCCCCAGCAGTTCCACCATCGCGGACTCTCCGCCCTGCATATCGGGCGAACCGGTGCCGACCCAGCTTTCTGCCGCAACAATCCCCTGCTCTTGCAGGGCAGTTAACCACCCTTCTTTGCGCATGGCGTCATCTTCAATGCGGTGGCTTGATGCCAGATAACCTATGCGTTGATGACCATTATTTAGCAGCATTCGGGTAGCCATTTTGGCACCGCTGATGTTATCCAGGCAGACGCAACGGTGGGCGTAGCCAGGAACAAGGCGGTTGATCAGTACCATGCCGGGGATTTGATCCATAAACTCGGCCAGTTCCCGATCGCTCAGCGCTTTAGAGTGTACAATCAGCGCGTTACAGCGTTGGCGAATCAACACCTCAATGGCATGACGTTCTTTTTCCGCCTCATGGTAGCTGTTGCCAATCAGGACATACTTCTGATGCTGCTGGGCAACCATATCCACGGCTTTTACCAGCGCGCCAAAAAACGCATCTGATACATCCATGACGACAACACCAATCGTGTCGCTTACCTGCGTCGCCAGTGCTTGTGCGTTGGCATTAGGTCGATAGCCAAGCTGAGTGACTGCTTTCATTACCGCTTCACGCGTATCGGGACTCACCAGCGCACTGTTGTTCAGTACGCGGGAAACGGTCGCTACAGAAACGCCAGACTGCCGTGCCACATCACGAATGGTTACCATATTCACTGCCCTGTTTTAGATTGCGGCTGCCCACAGACACCCCAGGCTGGGTATTTTGTCAGCACAATGAAACGGACTGCGTGAGTGATGTCACAGGAATGAAAGCGCTTACATCCATTTTGTTAATGAATGTGATCCAGATCGTTATCTGGATGTTCGCGGTAATGATGTCCCCGCAGCACGCAGGGTTAATTGACGCCACAGCCATTCCACCGGACCCTGCCGGTAGAAACGCAGCCATATGACAGAGAAAAGTAAGTTAATCGCCCAGACAGGGATGACGAAAAACAGCAGCTCCAGCCGGTCAAATTTCATAAATAAACCGGCCTGATAAAACAACGTGGTGCAGATTAAGGTTTGTAACAGATAGTTGGTTAATGCCATGCGCCCCACACAGGCGATAGCAATGACCCATTTGAAGCGACTAAGCTGTGGCCAGAAACCAAACATCAGCGCAGCATAACCAATGGTTTGCAAAGGTGCCCCCAGCTCTCGCGGGGCTTGTAACAGGAAGGCACACCAGCGGTAGGCCCAGTCCAGATGCCACTGAGCGATGATAGCAGGCAGGTTAATCGCCATGCCGATAATAACCAGCAGAACGCCAGTGCGTCGATAATGCTGCAAACTGTACTGCCCTTTTAGCCAGCCGCTACGCATTAATGCCGCGCCGAGCAGCATCATCCCCGCCAGTTGCCAGCCATATTGCGCACCTAACGCCAGCAAGCTATTGGACATCATATCCACGCGATTGCTGATTGCTTCCATTCCGCCGTTCACTTTCCAGTATTTTTCATACAGCAGCGCTGAAGCATCCGGCGTCCAGGCCCGGCTGGTTTCGCTCCCGGAGATCACACCCAACAGCAGCAATACACCAACGCCCGCCAAATAAAGCACCACGCCGGTGTTAAACAAGCTTTTCACCGACGGCGCATCCCGAATCAGCCGCCAGCAAATCAGGCCGATCAAGCCATATGCCAGCAGGATATCGCCATCCCAGAAGAGTAAACCATGAAGGAATCCCAATAGCACCAGCAACGTAAGCCGCGACTGGATCCAGCGTTTACCACGCGGGAGCAGCATTTGCAGACCAGCACCAAACAGCAGAGCAAACAGCGTGAGGAATTTTACCTGCGCGAAGAGATCGAGCAGCGCCCAGGTCCAGGCGTCGGATAAGGTGATGTAGCCATACCAGGCGGGATTGAGGTATGCCGCCTTTGGCAAGCCAAAGGCGCTAATATTGAGAAGCAGGATACCAAGAATGGCGACGCCACGAATAAAATCCAGCGTGACATTACGCTCCATGGTTCCTGCCCTAATCAGTTGTGATGACGTACTGCGCGCAGAAATTCCTGACGCGTGTTCTGGCTGGACTTAAACAATCCGCCAAGAGAAGTAGTGGTGGTCGCACTGGTCGCATCGCGAATGCCGCGCGCTTTCACACAGTAATGCACCGCATCAATCGATACCGCCACATTATTCGTCCCGAGCAGCGTTTGCAGCGCGGTGAGAATTTGCTGGGTCAGACGTTCCTGTACCTGCGGACGCTGTGCAAAGAACTGCACAATGCGGTTAATCTTCGACAGACCAATGACCGAATCTTTCGGAATATACGCCACCGTCGCTTTGCCATCGATAGTGACAAAGTGGTGTTCACAGGTGCTGGTCAGCGTGATATCACGAACCGTGACCATCTCGTCCACCTTCATTTTGTTTTCAATGACGGTGATTTTCGGGAAGTTGGCGTAATCGAGGCCGGAGAAAATCTCATCGACATACATTTTCGCAATGCGATGCGGAGTTTCCATCAGACTGTCATCGCTCAAATCGAGATTGAGCAATTGCATAATCTCGGTCATATGGCCAGAGATAAGACGTTTGCGTGTTTCGTTATCCATCTCTTGCACGGGCGGGCGCAGCGGGGTTTCGAGACCACGCGCAACCAGCGCTTCATGAACCAGTGCCGCTTCTTTACTGAGTGATGACATTTCTTCTTCTCCTGCAGGTGGGGCGCCTCTGCCCTGCATGGGGCAAAGTTTTTAGGCTGTGTCACAGCCAGAACATTGTGCGTGAGGCGGCGCACATAATCCAGTATTCACCGTGATAATTATTGAAATTGGCACAGCCTTTCAGCATTGCTGATTTCACTTGTCGTTCAGCCCGGTGACGTCGAGTGTTAATGTAAAGTTATATAGATGATGAAGTATGTTTGCTCAATGCGGAAGTGAAAGTTACTCACAGTGCTATGAATAATCTGTATTATGATGAGTTCGCAAACACATTCAGGTTCAACACAACAAGGAGCCACGCATGGAAATGCTTGAAGAGCACCGCTGTTTTGAAGGCTGGCAGCAACGCTGGCGTCACGACTCCGCCACGTTAAATTGCGCCATGACCTTCAGTATTTTTCTTCCACCACCCCGTGATAACGCCGCGCCTCCGGTGCTGTACTGGCTGTCGGGCCTGACCTGTAATGATGAAAACTTCACTACCAAAGCAGGCGCGCAGCGCATTGCAGCTGAGCTGGGTATTGTTCTCGTGATGCCGGACACCAGCCCGCGCGGCGAGCAGGTTGCCAACGATGATGGCTACGATTTAGGTCAAGGGGCCGGATTTTACCTCAATGCCACCCAGCAGCCGTGGGCAACGCATTTTCGTATGTATGACTATCTGCGTGATGAGCTTCCGGCACTGATTCAGTCGCAGTTTAACGTCAGCGATCGCTGCGCCATCAGCGGACACTCCATGGGCGGCCACGGCGCATTGATTATGGCGCTGAAAAATCCCGGGAGATACACCAGCGTTTCCGCCTTTGCGCCGATCGTAAACCCTTGTCGCGTTCCGTGGGGTGAGAAGGCGTTTAGCGCTTATCTGGGCGAAGATAAAACACAGTGGGCAGAGTGGGATAGCTGCGCGTTAATGCTGGCCAGCAAACCCGCAGACGCGATCCCGACGTTAATCGATCAGGGAGACAGCGATCAGTTTCTTGCCGATCAGTTGCAGCCCGCGGTACTGGCCGAAACTGCCCGTCAGACCGCATGGCCAATGACGCTACGCATCCAGCCTGGTTACGACCACAGCTATTACTTTATTGCGTCGTTTATTGAGGATCACCTGCGCTTCCACGCCCAGTATTTGCTGAAGTAATTCCTGAGTTGAGGGCGGAAGCCCTCTTCATTTCTCCATCATTCCTTCACTTTTTCTCCTTTTTTCTTCCCCAACTATCTTATTGATTAAAAAAGCATTTCACTCCAAATCATATCAAACACAAATGATTTCTATTATCATTTGTGTTTACAAATATTCATACTTTTGTACAATCCCCCCGCTTCTTTACTGAAAAGAGTCCTTAAAAGACAAATACATACAATTGTCATGGCCTTTCACATGACGCGCAGTTTGATTCATTTAAATGGAATGATACAAATGACTATACCTCACGTTAAGGCTGTAGCTGCCGCAGTATGCGTCGCCTGCCTCCCATCACTCGGCCATGCCGCTGAACAAGACACCGTGGTCGTTACCGCTACCGGTTTCGAGCAGAAAATTCAGGATGCCCCGGCTTCAATATCTGTTATTACCAAGCAGCAGATTGAGGACAAAGCCTATCGAGATGTCACCGATGCGCTAAAAGATGTCCCTGGCGTCGTCGTCACTGGCGGGGGAAGCAGCAGCGATATCAGTATTCGTGGTATGGCTTCGCAATACACGCTGTTCCTGGTCAATGGCAAACGTATCAGCACACGCGGCACACGACCTAACAGCGATAACTCAGGTATTGAACAAGGCTGGTTACCGCCGCTGGAATCCATCGAGCGTATCGAAGTCATCCGTGGCCCAATGTCATCGCTTTACGGCTCCGATGCGATGGGTGGCGTTATTAACGTCATCACCAAAAAAGTGTCGAATACCAAAGCCTGGACCGGATCCTTACACGGCGATGCCACTTTCCAGGAAGACAGAGATTCCGGTGATATTTACCAGACCAATGCCTATGCGTCCGGGCCGCTGGTTGACGGATTACTTGGCGCGAAGGTGACCGGATTATTCTCCCACCGCGCAGAAGATGAAATCGTAAATGGCTACAATGAACAGCGTATGCGTAGCGGGGGATTAACCCTGAACTTTACGCCAGATGATAAAAACGACATCGATTTCGATTACGCACGTGAATTGCAGGATCGCGACAGTACGCCAGGCAAATCCAGGGCAGAGGAAAACTGCCGTAACGGAAGCTGTAAGCCCAACAGTAAAAGCGAAAACAAGTATGTGCACACCACGTACTCAATAACCCACAGCGGTTATTACGACGACTTCAACTCCACCAGCTATGTCCAGCAGGAAGAGACCGACAACCCCGGTCGCCAGATGAAGTCCTACAACACGATTTTCAATAACCAGAACCAGGTATTCCTTGGGGCGCACACCCTGACGTTGGGCGGGCAATACCGTTATGAAAAACTACGCGATAACGGCAACCAGCTGCAAGCGGCTGATGGACTGAACAAACTGACCCGCTGGAGCTGGGCGCTGTTTGCTGAAGATGAATGGGCCATTACCGATACCTTCACGCTGACCGGCGGTCTGCGTATGGATAAGGATGAAAACTACGGTGACAACTGGACGCCGCGCGGCTATGGCGTATGGCATCTGAGCGATCAGTGGACCTTAAAAGGTGGCGTTTCCGCGGGCTATCGTGCACCGGATCTGCGCCAGTCTTCTGCCAGTTGGGGACAGGTCACCGGCGGCGGCCGTCTGAACGGAATCATTGTCGGCAACCCGGACCTGAAACCGGAGAAAAGCCTCAGCGAAGAGATCGGTTTACTGTGGGATAACGGCAACAACCTCAACGCAGGCGTTACATTGTTCAATACCGACTTTAAAAACAAAATCACCGAAGTTCGCCGTTGTAACAGCAGTTCCGATCCGGCCTGCACCATCGGCAATACGACTTATGACTTCGTCAGCGATCGCGTTAACGTCGATAAAGCCAATATGCGCGGCGTAGAATCCACCTTCGGCTGGAAAATAACCTCCGACGTCAACTGGACCGCGAACTACACCTACACGGAATCTGAGCAGAAAAGCGGTCAGTTCTCCGGCCAACCGTTGAACAAAATGCCGAAGCATATGTTTAACACGACGCTGGACTGGCAGGCTACGCAGGATCTCGGTTTCTGGAGCCGTCTGAATCTGCGCGGGAAAACGTCTGAATACCTGAGCCGTACCTCAATGGCACAGGGCACTCCGTCCTATACTCAGGTCGACGTTGGTTTACGTTACTATGCTACCAAGGATCTGTTGATGACCGCTGGCGTGTATAACGTGCTGGATAAACAAATCGATTACGATACCTACGACACCGTCCTTGATGGACGTCGTTACACGGTTGGCATGACTTACAGCTTCTAAGTTAGGCGCAATAAAAAACCCCGGCACTCATCATGCCGGGGTTTTGTTTTTTCTGCCGTATCTGGTTAAGAATTACTTCTTCACGCGACCCGGGAATTTCATTTCGCTGTAGCGAACAAAACGGGTTCCTTTGGTCAGCTTATAGCCAAACCAGATAATCAGGAACAGCGGGATACCGATATAGGTAGCCATCACGCCGCCCCAGTCAATGCTGTCTTTCAGGAACGCTTCGTAGTTCTGACCCAGGGTGATAATCAGGCACAGCACAAAGGCGAAGATCGGACCCAGCGGGAAGAAGCCAGAACGGTACGGCAGGTCCTTCACATCGTGACCCTGCAGCACATAACCGCGACGGAAGCGATAGTGGCTAATAGCAATCCCCAGCCAGGCGATAAAGCCCGTCATCCCGGAAGTATTCAGCAGCCACAGATACACGGTCTGGTTGCCAAACATTGAAGTCAGGAAGCACAGCCCCGCCACCACGGTGGTCGCATACAGCGCGTTACGCGGTACGCCGCCACGAGACAGTTTACCGAAAATACGCGGTGCTTTACCGTCACATGCCAGGGTATAAAGCATACGCGTGGAGGCGTACATCCCGGAGTTACCTGCCGACAGCACCGCCGTCAGGATAACTGCGTTCATCACCGCTGCCGCAGACAGCAGACCCGCATGCTGGAATACCAGCGTGAACGGGCTAACGCTGATGTCTTTTACATCGTTACGCAGCAGGCTTGGATCGGTGTACGGAATGATCAGGCTGATAATCAAAATCGCGAACACATAGAACAGCAGGATTCGCCAGAATACCTGACGTACCGCACGCGGAATGTTCTTTTCAGGATCTTCAGATTCGCCTGCCGCGATACCGATAAGCTCCGTACCCTGGAAGGAGAAGCCGACGATCATCGCCACGCCAATCATCGCGGCAAAGCCACCGGCAAACGGTGCATCACCGGTCGTCCAGTTACTCCAGCCCACCGGCTGAGCGCCTTTGAAGATACCGAAAATCATCATCACACCGACCACGATGAAGATAATGACGGTGGTAACTTTGATCAGTGAGAACCAGTATTCCGCTTCACCAAATCCGCGAACGGAAATGTAGTTCAGCAGGAAGATAACGCCGAGGAACAGTGCGCTCCAGATCCAGCCCGGCGTGTCTGGGAACCACCAGCTCATCACCAGCTGCGCGGCCACCAGGTCAACGGCAATCGTTACCGCCCAGTTGTACCAGTAGTTCCAGCCCAGCGCGAAGCCAAAGCCCTCTTCTACGTAGTTCTGACCGTAGGTGGAAAACGAGCCGGAAACCGGCATATAGGCAGCCAGTTCACCGAGGCTGGTCATCAGGAAGTACACCATCAGACCGATCAGAATATAAGAGAACAACGCGCCGCCTGGACCCGCTGCAGAAATAGTTGCACCAGATGCAACGAAAAGACCTGTACCGATGGAGCCTCCAATGGCAATCATCGTCAGGTGACGCGCCTTCAGTTCACGACGTAGCGTGGGCGCTTCTGTGGTTTTAGTTTCGGAAACCATGTGAAAATGCTATCCATCCAAAAAATGAGGCGCGATTGTAGCAGACGAAATGGCATTCTTCCGGCACAAATACGCTGTTATAAGAGACCTTCATGACTGGCCGCGGATTATAAGTAAAGCAGAAAATTTGCGGCGCACAGCGGTTAAGATATAACCGCCGTTCTATAAAGAGATGACCTTACGACTGTAAGAACCCTATTCGCCCAGCTCGACCTGATCGCTGTAATGTAAAAAACGCGTAATGGCATTTGAAAGGTGTTTTTGACGGTGATGGACGCGCCAGAGAGTGCGGACTAAACGCGGCAGCGGCACAGGAACTTCGCTCAGCGTTCCCGCCTGCAGCTGCTCCGCAATGACCCGACGCGACAAGCAGCTGATCCCGAGACCATGGCGTACCGCATGCTTAATGGCCTCTGAGTTACCCAACTCCATTGCCATCTGAAATCTCGGCAGATGAGACAACAGCAGGTAATCCACCAGTTCACGCGTACCGGATCCTCGCTCACGCAGGATCCACGGCGAAGCCGCCAGCTGTTCCAGCGTAACAGGCCCCTTTGTGAGCGGTGACGACGGTGCGGCAAACACCACCAGCTCGTCTTCCAGCCACGGTTCAGAGATAATTTCAGTACTGTGACAAGGCCCTTCGATCAATCCGATATCTACCCTAAAATCCAGCACCGCATTGATCACATCCTGACTGTTACCCACGCTCAGCTCGAGCGGCAAATCAGGAAAATCCTGCCGATAGCGGGCGATCATAGCAGGCAAGATATAGTTACCAATGGTGCTACTGGCATAGACCCGAATGGCACCATTATCTTCGCGAAAAAGCTGCTCGATTTCGGTCGTTTGCTCAAGTAACGCCAACGCTCGTGGGTAGAGCAAACGCCCGTGCTCATTGACCACTAGCCGTTTGCCGACGCGGTCAAACAGTTGCACGCCGAGTTGCCCTTCCAGATCGGTAAGTGCCGCACTCACCGCCGATTGCGACAATGCCAGCATGAAAGACGCCTGGGTCGTTGAACCGCTTTTTAGTACCTCAGCAAACACTTCAAGTTGCCGCAAGGTGATATGCATAGTCGTTTTCCACCGGATATCCGTTACTTACCACTTATAGAGATTAATTATAAATATATAATCAATTTTATTTTTAAACCACTTCGCCGTACTCTTTTACCCAGATAAAGGAGAAGGATATGACAGAACTCACCTTGCAGACTCATCGTCGTACAGCGTGGCATTTTATTCCGGGGCTTGCCCTGAGTGCAGTTATCACTGGGGTCGCCTTATGGGGTGGATCCATTCCCGCCGTCGCAGGTGCCGGGTTCAGCGCCCTCACCTTAGCAATCTTGTTGGGGATGGTCCTCGGCAACACCGTCTATCCGCACATCTGGAAAAGCTGTGACGGCGGCGTGCTGTTTGCTAAACAACATTTATTACGTCTGGGGATCATCCTCTACGGCTTCCGCCTCACCTTCGCGCAAATTGCTGACGTCGGCGTCAGCGGTATCGTGATTGATGTGTTAACGCTGAGCAGTACCTTTATGATTGCCTGCTTCCTGGGGCAGAAATTGTTTGGTCTGGACCGCCACACCAGTTGGCTGATTGGTGCGGGGAGCAGCATTTGTGGTGCCGCCGCCGTGCTGGCAACCGAGCCGGTAGTGAAAGCGGAAGCCAGTAAGGTAACCGTCGCTGTCGCCACCGTGGTGATCTTCGGTACCATCGCTATCTTCCTGTATCCGGCAATGTATCCGCTGCTGGCACACTGGTTTAGCCCAGAAACCTACGGCATTTACATTGGTTCCACCATGCATGAAGTAGCACAGGTAGTGGCTGCCGGGCACGCCATTAACCCGGATGCGGAAAACGCCGCGGTTATTGCCAAAATGCTGCGTGTCATGATGCTGGCACCGTTCCTCATCCTCCTGGCCGCACGCGTTAAACAGTTGTCTCCGGCTACGGGCGGTGAGAAAAGCAAAATCACTATTCCATGGTTTGCCATCCTGTTCATTGTGGTCGCGATTTTTAACTCGTTCCACCTGCTGCCGCAGTCGGTTGTGAACATGCTGGTAACGCTGGACACCATTTTGCTGGCAATGGCAATGGCTGCACTGGGGTTAACCACTCACGTTAGCGCACTGAAAAAAGCCGGTGCCAAACCGTTACTGATGGCCCTGCTGCTGTTTGTCTGGCTGATTGTCGGTGGTGGTGCGATTAACGTCGCTGTCCACGCCCTGATGGCATAAACGATCACGACTCACCTCCATTAACCCGCTATACTCTCCCTTTTTGTATTTGAGTATGGCGGGTTAAATTTATGAAATATATCGGAGCGCACGTAAGCGCCGCTGGCGGTCTGGCTAACGCCGCTATTCGAGCCGCAGAAATCGAAGCGACCGCATTCGCCCTGTTCACCAAGAATCAACGCCAGTGGCGTGCTGCGCCGCTAACCACCGAAATCATTGATGATTTCAAATCTGCCTGCGAGAAGTACCACTACACCTCCGCACAAATCCTGCCTCACGACAGTTACCTGATTAACCTCGGTCACCCGGTCAGCGATGCGCTGGAAAAATCGCGTGATGCGTTTCTTGATGAAATGCAACGCTGTGAACTGCTGGGCTTATCCCTGCTGAACTTTCACCCGGGCAGCCATTTGATGCAGATCCCGGAAGATGAATGTCTGGCGCGCATTGCCGAATCCATCAACATCGTCCTCGCTCAGACCCAAGGCGTTACGGCAGTTATCGAAAATACCGCCGGACAAGGTAGTAATCTGGGATTCAAGTTTGAGCACCTGGCCGCCATTATCGACGGCGTCGAAGATAAGTCCCGTGTTGGCGTTTGTATTGATACCTGCCACGCTTTCGCGGCGGGTTACGATTTGCGTTCAGCAGAAGAGTGCGAAAAGACGTTTGCGGAATTTGAACGTATTGTCGGTTTCAAGTATCTACGCGGTATGCACCTGAACGACGCCAAGAGCGCGTTTGGCAGTCGCGTTGACCGTCATCACAGCCTGGGTGAAGGTAATATTGGCCATGATGCCTTCCGTTGGATTATGCAGGATAATCGTTTTGACGGTATTCCGCTGGTACTGGAAACCATTAATCCGGATATATGGGCCGAAGAGATCGCCTGGCTGAAAGCCCAGCAAACAGAAAAAGCAGTGGCGTAACGATCTCCGCGCGCCAGACAAGCTGGCGCGTATCAAGTGAGCGTAACCAGATCCTCTGGCATATGGTTGTACAAAATCCGCCAGAAATGCTCAGCCGTTTTATTCAAACGGGTATCCATTCGGTAAATATAAGCCTGAATTGGCACCATCAACTCCGGCGTGTCCAGACAAACCAGGCGCTTATCCCGTAGTTCGTTCACGATCGTCCACGCTGGCAGCCAGGCGATACCATGACCATCCAATGCCATATTCTTCAATAGCTCACTCATCGAAGACATAAACAGCGTACGCGCTGAAATACTGCCCACCTCCGCCAGGTGACGGTTAACCAATCTTCCCATGTAGGAAGTGCTGGTATAGTTCAGAATCGGCACCTGCGGCTGATAGATATCAAACAACGCCTTACCCTGTGCATCCGCAGCACAGACGGGATAGAGCTCAGACTCAAAAACCTTCAAGCCGCAGAAAGGTGACTGCATTAAGTCTTCATCGCGAAAGGAGATAATAAAATCACTTTTCCCCTCGCGCAGCGTATTCACCGCCTGGACTACGTCAATCGCTTCGACGTGGTAAACAAACTCCTCGCCCCATGCCGACATTGAATGTACTAATCTGGGCAACATCGTCAGCGACAGAGAATGTGCCGCCGCTATTTTGATATTGGGAACGCCAAGCAGGTTGTGACCACTTAGCTCATCTAAATTGCATTCCAGCTGTTGTAGCAGACTACGGGTCTGCGAATGGAATAACTTACCCTCCTCCGTCAGCTGCAGTGGACTCGTCGTACGGTCAAACAGCAGCACCCCAACGGCGGATTCTAGCGCCTTGATCCGCCGGCTAAATGCCGGTTGGGATAGGTTGCGCTCCTCTGCAGCCTGAGAAAAATGACGACACGCTTCCAGCGTCAGAAAATCATATAACCATTTTGTCTCGATATTTTTCATGCCTGTCACGCGGATGTTTAAATATGTCGATTAGTCTTAAGCATCATGCCTGAATATTCCCGGAGATGATATTCAACATCAGCATCTGGTGATTCGTTTTTTGCATAATGCCTTCGTTTTTGACATTAACATGTTTCTTTACTCATCGAACACGACCGCTCACCCACCGCATAATGTAGGGCCTCTGGCTGATTACCGGCCTGCTGAGGTGGTAAAAGACATCACATTCATGCGTTTTTTGCATTAAACCAAACATTATTGCATTTCTCCTCACGACACTCTGCTGTTAAACATAAGCACCAGATAGACACCAGCTCTGAATATTAAAAATCGGTAAATAGAGGTATATATCGTGAAAGGTTTAATTGGCGTACTTGGTGGTATGGGGCCTGCTGCAACCGTCGATCTTTTTAATAAATTCGTCACCTTTACCGCAGCGCAACGCGATCAGGAACATATTCCATTAATTATTTCATCCATCCCTGATATTCCAGACCGAACTGATGCGTTAATGCATCATGGTCATTCCCCACTTCCGGCAATGCGTGATTATATGCACAAACTGGAAGATGCTGGTGCGGAGTGTATTGTGATCCCCTGTAATACCGCCCACTTTTGGTTTAATGAATTAAAAGAGTGCTGTCATACAGAGTTACTCAGTATCGTTGAAACAACCATGAATGAGGTCAAAAACTGCGGAAAATCACGTATCGGTTTACTTGCTACTAACGCCACCCTTTACATGGGACTCTACCAAAAAGGCATAGAATCTCTTGGTTTAACCTGCATCAGTCCTGATTCATCCGGTCAGGAAAAGGTCATGGAAAGTATTTATTGCTTAAAAGCCGGCGACCTTAAGCGGGCACAAACGCTGATGAATGAACAGGCTGAAGTGCTCTTCTCACGCGGCGCACAAATCATTGTACTGGGATGTACTGAAGTCCCCGTCATTCTTGCCGAAGCAGTCAGAAAGTCTCCAGATAAATATATTGACTCAACCGGATCATTAGTTCGCGCCGGTATTAAATGGTACGAAAAACGAGTTGGCAAACATCATCTTCTGGCGCAATAACAGCCGTCACCAGATTAATAAAGCATTAAACAACCACTTATTTTAATAACAAATTATTCTCTGGCGGAGGCCATTATGGTTTGGTTAGAAATTATCGTCGTGTTGGGTGCAATATTTTTTGGTATCCGCCTCGGCGGAATAGGTATCGGTTTATGCGGTGGTCTGGGGCTGGCTATTTTAACGTTGGGATTTGATCTGCAAATTGGCTCGCCACCCGTTGACGTTATCCTCATTATTATGACAGTTGTCGTGGCAGCATCGGCGCTACAGGCCGCAGGAGGTATGGATTATCTGGTTCGCGTTGCCGGTAATTTCATGCGGCGTAACCCTAAATATATCAATATTATTGCACCGATTATCACCTGGTCGATGACCATTATGGCCGGAACAGGGTTCATTGTATTTTCTACCCTGCCAGTGATTGCCGAAGTCGCCAAAGAGTCCGGTATCCGCCCTTCTCGTACGCTCGCCGGATCCGTAGTCGCCTCTCAGGTGGCGATATCCGGTTCGCCGATCAGTGCCGCAATGGCGGCTATGCTGACCATTATGGAAGGCAACGGTATCACTTTTATTCAGGTCATGGCGGTATGTCTGCCAGCTTCGTTTGTCGCCGCGATGGTTGCCGCCTTTATCGCCTCACGTCAGGGATGCGAGCTTCAGGATGATGAAGTCTATCTGGAACGCCTGCAAAAAGGATTAGTGCGTAAATATGAAGGGCAAAACAGCACTACGCCGGGTGCCAAACTCTCAGTCGCCCTGTTTATGCTGGCAACGGTCGTCATCGTTATTCTTGCCGCCTGCCCGCAGCTACGCCCTGGATTCGATGCAGGCAACCCAATGAATACCCGGGATATCATCATTATCTGTATGTTGGCTGCCGCTTGCCTGATGGTGGTGTTATGCAAAACTTCAACCGATGCTATTGTCCTGACATCCACGTTTCGATCAGGGATGAGTTCACTGGCGGTCATTCTCGGGATTGTTACACTGGGAACGACCTTCATTGATGCCCACTTAGCGGAGATTAAGGATATCGCAGGCGATATTCTACGGGCTTATCCCATGCTGTTGGCACTGGTGCTGTTTGGTACCTGTGCGCTTCTCTACTCGCAAGGCGCCACCACGCCGCTGATCATCCCTCTGGCCGTTGCGCTCGGCGTGCCTACATGGGCAATTCTGGCCTCCTATGTGGCGGTAACCGGGGTGTTTGTTCTACCAACATACCCGACTTCTCTGGCGGCAATGGAGTTCGACACCACAGGGACAACGCGCGTGGGCAAGTATGTCTTAAACCATCCGTTTATGCTGCCAGGACTGGGTGGGATCATTGCTGGTGTTGCCTTTGGTTTTATCATCGCGCCAATGATTGCCTGACCCGTTTTATTAAGGCTGGATGGATTATTGTGGCGATGCTGCAACGGTATAGGTAAATGCATAAAAAAAGGGGCAGAGAATTCTCTGCCCCTGGTATTGACGTTAAATCAGGCCGCCTTTGCCACAACCTCAGCTTCCGGGCGCTTCAGCACCGCGTAGGAGAGACCGGCTACCAGCGTACCGGCAATAATTGCCAGCAGGTATCCCAACACCGGCGTGATTGCGCCTGGGATTAACAGGACAAACAGCCCGCCGTGTGGCGCCATCAGCTTCGCACCCACCGCCATCGAGATAGCCCCGGTAATCGCACCACCAACGATACAGCAAGGCAGAACGCGCATTGGGTCACGGGCAGCGAACGGGATTGCCCCTTCGGTGATAAAGCACAGGCCCAGTACCAGAGCAGCTTTACCGCCTTCCTGCTGCGCTTTGTCGAACTTACGACGCGCAACCAGAGTTGCCAGACCCAGAGCCAGCGGAGGTACCATACCCGCAGCCATGATGGCTGCCATAGGCGCATAAGTTTGCGTACTCAGCAGACCCACACCGAAAGCATACGCCGCCTTGTTAACCGGACCACCCATGTCGGTACACATCATGCCGCCAAGAATCGCGCCAAGCAGCACCGCATTGGCCGTACCCATGGTTTGCAGCCAGTGAGTCAAACCTTCCAGAATACCCGCCACCGGTTTGCCGATCAGGTAAATCATGGCCAGACCAACCACCAGGCTTGAGAACAGCGGAATGATCAGGATCGGTTTCAGCGCTTCCATACTCTGTGGGAGTTTCAGCTTCGTGCTGATAAGCTTCGCCACATAACCGGCAAGGAAACCAGCAATAATCCCGCCAATAAAGCCGGAACCGGTGCTTACCGCCAGCATACCGCCGATAAGACCCGGCGTCAGACCCGGACGATCAGCGATGGAAAACGCGATATAACCTGCCAGTACCGGCACCATCAGCGCGAAGGCTGAACCACCGCCAATCTGCATCAGCGCCGCCGCCAGCGTCCCCTGCTCTTTAAACGCTTCGATACCAAAAGCGAACGAGAGTGCAATACACAGACCGCCAGCAACCACCATCGGCAGCATGTAAGAGACGCCCGTCAGCAGGTGACGATACGCCCCCGCGCTCTCTTTCTTACTTTCGGTTGCTGAAGTCTGCGCTTTACCGGTTGGCTGGTACGGTGTTGCTTCTTCCAGCGCTTTGTCCAGCTCCTGCTTGGTTTTCTTCAACGCAAGACCGGTAGAGGTGCGGTACATCGGTTTGCCGGCAAACTTCGCCAGATCAACTTCAATGTCAGCTGCCACAATCACCAGATCAGCCTGAGCCACTTCTTCCGGCGTAATGGCATTACCTGCACCAACAGAACCTCGGGTTTCAACCTTCACCCACCAGCCACGTTTTTTCGCTTCTGTTTCAATCGCTTCAGCGGCCATAAACGTATGAGCAACACCGGTCGGACACGCCGTCACCGCCACCACGCGTTTTGGACCACTGCTGGCCACAGGTGCTGTTGCAACCGGGGCGCTGTAGGGTTTTGCATGGCCTTTAGCTTCGCTGAGGAAGAGTTCAGGATGCGCAACCGCACGACCAATGTCGCCCAGCCAGACTTTTTTGCCGTTCAGCGAACTGTCGGCAGGAAGCGTATCGCCCAGAACAATTGCCAGTTCGGCATCATTCGGATTATCAATAATTTCCAGATGTGCTTTCTGTGCCGCCGCTCCAAGCAGGGTTTTCGCCATGTAAGCGCGAGCCTGGCCGAGATTAGCGTCAATAATCAGCAGCGTTTTCATTATGCCTCTCCTGCTGTCAGTTAAACGGTTTTAAGTCGACACGCGCCATCATTGCGGCCAACTGAGGACGATCGGTAATGCCTACATTACTTTGGCTTACCGCCAGGGCGGCAACAGCCGTCGCCAGACGCAGGGTATGTTCGCTGGACTCACGCATCAGCAGACCGTAAATCAGACCGCCAACCATTGAATCACCCGCGCCGACGGTGCTGACCACCTCAACTGACGGCGGTTTAGCAATCCACTCACCTGAGGCGTTAACCCACAGCGCACCTTCTGCGCCGAGTGAAATCACCACATGGGCGATCCCCTGTTCACGCAGCGCATGCGCCGCTTCAATCACATCTTTCATTTCCGGCAGCTTACGACCGGCCCAGATTTCCAGTTCGCGACGGTTTGGCTTCACCAGCCATGGTGCCGCTTTCAGACCTGCTACCAACGCTTCACGACTACTATCAAAGATAATGCAAGGACACTGACTACGCAGGCGCGTCATCCAGTCGGTGAAGGCTTCCGGGCTCACGCCGGTTGGCAAACTGCCGCTGACGCACACCATGTCGAACTGGCCCAGCCAGCTCAGCGAATCATTCACAAAGCGTTCCCAGTCAGCCGGGGTAACTTCAAAACCAGAGAAGTTGAAGTCAGATACTTCACCGTCTTTTTCGGTCAGCTTGACGTTAATACGGGTACGGCCCTGCACGACCTGAAAACGGTTGGCAATGCCCAGCTCGCTGAACAACTGCTGAAAACCATCCTGGTTGTCTTTACCCAGGAAGCCGCCCACAGTGACATCGATACCTAAATCCTTCAAAACCTTAGCGACGTTGATCCCTTTCCCTGCCGCATGCAGACCGGTGGTTTTAACCAGGTTCACTTCACCGCGTTCAATTTCTGGGCAGAAACCCACCAGGTCGTAGGCCGGGTTAAGGGTGATAGTAGCAACACGTCTGCTCATTACGCGCCCTCCCCAAGACCTGCCGCGATGGCTTCGCCAATCGCCTTCAGCGCCTGTTCAGCATCTTCACCCTGTGCAGTAAAGCGCAGGTGATGTCCTTTCTTCACGCCTAACGCCACAACTTTCATCAGACTGCGTCCATTCGCCGGCTTGCCGGTTCCATCAAGATTTGTCACGGTAATTTCACTGTTAAATTGTTTAATCGTATTCACCAGCATGGTGCCCGGGCGGGCATGTAAACCATGCTCATTGCGCACAATAAATTCGGCGCTCAGTACATCATCAGTTAAGGCGTCATCGCTGGTCAGTAGCGCCAGCACCGTTGCCGCATCAGCTTTCAACAAACGGTCAGCTTTATTATTCAGCAGCAGATCGCCAAGGCGCTTCAGCACCGCAACCGGTTGATCGTCATTCATGGCGACGGTCACCAGCAGGGCTGCCGCTTCACCTTGTACATCGAACGCTGTTGCTGCACGGCTGACCGCAACGGCGCTACGCACGTTACCTTCAGCACAGTCATTCAGCCAGATCCCCTGACCAAGATTCATCGGCTGCTCATTGATTGCTCTGGCTACAAAGGTGGCGTCAACCGCACCGACTTCTTTCAGCCGCGCCGCGTTGAGTGCCTGCAGCGTCACCAGCGAGTTGGCCACGACATCCAGCGACAGCGTTTCGTTATCAAGCTTCAGCTGTTCACTTTGCTTTTCACCCATCAGCAGCGCACGCAGTTCTTCCGCCGTGGTCGCAGATTTCAGCTGTTCAGCGACGGAGTCATCGCTCAGCACGTGTGTCAGCTGACGCAGTAAACCGAGGTGTTCATCAGAGCTTGCGGCTATGCCGATTGCCACATAAGCAACCTGCCCTTCGCCCCAGGTCACGCCTTGCGGAAACTGAAATACCTGCACACCGGTTTTCAGTACCTGATCGCGCGTGTCCGTCGTACCGTGAGGAATCGCAATACCGTTGCCGAGGAACGTGGACGTCTGTTGTTCGCGCGCCAGCATGCCATCGACGTAGCCTTCCGCGACGTTACCCGCCTGCACTAAGGCAGCGGCAACCTGGCGAATAGCCTCTTCTTTATTCCCGGCCTGTTCGCCCGGGTGAATATCCTGAACAGATAACTGGAACATGATTCTCCTCTCCCGCTGAATTGAAACGATTCAGCCAACATGAGAAAAAAGGCGTCACCCGACTCCATCAGTTAAGGCAAGATGACGCTGAAACGTTTCAAGAAGTCTTGCTCTTTTTTCTTCAGCACACAAGTAAAGTTGACAAATTACTTGCTGAATTTAGAGATAACGCACATTTTCTCTGCGGAGGAGAAAAAATGCTGACGCAAAAACGCCGTCAGCTTGTCAGATTCAGCAACGTCAGCAAACAGCATTCTTTGACTGAAATGCTATTTTGATTTTTGATGCCGATTTTGATTTGGCTCCCTGTTTATTTTCTGACAAGCGGCGTAAACTCCGCGTCTCTTCACATCATTGATATCAAAACATGCATAACACCCCCGTAGCCGCCACACCCAAGGCGTTTGATTTAACGTCTTCGGCGTTCCTGCTTGTCGCATTTCTGACGGGTATCGCCGGTGCGTTGCAGACGCCAACGCTCAGCCTTTTTCTGACGGATGAAGTCCACGCCCGTCCCGGCATGGTCGGGTTCTTTTTTACCGGTAGCGCTGTGATCGGTATTCTGGTAAGTCAGTTTCTGGCCGGACGTTCAGATAGAAAAGGCGATCGCAAGAACCTGATTGTGTTTTGCTGCGTGCTGGGGATGCTGGCCTGCGTGCTGTTCGCCTGGAACCGTAATTATTTTATCTTGCTTTTTGTCGGGGTATTCCTCAGCAGCTTTGGATCGACCGCCAACCCGCAAATGTTTGCTCTCGCCCGTGAACACGCCGACCACACAGGTCGGGAAGCCGTCATGTTCAGCTCAATATTACGCGCACAGGTTTCGCTGGCCTGGGTAATTGGCCCGCCGCTGGCCTACGCGCTGGCCATGGGATTCAGCTTTACGGTGATGTATCTCAGCGCGGCGGTGGCGTTTGTTGTCTGCGGCGTAATGGTCTGGCTGTTTTTACCCTCAATGAGTAAAAACGTGCCTCTCGCGACAGGCGCAGTTGAGGCCCCGCGCCGCAATCGACGCGACACGTTGCTGCTGTTTGTTATCTGCACATTAATGTGGGGAACCAATAGTCTCTATATCATTAATATGCCGCTGTTTATCATCAACGAACTGCATCTGCCAGAAAAACTGGCTGGCATCATGATGGGCACCGCAGCCGGACTGGAAATCCCAACCATGCTGATTGCTGGCTATTTTGCAAAGCGTCTGGGTAAACGTCTGTTGATGAGAATTGCCGTCGTTGCCGGATTCTTCTTTTATGCCGGTATGCTGCTGGCTCACTCTCCGGCGATATTGCTTGGCTTACAGCTGCTGAACGCGATTTACATCGGTATTCTCGGCGGGATTGGTATGCTCTATTTCCAGGACCTGATGCCGGGACAGGCGGGTTCAGCCACCACCCTCTATACGAATACCATTCGCGTGGGCTGGATTATTGCTGGATCGCTGGCGGGGATTGCCGCTGAAATTTGGAACTATCACGCGGTGTTCTGGTTTGCACTGGTGATGATCGTCGCCACCGTCGCGTGCCTGGCACGCATCAAGGACGTTTAAGGCGCGGTTAGCGCTTCAAGCTCGATGAGATAAACCATGGCCTGGTGCGTCGTCCGCCCGCACATTTCCGCACTAGGCTGTAAACCGCCGCACACCTTTGGTCGTAGCGGCGACGCAAAAATTTTGCAACGCAGGGATTCATCCAACTGAACGCAGGGCGTATTAGCGGGCTTGCCATCAGGCATACCGGGGATGGGACTGGAGATTGAAGGCGCGGTGCAGCATGCACCACAATCCGGACGGCATTCCATACAGTACTCTCTTTATCGTAAACCATCGGATTGTGCGGGAAGGGCACAGTACCACCTTTTTTGCACCAGCAAAAGCATGAATTCCGCTTGCCTGAATGCCCCGGCGCGAGTAGTTTTACGCGATATTTTAGACACTCCTCACTACAGGATTTTTTCGATGCCAAGAGCGAACGAAATTAAAAAAGGTATGGTACTGAACTACAACGGCAAACTGCTGATTGTAAAAGATATCGATATTCAATCACCGTCTGCACGTGGTGCTGCCACGCTGTACAAAATGCGTTTTTCTGATGTGCGTACCGGTCTGAAAGTTGAAGAGCGCTTCAAAGGTGACGATATCGTGGATACCGTCACTCTGAGCCGTCGTGGCGTTGATTTCTCCTACGTCGATGGCAACGAATACATCTTTATGGATAAAGAAGACTATACCCCGTATACCTTCACCAAAGACCAGATTGAAGAAGAGCTGCTGTTCATGCCGGAAGGCGGGATGCCGGACATGCAGGTACTGACCTGGGACGGCCAACTGCTGGCGCTTGAACTGCCGCAGACCGTAGACCTGGAAATCGTTGAAACTTCACCGGGGATTAAAGGTGCTTCAGCGAGTGCGCGCAACAAACCAGCAACCCTGAGCACCGGTCTGGTGATCCAGGTTCCTGAGTATCTGAGTGCGGGTGAAAAAATCCGTATTCATATCGAAGAACGTCGCTATATGGGCCGTGCAGATTAAGCTCCTGTCGTTACAGGTGAACCAAAGATAATGACATGTTGTCTCTGGCAAAATGTTCCGTTCACTTTAGTGATATCACTTCTCTGAAACGATACTGCCTGTGAACGTGTTAAGGGTACTATCGCCGTACCCTTAACAATCCCGCCGGGAGCCAGGGTTGCAAGGGAGGCGGCGGTGAACCTCCCTTGCACGTTCACGGGTATCTGCGCTTCAGAGAAATGACTCCGCTGAGGTGAACGGAACCCTATGCCGCAATAAAATATGCTCCATAATGCTTAACTGACTGGCATTACAACGCAGGCTGTCCCTTTGTCATATTCAGCGCTGGCTGCTGAAATAAAAATCATCCATCAGCAATGACTCCAGATACTGTTCATCCTCTTGCATAAAACGCACTATCAGATTCACCGCCTGAGGATAAAACCCCTCGTTATCCCGCACCAGACAAGCGTCGCGAAATAACGGTGCCCAGCACAGAATATGATGATGCAAAAAGTAATATTGCGCCGATAGCCTCTCCTCTTTAGCAACCATCCTCGCCATTAATGCCAACTGCACAGCAATATGATCGGAGGGTTCATTCTCTCGCGCTGCCAGACCTTGCTCAATCAGCAGCACATTCATTTGCCGACGTTCTTCTGCCGCTGTCGTGTGTGGATAGTGCCCTGCATAGGGAGAAACACTAGCCGGCGGGGCCAGCAGAAACAGCGAGGCAAAATCTGCTGCCAGCTCCAGCTGTCGGGAGTCGCGCCGCAAAACCCGGCCCAGGCTGCGCTCAAAACGTTTAACCTCGGCAGACACTCCAGGAACCGCCGCCAGTGAGGCAATCCAAGCCTGGCTATCGCCGTTTTCCAGACTGGCGAGCTGTTTTTCATCCAGCTCACGAAATAACAGTTGCGAAAACCACTGGTACACAGCTGCCCGCTGCTGATGAATTTGCTTATGCTGCACTGGTCCCCTCCTCTTTCACAATCTGCGGACCACCGAAAGCCGTCACCTGCGGGGCTTTCTGCTGATAACGCTCGACCTCCACCAGCACGGTATGCGCTGAAGGCCCCTGGGCCAGCTGTGAAGTACCGATATCCGCGCTCAGCACGTTCGGGTCGCCATAAGTGCATAATGTCCCGGCTTTCCCCCCTTCCTGCGGGGAGTACCACGCGCCTTCATGAATACGGACCACGCCAGGGGAAAAATCCGGACTGACAACTACGCCAGCCAGTACCTGACCACGAGCGTTGAAGACGCGGGCGATATCACCGGTTTTTAAGCCACGAGCGGTGGCATCCTGTTCACTGATATAAAGCGGTTCTCTTCCGGCAACCGCATAGGTGTTGCGAAACACCTCGCTAGAGCACAGTTGGGAATGCAGTCGTTTATCCGGATGGCAGGATTGCAGATGCAGCGGGTATTTATCTTTTTTGCCGCTATGGGTACGCTCAAAGGGTTCCATCCACACCGGATGCCCCGGACAATCCTCGTAGGCGAAGCCCGCGATGGTTTTACTGTAGATTTCAATCAGACCTGACGGCGTTCCCAGCGGATTCAGGTCTGGCTGGTCGCGAAACTCACCGTGACGTACCCACGGCTGACCCGGCGGATATTCAATATATCCGTCACCCTGCCAGAACGTTGTGAAATCCGGTAATGAGACGCCGAGCGATGCCCCCATCTTCACGCCTTCGTCATAAAGCGCCTGTATCCACTGCATTTCATCACGGTTTTCACGGTACACCGCTTCCTTGTCAAAGCGCTTACACAGCCCGGCAAATACATCAAAATCATGTCGCGCTTCATATTGCGGTTTGACGATCTGATGCAACGCCATCAACCCTTTATTCGAATGCGTACCGAACTGCTCAATATCGTTACGTTCAAAGCGGGTGGTAACGGGCAGGACAATATCGGCAAAACGGCACGACGCGGTCCATTGGTGATCCAACACCACCACGGTTTCCAGCTTCTTCCACGCGTCGATCATGCGATTCCTGTCCTGCTGCGCATGAAATGGATTTGCCGCGCTGTAGATCGCCATTTTGATGTCAGGCCAGGTTAACGTCTCGCCGTTAAAGGCAACCTTTTTGCCCGGCTCAAGCAGGCAGTCAACGATACGCGAAGTGGGGATATGCTCCGATACGCCGCGAAAATCCGCGTTGTACTTTGCCTGCGGGGGATTCGTGATCCCTCCCAGCCCAGAGAGCACAGGCCCGGCGGATGTTACCGTACCGCCACCGTTGTAGTGCCAGCCAAATCCTACCCCGCCGCCGGGCAAACCAATTTGACCGACCATACTGGCCAGCACCACCAGCATCCACGGATACTGCTCACCATGGTGCATGCGTTGTACGCACCAACCGCCCATAAACTGTGTCCGGCCTTTCACCAACAGGCGGGCGAAGTCTCGGATCTGCTCTGCCGTCAGGCCGCAGATTTCTGCCGCCCATTCGGCATTTTTCGGCTGTTTATCGGTTTCGCCCAGCAGATACGGCAAAAACTGCTCAAAGCCGACGGTGTAATCGGTAATAAACGCCGTGTCGTACAGTTTTTCTTCGTACAAGGTATGCGCCAGCGCCAGCATTAACGCGACATCGGTTTGTGGCCGCAACGCCAACTGCTCGCAGCCAAGATAGTTTTGCGACTTGCTACGCACCGGATCAACACTGATAACGCGCATCTTACCCTGCGCTACCGCCTCTTTAATCTGCTGCCAGTAGCCAAACGCATCGTGATCGGGAACCAAAAACTCGATCTGTAGGTTCTTGATCGGATCGCAGCCCCACAGCACGATGGTATTGCTGTTTTGAATCACTAGCGGAAGCGACGTCTGCTGCTCATAAACTTCCAGCGAACCAATCACATGCGGTAAAATGACTTGTGCCGCTGCCGCAGAATAGTCGCCGACGGTTGTCACATAGCTACCATGCAGGCCAAGTCCTCGATCCATCGCCCCGCCCGCTTTATGGTATTTGCCCACCATTTGCCAGTCGGCAAGCCCGGTAAATACGCCTGATGAGCCATAGGTTTTTTGCACCCTCTCCAGCTCATCGTAAAACAGATCCAGCGCCTGATCCCAACTGACCCGTACAAAACGGTTATCTCCACGCTGACTGCGATCTGACTTCTCACGCTTACGCAGCCAGTCCAGACGCACCATCGGGTAGCGCACCCGCGACGGGTTGTAGACCACTTCACGCACCGCGTTCAGCATATCGCAGGGGTATTTGTCATGTTTGAACGGACGGGTTTCGGTCCACTCACCGTTGACCACTTTGGCTTCAAAAGCGCCATAGTGCGAACCAGATTGGATCCACTGTTCGGGATTTTCCCCCGCCGCCCACACTTTTGATATCAGCGGATTAGGCGCCAGTGCGCTGGCAGCCCCCACCGCCAGCATTCCGTTGAGAAAACGTCGGCGGGACGGATTAAAGTCATGAATATCCATACATTATCCTTACTTTTTGTTGGTTTCAGACACATCGCTGGCGTGGGTCTGGAGGTATTTCAACAACGTACGTTCCTCCACCGGATTAAGCCGGTAATAGGTCGACATGGCTTTCAGTCCGGCGATCCAGCCGTTAGCGGTATATCGGGTTGTAGGAGGAGTGCTATGACAGGCGCTACAGGTGGATTCCAGCATTTGATCTGAGTACTCCCAAATTGGCGCAAGCGTGTTGATAAAGTCCTGATCGGTGGCCCAGGCGGTGACGCTCACCTGCTGCCATTCCTGATGTGAGTCAGGATCGACCTGGGTTTGTAGCACTTTTACGTTCGCCATCAGGGGCTCATCGAGAACGGCGGAGAAAACGCGTTTCCCCATATACTGGGTGATCACCCGTCCACGCCCTTTGCTTTCTCGCCAGCCCGTGATTTCGAGCTGCACGTTACTGCCTTCTTTTTTCAGCACCTTGACCTCGGTAGCAGGAAATAACAGCGCCTTCCCGGCCGGACTCCCTGCCGTTGCCGCCAGTGATTTTTCGCTTAATGAGAACAGTGTGGTCGCATCTGTTGGCATATCTCCCTGACGCTGTAGCTGCTTATAGCGATCGCGAAAACCGCTGCTCATATCGGGTTTGTGATGGGCTATTCCTTTGTGACAATCGATACAGTTACTGTCTTTTGCTGCCGCTGCGGTCATTTGCGCCGCCGCGTTTGCCGATTGCTTGCCATGATCCATTGCCTCATAGCTATGGCAGGATTTACACGCCGCTGAATTATTCGCGCTCATGCGTGCCCACTCCCGCTGGGCCAGCTCCGGGCGTTTGGCAGCAAACTTTTCAGGAGTATCGATAGAAGGAGAAATAAAGGTGTGATAGAGGTCGTTTAAGGCTTCAGTTTTACGAATAAGCGTTGGAACAACGCCCGGGGGGATATGACAATCCTTACACTCAGCCCGCACGCCAGATGCGTTACGAAAATGCACGCTGGTTTTATATTCCTCTCCAGCCGTGCGCATCGAGTGACACGATAAACAAAATTCGGTGGTACTGGTGTAATGAACGCCTTGCCACGTTCCCCAAATAGCCAGGGCTATTGCCACCGCCCCAGCCAATACGCACCACAATGCGTTCTTTCTTATCCACGACATGCTTGCCTCCATTTTTTTAATAGCGACACGCTAAGGGATAATAAAAATCAAAAATAGAGACAGCGATGGCAAGCTATAGGAACAGCCGCTACTCCATGAGGTGTATCAAATAGTAAAAACGAGAAATTCGTAATATAGTGGCTATATATTAATAAGGAATTCCTCATGCTTACATTAACGCTCAATAGAGAACTCCGCACTCCGCTGCAATTGCAAATTTTTCAATTTTATTTCCAGGCTATTCAGCGGGGAGATTTGCTTTGTGGCGATAAGCTTCCCTCTATTCGCGAGCAGGCTCAGGTATTGAACGTAGCCAAAATAACGGTAGTGATGGCCTATGATAAGCTTATGGCTGCAGGGTTAATCAAGAGCCGACACGGCATTGGCTATGAAGTGATATTCACCACGCCTGTACGTATAACACCAACGCATGTGCCCGTTACCCAGGGTTCTCCGCCGACAAAACCTAAAGCTGCCGGAGTCTCAACCGATGTTTACGCCGAGCCTGGACGAGAGTGCTACTGTCGGATGGGCGTCCCCGATCCCAACGCTTTTCCCTGGTCAAGCTGGCGGAAATGGAATAATGCTCCAAGCATACTTAAAGAACAATTATTTACCCGATACCATTCACCAAGTGGATTATTTTCACTGCGTGAGCAATTGGTCAGATACCTTAATTTATCCCGCGGAATTAATACCCGAGCAGAGAACATCATCATTACCAACGGGATTCAGGAAGGATTATCACTGCTCAGCCAAATATTTATTATTCATCATGCTGTCAGTCAGCAAAAAAAGTGCCATATTGTGACCGAATCCCCTTGTTATTCTGGCGCATGGCATCTTTTTAATTATTACGGTGCAGACATTACGTCAATTGCCGTAGATAACCACGGGCTGCAAACAGATAATTTACCCGAGAATGAAACCCAGCTTTGTTATGTTACTCCAGCGCATCAGTATCCGATGGGAAGCGTGCTTTCACTGGAGCGCCGTCAGTCATTATTAACGTGGGCGCAACGCGTCGGCGCTTACATCATTGAAGATGATTACGATGCCGTTTTTACCTATGGGGAAAATCCCCTTCCCGCGCTGAAAGCCATGGATTATCACAACCGGGTTATCTACATGGGGACATTTTCTAAAACGCTGGGGCCAGGCGCACGGCTTGGCTATCTTATTTGCCCTGATGAATTGCTTCCGGCGGTACAGAATATGAAAGCGCTCAATAACAACGGCAGTCAGTGGTTGTTGCAGCAATTTTTGGCCGAACTGATGCAAAACCAGGTGTTCTATACGCATATCAGCAAGCTGGCCTGCAGCTATGCGACACGCCTCACCCTGTTACGCGATGGCCTTTCCACTCTGTTTCCCGAAGGGAAAATCGCTGGCGCAACGGCAGGTCTGCACCTCTCGTTACGCATTGCCAGACACGCAGAATTCATCACCAGGTTGCAACAATGCTGCCTGTTGGCCGGGATCCGTTTCGACACTCTGCCGGATATAGAAAATGGATCAGAAGCCGCATGGCGCAAAGAGAACAGCGATGCTGTTATGTTTTTTGGATTTGGTGGATTGCAGATACAGCAGATCAATAAAGTGCTGACAGTGCTGGAGCAGGCGCTCGCGCAGCCTTGATGAAAAACAGGGATCGCGCCTGTCGCGCAATCCCTGTTGTTAGACTTACAGCAGATCGCGGAACTGCGTTTGTTTCAGCGCCAGCTCAACACCACGGACTTCTGCCAGGCCTTTCAGGCGACCAATCGCAGAGTAGCCCGGGTTGGTTTTCTTGTGCAGATCGTCAAGCATCTGGTGTCCATGATCCGGACGCATCGGGATAGGACGCAGGTCGCCCGCTTTTTTACGCCGCTGCTCTTCGCTCAAAATGGCAGCCACCACCGATACCATATCCACATCGCCCTGCAGGTGCGCACCTTCATGGAAGGTTTTCGGGTTATCTTCACGACAGGTTGAGCGCAGGTGCGTGAAGTGGATTCGATCGCCAAAGGTTTCGATCATTTTCACCAGATCGTTATCAGCGCGCACACCGTAGGAACCGGTGCACATGGTAAAACCGTTATTTATGCTGTCGACCGTTTCTTTCAGCCACTGCATATCTTCGATAGTCGAAACGATACGCGGCAGGCCAAGGATCGGGCGCGGCGGATCGTCAGGATGCACGGCCAGACGCACGCCGACTTCTTCTGCCACTGGCACAATCGCCCGCAGGAATACCGCCATATTATCGCGCAGATCGTCCTTGCTGATGCCGTCGTATTCAGCGAGACGCGCACGGAACTGATCCAGCGTATAGCCCTCTTCTGCACCAGGCAGGCCAGCAATGATATTGCGGGTCAGTTTTTCAATTTCTGCATCACTCATGGCATTGAAGTAGTCCATCGCCTGGCGTTGTTCTTCGGCGGTATAATCCGCTTCAGCTCCCGGGCGTTGCAGAATGTGAAGTTCAAAGGCCGCAAAAGCAATCTGGTCAAAACGCAGCGCTTTGGAACCATCCGGCAGTTGATATTCGAGGTCGGTACGCGTCCAGTCGAGGATCGGCATGAAGTTATAGCACACCGTATCGATACCACAGGTCGCCAGATTACGGATACTCTGCTGATAGTTGGCAATCCACGTTTGATATTGACCTGAACGCGTTTTGATATCTTCGTGGACAGGGATACTTTCCACTACCGACCAGGTCAGCCCTTTTTCAACCAGAATGGCCTGACGCTGCTGAATTTCTTCTACCGGCCACACTTCACCGTTTGGAATATGGTGCAAGGCGGTCACAACACCCGTTGCGCCAGCCTGACGCACATCATCAAGCGATACCGGATCGTTAGGTCCGTACCAACGCCAGGTTTGTTCCATTGTTTCACCTCACAAGTTGTTATACCAAATTAAATCATCTTAATGACGACTACCATACAGGCATCCGTCAACTGATCAACACATTGCCGATGATTGGTTGATCAAGCTCACATTCCCCGGATAAATAAGGCACACCAATTCAATTTGTTGTCATATAACTTTATACTGCCATTGTTAATTTATGGTTAATCAGGTGTATTAAATGAAAACTATTGCCTCAGCGCCACTGGCGGAAAATGTCATGATGCCGCAATACGACCGCCAGCAATTAAAAACGCGGATTGTGCATTTTGGTTTCGGTGCTTTTCACCGCGCCCATCAGGCGTTACTAACCGACAGGGTGCTGAATGCGCAGGGTGGAGACTGGGGTATTTGTGAGATCAGTCTGTTCAGCGGCGATCGACTGATGAGCCAACTGCGCGAACAGGATCATTTATTTACCGTGCTGGAAAAAGGGGCCAACGGTAACCAACCAATTGTTATCGGCGCCGTCAACGAATGTCTCAACGCCAGGCTGGATTCGCTGGCGGCCATTATCGAAAAATTCTGCGAACCTCAGGTGGCTATTGTCTCGCTAACCATCACAGAAAAAGGCTACTGCATCGATCCGGCGACAGGCTCGTTAGACCTCAGTAATCCACGTATTGCTCACGATCTGCAAACACCGACTGAACCGCACTCTGCCCCCGGAATTATTGTTGAAGCCCTACATCGCCGACGTGAACGCGGGCTACAGCCGTTTACCGTCCTCTCTTGCGATAACATCCCGGACAATGGTCATGTGGTAAAAAACGCCGTCCTTGGAATGGCGGAGAAACGTTCACCAGAACTGGCAACCTGGATTCAGGAGCATGTCAGTTTCCCAGGCACCATGGTCGACCGCATTGTCCCTGCCGCCACTGAAGAGTCACTGGCCGAAATTGCCCGCGAGCTGGGGGTTGCTGATCCTTGCGCAATCAGCTGCGAACCGTTTATCCAGTGGGTGATTGAAGATAATTTTGTGTGTGGCCGCCCACAATGGGAAACGGCGGGCGTCCAGATGGTCGAAAATGTGTTGCCGTGGGAACAAATGAAACTGCGGATGCTGAACGGCAGTCATTCGTTTCTCGCTTATCTCGGCTATCTGGCCGGGTTCCAGCACATCAGCGACTGTATGCAGGACAGCGCATTTCGTGAAGCCGCTTACCGCCTGATGCTCAACGAACAGGCACCTACGCTGCAAATTACCGATGTTGATTTAGACCAGTATGCCCTAAGCCTGTTGGAGCGTTTTGCCAACCCAGCGTTGAAACATAAAACCTGGCAAATCGCGATGGACGGTAGCCAGAAATTACCCCAGCGCATGTTGGAAGGGATCCGCGTACATTTAGCCCGCCAAAGCGAGTGGCCACTGCTGGCGCTCGGCGTCGCAGGCTGGATGCGTTATGTGAGTGGCGTGGATGATTCAGGCACCGCTATTGATGTTCGTGACCCGTTGAGTGAAAAAATTGCCGCTCTGGTTAAACAGAGCACAGAGTCAGAACGCGTCAACGCCCTGCTTTCGCTGCGCGAGATTTTCGCCACCGATCTCGTACAGAATCCGCAGTTTGTCGCGGCCATTCAGCAGGCCTGGCAACGCATTGCCCAATACGGTGCGCATCAGGCTGTCATCGAGACGTTAAAAAGTTAACGATTTCTGCCATTAAGCAGGACGAAGCGCCTCTTCGTCCTCTCACCCCTTCTCTTTTTCCCCGTTTTTCGCCAGGATTGTTAAATGCCATTACGGTAATTTATGATTCTGGAGTAAATGTGACTAAAACCAATCTCATCACCGGTTTTCTCGGCAGTGGCAAAACCACCTCTATTCTTCATTTATTGGCAAACAAAGATCCTGCTGAGAAGTGGGCCGTGCTGGTTAATGAGTTTGGCGAAGTTGGCATTGATGGCGCGTTGCTGGCCGACAGCGGTGCGCTGCTAAAAGAGATCCCCGGCGGCTGTATGTGCTGTGTTAACGGCCTACCAATGCAGGTTGGTCTCAATACGCTGCTGCGTCAGGGAAAACCCGACCGCCTGCTGATTGAACCCACCGGCCTCGGGCATCCCAAACAGATTCTGGATTTACTCACCGCACCGGTTTATGAGCCGTGGATCGATCTGCGCGCAACCCTCTGTATCCTTGATCCTCGCCTGTTACTGGATGAGAAAAGCGTCGCCAATGACAATTTCCGCGATCAGCTGGCCGCTGCTGATATCATTGTTGCCAACAAAACCGACCGTGCCACGACGGAAAGCGAAAACGCCCTACAAAGCTGGTGGCAACACTACGGTGGTAATCGCCAGTTAGTTCATGCCGACCATGGGCAAATTGACGGACAGCTACTGGATTTGCCCCGACTAAACCTGGCGGAGCTTCCTGCAAGCGCGGAGCACGCCCATAGCCATGCCAACAAAAAGGGGCTGGCAGCGTTGAGCTTACCCGCACAGCAGCGCTGGCGTCGTAGCCTCAACAGCGGTCAGGGCCATCAGGCCTGCGGTTGGATTTTTGACGCCGATACGGTGTTCGATACCATCGGTCTGCTGGAATGGTCGCGTCTTGCCCCGGTTGGGCGCGTGAAGGGGGTAATGCGTATTAAAGAAGGACTGGTACGCATTAACCGCCAGGGAGACGACTGGCATATAGAAACGCAAAACGTCGTGCCACCGGATAGCCGTATTGAACTCATCGCCGATACCGAGACCGACTGGAATGCGTTACAGAGCGCGTTGTTGAGACTTCGTTTAGACGCTAGCGCGTAAGGTTGCCTTCGTTTTTAGCAATGGTAAACGACGATGAAAACCCGATACCCTTTAATCCTCCTGCTTAATATTGCGGGCCTGGCACTGTTTCTGTCCTGGTATATTCCAGCCGGGCATGGGTTCTGGTCTTCACTCGATACGGGCATCTTCCGATTTTTTAATCACAAATTGATTGAAAGCCCACTGTTCCTGTGGATTGTTGCTATTACCAATAACCGGGCATTTGATGGCTGCTCCTTGCTGGCTATGGGCGCATTGATGCTGCACTTTTGGCTAAAAGAGACGTCGGAAGGTCGCCGACGCATTGTGGCTATCGGTTTGGTTATGCTGCTCACCGCAGTGGTATTAAATCAGCTGGGCCAGGCGCTTATTCCCGTTAAACGCGCCAGCCCCACGCTTATGCTGGATAATATTTATCGCGTCAGCGAACTGCTGCATATTCCGACCAAAGATGCGTCGAAAGACAGTTTTCCTGGCGATCACGGCATGATGCTGCTTATTTTTTCCGCATTTATGCTGCGTTATTTCGGAAAAGTCGCAGGAATAATCGGCCTTATTATTGCTGTGGTTTTTGCCTTCCCGCGCGTAATGATTGGCGCTCATTGGCTCACTGATATCGTGGTTGGTTCCATGACGGTGGTCTTGATTGGCCTTCCCTGGTGGCTAATGACGCCATTAAGCGACCGATTAGTCACTCTGTTCGTGAATTATCTACCCGGCAAAAACAAACAATTTTTAAACAAATAACGCAGAGTAATTAACATCATCAGGGATACTTCTGATTCCCTGATGATGCCGGGCAATATTTCATCATTCTGATTGTCATTCCCCTGTCATCTTATTCATGTTTAAAATGAGTAGGTTGCGTATTTTTTACCCTGATTGTTCTTAATTTAGACAATGCCGTTTATTCACTTTCTGTATCAATTTTTCTTATAAGAAATCACGTAAAATCACTCGCATTGACCGGAACGATCGGGTAATCTCGAACTCGTTTTGCCTCGCGGGATAATTATTCCCTTTCAGAATAAATTTGTGCGTTCTGCCACAGATTTGACCTTAAGGAATTGTCTCATCGTGCGATGGTAATTAGTCTCGTCACGTTTGGCATTTTTTATAACGATATTTATCGTTAAGGACTTCAAGGGAAAACAAACAAAATGGTCAAATCTCAACCGATTTTGAGATATATCTTGCGGGGCATACCCGCGATAGCAGTTGCGGTTCTGCTTTCTGCATGTAGCACAACGAACACCGCCAAGAATATGCATTCTGAGACGCATGCTGTGGGCAATGGAGATAACTCTTCACTGCAAGCCTCTCAGGATGAATTTGAAAATATGGTACGTAATATCGATGTTAAATCACGTATTATGGACCAGTATGCTGACTGGAAAGGCGTGCGTTACCGCCTTGGCGGCAGCACCAAAAAAGGTATTGATTGCTCAAGCTTCGTGCAGCGTACATTCCGCGAGCAATTTGGTTTAGAGCTTCCGCGCTCAACCTATGAACAACAGGAAACGGGAAAATCCGTTTCGCGCACTAATCTGCGCACAGGCGATCTGGTTCTGTTCCGTGCTGGTTCTACTGGCCGTCACGTCGGTATTTATATCGGTAACAACCAGTTTGTACATGCCTCGACCAGCAGTGGCGTTATCATTTCCAGCATGAACGAGCCTTACTGGAAAAAACGTTACAACGAAGCTCGCCGGGTTCTGAGCCGCAGTTAGTTTCGTTTGGCAGCTATCCCTTGGCTATCCTGATGAGACATTCCAAAAGCACTGCTTCGGCGGTGCTTTTTTGTTTCACCCTGCGACTAAGAAAAATCTCACAACATGAGTCATTTCAGGTTATATTCATACAGAGTAAGCGGTTAAATCAGGTAAAATAAGGATCTATGTTCAGACGCTCTTCTTCATCCGGTCGGAAAATCCTGCTTTCCTGTATGTTAACGGGGCTTATCGTCGCAATACTCGTGAGTACCCTGCAGTTTTTCGTCACCTGGCATAAACGAGAAGTTAAGTACGACACGCTCCTTGCCGATATCCAGAATTACGTCAGCAGCTACTTCACCGACCTCAAAACCACCACCGATGCACTTCAGCCGCTGGTTGCCAACAGTTGCCAACAAGTCGGCGCTAAACTGACCTCCAGTGCAGCCTTCAGCCTGAACGTTCGCGCTTTCTTACTGGTAAAAGACGGCATCGCTTTCTGCTCTTCCGCGACAGGTTCAATGTTCACTCCGATTTTGGATTTGATACCAAACCTCGATATCAGCAGAAATATTGATGTGGAATTACTTCCCGGTACGCCCATGATGCCGGATAAGCCAGCGATCATGATTTGGCACCGAAACGCGTCGTTCAATGATAGCGGCGTATTTACCTCACTGAATATCAATCTGGCACCTTACCTACTCTATACCGCCCGGCAGGATGATTTTGACGGTATTGCGATTATCGTCGGTAATACCGCAATTTCGACATTCTCATCGCGAATCATCGATGTCTCCGCTCTTCCTCATACCTCCTGGCGGCAGGCCACTCTTGAAGGGATCCCGCTTAAAATTCGCTTATACGCACAAGAGTGGAACTATACCGACGTCTGGTATTCTATTTTGTTGGGATGTATGGCCGGGATTATTGCCGCCCTTCTCCTCTGGTACTACATCTACAGCATCCGTTTACGCCCAGGCAAAGATATCCTCAACGCCATCAAACATAACCAGTTTTATGTGGTGTACCAGCCCGTCGTAGAGATGCAAACGCTGGAAGTGAAAGGCGTCGAGGTCCTGTTACGTTGGAATCACCCAACAACGGGCGAGATCCCACCGGATGCCTTTATTCATTACGCTGAATCACAGAAAATGATTGTCCCGCTGACTCAGCATCTCTTTAAGTTGATCGCCCAGGATGCCCCGGCGCTGCAAAAAGTGTTACCCGCTGGCGCAAAATTGGGGATCAATATCGCGCCATCGCATCTGCATGGCGAGACATTTAAAGACGACATCCGGCACCTGCACGCTTCACTTCCCGCAAACTATTTTCAGATAGTGCTGGAAATCACTGAACGAGATATGCTCAATCAACACGAGGCCACAAAGCTATTTGAATGGCTGCATTCCGCAGGTTTTGAAATTGCGATTGATGATTTTGGCACCGGCCATAGCGCGCTTATTTATCTGGAACGCTTTACCGTTGACTACCTGAAAATCGATCGTGGGTTTATTAACGCCATTGGAACAGAAACCCTGACCTCTCCGGTTCTGGACGCCGTGTTGACACTTTCTAAACGTCTTAATATGCTGACGGTTGCGGAAGGGGTAGAAACTCCTGAGCAAGCCCGTTGGCTGCGCGATCGTGGAGTGCATTTTTTCCAGGGATACTGGATTAGCCGACCATTAAAGCTTGCTGATTTTGTGCGTTGGATGGCACAGCCCAATAAGCCGACGTGGTGATCGCAGTATGCGATTCATATACTCTCACTCGCCGCTACATCCCTTATCTTTCAGGCATGATGCCCGTCGGGTTGTGGCAGGAAAAGGAAATCACTTTTATATGATCCCTCGCGTACTGCTTCTGTTTATTACCCTCATCGGGTTTAGCGCCCAGGCGCAATCCATCAAAGAAAGCTATGCTTTTGCCGTACTGGGTGAACCGAAGTACGCATTTAACTTTAATCATTTCGATTATGTGAATCCCGCAGCCCCTAAAGGGGGTCAAATCACCCTGTCCGCCATTGGCACGTTTGACAACTTTAACCGCTATGCGATGCGCGGTAACCCCGGCGCACGTACCGAAACGCTTTACGATACGTTGTTTACGACCTCTGACGATGAACCTGGTAGCTATTACCCGCTCATTGCCGACAGCGCACGCTATGCTAACGACTATTCCTGGGTAGAAATTGCCATTAATCCACGAGCGCGTTTTCACGATGGCTCACCCATTACCGCCCGCGACGTCGCATTCACCTTCCACAAATTTATGACTGAAGGCGTGCCGCAGTTTCGTCTGGTCTACAAGGGAACAACGGTAAAAGCCATCGCGCCATTAACCGTACGCATTGAATTAGCCAAACCGGGTAAAGAGGACATGCTCAGCCTGTTTTCATTACCCGTGATGCCAGAGAAGTACTGGAAAGATCATAAGCTCAGCGATCCCTTATCATCGCCACCGCTCGCCAGCGGCCCTTATCGCATTACGAAATGGAAGATGGGCCAGTATATTGTCTATTCGCGCGTCAAAGATTATTGGGCCGCTAATCTGCCCGTCAATCGTGGACGCTGGAACTTTGATACCATCCGCTACGACTACTATCTGGATGATAACGTCGCCTTTGAAGCGTTTAAGGCCGGTGCGTTTGATCTGCGTCTTGAAAATGATGCCAAAAACTGGGCGACGCGTTATACCGGGAAAAATTTCGCGAATCATTACATCATCAAAGATGAGCAAAAAAACGAGTCCGCGCAGGATACCCGCTGGCTGGCATTTAATATTCAGCGTCCGGTATTCAGCGACCGACGGGTACGGGAAGCCATCACGCTGGCCTTTGATTTTGAATGGATGAATAAAGCGCTGTTCTATAATGCCTGGAGCCGGACCAACAGCTATTTTCAGAATACCGAATATGCCGCGACAAAATACCCCGACGCAGATGAGCTGGTGATACTCGCGCCCTTGAAAAAAGATCTCCCCTCTGAGGTCTTTAGCCAAATCTATCAGCCGCCAAAATCAAAAGGCGATGGCTACGACCGCGACAACCTGTTGAAAGCCGATACCTTACTGGAGCAGGCCGGGTGGGTACTAAAGGGTCAGCAGCGGGTAAACAGCGCCAGCGGTAAACCTCTGAGCTTTGAACTGTTGCTCCCGGCGGGCAGCAACA
The DNA here is from genome assembly GCF_030332745.1 of Citrobacter sp. Cpo074. NCBI lineage: Bacteria > Pseudomonadati > Pseudomonadota > Gammaproteobacteria > Enterobacterales > Enterobacteriaceae > Citrobacter > Citrobacter sp. Cpo074. Next base: position 402,372 of record NZ_JAOWHG010000033.1, read on the forward strand.
GTCAATGGGTGCTGCCGTTCCAGCACAACCTGCAGCGCTTAGGTATTACCATGAATATCCGCCAGGTGGATAACTCACAAATCACGAACCGCCTGCGCAGTCGCGACTATGACATGATGCCGAGGTTGTATCGCGCGATGCCGTGGCCGAGTTCGGACCTGCAAATTCTGTGGGCCTCTCAATATATTGATTCCAGCTACAACGCCCCCGGCGTACAAAGCCCGGTGATTGATAAACTGATCGACCAAATCATCGCGGCACAAGGTGATAAAGCCAAATTGATCCCACTAGGCCGGGCACTGGACAGGGTATTAACCTGGAACTACTACATGTTGCCGATGTGGTTTATGGCAGAGGATCGCATCGCCTGGTGGGATAAATTTTCGCATCCTGCTATTCGCCCAATTTACACCATTGGCCTCGACAACTGGTGGTATGACGTCAACAAAGCGGCGAAACTGCCCGCAGCCAGACGACAGGGAGAATAAATGGGCGCGTATCTGATTCGACGTCTACTGCTGGTGATCCCAACGCTTTGGGCCATCATCACCATCAACTTTTTTATCGTGCAAATAGCCCCAGGCGGACCGGTTGAACAGGCCGTCACCGCCATTGAGTTCGGGCAAAGCGGGGCATTACCCGGCGCGGGTAGCGAAGGCGTTCGCGCCAGCCACGCGCAAACCGGCGTTGGTAACATCAGCGACAGTAATTATCGAGGCGGCCGGGGTCTGGACCCGGAAGTGATCGCCGAAATCACTCGCCGCTATGGGTTCGATAAGCCCATTCATGAGCGTTACTTCAAAATGCTCTGGGATTACATTCGTTTCGATTTCGGTGACAGCCTGTTTCGTAGCGCCTCGGTGCTGACGCTTATCAAAGACAGCCTGCCTGTTTCCGTCACGCTGGGGCTGTGGAGTACGCTCATCATCTATCTGGTGTCGATACCGCTTGGGATCCGCAAAGCGGTGCATAACGGCAGCCGGTTTGATGTCTGGAGCAGCGCATTTATTATTGTCGGCTATGCCATACCGGCCTTTCTGTTTGCCATTTTGCTGATCGTCTTTTTTGCCGGGGGAAGCTACTACGACCTGTTCCCGCTTCGCGGGCTGGTTTCGGCCAATTTTGACTCCCTGCCCTGGTATCAGAAAGTAACCGACTACCTTTGGCATATTACCCTGCCGGTGCTGGCGACGGTGGTTGGTGGGTTTGCCGCGCTGACTATGCTGACCAAGAACTCATTTCTGGATGAGGTGCGCAAACAATATGTCGTCACCGCACGCGCTAAAGGGGTCAGCGAGAAAAATATTCTGTGGAAACATGTGTTTCGCAATGCCATGTTGCTGGTGATCGCCGGCTTCCCGGCAACGTTTATCAGCATGTTTTTTACCGGCTCACTGCTGATTGAAGTGATGTTTTCGCTTAACGGCCTGGGATTGCTGGGTTATGAATCCACCGTATCACGCGACTACCCGGTAATGTTTGGCACGCTTTATATCTTCACCCTGATCGGTCTGCTGCTGAATATCCTCAGCGACATCAGCTATACGCTGGTCGATCCTCGTATTGATTTTGAGGGACGCTAATGTCGCGATTAAGCCCCGTCAATCAGGCCCGCTGGGCGCGCTTTCGCCACAACCGTCGCGGCTACTGGTCGCTGTGGATTTTTCTGGTGCTGTTCGGTCTTAGCCTGTGTTCAGAACTGATTGCCAATGATAAGCCGCTACTGGTGCGCTACGACAATAGCTGGTATTTCCCCCTGTTCAAAAACTACAGTGAAAGCGACTTCGGCGGACCCCTGGCGACTCAGGCTGATTATCAGGACCCGTGGCTACAACAGCGCCTGGAAAACCAGGGCTGGATCCTGTGGGCACCAATACGCTTTGGGGCCACCAGCATTAACTTTGCCACCGATAAGCCCTTCCCTTCCCCGCCTTCCGCACAAAACTGGCTGGGAACAGACGCCAACGGCGGTGATGTACTGGCGCGCATCCTCTACGGCACACGTATTTCTGTCTTGTTTGGTCTAATGCTCACCCTCTGTTCGAGCGTGATGGGCATTATGGCTGGCGCAATTCAGGGCTATTATGGCGGCAAGGTGGACCTGTGGGGGCAACGATTCATTGAAGTTTGGTCAGGAATGCCAACGCTGTTTCTCATCATCCTATTGTCGAGCGTGGTCCAGCCTAACTTCTGGTGGCTGCTGGGCATTACTGTGCTGTTTGGCTGGATGAGCCTGGTTGGCGTGGTGCGCGCGGAATTTTTACGTACCCGAAACTTTGATTACATTCGAGCCGCTCAAGCGCTAGGCGTAAGCGATCGCAGTATTATTCTGCGTCATATGCTGCCTAACGCGATGGTCGCGGCCCTGACTTTTTTACCGTTTATTTTATGCGCCTCGATAACTACTCTGACCTCACTGGATTTTCTTGGGTTCGGTTTACCGCTTGGCTCGCCATCACTGGGAGAACTCCTGTTACAGGGTAAAAACAACCTGCAGGCACCGTGGCTTGGCATCACCGCGTTCATCTCCGTTGCCCTGCTACTATCGCTGCTGATCTTTATTGGTGAAGCGGTACGCGATGCGTTTGATCCCAACAAGGCGATTTAAAATGACACAACCTCTGTTAGCCATTGAGAATTTATCGGTAGGTTTTCGTCAACAAGAGACCGTGCGCACCGTAGTCAATGCCCTCTCACTACGGGTTGATGCCGGACAAACGCTGGCGCTGGTGGGCGAGTCTGGATCGGGGAAAAGCGTGACCGCGCTTTCTATCCTACGGTTGTTACCGTGCCCTCCGGTAGTTTACCCTTCCGGGGACATCCGTTTTCATGGTGAATCATTACTTCACGCCAACGAGCAGACACTTCGCGGCGTACGGGGGAATAAAATCGCCATGATTTTCCAGGAGCCGATGGTGTCACTGAACCCGCTCCACAATCTGGAAAAACAGCTTTATGAAGTGCTGTCGCTGCATAGGGGAATGCGTCGGGAGGCGGCGCGGGCAGAAATCCTGACCTGCCTGGATCGCGTTGGCATCCGTCAGGCGGCCAAACGTCTCGCAGATTACCCACACCAACTGTCCGGCGGTGAACGCCAGCGTGTGATGATCGCCATGGCACTGCTGACACGACCTGAGCTGCTTATTGCTGATGAACCGACTACCGCGCTGGACGTTTCCGTCCAGGCACAGATCCTGCAATTGCTGAGGGAACTACAGCGCGAGCTGAACATGGGATTACTGTTCATCACCCACAACCTGAGTATTGTGAAAAAACTGGCCGATACCGTGGCGGTCATGCAAAACGGCCAGTGCGTTGAGCAAAATAGAGCAGCACAGTTGCTCACTGCGCCAACGCATCCCTACACGAAGAAATTGTTAAACAGCGAACCTTCCGGCGACCCGGTACCTTTGCCTGTCGGGCAAGCTCCGTTGCTGGAAGTGGAAAAACTCCGCGTCGCCTTTCCTATCCGCAAAGGTATCCTGAAACGCGTGGTGGACCACAACGTCGTCGTTAACGACGTCAGTTTTTCCCTCCGGCCCGGTGAAACGCTGGGGCTGGTTGGAGAGTCAGGCTCCGGAAAAAGCACTACCGGACTGGCGCTTCTGCGGTTAATCACCTCGCAGGGAAGCATTGTGTTCGATGGTCTGGCACTGCATACCTTAAATCGACGCCAGCTGTTGCCGGTCCGTCACCGTATTCAGGTGGTATTTCAGGATCCCAACTCCTCGCTGAACCCACGCCTGAGCGTGCTACAGATTATCGAGGAGGGGTTGCGCGTTCATCAGCCTACCCTGTCAGCCGAACAACGCGAGGCACAGGTGAAAGCGGTAATGGCGGAAGTGGGATTGGATAGCGAAACGCGACATCGTTATCCTGCGGAGTTTTCTGGCGGACAACGCCAACGCATTGCTATTGCGAGAGCATTGATTCTCAAACCTTCCCTGATCATTCTGGATGAACCAACATCGTCGCTCGACAGGACCGTACAGGCGCAAATCCTGACGTTGTTAAAATCCTTACAGGAAAAGCATCGGCTGGCTTATATTTTTATCAGCCATGATTTGCACGTAGTACGCGCATTATGCCATCAGGTTATTGTGCTACGTCAGGGAGAGGTCGTGGAGCAAGGGCAATGCGAGCACGTCTTTAACGCACCACAGCAGGCCTATACGCGTCAGCTGCTCGCGCTAAGCTGACGCTCAAAAAGGATTGTTGTTTGAAAACGGTTCTGCGATAGCCACGCCGAAGTTTTTCAGTCTGCAGGTCGCGGCAAATTCGTCCTGGCGATTCACAAACAGGCACGGCTCCCCTTCACATTCCAGTACGGAACAAGGAACCTCGATATCACTGAGGGCCTGGCTGAGCTTATGCATGACTGACCACGCGCTGTCACCATCAGGACTGAGCAATTTGAGTGCCACCAGGCTGTTCTCATTACTCTGACCGTTTTGCGGAATCGGTTCAACTTTCGAACCTGCGAAACCCACCGACCAACGATAGCTCTGCGGCAGACGATGAACGATTGAGAGTTGTAATGTCATCACTTTCTTTCCCTGGAAGCACAATCACTTCACAATTATTTTACATCAATATTAACACATCATTGACAATACGTCTTTAGACAGTTGGTAAACGTTTACATCCAGTACTTATGCTGCTTACAGAACCCAGTAATTAAATTTATTCAACGGTTCTGGCATATTTCCGGGCTATATGTACTCGTTTCTGCGATCTAACTCAACCTTTTTAACTACAATGATGTGACTTTTTACATAAATTGATTTTACATAAAATAAACATAAGCGGGGGAAATGATAGATTTGCGGTTGATGTACATCAACTCTGGAGACCTTATGGCCCCCAGGTTGTGTAATAGATCACCGTTTTTGAGCGCGACTGGCGTAAAGATAGAAGAGAATTGAGCAGGTAGCGCAAAATGCGATCGACCATATCATTGGCCAGGCCGAGTTAAAGGTCGCCAGAGACAACAGGGCCCCGACAATGGCGCCAATGCCAAAGCGGAATGTCCCAGCCAGCGATGACGCCGTTCCCGCCATATGCGGAAATTCATCCAGAATAACCGCCATGGCGTTTGATGACACCATCGATACACAGCCAACAAACGCCGCAACGCCAACGACCAGAGCCCAGAACCCCAGCCCAAACAGTGCGCTAAAGACCATCCATCCCGCCATCACGAACTGGATCCACAGACCGGTACGGAACATATTCAATGCCCCAACCCGACGCACAAAGCGACTGTTGATGATAGTCATCACGAACAGGAATACGATGTTCAGTGCGAAGTAATAACCGAAATGCTGCGGTGAAACGTGGTTGATCTCAATGTAAACAAAGGGTCCGGCGCTCAGAAACGAGAACATCCCGGCAAAGCTGAACCCACTGGCCAGCATATAGCTCAGCACTCGTTTATGACGAAACAGCGAGGCAAAGTTGCCAATAGTGGTACGCAGGCGAAACGGCTGGCGACGCTCTACAGGCAGGGTCTCTTTGATCAGCGTAAAGATCATCACCGACGCCAGAACAGCCGCCATGGCGAGGATCCAAAAGATATAGTGCCAGCTAAGCCATACCAGCACCCAACCACCCACGATAGGTGCCAACAAGGGCGCAATTGTCGTGACCAGCATGACGAATGACATCATGCGTGAGAACTCTTCCTTCGGATAGATATCGCGCATCAGGGCGTTGATAACCACGCTCGCCGCCGCGGCAGCCAGACCGTGGAAGAAACGCATCACGATCAGTTGATCAATAGTTTGCGCCAGTGCGCAGGCCACTGCCGCCGCCGCAAACACCAGCGTTCCGCCCAGAATCACCGGCTTGCGCCCAATGCTGTCAGCCATTGGGCCATAGAGCAACTGCCCCACTGCAAACCCCAGAATATAGGTACTGAGGGTCATCTGCGCGCTACCCGCAGGCACACCAAACTGTTCTGAGATAACAGGTAGCGCCGGAAGATACATATCAATCGACAACGGCATCAGCATGGCTAACAAGCCAAGGATAAAGACTATGGCAATTGACGAGTTCTGCCGGGTGGTCACATTTAGCTCCTGAAATTAACGCGGGGTTAAGTTAACGCTGGCGATTTCTTCTTCGGTCAATGGACGGTATTCACCCGGCTCCAGATCGTCATCAAGCCTGATGTCACCAATTCGTTCACGGTGCAGTTCCACAACGTGGTTACCCACCGCGGCAAACATACGTTTTACCTGATGATAACGCCCTTCGCTGATGGTCAATCGCACCTGAGTTGGCGTAATGACCTCCAGAACAGCCGGTTTGGTCAGGTCTTTTTCATTATGCAACTGTACGCCATGGGCAAACTGCTCGGCGGTATCGTCTGCCACTGGCGACTCCAGCGTCACCAGATAGGTTTTCTCACAATGGTGACGAGGAGAGGTGATACGATGCGACCACTGTCCGTCATCGGTCATCAGTACCAGTCCGGTGGTGTCGATATCCAGACGCCCTGCCGCATGCAGTTTGTAGGCAACCGGTTCATCAAGGAAATAGAGCACCGTCGGATGATCCGGGTCATCCGTTGAGCAAACATAACCCTGAGGCTTATTCAGCATAAAATAGCGCGGGCCATTTTGTTGAACCAGGGAATTACCGTCATATTCGACGTCGTGTTCTGGTAGCAGCTTAAAGGCACTGTTTTTAACGATTTCACCGTCGACGGTAACGCGGTTAGCACGGATCTCACGCCCGGCAATAGCGCGGCTGACGCCGAGTTGCTGAGCGATAAATTTATCAAGTCGCATGAGTGTGATTTTTGCCTGTAAAAATACGAGAAGCGGGTTTACGCCCGAAAAGTGGGACTATTATCCGCCCAGTATAGCGGTGTTACACCATCCCTCAAGGGAAATGATTCATGGCATACTATACATTGTTGCTGTTTACCTTAATGAGCTCATGATTTTTACTCTTCGCCCGTACCAAAAAGAAGCCGTGGACGCCACGCTCAACCATTTTCGCCACCACCGCACCCCGGCGGTTATCGTCCTGCCAACCGGCGCGGGCAAAAGTCTGGTGATTGCTGAACTGGCCCGCGTGGCACGTGGTCGCGTACTGGTACTGGCGCACGTCAAAGAACTGGTCGCACAAAACCATGCCAAATATTGTGCGCTGGGGCTGGAAGCCGATATTTTTGCCGCAGGCCTGAAGCGTAAAGAGAGCCACGGGAAAGTAGTCTTTGGCAGCGTACAGTCGGTAGCGCGTAATCTGGACGCCTTTCAGGGTGAATTCTCACTGCTGATCGTCGATGAATGCCACCGTATTGGCGATGATGAAGAGAGTCAGTATCAGCAAATCCTCACTCACCTGACTAAAGTAAATCCCCACTTACGTCTGCTCGGGCTTACCGCCACACCTTTTCGTTTGGGTAAGGGCTGGATTTATCATTTTCATTATCATGGTATGGTGCGCGGCGATGAAAAAGCGCTGTTTCGCGACTGCATTTATGAATTACCGCTGCGCTACATGATTAAACACGGCTACCTGACGCCGCCAGAACGCCTCGACATGCCGGTCGTGCAGTATGACTTTAGTCGCCTGCAGGCGCAGAGTAACGGCCTGTTTAGCGAAGCAGATCTGAATCAGGAGCTGAAAAAGCAGCAACGAATAACGCCGCATATCATCAGCCAGATTGTCGAGTTTGCCCAAACCCGCAAAGGGGTGATGATTTTCGCCGCCACCGTTGAGCACGCCAAAGAAATTCTGGGCCTGCTGCCCGCTGACGACGCCGCGCTAATCACTGGGGATACGCCAGGCGCTGAGCGCGACGTGCTGATTGAAGAGTTCAAAGCCCAGCGCTTTCGCTATCTGGTGAATGTGTCGGTCCTGACCACCGGCTTTGATGCCCCGCACGTTGACCTTATCGCCATTCTGCGCCCGACGGAATCAGTTAGCCTTTACCAACAAATTGTCGGTCGTGGGTTGCGCCTTGCACCGGGTAAAACCGACTGTCTGATCCTCGATTATGCCGGCAACCCGCACGATCTGTACGCACCGGAAGTGGGTGCACCGAAAGGGAAAAGCGACAACGTTCCGGTACAGGTGTTTTGTCCTGCCTGCGGATTTGCAAACACCTTCTGGGGCAAAATCACGGCAGACGGCACGCTGATTGAACATTTTGGCCGCCGCTGCCAGGGATGGTTTGAAGATGATGACGGCCATCGCGAACAGTGCGATTTTCGTTTCCGTTTTAAAAACTGTCCACAGTGCAACGCGGAAAATGACATTGCTGCCCGCCGTTGTCGGGAGTGCGACACGGTGCTGGTTGACCCGGATGACATGCTGAAAGCCGCGCTCAGGCTCAAAGATGCGCTGGTCCTGCGCTGCAGCGGTATGGTATTACAAAACGGGCAGGATGATAAAGGCGAATGGCTGAAAATCACCTATTACGATGAAGACGGCGCTGACGTCAGCGAACGCTTTCGCCTGCACACTCCCGCGCAGCGTACGGCCTTCGAACAACTGTTTATTCGCCCGCACACCCGAACACCCGGTATACCCTTACGCTGGATAACCGCCGCCGATATCCTCAATCAGCAGGCGTTGTTACGGCATCCTGATTTCGTGGTGGCGCGCATGAAAGGTCAGTACTGGCAGGTCCGTGAAAAGGTCTTCGATTATGAAGGACGCTTTCGTCGGGCACATGAATTACGCGGTTAATCGTACTTTTGATTGATGTACCAGCCGTTTGAGTATAGAATCTCGCCCGCTTTTGCATACGCAAAGCAGATCACTTACCTGTTGCTGGGTCGCCTGTAGCAGGAATTATTAAAGAGAGATTTAAATGTTTACTATCAACGCTGAAGTACGTAAAGAGCAGGGTAAGGGTGCGAGCCGCCGCCTGCGTGCCGCTAACAAGTTCCCGGCTATCATCTACGGTGGCGCAGAAGCCCCGATTGCTATCGAACTGGATCACGATGCAGTTATGAACATGCAAGCTAAAGCTGAATTCTACAGCGAAGTTCTGACCATCGTTGTTGACGGTAAAGAAGTTAAAGTTAAAGCTCAGGCTGTACAGCGTCACCCGTTCAAGCCGAAGCTGTCCCACATCGACTTCGTTCGCGCGTAATCGCAAACAAGTTGAAGAAAAACCCCGCCAAGGCGGGGTTTTTTTATGGGATTTTGTCATCGATACTGATGGTTCTCGTCGACCGGATAAGGCGTTAACGCTCTCACCCGGCACACGGTTTTATTTCCCGCCAGACGTGCGGCGCTGCAGCTGGTCGCGCAGGTTCGGCGGCGTACCTTTGATGGTCAAGGTGTCCGTCGCCGGATCCCAGAAAATACGTTCACCCAGTAACATAGCGTCGAAGTTAATGGTTAACCCACCGCCGCTGCCTGCAAATTTGGTTAACTGACGCAGCGTACTGCGATCCGCAGGGAAGCTCTCTTCCAGCTCGTAGCCTTTATCAGCGGTAAATTCGCTGAAGCTGACTTCACTGACGCCGGAAAGCTCTTTAGACAGCGACTCCAGCTCGATCTCTTCACCAGCCTGCAGCTGCTCGTTACAGTAGCTGTACACCTGCTGACGCACGTTCTGGCGTTCGGCTTTATCGAGTTGCGCCTCGGCAGTAAAGTCATCGACCGCCTGCAGCAGGCCACGGTTTTGCGCTTTGGCGTTCAGACCTTCGCTGGCACCGAGGAAATCCATAAAGAAATCGGCGACTTTACGCCCGACTCGCCCTTTCAGGAACGTCAGATAGCGCGTGGACTCCGGATTGGTTTCCCACTCGGTTAAATCAATACGCGCCACGATGTCCGCATGATTGATATCCAGATAGTGCGTCGGGTTGATATCCAGATTTTCATTGACGCGCATGCTGCTTAAATTGTTCAGCACGGCGACCAGCAGATACTCTACCGCCAGATAGCGGTAATGGCAGAACAGGACAATACCGCCGTCGGCAAAAGGATATTTCGCCAGCTCGTCCCGCAAGCGTCCGGTCGCGGCACGACTAAATGCCAGAAAATCCTCTTCACCCTGACGCTGTAAATGCAGCGTTTGCGCCAGTTCACTCTCTTCGCTAAACAGGCCATAGGCTTTATTCTTGGCGCTATACACCCGATGCAACTCAGCCATCATATCGACAACCGTCGCTGTCGGTTCCAGTAATGAATCGCGCAAGACCAGCTCAAGGTTCTGCTCGTCACGTTTGATAAGCTGGTGCAGGGCAATCTGGTTGATATCCAGACTCATGATAAACTCTCCTTTTAGACCGGGCGGTATTCAACCACCTGCCGGACAGTGACGCAATAGAAGATAAAAAAGCAGAAAAAAAACTGTCTGTACGGTAATATGTTGCCCTTTCATGAACAGACTGATTTCGATTTATGCCACAAATTTCCCGCTATAGTGACGAACACGTTGAACAACTGCTGAATGAGATGCTCAACGTACTGGAAAAACATAAGGCGCCGACCGACCTTTCCCTGATGGTTCTGGGAAACATGGTGACTAACCTTATCAATACAAGCATCGCACCGGCCCAGCGCCAGGCGATTGCCAACTCTTTTGCCCGCGCATTGCAGTCTTCGGTAAACGACGACCAAGCGCATTAAGAGCCTGCTCCGGGGAAACGAACAACAGTTTATGGTAACTCATCGTCAGCGCTACCGTGAGAAAGTCTCCCAGATGGTTAGCTGGGGGCACTGGTTTGCCTTGTTCAACATTCTGTTGGCCATGGTTCTCGGTAGCCGTTACCTGTTTGTCGCCGACTGGCCGACAACCCTTGCAGGTCGTGTATATTCCTACCTGAGCGTTGTCGGGCATTTTAGCTTTCTGGTGTTTGCCACCTATCTGCTAATCCTGTTTCCCCTGACGTTTATCGTCATGTCCCAGAGGCTGATGCGATTCTTATCAGCTATTCTGGCGACGGCTGGCATGACGCTGTTGTTAATCGACAGCGAAGTTTTCACCCGCTTCCACCTGCACCTTAACCCGATAGTCTGGGAACTGGTCATTAATCCTGACCAGAACGAAGCGGCGCGTGACTGGCAACTGTTGTTTATCAGCGTGCCGGTTATCCTGCTAATAGAAATGTTGTTTGCGACCTGGAGCTGGCAAAAGCTGCGCAGCCTGACGCGTCGTCGCCATTTCGCCAAACCGTTAGCGGCATTCTTCTTTGTTTCTTTTATCGCCTCGCATGTGGTGTATATCTGGGCAGATGCCAATTTCTATCGCCCGATTACCATGCAACGCGCAAACCTGCCGCTCTCCTACCCGATGACGGCGCGTAAGTTTCTGGAAAAACATGGCCTGCTGGATGCGCAAGAGTATCAGCGTCGCCTGATCGAACAGGGTAATCCGGAAGCGGTTTCCGTGCAGTACCCGCTCAGCGAACTGCACTATCGCGATCTGGGTACCGGCCAGAACGTTCTGCTGATCACCGTAGACGGCCTGAACTACTCACGCTTTGAAAAACAGATGCCTGCGCTGGCTGAGTTCGCCGGGCAGAATATCTCCTTTACGCGTCACATGAGCTCAGGCAACACCACGGATAACGGGATCTTTGGCCTGTTCTATGGTGTATCGCCAAGCTACATGGACGGCATTTTGTCGACCCGAACGCCTGCGGCGCTGATCTCTGCACTGAACCAGCAAGGGTATCAGTTAGGACTATTCTCCTCGGATGGCTTTACCAGCCCGCTTTATCGCCAGGCGCTGCTGTCAGATTTCTCCATGCCGAGTGTGCAAACGCAATCAGACGAACAAACCGCAAGTCAATGGATTAACTGGCTGGGACGCTACGCGCAGGAAGATAATCGCTGGTTCTCCTGGGTCTCCTTTAACGGGACAAACCTTGATGACAGTAACCAGAAGAACTTTGCCAAACGCTACGCCAGCGCCGCTCAGGATGTGGATGCCAATATTAACCGTGTTCTTAGCGCCCTGCGCGACTCGGGTAAACTGGACAACACGGTGGTGATTATTACCGCTGGCCGCGGTGTGCCGCTGACTCAGGAAGAGAACAACTTTGCCTGGTCGCGCGGTCATCTGCAGGTTCCTCTGGTGATTCACTGGCCGGGAACACCTGCCCAGCGTATCAATAGCCTGACCGATCATACAGACCTGATGACGACGCTGATGCAGCGCCTGCTGCATGTCAGCACGCCGGCTAACGAATACTCGCAGGGGCAGGATTTGTTCAATGCTACACGTCGCCATTACTGGGTGACCGCCGCTGACGGCAGCACGATGGCAGTGACTACGCCAGAGATGACGCTGGTGCTGAACAACAACGGAAATTATCAGACCTATGATTTACGTGGCGAGAAAATAAAAGATCAGAAACCGCAGCTCAGCCTGCTGCTACAGGTTCTGACGGATGAGAAACGATTTATTGCTAACTGATTAATTATAAATCAGTTAGTGAGGCATCCTCTTGCATTCGTAGCGGAAAGCAGTAGTATTAGCAGCCATAGCGTCGGCACGTAGCGCAGCCTGGTAGCGCACCGTCATGGGGTGTCGGGGGTCGGAGGTTCAAATCCTCTCGTGCCGACCAAAAATCCCTAAAAAAACCAACCCTTGCGGTTGGTTTTTTTTATGTCTGCGATTCCGCATTCCTGAGTTTTACAGCAGCCTTCAGCACAGGTTTTGCTACTTACCCATGCACAAATTGGGGTAAAATTCATCCTCTCATCAGCGCGATGAATCTGGACGATTGATGCGCTGAAAACAATAATGATACTAATAAAAGCTCAGGAGAATAGTATGCCTGAAGTAACGCCTTTTCGGGTGCTGATTGTCGACGACCACCCACTCATGCGGCGGGGAATTAGTCAATTATTGCAACTGGATCCCGCATTTGACGTAGTCGCTGAAGCTGGCGACGGCGCAAGTGCTATCGATCTGGCAAACCGTCTGGACCTTGATGTGATCCTGCTGGATCTCAATATGAAAGGTATGAGCGGGCTGGACACCCTGAATGCGCTGCGTCGGGACGGCGTCACCGCGCAAATTATTATTCTTACCGTATCGGATGCCGCCAGCGATGTGTACGCCTTAATTGATGCCGGCGCGGATGGTTATTTACTGAAAGATAGCGATCCTGAAGTCTTGCTGGAAGCCATTCGTAACGGTGCCAAAGGTGGTAAAGCGTTTAGCGCTCGCGTTAGCGAATATCTGCGCGAACGTGACCTGTTTGGTGCGCAGGAAGATCCATTCAGCATTCTCACCGAACGCGAGCTGGATGTATTGCATGAACTTGCTCAGGGACTGTCGAACAAACAGATTGCATCAGTGCTGAATATTTCTGAACAGACGGTGAAGGTGCATATTCGCAACCTGCTGCGCAAACTCAATGTGCGTTCTCGCGTTGCTGCCACCATCCTGTTTTTGCAAACGCGCGGCATGCAGTAATCAATGAGATGCCGGATGACGACGCAGCAGCGTCTTATCCGGCCTACAAAGCTCGCACAGGCCCGAAAGCAGCACGCCTTCGGGTAATCTGGACTCTTACTTCTCCTGCGGCGTTAGCTGCTCCATCGCCTGCTTAATGCTGCGTTCTATCACCGCCCGACGGGTATCATTGGCCGGTAATAATTTCAGCATCATCTCCCACGCCGCAACCGCCTCGCCGAAGCGCTGCTGTTCAAAAGCGTTAAACGCGTACATGCTGAGAACCCGCACGTTGGCATGTTCACCGCGCACCAGCTGGCGTAACAGCTCCCCTCCCCTGCGATTATCGTCAGGATCGGATGAACGGGTCAGTGCTTCCGCATAACCCAGCGCCGCATCGCTGTTTTTAGGATCCAGTCGATAGGCATTGGCATAGGCTTCAGTGGCCGTACTGGCGTTACCGAGTACCATGCCAATACGCCCAAGCATGATCCAACCTTCAACGTTTGTAGGATCGGCTTGTAAACGCGTGCGCAGCCCCAGCGCCAGACGTGTCATATCTTCTTCATTGAGCGGGTCAGCTTTCGGATCCAACGCGCGTTCCAGCAGCGCCGGAGCCTGAGCGGTGGCCTGCTGCCAGACCTGAACCTGCTTATAGCTGCCGGTTTCATAATAGCTCACCGCGCCAACGATCAGCGCCACCACGATGCCGGGCACAAACAACCCAAATCCACCGCGCTTGCCATCCGGGATAACGTCGTCAGGAAACTCTTCAAGCTTCACCCGGACGCGTCGGCGAGTACGGGCAAAAATAATCCAGCCGCCCAAACCAATCGCTACCACCGGCATCACCCACAAAAGCACAGTAAGCGGCGTCAACGGCGGATCGTAAGTGACAAAGTTGCCGTAGCGCGCCACCATGTAGTCGACAATCTCTTTCTGGCTTTTCCCTTCCTGCATCAGTTCGTACACTTTCTGGCGCAGGTCAGTGGCAATCATTGAGTTAGAATCGGCGATACTGTTGTTCTGACATTTAGGACAGCGCAGCTGTTCGGTAAGCTGACGGAACTGCTGCTCCTGCGCTTCATCCTTAAACTGCATCACATCGATGGTCGCCAGCGCAGATCCCGAGATAACCAGCATCAGCAGGCCCAGTAAAAATCTCATTGCGCAGCCTCCTTACTGTACTTATCCCACAACGGTTTGATCTCGCTCTCCCACACCCTGGCATTCAAATCACCAGCATGGCGATAGCGAATAATACCTTTACCGTCGATCAGGAATGTTTCCGGCGCGCCGTACACGCCAAGATCCAGACCGAGCATACCGTCGCCGTCAAACAGGCTTAATGAGTAAGGATTTCCCAGCTCTTTCAGCCAGACAATGGCTTTCTGACGATCGTCTTTATAGTTCAGACCCACCACCCGCACGCCTTGCGCAGACAGCTGGTTCAGATACTGATGTTCGGCACGACAGGTCGGACACCAGGTCGCCCAGACGTTCAGCAGTACCGGTTTGCCTTGGGTCAGCACATCGGCCTGATAATGCTGACCCGGATTCTCCAGCGACTCCAGGCGGAATGTCGGAACGGGTTTGCCGATCAGCGCCGATTCCAGATTCGTGGGATCGTCTCCCTGAGCGTTACGCGCCAGCTGCCACAGCAGCGCCGCCGCAATGATCAGAAAAATAATAAACGGAATTAACAGTGCGTTGCGCTTCATACAGCCTCCGACGCATTTTTTTGCACCGCGGCGCGAGGACGCGCGCGCTGACGATAGCGTGGATCAAACAGGCAGAACAATCCGCCCAGCGCCATCAGCAATCCTCCGGCCCAAATCCAGCGAATAAACGGTTTGTAGTACAGACGCACAGCCCATGCGCCGTTATCCAGTTCTTCACCCAGCGCGGCGTACAGATCGCGCGTGAATCCGCCGTCAATTGCCGCTTCGGTCATCATCGAACTGGTGCTGTTATAGAAGCGTTTTTCCGCATGCAGCGTGGCTTCCGGTTTACCATCTCGGGTAACGCCAATAATGGCGACACCGCCCCGGTAGTTAGGTCCGGTAATATCTTTCACTTCGCGGAACGTGAACTGATAGTTATGGATACTGACGCTATCACCTGCTTTCATGCGCACATCGCGTTCAACGCTGTAGTTCTGGCTAAAGGCAATACCGACAATAGTTATCGCCAGCCCAACGTGGCCCGACACCATGCCCCAATAGCTTGGTGTTAATTTCGTTCCGCGGGAAACACGCAGGAATGCTTCGGACATCGCCAGCACGAATATCCAGCATGCCATCGCCAGCCCTACCACCGTCATAGCGGCAACTCGATCCTCAAACAGCCACGGCAGCAGCAGCGACAGAACAAGCGTGGTGACAAACGCGATAATCAGTAACGTTTTCAGTTTACGCGGTCGGTCACGGCCCCAGCGTACTAATGGCCCAATTCCCAGCAACAGCGCGAACGGCGCCATCAGCCAGGTAAACATGGTGTTGAAGAACGGTTCGCCAATCGAAATACTGCCCAGACCCAGTTGTTTGTGCACCAGCGGCAGCAGCGTGCCCAAGAGCACCACCAGCATGGCGGCAATCAGCAGAACGTTGTTGCCCAACAGCAGAGATTCACGCGACCACAGCGCGTTGTTCACCCGTGAGCGGACCTTGTGACCGCGCACCGCAAACAGCAGCAGGGAGCCGCCAATCACCAATACCATAAAGGCCAGAATAAACATCCCGCGCGACGGATCGGAGGCGAAGGCATGCACCGATACCAACACGCCGGAGCGCACCAGGAAAGTACCTAACAGGCAAAGCGAGAATGCGCAGATTGACAGCAGCAGCGTCCAGGCTTTAAAGCTGGCACGCTGTTCGGTTACCGACAGCGAGTGCATCAGCGCCGTTCCCACCAGCCATGGCATAAACGAGGCGTTCTCAACCGGATCCCAGAACCACCAGCCGCCCCAGCCCAGCTCGTAATAGGCCCAGGCCGAACCGAGTACAATACCCAGCGTCAGGAACACCCACGCCGCCAGCGTCCACGGACGCGAAAAACGGGCGAAGGTACTGTCCAGTCGTCCGCTCATCAGCGCGGCAATCGCAAACGCGAAGGCCACGGAGAAGCCGACATACCCCATGTACAGCAACGGCGGATGGAAAATCAGTCCCGGATCCTGCAACAGCGGGTTCAGGTCGCGCCCTTCAATAGGGAAGTTGGGCAACGTACGGGCAAACGGGTTGGAGGTAAACAGAATAAACAGCAGAAAGCCAACGCTTACCATCCCCATCACCGCCAGCACGCGAGCAACGATGTCCAGCGGCATTCGCTGGCTGAACGCCGCAACGGCGAACGTCCAGCCGCTCATCAGCAGCACCCATAGCAACAGCGAGCCTTCATGAGCCCCCCAGGTTGCTGCCACCCGATACCAGACCGGAAGCTGAGTATTGGAGTTGCTGGCAACGTAGGTGACGGTAAAGTCATTAACCACGAAGGCGTTGACCAGAATCAGGAACGCCCCCATCACGCAGATAAACAGAACCCAGGCAAAAGGCCGCGCGGAGGCCATCATTCGCACGTCGCCGCGCGCTACGCCCCACAGCGGATAGACCGACAGTAGTAACGCCACGCCGAGCGCAAGGCACAACAGCGCATTGCCAATTTCAGGCATCATGACGTTTTATCCTTATAAACACTTTCCGGGCGACGATGGTTTTCCTGCATCGCTTTTTCGACTTCCGGCGGGGTGTAATTCTCATCATGTTTGGCAAGAACCTCTTTGGCCTGCACATGATTTCCTTCGTCCAGTTCGCCCTGAACAACGACACCCTGCCCTTCGCGGAACAGATCCGGCAGAATGCCTTCGTAGGTGACATCCACCACACCTTCGGCGTCATAGATACTGAAATTCACCTTCAACGACTGCGGATCGCGCTTTACGCTACCGGGCATCACCATTCCGCCCACGCGCAGGCGCTGACCGACTTCGGGCATCTGCTGCGTTTCGCGCTTACCGTAGAGTATCTCTCCCGGCGTATAGAACAGGTCAATATTAGAACGCAGCGCATAAAGCACCAGCGTAATGGTCAACGCCAGACCCGCCAGTACCGCACAGGCTATCCATAACCGATTTTTACGTCGAATATTCACGCCGCCTCCCGTTGCACTTGCGCCGCACGCATACGCGCTTCTCTCGCCCGCTGCTGCGCCACACCGCGTAAAATTGCGCGATGTTGTAACGCGGAATGCAGTACCAGCACCACCAGCGGGATAACGCTCATCGCTACGGCAAGCCAGACATACAAGGCGTAGCCGCCCATCGCGAAAAAATCACTCCATGATGCAAATGCAGGGGTCATTGGCGGCCTCTTTTTAAGATCAGTTCGCTCACCCACGGGCGGCGTTTTTCCATCATCAAAATCAGGTTACGCATGCGCATCAGCGCCAGCGTGACAAACAGTAACAGGTAGCCGACGATCGCCAGACGCAGCGGCGTACGCATCGCCGGATCGATGCTTTGCTGCATGCGGGTAGAACCCTGATGCAGCGTATTCCACCACTCAACCGAATAGTGGATAATCGGTAAGTTGACCACGCCAATCAGCACCAGAATACCGGCGGCACGACCTGCCAGACGGCGGTCGTCAAAGGCATGCCACAGCGCAATGGCGCCCACGTAGAGAAACAGCAGCACCAGTTCAGAGGTGAGTCGGGCATCCCAGACCCACCAGGTTCCCCACATCGGTTTGCCCCATGCGGAGCCGGTCACCAGCGCAATAAAGGTAAACACTGCACCAATCGGCGCCATCGCAGCCAGCGCCAGATTGGCCATTTTCATCTGCCAGACCAGGCCGATAAACGCGGCAACAGCCATTGAGGCATAAATGCCCATCGACCAGATTGCCGCCGGAACGTGCAGATAAATAATGCGATAGCTCTGCCCCTGCTGATAATCCGCAGGCGCAAAACCAAAGCCCCAGACCCATCCCGTTATCAGTACCACCGCGCTGGCAATCGCCAGCCACGGGATAAACCAGCCACAGATCTGATAGAGCCGAGGGGGCATCGCCAATTGATGAAGTGTTTTCCACATAGTTCAGTCACCAGACTCCATAAATTAAAATCCGTTGTGCCAGAGCGCCTTGCCCGGCCTACACATCTAATTCTCGTTACTGCACGCTTATCCGTAACGCCGCGGCTGTGGCAAACGGGCTTAACGTGGCGCTGCCGACCAGCAACGCGCCCAGAATTGCCATGTACCCTTCAACCGGTAAGTGCATAGAAGCCGCATCCATCGCGGCGGTTGCAAAAATCAGTAAGGGTATGGTGAGTGGGAGCACCAGCACGCTTAGCAACACGCCGCCGCGCTTTAAGCCTACCGTCAACCCCACACCCGGCGCACCGAGGAAGCCCAGCGTCGGCGTTCCGAGTAACAACGTCAGCGCCATAATTTTCCAGCCGTACATATCCATGCCCAGCAGCAGCGCCACTAGCGGCGAGAGAATCAACAGCGGCAGGCCAGTCACGACCCAGTGCGCCATCACTTTCGCCAGCACCACGGCCGGTAGCGGTAACGGCAGCAGCATCAGTTGCTCAAGGCTGCCGTCCTGCAGATCATCACGAAACAGGCGTTCCAGCGCCAGCAATGACGCCAGCAGCGCCGCAACCCAAATGATGCCCGGCGCAATGCGCGCCAGTAGCTGCGGCTCCGGCCCAATGCTCAGGGGGAACAGCGTAATAACAATCAGGAAGAACCATAAAGGATTGGCGATTTCCGCACTATGACGAAACGCAACTCGCAGTTCTAAACGGAAGATTCGCCACATCATTGCGTTGCCCTCTCGCTGGTCAGCGCAATACGTCGCACTTTATCGGTTTCGACATTGAGCGGTTGGTGGGTGGTGAGAATAACAATACCGCCCTGCTCCGTATGCTGCGCCATACGCTGAGTCAGTCGCTCAACGCCGTTCACATCAATGGCGGTAAAGGGTTCATCGAGGATCCACAGCCGGGCGCGGGTCAGCCACAAACGGGCCAGCGCCACGCGCCGCTGTTGTCCGGCGGAGAGCTGGTTCACCGGAATATCTTCATATCCGGCAAGTCCCGCCTGCGCCAGCGCAGCCAGACACTGTGCAATGTCGCCGTCATGATGGAAGAAACGCAGGTTCTCCAACGCCGAAAGCCGGGTTTTTATCCCCGGCTGATGTCCGATCCACAGCAGTTGCTGATGGTAGCTGTCCCGCACGTGATGCAGCGGCTGCTCTTGCCAGCAAACCTCCCCTGCATCGGGACGCGCCAGCCCGGTAAGCAACCGCAGCAGAGTAGTTTTCCCTGCGCCGTTGCTGCCGGTAATTTGTACCCATTCCCCTGCGTTGACGCGAAATGACAGATTGCTGAACAGTATTCTGTCATCTCGCTCGCAAAGTAATTCTCTGGCTTCAAGCATACCTGGTTATCTACATCCTGTTAAAAGCCCGGTTTGACTTCGCGCATATCAGGCAGTTTGTGCGCTATCCCTTTATGACAGTCAATACAGGTTTGCCCGTCTTTCACGGCCTGGTCGTGCATTTTGGCCGCAACGCCTTTCTGGGCGGTTAAATCCATAAACTCGAAGTTGTGACAGTTTCGGCACTCTTGCGAATTATTATCTTTCATACGCCGCCACTCATTTTGCGCCATCGTCAGACGATGGTCTTCAAATTTCTGCGGTGTATCTATCAGCCCCAGTGCTTTCGCGTACAGCTCTTTACTGGCCTTGATCTTACGAATCATTTTCGGGCCCCACTCATGCGGGACGTGGCAATCAGGGCAAGTCGCTCGCACACCACTGCGGTTGTTGTAGTGTACGGTTTCCATGTATTCCTGGTATACCGTATTGCGCATTTCGTGACAGCTAATGCAGAACTCTTCTGTATTGGCCTTTTCCATACCGGTATTAAAGCCGCCCCAGAAAATAATGCCGCCCACAAAGCCGATTAACAACAGCGTGCCGAGCGCCAGACGGCTGGGGCGACGCCACCATTGCCAGACGCGCTTAATCCAGCCTGGTTTACGGTTAGAATTTTCCATAATGACCTCTTATTTCCCGTAACCTTTCGAGGGGGTGAAGGTATTTTCAACAATCGGCGCGGCGTCAGCCTGCGGAACGTGACATTGCAGGCAGAAATAACGACGCGGCGCAACTTCAGCCAATACCTTGCCGTCGCTGTCCATAAAGTGCGTCGGACTGATGCGCGGCGCACCGGTGGTGCGATAGCTTTCCACACCGTGGCATTGCAGGCAGCGGTTAGTGTTAGTCGTCACCTGATACCCTTCAACGCTATGCGGAATCATCGGCGGCTGATTCACATAGTTCAGCGGCATGCGCTCTTGCTCTTTCGGCATGCGAATCGCCCCTTCTTGTGTTCCTGAGACTTCCGGTGACTGGCTCAGATCCACTCCATTTGCAGCCCAAACGGCCCCACTGACGACCAGGGCAAGCAGGGCCGTCCATTGACACAGCGTCTTAATCAGGTCATGGCTTTTCATGATTTCGCTCCCGAACTCCATCGTGTTGTTATTGTAAAAACATCCTCAGAACAGACATCCACGCAGCGACCGCAGGCCATGCAATCGCGGCTGGTTACCTGCACCGGACTTTGCTCATCCAGCACCGGCGCACGTAGCACATGCGGTTCCGGGCAAACATGAAAACAATCCATACAGCGGTTACATCTGTTACGTTCTTTTGCCGAAACGGTTAATGCCCCTTTGCTTCCCACCACGCTATACAGCGCACCCAGTGGGCAAAGATGCCCGCACCAGCCATGCTCAACGACCAGTAAATCAAATAAAAACAGCGCGAGGATCAGCAGCGCTCCGCTACCGAATCCCATTACCAGGCTCCGTCCAAGCAGAGAGACTGGATTTATCCACTCCCACAACAGCGTACCGGTCAGGGCGGAACCGACCAGGATAACCACCAGCAGGACGTACCGTATATGGCGCGGCAGGGTTGCGGACTGATTCAGGTCAAACCTTCTGCGCAACCAACTGGCTAAATCGGTAACCGGGTTCATGGGACAAACCCAACTGCAAAACAGTCGCTTACCGGCCAGGGCATACAGCACCGTGATGATAGCTGCTCCCGTTAACGCCACCGTCGCCGGCAGATGCCCGCTGGCCAGGCTTTGCAGAGTAATCAGCGGATCGGTGAACGGGATAGCGTCCAGCAACAGGCTGCTACTGTAGTTGCCATGCAGGATCCATACGCCAAGCCACGGGCCGCTAAGGAACATCGCCAGTATCAGAAACTGACTCAAACGACGCAGCAGCAGCCAGCGATGACTCTTCCACCATCCTTTTTTTGCCTGCGCTTCACGCCCGGCATCACGTTTACGATTTGCCATTGTTCCCCTCCAGCCAACCGAAGCGGTAATGGTGTCCTAACTCCCCTTTCGCCAGCGACAGCGGCAGCACTTTTATTGCTGGCTGTTCCAGTACGCAGACTTTTTCGCATTTCCCACAGCCGGTACAGGCATCGCTGTGCACGGTCGGAATAAACCGCGCATGCTTGCCGGTACGCATATTGCGGTCCAGCTCCAGGGTGATCGCCTCATCAATTTTCGGGCACTCGCGATAGCAAACGTCGCACCGCAATCCCTGATAGTTGAGGCAGTTTTCGTGATCCAGCAGTACCGCCAGCCCCATACGCGAATCGTCAATGGATTCAATTTCCCTGTCCAACGCGCCGCTCGGGCAGACTTTGGCACACGGAATGTCCTCACACATTTCGCAGGGAATATCACGGGCGACAAAATATGGCGTACCGGCCGCCAGCCCGGAGGCCAGCGTTGCCAGCTTCAGCGTGTCATAGGGACATGCCTGAACGCACTGACCGCAACGTACGCAGGCGCTGGCGAATGCCTCCTCGCTCAGTGCACCAGGCGGGCGCAACCGCACGCCGGTTGCGCGTGCGGTTTGTTGTTGCAACCCCAGCGCCACGCCAACGACGGCCAGCCCGCCCGCTGCGCGAACCATATCGCGCAGAAAGCGGCGGCGGCCATTTTGGGGTTTTGCTGACCGGGACATAACGCGTTACACCTTCGCCAGTTTCACGGCGCACTTCTTGAAATCCGTCTCTTTGGAGAGCGGATCCGTCGCATCCAGCGTCAGGTTATTCACCAGCTGTGCGGCATCGAAGAACGGCATGTACACCAGCCCCTGCGGCGGACGGTTACGACCGCGTGTTTCAACAATCGAAATCACTTCGCCACGACGGGAAATCACTTTGACCTTATCGCCACGGCGCAGATCGCGTGCTTTTGCATCCAGCGGGTGGATAAACAGCACGGCTTCCGGGAATGCACGGTGTAGTTCAGGCACACGACGCGTCATACTGCCGGTATGCCAGTGTTCCAGCACACGTCCGGTAGACAGCCACAGGTCATATTCTTTATCCGGCGCTTCAGCAGCAGGCTCAAATGGCAGCGCGAAGATAACCGCTTTACCGTCCGGTTTACCGTAGAACTTGTAGCTTTCACCTGCTTTCACGTAAGGGTCGCTGCCTTCGCTGTAGCGCCACTGGGTCTCTTTACCCTCAACGACCGGCCAGCGTAAACCGCGCGCTTTGTGGTAATCGTCAAATGGCGCAAGATCGTGCCCGTGACCGCGGCCAAACCAGGCGTACTCTTCGAACAAGCCTTTTTGCAGATAGAAGCCCAGCTCGCGGGATTCATCGTTCAGTTGATCTTCAGCCAGTTCAGTCACTGGGAATTTCGTTACTGCTGGCGTAGCAAACAGCACGTCATACAGCGTTTTACCGCGCAGTTCCGGTTTTTGTGCCAGCAGCTCTTCCGGCCATACTTCTTCTGTTTTGAAGCGACGAGAGAACTGCACCAGTTGCCACAGATCCGATTTCGATTCGCCCGGCGCTTTAATTTGCTGACGCCAGAACTGTGTACGGCGTTCCGCGTTCCCGTAGGCGCCTTCTTTCTCTACCCACATCGCGGTCGGCAGGATCAGGTCAGCCGACAGGGCGCTGATCGTCGGGTACGGATCGGAGACGATGATGAAGTTACGCGGATCACGCCAGCCCGGCATACGCTCTTCGTTGATGTTCGGACCGGCCTGCATGTTGTTAGTACACATCGCCCAGTAGACATTGAGCTTGCCATCTTTCAGCGCGCGGTCTTGCGCCACGGCGTGCAGACCAACTTTTGCCGGAATGGTCCCTGACGGAATATTCCAGTGCTTCTCACAGATATCGCGGTGTTTTTCGTTCGTTACCACCATGTCCGCAGGCAGACGGTGGGAGAACGTACCGACTTCACGCGCGGTGCCGCAGGCTGAAGGCTGGCCGGTCAGAGAGAACGGGCCGCAGCCTGGCTGGGAGATTTTGCCAGTCAGCAAGTGCAGGTTATAGACCAGGTTGTTGGCCCACACGCCGCGGGTGTGCTGGTTAAAGCCCATCGTCCAGTAGGAAATAACTTTTTTCTTCGGATCGGCATACAGCTGCGCCAGCTGTTCCAGCTGATCTTTCGGTACGCCGGTCATTTCGGCGGTTTTATCCAGCGAGTACTCAGCAACGAAGGCTTTGTAATCCTCAAAGCTCATCGGTTCAGAAGCATCGGATCCCGGGTTTTTCGCCGCTTTTTCCAGCGGATGGGTTGGACGCAGACCGTAGCCGATGTCCGTCACGCCTTTACGCAGGTTAACGTGCTTGCTAAAGAAATCCTGGTTAATCGCATTGTTTTGAATGATGTAGTTCGCGATGTAGTTGAGGATCACCAGATCGGTTTGCGGCGTGAAGACCATACCGTTATCCGCCAGCTCAAAGCTGCGGTGCTGGAAGGTGGAGAGAACCGCGACGTTCACGTTAGGATCGGACAGACGACGGTTGGTGATGCGCGACCACAGGATCGGGTGCATCTCCGCCATATTCGCGCCCCACAGGACGAAGGCATCCGCATGTTCGATATCGTCATAGCAGCCCATCGGTTCATCCATACCGAAGGTACGCATAAAGCCGACTACCGCTGAGGCCATGCAGTGACGTGCGTTCGGGTCGATGTTATTGGAACGGAAACCCGCTTTAAACAATTTGGCAGCGGCATAACCTTCCCAAATCGTCCACTGGCCAGAGCCGAACATACCGATAGACTCAGGGCCTTTCTCTTTCATCGACGTTTTGAATTTCTCTTCCATCACGTCAAAGGCCTGGTCCCAGCTAATCGGGGTGAACTCGCCTTCTTTGTGATACTTGCCGTCTTTCATGCGCAGCATCGGCTGCGTTAAACGGTCTTTTCCGTACATGATTTTCGGCAGGAAGTAACCTTTGATGCAGTTGAGCCCACGGTTAACCGGCGCATCCGGATCGCCCTGGCATGCCACAACACGCCCTTGCTGCGTTCCGACCAATACGCCACAGCCCGTCCCGCAAAAACGGCACGGGGCTTTGTCCCATTTAATGGCTTCTTGCTGACCGACTACCGCGCGGGCAACGCCCGGCACGCTTAACCCGGCAGCCGCCGCAGCGGCCGCAACGGCGTTAGCTTTCATAAAGCTACGACGACTGAGTTTCATGGTGTTTCCTCACCTTGCTCATCCTGCTGGTGATAAACCAGCGACACCGCCAGTACGCCCGCAACGTTGCGTACTGACTCAATTGTTTTCATTAGCGTTTCACTTTGCTCAGCTTCCACCACCACAATCAACTGACCACTTTCCACATCGCTGAGTGCAACTTCACAACCGGGAAAGGAACGCAACTGCGTGGCGATATCGTTGATATGCTGGCTTTTGGCCTGAACGACCAGGCTGCAGACCTGCCAGTTATTGTCCATGGTTGTACTCCGCGTTAATGGCTGATACCGGGCAGATAGCGACACAGGCGCCACATCCGTTACAGTCCTGATTGTCGAGCTGCGGCTGATAAATGCCGGACAGCGTGGGACGAAAGATTATTGCCATGGGCTCACAGCTATCCTGACAGCGGTGACATTCAACGGACTGATGTGCGAGACAGTTTTCCCCAATCGTAAAATTCAGATCCCATGCCCTGGTGTGGCGCGGAAGAAAAAGTGATTCGGGACAGGCTTCTGCGCAGGCATAGCAAAAGCTGCACTCGCCGTGTTTGAAATTTACGCTCGGGTAACCACCCTGGCCTCGCTGCAGGATGTCGGTTTCGCACGCCTGGATGCAGGCGTCACAACGGAGGCAATGGGCAAGAAAGTGAGAGTCTTCCTTGCTCCACGGCGGACGGATCCCTGCGCTGGCGTTTCGCCAACTGCCTGTCAACATACCTCGACGGGATAAATCAACCATGACATTGTCCTTCCATAATGACGCCCTCCCTCGGCGGGTTGAACGACATAAAAAACTGCACTATTTATGAGTAGTTATTTTTAGCCGTAAGATATTTCAGGATGTGTTAGAGGTGCATACCCCAATTGGGGTAAATGCTGTTGCCGGATCAAAGGAGTGTTGAGTTGGCGGGAAAAAATGCGCTTTTGCTCACATTTCAATGAGTTATATAACAATGTATATAACGGTTTATTCAAAAAGATAAAGATCTCAATATTAGGATAATTCCTAGGATATATCGCTACCATGGCAGCGAAACTCTACCTAATACACTTTAAATATAAGTAAATCCAGATTAATAGATTATCCAAATATGTTAACCTGCTACAGACTCGTTCATAAGACAGAAGAAAGGAAACACTGTGAACAATAAGATGAAGACAATTATCCCTGCCGTACTTTTCGCCGCCTTTGCCAGCACCTCTGCATGGGCTGCCAGTAACGATACCGCCGCTCAGCCGCTGGAAAAAGTCGCCCCTTATCCCAAGGCGGAAAAGGGTATGAAGCGCCAGGTTATCCAGCTTACCCCTGAGAAAGATGAATCTACTCTGAAAGTAGAACTGCTGATCGGACAAACGCTGGAAGTTGACTGTAACCAACACCGCCTGGGCGGAGAACTGGACAGCAAAACGCTGGAAGGTTGGGGATATGACTACTATGTCTTTGACAAAGTTACCTCTCCGGTTTCAACCATGATGGCCTGCCCGGACGGTAAGAAAGAGAAGAAATTCATTACTGCGCATCTGGGTGATGACGGAATGCTGCGTTACAACAGCAAGCTGCCGATTGTGGTCTACACCCCGGAAAACGTGGACGTTAAATACCGTATCTGGAAAGCGGAAGACAAAATTCAGGACGCAGTCACGCGCTAAGTGAGAATGTGCCGGATGGCGGCGTACCGCCTTATCCGGCCTACAGACGCATAAACAATGCCGGATAAGCGCAGCAGCGCCATCCGGCATTTTATTTTACAGCGCTATATCCGCAACGGCTTTCTGTTCAGGCTGCGGTTGTGCCTGAGGTTTCAGTTGTGGTTTCGGTGCTTCATCAGCAACCTGCGGCTTGTCATATTTCAGACCCAGAACCTCACTGGTGTACTGCAACTCTTGTTCCGTAGCCTCAACGTTACCGTTCAGCTTAGTACCATAAGACGGAATAATGGTTTTCAGCTTCGCCTGCCACTCGGGGCTGGCTACTTTATCTTTAAACACTTTTTCCATCAGATGCAGCATGATCGGTGCCGCGGTTGATGCGCCCGGAGAAGCTCCCAGCAGCGCAGCAATCGTGCCTTCTTTATCGCTGACGACCTCAGTGCCCAGACGCAGCACGCCACCCTTCTCCGCATCGCTTTTGATGATCTGCACGCGCTGGCCCGCCTGCCATAAACGCCAGTCTTCTTTTTTCGCCTGCGGATAGTACTCTTGCAGCGCAGCAAAACGGTCGTCGTCGCTGAGCATCACTTGGCTCACCAGATATTTCACCAGATCGAAGTTATCCAGACCCACGTTGACCATAGGCATAAAGTTCGAGGTGGTGGTCGAGCTGAGCAGATCCCACAATGAACCGTTTTTCAGGAACTTGGTGGAGAATGTCGCGAATGGCCCAAACAGCACAACGCGCTTGCCATCAAGGATACGGGTATCGATATGCGGTACAGACATCGGCGGCGCGCCAACGGAGGCCTGACCGTACACTTTCGCCAGGTGGCGATTGACCACATCCGGATTTTCTGCAACCAGGAACTGCCCGCCAACCGGGAATCCGGCATAGCCTTTCGCTTCCGGAATGTCGGTTTCCTGCAACAGCTTCAGCGCAGCGCCACCGGCACCGATAAAGACAAACTTCGCCTTGATATCGTGTTCCGCTTCGTTATTTTTCAGATCGGCGACTGTGACAGTCCAGCTATTGTCGGCATTACGCTTAAAGCCACGCACTTCGGTGCTCAACTGCAGCGCAAAGTTGGGCTTTTTCTGCAATGAGGTAATCAGTTGGCGGGTGATTTCGCCGTAGTTCACGTCAGTACCAATCTCGGTACGCGTTGCTGCGACTTTCTGCTGCGGATCGCGACCTTCCATGACCAGCGGCGCCCACTCTTTAATCTGCGCGTGGTCTTCGGAATAGCGCATACCACGGAACAGCGTGCTCTGCTGCAGTGCGGTGTAACGGGCACGCAGGAAGTTCACGTTCTCGTCACCCCAGACAAAACTCATGTGCGGAACGGTGGTGATAAACGAGCGTGGTTCATGCATTACGCCATTATTGACCTGATAGGCCCAAAACTGGCGGGAAATCTGGAAGGCTTCGTTAATTTCGACTGCCTTTTCAATGCTGATGCTACCGTCGGCCTTTTTAGGCGTGTAGTTCAGCTCCATCAGTGCGGAGTGGCCGGTTCCGGCGTTATTCCAGCCGTTTGAGCTTTCCTGCGCTACACCATCCAGTCGCTCAACCATGGTCATTGACCATTGCGGCTCCAGCTCCTGTAAATAGGTTCCCAGCGTGGCGCTCATGATGCCGCCGCCAATCAACAGTACATCCGTTTCCTGCTCTTCCGCCGCTTTCGCTTTTGCCGCCATCGAGACAACATTCAGCCCAACGGCCATGGTGAAGAGCATGGCAGTCACTTTTTTCATAATGTTAATGCCTTACTTTTAGTATCGCTTTTTTGCTTTTAATGCAGGTGAAAATCGAGCGGCACCAACGGTAACACTTAAGTAAAAATAATTAAATAAAGTTTATAAATTATATTTAATTTTTAAAAATGTTATTAATACGTTGATAGTTTATGCGGTTATTGACAATCATTTCTGGAAACCGGTCCATCTGACGGGTACTATGCTGCGCTTTGCTATTCACCGCACGGATGCCTGTCGGTCTGCTGTATCAGGCCATTTCTGACCTGAGTGTAACTATGTCTGCAACTCAACATTCCTCTGCCACAGTCTCGGAACACACGACCCGTGCCGTGCTCCGCCAACCCCGTCTGCTGGTGCGCGAAACGCTGGCCGGCGTGGTAACCGCCCTGGCGCTGATCCCGGAAGTAATCTCGTTTTCCGTGATCGCAGGCGTTGATCCTAAAGTCAGTCTGATCGCCTCCGTCGTACTGTGCCTGGCGATGTCTTTTTTAGGCGGTCGTCCCGCAATGGTTACCGCCGCTGCAGGATCGGTCGCGCTGGTGATTGGTCCGATGGTGCATCAACACGGCGTGCAATATATCCTTCCTGCAGTGGTGCTGGCCGGGATGATTCAGATCCTGTTTGGTGTATTGGGAATGGCACGTCTGATGCGATTCATCCCTACGGCCGTGATGACCGGCTTTGTTAACGCGCTGGGTATATTGATTTTCTTTGCCCAGGTCCCGCATTTCTGGGGCAAAAGCCCGCTCATCTGGGGGCTGTTTGTCCTGACGCTGCTGATTGTGCTGTGGGTTCCGCGGTTTATTAAAGCAATTCCCGCACCGCTTATCGCCATCGTGCTGCTAACCGTGTTCACTGTCAGCAGCGGGCAACTGTTACCGACCGTCGGTGATGAAGGTTCAATGAGCGGCGGCCTGCCGGGTTTCACCCAGTTGTTGGTTCCGCTCAACCTGCAAACGCTGGCGATTATCTGGCCCTGCGCGCTGAGTATTGCTTTTGTTGGTTTGATGGAGTCGCTGTTAACCGCCCGTCTGGTGGATGACCTGACGGTGACGCCGTCGAATAAAAATCGCGAGAGTGCCGGGCTGGGGATAGCCAATATTCTGGCCGGATTTTATGGCGGCATCGCCGGGTGCGCGATGATTGGTCAAACCATCGTTAACGTCGAGATGGGCAAAGGACGCAGCCGCGTCTCGACGGTTGCCGCCGGACTGGTATTACTCCTGTTAGTCACAGGGTTAAGCGAAGTGATGGCAGAAATACCCATGTCGGTGCTGGCAGGTATTATGGTAATTGTGGCGGTAAAAACCTTCAGTTGGCACAGCATCCAGCCCGCCACGCTGACGAAACTCCCCGTCACTGAAACGCTGGTGATGCTGGTGACCGTCGCTGCCACGGTTTCTACCGGCAACCTGGCGATTGGCGTGGTTGCCGGGGTGATGACGATGCTCATTCTACCGCGTATCGTCAGACGCAAACGGGCGACTACATCAGAAACAGCGTTGCCAGACCGAGAAAAATAAAGAAACCACCAGTATCAGTGATAGCGGTTATCATGACGCTCGAGCCGACCGCCGGGTCGCGCCCGAGCTTCACCATCGTCATCGGAATGATAACCCCCATCAACGCCGCCATCAGTAGATTGAGCATCATCGCCAGAGTCATCACACCACCGAGCGCCATATCATCGTACAGCCACCAGGTAATGCCACCCATAATCCCGCCCCACACGAGGCCGTTGATTAGCGCTACGCCCATCTCGCGCAGGATGAGAAACGTCAGGTTCCCCGGCTGAATATTTTGCAGCGCGAGCGCGCGGACAATCATAGTGATAGTTTGATTCCCGGTATTGCCGCCGATACCCGCCACAATCGGCATCAACGAGGCCAGCGCCACCAGTTGCGAAATCGTATGTTCAAAACCGTCGATCACCCGCGAGGCGATAAAGGCGGTACAGAGGTTAACGGCCAACCACGCCCAGCGGGTTTTTACCGCTTTGGTAACAGGCGCAAACACGTCCTCTTCGGCGCTTAAGCCCCCCATTCGACGCAGATCGGTGTCGGTTTCTTCATAGACAACGTCGACAATCTCATCGATGGTTAAACGGCCCATCAGTTTACCGGAAGGGTCAACCACCGCGGCGCTGACCAGGTTGTCGCGTTCGAAGGTACGCGCAGCGTTTTCGGCGATATCTTCAGGAGAAAAGGTGAGCGGGTCATCTTCCATCACCTCGCTGACTTTTCGCTGCACATCATTGAGTAAAATGCAGGTTAGCGTCAGTTCGCCAACCAGCACTTTATTGCGATCGGTCACGAAAAGTTTATCGGTGTTCTCCGGCATTTTCCCCAGCCGCCGCAGATAGCGTTGCACCACTTCCAGCGTCACGTCCGGACGCACGGTGATGACTTCGAACTCCATGATCGCGCCGACGCTATTTTTCTCGTAGTGCAGCACCTGGCGGACGCGCGTCCTCTCCTCTGCCGGTAACGTCGCCAGCAGACGACCGGTAAGGTTACGAGGCAAATGCTGCACCAGGTAAATCTGTTCATCAATATCGAGATATTGCAGCGCATCCAGCAGCTCGCGGTCGCTCATCTCATCGATCAGGTCGTCCCAGACGTTTTCAGACGCCTCAAGCAAGACGTTACCGCGCTTTTCATTTTCGACCAGCCGCCACAGGGCGTGGCGCTCTTCAGAGGGCAAAGCTTCGAGGGTATCGGCCAGGTCAGGCGGTGGCAGGTGGGCCACCAGCGCCCCTACCTCAGCAATATCGTCGGCTAACGTACCGACGTCATATTGCTCAGCCAGGGTAAGCTTGCCCAACAGCGTTGAAATAATGGCTTTATCAGTGGTCAGCAGCCAGATGAGGCGCGCACGCTCTTCATCACGCAGTCTGGCGCTGTTTTTGTTTATTACGGACATTAATCATAAATCCATGATATGAAATATCATTAATCATGATGCCGATTTATGTAAATAACAATAAACAGTGCCGCCGGGTGGCTAAAAAACCGGCGGCACGAAGGATCAGGCTGTGCGAGCCACCGCGTCGCGCGAGGCGGCGTCACGTTCATCGCCCAACAGTTCACTCAACTGTCCGTTACGCATTTCCAGTAGACGATCGGCGTGAATAAAATAGTGATCGTCGTGGCTGATGGCGAAAATGGTTTTCCCCATTTCCTGCATCAAAGGCAATAGCACCTGATAGAACTCCCGGCGGAAATGGGGATCCTGATCGGCAGCCCATTCGTCCAGCAGAATGATGTCGCGCTCCTCCGCCAGGGCCAGCAGCAGCGCCACGCGTTTCTTCTGCCCTTTCGACAGCTTCAGATTGAGGATACGACCATCGCTCAGCTCCAGCTTATGACCCATCTTCAGATGTTCCAGCCACTTCGCGACCAGCTGCGGATTAGCCTCTTTACCTTCCGGCCCCAGCAGTTTGTCGAACAGCCAGACGTCGGTAAACACGGCGGAGAAGAGCTTGCGGTAGTCTTCCGGTTTTTCAACGGCAACGGCCTTACCATCAAGCAATATTTCGCCTGACTGCGGCTGGTATAGACCGGTCAGTAACATCGCCAGCGTAGATTTCCCGCTACCGTTACCGCCAATCAGAAAGATCAGTTCACCGCGATGAATCGTCAGATTCACCGGCCCTACGGAAAACGCATTATCCTGATAGTGAAAAACCACGTTGCGCAGCTCCAGCGTTTGCCAGTTGGGAAACGCGGTTGGGCGTGGGAATTCGGCCTTAAAAGGTGCCAGTGCGAATTTATTCAGCTTGTTGAACGCCACCTGCGCGGTAAGCAGCGTCGGCAGCGCGCCAACGGCAGAAAGCAACGGTGTTCGCAGGAATAACAGCGTCAGAGAATAGGTCGCTGCCACGGCGGTATCAGCCCATCCCAGACTGTTAGCCATCCAGAACACCAGGCCAATGGCACCCAGCATCATAATGTTCGACCAGTTAACCGCGCTCAGGTGGAAGGTATCGGCACGGATAATATGGTGGCGATACTCTTTGGCATCCGGGACGTACATCTGATTAAAGATATGCTCGGCGCGCTCGCGGTTAAGCGTCAGCTCTTTGCGCCCTTCCAGCACCGTCTGATAATCGTTGTACAACTTGTCTTCAGTTTCGCGCAAGGTGGCCATGTGTTTATACACCCGCGCCACCAGCACAAATCCGCCCCAGATGGTGATTGCCATCCAGATTGCCGTTACCAGTAGCATTTTGGTCGACAGCATCGCCAGATACGCCGCCGATCCTATGGTCAGGATAATCCCCTGCACCAGCTCAGGCAGACGAACAAAGGCGATGGTGATGTTGCGGATATCACTGGTTAAACCGGCCAGCAACGAGGCGCTGCCAAGCTGTTCAATACGCTCGACGTGAGTATCCAGAATTCGTTTGATAAATTCGCTACGCAGGCGGTAGACAAAGTGGTGACCCAGCGTGGTCAACGCCAGCTGAGAACCGAGGGTGACAACCATCAACAACAGCAGCAGGCCAAGAAACTCCGGTAGCACCATCAGCGTGGTGTCGACCGTTTCGATCAAGCGCTGGTTGATAAACGCAATCAGCCCAATCCCCAACGCGGCGCTGGCGAGGCTGAGCGCCATCACGCTGATAAATGGCCAGCGATACTGCCGCCAGACAAGAAGTAAAAGTTCCATGCTAACAACCCGGACAAGTAATAACAGCCCGCAGTTTAAACATCTCTTCGTCGACAGCAATAATAATTCTTATTTTTATTCTTTTTTACCAGCCAGACGAAACGTCAGGTTGTAACGACAGTCTCCGGTTAATGGGTGATACCCTGTTTTAAGCGGCTGGATCCCATGATAAAACAGCCGCGAATTACCGCCCCACACCACGACATCGCCATGTTCCAGCAGCAAACGCTTTAAAGGGTCATTACGGTGCAATCCGCCAAATTGAAAGATGGCTGGTAGCCCCAGCGATACAGAGACAATCGGCGCCCGCAGGTCGGGCTCGTCTTTATCCTGATGTAAGGACAGTTTTGCCCCTGGTGTGTAGCGGTTAATCAGGCAGGCATCGGGTTGAAAATCAGCATAGCCCGCCGCCGTCGCCGCCTGTTGGCACAGATCAACGAACGCATCCGGCAGCGGCGGCCAGTGCGTGCCGGTGAGTGGATCAAACGGAGAATAAAGATAGCCATGCTGATCCGTCGTCCAGCCCAGATGGCCGCAGTTGGTCATCGCCACCGACATCGTATAGCCGCCGGGCGTCACCATCTGGCGAAACGGCGACTGTCTGGCGACAGCCGCTATCGCCTGCAGTAAAGAGGGCGCAGAGTCAAAAGCGAAACGTCGCAGAATAACCGCACCTGACGCCAGCGGCTCCTGCCAGGGTTTCGCATCCGCAAAGAGATCGAGCATTATGTTTCCTCGCCAGTAGCTTCCCGTTGCAGTAACTGCGCCTTGCGCGCAATACCCCATCGGTAGCCCGAAAGTGCGCCATCGCCACGGATCACCCGGTGACACGGGATAACAATCGCCAGTTTGTTGGCCCCACAGGCACTGGCCACCGCGCGCACCGCCTTCGGTTTGCCGATGGCGCTGGCCAGCTGTTGGTAGCTCACTGTTTCGCCGCACGGAATTGTGCGCAGCGCCTGCCACACCTGCTGCTGAAATGCGGTGCCCCGGATATCCAGGGGGAGCGATAGCGACGCGTCACGCGAATTGATCGCGACGATCACTTCGCGCACGCGCTGCTGAAAATCGGCATCTGCAGGTACATCCTGCGCGGCGGGAAACAGCGCATGAAGATCCGCAACCAACGTAGCGTCATCATCGCCAAGCAAGATCGCGCAGATACCCCGCTCGCTTTCCGCCACCAGACAGCGACCCAGAGCGCAATCTGCGAGGGTATAGCGTACAGATACGTTATCGCCACCTTTACGAAATTGCTTTGCCGTCATGCCTAATGCTTGATCGGCTTTGCGGTAGTAGCTGCTGCTGTCGGGGAATCCGGCGTTGAGAATCGCCTGTGTAACCGAAACACCTTTCGCCAGGGCATCGCGCAGACGGCGAGCACGCCATGATTGTTGCCACACTTTCGGGGTCATGCCCGTCGTGGCTTTGAACAGACGATGCAAGTGATACGGGCTCATTGCCACCTGCTGTGCCAGCTCGTCCAACGTAAGAGGTGACTCTTGCTCCAACAACTGACAGGCGCGGGCAATTTTATCCAGCCGATGCTGTTGCGCGCTGTCTTTATCCGGCTGGCAGCGCTTACAGGGGCGAAACCCGGCATCCTGTGCCTGCTGGGCATCGGCGAAAAAACGGACATTTTTGCGCAGCGCATGTTTTGCCCGACAGGACGGACGGCAGAAAATACCGGTAGTCTGGACGGCAAAAACAAACTGACCGTCGGCGTTAACGTCGCGATCCACAACGGACTGCCAACGGTCATCGTCAGTGATGCGTAAACGATTTTTCATTTCGGACTCCTTTGTTAAGCATAGCGCTTAGCCTCAGTGTGTCCCCATCGTCGGGCATAAAAACCCGCAATCTTGCTTTTTAATTTTTTTCGCTGACCAGAAAGCTATTAAACTGCGGCGACATCCAGGTTTTAAACCCCTCACCCTCTTTCACAATCATATAGACCGCCAGCCCTTCACGACGCACGACTTCTTTGGCCTTTTCCGGGCCGAGCACCATCAATCCGGTATCCCAGCCATCGGCTTCCAGCGCCGTTGGCGCAATCACCGTTACGGACACCAGATTATGTTCGATCGGGCGACCGGTTTGTGGATCGATAACATGGGAAAGGCGCTTACCGTCCAGCTCATAATAGTTCCGGTAGCTGCCGGAGGTGCTAATGCCGTGCCCGTTAATGTCGACAATCGCCTGCACCGCGTTTTCACGATCGGTGGGTTTCTGGATTGCCACTCGCCACGGATGCCCTTCAGCATTCATTCCCCTGCTGTTCAGCGCACCACCAACGGAAACCAGATAACGGGAGATCCCCTCTTGCTCCATCAATCGAGCCAGATGATCGGCGGCGTACCCTTCACCAACGGTCGAGAGATCAACATACAGATCCGGCAAGTCTTTTTGCAGGTAGTTCTGATGCGCTTCATTCACGACTTTCAGATGAGAAAGCCCTGTTTGCGCTTTTGCAGCGTCAATTTGCCCTTGGGTGGGAATATGCAACGGCTGCTGATCCGGGCCAAATCCCCACATGTTGACTAACGGCCCCACGGTGATATCCATGGCCCCATCGGTTTTTGCACCAATGCGTAGCGCCGAAGTCACGATATCCGCCATGGCGTCGTTAACCGGCCACGGCGACAGACTTTTCGACAGGTTAAAGCGCATTAACGCAGAATCGTTTTTATAGGTGGAGAGCAGTTGATCATCGGCATCAAGCTGAGTCTGGATCTTGGCCTGCAGTTCCCTGGCGCGTTTGGCATCTACGCCTACCACACTGACCCGCCAGAAAGTGCCCATCGTTTTACCTTCCAGAACCGTGGCAGGAATTGTGGTCTGAGCAGGTTTCGGGGCCTCATCGCACCCGACAAAAAAGATCGTCACAGCCAGCAGTGCTGCGCGATAAAAATTCATTTCCATACGTAATTATCCTCATGCGAACGGGCGCAAGAGTACACCAAAAATCGTTGTTTGTACGGCGAAAAAACGGCATTAAAAAAGGCCCCGCAGGGCCTTTGATAGACATAATGTAGATTAGAACTGGTAAACCAGACCCAGTGCTACGATGTCATCGGTGCTGATGCCAGCATCACGAGTGAACTGGTTGTCATCCAGCAGGTTGATTTTGTAATCAACATAGGTGGACATGTTTTTGTTGAAGTAGTAGGTCGCGCCAACATCAACATATTTCAGGATATCTTCGTCGCCATAGCCGCGGCCCAGGTCTTTACCTTTGGACTGCAGGTAAGCCACGGACGGACGCAGACCGAAGTCGAACTGGTACTGAGCAACGGCTTCGAAGTTCTGTGCTTTGTTAGCCCAGCCCAGGGAGCCCGCACGCGTTGCGTTGTAGGTCTGGGTGTACTGTGCTGCCAGGTACACGTTGTTCGCGTCGTATTTCAGACCACCAGTGTAGGTTTCAGCACGGTCGCCAGTACCGAAGTTCAAACGGTTCTGCTCGTCAGTACGTTTGGAGCTGGTGACAGCAGTACCCAGTGCGAAGCCTTCACCGATATCATAAGTGATAGATCCGCCAACGCCGTCGCCGTTTTGACGCAGCGCGTCACGACCGTTGTTGGTCACGCCAGTGAACGTTCTGCCGTTCTCGTCTTCGCCGCTTACGCTACCGTTTTTACCCTGATACTGAATGGCAAAGTTCAGGCCATCAACCAAACCGAAGAAGTCGGTGTTACGGTAGGTCGCGAAGCCGTTACCACGCTGCTGCATGAAGTTGTCAGCACCGTAAGTATCGCCGCCGAATTCTGGCAGGACATCGGTCCAGGACGTTACGTCGTAAACTACGCCGTAGTTACGACCGTAGTCGAAAGAACCTACGTCAGCGAATTTCAGACCCGCAAACGCCACACGCGTCCAGGCGTTGTTTTCACTTTCAGCTGCATTACCCTGAATCTGGTATTCCCACTGGCCGTAACCGGTCAGTTGGTCGTTAACCTGAGTTTCGCCTTTGAAGCCGATACGCATGTAAGTCTTGTCACCATCATCACCTTTGTTGTCGGAGAAATAGTGCAGACCGTCGACTTTACCGTACAGATCTAATTTGTTGCCGTCTTTGTTATAAATTTCAGCCGCATTCGCTGCGCCTGCTACCAGCAGTGCTGGTACCAGGAGGGACAGTACTTTAACTTTCATGTTATTAACCCTCTGTTATATGCCTTTATTGCTTTTTTATGCCACTGCATACTGATTAAGGTCATTAACCAGTCGGCAACTTCATTCTCCGCAAAAACACAGAATAATCCAACACGAATATGATACTAAAACTTTTAAGGTGTTTCATTTATCGGTATAGATGTTTCTAAATGTTAATGAAAGGGAACTTTTTTAAAATCAAAAAACAGTCGAAATAAGCACAAATAATCAAGAATCATTTCAATTCTCTTTAAAATCAATGCATTGCACAAAAATATCTTATAGCACTGAATGACAAAACAAAATCTTCACTCGCAACTAAAATAGACCCGCTATCATCATTAACTTTATTTATTACCGTCATTCATTTATGAATGTCTGTTTACCCCTATTTCAGCCGAATGCTCAGCGTTCGGTTTTTTTTTACCCTTCTTTACACAAAACTTACCTTTCTGTGCTACCGATGAAAAACTATAACGACTATTAACTATCTCGGGCGTCACGATCAGATATAAGTTTGATAAATAATTTCTTGTTATTTAATGCTAAATGTATACATTCCGTACGAATATTTGTACCCACCTTTATCCACTGTACACCTTTGCACCGCCATGACTGCAACAAAATCAGGCGCAAAGAATGCAGGCCAGGCGGCGCGGTGTAAGTGTGGTAATTCATACATTACCCTTTATACTGCCCTTTCATCTTTCGCGTCGTTTAACAGGTCATAAACACGAATGAGTCAGTCTGACACAACGGTTTCCACCCGATTCTCCCTGTTACCAGGAAGTATTACCCGTTTCTTCTTATTACTGATCGTTGTGCTGTTGGTGATGATGGGTGTTATGGTCCAGAGCGCCGTCAACACCTGGCTAAAGGATAAGAGTTATCAGATTGTCGATATTACCCATGCCATTCATAAAAGGGTCGATACCTGGCGATACGTGACCTGGCAAATCTATGACAATATTGCCGCTACAACCAGTTCACCAGGCGCAGATGGGCTACAGGAAACGCGTCTGAAACAAGATATCTATTATCTTGAGAAACCCCGCAGAAAGACTGAAGCGCTGATTTTCGGCTCGCATGACAGTTCTACACTGGAAATGACCCAGCGCATTTCAACGTATCTGGATACGCTGTGGGGCGCGGAGAATGTCCCATGGTCAATGTATTACTTGAATGGTCAGGATAACAGCCTGATCCTAATCTCGACGTTACCGCTGAAAGATCTGACCTCCGGTTTTAAAGAATCGACGATTGGGAATATTGTCGATTCCCGACGCGCTGAAATGCTGCAACAGGCTAATGCGCTGGATGAGCGTGAAAGCTTCTCTTCTTTGCGCCGCCAGGTCTGGCAGAACGGACATTACTTCACGCTACGCACGACCTTTAATCAGCCAGGGCATTTGGCCACCGTTG
Organism: Citrobacter sp. Cpo074; assembly: GCF_030332745.1. Taxonomy (NCBI): domain Bacteria; kingdom Pseudomonadati; phylum Pseudomonadota; class Gammaproteobacteria; order Enterobacterales; family Enterobacteriaceae; genus Citrobacter; species Citrobacter sp. Cpo074. The sequence continues at coordinate 440,976 of NZ_JAOWHG010000033.1, forward strand.
TCGCCTTTGACCTCCCCATTAATGACCTGATCCCTCCCGGGATGCCGTTGGACGGTTTCCATCTGGAACCTGATGCCACCTCAACAACCGAGCATATTACTGAAAAAGAGTCACCAGACAGCGTCAGTATCAGCTTCAACAATGGCAAGATTGAAATCTCTTCAGCGCTGAATTCAACGGATATGCGACTGGTATGGCAAGTTCCATTTGGTTCCTTGCTGCTGGATACGCTGCAAAACATTCTGCTGCCGCTGTTATTGAACATTGCGTTACTGGCCCTGGCGCTGTTTGGTTATACCACCTTTCGCCACCTCCCTGCCCGTTCGACTGAAGTGGCGCCAAACCTTGCGGCAAATAATGAGCTGCGTGTTCTGCGCGCAATCAATGAAGAGATTGTTTCCCTTCTGCCGCTGGGATTACTGGTACACGATCAGGAAGCAAACCGCACGGTTATCAGCAATAAAATTGCCGACCACCTGCTGCCGCATTTAAATCTGCAAAACATTACCAATATGGCAGAGCAGCATCAGGGAGTGATTCAGGCCACCATCAATAATGAACTGTATGAGATCAGACTGTTTCGCAGCCAGATCTCCCCGAGAACGCAGATCTTTATCATTCGTGACCAGGACCGCGAGGTGCTGGTCAATAAGAAACTGAAACAAGCACAGCGGCTGTATGAGAAAAACCAGCAGGCCCGCGCGGCCTTTATGCAGAATATTGGCAGCGCGCTGAAAGCCCCCGCGAAAACGCTGGCTGCTAATGCCGCCGCGCTCAATACACCAGACAGCCAGAAACTGGCCAATCAGGCCGACGTTCTGGTGCGCATGGTGGACGAAATCCAGCTAGCCAACCTGCTGGAGAACGATGCCTGGAAAGGTGAATCCACACTGTTTTCCGTGCAGGCATTAATTGACGACGTGGTTCCGGAGGTTCTGCCGGCCATTAAGCGTAAAGGGCTGCAGCTGCTGATTAAAAATCACTTAAGCGCCCATGACGAACGCCGTGGCGATCGCGATGCCTTGCGCCGTATTTTGCTGCTGTTGATCCAATATGCGGTAACCACCACGCAGATTGGTAAAATCACGCTGGAAGTCGACCAGGATGAGTCAGAGGCCGAACGCCTGACCTTCCGCATTCTGGATACCGGGGAAGGCGTCACATTAAATGAAGTTGATAATCTCCATTTCCCATTCATTAATGACACGCAGGGCGATCGGTATGGCAAAGCCAACCCGCTAACGTTCTGGCTGTGCGATCAGTTAGCCCGCAAACTTGGCGGACACCTGAATATTAAAGCACGGGAAGAACTTGGAACACGTTACATCGTCCATGTTAAAATGCCGCTGCACGATCAACATGCTGATAGTGAAGAGCGCCTGTTGGATGACGTCTGCGTAATGGTTGATGTCACCTCAAATGACGTACGTAGCATTGTATTACGTCAGCTGGAAAACTGGGGGGCAACCTGCATCACGCCCGATGAACGGTTGAATAGTCAAGAATATGATCTCTTTTTAACGGATAATCCGTCTAATCTTACTGCCTCAGGCCTACTTTTAAGCGATGATGAGTCTGGCGTACGGAAAATTGGCCCAGGCCAACTGCGCGTCAACTTTAATATGAGCAATGCTATGCAGGAAGCGGTCCTTGAGCTGATTGAAGAGCAGCTGGCACAAGAAGAGTTCCAGGAACTCCCCCTCGGCGGAGATGAAAACGCCGAACTTCATGCCAGTGGTTACTACGCACTCTTTGTAGACACAGTACCGGATGATGTTAAGAGGTTGTATACTGAGGCGGCTATCAGCGATTTCGCTGCATTAGCCCAAACGGCCCATCGCCTGAAAGGCGTGTTTGCCATGCTTAATCTGGTACCCGGCAAGCAGTTATGTGAAGCGCTGGAACATCTTATTCAAGAGAAAGATGCTCCAGGTATAGAAAAATACATCAGCGACATTGACGTTTACGTCAAGAGCTTGCTGTAGCAAGGTAGCCCAATACATGAACACTATGAACGTAATTATTGCCGATGACCACCCGATTGTACTGTTCGGTATTCGTAAATCACTTGAGCAAATCGAGTGGGTAAATGTTGTCGGCGAATTTGAAGACTCCACTGCACTGATCAACAATTTGCCTAAGTTGGATGCGCATGTGTTGATTACCGACCTCTCCATGCCGGGAGATAAATACGGTGATGGGATCACGTTAATTAAATATATCAAGCGTCATTTCCCAAGCCTGTCGATTATCGTTCTGACCATGAACAACAATCCGGCTATCCTGAGCGCGGTACTGGATCTCGATATCGAAGGGATCGTACTGAAGCAAGGCGCGCCAACCGACCTGCCAAAAGCGCTGGCCGCGCTGCAGAAAGGTAAGAAATTTACCCCTGAAAGCGTGTCTCGTCTGCTGGAGAAAATCAGCGCCAGCGGCTATGGCGACAAACGTCTGTCACCGAAAGAGAGTGAAGTTCTACGCTTGTTTGCCGAAGGTTTCCTTGTTACTGAGATCGCCAAAAAGCTCAACCGCAGCATTAAAACCATCAGCAGCCAGAAAAAATCGGCAATGATGAAGCTCGGTGTGGAAAACGATATCGCACTGCTGAATTACCTTTCCTCTGTGACGCTGAGTCCGTCAGACAAAGAGTAATTCTTTATCACGTCAAAATGCCTGATGGCGCTGCGTTTATCAGGCCTACGAATAAACAGCATCGTGCACGTTTCGTAGGCCGGATAAGACTAACGCCGCCATCCGGCTCTTTTCCCCTATCCCCGCGTTTTTCTCACTCTTTCCGCATAGACCGCCAGCGTTTGCTTCAATACGTCTAAGGTCACCGGCTTGGACAGACAGCTATCCATACCTGATTCCAGACAACGCTGCTTCTCTTCGGCCAGCGCGTTTGCCGTTACCCCCACAACAGGCAGCGTTAACCCTAGCTGGCGGATACGCTGCGTCAGGCGATAACCATCCATATTTGGCATGTTGACGTCACTCAGCACGATATCGATATGGTTTTTGCTGAGTACATTGAGCGCATCCACACCGTCATTCGCCGTTTTACACTGATATCCCAACGATCCCAGCTGATCGGCCAGTAAGCGCCGGTTGATAGGGTGATCGTCAACAACCAGGATCATCATGTCATCGTTCGTCGCACCGGCTTTATCCGGGGCTGGCAGCGCCGTGGAGAGATCTTCACTCCCCAGCTCTACACTGTAGATATGCGCCAACAGCGCAGGCAGTTCGTGCGGTGACGCCACGCTGTGTACCCATTCTCCAGGCTCTCTTTCCAGCGGAATGCCAATATGGCGGCGGCAGAAAATTACCGCTGCTCGTCCCTGCCAGGCCTGTTCCAGCACATCGTCGGCCACCAGCAGGTCATCCGCATCAGGCTGTTGTCCCTCATATCGCAGCACCGTCATCCCGTTACGCGTCAGGCTGGATTCGAGAAATTGGTACAGTGACGCATTACGTACTGCCAGCCAGCAACGCGTGCCTGCCAATCCTTCAACACCCTTTTTCAGCGGATACTGTGCGCCATAAAGCGGAATACGCAGCGTAAACTGACTCCCCATTCCCGGCTCGGAATCGACGGAAATATCCCCATCCATCATGCTGATCAGTTTTTCACAAATCGCCAAACCGAGTCCCGTTCCCTGGAAATTACGCTGTACGCCAGTCCCCACCTGGAAGAAAGGATCGAACAACCGAACCACCTCTTTGGCAGGGATCCCTACACCGGTATCACGCACTCGAATGCTCAGGTAGTCGCCGCTGCACTGCACGTGCAGCACAATACAACCGGTATCGGTAAACTTGATTGCGTTACTCAGCAGATTAGAAATCACCTGTTGTAAACGCATCGGATCGCCATTCAACGCCACGGGCACATCCGGGTCGATAAAGCAGTACAACCCCAACTGCTTGCGGACCACCAGCGGCAAATAGTTAGCCGTAATATGGTTCATGACTTCACGCGGTGAAAACTCTCGCGGCTCAATCTTCAACTGTTCAGATTCAATTTTTGAGAAGTCGAGAATATCGCTGATAATTTTCAGCAGCAGGCTGGAAGAGTTATTCATCGCCGTTACCAGACGATCCACCCCACTCGGTAACTCTTTGGTTTGCAACAAATCAAGGTTCCCGATAATGCCATACAACGGTGTACGTAGCTCATGGCTCACCGTCGCAAGGAACATCGATTTGGACTGGCTGGCCTGTTCCGCCGCCTGCGCCATCTCCTGCAACGACTCTTCCATTTTAACGCGCGCACTGACATCAACCAGGACACAAATTGCCACGTTTTCATTGCGATAGCGCGAGTGCACAAAGCTGATTTGCAGATTGGTATTGTTGCTGGTTAGCACATCAACAAAATTGACCTGTTGGCCGCAAATAATTTGCGTTAGCCGCTGACGGTCTTCATGCGTCAACATGTTCAGATAGGTGTGCGCCAGTTCGTTACTCAGGATGTTAATGCCATCCATCGTGCGCAGAATACAAATACCCACCGGCGCAGAAGCCACGATTTTACGGTTAAACTGCTCATGTTCTTCCAGCCGCTGAGCATCACTTTCCGCCGGAATAAAAATGCGCCGTTCATACATGCGCGTGAGCATAAACAATGCCGCGCCAACCAGCGCGTTCAACAAGATAGCGTTCAGGATCATCATGCGGATCCGCTCCAGCACCAGATCGACCGGAACGGAATAAACGATGCTCAGGGAGGACGGAGGCAGATTCTTCTTCAATACCAGCTCGCGGAAACCCGGCGTGTAACCAAACCAGGAGCGTTCCTGCATCCAGTGGGGCTCAGCCTTAATATTCCCTTCAGGGCCAGTGAGAGAAATTAGCGCATGGCCATTTTCGTCGAGGATGGTCACACCCATCGGTAAACTGCCCGGAGTGAAGAAATTCTCCATGCGAATAGGCTGCTCTACGCCCAACAGCGCCTGGAGGCGATTGGCGAGGTAAACCGGCGTCAGCGCATAGAAATACCCTACTCCCGGACGTGGCCCCTGGCTGATCCAGAACAAGTTGTTACCGTTTTCGTCTTGCGTAGCATTGCGATACTTAATAATGCGCTCATGCAGCGCCTTCAGGGCCTCGTCACGTTCGACGGGCATATCACGCAAGCCGAAATTGGCCATACAGAGGTTGTCGCTGCCGATCAGGAACACTCGATTTAAATCATAGGCGGCGGAAAAGTTGTCGCGCCAGTAGCGCATAAACCATGCCAGTGATTCCAGAGAACCTCGCCAGGCGTTGCCCATGACAGAACAGTCTGAGTCGGCAAACAACGGCTCAAAATTAGGCACGACGGTTTTATCATCTCGCGCCCGCAGCGACATCACACCGTTTTCTGCCGTTAAGCGATTCTCGGCAATATATTTAAGCTCTTTGATGACATCAGATGTGCGCTGAATGTAGCGCTGGGCCTGATCGGAGCTGAGATTAAGTTCCTGATGGATCTCAGACTCTCGCTGGTGCAGCGCATTCACAATGTAGAACACGGAGGCGAACGCAATCAGACACCAGATAACGAGCGCCAAAGCTCTGAACAGGTAGCGTGAAACTTTTAGGGTTGAATGAACGGAAGCAAGGTATTTCAAAGGGGCGAAGCTCCGCCTCAGGGCATTAATAGAGTGTGGTTAAGGTAGCGGTAAATGTCTTTTGTCGCAATGCCATTAAAAAAAGGGCCGGATTTCTCCGGCCCTTTTTATAGCGTCTTAATTACTCGTCAGCGTCATCCGCTGCTGCATCGTCATCGCTTTCCGCTTCAGGTGCGATATCCTCGTCACCTTCAGCTGCACTTCCGTCGATGGAATCGAGCTCTTCATCATCAACCGGTTCAGCAACGCGTTGCAGACCCACGACGTTTTCGTCTTCCGCAGTACGGATAAGGATCACACCCTGGGTATTACGCCCTACCACGCTGATTTCCGACACGCGAGTACGTACCAGCGTACCTGCGTCGGTGATCATCATGATCTGGTCGGTATCCTCAACCTGCACTGCGCCAACAACGGAACCGTTGCGCTCGGTAACCTTGATGGAGATTACGCCCTGGGTCGCACGAGACTTGGTCGGATACTCTTCCGCCGCCGTACGTTTACCGTAACCGTTCTGAGTAACGGTCAGGATCGCACCTTCACCGCGCGGAACGATCAGCGATACCACGCTATCTTTTTCCGCCAGCTTGATACCGCGTACACCGGTCGCGGTACGACCCATTGCACGGACAGCATCTTCTTTAAAGCGCACCACTTTTCCTGCCGCAGAGAACAACATGACTTCGTCACTGCCGGATGTCAGATCTACACCAATCAGTTCGTCGCCTTCGTTCAGGTTAACCGCAATAATACCGGCAGAACGCGGACGGCTGAACTCAGTCAGCGCCGTTTTCTTCACGGTACCGCTGGCGGTTGCCATGAAGACGTTCACGCCCTCTTCGTACTCACGTACTGGCAGAATTGCGGTAATACGTTCGTTAGCTTCCAGCGGCAACAGGTTGACGATTGGACGTCCACGTGCGCCACGGCTTGCTTCCGGCAGCTGATAGACCTTCATCCAGTACAAACGACCACGGCTGGAGAAGCAGAGGATCGTGTCATGGGTGTTGGCCACCAGCAGGCGGTCAATAAAGTCTTCTTCTTTAATGCGTGCTGCTGATTTACCTTTACCGCCACGACGCTGGGCTTCGTAATCGGTTAACGGCTGATATTTCACGTAACCCTGATGAGACAAGGTTACGACAACATCTTCCTGGCTAATCAGATCTTCGATGTTGATGTCAGCGCTGTTCGCGGTGATTTCAGTACGACGAGCGTCACCGAACTGTTCACGAATCAGCTCCATCTCTTCACGGATAACTTCCATCAGACGATCGGCGCTGCCCAGAATGTGCAGCAGTTCAGCGATCTGTTCCAGCAGCTCTTTGTATTCGTCGAGCAGTTTTTCGTGCTCAAGGCCGGTCAGTTTCTGCAAACGCAGATCCAGAATAGCCTGGGCCTGCTGTTCAGTCAGATAGTACTGACCGTCACGCACGCCAAATTCCGGCTCCAGCCATTCAGGACGCGCGGCGTCATCACCGGCACGTTCCAGCATGGCGGAAACGTTGCCCAGTTCCCACGAACGCGCAACCAGCGCAGCTTTCGCTTCAGCCGGGGTCGGCGCGCGGCGGATCAGTTCGATGATCGGATCGATGTTCGCCAGCGCAATCGCCAGCGCTTCAAGGATGTGCGCACGGTCGCGGGCTTTACGCAGTTCAAAGATAGTACGACGGGTTACGACTTCACGGCGGTGACGTACGAACGCGGCAATAATATCTTTCAGGTTCATGATCTTCGGCTGGCCATGGTGCAATGCAACCATGTTGATACCGAAGGAAACCTGCAGTTGGGTCTGGGAATAGAGGTTGTTCAGAACCACTTCCCCGACCGCATCGCGTTTCACTTCTATCACGATGCGCATACCGTCTTTGTCAGACTCGTCACGCAGCGCGCTGATGCCTTCAACGCGTTTGTCTTTTACCAGCTCGGCGATTTTCTCAATCAGGCGCGCTTTGTTTACCTGATACGGAATTTCGTGAACGATGATGGTTTCACGACCCGTTTTGGCATCCGCTTCGACTTCCGCGCGTGCGCGAATGTACACTTTGCCACGACCGGTACGGTAGGCTTCTTCGATACCACGACGACCGTTGATGATCGCGGCAGTCGGGAAGTCCGGACCCGGAATATGTTCCATCAGCCCTTCAATGCTGATGTCTTCATCGTCAATATATGCCAGACAGCCGTTGATCACTTCGGTCAGGTTGTGCGGCGGAATGTTGGTCGCCATACCTACCGCGATACCGGACGAACCGTTCACCAGCAGGTTAGGAATTTTGGTCGGCATGACGTCAGGAATTTGTTCGGTGCCGTCATAGTTGTCGACGAAATCAACCGTTTCTTTTTCCAGGTCAGCCATCAGCTCATGGGCGATTTTCGACATACGGATTTCCGTATAACGCATCGCCGCTGCGGAGTCGCCATCGACAGAACCAAAGTTACCCTGACCATCTACCAGCATGTAGCGCAAGGAGAATGGCTGCGCCATACGAACAATGGTGTCGTAAACGGCGGTATCACCATGAGGGTGGTATTTACCGATTACGTCACCAACGACACGGGCAGATTTTTTATAGGCTTTATTCCAGTCGTTGCCCAATACGTTCATGGCGTAAAGTACGCGACGGTGAACCGGTTTCAGGCCATCTCGGACGTCCGGCAGCGCACGGCCAACAATGACCGACATCGCATAATCCAGATAGGAGCTCTTCAGCTCTTCCTCAATGTTGACCGGTGTAATTTCTCTCGCAAGGTCGCTCATCTAACCGCTATCCCTCTACTGTATCCCGGATTCAAAGGTCGCAAATTATAACACATCCGTGCAGATTCAGGTAAATGGATTCCCCCTGACAGAGGCTTTATTCATCCCGTCAGGCTGATATACTCATTTGCATCGCAAATTTAGGAGTAGAAGCCCCAATGAATGCCGAAAAACCTCCGGTAGCTCACAACGTTGACCATGAAGAAATTGCCAAGTTTGAAGCAGTCGCGTCACGCTGGTGGGATCTTGAGGGTGAATTTAAGCCGCTGCACCGCATTAACCCACTGCGTCTGGGCTATATTACTGAGCGCTCAGGCGGCCTGTTTGGTAAAAAGGTACTCGACGTCGGATGCGGCGGCGGTATTCTGGCGGAGAGTATGGCGCGCGAAGGTGCCACCGTTACCGGACTGGACATGGGTTTTGAACCGCTGCAGGTAGCAAAACTGCATGCACTGGAAAGCGGTATCCAGGTAGAGTATGTACAAGAAACCGTCGAAGAGCATGCGGAAAAGCATGCACATCAGTATGACGTTGTCACCTGCATGGAAATGCTGGAGCACGTGCCAGACCCACAGTCAGTGGTCAGAGCTTGCGCCAGGTTGGTCAAACCGGGTGGTGAAGTATTTTTCTCCACGCTTAACCGCAACGGCAAATCCTGGCTGATGGCGGTGGTCGGAGCGGAATATATTCTGCGCATGGTGCCGAAAGGCACGCACGATGTGAAAAAATTTATTAAGCCTGCTGAATTATTAGAGTGGGTTGACCAGACCGTACTGAAAGAGCGCCATATGACCGGCCTGCATTACAACCCCATCACCAACACCTTCAAACTTGGCCCGGGCGTTGATGTGAACTATATGGTACATACCACCGCCAAGGTTGATTAACCGCTCCTGTAGGCCGGATAAAGCGTGCAACGCCGCCATCCGGCATGCTTACTGGAACCATGCCTGATGACGTTTCACTTATCAGGCCTACAAATCCTGTGCCAGATCATAAGAACTTTCCTTGCCTTAGATGAAGAAATCAGCACTCGATCAAATTTTCTATTTTTTTTCTCAATTATTGACATCCCCGCCAGGCCTTATAAGACGCGCACTTAGCGATTATCACCCTTTTGCAACCTCAATTTAACCTCAAAATCAACTCTTGTGCTGAAAAGAATCCCTACTAGAATACTCACCATATAGCGTCTATTTTATCAAACAACCCCTACATATAGTATTTATCCACAGACTTAGTCACAACATGACTCTGTGGATAATATGGGGGATATTTTTTCTTTCACGGACAGGTAAAAAACCACATGAATCAGAGTCTGCTGGTGACAAAGCGTGATGGTAGTACAGAGCGCATCAATCTCGACAAAATCCACCGAGTTCTGGATTGGGCGGCAGAAGGACTGAATAACGTATCGATTTCTCAGGTCGAGCTGCGCTCCCACATTCAGTTTTATGACGGAATCAAGACCTCCGACATCCATGAAACAATCATCAAAGCAGCCGCCGACCTGATCTCCCGCGAAGCGCCGGATTATCAATATCTGGCTGCCCGTCTGGCGATTTTCCATCTGCGTAAAAAAGCGTACGGTGAGTTTGAACCGCCAAAGCTGTTCGACCATGTCGTGAAAATGGTTGAAATGGGCAAATACGACAATCATCTGCTGGAAGACTACACGGAAGAAGAGTTCAAGCAGATGGACTCGTTCATCGTACACGACCGTGATATGACCTTCTCCTACGCTGCGGTGAAGCAGTTGGAAGGTAAATATCTGGTGCAAAACCGTGTTACCGGTGAGATCTATGAAAGCGCACAGTTCCTCTATATTCTGGTAGCGGCTTGCCTGTTCTCTAACTATCCGCGTGAAACACGTCTGCAATATGTAAAACGTTTCTACGACGCCGTTTCTACGTTCAAAATCTCGCTGCCGACGCCAATTATGTCCGGCGTGCGTACCCCAACGCGTCAGTTCAGCTCCTGCGTACTAATCGAGTGCGGCGACAGCCTGGACTCCATCAACGCAACCTCCAGCGCAATTGTGAAATACGTTTCTCAGCGTGCAGGTATCGGCATTAACGCTGGTCGCATCCGTGCGCTGGGTAGCCCGATTCGCGGCGGTGAAGCGTTCCACACCGGCTGTATTCCGTTCTACAAGCATTTCCAGACTGCAGTGAAATCCTGCTCTCAGGGTGGCGTACGCGGTGGTGCAGCCACGCTGTTCTACCCAATGTGGCACCTGGAAGTTGAAAGCCTGCTGGTCCTGAAAAACAACCGTGGCGTAGAAGGCAACCGCGTACGTCACATGGACTACGGCGTGCAGATCAACAAACTGATGTACACCCGTCTGCTGAAAGGCGGCGACATCACCCTGTTCAGCCCGTCCGACGTCCCGGGTCTGTATGACGCTTTCTTCGCCGATCAGGATGAGTTCGAGCGTCTGTACACCCAATATGAAAACGACGACAGCATCCGCAAACAGCGCGTGAAAGCGGTTGAGCTGTTCTCACTGATGATGCAGGAACGTGCCTCGACCGGTCGTATCTACATTCAGAACGTTGACCACTGCAACACCCATAGCCCGTTTGATCCGGTTGTCGCGCCGGTACGCCAGTCCAACCTGTGCCTGGAAATTGCTCTGCCGACCAAACCGCTAACCGACGTTAACGATGAAAACGGCGAAATTGCACTGTGTACGCTGTCCGCATTTAACCTGGGCGCTATCGAAAGTCTGGACGAACTGGAAGAGCTGGCTGTACTGGCGGTACGTGCGCTGGATGCGCTGCTCGATTACCAGGATTATCCGATTCCGGCCGCCAAACGCGGTGCGATGGGTCGTCGTACGCTGGGTATTGGCGTGATCAACTACGCTTACTGGCTGGCGAAAAACGGTAAACGCTACTCTGACGGCAGCGCCAATAACCTGACTCACAAAACCTTTGAAGCGATTCAATATTACCTGCTGAAGGCTTCTAACGAGCTGGCAAAAGAGCAAGGCGCATGCCCATGGTTTAACGAAACCACCTATGCGAAAGGTATTCTGCCGATTGATACCTATAAAAAAGATCTTGATGCTATCGCTAACGAACCGCTGCATATGGACTGGGAACAGCTGCGTGAATCTATCAAGACTCACGGCCTGCGTAACTCCACGTTGTCAGCCCTGATGCCGTCCGAGACCTCTTCGCAGATCTCCAACGCCACCAACGGTATTGAACCGCCACGCGGTTACGTGAGCATCAAAGCATCGAAAGATGGGATTCTGCGTCAGGTCGTGCCGGACTACGAACACCTGCACGACGCATACGAACTGCTGTGGGAAATGCCAAACAACGACGGCTATCTGCAGCTGGTAGGCATCATGCAGAAATTTATCGATCAGTCGATTTCCGCCAACACCAACTACGATCCGTCGCGCTTCCCGTCCGGAAAAGTACCGATGCAGCAGTTGCTGAAAGACCTGCTCACCGCCTACAAATTTGGTGTCAAAACGCTGTATTATCAGAACACCCGTGACGGTGCGGAAGACTCTCAGGACGATCTGGTACCGTCCATTCAGGACGATGGCTGCGAAAGCGGCGCATGTAAGATTTAATCTTTTGCCGGGTGGCGTAACGCTTACCCGGCCTACAAATTAATTCGCGGTATTGTAGGCAGGATAAGCAAAGCGCATCCGGCAGTACATTCCAGACAGGATTCACATCAATGGCATACACCACTTTTTCACAGACGAAAAATGATCAGCTTCTGGAACCGATGTTCTTCGGCCAGCCGGTGAACGTCGCCCGCTACGATCAGCAAAAATATGACATCTTTGAAAAACTGATCGAAAAGCAGCTCTCTTTCTTCTGGCGTCCGGAAGAAGTCGATGTTTCTCGCGATCGTATCGACTTCCAGGCATTGCCGGAACATGAAAAACATATCTTCATCAGCAACCTGAAGTATCAGACGCTGCTGGACTCCATTCAGGGACGTAGTCCTAACGTCGCGCTGCTGCCGTTAATCTCGATCCCTGAACTGGAAACCTGGGTGGAAACGTGGGCGTTTTCTGAAACGATCCACTCCCGCTCTTACACCCACATCATCCGTAATATTGTTAACGATCCGGCGGTGGTGTTTGACGATATCGTCACCAACGAGCAAATCCAGAAACGCGCAGAAGGCATCTCCAGCTACTACGACGAATTGATCGAGATGACCAGCTACTGGCATTTGCTCGGTGAAGGTACGCATACCGTTAATGGTAAAACGGTTGTCGTAAACCTGCGTGAGCTGAAGAAGAAGCTGTATCTGTGCCTGATGAGCGTGAACGCGCTGGAAGCGATCCGCTTTTATGTCAGCTTCGCCTGCTCTTTCGCCTTCGCCGAACGTGAACTGATGGAAGGCAACGCGAAAATTATTCGTCTGATCGCCCGCGACGAAGCCCTGCACCTGACCGGTACTCAGCATATGCTGAACCTGCTGCGCAGCGGCGTGGACGATCCGGAGATGGCGGAAATTGCCGAAGAGTGCAAACAAGAGTGCTACGACCTGTTCGTACAGGCCGCGCTGCAGGAAAAAGAGTGGGCAGATTATCTGTTCCGTGATGGCTCAATGATTGGCCTGAACAAAGACATTCTGTGCCAGTACGTTGAGTACATCACCAACATCCGTATGCAGGCTGTTGGGCTCGATCTGCCATTCCAGACACGTTCTAACCCGATCCCGTGGATCAACACCTGGCTGGTGTCCGATAACGTCCAGGTTGCGCCGCAGGAAGTGGAAGTCAGCTCTTATCTGGTCGGCCAGATCGATGCCGAAGTCGATACTGACGATCTGAGTAACTTCCAGCTCTGATGGGCCGCGTGACTCTGCGCATCTCTGGCACGCAGTTGCTGTGCCAGGATGAACACCCTTCCCTGCTTGCCGCGCTCGAGTCGCACGATGTTGAAGTCGAATATCAGTGTCGTGAAGGCTACTGCGGCTCCTGCCGTACCCGCCTGGTGGCGGGACAGGTTGACTGGATTGCAGAACCGCTGGCCTTCATTCAGCCCGGTGAAATATTGCCGTGCTGTTGCCGGGCAAAAGGCGATATTGAAATAGAGTTATAGTGTTTAGTGAACTTCATGCGCGGAGACCAGTACCACGTCTCCGCGTTTTTTCATCTGCATGATATACAGCGCCCCGGCCAGTACCACCAGCAGCGCACCCACCAGATAAATCGCCCGATATCCCACGCCCTCGACCATCATCCCCATGATAAACGCGCCGATTGCCATTCCCGCATCCATCGCATTGAAAAACAGCGAATTGGCGATACCAATTTTATGGGGTTCCACCGAACTAATAATTTGTGTCTGAAATACGGGTGTGACAGAACCATAACCGATGCCAATTAATCCACCGGAAATAATCATCATAATGCTGCCGTTAGTATAGCCAAGCGCCACCAGCCCGACGGTGAAAGCCAGCAAACACGGATAGACCACGTATTTCGGCCCTTTTTTATCACAAACATTGCCGGTAAAGGTTCGACAGATCATCAGGCAAATGGCGTAACACAACAGGAAATTACTGGCGGCGGCCATCAGATCGAGCTCGCGCGCATACAGTGCGAGAAAAGCGGAAACGCCCGCGTAGGAAAAGGTCATGAAAAACGTCACCATCGCGAAAGGCAGTGCGGCGCGATCAAACATAGCAGCAAATCCCAGCTTCGGTTTTGAGCCGTCAGCATGACGGATAACCGGCGGTACGGCGACAATCAATGACAGGATAATACCCAGTACGGCAACCGCGCTACACAGCCAGAATGCAGTGGTAAAAGCTTCCCAGCGTGCCATGTTCAGCCCTACCCACGGCCCCACAACCATTGCCAGTCCCATGGCTAACGAGAAAAAACTGATGCCCTCCCCACGTCGGGAGGCCGGTATCAACCGCGCGGAAATCGTTCCTTTTACCGTGGTAATAACGCCAAACGTTACACCATGAAGCACCCGAATCAACAGCAGTGATTCAATTGAGTGGCAAACAGGATACAGCGCAGTGACCACCAAAAAGGCCAGAGAAGAGAGCACCAGAATTGTTTTATTCGAATATTTTCCTACCCATTGTCCCGCAAACGGGCGCACAACAATTGCGGCCCCCAAAAAGAAGGTGACTAATAATCCGGCCTTATCTGGAGTGGCATGCAGGCGATCCGAAATATAGATCGGTAACAGCGTGAGCAGGACATAAAAAACAAAAAATATAATAAAGCTGATTATCGTTATTGCCCAAAAATCTTTCGTCCACAGTTTTTCTTTCATATTCGACAACCTGTCCAGACGGCGCACGCAGGCAACGCTCAGCTCAACTGAACTACGGACAGGTGCGTCGAAGTGTGATTTTACGGTAGACCGCAAGTATAAACAGGTCCATTATATTAGAGAAATTAATCGTTTTAATATTGTTGATTAGAGGGAGCTAATGACATTAACCCAGATCCACGCCCTGCTTGCCGTACTTGAGTACGGTGGTTTTACCGAAGCCAGCAAGCGGCTGTACATGACCCAATCCGCCGTTAGCCAGGCAATTTCAGCGCTAGAGGAAGAGCTAGGGGTTGATATTATTATCCGCGAACGCCGCAAAGACATTCAACTTAGTCCGGCCGGGAGTCGGATCGTTTCACACCTGCGGACGATCGTGTCTGAAACCAACGCGGTGAAAGAGATTGCCGAGCAAGAGCGACAAAACCCGGCCAGAACCCTGCGAATCGGCTGCTTTCCCAGCGCCTGTGCCTGTATTTTGCCCGGTATCATCCACCACTTCGAGCAGCACCACCCGCATATCAAAATTATCCCTTATGAAGAAAACAGCACGGCAATCGTTGATTCCCTGCGCAGTGGGGATATCGATGCGGGATTTGTGCATTTCCCGGTAAATGGCATGTACTGCGTACCGGTGTATCGCGACAAATTTACCGTTGTAGTTCCTGAAAGCCATCCGCTGGCGGCCAATAGAACGATTTCAGTGGAACAACTGGTTGGAGAACCGCTCATTATCAGCAAAGGTCGCTATGAATTAAGCATCATGGCGCTATTTAAAGAGAAGGGAATTGAACCGGTCATTAAATACGAGTTTAACCATCCGGATACCGCGATGAGCTTTATTCGTCAGGGGCTGGGTATAGCGTTATTACCGGAATTAACGCTGAAGGCGGTTGGTGGGAAAGTACGTTCAGTCGCGCTGGAACCGACGTTCTATCGACAGATATCCTTACTGGCAAAAGAGCCGCCGGTGGACGGCAGCCCTTTATTTCTCCTGCAGGCATGTATGGAAACGTTGACAGCAGACGGCCTTATCTAGCAGTTAAAACGTCTCATCCATTAAGGCCTGTGACCGGAGGTGCATCACAGGCCTTACGCCATCACTCTTTATTCAAGAATTTCACTGCTTTGTCGGGGAAGTCGGTGAACAGCCCGTCAACGCCCGCCTTGTTATAAAGAATGTCATACAGCTGGTTTACGTCAGTGGCGTAATCCGGCAGTTGATCGGCGCGAACGGTATAAGGATGCACAACCATCTTATTCTGATGTGCGTCCTGCACCATGCCAGTTAACGAGATATTGCCCTTCTTCGACTTCTCATCAATCAGCATGTGGTAGTCCGGCCCAATGCCGTCCGCATACTGCGCAACCTGCTTCATGGCACCCGGCTTAAACATCCAGTCGTAGTTGTAATTAACCCAACTACCGTCCGGCTTTTTCTCCTGAGTTTCATTCCAGTCGGTGTACGCAATCAACTGTACCAGATTGAGATCCATCCCCATCTTCGGTTCCAGTTCATTCTTAATGCGCTTTAACTCTGCAACATCAAAACATTGCAGATAGACCTTGTCGTTCTTGTCGGTATACCCGTACTTTTTCAGCACTTCCAGCGTCTTAGCCGCAATATCCTTCCCTTCCTGGTGATGGAACCACGGCGCTTTCATTTCCGGGTAAATACCGATGTTTTTACCGGTGGAATGATTTAATCCCTGAACAAACTCAATCTCTTCTTCGAACGTGTGCACGCGGAAATCAGATTTACCCATCGGGAAGCGCCCTGGGTAGGTCTGGACCTTTTTGCCATTTTCGATATCGAAGCCTTCGGTAAATTTCAGCGATTTAATTTCATCCAGCGTAAAGTCGATAGCGTAGTAACGCCCGTCTTTACGCGCCCGATCCGGGAAACGCTCGGCAACATCGGTGACGCGGTCAAGATAGTGATCATGCAGGACGACCAGATGGTCATCCTTGGTCATCACCAAATCCTGCTCCAGATAATCCGCACCCTGGGCATAGGCCATCGCTTTCGCTGGCAGCGTATGCTCCGGTAGATAACCGCTCGCACCACGGTGCGCAATCACGATTTTATCTGCGGCAACCGCCGCGCTGCTGACCACCATACCTGTGAGCATCAGCGCCACGCTGAGACTTTTCAATGTAGTTTTCATCTATTAGCCCCCGTTACGTTTCAGTTGCATCTCTTCGTGATGGCGTTTTTCGCCAATCATGACGACCACCAGCAGGATAACCGCCAGCACGCTACCGCCAATCATCACCATAAAGCCGCCGTCCCAACCGAAGAAGTCAACGGTGTAGCCAACAATGGCGCTCGCAGCCACAGAACCGCCGAGATAACCGAACAGACCGGTAAAGCCAGCTGCCGTTCCCGCCGCTTTTTTCGGTGCCAGTTCCAGCGCGTGCAGACCAATCAACATTACCGGGCCGTAGATCAAGAAGCCGATGATGATCATACAAGCCATATCCACGTTCGGGTTGCCTGCCGGGTTCATCCAGTAAACGATGGTCGCAATAGTTACCAGCGTCATAAAGAACACGCCGGTCGCACCACGGTTACCACGGAAGACTTTATCCGACATCCAGCCGCACAGCAGCGTGCCCGGAATACCCGCATACTCATACAGGAAGTAGGCCCAGGATGATTTATCGAGTGCGAAATGCTTCACTTCTTTCAGGTAGGTCGGTGACCAGTCCAGGATGCCGTAGCGCAGCAGATAAACAAACACGTTGGCGATAGCGATGTACCACAACAGTTTGTTTGGCAGTACATACTGCATGAAGATCTGCTTCGCAGTCAGCTCTTCTTCCGCTTTCTCGTTGTAATCGTCCGGATAGTCGTTCTTATACTCTTCGATAGGCGGCAGGCCGCAGGACTGCGGCGTATCACGCATCATCGCAAAGGCGAACAGCGCAACCACAATCGCACCGAAAGCAGGCATATACAGCGCCGCTTTCCAGTCATTGAACCAGGCCATACCGAGCAGGAACAGCAGAGGAGGCAGACCGCCGCCCACGTTGTGCGCACAGTTCCAGACGGAAACAATACCGCCACGTTCTTTCTGCGACCACCAGTGCACCATGGTACGACCACACGGCGGCCACCCCATCCCCTGGAACCATCCGCAGAGGAACAGCAGCACAAACATTATCGCAATGCTCGATGTCGCCCACGGCACAAAGCCCATAAACAACATCACTGCGGCAGCCAGAATCAAACCTGCTGGCAGGAAAACGCGCGGATTCGAGCGATCCGAAACGGACCCCATGATGAATTTCGAAAATCCGTAAGCGATGGAGATACCGGACAACGCAAAACCCAGATCGCCGCGAGAGAAACCCTGCTCAACCAGATATGGCATCGCCAGGGCGAAGTTCTTACGTACCAGATAGTACGCGGCATAACCAAAGAAAATCCCCAGGAAAATCTGCCAACGCAATCGACGATATGTCGGATCGATCTCCGTAGCAGGCAAACGCGCCTTATGTGGCGCTGGTTTAAAAATACTCAACATAGTGTAGCCTCCGTGGCCGTCTTTCATTCGAAGTAAACACTGCAGTTCGTCATTACTACCCTACCGCTTCCAGTGTGGCCGCGATGTTAAGGAAAGATACCTAACAAAAATGTGAAACGCAGCACATATTGTTACAGATTTATGACAAATGTTCATAAAGGCGCACGGAATCACGTTTCATTTTCGAATAATGAGCGATTATGCGCGAAATCAAACAATCCATGTTTTTTATGTGGCTAAATGATAAAAAACGAACTGTGAGGAAAAACAATGAAAACTCGCGACTCGCAAACAAGTGACGTGATTATCATTGGTGGAGGAGCAACAGGTGCAGGGATCGCACGTGACTGTGCGCTGCGCGGGTTGCGCGTCATCTTAGTGGAACGCCACGATATCGCCACAGGTGCGACCGGGCGCAACCACGGTCTGCTGCACAGCGGTGCACGCTACGCCGTCACCGACGCTGAATCTGCCCGTGAGTGCATCAGCGAAAACCAAATTCTGAAACGTATCGCCCGTCATTGCGTTGAGCCAACGGACGGTCTGTTTATTACTCTGCCGGAGGATGAGCTGTCCTTCCAGGCCACCTTTATTCGCGCCTGTGAAGAGGCAGGGATTCGCGCAGAAGCGATTGACCCTCAGCAGGCACGTATTATCGAACCTTCTGTGAATCCACAGCTGATTGGTGCAGTAAAAGTACCAGACGGCACGGTCGATCCTTTCCGCTTAACAGCAGCTAACATGCTGGATGCGCGTGAGAATGGCGCGGTTATCTTAACGGCGCATGAAGTGACGGGACTGATCCGCGAAGGCGCAACGGTTTGCGGCGTTAACGTGCGCAATCATCTGACAGGCGAAATGCAGTCCCTGCATGCACCGGTTGTCGTCAACGCCGCTGGGATCTGGGGTCAACGCATTGCGGAATATGCCGATCTGAGCATCCGTATGTTCCCGGCCAAAGGTTCGTTGCTGATTATGGATCATCGCATTAACCAGCATGTCATTAACCGCTGCCGTAAGCCCTCTGACGCCGATATTCTGGTGCCTGGCGATACCATTTCACTGATCGGTACCACCTCACAGCACATTGATTACGACGATATCGACAGCAACCGCGTCACCGCAGAAGAGGTCGATATTCTGCTGCGTGAAGGCGAGAAGCTGGCGCCGATTATGGCGAAAACGCGCATTTTACGCGCCTATTCTGGCGTACGCCCGCTGGTGGCCAGCGACGACGACCCAAGCGGTCGTAACGTCAGCCGTGGGATTGTACTGTTCGATCACGCTGAACGTGACGGACTGGAAGGGTTTATCACCATTACCGGCGGCAAACTGATGACCTACCGCCTGATGGCGGAATGGGCCACCGATGCCGTTTGCCGTAAGCTGGGCAATACCCAGCCTTGCACAACGGCAGACACCGCGCTGCCTGGCTCACAGGAATCTACCGAGCATACGCTTAAACGCGTGATCTCATTGCCAGCTCCACTGCGCGGCTCGGCGGTCTACCGTCACGGCGATCGCACCCCTGCGTGGCTTAGCGAAGGCCGCCAGCACCGCAGTCTGGTCTGTGAATGCGAAGCAGTCACCGCAGGCGAAGTGCAATACGCCGTCGAGAATTTAACCGTCAACAGCCTGCTCGATTTGCGTCGCCGTACCCGTGTTGGAATGGGGACCTGCCAGGGCGAATTGTGTGCCTGTCGCGCCGCAGGTTTGCTGCAACGTTTCAATGTCACTACCGCAGCGCAGTCCATTACCCAGCTTTCCGACTTCCTCAACGAACGCTGGAAAGGCGTGCAGCCTATCGCCTGGGGAGATGCGCTGCGCGAAAGCGAATTCACGCGCTGGGTTTATCAAGGGTTGTGTGGTCTGGAAAAGGAGCACCAGGATGAAATTTGATACCGTCATTATCGGCGGCGGCCTCGCCGGACTGCTATGTGGCCTGCAACTGCAAAAAAGCGGACTGCGCTGCACGATTGTTACCCGCGGCCAAAGCGCCCTGCATTTTTCCTCCGGCTCACTGGATTTGCTCAGCAGCTTACCCGATGGTCAACCGGTGACGGATATAGAAGCGGGTTTGAATGCGCTGCGCACTCAGGCACCCGCACATCCGTATAGCACCATCGGAACGCAGAACGTTCTGGAACTGGCCCAGCAGGCGCAAAATTTGCTGGAAGAATGCGGAACACATTTGCAGGGCAAAGTGCATCAGGCGCATCAACGTGTTACCCCGCTGGGCACCCTGCGCTCAACCTGGTTAAGTTCCCCGGAAGTGCCGGTCTGGCCTCTGTCCGCACAGCGTATCTGCGTTGTAGGGATTAGCGGGTTACTGGATTTTCAGGCGCATCTCGCCGCGGCGTCATTACGCCAACGCAATCTCAGCGTCGAGACAGCAGAAATCGAGCTACCGGAGCTGGATGTCCTGCGTGATAACCCAACCGAGTTTCGCGCCGTTAATATTGCGCGCCTGCTGGATAACGAAGATAAATGGTCGCTGCTCTATGACGCATTGCTGCCAATGGCAAAAACCTGCGACATGATAATCATGCCGGCATGCTTTGGTCTGGCAGATGAGCGGCTCTGGCAGTGGCTTAACGAGCGCCTCCCCTGCTCTCTGACACTGTTACCGACCCTACCACCTTCGGTACTGGGCATGCGTTTGCACAACAAATTGCAGCGCCAGTTTGTGCGCCAGGGCGGTGTGTGGATGCCGGGTGATGAAGTGAAAAAAATCACCTGTCAGGATGGCGTGGTCAGCGAAATCTGGACCCGAAATCATGCCGATATCCCCTTGCGGCCACGTTTCGCCGTGCTCGCCAGCGGCAGTTTCTTCAGCAGCGGGCTGGTCGCCACGCGTGAGGCAATCTACGAACCAATCCTGGGACTGGATGTACAGCAAACAGCTACCCGCGCCGAGTGGTATCAGCGTGATGTTTTCGATCCACAACCGTGGCAACAGTTTGGCGTGACTACCGATTCCGCATTACGCCCATCACTGGCGGGAAAAACGATAGAAAACATGTATGCCATTGGTTCCGTCCTCGGCGGATTCGACCCTATCGCCCAGGGTTGCGGAGGCGGCGTGTGCGCAGTTAGCGCCTTACATGCCGCGCATCATATTGCGAAACGTGCAGGAGGACAGCAATGAGCGACACACGTTTTGAAAGTTGTATCAAATGTACGGTGTGCACCACCGCCTGCCCGGTAAGCCGCGTCAATCCGAGCTACCCGGGTCCTAAGCAGGCCGGCCCGGACGGTGAACGTCTGCGCCTGAAAGATGGCGCGCTATATGACGACGCGCTGAAATACTGCATCAACTGTAAACGCTGCGAAGTGGCCTGTCCGTCAGACGTGAAAATCGGCGATATTATCCAGCGCGCGCGCGCCAAATACGACACGACGCGCCCATCGTTGCGTAACTTTGTCTTAAGCCATACCGATTTAATGGGTAGCGTATCCACCCCCTTCGCCCCAATAGTGAATACCGCCACCTCTTTAAAACCGGTGCGTCAACTGCTGGATTACGCGCTAAAAATCGATCATCGCCGTACGCTGCCGAAGTACTCCTTTGGCACCTTCCGCCGCTGGTATCGCAGCGTTGCCGCACAGCAGGCGCAGTATCAGGATCAGGTCGCCTTTTTCCACGGCTGTTTTGTGAATTACAACCATCCCCAGCTCGGCAAAGACCTGATCAAGGTGTTGAATGCGATGGGTACTGGCGTGCAACTGCTGAGTAAAGAGAAATGCTGCGGCGTGCCGCTGATTGCCAACGGTTTTACCGATAAAGCGCGTAAGCAGGCAGTAAGCAACGTGGCCTCACTCAGAGAGGCGATTGATGGCAAAGGCATTCCGGTGATCGCCACCTCATCAACCTGTACCTTTGCGCTACGTGATGAATATCCGGAAGTGCTGGATGTCGACAACTCAGGCCTGCGTGAACACATTGAACTGGCAACCCGCTGGCTATGGCGCAAGCTGGATGAAGGTAAAACGCTGCCGCTGAAAACGCTGCCGCTGAAGGTGGTCTATCACACGCCATGTCACATGGAGAAAATGGGCTGGACGCTCTATACGCTGGAGCTACTGCGACAAATTCCAGGGCTGGAGCTGACGGTGCTGGATTCTCAGTGTTGCGGGATTGCCGGGACTTACGGCTTTAAAAAGGAAAACTATCCGACGTCACAGTCTATTGGCGCACCGTTATTCCGCCAAATTGAAGAAAGCGGCGCTGATATCGTCGTCACCGACTGCGAAACCTGTAAATGGCAGATTGAGATGTCTACAAGCAAACGCTGCGAACATCCTATCACCCTGCTTGCCAAAGCGTTGGGTTAACTCTGTTGCCCGGTAGCATTTGCTACCGGGCATTTTTGCGTAGCCCGTTCCGCTTAATTGAATACGTTGCAGTCGGACGTATTTATCTCTGATTCACCCACGCAAAGAACACATTTCCCGCATGCAGCGCATATTAAAAGTGGATACCGTCACGCCATCTTCTCTTTCTGGTGACGGACTACCATGGCTAAATCCACTACATCTATACCGCATGATGCCGTTTTTAAAAAGATAATGTCTTACCCTGAGATGGCTCGGGATTTTCTGGATATACACCTTCCCATCGCATTACGTGAGATATGTGATTTACAAACGCTGAAGCTGGAGTCCACCAGTTTTATCGAGCAGGATCTCCGCGCATACTACTCCGACGTAGTGTGGTCACTAAAAACCCGCGAAGGTCAGGGCTATATTTATTGTGTTATTGAACATCAGAGTACCGCGGTACCGCATATGGCATTTCGCCTGATGCGTTATGCCACCGCGGCGATGCAGCATCATCTTGATGCCGGCAATAAAACGCTGCCGCTGGTGATCCCCATGTTGTTTTATCATGGTCAACAAAGTCCCTATCCCTGGTCACTCAACTGGCTGGATGAATTTGAAAATCCGCAACTGGCACGACAACTGTATTCAGAGGCTTTTCCGCTGGTCGACATTACCGTAATACCTGACGATGAAATCGCGCAGCATCGCGGGGTTGCGCTGCTTGAGTTGATGCAAAAACATATCCGCGATCGTGATTTAATGGGGTTAGTGGACCGCCTGGTCTCGCTATTAGTTACAAGCACTGCTAATGACAGCCAGCTACAAACGCTATTTAATTACCTGATACGGTACGGCGACGTTTCTCGCGTCAGTGAGTTTATCCGCGAAGTTGCCGAACGATCCCCCCATCACAAGGAGAAGCTGATGACAATTGCAGAGAGGCTCAGGCAGGAAGGCCACCAAAATGGACTGCAAGAAGGGATACAGCAAGGGTTAGAACAAGGGGTGCAAAAAGGTACGCAAGAAGAAGCCTTACGTATCGCTCACATAATGCTGGAACAAGGTATTGATCGTGATTTAGTTCAGTTAATTACCGGGCTATTGCCTGGCGATACCACCGCATGAGCCAGATTGGGAAGGCATTTAGCCTTCCCAATCTGTGATTAAATCGTCAACGACTCAACCACTTCGATCCAGCCGTGTTCGCTAGCGATTTCCAGATTGTTAAGCCAGCGGCGCAGCATATTTAGCGCCATCATCGCGCACACTTCCTGACGAATCGCCAGGCTGTAGCGATTTGCATTCAGCCGTACGCGCAAGGCGTGTGTCCCATCAGCCGTGGCCAGCGCAAAGTTAATATGTTCGTTTTCGAAAGCCGATATAGCGAGTGCTAATCCAGCATAATGCTTGCTGCGTCGCTCGGTTATCCAATGCGCCGTTTGCGCCAGCGTTTCTTCCTGGGGCGGAACCACTTCACTCGCCAATAACGGAGCATTCGCACGAGAAAGCTGCAATGCCACCAGACCACCGGTGAATTGTTCGCTCAGCGTCAGGCTGAATTGCCGTTCTTGCAACGTGCGGGCGATTTGCGCGGGTAAGCCTTCCGTACCTTCAAAAATCATATTCTGCCCGGCAACCCGCTTAACTTCTGGCCACAGCGCCAGCATCGCTTCCCGTTGGGAATCCGGCCCGGTCAGCTTCAGCTCAATAATCGGCATTGAGGAGCGGTAGCCCATTGTCACTCCCGGTGGCAACGGGAGCGGATCCAGGCTCTGCGCCAGGTCGCTTTCAGAACGGCCAAAGGTGGTTAATCGCAGGCATAACGGGGGCTGAGCCAAAGAGAAACGCTCACGCAAACGAGGCAGGATCTCATGCTCCACCATGACTTTGAATTCTGACGGTACACCCGGTGTAAAGAACATCAGGCAGCGGTTAAGCTTCAGGGCGAACCCACACGCGGTACCCACCGGATTATTGATAAACTCAGCGCTGGCCGGAAGTTCAGCCTGTTTGCGGTTGCTCGGCGCCATCACGCGGCCACGATCGCGGAAATATCGCTCCATCTCGGCCAGCCATGCTTCATGCAGCACCAGCCCTTCGCCTTTTGCCGTTGCCGCTGCCAGCGCGCTCAAATCATCGCTGGTAGGTCCCAGACCGCCATTAACGATCAGTACATCGGCGTGCTCGCTACGCTCACGCAAAACGGCGACCAAATCGTTAAGATTGTCACCTACCGTGTTGCGGCGTGTTAGCGGTAAACCCTGATTAAAGAAAAAATCGGCCAGCCAGGCGGCATTGGTGTCGACGATTTGTCCGTGCAACACTTCATCCCCTGTGGATAGCATCTCCACGTTTAACATCGTGTTCTCCTGCTTTTATGATGAAAACACTATAACGCATGGAGGGGGGAAGGCGCGACTGAACGCCGCGCCAGAAATGTTAGAAGCTGGCGTTAACCCCAACGTACGGGCCATCAGCAATCGCGTTATCACGGTTGCCGTCTTTGCCTGCCAGGTTCAGGTAACGATAACCGGCTTCGATGCTCAGCGGACGCATAATGGTCAGACGCGCACCGGCATTCGCTTCTTCATAGCTGTCGATACCGCTGGAAAGTGAATCAGGAGAGTAATAATACTCACCAAACAGACGGAAGCTATCGCCAATTGGCCATTGTAAACCACCACCGACAGCAGCAGCATAGCCTTCATCGCCATCGTTTGGATTAGTATAAACACCTTTACCACCAACGGTCGCCATTAGCGGCCCCAGTGGGATATTCAAACCTAAACCCAGCCCGGCAACATCACCGTCGTCATCGTTATGCATCCAGTTACCGCTGACGGCCAGACCAGTACTCTCAGTGCCCATACCGAATCCCAGGTTGGTGTAGTCTTCGCCAGCCTGGCCGCTGATGCTAATCGCGCTCGCCGACGCGGAAACAAACAGCATTCCGGCAAAACCCAACATTAAACTTTTTTTCATTTTCTATCCTTTCCAGCAAGAATCAAAACATAGCCCCAAAACCGATGAATTGTACTGTCAGATGGCGAGGAATCAATGAGCTAAAAAAGCGATGCAATGACATATTGTAACTAAATACTACTCACAAGATTTATTTAAGGTTAAATTCTTGTGCCAATTACACAGTTGGACGTCCCAGAACGTCATTTTCAACAAACATCCTGTTTTCCCTGCCAAAGCGCTCTTGATCACCGATGAAACATTTTTTCTGCCGCCAGCAAAAGGTAAGATGCGTGCATGACGGAATTTTCTCTACCTCCCCAACAAGGACTCGACTGATGCGCCAAAGAACGATTGTTTGCCCATTAATTCAAAACGATGGCTGTTATTTACTCTGCAAAATGGCTGATGACCGCGGTGTGTTTCCCGGTCAGTGGGCGCTTTCTGGCGGCGGTGTTGAACCGGGTGAACGTATTGAAGAAGCTCTGCGCCGTGAAGTGAGGGAAGAGCTGGGCGAGCAACTGGTGTTATCAGAAATTACCCCCTGGACCTTCAGTGATGATATTCGCACTAAAACCTATGCTGATGGCAGTCAGGAAGAGATTTACATGATTTATCTTATCTTCGATTGTGTCGCGGCGAATCGTGAAGTGAAGATTAACGAAGAGTTCCAGGCATTCGCCTGGGTTAAACCGGAAGATCTCAGTGCCTACGATTTAAATATCGCCACGCGTAAAACGTTAACCTTAAAAGGGTTACTGTAGGTTATCATTTTAATAACGGCATATAATTAACATTCTGAATAGCGGCATTGCACTCATCAACTTATAGCAAACAGCAATGTCGCAAAAACCTAAAAAGACACTTAATTTCATTAAGATAAACATAAAAACACCTCTATTTAGCTATCGTTCTCAAACCTTAAACTCTTAAGGATAAATTAACCTTCAGCCATTAACCTTTGTAGCCTGATGAAATAATTAACGACGCCCCTGTTTATCACTAAAAATAAAACTTCGGTGGCGTTAAATGGCTTGAAGGAATAATGATGTCTGACTTTTTGCCTTTCTCTCGCCCAGCCATGGGCGCTGAAGAACTTGCCGCAGTGAAGGCGGTTCTGGACTCTGGATGGATAACCACCGGCCCGAAAAATCAACAGTTGGAAGATGCTTTTTGCCAGCTCACGGGGAATAAGCATGCCGTCGCCGTTTGCTCCGCCACTGCAGGAATGCACATTACGCTGATGGCGCTGGGCATTGGTGCAGGCGACGAGGTCATAACGCCGTCGATGACGTGGGTTTCTACCCTCAACATGATTGTGCTGCTGGGTGCATCGCCCGTCATGATCGACGTCGACCGCGATACGCTTATGGTGACACCTGAGCAAATTGAAGCCGCTATTACCCCACGAACCAAAGCCATTGTTCCAGTACATTATGCTGGCGCCCCCGCCGACCTCGACGCAATTTATGCCATTGGCGAGCGTTATGGAATCCCGGTAATAGAAGACGCAGCCCATGCCGTAGGGACATTGTATAAGGGCCGTCATGTCGGTGCTCGCGGCACGGCAATCTTCTCGTTTCACGCTATTAAAAATATCACCTGTGCGGAAGGTGGACTGATCGTTACCGACGACAGCCAGCTCGCTCAGCGGCTTCGCAGCCTGAAGTTTCACGGTCTGGGCGTTGATGCTTTTGATCGACAAACCTACGGCCGGGCACCACAAGCCGAAGTGCTTGCACCTGGATACAAATACAACCTGACGGATATTAACGCCGCTATTGCGCTGGTACAGCTCAATAAGCTGGAGCAACTGAACTCACGCCGGGCGCAAATTGCCCAGCACTATCAAAAAGCGCTGGCCGATACGCCATTCCAGCCGCTGAGCCTACCGCAGTGGTCGCACGTTCATGCCTGGCACTTATTCATCATTCGTGTTGATGAAACGCGCTGCGGGTTGAGCAGAGATGCCCTGATGGAAACGCTGAAGACCAAAGATATCGGCACCGGTCTGCATTTTCGTGCGGCCCATACGCAAAAATATTATCGCGAACGCTTCACTACCCTTTCGCTCCCAAATACTGAATGGAACAGCGCGCGCATCTGCTCGCTGCCGTTATTCCCTGACATGACCGATGATGACACTCAGCGGGTCATTACGGCGCTTCGCGAGATAGCAGGACAATGAGCATGTTTGAAGCCACATTGATTAAAAAAGTCTCGGTTGTTATTCCCGTTTTTAATGAACAGGAAAGCCTGCCAGAGTTAATCAGACGCACCAGCGCCGCCTGCGAAAAATTGGGCAAAGACTATGAAATTCTGCTCATCGACGACGGCAGCAGCGACCGTTCCGCTCAGTTGATGATGGACGCCTCTCAGGCACCGAACAGCCATATTGTCTCTATTTTACTGAATCGTAATTACGGACAGCACTCGGCGATTATGGCCGGTTTCAGCCATGTCACCGGAGACTTGATCATCACGCTGGATGCCGATTTGCAAAACCCGCCGGAGGAGATCCCTCGGTTGGTCGCCACTGCAGATGAGGGTTTCGATGTGGTAGGCACGGTACGCCAGAACCGTCAGGATAGCGTATTTCGTAAGACCGCCTCACGAATGATCAACCATCTGATCCAACGAACCACCGGTAAAGCAATGGGCGACTACGGCTGCATGCTACGCGCCTATCGCCGTCACATCGTCGATGCCATGCTGCATTGCCAGGAGCGCAGCACCTTTATCCCTATTCTGGCCAACATTTTTGCCCGTCGCGCCACGGAGATCCCGGTACATCATGCAGAGCGTGAATTTGGTGACTCCAAATACAGCTTCATGCGTCTGATCAACCTGATGTATGACCTGGTGACTTGCCTTACCACAACACCGCTTCGCATGTTGAGCCTGTTGGGCAGCGTGATCGCCGCCACGGGCTTTACCTTATCAGTCCTGCTTGTTGTTCTGCGCCTGACGCTCGGCCCACAGTGGGCAGCGGAGGGGGTATTCATGCTGTTTGCCGTCCTGTTTACCTTTATCGGCGCACAGTTTATTGGCATGGGTTTACTCGGCGAATATATCGGTCGCATCTATAACGATGTCCGCGCCCGCCCCCGCTATTTTGTTCAACACGTTATCCGCCCACAAACTACGCAGTTAACCGAGGAAAACCGCGCATGAAAGCCGTCGTATTTGCCTATCACGATATGGGATGTCAGGGTGTCCAGGCCTTGTTGGATGCAGGTTATGAAATCGCTGCCATTTTTACGCACACCGACAACCCGGGTGAAAAAGCTTTTTTTGGATCTGTTTCCCGCCTCGCGGCCAGCGCCGGTATTCCGGTTTACGCCCCAGACGAGGTTAATCATCCCCTGTGGATTGAGCGCATTAGCCAACTGGCACCCGATGTTATCTTCTCGTTCTACTATCGCCATTTACTAAGTGATGAGATCCTCAGTCTTGCCCCTAAGGGTGCATTTAATCTGCACGGCTCGCTGCTGCCGAAATACCGTGGTCGCGCGCCATTGAACTGGGTATTGGTCAATGGTGAAACCGAAACGGGCGTCACACTTCACCGCATGGTCAAACGCGCGGATGCTGGTGCCATAGTTGCCCAGCAGCGCGTTGCTATTTCACCGGATGATGTGGCGTTAACACTGCACCATAAATTGTGCCAGGCTGCGCGTCACCTGCTGGAGCAGACACTGCCGGCCATCAACGCGGGAAGTTACTCCGAATTCCCTCAACAGGATGCAGATGCTACCTGTTTTGGTCGCCGTACGCCGGAAGATAGCTTCCTCGACTGGAACAAACCTGCCGCGGAGTTACATAACCAGGTCCGTGCCGTCAGCGATCCGTGGCCGGGCGCATTTAGCTATGTTGGCACGCAAAAGTTCACCGTCTGGTCATCGCGCGTTTGCACAAACGGCATTGCGGCCCAGCCGGGTACCGTCATCTCCGTGTCTCCTTTACTGATCGCCTGTGCCGATGGCGCACTGGAGATTATTACCGGACAAGCTGGCGATGGTATTGCAATGCAGGGTTCACAACTGGCGCAAGTTCTGGGTCTGGTGCCAGGTTCTCGCCTGAACAGCCAGTCAGTGACCACCAGCAAACGCCGTACTCGCGTACTGATCCTCGGCGTTAACGGCTTCATTGGTAACCATCTGACCGAGCGCCTGCTGCAAGAAGATAATTACGAAGTGTATGGACTCGATATTGGCAGCGACGCCATTGGGCGTTTCCTGCAACATCCGCGATTCCATTTTGTCGAAGGTGATATCAGCATTCACTCCGAATGGATTGAATATCATGTGAAAAAATGCGACGTTGTGCTGCCGCTGGTAGCGATCGCAACGCCTATCGAATATACCCGCAACCCGCTGCGCGTATTTGAGCTCGATTTCGAAGAGAACCTGAAAATCATTCGTTACTGCGTGAAATACCGCAAGCGCATCATTTTCCCGTCAACCTCCGAAGTCTACGGCATGTGTACCGACAAAGTCTTTGATGAAGACAGTTCGAATCTGATCGTCGGTCCGGTCAATAAACCACGCTGGATCTACTCCGTATCCAAGCAGCTGCTGGACCGTGTTATCTGGGCGTACGGCGAAAAAGAGGGATTGCGCTTCACCCTGTTCCGCCCGTTTAACTGGATGGGACCGCGTCTGGACAGCCTTAACGCCGCGCGTATCGGCAGCTCACGCGCCATTACACAGCTGATCCTCAACCTCGTGGAAGGTTCACCGATCAAGCTGATTGAAGGCGGTAAGCAAAAACGCTGCTTTACCGACATTCGCGATGGTATCGAAGCTCTGTACCGCATCATTGAAAACGAAGGCGGCCGCTGTGACGGTGAGATTATCAACATCGGTAATCCACAGAACGAAGCAAGTATTCAGGAACTGGCAGAAATGCTGCTTTCCTGCTTTGAAAAACATCCGTTGCGTAACCAGTTCCCGCCGTTTGCCGGTTTCCGTGACGTCGAAAGCAGCAGCTACTACGGTAAAGGTTATCAAGACGTTGAGCATCGTAAGCCTAACATTCGCAACGCAAAACGCTGCCTGAACTGGGAACCGACCATTGAGATGCAGGAAACGGTAGAAGAGACGCTGGACTTCTTCTTACGCAGTGTGGATATCACGGAACACACATCATGACCAAAGTAGGCTTGCGCATTGATGTCGATACATTCAGGGGGACGCGCGAAGGCGTGCCCCGCCTGCTGGAGACATTAAACCGACATAACGTTCGGGCAAGTTTTTTCTTTAGCGTTGGGCCTGACAACATGGGACGCCATCTCTGGCGTCTTGTGAAGCCGCAATTTCTGTGGAAAATGCTGCGTTCAAACGCAGCATCGCTCTACGGATGGGATATTTTATTGGCGGGAACCGCATGGCCGGGAAAAGAGATCGGCCAGGCCAACGCAGCAATCATTGCACAAACCGCCCAGATTCATGAAACCGGTTTGCATGCCTGGGATCATCACGCCTGGCAGGCGCGAAGCGGAAACTGGAATGACAAACAGCTGATTGATGATATTTCGCAAGGTATCACCACACTTGAAGCCATCATCGGTCAGCCAGTCACCTGCTCTGCCGTTGCCGGATGGCGTGCCGACAACCGTGTCGTCCATGCCAAAGAAGCATTCCATCTGCGCTATAACAGTGACTGTCGGGGAACGTCGTTATTTCGTCCGGTGCTGGAATCCGGGAAAACGGGGACGCCACAAATTCCCGTCACCCTACCAACATGGGATGAAGTGGTTGGTCAGGAGGTCCAGGCGGTGGACTTCAACTCCTATATTCTCTCCCACATCCAGATGAGCAGAGGAACACCGGTGTACACCATTCATGCGGAAGTTGAAGGCATCGCCTTTCATCAGAACTTTGACGAGCTGCTTACTCGCGCCGCGGACATGGGGATGACATTCTGCCCGCTTGGCGAGCTGTTACCTGACGACATCAGTACGCTGCCGTTAGGACAGATCGTACGTGGAAAAATACCCGGCAGAGAGGGATGGCTCGGCTGCCAACAACCGGTGAGTGTGACACCATGAAACCTGCTGCCCGCTACACTCTGGCATTTATCGCTTTAATCGCACTGTATTTTATTTTACCTATCAACAGCCGTATGCTCTGGCAGCCTGATGAAACGCGCTATGCTGAAATCAGCCGGGAAATGCTCAACTCTGGTGACTGGATCGTTCCACACTTTTTAGGGCTGCGTTATTTTGAAAAACCAATTGCCGGATACTGGTTGAACAGCATCGGACAATGGCTGTTTGGCGCAAACAATTTTGGTGTCAGAGCGGGGGCTATTTTTGCCACTTTGTTGACCGCATTACTGGTAGCCTGGCTTGCCATGCGACTGTGGCATGATAAGCGTACCGCCGTACTCTCCTCCGCTATCTTTTTAACGTTTTTTTCGGTTTACAGCATCGGCACCTACGCGGTACTTGATCCCATCATAGCGCTTTGGCTGATGGCGGGCATGTGCTGTTTTTGGGAAGGCATGCAGGCCACCACCAGAACACGCAAAATCATCGCTTTTTTGTTGCTTGGGCTGACCTGCGGTATGGGTGTAATGACCAAAGGTTTTCTGGCACTCGCCGTCCCTGTGCTTAGCGTATTACCATGGGTTTTTGCCCAAAAGCGTTGGAAAGACCTCATTCTCTACGGTCTGCTGGCGGTGATCGGCTGCATCGCGATCGTACTACCGTGGGGTATAGCGATTGCACAACGCGAGCCGGATTTCTGGCATTACTTCTTCTGGGTTGAACATATTCAGCGCTTTGCGCAGGATGATGCCCAGCATAAGGCTCCTATCTGGTACTACATCCCGATATTTGTGGCAGGCACATTACCGTGGCTCGGTCTGCTTCCCGGCGCGCTGCGTACGGGCTGGCGTGAGCGGGATGTTCCGCGCAGTGCTCTGTACCTGTTAAGCTGGATTATTATGCCAATCCTGTTTTTCAGCATCGCGAAAGGAAAACTGCCGACCTATATTCTTTCCTGCTTCGCGCCGCTGGCGATATTAACGGCGCGCTTCGGCCTGCAGGCTGCGGAAAAAGACTCAGCATCCCTGCGCATCAATGGCTGGATCAACGTGCTATTTGGTGTCGTCGGCATCGTCGCTACGTTTATTGTTTCCACGCTGGGACCATTGAAGACGCCGGTCTGGTCGCATATCGAAACGTATAAGGTTTTTTGTGCCTGGGGCATTTTTATCATCTGGACGCTTTTTGGCTGGTATACGCTAAATAACCGCGAGAAGAACTGGAAATTCGCAGCACTATGCCCATTAGGGCTGGCGCTGTTATTTGGCTTCTCCATTCCTGACCGGGTGATGGAATCTAAACAGCCGCAGTTTTTTGTCGAGATGACCAAAGAATCGCTGGAGCCGAGCCGTTATATTCTCACCGACAGCGTTGGCGTCGCTGCGGGACTGGCCTGGAGCCTGAAGCGCGACGACATCATGATGTACGGACAAACGGGCGAGTTAAAATACGGTCTCAACTACCCGGATGCTCAAGGCCGCTTTGTCAGTCGGGAGAATTTTGCCGACTGGTTAGCACAACATCGTCAACAAGGAAACATTACGCTCGTGCTCTCGATTGATAAGAATGAAGATATTAATCAGCTTGCCATCCCTCCCGCTGACTACATTGATAATCAGGGGCGTCTGGTCCTGATTCAGTATCGGCCCAAATGATCTGGATAGCCTTAGTCCTCGCCAGCCTGCTCAGCGTCTGCGGCCAGCTATGCCAGAAGCAGGCGACCCGACCGGTGTCTGTTCGTGCGCGAAAACGCTACATTACGCAATGGATTGGGCTTGCTCTGGCAAGCCTCGGTCTGGCCATGCTGCTATGGCTGGCGGTTTTACAAAACATTCCTGTCGGTATTGCCTATCCCATGCTGAGCCTTAACTTTGTCTGGGTTACTCTCGCCGCATGGAAAATCTGGCGCGAACCCGTCACCACACGCCACTGGCTGGGCGTTGGGCTAATCATTACCGGCATATTTATTCTTGGGAGTGCAGTGTAATGGGCGTATTTTGGGGATTATGTAGCGTGATGATCACCTCCATCGCCCAGTTGAGCCTCGGCTTTGCAATGGATAATCTGCCGCCAATGCTGCAGCCGCTGGCGTTCATCTCCGCCGTATTCTCTGTCAGTTTTGGTGCGTTTGCTTTATATGCCGGGCTGGCAGGGTATTTGCTGTCGGTTATTTGCTGGCATAAAGCCCTACACCAACTCGCGCTGAGCAAAGCCTATGCCCTACTCAGCCTGAGCTATGTGCTGGTGTGGGTTGCCTCAATGATCCTGCCCGGCTGGCAGGGAACATTTTCAGTGAAAGCGCTGGCAGGAGTACTGTGCATCATGGCAGGGCTAATGACGATTTTTCTGCCTTCACGCAAACACCTGTCCTGAGATTATTTATCTTTAGACAGTCGTAACAGACGTTCCCATTCATCACAAATGTACTGTCTGGCATCAATGATCTTAATCACCCGAGATGTATCGCGGTTAATACAATACTGAGCATCCTTCAGCGGCGAAAGAAGATCGCCGGGCTTAATCCGCTCAGATGATTGCGCCTGGGCAAGCATCTTGAGCGAACCACCGCTATCGCAAAGTACGATATAGAGCCTCCCTGCTTTTTTGTGACAGCAGGTCTTCTTCACATGCCATTCCATAGCGCACCTATTGTTAATAAATTTCACAATAGGTTACACATTAGCTCATAAACAAAAGGACAATAGCTGCGGAATGACAATAACGAGAAATACTATTAATGTTTTCTTAATGTTAATGATGAAGCACTTACCCAATCCAATAACGCACGGCGCGAAATTTTAATTCCTCCTGCTTTGAGCTCGGGCGGCAATGTTAGCCAACAAATCGGCTGCTGAAAGCGGGCTAGCTTATCTTTTACCCACTCTTCGAGATTAGTTTCTCTAGCATTAGCGTCATACTCAATGACAGCCACCGGGCGATGGCCAAACTCTTTGTCTTCTATCGGCACAATGAAGGCTTGTAGAACATGCGGATGAGCTGCAATCACGCGTTCCACTTCTTCCGGCTGTATACCTTCCCCGCCGCTAAAAAACAGATTATCCATACGACCGACAATCGTTAACTTGCCGTCCTTCAGCACGCCGCGATCGCGGGTTGCAAACCAGCCTTCCGTGTTCATTAAAGGAATAAGCTGTCCGTTACGCCAGTAACCTTGCGCCATGCTGGCGGCACGCAGCCAGACTTCATCATCAACGATTCTGACTTCTCTGCCCACCAGGGGGGAACCCACATCTGCCATACCATCTGCCTCTTTCGCACAGACCGTAGAAGCAAACTCCGTTAATCCGTAACCGCACCAGCAACGAATCCCTTGCTCGCGCGCTTGTTCCGTCAATTCAACAGGAATTGCTGCACCTCCCAGCAGTACCGCTTTGAGCGTGACCGGCGTGTTGTTGACCAGCAAGCGCCACAGCTGCGTGGGTACCAGTGAAGCGTGGGTACATCCAGCCAGCATTTGCTCCAGCGGCTGCTTGTCGCGCACGGTCATTCGCGCTCCGGCGAACAACCAGCGCCACAAAATACCCTGGCCGGAAACATGAAACAGCGGCAGCGAGAGCAGCCAGTCATCCTCAGCACCAAACGGCATTAATGACAGGACGCCCTGCGCGCTTGCCAGATGCGCCTGACAGGTATGAACAGCCGCTTTTGGCAATCCGGTAGAACCTGAAGTTAACGTCATCGTGCTCAAACGTTCAGGCGACCACGCCGCGGCGTGATCGCCTGGTAACGACCGCATCTGTAACGGACTGAGTTCCGGAAGTTCGATAGCGGCCTCCAGATCCAGCGCAAAACGTAGCGTTAAGTCCGGGATCAGCGCATCAAGCAGCGGCTGAGGCAACTGTGGGTTCACAGGTAAAACCCGCGCCCCACATTGCAGCAGCGCGAGCCAGGCCAGCAAAGCGCGTGGATGATTCCAGGCGCGAAGCAGAACACCATCGCCCTCTTCCACGCCCTGAGCGGCAAAACCGCAGGCCAGATGATCTACACGTGTGCAGAGATCGCTCCAGCTTAATACCTCATCGTTGAGGCGTAAGGCTGGCGCCTTC
Organism: Citrobacter sp. Cpo074; assembly: GCF_030332745.1. Lineage (NCBI taxonomy): Bacteria > Pseudomonadati > Pseudomonadota > Gammaproteobacteria > Enterobacterales > Enterobacteriaceae > Citrobacter > Citrobacter sp. Cpo074. The sequence goes on from NZ_JAOWHG010000033.1 coordinate 476,566, forward strand.
GCACGAACCTGTCGCCAGTGACGCCACGGCCAGTCACGGAACTGCACCAGGCCCGATAAGCTCACGCTATCGGGCATTTCCTGCTGGGTCATAGCAGACGTTCCAGCGCATCAACGTCGATACACGGCAACGTGCTACCCGGCCAGGTGCGTACCTGCTGGCACTGCATCAGACTCAGGGTATCCAGACCCGGAATGGTCTGCGGCGTTAGCCAGGCGGCAATTCTCGCCAACTGGGTTAAGCCCAGACTCGACTCGATTGACGAACTGATAACGGCAGTAAGACCAAGCGCATGCGCCGCAGCCACCTGTTCACGGACTTTATCGAGACTGCCGGTCAGCGTAGGTTTGATAACCACGGCCTTGACGCCCTCTTCAGCTTCGAAGGTGAAATCTGCTTCACGCAGACTTTCATCCCAGGCGATGGCAATGCCGGTTTCACGCGCGAAGGCACGAGAATCATCGCGGGTTTTGCACGGCTCTTCGAGAAAGGCAATGCGTCCGCGATATTCCGGATTAACGTATTTCGCGAACTGCTGAGCTTTCAACGGCGTCCAGGCCCGGTTGGCGTCAAGTCGCAAATGCAGCTCCGGGATCGCCTCAAGCAGCAGATTGGCTACCATGCCGTCACGGACCGCTTCATACAGACCGACCTTGATCTTCGCCACTTTTTCGCCCGGCATATCCGCCAGTTGTAGCACCAGATCGTCAGGATCGCCGGTACACAGCGGCGCAGCACGATAGTCCGCATCCTGTGGCAATACGCCAGCCAGTTCGGCCAGCGCACAGCTTACGCCAAAGGCGACCGAAGGCAGTTGCGGTAAGGAGTCATCCCCTTGCAGCCAGCCTTTCACCCAGGCCAGCAGCTCGGTTTGCGCCTCTTCCCAGCTTTCCTGACTAAAGCCCGGCAGCGGGGAGATCTCTCCCCACCCTTCGCGCTCGCCGTCACAAAGACAAACGTACAGCCCGTCACGCGTTTTTAACCGCCTGTCGCGCAGAATCACCCCCGCGTCCATGGGGATCTGCCAGCGGTATACCTGCGCGCTACGCATTACGGATTCCGTTTGAATTTGCTGAAATCAGGCTGACGTTTTTGGTTAAAGGCGTTACGGCCTTCCTGACCTTCTTCCGTCATGTAGAACAGCATAGTGGCGTTACCTGCCAGCTCCTGCAGACCAGCCTGACCATCACAGTCGGCGTTCAGTGCGGCTTTCAGGCAGCGCAGCGCCATTGGGCTGTTTTGCAGCATTTCACGGCACCAGCGTACGGTCTCTTTTTCCAGATCCGCCAGCGGAACCACTGTGTTGACCAGACCCATATCAAGCGCCTGTTTCGCATCGTACTGACGGCACAGGAACCAGATTTCACGCGCTTTTTTCTGACCGACGATGCGCGCCATGTAGGAAGCGCCCCAACCGCCGTCGAAAGAACCGACTTTCGGGCCGGTCTGACCAAAGATGGCGTTTTCAGCTGCAATGGTCAGGTCACACATCATGTGCAGCACATGGCCACCGCCAATGGAAAAACCTGCAACCATCGCTACTACCGGTTTCGGACAGGTACGAATCTGGCGCTGGAAGTCCAGTACGTTCAGGTGATGCACACCGGAGTCATCCTGGTATCCGCCGTAGTCACCACGCACTTTCTGATCGCCGCCTGCGCAGAACGCTTTGTCGCCAGCACCGGTCAGAATAATTACGCCGATGTTGTCATCATAGCGGGCATCCGCCAGCGCCTGGATCATCTCTTTCACGGTGACCGGACGGAAGGCATTGCGTACCTGTGGACGATTAATAGTGATTTTTGCGATACCGTCGGTGGATTTCTCGTAAAGAATGTCGGTATAGCCTTCAGAGCAATCGTGCCATTCTACCGGTGCGTAAAGCATTGTTTCATCAGGATAGATCATAAAATGTCCTATAGTCAGCGACGCAGAATCTGAGCCAGACAGTCCACTACGCCCGCGGGGTTGTCCCGATGCGCGTTGTGTCCGGCATTACGAATCACATGGTTTGGTACTAATATTTCCGCCGCCAGAGCGCGGAATTTATCGTCACGTTCACCACATAAATAATAAAACGGAAATGTGCGCGTCGTGAGTTGCGCACGTAAATCAGGCTGTACGGCAAGCGAGGTGGCCTCCAGCATTGCCGCCAGCGTTTGCCCATTATTCTGGCTACGCAGAGCGACCAGCGCCTCTCTTTGTGTCGCGTTCAGCGAGGAAAAAACGGGCTGTTGATACCAGTCATTAAACACCTCACGTAGCGGCTCTGCGCGAAAACGCGCAGCCCAGCGGCCATCCGAGAGACGACGCTGAACGCGCGCCTCCTCGCTTTGCAAGCCGGGATGTCCGCCTTCAACCACCAGACCACAAAGCCCTGGCATCTCCTGACTGGCCGCCATCATCGCGACTCTGCCGCCAAGAGAGTATCCCACCAACCAAAAGTTAAGTATGTTGTAACTAAGCAGGGTGTTACGCAGCAAAACGTTTACGTCATCGAACCCGCTCACGCTGATGTCAGCGGAGCCACCGTGTCCCGGCAGGTCGATGTATAGCCGCGAATAATCCTGAAATGCTTCGCCGACCGTCTGCCATTCCTGGCAATCGCCAGAGAAACCGTGCAGGAAAACCAGCCAGGGAAATCCCGTTTGGCCCTCTTTCGCCTGCGCATGCAGGATCATAGGTGACTTACCTGCGCCAGCAGTTGCTGCAAGGTTTGCGCCCCGTCAGTTTCGTTCACCACCAGCTCAATCACCGTGGCCGCAGGTGTACGCCACGCGTTAGTCAACGCGCTCTCCAGCTGCTCCCAGTTTTCCGGGCGCTGGTATTTAAGGTTAAACATGGCGGCAGCATGCTCGAAATGTACGTTCTGCGGCATCAGATAGAACCGTTCGCGTTCGCTGGCTGGTGTCGGCAGCAGGGAAAAAATCTGCCCGCCGTTATTATTGACCACTATCAGGACAAACGGTGCAGAAACCTGGCGCAATAACGCCAGCGCATTCAGGTCATACAATGCAGATAAATCGCCAACAATCGCCAACGTCGATTTCGCGCTGGCACGCTGTACACCAGCTGCCGTTGACAGCAGGCCGTCAATACCGCTCGCGCCACGGTTGCTATAGACCGGGTAACCAGCCGGAAGCTGCGACAGCGCATCAATCAGGCGTACCACCAGACTGTTACCCACGAACAGCTGCCCCTGCTCCGGCAAGTAGTCACGGATACGGTGGGCTAATTGCGCTTCACCAAACGCCTCACGACGGGCTTCTACCGCCTGCCAGGCCTGTTGCGCCAGACGAGGAATCTCCATACACCAGGGATGACGTTTCTCCGCCGGATGTAGCTCCAGCCAGTCGCCAACTTTCGCCACCAACCTGCGGCCGCGATGATGGGCCGGATCGAGGCGGCCTTCGATATTATCGACAATCCAGTATTCCTGCGGATCGCAGCTGGCCTGCCATTGCAGCAGACGTTTTCCAGTCAGGCTGCTACCAAGCTGCACCACAATCTGCGCCTGCTGCAATTCAGCTACAGCTTTCGCATTTCCCAGCCACAGGTCGGCGCACGGCAGCGGTTGTCCGGTTTGCGACAGAACATCGCCAATCAGCGGCCAGCCTAACGTCTGCGCCCACTGCGCAACCTTCTTACCTTCTTCCGCGCTCATGCGGCCCGCAATGACTACGCCGCGTTTTTGTCGCCAGAAAAACCAGTCGCGTTGTTTGTCGCTTTCCAGCCGACGCGCTTCTCGCAGCCAGGGTTTATCATCCTGCCACCAGTCGCCGAGGCGCTGCTGCCAGGCAATCCCCGTTTCGTCCATATCGCCATACAGCGGTTCCGCAAACGGGCAATTGATATGAACCGCCCCGCTATGCAGGGCAGCTAACGCATTATCAATAGTGGACACCAGCCAGCTTGCCGGAATGTCCTGAGTAGGACGCGGTAAAGAGAGCGTTTGCGATGGATGCGAGGCAAACATTCCGGCCTGACGAATCGCCTGGTTCGCGCCACAGTCGATAAGCTCTGGCGGTCTGTCAGCGGTAAGTAAAATCAGTTTTTCACCGGTCAGGCCCGCTTCAATCAACGCGGGATATAAATTCGCCACCGCGGTACCGGACGTCACAATCACGGCGACAGGCTGACGGCTGACTTTTGCCAGACCTAAAGCCAGATGCCCAAGACCGCGCTCGTCAAAATGGGTGTGGTGGATGAATGCGGGGTTTTCCGCTGCCGCCAGCGTCAATGGTGTAGAACGAGAGCCAGGGGCAATGCAGACATGCCTGACGCCGTGGCGAGTGAGTGCTTCCAGAATGACCGCCGCCCAGCGTCGGTTAAATGCGCTTACTGACATGAGATTGTCCGGTATCAATATTGCGACACAGTATAGAGAATCGAATAAATGGATTTTTGATATGAATCGGAAATATACACGAAATCACTATCCTTCCATCTGTAATAAAGTACGTAACCCTGCCGCTTTATTGTCTATTTCTTGCCATTCCTGCTCAGGATCTGAGCCACGTACAATCCCTGCCCCGGCATACAGGCGTACCACGTTTGCACTAATTTTCGCCGAACGCAATGACACGCAAAACTCGCTTTGGCGCAAAGAAAGATAACCCGCTGAACCGGCATACCACTCGCGTTCAAAGGGTTCATTTTGCTGGATGAATTCACGCGCCAGCTCACGCGGAATACCGGCGACTGCCGCCGTGGGCTGAAGCTGCATCAGGCAAAGCATATCGTCGGCCTGATTCAGTTCCGTCCAGATGCAACGGCGCAGGTGCTGCACTTTACGCAGCCTGAGCACCTGCGGTGGCAGCACATCGAGAGTTTGCGTACAGCCTTGCAGACGCTGGCAAATATCTTCGACCACCAGCATATTCTCGCGCTGGTTTTTATCATCTTTCATTAGCCAGTCGCCCAATTGCCAGGCCCGATGATCCTCAGGGTGATTGGCCACGGTTCCGGCCAGCGCCTCGGTGCGCAGCGCCGTATCACGTCGTCGATACAGACGTTCAGGAGAAGAGCCAAGAAAAGCGGTGTCGGCGGAGAATGCCATAAAGAAATGGTAGCAGTTCAGATTTAAGCGACGGCTGGAAGCCATCACGGCAACGGCATTAACCGACTGAGAAAACTGTAAGTCGGTCGCCCGCGCCAGCACGACCTTATCGAGGTCTTCTCCTGCGATCGTTTGAGTGGCGAGTTTTATCAGGTCTATCCAGCCAGCTTTCTCCGGCCAGTGCTGTTCTCCCGTCAAATTCAAACGCAATGCAGGGAGCGGTTTTACGGGAGCAAGCGATGAGATGAAGGCGATCGCTTGTGCAGCGTCTTCACGTAGCGACACGTCGCTATAGAGATGTAAGCGTAAGCTCGCCACTCCGGCGCAACGTCGCCACTCCAGCCGCGGCAGCAGTAAATTGCCACGCTGAGGCTCAAAGGCATTCAGGCCCCAGATGCGCAGGTCGGGATGATTATCATGCTGATGTAAAAATTGCTGGGCTGATTCCAGCGAGGAAAATGCGGCGACGGCCCCTAATACGGCGGCTTCTTCATCGCCGTTACGCTGCTGCCAGTAAAACTGGGGCCAGACGGGTTGGCTGGCCAGCCATCCTAAAGCGTCAAACGCATCATTCAGTGGGAAAGGTATATCGTAAATACGAATTCCAGGTGCTGCTGGCATCTCTTGCGATAAATGACGCATCAGACTTTCCAGCGCAGTAGTGATTGAATGCACGCGGACCTCTCCCTGTTAAAAACCTCTCATTATACGGGGTACTGAGCAGAAAAAGCAGTACCCCCAGTTAGGGAGTACGTACAAATGCGATGACAGAACGGAATTTATCGCCGCGCTAACAATAATCCCATCACTAAACCGACTGTGGCGCCAACGCCGATTCCGCGCCAGGGTTTTTCGTGCACATAGTCATCCGCCCGACAAACAGCTTTTTTCGCACGGTAATAGTAGCTATCAGAAGCATGGCTGACGCGATTTCTCACCTCTTCTAACGCCCGCTCTGCCCGCGCTTTTAACTCAAGGTATTTTTGATCTGCTGGGTCGCCAGAAGAACGCAGCACCTCTTCCAGCGTTTCACTTAATAATTCCAGATCATCATCGATACGTGATTCATAAGAATGAAAAGACATTATATTCTCCCTTTCTATTGACGTACCCGCTAACTATAGACAACCTGGACTGATTGCGCCTGTTTACGCCTGATGTGCTTCCCGCGCCATTCCGACGTGTGGAATACCATCTTCGTCATAGATATCCGTCACCGGAACAAAGCCAAAGCGTGCATAGAATGATTGCAGATGCGCCTGCGCGCCCAGATACAACGCCTTGTGTGGCCAGTGTTGCGCGCAGGATGCCAGCGTCTGGGCCATTAGCTGTTGCCCCAGTTTTTCACCACGCAGCGCTTCGCTTACAATCACCCGACCAATCACTACCGGCTCCAGCTCGTCATCGCTTTTCAGAATCCTCGCATACGCCACCAACTCATCGTTATGCCAGCCCAGAATATGCCGATTCTCTCCAGCCAGGTCATCGCCATCCACATCCTGGTACGGACACTGTTGCTCAACTACAAACACCGCGCATCGTAGCTGAAGTAGTGCGTACAGTTGTTGGGTACTCAGCTTTGCATGGTGGAGATCTTGCCAGTGAATCATTGTCTGCCCCTATGTTGTGATAACCTGAACACCCTGCCTTATTGATGGCGAAAAGTGTAACGCAAAGATGGAATTACTATTTTTAGGCACGTCTGCGGGAGTCCCCACGCGCTCACGCAATGTAACGGCAATTTTACTGAATCTGCAACACCCGACTCAGGCGGGGCTGTGGCTTTTTGATTGCGGCGAAGGGACGCAGCATCAGATGCTCACCACGCCTTTCAATCCAGGAAAACTCGATCGTATTTTTATCAGCCATCTGCACGGCGATCACCTGTTTGGTTTACCGGGGCTACTGTGCAGTCGCTCAATGGCCGGCAATGTCCAGCCTCTGACGCTCTACGGGCCAAAAGGGTTGCGAGAGTTTACCGAAACCGCATTGCGTCTGAGCGGCTCCTGGACCGATTATCCGCTGGATATTGTAGAAATCACCGCGGGTGAGATTGTGGATGACGGCCTGCGAAAAGTAACGGCTTACCCGCTGGCGCATCCGCTGGAATGCTACGGTTTTCGCATTCAAGAGCACGACAAACCCGGTGCGCTTGACGCCAATGCCCTGAAGGCGGCAGACGTTAAAGCGGGCCCGTGGTTTCAGGATTTGAAAGCCGGAAAAACCATCGTGCTGGAGGATGGTCGAGCGATTAACGGTGCCGATTTTCTTTCCCCACCCACCAAGGGAAAATCAGTCGCTATTTTCGGTGACACAGGACCCTGCGCGTCCGCCATTGAACTGGCTCGAGGTGTAGATGTCATGGTACACGAAACCACGCTGGACGCTTCAATGGAGGAAAAAGCAAACAGTCGTGGGCACAGCTCAACCCGACAAGCCGCACAGCTGGCGCTGGATGCCGGAGTGGGACGTCTGATAATGACCCACGTTAGCTCACGCTACGATGAAAAAGGCTGCCAGCGCTTACTCGCAGAGTGCAAAACAATATTTCCAGACACGGCACTGGCTCACGATTTCGCCATTTTCAGCGTTTAACGCTCTATTTTTCCGCCTCAGTGCCGATAACAGTGGAAAGGCTGGCTTTCACACTGAGGACAGGATGAACAATTTCCAGAAAGATATTGATGACAGGACAAACCTAACCCTGTCTAACCGTTTTGAACTGCTGCTGTTTCGCCTCGGCAAATCTGTTGAGGAGCAGAAATCAGAGCTGTTTGGCATCAACGTATTCAAGCTGCGTGAAATCGTGCCGATGCCGACCTTTACGCGTCCGGCGGGTATGAAGGCCCCGTTACTGGGTATGGTTAACATTCGCGATCAGGTGATCCCGGTGATTGACCTGCCCGCCGTCGCGGGCTGTAAGCCAGAGACCGGACTCAACATCCTGTTGATCACAGAATATGCCCGCAGCGTCCAGGCGTTTGCTGTGGAGTCAGTGGAAAACATTATGCGCCTGGACTGGCAACAGGTGCATACCGCCGAGAAAGCCGTTAATGGTCGCTATATCACCAGTATCGCTTGCCTGGACGACAACAAAGAGACCAACAACCTGGCGCTGGTGCTCGACGTTGAGCAGATCCTGTACGACATCGTACCGGCGAACCACGACCTGCGCGCAACCGATCTGAAAACCAATAAATTCAACATCACGCCGGGTGCGGTGGCGATTGTGGCTGATGATTCCAAAGTGGCCCGCGCCATGTTGGAAAAAGGTCTAAACGCCATGGAGATCCCGCATCTGATGCATGTAACAGGCCAGGATGCGTGGGAAAAAATTCAGCAGCTTTCCGCAGAAGCGCTGGCGGAGGGCAAGCCGGTCAGTGAGAAGATCGCTCTGGTTCTCACCGATCTCGAAATGCCGGAGATGGACGGTTTTACGCTTACCCGTAAGATAAAAACCGACGAACGTCTGAAGAAAATCCCGGTCGTTATCCACTCTTCGCTTTCCGGTAGCGCGAACGAAGATCACGTTCGCCGAGTAAAAGCGGATGGCTACGTGGCCAAATTCGAAGTCAATGAGCTTTCTTCAGTGATCCAGGAAGTGATGGATCGCACAGCGAAAGGCATCAGCGGTCCGCTGGTGAGCCGTCAGCTATTAAACTGACCGTATTTCACGCATAAAAAAACCCGCCAAGGCGGGTTTTTTCGTTTCTGCATTTCGTTTACATCAGCGGAGTCGCTAACTGCACAATGCTGATCAGCGGTTGCGGGTAAATACCCAGCACCAGTACCAGCAGAGCAGAAATCAGCACCACGATACCGCCCGCGCTGTACTGCCAGTTAGACGGCGCATCACGGTTCAGCTGCTGCGGTGCGCTCAGGTACAAGCTTACGGCAACGCGCAGGTAGTAGTACAAACCAATCGCAGAACCGACCACCACGGCGGCAACCAGCCACCACAGGTTAGCCTGCACACCGACGGCCAGTACATAGAACTTACCGATAAAGCCCAGCGTCATCGGGATACCTGCCAGAGACAGCATCATCACCGTCATCACTGCCGCGAGGATCGGACGATGCCAGAACAGACCACGGTAGGAGAACAGAGAGTCCGCATCCGGGCCGCGGTACGGGCTGGACATCAGGCTGACCACACCGAACGCGCCGAGGCTGCTGAACAGGTAACCGGCCAGGTAAACGCCAACTGCTTCCATCGACATCTCGCCGCTCTGCAGAGCAATAAGCGCCACCAGCAGGTAGCCGAGGTGAGAGATAGAAGAGTAACCGAGCAGACGTTTAATATTGGTCTGGCTCAGCGCCATCAGGTTACCGAAGATGATGGAAGCAAAGGCAATCACGCCCAGTACGATACGTACCGCTTCGCTATCCCCTACCGGTGCGTACAGGAACAGACGCATCACCACGCCGAAGATAGCGATTTTGCTCGCCGTCGCCAGGAAAGTGGAAACCGGAGCAGGAGCGCCCTGGTATACGTCTGGCGTCCACAGGTGGAACGGAACCAGCGAGAGTTTAAAGCCGAGGCCAACAATCATCAGACCGAAGCCCGCCAGCAGCAGCGGTTCGTGCAGCATGCCGTCGCCGAGGCTCTTACCGAGCGCAACAAACGACAGATTACCAGACTGCGCGTACACCAGCGCCATACCGAACAGCAGGAAGGAAGACGCTGCGGCAGACAGAATGGTGTATTTGATACTGGCTTCCAGCGAACGTTTCTGACGGAACGCATAGCCAACCAGACCAAACAGCGGCAGAGAGATCAGCTCAATACCAAGGAACAGCGCCGCCAGATGGTTAGCGTTAGCCAGCAGAATACCGCCAAGTGCGGCAATCAGCACCAACAGGTAGAACTCTTCCCGGTTGTCATCGTAGCCTTCCAGCCACGGGTAAGCGAAGGTACAGGTGGCAAGACTCGCCAGCAGCACCAGCCCGGTGTAGAGCATGGCGAAACCGTCAACCCGCATCAGCGGGGTGACGTCCATGGCGCCCGCCTGGCCAACAAACCAGAGCGAAACCAGCGCGGCGTTAAGCCCAATGACCGACAGCGTGGCATTGAGGAAGTGATTGCGTCGCCACGCAATGGAGAGCATCACAACCACCACCGTCAAGCCGACGATCAGCAGCGGTAGCAGCGCAATCAGGTGTTGTGGAGTTATTGTCATGGCGATTTACGGCCTTGTAGTAGTAACGGAATTAACAAACCACTGCTGGATGTTGCTCATCGCAGAATGCGAGGTATCCAGAATCGGCTGCGGATAGAAGCCAAGCAGTACCAGAAGCACGACCAGCAACAGGATGATAAACAGCTCACGCAGCGACATCCCTGGCAGTTCAACACTGGCAATCTGGCTCTTCGCTTTACCGAAGTAAGCGCGATGCAGCATCGCCAGCGAGTAAACAGAGGCAAACACCAGACCAAAGGTCGAGATCACGGTAATGACCGGAACCACCTGGTAGCTGCCGAACAGAATCATAAATTCGCCAACGAAGTTACCTGTACCCGGCATACCCAGCGTACACACTGCGAAGAACATCGACAGCGCAGGCAACCATTTCATTTTGCCCCACAGGCCGCCCATCATACGCATATCTCGCGTGTGCAGACGCTCGTACAGCTGACCACACAGAATGAACAGACCGGCTGCGGACAGACCGTGCGCAATCATCTGGATAACAGCACCCTGGTACGCCAGCTGGCTGCCGGTGTAGATAGCAATCAGTACGAAGCCCATGTGCGATACGGAGGTGTAAGCGATCAGACGTTTGATATCGTACTGATTAAAGGCCATCCACGCGCCGTAGAAGATACCGATAACGCCCAGCCACATTGCGATAGGTGCAAACTCAGCCGACGCGTTCGGGAACAGCGGCAGAGAGAAGCGCAGCAGACCGTAAGCCGCGGTTTTCAGCAAGATCCCCGCCAGGTCAACGGAACCTGCGGTCGGCGCCTGGGAGTGCGCATCCGGCAACCAGCCGTGCAGCGGAACTACCGGCATTTTCACCGCGAAGGCAATGAAGAAGCCCAGCATCAGCAGATATTCCACACCGTGGGACATCGGGGTATTCAGCAGCTCTTCATAGTTGAAGGTCCACACACCGGTCGCTTTATAGTGCACAAACACCAGCGCCAGGATGGCAATCAACATCACCAGACCACTCGCCTGGGTATAAATGAAGAACTTGGTCGCCGCCGTGATACGCGTTTTACCGTCAGAGGCTTTATGCCCCCACAACGCGATCAGGAAGTACATCGGCACCAGCATCATTTCCCAGAAGAAGAAGAACAGGAACATGTCGATGGCAAGGAACACGCCGATCACGCCGCCTAAGATCCACATCAGGTTCAGATGGAAGAAGCCCTGGTATTTTTCGATTTCATTCCAGGAGCAAAGTACCGCCAGAACACCGAGCAGACCGGTCAGCACTACCATCAGCAGCGACAGACCGTCGATAGCCAGATGAATAGAGATGCCAAAACGTGGGATCCACGGCAGGACAAATTCAGACTGCCACTGCGGAATACCAGCGGATTGCGTCAGTGAATAGCCGCCCTGCAACCACAGTTGCAGGCCAAGCGCCAGCGTCAATCCCATGGTAATCAGCGCAATCCAGCGCGGCACCTTCACGCCAAAGCGTTCGGTCTGCCAGCACAGGAAGCCACCGATAAAGGGAATTAATATCAACCAGGGTAATAACATAGCTAAGTATGTCCCTTATATTTACTCCTGCTCAGGCTATCTCACTCGTCAGCCCAAATCCCGGCAGTGCTCGCAATCCTCACGTACTTCAGTACGCTCCGGTTGCTCTGCGCTGGCGGTCTCCGGTCTGACTTCGCCGATGACGCCTGTACATCAGGAACAGATTTTCAACGAATTCTAAAAATTATTTTTGGGTTTGTAGGCCGGATAAGCGCAGCGCCATCCGGCAATCGTTCATCCAGCCAACAAACTCAACGCAGTACCATCAACAGTGCCAGCACAACGACGGCGCCGATGCTCATTGATGCAACATACCAGCGCAGATAACCGTTCTCGCTCAACAGCAGGCCTTTACCTGCAAAGCGGGAAAGGATCGCCGGGATGTTCATCATTGAGTTGAGCGGATCGCGTTTCAGCAACCAGGCAACACCCAGGAACGGCTTGACGAACACTTTGTCGTACAGCCAGTCGAAGCCCCAGGCGTTATACCACCAGGTACCCAGCAGGCGGCCCGGCGCACTGTTCGCAATCGACGTCACCAGCGTGCGTTTACCCAGCCACAGCCATGCTGCGATCAGGATGCCCGCAATCGCTACGATACCGGAGGTAATTTCCAGCGTCATGACGCGACCATGCTCAAGCTCGGTCGTCGCAGGCAGTACACCCTGCAGCGGCGGCACAATCAGCGCGCCAACGAAGGTGGACAGGATCATCAGCACAATCAGCGGCAGATGATGGGTAATCCCCTTCCCTGCGTGGGCATGAATTTGTTCTTTACCGTGGAACACGATGAAAATCATACGGAAGGTGTACAGAGAGGTCATGAATGCACCGACCAGACCTGCAACCATAAGATTAATATGACCATTCGCCATTGCACCGGCCAGAATCTCATCCTTACTGAAGAAGCCAGCGGTAATCAGCGGCAGAGCCGACAGCGCCGCGCCACCGATCAGGAAGCAGAGATACACCAGCGGAATTGACTTACGCAGACCGCCCATCTTGAAGATGTTCTGTTCGTGGTGGCAAGCCAGGATAACCGAGCCGGATGCCAGGAACAGCAGCGCTTTAAAGAAGGCGTGCGTCATCAGGTGGAAAATCGCCGCATCCCACGCCTGTACGCCGAGAGCCAGGAACATATAACCAATCTGGCTCATGGTGGAGTACGCAAGAACGCGTTTGATGTCGGTCTGTACCAGCGCAGCAAAACCCGCCAGCACCAGAGTGATAGCACCGATAATCCCCACCAGGTGCAGGATTTCAGGCGTCATCAGGAACAGGCCGTGCGTACGTGCTATCAGGTAGACACCAGCGGTAACCATCGTCGCGGCGTGGATCAACGCGGAGACAGGCGTCGGACCGGCCATCGCATCAGCAAGCCAGGTCTGCAACGGCAGCTGTGCAGATTTACCGACCGCACCGCCCAGCAGCATCAGGGTTGCCCACATCAGCATGTTGTTACCGTCTGCAAAGTGCGCAGGCGCCAGTTCCACCATTTCGCGGAAGTTCAGCGTGCCCAGCTCGTTGTAGAGGATGAACAGCGCGAACGCCAGGAATACGTCACCAACACGGGTTACCACGAAGGCTTTCATTGCCGCAGCGCCATTCTTCGGATCGGTGTAGTAGAAACCAATCAGCAGATAGGAGCACAGGCCCACGCCTTCCCAGCCGAGGTACATCAGCAGCAGGTTATCCGCCAGCACCAGAACCACCATGCTGGCGATAAACAGGTTGGTGTAGGCGAAGAAACGAGAATAGCCCTCTTCTCCGCGCATATACCAGGAGGCGAACATGTGGATCAGGAAACCAACGCCGGTCACCACGGAGAGCATGGTCAGCGACAGGCCGTCCAGCACCAGGTTAAAACCGATGTTGAAGTCGCCGACTGACATCCACGTCCACAGCGGCTGGCTGTAAGCCTGCTGGCCATTGGCAAAGAAATCAACGCCAACAAACGCAGTAACCAGCGCAGCCAGACCGATCGACCCGACACCCACGGTAGCGGACAGATTTTCTGACCAACGACCACGAGAAAACGCCAGTAATACAAAGCCAATAAATGGCAGAATAATGGTTAAGGCAAGCATGTTCATCCACGCATCTCACTTACTGAATCGATGTTCAGGTTCTGGCGACGGCGATGAAGTTGCAGCAACAGCGCAAGCCCAATGCTCGCTTCGGCAGCCGCAAGGCTGATGGCGAGAATATACATCACCTGACCATCGGTCTGGCCCCAGTAGCTTCCTGCGACCACAAAGGCCAACGCGGAGGCGTTAATCATGATTTCCAGCCCGATCAGCATAAACAGCAGATTGCGGCGGATAACCAGACCGGTTAAGCCCAGCACGAATAAGATCGCAGCGAGGATCAGTCCATGTTGTAAGGGGATCATGCGTGCTCCTCCGTTTTTCTTTTCGCGCGGTCATCGGTGCGATTGCTCAGCACTTCACCAGAACGCTCTTCGCGCCCCACGTGGAAGGCCACAACCAGACCCGCCAGCAGCAGCATCGAAGCCAGTTCAACCGCCAGTACATACGGTCCGAACAGGGAAATACCGACTGCTTTCGCGCTAATTGGCGTGCCGTCGATGCCCTGATCGTTAACGCCCAGAATGGCGTAAACAATAACCACCAGCATAATGGCTGACAGAATCGCCGGACCAATCCACACCTGCGGTTTCAGCCACTGACGTTCCTGTTCAATTTCAGAACCACCAAGGTTGAGCATCATCACCACGAACACGAACAGCACCATGATGGCGCCCGCGTAGACGATAATTTCCAGCGCACCGGCGAAGTAAGCGCCTAACGAGAAGAACACCCCAGAAATCGCCAGCAGCGAAATAATCAGGTACAGCAACGCGTGTACCGGATTGGTGTGGGTGATCACCCGCAAGGTTGCGAGAATGGCTATCAGGCCACAGATATAAAAAGCGAACTCCATTGCCCCTCTCCTTACGGTAACAGGCTCTTGACGTCGATAGGCTTAGCTTCGTTCTCTGCTTCGCCCTTATCTTTGCCGTCGATTGCCATACCTGCCATCCGGTAGAAGTTATATTCCGGGTATTTGCCCGGACCGGAGATCAGCAGATCCTCTTTCTCGTAAACCAGGTCCTGGCGCTTGTACTCACCCAGCTCGAAATCTGGAGTCAGCTGAATAGCCGTAGTCGGACAGGCTTCTTCGCACAGGCCGCAGAAAATGCAGCGTGAGAAGTTAATGCGGAAAAACTCCGGATACCAGCGGCCATCTTTGGTCTCTGCTTTTTGCAGAGAAATACAGCCTACCGGACACGCTACCGCACACAGGTTACAGGCAACGCAGCGCTCTTCACCGTCTGGATCACGAGTCAGAACGATACGACCACGAAAACGGGGCGGTAGATAGACCGGCTCTTCCGGATACATCTGCGTTTCGCGTTTCGCGAACGCATGCAGGCCGATCATCCAGATACTGCGTACCTGGGTGCCGAAACCTACGAACAATTCTTTTAAGGTCATGGTCTTTGTGTCCCTTATTGCGCCTGCCAGAGAATGACAGCCGCCGTTACCAGCAAGTTGACGAGCGTCAGCGGCAGACAGACTTTCCAGCCGAAGGACATTACCTGGTCATAACGAGGACGCGGTAACGACGCACGAATCAAAATGAACATCATCATGAAGAACGCGGTTTTCAGCGCGAACCAGACGAATGGCGGTAAGAACGGGCCATGCCAGCCACCGAAGAACAGGGTAACCATCAGTGCAGAAATGGTGACGATACCGATGTATTCACCCACGAAGAACAAACCGAATTTCATACCGGAATATTCAATGTGGTAACCGTCGGCCAGTTCCTGCTCGGCTTCTGGCTGGTCAAACGGGTGACGGTGGCACACCGCCACGCCCGCGATGGCAAAGGTGACAAAACCAAAGAACTGCGGAATAACGTTCCAGATATCAGCCTGGTTATTGACGATGTCGGTCATGTTAAATGAACCGGCCTGCGCCACCACGCCCATCAGGGAAAGCCCGAGGAACACTTCGTAACTCAGCGTCTGCGCAGACGCACGCATCGCACCGAGCAGGGAGTATTTGTTGTTACTGGACCAGCCGGCGAACAGCACCGCGTATACCGCAAGGCCCGCCATCATCAGGAAGAACAGGATCCCGATGTTCAGGTCAGCAACTACCCAGTTCGGACTCACCGGCACGATGGCGAAAGCCAGCAGTAGCGAGGTAAAGGCGATCATCGGTGCCAGGGTAAAGATGACGCGATCCGAGAATTTCGGGATCCAGTCTTCTTTAAAGAACATCTTGATCATGTCCGCAACCAGCTGGAGCGAACCGCCCCAGCCAACACGGTTCGGTCCGTAACGGTTCTGGAACAGACCCAGCAGACGACGTTCGCCAAAGCTCATGAATGCCCCGCAGGTGACCACCACCAGCAGGATCACGACCGCTTTGAGAATGCTCAGCAGGATCTCAATCAGATCGGGTGTAATCCAACTCATTGTTGTGCCTCCTGCAGATCCTCAAGACGCGCACCTGCCAGAACCGGCGCGATGCCAGGCATACCCATCGGCAAACCAACCTGCCCTGCCGTTAATCCTTCAGCGATTTCAACCGGCAGCGTAACCGTGTTGCCATCGTAGCTGAAAGAAACGCGCGTACCGGCATTAACACCCAACTTCGCGGCATCAGCCGGGTTGAGTTTGATGTACGGCTGCGGCATACGGGTCTGGAAGACCGGCGCACGCTGGGACATTTCGTCGCTGCCGAACAGATGGTAGTACGGCGCGATACGCCACTGCCCATCCTGAGCCTGGAAGCTCGCCGGAACGGTAGTGAAGTAATCCATACCATCTGCAGAAGCTTCGATCAGACGCACGCCCGGATCGCCATGACGCAGTTTACCGCCCACTTCATCCTGGAACTTGTTCCACGCCTGTGGGGAGTTCCAGCCCGGAGCCCAGGCAAACGGAATTTGTGAACGCGGCGCAGACGGTTGGTTGTTCCCTTCCATAGAGAAGGCGAACATTGTGTCTTTGTCCTGCGGCTGGCGCGGTTCGTGTACGCTGATGTTGGCGCGCATTGCGGTACGACCGCTGTAGCGGTGCGGTTCACGAGCCAATTTCTGTCCACGGATACGGAAGCTTGCGTCCGGAGCGGCATCTTTGATACCCGCCAGTTGCGGCAGCTGCTCAACGACCGCGTCGATAACGTGGTCGAGCTGCGTCCAGTCCACTTCGCGGCTCTGCACGGTGCTGTGCAGCGAGTGCAGCCAGCGCCAGCTTTCCAGCATCACGGTGTTACTGTCGTAGTAGGACGGGTCGTAGACCTGGAAGAAACGCTGAGCGCGGCCTTCGTTGTTAATCACCGTACCATCGCTTTCGGCGAAGCTTGCGGCGGAAAGCACCAGATGGGCGTTTTCCATAATTGCCGTACGCTGATGGTCAATGACCAGTACCAGCGGCGCTTTCGCCAGCGCTGCGTTCACACGCGTTGCTGAAGCATGGCGATGCAGGTCATTCTCCAGCACCACAACGGCGTCAGCACGACCTGTTTCCAGCTCGGTCAGCGCATCGTCAAGGGAACCACCGCCAATCATACCCAGGCCCATGCTGTTAACAGAGCGAGCAATCATGGTGATGCCGACGTCTGCGCCACGGCCTTTCAGCGCCTTCGCCACGTTGGCAGCCGCCTGAATCACTTCGGCGCTACCGGCGTTGGTGCCGGAAATAATCAGTGGTTTCTTCGCCCCGGCCAGTGCCTGAACGATAACGCCAATTTTGTTTTGCAGGTCACGGTCGATACCGTCAACCGCCGGAGCGTTGTTATCCAGCGCATGAGCGATAGCGAAACCTAAACGCGCCTGATCTTCAACCGGTGCACGATAGGTCCATGCGGCGATGTCATCCAGACGGGTGTTATCGACGTTGGTAACGAACAGCGGGTGCTTAGCACGCTGGCCGATGTTAAGGATTGCTGCGATCTGCCAGTCAGCCACTTTCTGTGCCGCCGCCATTTCACGCGCTTTACCTTTCACCGCCTGACGCACTGCCAGCGCAACGCGTGCGCCGGTCTGGGTGACATCTTCGCCCAGCACCAGAACCGCATCATAAGATTCGATTTCGCGCAGTGCCGGAGTATGAATCCCGCCGTCACGCAGCACGCTCAGTGCCAGTTGCAGACGTTCCTGCTCGCCCTGGGCGATACCGGTATAGAAGTTATCCGCACCCACCAGTTCACGCAGCGCGAAGTTACTTTCAACGCTGGCGCGCGGGGAGCCGATACCAATTACTTTCTTCGACTGACGCAGAATATCTGCCGCGCCCTGCATCGCCTGCTCGGCGTTGAGCGTGATCAGGTCATCGCCACGACGCTGTACTGGCTGACGCGGACGGTCTTTCAGGTTCACGTAACCATAGCCAAAACGACCACGGTCGCAGAGGAAGTAGTGGTTAACGGTACCATTATAACGGTTTTCGATACGACGCAGTTCACCGTAGCGTTCGCCCGGGCTGGTGTTACAGCCGATGGAACACTGCTGGCAGATGCTCGGCGCAAACTGCATGTCCCACTTACGGTTATAACGCTCGGAGTGCGTTTTATCAGTGAAGACGCCGGTCGGGCAAATTTCTACCAGGTTACCAGAGAACTCGCTTTCGAGCGTACCGTCTTCCGGGCGACCGAAGTAGACGTTGTCATGTGCGCCATAGACGCCCAGATCCGCGCCATCGGCGTAATCTTTGTAGTAACGTACGCAGCGATAGCAGGCGATGCAGCGGTTCATTTCGTGAGAGATGAACGGCCCCAGGTCCTGGTTACGGTGAGTACGCTTCGTGAAGCGGTAGCGACGGAAGCTGTGACCGGTCATGACGGTCATATCCTGCAGGTGGCAGTTGCCGCCCTCTTCACAGACCGGACAGTCGTGCGGGTGGTTCGTCATCAACCACTCCACGACGCTTTCGCGGAACTGTTTCGCTTCTTCGTCATCAATAGAAATAAAGGTGCCTTCGGTGGCCGGTGTCATACAAGACATCACCAGGCGACCACGCGTGTCTTCCGCGTTTTGATATTGCTTCACCGCACACTGGCGGCAAGCACCGACGCTTCCCAGCGCCGGGTGCCAGCAAAAGTACGGAATATCAAGGCCGAGAGACAGACAAGCTTCCAGCAGGTTGTCCGCTCCGTTGACCTCATATTCTTTGCCGTCTACATGAATCGTAGCCATAGTCAGCATGCTTCCAGTTGGCTCGGTCGTAACCGAGCGTTAATCGAATTTCTTATCGCGACACAGGGCTAACCCTGTAATCACCAGCGCTCTTTCAGCAGGTTCGGCTGAATACCACCAATCTGATGGGTATTGCTGAAGGACTGCTTGATGCCAGCTTCGAATTCTTCGCGGAAATATTTAATGGCGCTCTGCAGCGGTTCCACTGCGCCCGGTGCGTGTGCACAGAAGGTTTTACCCGGGCCGAGGAAACGACACAGTTGCTCAAGTGTCTCGATATCCCCTGGCTGGCCTTCGCCACGCTCCAGCGCGCGCAGAATTTTCACACTCCACGGCAGACCGTCACGGCACGGCGTACACCAGCCGCAAGACTCGCGGGCAAAGAACTCTTCGAGGTTACGCACCAAAGGAACCATGCCAATCTCGTGATCGACAGCCATGGCCAGCGCGGTGCCCAGACGGCTACCTGCTTTACCAATGCTTTCGAATTCCATCGGCAGATCGAGGTGCGCTTCGGTCAGGAAGTCAGTCCCTGCGCCGCCTGGCTGCCAGGCTTTGAACTTCAGTCCATCGCGCATGCCGCCCGCGTAATCTTCGAGGATCTCACGCGCGGTAGTACCGAAAGGCAGTTCCCACAGGCCAGGATTCTTCACGCGACCAGAGAAGCCCATCAGCTTGGTGCCCGCGTCTTTGCTCTTCGAAATGTTCTGGTACCACTCCACGCCGTTCGCGAGGATAGCCGGTACGTTACACAGGGTTTCGACGTTGTTTACGCAGGTCGGTTTGCCCCATGCGCCAGAGCTTGCCGGGAACGGCGGCTTGGAACGTGGGTTAGCACGGCGACCTTCGAGGGAGTTGATCAGCGCGGTTTCTTCACCGCAGATATAACGCCCTGCCCCGGTGTGGACAAACAGTTCGAAGTCGAAACCGGTGCCCATGATGTTTTTGCCAAGCAGACCGGCTTCGGTCGCTTCGGCGATCGCGCGACGCAGATGCACGGCTGCTTCGATATATTCACCGCGCAGGAAGATGTAACCACGGTACGCTTTCAGCGCAAACGCGGAAATCAGCATGCCTTCCACCAGCAGGTGCGGCAGCTGTTCCATCAGCAGACGGTCTTTATAGGTGCCCGGCTCCATTTCATCGGCGTTACACAGCAGGTAACGGATGTTCATGGATTCGTCTTTCGGCATCAGGCTCCACTTCAGACCGGTGGAAAAGCCCGCGCCGCCGCGCCCTTTCAGGCCAGCGTCTTTTACCTGATTAACGATTTCGTCCGGTGACAACCCGGTCAGGGCCTTACGCGCACCTTCGTAGCCGTTCTTGCTACGGTATTCGTCCAGCCAGACCGGCTGTTTGTCATCACGCAGACGCCAGGTCAGCGGATGGGTTTCGGGAGTACGGATAATGTCTTTCATTTATACCGCTCCAGTAGTTCGGGAATGCCTTCCGGGGTCAGGTGAGCATGAGTATCTTCATCGATCATCATGTTTGGCCCTTTATCGCAGTTCCCCAGGCAACAGGTCGGCAGCAGCGTAAAGCGACCATCAAAGGTCGTCTGCCCCGGCTTGATGTTGAGTTTTTTCTCAAGCGCGGCCTGGATCCCCTGGTAGCCGTTGATATGGCACACCACGCTGTCGCAATAGCGGATCACGTGGCGACCTACCGGCTGGCGGAAGATCTGGCTATAAAACGTAGCAACACCTTCTACGTCGCTTGCCGGAATACCCAGCACATCAGCGATCGCATAGATCGCCCCATCCGGCACCCAGCCACGCTGTTTCTGAACGATTTTCAGCGCTTCAATGGACGCCGCACGCGGGTCTTCGTAGTGGTGCTTCTCGTGCTCAATCGCTTCACGCTCAGCCGCACTCAGCTCAAAAGCCTCGGTTTGTGGTTGTTGATTCTCGTGCATAATTAGCGGTCCACATCTGACATAACAAAATCGATACTACCCAGATGGACGATTAAGTCGGACACCAGGCTGCCACGTACCGCTACCGGGATCTGCTGCAGGTGCGCATAGCTCGGGGTACGGATACGGGTACGGTAACTCATGGTGCTGCCATCGCTGGTCAGGTAGTAACTGTTGATACCCTTGGTCGCTTCCACCATCTGGAAGGACTCGTTTGCCGGCATAACCGGACCCCACGAAACCTGCAGGAAGTGGGTGATAAGGGTTTCGATATGTTGCAGCGTGCGCTCTTTCGGCGGCGGCGTCGTCAGCGGGTGATCCGCTTTGAACGGGCCTTCCGGCATGTTATTGAGGCACTGCTCAAGGATGCGCAGACTCTGGCGCAGCTCTTCAACTTTCAGCATCACGCGGGTATAGCAGTCAGAAACGCCGCCGCCAACCGGGACTTCAAAGTCAAAGTTTTCGTAGCCAGAGTACGGACGCGCTTTACGCACGTCGAAATCAATACCGGTCGCGCGCAGCGCAGCACCGGTACAACCCCAGTCCAGCGCTTCTTTCTTACCGTAAGCGGCAACGCCCTGCGAACGGCCTTTCAGGATGGTGTTACGCAGTGCGGCTTTCTCGTAAGAATCCAGACGTTTTGGCATCCAGTCGAGGAAGTCACGCAGCAGCTTGTCCCAACCGCGCGGCAGATCGTGTGCCACACCGCCGATGCGGAACCAGGCCGGGTGCATACGGAAACCGGTGATCGCTTCCACCACGTCATAGATTTTCTGACGGTCGGTAAAGGCGAAGAATACCGGGGTCATCGCGCCGACGTCCTGAATGAACGTGGAGATGTACAGCAGGTGGCTGTTGATACGGAACAGTTCGGACAACATCACGCGAATCACGTTGACGCGATCCGGCGTGGTGATACCAGCCAGCTTCTCAACGGCCAGTACGTAAGGCATTTCGTTTACGCAGCCGCCGAGGTACTCAATACGGTCGGTGTACGGAATGTAGCTGTGCCAGGACTGACGTTCACCCATCTTTTCAGCGCCACGGTGGTGGTAGCCGATGTCAGGTACGCAGTCGACGATTTCTTCGCCATCAAGCTGCAGCACAATACGGAAAGCACCGTGAGAAGACGGATGGTTAGGACCGAGGTTGAGGAACATGAAGTCCTCATTTTCGGTGCTACGCTTCATACCCCAATCTTCTGGTTTGAAGGTCAGCGCTTCCATTTCCAGATCCTGTTTGGCTTTAGTCAGCTCAAACGGATCGAATTCGGTCGCACGCGCCGGGTAGTCTTTACGCAGCGGATGACCTTCCCAGGTATGCGGCATCAGCAGACGCGTCAGGTGCGGGTGACCTTCGATATCGATGCCAAACATTTCCCAGGTTTCACGCTCATACCAGTTGGCGTTCGGGAACAGTTTGGTGAAAGTCGGTACGCGCAGATCGTTTTCAGACAAAGCCACCTTGAGCATGATATCGCGATTGCGTTCAATGGAGATCAGGTGATAGAAAACGGAAAAATCCGCGGCAGGTAACCCTTCGCGGTGCGTACGCAGACGTTCGTCCATGCCGTGTAAGTCAAACAGCATGACGTAAGGTTTCGGCAGTCTCTTTAAGAAATCGCCAACTTCCAGTAATTGTTCACGCTTGACCCAAACAACGGGTACCCCGGTGCGAGTCGCCTGAACGGTAAAGGCATCCGGCCCAAAACGGTTGCGCAGTTCGCCAATGACCGGGTCATCAAGGTGATCCCGTGTTTGCCATACGGCGTCTTGCGCGGTTAAGTCGGTCATATTGTTCACCATTGCAAATGGTCCGTGGTGGTCGGCAGTGCTTCGCGCTATTTATGTAGTGATAAGCGAAGGAAGTGCTGCTGCCGACAGGCGCAAATTAAATCTCGTCTGGTGTACGAAGATTCGTTACAGCAATACGTTCGCCGCGTTTACGCTCGCGTTCTGACTGCATATTGGCGCGATAAACGCCCTGATCGCCAACCACCCAGGAGAGCGGACGGCGTTCTTTGCCAATGGAATCTTGCAGCAGCATCAGAGCCTGCATATACGCTTCTGGGCGCGGCGGACATCCCGGGATGTACACATCGACCGGAATAAATTTATCAACGCCCTGCACCACAGAATAGATGTCGTACATACCGCCGGAGTTGGCGCATGCGCCCATGGAAATAACCCATTTCGGTTCCAGCATCTGATCGTAGAGGCGCTGAATAACTGGTGCCATTTTGGTAAAGCAGGTTCCGGCTACGACCATCAGGTCAGCCTGACGCGGCGATGCACGCAGTACTTCCGCACCAAAACGGGCCACATCGTGCACGGCGGTAAACGAGGTCACCATCTCAACGTAGCAGCAGGAAAGGCCAAAGTTATATGGCCAAATTGAGTTTTTACGGCCCCAGTTAACCATGTCATGCAGTTTGCCCATGAACACGTTTTTGTTAACTTCTTGTTCCAGGGGGTCGGTTACGATCTCCTGTTTTTGCAGGGGGTAACGGTCGTTCTCACCGTTAGGATCTATGCGGGTGAGCGTATAATCCATCTTAATGCCTCGCGGTTAGCGTTGACGATTAGCGATACTGTTCGTTTCCGGGTTCATACGCTCGCGGCGTGAACGCGCGGGCGTCCAGTCCAGCGCGCCAATACGCACCAGATAAACCAGACCTGCCAGTAACACAAAAATAAAAATTGCAGCTTCCACAAAGCCAATCCAACCGCTTTCACGGATAGAAGTTGACCATGCGAACAGATACAGCGCTTCAACGTCGAAGATAACGAAGAACATGGCTACCAGATAAAACTTGGCAGACAGGCGCAGGCGGGCGGTGCCGACCGAGTCGATACCTGATTCAAACGGCACGTTTTTAGATCTCGCGCGTGCGCGACCCCCTAAAAACCAGCCGCCGACGAGCATCAGGCAGCACAGGCCAATGGCAACGATAAGAAAGATAGCGAATGCCCAGTGATGAGCGATGATTTCAGTGGATGTTGACATACTCATTGCTTACTCATCAAAAGTAGCGCCAAATTCTCTGCTCTTTTCGGCAGATGAACGCCACATCGATTCATGGGGAGGAATAAAAAAAACCTTACAATCACTGTGAAAAATCATTTTATACAGCTAATTGATGGGGTTTTTTACTCCTTTCTATAACCTTTTGTCAACTTTAACAAAAGTTTCCTCACATTATTTTACACTGTTCCAACTTCATTAACATAAAGTGCTCTTTAGACCCATTTCGATTGCATCATCGGTCATTTTTAATGTTGTTGAATCGTGTCCGTAGTGAAGTAAAAAAGATAATACACGTCTATTTTGACAGGAATTCACCCAGATGCCTCCCCCTAAATGGGAGTATTTTCTTGATCTGTGACACGCTTTTGTTAATTCACCATAAAAAACAGCAACAATTTCTCTAGTTTTTTAACATGGAAACATTTAGCAACTCAGCTGATTATTTTTCATCCTATTGTCAGTCTGTTTTTTTACCTGCTGATTTTGTTAAGTTTTAGTATATGAATGAACAGAAAGCAGTAATATTTGCATAAAAAAAGAGCCGCTGGATGTTTTTTCATCATCAGTGGCTCTTTTTTACACTTACATTTTAAAACGTTTTTTTGTGACGCTTTACTCAAAGTCGCCTTCAACAATCAGCGAGTCATCTCCCCCTTCAGGGGTAAACTGATTGTATTGCCAAGGATTTTGATATGTCTGCATCGACTTAAAGATAACCTGAGCTAATTCATTTTGCGTGGCCGGATCGCTGCACAGCAGATACTCGGTATCAGGCAGAGGTGGCAATCCGTCCGCCGCACCCAGTACGCGTAAATCCGGGCTCATCATTTCGACAGGACGGGCAGTAACGCCCAGCCCTGCTTTTACCGCCGCGCGGACCGCAGGCAATGTTGAAGCGACATAAGCCAAACGCCACGGGATCTGTGCGGCATTCAACGTCGCCAGCACGATATCGCGAAACGGGCTGGGATCGTCCAGCAGAACTAACGGCACCGGTTCCCCTTTTTGCAGGATATATTCGGCTGCGCAATACCAGTGCGTCGGTGAAGTTCGCAAATTCAGGCACTCAAAATCGCCAGGTCGGTTAGTGGTGACCACTAAATCCACTTCTTGCGACTTAAGCATCTCCACCATGTAGGCGTTGCGTTTCACTCTGACATCCAGTGCAAGTTTCGGATAAACCGAACTTATACGGTTAAGCAGAAAAGGGAGTATGGTATCGGCGGATTCATCAGAAGCACCGATAGTTAACACCCCCTGAAGATTGTTAAACATCAATGATGAGCATGCCTCATCATTAAATCGCAGTATTTTCCTGGCGTAACCCAACAGCTGGATACCGTGTTCGGTCAGCAGTTTGTTGCGTCCATGGCGCGCGAACAACTCTTTCCCCACAAGTTGTTCAAGACGCTGCATTTGCTGACTTACCGCAGACTGAGTTCGACATACCGCAGCTGCCGCAGCCGCAAAGGTATTCAGGTCGGCAACAGCAACAAAGGTTCTCAGCAGATCGAGGTCGAGGTTAATTATCGGACGATTTGCATTTATCATAGTTTTTCACTTACTCGCGGGTCATACCGGGTTAATGCTGTGCATTCAGAATCAAACAACTCCATTTGTAATGTGCCTCCCTTCAGTTTCGCTTAGTGTAACCAAGTGAAAATAAGGATGTATTTGGTTTAACAAACGAAACAATTCTCTTTCTGAGCTATTTTAATACCCGTGATATTCATCGGAATATAGCAACGAGAAAGAGCCGTATTTTTAGCTGCTGGATGATTCTGACTAATGGGAAACATGTAAATTTTGTAAATTTAAAAAATAGTTAACGAACAATAATTTACACATTAAAAACTAACTTTTCAGGATGTTAGGAACAACCAACAAACATTTGAATTATCGTAAAATTCGTACTACACACCATTTCATAGGAGTTATCTTAACCTAAAACCACTATATTTATAAGTGTTATCGCGAATAATTCCGGGCAAATTGGTGTTATGTCAGCGAAACGGTTTTCGTATTATTGGCCCACTCAATTTGATGTCGTTTAAATAATAAATAATAATTAATTAAGAATCTCTCAATTCATTAATTATGCTTAACAATGGATTCACACCGCATCACGGAGGGATCAGACCGATAACAGATTTCGCAGGCAAAACCTCAGTATTTTCGAATTACGCCATTCAGCTGAGATCTCAGCTACTTTGTCTTTACAGACCTAACTTTTTTTGACCAGACAAATCACCATACCCACGCTAACAAAGCAAAATATAAACCACAATAAACACAACAATCCAGATTATTACCCTACAAAAATCACATTATTTAGTCATTAACAGTGAATTATAATCCTCCTGCTTTCCAAAATCTTCTACTAAAGACCCTTCAAAACTAACCGTCGTGGGAGTACATTGTGCTGGGCTGACTTCCACGGCAGGGAGTGGCATTCACAGCTAAAAAGGTCAACGTTCATGTCCCCCATTGAAAAATCCAGCAAATTAGAAAACGTCTGTTATGACATTCGCGGCCCGGTTCTGAAGGAAGCAAAGCGCCTGGAAGAAGAAGGCAACAAAGTTCTGAAACTGAACATCGGCAACCCTGCGCCTTTCGGGTTTGAAGCGCCAGATGAAATTTTGGTGGATGTGATCCGCAATTTGCCAACTGCGCAAGGATATTGCGATTCCAAAGGCCTTTATTCAGCCCGCAAAGCAATCATGCAGCATTACCAGGCCCGTGGGATGCGCGACGTAACCGTGGAAGATATCTATATCGGTAACGGCGTATCTGAATTGATTGTGCAGGCCATGCAGGCATTGCTAAACAGTGGGGACGAAATGCTGGTTCCTGCACCTGATTATCCACTGTGGACGGCGGCGGTTTCGCTCTCTGGTGGTAATGCCGTGCACTACCTGTGTGACGAATCGTCAGACTGGTTCCCGGACCTGGATGATATCCGCGCCAAAATTACGCCGCGTACCCGTGGGATCGTCATCATCAACCCAAACAACCCAACCGGCGCGGTGTATTCTAAAGAGCTGCTGATGGAGATTGTTGAGATTGCCCGCCAAAACAACCTCATCATCTTTGCGGACGAGATTTACGACAAAATTCTTTACGATGACGCCGAGCACCACTCGATTGCGGCAATGGCCCCTGACCTGCTGACTATTACCTTTAACGGCCTGTCAAAAACCT
Organism: Citrobacter sp. Cpo074; assembly: GCF_030332745.1. NCBI lineage: Bacteria > Pseudomonadati > Pseudomonadota > Gammaproteobacteria > Enterobacterales > Enterobacteriaceae > Citrobacter > Citrobacter sp. Cpo074. The sequence continues at coordinate 503,696 of NZ_JAOWHG010000033.1, forward strand.
ATCGTGTTGCCGGTTTCCGCCAGGGCTGGATGGTACTGAACGGACCGAAGAAACATGCCAAAGGGTATATCGAAGGCCTTGAGATGCTGGCTTCTATGCGCCTGTGTGCCAACGTTCCGGCACAACATGCCATTCAGACCGCACTGGGTGGATATCAGAGCATCAGCGAATTCATCATGCCAGGCGGACGTCTGTATGAGCAACGTAACCGCGCCTGGGAACTGCTTAATGACATCCCCGGCGTCTCTTGCGTAAAACCGCGCGGTGCGCTGTATATGTTCCCGAAAATTGATGCTAAACGCTTCAATATTCATGACGACCAGAAGATGGTACTCGACTTCCTGTTGCAGGAAAAAGTACTGCTGGTCCAGGGGACGGCATTCAACTGGCCGTGGCCGGATCATTTCCGCATCGTCACGCTACCGCGTATTGACGATATCGAAATGTCGCTGAGTAAATTTGAGCGTTTCCTGTCAGGGTATCGCCAGCTGTAACCACGCAAAGTGCTGCCGGGTTTGCATCCGGTAGCACTCTCTGCGCAAAATACCGTTACTGAAGTCACTGAGTAAGGGTCGTTATGAAGCAGAGCCACTTTTTTGCCCACCTCTCCCGTCTGAAACTCATTAACCGCTGGCCGCTGATGCGCAACGTGCGCACCGAAAACGTGTCCGAACACAGTCTGCAGGTTGCCATGGTTGCCCATGCGCTGGCCGCAATTAAAAACCGTAAATTTGGTGGTCAGGTTAATGCTGAGCGTATTGCCCTGCTGGCGATGTATCACGATGCGTCAGAGGTGTTAACCGGCGATCTCCCTACCCCAGTGAAATATTTCAACTCGCAGATTGCCCAAGAATATAAAGCGATAGAGAAAATTGCCCAACAAAAACTGGTCGATATGGTTCCCGATGAGCTGCGCGATATTTTTGCGCCGCTCATTGATGAACATGCCTTAAGTGAAGAAGAGAGGTCGATTGTTAAACAGGCAGATGCCCTGTGCGCGTATCTGAAGTGCCTGGAAGAACTCTCCGCCGGTAACAACGAATTTCTGCTGGCGAAAACACGTCTGGAAAAAACGCTGGAGTCACGACGCAGCGAAGAGATGGACTACTTTATGGACGTGTTCGTCCCGAGTTTTCACCTCTCATTAGATGAAATCAGTCAGGATTCTCCATTGTAAGTTTGCGACGACGTTACCTTTGTAGGCCGGATGAGGCGTTAGCCGCCATCCGGCACATAAAAATCAAAACGGAAACAGCATCGGGATCATCACCACGCACACCACCATTACAATGATGGTAAACGGCACGCCAATTTTTACGAAATCGCTAAAGCTGTAGTTACCCGGCCCGAGTACCAGTGTGTTTACCGGTGAAGAAACTGGCGTCATAAAGGCTGCGGAAGCCGCCATCGCAATCACCATCGCAAAAGGATACGGCGAAACGCCCATCGACTTTGCTGCCGCCAGCGCAATCGGCGCCATCAGTACCGCCGTCGCAGTGTTAGAGATAAATAACCCAATGGTCGCGCACAGCACGAACAGGCAGCCCAGCATCATATACGGGCCGTACCCTCCACCAACGTCCATTAGCCCTTTAACCACCAGATCAACACCGCCCGTTTTCTGTAATGCCAGCGCAAAGGGCATCATTCCGACAATCAAAATAATACTTGGCCAGTGAATGGCTTTATAGGCGCTTTCGGCATCGATGCAGCGGAATTTTCCCATCAGCAAACAGGCGATAATCGCGGCAACCGTATTAGGGATTTCATCGGTGAGCATTAACGCGACCATCAGCACCAGACAGAAAATCGCATGCGGCGCCTGGCTGTGCGCCGGGGAGGCTTCACTAACTTCCGCGGGCATATTCAGCACCACGAAATCGCGCCCTTTTTGTCCCAACAAAGTGATGAGTTTCCAGTTGCCCACCACCAGAATGATATCGCCCATCAGCAGTGGTTCATCCACCACCGCTCCGGCCAGTGCCGTACCATCACGCTTCAGTCCGACGACATTCAGGCCATAACGCGTACGAAAAGCGATTTCCCGTACCGTTTTGCCGATCAATTCCGATTCAGGGATTAATGAAATCTCGGCCATACCCACGTCAAGCGCCTGCTCGGAGAAGTATTCACCGCGCAGCACCATCGGCTCCAACAGTTGCTCGCTGCAAAATTCACGCAGGTCGACGTCGGCCGCTGACATATCAATCAGCAACACGTCACGGGCACGGAACTCAGAAACCCCGTTAACATCGACAATCACGCGGCGAAAACGCCGCCAGCGTTCAACACCAATCACGTTTGCCCCGTAGCGCTCACGCAATTTCAGGTCATCCAGACGTTGGCCAATCATGGGAGAACCGGGGCGAATCGCCAGGCGACGGGCACGCCCTGTCAGGCGATATTCTTTGATCAGATCGCGAAAGGTCCGGCGCTTCCAGCCGTCTCCCGGCTGCCCGGAGTCTTCACCTTTCAGCATAAAACGCATCACCAGCATATAAATTATGCCGAGTACCAACACCACCAGTCCCAGTGGGGTTACGCTAAAAAAGCTAAAACCGTTAAGTCCTTCACGTAACAATTCACTGTTGACGACCAGGTTCGGCGGCGTTGCCACCAGCGTCATCATGCCGCTTATCAATCCGGCAAAGCTCAACGGCATCATCAGCCGTGAGGGGGAGATTTGCATGCGCATAGAAACGCTTAAGACAACCGGAATAAAGATGGCGACCACACCGGTCGAACTCATGAAGGCACCGAGTCCGGCTACGGTTATCATCAGCAACACCAGCATTTTGACTTCACTGCTGCCAGCGACCTTCACCAGCCAGGCACCCATTACCGTCGCCACGCCGGTACGCACCAGGCCGTCGCCGATAATGAATAAAGCCGCTATCAAAATAACGTTAGGATCGCTGAACCCGGAAAAAGCCTCTGTGATGCTCAATGTTCCGCTCAGAACAAAGGCAATAATGACCAGCAAAGCGACCGCGTCCATACGCACTCTGCCAGTTGCAAACAAGACGACGGCAATCGCCAGCAATGAGAGAACCCATATCAATTCACCGTTCACAACATATCCTTGTTAAATGAGAGGGATGGACTGATTCTGCCATAAAAAAGCCCCAACAATCTGGGGCTAAATCATGATCAGGTATTTCTTATAACGACCACATTTCCGTTGGGTTGTTTGGTCACAGAAATATGTTCCAGACTGGTCAGCGAAAAATCAACTTCGTCCAGACGCGGCGTATCCGCTGGCGCGTTAACCGCGATGACATGACACCCAGCAGCCAGTCCTGAGAGCACCCCGGCGGGAGCATCTTCCACCACTGCACATTCCTGCGGTGCCAGGCCCAGAAGCTGAGCGCCTAACAGATACGCGTCTGGCTCTGGTTTCCCTCTTTTTACCCGCTCGGCGGTGACAAACACTTCAGGAGCAGGAAGCCCGGCAACACGATGGCGCGCCCGTGCGACCGGCATAGAGCCGGAGGTCACAATCGCCCATGGAATACCCGCTTTATTGAGATGGTTGAGTAAATCAACCGCCCCCGGCAGCGCGGTGATCCCGGCGGTTTCCGTCGCTTCGATCTGTTCCAGACGGGTAAATTCCGCGGCGATCTCTGCCTCAGACTTGCCCACCATAAAGTGTCGCAGGGAGGTAATGGCCTGCTTACCATGAATAAAGCCGAGTACCTCGGCGTGATCGAGGCCGAAGCGATCGGCCCAGTTGCACCACGCACGCTCTACTGCAGGTAAGGAATCGACCAGCGTTCCATCCAGATCAAACAGAAAACCTTTGCACTGCACGCTCGCCCCCTCAGGCATTAATGATTTGGTTAATTTCATTCGCGCTCAGGTGATACTGACGCGGGCAAGAGTGCCAAACATTCAGCATACGCTGATATTTTTCCCACATTGGGGTCTGGGCGTTGAAGCCATGCGTACCCGCATCAAAGTGGGTGTAACGACCTTCCACATTGACCATAAAACGAACGTACCCGAGGAAACGGGCTTCCGTTGCGGCGTCAAAACCGAGGAAGGTCACGCGACGCTCATCAATAGCCTGCGCATCCTTAAGATTAGTCCAGGACACATGTAATGCGTGATACATCTCCATAATATCGATAATCGTACGACAGGTTTCTTCCGTCAGTTCACCAAACTCACGATCCAGCTCACGCATCTGCAAGCCGTAACCGCGTTCAATAATCGTCTGCAAACGACGATAACGCTCGGCGTTAGTTGGATCGAGCATAGTCATCATTTTGTACTGATTCGACAAAATCAGACGTTGAGCGTTGGTCATTTCCATTTGGGACTCCTGTATCACTACTACTGAGATGAAAAAAAAGAAGGCATCTTGTGCCTTCTTTTATATGCGTAATCAGGGGTCAATTACAAATCATCAAGGAAAGTTTTATCCAGTTGTTTGAAGGCGCGCTTAAGCGTGTCAGCCAGCGCCTGGTAATCCGGCTTTCCTTCTACCGGAGAGAGCGCCTGCCCAGCTTCTTGCAATTTACCCCGAACTTCGTAGAACCAATTGAGAATTGAAGGCGGCAGCGGCGTTACGGAACGTTTTCCCAGCCACCACATCCCCTGCATCGGCAGGCTAAGCGCAAACAGCGCAGTCGCCACGGCCGGGCCCAACTGCCCCCCTAACGCAATTTGCCAACATAAGGTGAAGACGGCGATAGGCGGCATAAAACGAATCGCGTAACGCGTCATGCGGATCACGCGGTTCTCAACAAACACGGGCGCAAGGCGCTTTTCCATTGGCCACGTCTTTGCATAGTGCTGCCCCCGGCGAAACAAGCTGAAAAAATTGACGGAGCGATTATCCGGTGTCGACATGGCGGTTACCTCAACTTCACATATAAAAATTAAAAAATTTGTGCAAAACAACAACTACAAGGGACATCGTTCAAAACATTTTGTCTTTGATACCCACATTCAGGTATCCTGTGCCGGCCTGTAAGGCCTGTAGTCCAAAATCATTGAGTCGTCAAATTGGCATACATTATGCCATTGCCTGAAAAATACGCAAAATGACATAGACTCAAAGGTATTTATTCCATCGTGCCCAAAAAGACTATGGCGCATGATGTTAATCATAAACGTCGGTGTCATCATGCGCTACGCTCTATGACTCCCTGACGTTTTTTTAGCCACGTATCATAAATAGGTACTTCCATGTCGAGTAAGTTAGTACTGGTTCTGAACTGCGGTAGCTCCTCACTGAAATTTGCCATCATCGATGCAGTAAACGGTGAAGAATACCTCTCTGGTTTAGCCGAATGTTTCCATCTCCCAGAAGCACGTATCAAGTGGAAAATGGACGGCGGTAAACAAGAAGCGGCTTTAGGTGCAGGCGCCGCTCACAGTGAAGCGCTGAACTTTATCGTTAACACTATTCTGGCACAAAAACCAGAATTGTCTGCGCAATTGACCGCTATTGGTCACCGTATCGTACACGGCGGCGAGAAGTACACCAGCTCCGTGGTTATCGATGATTCCGTTATTCAGGGCATCAAAGATTCTGCCTCTTTCGCACCGCTGCATAACCCGGCTCACCTGATCGGTATCGCAGAAGCGCTGAAATCCTTCCCTAATCTGAAAGACAAAAACGTGGCTGTATTCGACACCGCGTTCCATCAGACTATGCCGGAAGAGTCTTACCTCTATGCTCTGCCGTACAGCCTGTACAAAGAACACGGCGTTCGTCGTTACGGCGCGCACGGTACCAGCCACTTCTTCGTCACTCAGGAAGCGGCAAAAGTGCTGAACAAACCGGTTGAAGAGCTGAACATCATCACTTGCCACCTGGGCAATGGCGGTTCTGTATCTGCTATCCGTAACGGTAAATGTGTTGATACCTCCATGGGTCTGACCCCGCTGGAAGGTCTGGTGATGGGTACGCGTTCCGGTGACATCGACCCGGCGATCATCTTCCACCTGCACGATACCCTGGGCATGAGCGTTGACCAGATCAACAAAATGCTGACCAAAGAGTCCGGCCTGCTGGGTCTGACCGAAGTCACCAGCGACTGCCGTTATGTTGAAGATAACTACGCTACTAAAGAAGACGCTAAACGTGCAATGGACGTTTACTGCCACCGTCTGGCGAAATACATCGGTTCTTACACTGCGCTGATGGATGGTCGTCTGGATGCAGTTGTCTTCACCGGTGGTATCGGTGAAAACGCAGCGATGGTTCGTGAACTGTCTCTGGGCAAACTGGGCGTTCTGGGCTTTGAAGTTGACCACGAACGTAACCTGGCCGCACGTTTCGGCAAATCTGGTTTCATCAACAAAGAAGGTACCCGTCCTGCGCTGGTTATCCCAACCAACGAAGAACTGGTTATCGCGCAAGACGCGAGCCGCCTGACTGCCTGATTTCACACCGCCAGCCTAGCTGGCGGTGCTGTTTTGTAACCCGTCTAAATTGGCGGTAACGAAAGAGGATAAACCGTGTCCCGTATTATTATGCTGATCCCTACCGGAACCAGCGTCGGCCTGACCAGCGTCAGCCTTGGCGTGATCCGCGCAATGGAACGCAAAGGCGTTCGTCTGAGCGTCTTTAAGCCGATCGCTCAACCGCGTGCCGGTGGCGATGCGCCAGACCAGACTACCAGCATCGTCCGTGCTAACTCTTCTCTGCCAGCCGCAGAGCCGCTGAAGATGAGCCACGTTGAATCTCTGCTGTCCAGCAATCAGAAAGATGTGCTGATGGAAGAGATCATCGCGAACTACCACGCGAACACCAAAGACGCTGAAGTTGTACTGGTTGAAGGCCTGGTCCCAACCCGTAAACATCAGTTCGCGCAGTCTCTGAACTACGAAATCGCGAAAACGCTGAACGCGGAAATCGTCTTCGTTATGTCTCAGGGTACCGACACCCCGGAACAGCTGAACGAGCGTATTGAACTGACTCGCAGCAGCTTCGGCGGCGCGAAAAACACCAACATCACCGGCGTAATCGTTAACAAACTGAACGCACCGGTTGATGAGCAGGGCCGTACTCGCCCGGATCTGTCCGAGATTTTCGACGACTCTTCCAAAGCGAAAGTGATCAAAGTTGATCCGGCTAAACTGCAAGAATCCAGTCCGCTGCCGGTTCTGGGCGCGGTGCCATGGAGCTTCGATCTGATCGCTACTCGTGCAATCGATATGGCGCGTCACCTGAACGCCACCATCGTTAACGAAGGCGATATCAACACCCGTCGCGTGAAGTCTGTGACGTTCTGCGCACGCAGCATTCCACATATGCTGGAACACTTCCGCGCAGGCTCCCTGCTGGTAACTTCCGCAGATCGTCCTGACGTGCTGGTTGCAGCATGCCTGGCGGCCATGAACGGTGTGGAAATCGGTGCCCTGCTGCTGACTGGCGGCTACGAAATGGACGCGCGCATCACTAAACTGTGCGAACGTGCATTTGAAACCGGCCTGCCGGTATTCATGGTAAACACCAACACCTGGCAGACCTCTCTGAGCCTGCAGAGCTTCAACCTGGAAGTTCCGGTTGACGATCACGAGCGCATTGAGAAAGTTCAGGAATACGTTGCTAACTACATCAACGCTGACTGGATTGAATCTCTGACCGCGACTTCTGAACGCAGCCGTCGTCTGTCTCCACCGGCGTTCCGTTATCAGCTGACCGAGCTGGCGCGTAAAGCGGGCAAACGTGTTGTTCTGCCGGAAGGCGACGAACCGCGTACCGTTAAAGCGGCTGCTATCTGTGCTGAACGTGGTATCGCAACCTGCGTACTGCTGGGTAACCCGGATGAGATCACCCGCGTTGCAGCCTCTCAGGGCGTTGAACTGGGCGCTGGTGTAGAAATCGTTGATCCAGATGTGGTTCGCGAAAGCTACGTTGCTCGCCTGGTCGAACTGCGTAAAAACAAAGGTATGACCGAAACCGTTGCCCGCGAACAGCTGGAAGACAACGTTGTTCTCGGTACCCTGATGCTGGAACAGGACGATGTTGACGGTCTGGTTTCTGGTGCAGTACACACCACCGCGAACACCATCCGTCCGCCGCTGCAGCTGATCAAAACTGCACCGGGTAGCTCTCTGGTGTCTTCCGTGTTCTTCATGCTGCTGCCGGATCAGGTTTACGTTTACGGCGACTGCGCGATCAACCCGGATCCGACTGCAGAGCAGCTGGCAGAAATCGCGATTCAGTCCGCTGATTCCGCAATTGCCTTCGGTATCGAACCGCGCGTAGCGATGCTCTCCTACTCCACCGGTACTTCTGGTGCAGGTAGTGACGTAGAGAAAGTTCGCGAAGCAACCCGTCTGGCACAGGAAAAACGTCCTGACCTGATGATCGACGGTCCGCTGCAGTACGACGCCGCCGTTATGGCTGACGTAGCGAAATCCAAAGCGCCGAACTCTCCGGTTGCAGGTCGCGCTACCGTGTTCATCTTCCCGGATCTGAACACCGGTAACACCACTTACAAAGCGGTACAGCGTTCTGCCGACCTGATCTCCATCGGGCCAATGCTGCAGGGTATGCGCAAGCCGGTGAACGACCTGTCTCGTGGCGCGCTGGTAGACGATATCGTCTACACCATCGCACTGACCGCGATCCAGTCTTCCCAGCAGCAGCAGTAATCTGCCGAGTGTGCCGGATCTCTTATCCGGCAACACATCTGCTTATCAAACCGGAAATAGCTGATATTTCCGGTTTTTTTATGTCTATTTCCCTTTTGGCATAATCTGAAACATTTGCCTGGATGCGCTGCATCAATGAATAACTATTCTTCTGTTCGCATACTTACTCTCTTTTGCGTTGCAACAGGGATAGTCTTTCATGTCAGCAGTAACAGAATCACAGCCAGCTAAAAAATGGGCGATGCCCGATACGCTGGTGATTATTTTTTTCGTCGCCGTTTTAACCAGTCTGGCGACATGGGTTGTTCCCGTCGGGATGTTCGACAGCCAGGAAGTGCAGTATCAGATTGATGGACAAACCAAAACCCGTAAGGTGGTTGACCCCCATTCCTTTCGTATTCTGACCAACGACGCAGGTGAAGAGCAGTATCACCGGGTGCAGTTATTCACCACCGGAGATGAACGCCCAGGCCTGATGAATTTCCCGTTTGAAGGATTAACCTCCGGCTCGAAATTCGGCACTGCTGTCGGCATCATTATGTTTATGCTGGTCATTGGCGGCGCATTCGGCATCGTTATGCGTACCGGTACCATTGATAACGGCATCCTGGCGCTCATTCGCCATACGCGGGGCAACGAGGTCCTGTTTATCCCAGTGCTGTTTATTCTCTTCTCCTTAGGCGGCGCGGTGTTTGGCATGGGGGAAGAGGCTGTTGCCTTTGCCATTATCATCGCGCCTTTGATGGTACGGCTAGGTTACGACAGTATCACCACCGTGCTGGTTACCTATATCGCGACTCAGATTGGTTTTGCCAGCTCATGGATGAACCCATTTTGCGTGGTGGTCGCGCAAGGTATTGCGGGGGTACCGGTGCTCTCTGGTTCCGGGCTACGCATCGTGGTCTGGGTGATCGCTACACTAATCGGGCTGACCTTCACGCTGGCCTATGCGGCGCGTATCAAAAAGAATCCGCTTTTGTCCCGGGTACATGAATCCGACCGCTTCTTTCGCGAGCAGCAGGACGAAGTCGTGGAACGACGCTTCACGCTGGGCGACTGGTTAGTGCTAGTGGTGCTGACCGCGGTGATGATTTGGGTTGTCTGGGGCGTTATCGCCAACGCGTGGTTTATTCCTGAGATCGCCAGTCAGTTCTTCACGATGGGTCTGGTGATTGGCATTATCGGCGTCGTGTTTCGGCTCAACGGCATGACGGTCAACATCATGGCCTCCTCATTCACTGAGGGCGCACGAATGATGATTGCACCTGCCCTGCTGGTTGGTTTTGCCAAAGGCATTTTACTGCTGGTCGGTAATGGAGAGGCGGGTGAAGCCAGCGTGTTAAACACTCTGCTGCACAGCATTGCCAATGGCATCAGCGGGCTGGATAACGCCATCGCGGCGTGGTTTATGCTGTTGTTCCAGGCAGTTTTTAATTTCTTCGTCACTTCCGGCTCTGGTCAGGCTGCGTTAACCATGCCGCTACTGGCACCGCTGGGCGATCTGGTGGGCGTAAACCGTCAGGTCACAGTCCTGGCCTTCCAGTTTGGCGACGGATTCAGTCATATTATCTATCCGACGTCAGCATCTCTGATGGCTACGTTAGGCGTTTGTCGGGTGGATTTTCGTAACTGGCTGAAGGTAGGTGCTACGCTGTTGGGACTGCTGTTTATTATGTCCAGCGTGGTGGTGATTGGCGCGCAGATGATGGGTTACCATTAAAAAGTGTGCGTCCGGCCTACTCGATTTCTCGACGCAGTAGGCCGGATGAACAGAGTTTACTCAGCTTCTTCCTGCTTTTCGGCTTTCGCCCCTTCATTCTTGGCGTTGCGGGTCATCCACAGCGCCAGGGCTTTCAGGGAGTCCGGCGTAAATTCGTCGCAGCGCGCGGTAATTTCTTCCGGCGTCAACCAGCAAACTTCACTGACCTCATCTTCCTGAAGCGCAAACGGTCCGTGGGAAACGCAGCTAAACAACCCGCCCCATACGCGACAGTTCTGATCTTCAAAGTAAAACTGACCATGCTCGGCAAACGGCACGCCCGCAATCCCCAGTTCCTCTTCTGCTTCACGACGCGCTGATTCCAGCATCTGCTCGTCAGCCTGAACCACACCGCCTGCGGTGGCATCCAGCATGCCGGGCAAAAAATCTTTTGTCTCAGTGCGACGTTGAACCAGAATTTTGCCCATACCATCATGCACAACGATATACGTTGCACGATGGCGTAAGCGTTGCGCCCGCATTTGTTCCCGGCTGGACTGTGCAATGACTTCGTTGTCTTCATTCACAATATCCACCCATTCAGTACTTGCCAAACGACGCTGTTCCACCATCAGGAAACCTTCTTTTTTCTGGCGCTCTTACGGCGCGTTTATGTTTGTGGGGTAAATTACGGATTAATCTCGACCTGTGCAATAACACTTTGATCATTGAGTGCCATTACGCTGAGAACATTATCATCCAGAATCCCGTAACTTGCCGCAAAGCCCCCTTTCGGGATGCTTACCGAGCCGGGATTGAAATGATAGATACCCTCGCGCCGCTCAGCAACCGGCAGATGAGTATGCCCATAAACCAGAACATCGCCCGCATTGAGCACCGGCATATTTTGCGGGCCAAAAAGGTGTCCGTGCGTCAAAAAGAGTCGCTGGTTTTCTGTCAGAATTTGCTGCCACGGCGCAGTCATCGGAAAATGCAGGAGCATCTGATCCACTTCGCTGTCGCAATTACCACGCACCGCAATAATTCGCGATGCCAGCTCATTCAGCCGTTCAGCAACCTGCGCAGGTGCATAGCCTTCTGGAAGCGCATTACGCGGCCCGTGGTTTAAAACATCACCCAATATCACCAGCCATTGCGCGCCGCTTGCAGCAAACCGTTCGAGTACGCGTTCCGTGGCTGGCAACGAACCATGAATGTCCGATGCGAACATCAGTTTCATCACTCACTCCTCGCTGAAAATCACCTTGTAATGATACTGGATTACGGCCCGTTTTTCAGCAGGAACGCTTCGCTGAAAGCGCGATAAAACGCTGTACTGAAGCGCGCTGCCACTGGAAGGTGGCGTATTCCGCAAGCGCTTCTGGAACCTCATCACCATTCAGGACCAGGCGATTAAGCATTAGCGCTAAATCACAGTCAGCGATACACCATTCGCCAAATAAATTCTGCTTACCGTGGCTCAGTAAACTGCTCGCAGTAGCGAACAGTTTTTCCGCACTGGCTTTTCCCGCTTCGCTTAACGGTCCTTTCTTCACGCCAGCAAAAACGACATCTGTTGATCGTTCCTCACGGATAGGCATTAAATCGCTGCGGATCCACGCCTGAACCTGGCGCGCCCGAGCGCGCTTTTGTACATCGTGTGGGTAGATACGCTCCCACTGTGGCGGTGCAAAGCTCTCTTCCAGGAATTCCGTAATCGCTGATGATTCGCTCAGTTCAAAACCATCGATCTCAAGAACCGGTACGCGGCGCGTCAAGGCGTAACCTTGCCATGAAGGATGCAAGTGTTCACCACTATTGAGATCAACGGTTTTCAGCGTGAAAGGTAGCCCCTTCTCTTGCAGAGCGACATAAACAGACAGCACGTAGGGGGAGAAAAAATTGGCATCTGACCACAGCGTAATTGCAGATTTGCTCATAATGTCCTCTGAAGTGTATTGGCTTGCCTTCAAAATATAGAGTCTTTCTCTCGCTGTCACTTGATGAAAACTCACGCACGCCAACAGGCTCTATACTTGTAATGACCCGGTTCATGACAAAACGGATGCTGAAAATGATCGATCTCTATTACACGCCATCGCCAAACGGTCACAAAATCACGCTGTTTCTTGAAGAGGCACAGCTGCAATACCGTCTGATTCATGTCGATATCAGCAAAGGCAGCCAGTTTCGCCCCGATTTTCTGCTGATCTCGCCGAACAATAAAATCCCGGCCATTATCGATCATGCGCCGGAAGATGGCGGAAGGCCCATCAGCTTGTTTGAGTCCGGAGAAATTTTACTCTATCTGGCGGAGAAGAGCGGTAAGCTGCTCAGCGGTGAATTACGCGAACGCCACACCACACTGCAGTGGCTGTTCTGGCAGGTCAGCGGTCTGGGTCCCATGCTGGGGCAGAATCATCATTTCAGTCATTACGCTCCGCAAACGATCCCTTACGCTATTGAAAGATACCAGGTTGAAACCCAGCGCCTGTACAACGTGATGAATAAACGTCTGGAAACGTCACCCTGGCTGGGAGGCGATCACTACAGCATTGCTGACATTGCCTGCTGGCCGTGGATCCACGCCCATCAGCGTCAGCGCATCGACCTCGACAATTACCCGGCGGTCAATAACTGGCACGAACGCATCCGTACGCGTCCTGCCACGGAACGCGCCATGCAGCAAGCACTGAGTGAGAAGCGGTGACGCAATTCGGTTCTCGTGTATCATGCAGAGGTTCATACATGGAGGAAACCTGCAATGTCACAACCTGACGCCATTATTCGTATAAAAAACCTTCGTCTGCGCACCTTTATCGGCATCAAAGAAGAGGAGATCCTTAATCGCCAGGATATCGTCATCAACATTGCCATCCACTATCCGGCAGACAAAGCCCGTACCAGCGAAGATATCAACGACGCGCTGAATTATCGCACTATCACCAAGAGCATCATTGCCCACGTGGAGGGTAACCGCTTCTCATTGTTAGAAAAATTAACTCAAGATGTGCTCGATATCGCACGCGAACATCACTGGGTCACTTATGCTGAAGTCGAGATAGATAAACTTCACGCATTGCGTTACGCCGACTCAGTATCAATGACGCTGAGCTGGCAGCGCTAAAACGTAACCCGGGAGGCGACATGCAGATTCTGATTACCGGCGGTACTGGCCTGATTGGACGTCATCTGATCCCCTGCCTGCTGGAACTGGGGCATCAGATAATCGTAGTGACACGTACCCCTGATAAGGCTCGTCAGATTCTCGACTCTCGGGTCACGTTATGGAAAGGACTGGAAGAGCGGCAACATCTCAATAATATTGATGCCGTGATTAACCTTGCCGGAGAGCCTATTGCAGATAAGCGCTGGAGCGCACAGCAAAAGGAACGCTTGTGCCAGAGCCGTTGGGGCATTACGCAGAAACTGGTCGATTTAATCAATGCGAGCGAGACGCCGCCCTCAGTGTTAATCTCCGGTTCCGCTACCGGTTACTACGGCGATTTGGGCGAAGTTGTGGTTACGGAAGAAGAGCCACCGCATAACGAATTTACCCACAAGCTGTGCGCCCGCTGGGAGCAAATTGCCAGCACTGCGCAAAGCGACAAAACCCGCGTATGTATGCTGCGTACCGGCGTGGTACTGGCCTCAGCAGGCGGCATTCTGGCAAAAATGGTCCCGCCGTTTCGTCTTGGCTTAGGCGGCCCGATCGGTAACGGACGCCAGTATATGGCCTGGATCCATGTTGATGATATGGTCAACGGAATTATCTGGCTGCTGAATAACGATCTACGTGGTCCCTTCAATATGGTTTCGCCATACCCGGTGCACAATGAGCAGTTTGCCCACGCGCTGGGTCACGCTCTGAACCGCCCTGCCATTCTGCGCGTTCCCGCCACCGCTATGCGACTGCTGATGGGGGAATCGTCAGTACTGGTCCTTGGTGGACAACGCGCATTGCCCAAACGCCTGGAAGCTTCCGGTTTCACGTTTCGCTGGTACGATTTAGAAGAAGCGCTGGCGGATGTCATCCGATAACCCCTAAGCGCTATTCACAGTCGCCGTTGTGGTGGTAAGGTTATAGACCAGATTTCCGCAATGGCGACGTTATGGCGATAATATCGACTCCCCGACTTACCCTCTCTTTGTTTCAATTTTCTGACTGGTCATTTTTCCAGAAACTCCGTGAATGTCCTGAAGTCATGCGCTATATGGGCAACATCGCCCCGGCGAAAGATACGCGGCTGTTATTCGCCAGACGTCTGGCCGCACAGCACACTTTCGTCATCCGCGAACATAACAGCCCGACGCCACTTGGCGATATTGGTCTGCAAATCAGCCATCTTTACCCGCAGGAAGCCGACCTCGGCTACGCCATCATGCCACAGGCTCAGGGGAAAGGTATTGCCAGCGAAGCCGTGCGCGCGGTGTGCCAGTATGCCTTCGAGCATGCAGGTGTGACGGCGATAAACGCATACGCGCTGGCGGATAACAAGGGTTCAATCCGTATTCTGGAAAAGACAGGCTTTGTACGTACGCAGGTACTGGAAAAGGCGTATGAGATTGACGGCATCGCCTACGACGACTGGGTGTTTCGGCTGGAGCGCGACGCGCTAAAATTGTAAGCCCGGAAAGCGTAGCGCCTCCGGGCTGTTGACTTACTTCAGCGATCCTTTAAGGAACTGCTGCAAACGCGGGCTTTGCGGATTACCGAATACCTGCTCCGGGTCGCCCTCTTCCTCAATTTTCCCCTGATGCAGGAAAATCACGTGCGTGGAAACATGACGAGCAAACCCCATTTCGTGGGTCACCACCACCATGGTTTTCCCCTCTTCAGCCAGCTGTTGCATAATGCGCAGCACTTCACCCACCAGCTCAGGATCAAGCGCCGACGTAGGTTCATCAAACAGCAACACTTCCGGTTCCATCGCCAGCGCACGGGCAATGGAAACACGCTGCTGCTGACCACCGGACAGGTGCACCGGATATTTGCCCTGTGCGCGCTCATCAATGCCCACTTTAGCCAGATACTTCACCGCACGGTCGCGAGCTTCCTGCTTGCTCAGCCCCAACACCTGAATCGGCGCTTCCATGACGTTTTCCAGCACTGTCATGTGACTCCACAGATTAAAGTGCTGAAAGACCATCGTCAGACGCGTACGCAGCAGGCGTAGCTGATTTTTGTCCGCAACCTTCAACTGGCCGTCTTTGTCGCGCACCAGACCAATGTTCTGACCGCTGACGACAATCGACCCGGCACTCGGTTTCTCGAGAAAGTTAATGCAGCGCAGGAAGGTACTTTTACCGGAACCTGACGAGCCAATAATGCTGATAACATCACCCGCGTTGGCCTGCAGCGATACCCCTTTCAGCACTTCATGTTCGCCGTAGTGCTTATGTAAATCGATAACGTTTAATTTATTTTCAGACATCGTGTTACTCGAATCATTTAGAGGATACATGCTGCAACCAGCGTTTTTCCGCTTTACGGAACAGACTGATCAGGACATACGAAATAATCAAATACAGCACAGCGGCAATACCGAAGGCGGTAAACGGCTGATATGTTGCCGAGTTGATATCGCGAGCGATTTTCAACAAATCAGGTACCGTTGCAGTAAATGCCAGCGCCGTGGAGTGCAGCATTAAAATGACTTCATTGCTGTATGCCGGCAGCGCAATACGCAGCGCGGAAGGTAAAATAATGCATCGATACAGTTTGAATGACGAGAAACCGTATGCGCGCGCAGCCTCAATCTCACCGTGAGGCACGGAACGAATAGCCCCGGCGAAAATCTCCGTGGTATAGGCGCAGGTATTCAGCGTCAGCGCCAGCACGGTGCAATTCAGCCCGCTGCGGAAAAACGCGTTGAGGAAGTCCGTGCCTTTAACTATTTCCAGCGTATACATCCCGGAATAAAACACCAGTAGCTGAACGTACAGCGGCGTCCCACGAAAAATATAGGTGAACAGCCAGATGGGAAACTGGATAAATTTATTACTGGAAACGCGACCAATCGCCAAAAAGAGTGCCAGTATTCCGCCCATCACTACTGACGAAATCAAAAGCCACAGGGTGATAGCGACGCCAGTATAGCGATATCCGTCGGTCCACAGCAGGGACTTCCAGTATTCCTGAATAATCTCGATCACAGGTCAGCCCTCTTCACACCCACGGAATAGCGGCGCTCAAGGTACAGCAGCACACCATTAGAAACAGTGGTAAACACCAGATAGATGACCCCGCACACGACGGCAAAATAGAACGGCTCCCAGGTACTCTTCCCGGCAAGCTGAGTCGCTTTCACCACGTCTTCAAGTCCAAGCAACGATACCAGCGCCGTAGCCTTAAGAATAACCTGCCAGTTATTGCCGATTCCCGGTAAGGCATAACGCATCATCGCCGGGAACATAATGCGACGAAATATTTGTGAGCTGGTAAAGCCAAACGCCGTCGCGGCTTCAATATGGCCTTTTGGTACAGCCATAAACGCACCGCGAAAAGTTTCGGTAAAATAGGCGCCGTAGATGAATCCAAGGGTGATAATGCCCGCAACCATCGGATCAATATCAATCTGGCCGATACCGATGGCATCGGTAATGGTGTTCAGCGCGATTTGTAATCCGTAGAAGATGAGCAGCATTAAGACCAGATCGGGTACGCCGCGGATTAGCGTTGTGTACCCTTCGAAAATAAGTCCCATTGCCCGGCTTTGCGACAGCTTTGCTGCTGCGCCGACAAGACCTATCAGAACCGCCAGTACCACCGAGCTGAGTGCCAGCTCCAGCGTAACAATTGCGCCCTGTAAAATAACACCTGAAAAGCCATACAACATGCTGCCTGTCCTGTCGTGTGTGGTGGAGTAGTAAGCCTCTTTTGATTTCAGACTAACCGTTAAATGCCGGATGGCGGCCTTGCCTTATCCGGCCTACAAAATCACCGTAGGCCGGATAAGCGCGGTGCCATCGGGCATAAATTCAACGCGTCAAAAATCTACGGGCTTTATCAGCACCTGCGGTAATTAACCGCCGTAAACATCAAAATCGAAGTACTTTTTCGCCAGCTTCTCGTAAGTACCGTCAGCTCGCATTTCGGCAAAGGCTTTATTCAGCGCTTCGCGCAGTTCATTATCGTCTTTGCGCAGCCCCATACCGGTACCCACGCCGAACAACTTCTCGTCTTTCACAGACGGGCCGCCGAATTTGTAATCTTTACCGACTGGCTGTTTCAGGAAGCCTTCGCTGGCCGCAACTTCATCCTGGAACGCGGCGTCAATACGCCCGGCAGTCAGGTCAGAATAGATATTGTCCTGCCCCTGATAAGAGACAATCTCAATACCTTTTGGCGCCCAGTGTTCGTTGCCGAACGTTTCCTGGGTAGTGCCCTGCAGCACACCAACACGTTTGCCTTTCAGCGACTCAATGGTCGGCTGAATAGCAGAATCTTTAGCGACAACCAGACGCGAATCGGCTGCATAAAGCTTGTCGGTAAATGCGATTTCCTGCTGACGTTTTTCAGTAATGGAAAGCGAGGACATGATGGCATCGATTTTCTTCGCTTTTAGCGAAGGGATCAGCGCGTCCAGCGGGTTTTCCACGAAGGTACATTGCGTATTGATACGTTTGCACAGCTCTTTAGCCAGATCGATATCAAAACCGACTAATTCACCCTGCGCATTCTTCGATTCGAACGGCGCATAAGTGGGATCGGTACCGATACGAATTTTTTGCGGAATGGCTGCAAATGCTGCGGTAGCACTGGAGAAAGCCAGAACCAGAGAAAGAGACAACACCAGTTTTTTCATAACTATCCTCAACAGACTGTCTTTTATAGGGGATCTTTACAGGACCAGGTGCAGTTATCGTGCCATTAATCAGGCCGACAAGGCAAAGCATTCTACCCTGTCGGCGGTATTTATTTGCATGAAAAGCGCTTAAGTATGCACTCATGCTTATTAAGTCAGCGATAAAAGCACCAAAACAGTGCACTGAAATTATTATGCACCGAAATGGTTACCCGCAATGGTGCAGTCAATTCCCCACGCCGCTGTATTAATCGCCGTAGACATTAAAATTAAAATATTTGCTCGCCATTTTGTCGTAGGTGCCGTCTTTACGCAGTTCGCCCAGCGCTTTGTCGAAAGCGGCTTTCAGCTCTGCATCATCTTTGCGCAAGCCAATCCCGGTTCCGTCACCAAAGTATTTTTTATCTTTCACCGACGGACCGGCAAAAGCGTAATCCTTACCAGCAGGCTGCTTCAGGAAGCCTTCGCTGGCCGCGACTTCATCTTGCAATGCCGCGTCCAGACGGCCTGCCGTCAGGTCAGAATAGATGAGGTCCTGGTTCGCATAGGCCACCACGTCCACGCCTTTGCTGCGCCAGTTGTCATTGGCATAGGCTTCCTGAGTAGAGCCTTGCAGGACGCCAACGTGTTTACCCTTGAGGGAATCCAGAGTCGGCTGAATTGGGGAACCTTTCGCGGCGATCAGACGTGAGTCTGCAGCGTAAAGTTTGTCTGAGAACGCAATCTCTTGCTGACGCTTTTCGGTGATAGAAAGCGAGGAGATGATGGCATCAATTTTTTTCGCTTTCAGCGATGGGATCAGCGCATCAAAGTCACTGGCAACCCAGGTGCATTTGATCTGCATGCGCTTACACATCTCATTTCCCAGATCGATATCGAAGCCGACAAAGTCGCCTTTGGCATCTTTAGAGGAAAAAGGAGCGTACGTTGTATCTGTACCAATACGAACCGTCTGCGGAAGTGCTGCGTAGCTGGCCGCGGTGGCGGAGAGTCCTACCAGCAAAGACAAAGCAAGAACCGTCTTCTTCATACATAACCCTCAAGTGGCGTAATTTTATTATGTTTTACGTTGTGTTGTGTGTTTGCAGACTTTTTCATGCATGTCTTATGCCATTTTCACGTCGATGAGGATATTCGACGTTAAATATGTTAATAAAACGTTGCAATAATGTCCTGATTTTGAAGATAGCAGGTCTGGCGGTTGAACCGCAGCGTTTCGTTGAGTTTTAACGAATTAAATGTTGAGGATATGATCGCGGTTACAAAATTGCCCTGAAACAGGGCAACGGATGATTCTTTGCACGCTGATGGAACGGCTTACGCCCCTTGCCAGCGGGTGAACAGGTCCTGCGGGAGGGTAATATCAAACTGGTCAAGCACGCGATTAACCGTTTGATTAATCACATCATCGAGCGTTTGCGGACGATGATAAAACGCCGGGACAGGTGGCATAATTACCGCCCCAATTTCTGCCGCCTGCGTCATCAATCGCAAATGCCCCAGATGCAGCGGCGTTTCGCGTACACACAGCAGCAGCGGACGACGTTCTTTCAACACCACATCTGCCGCACGGGTAAGCAACCCATCGGTGTAACTGTGGACGATGCCAGAAAGCGTTTTGATTGAACAAGGCAGAATAACCATTCCGGCAGTCTGAAAAGAGCCGGAGGAGATACTGGCGGCGATATCACGGGTATCATGATTCACATTTGCCAGCGCCTGCACGTCGCGCACAGAGAGGTCCGTTTCCAGCGCCAGCGTCTGTCGGGCAGCGGCACTCATCACCAGGTGGGTTTCCACATCAGTGACGTCACGCAATACCTGCAACAGGCGCACGCCGTAAATTGCCCCGCTTGCACCAGAAATACCAATGATGAGTCGTTTCATGTGTAATCGCCCTTACTTGCTCAGGGCCGACTTTGCAGGAAATTACGGTGAGTTGCAAGCAAGGGCGCAGGTTGCGCCCTTGCTTGCGAGCAAACATTAACCTTCGTTGTGCATCTCAAGGTTTTCCGCTTCGTTCTGACGCAACACCGCTTTGGCATCGTCATTACGCAGGGAGTCGAGGAAATCGAGATATTGCTGGTCGACGTCTTTGGTAACGTACACACCGTTAAACACTGAACATTCAAACTGCTGAATATCCGGGTTCTCAGCACGGACAGCTTCAATCAGATCGTTCAGATCCTGGAAGATCAGACCATCTGCGCCGATTATCTGGCGAATCTCGTCCACTTCACGACCATGCGCAATCAGCTCCGTCGCCGTAGGCATATCGATGCCATAAACGTTCGGGAAGCGAATTTCCGGGGCGGCAGAGGCCAGATACACCTTTTTCGCGCCAGCTTCACGCGCCATCTCGATAATCTGTTCTGAGGTGGTGCCACGCACGATGGAGTCATCCACCAGCAGCACGTTTTTATCACGGAATTCCGCACGGTTAGCGTTCAGCTTACGGCGCACAGATTTACGACGCAACTGCTGGCCCGGCATGATAAAGGTACGGCCCACATAGCGGTTTTTCACAAACCCCTGGCGGTACGGCTTACCGAGAATACGGGCAATTTCCAGCGCGATATCACAGGAGGTTTCCGGGATTGGGATTACTACGTCGATGTCCAGATCTTCCCACTCACGGGCAATTTTTTCGCCAAGCTTAGTTCCCATATTCACACGGGCGCTGTAGACGGAAATCTTGTCGATAAAGGAGTCAGGACGTGCGAAGTAAACGTATTCAAACAGACATGGATTGCTCACCGGGTTATCGGCACACTGACGGGTAAACAGCTGGCCTTTTTCGGTGATGTACACCGCTTCGCCAGGTGCTACGTCGCGCAGGAATTCAAAGCCCAGCGTATCCAGCGCTACGCTCTCAGACGCCACCATGTACTCGGTACGGCCATCGCCAATATCGCGTTTGCCCATCACCAGCGGACGGATACCGTTAGGGTCGCGGAAGGCAACCATACCGTGACCGATAATCATCGCCACGCAGGCATAGGCGCCGCGAATCTGGCGGTTGGTTGCCGCAATGGCCGCAAAAATATTGTCGGCTTCCAGCGGGTAATGGCGGAAGTTATCCAGCTCGCTGGCGAAAATATTCAGCAGAATTTCAGAATCTGAAGTGGTATTGATGTGGCGGCGCTTTTCTTCAAACAGCTTTTTACGCAACTCATGCGCATTGGTCAGGTTGCCATTGTGGGCAAGCGTAATGCCATACGGTGAGTTGACGTAAAAAGGTTGAGCTTCGGAGGCGCTGGAGCTGCCAGCCGTTGGGTAACGCACATGACCGATGCCCATATTGCCCTGCAAACGCTGCATATGGCGCGCTTCAAAAATATCGCTCACCATTCCGTTTGCTTTACGCAAGCGGAAGCAGTTGTTGGCATCAATGGTGATGATGCCCGCAGCATCCTGACCACGATGCTGGAGCACCGTTAACGCGTCATAAATCGACTGGTTTACCGGCATAACACCGGCGATACCGACAATACCGCACATACGTCTTTTCCTCGTTCAGCAACGACCCAAAGTTTATACTTTGGGCAAGAAACTTGACGAGCTTTGCAGATAGTCAAAGAACCATCTGATGATGAAACTGAACTGCGGGATCAGCTGTGACTTACCCCAGTCTTCACTTTTCGACAGACCGGTAAAGGTATCGAGAAAGAACAGTATGGCGGCGACGATCAACGCTCCACGCAAAGCACCGAAGCAAATCCCCAACACTCTGTCGGTACCCGACAGTCCTGTTTTCTCTACCAGTTGGCCTATCACAAAGTTAACGATAGCGCCGACGATAAGTGTCGCGATGAACAGTATCGCGATAGCAATCCCATTTCGAACCAGTTCGTCTTCAAAGCCCGTAAACCAGACAGACAGGTAAGTGTAGTAATGGCTAGCGACAAAGAAAGCACAACCCCAAGTCACCAACGATAATGCTTCACGAACAAAGCCACGGATCAGGCTAACCAGACAGGAAAAACCAATCACCGCGATAATGGCGTAATCAATCCAGACCATATGTGTCCCACGATTTTACGCCCTGTCGTCCTGTTCGGGGCGCATTCTAACAGAAAAAGAAAACGTTTGCGTAGGGATTTCCTTTCCACGCGTAAATAAAAATGGCGCTGAAAAAATCTTCAACGCCATACGATTTTATGCCTCTTCGGGCACCGCCGGATGGCGGTGTAAACACCTTGTCCGGCCTACATCAGAGCAACGTAACGCAATCCCTTAGTTAGGGGTATACCCCATCACCACCCCGCTCAAACCAGAGATCTTCTGCAGCTCGCCCAGCGAGTTCTTCAGCTTATCTTTGGAGGCGTCAGGCCCTACGAGAATGCGGGTTATTTTACCCTGCACCGGCGTTGACGGGGAAGTATATACCCGGAAGCCCGCGCCACGAAGTTTACCCACGATCTCATTGACCTTATCCGCGTTTTTCAATGCACCGAGCTGTACAACATACGCTTTGCCGGTTGGCGCTGGCGCTTCCTCAGCGGCCGGTTTCGGCGCTGGAGTCGGTGCCGGCGTTGGCGTCGGGGCGACAGCAACAGGCTGCGGCTTCGGTTTAGGTTTCGGTGGTTCCACAGGCGCAGGGACAGGATCTAACTCCGCGCTGTTTGCCGTCGTCAAACGTGATGGATCCAACGATGGCGCGGCAGCATCACCCGCACGCACCTCTTCTGCCGCCCCTTCCGGCGGCTGAGTCGGCAGCGCCTGCGTTGCTGCAGGCATCATGTCTGGTTCATCGCGATCGCCGGGTTTAGGCACCAGTGGGATCGCTGCAAATTCATCCTGATAATGCTTTTTCTGGCCGTCAAGCAGCCCGGGAAGCACAATTACCCCGAGCGCGACCAGCACAATTGTGCCGACTAATCGGTTCTGAAACTTACTCGCCACCGCTTCTCCCCACGTCTATTACTTCCATGACATGTGCGACAGTGTGAAACGATCCACACACCAACACGGTATCTTCTGGCTTCGCCTCAGCAAGTGCCGCAGCCCATGCCTGCGCCACGCTGTCATAAGCGTTGCCTTTGCCCAGGTGCTCCAGCAGCTGTTCTGCCGTTGCACCACGCGGCCCTTCCAGGGGCGCACAGTACCAGTCGTCAACCACACTTTTCAGCCAGGCCAACGTACCTGCAATATCTTTATCATGTAGCATACCGATAACCGCAAGTACACGCCCGCTTTTCACTAACTTTTTCAGACGTCCGGTCAGATACTCCGCCGCATGCGGGTTATGGGCAACATCAAAAATTACCCGCGGCGACTCGCTCACAACCTGGAAGCGTCCCGGTAAAATCGCTTGTTCGATACCGTCACGAATGGCCTGCTCGCTGACGTTAAGGCCGCTTGCGCGCAGTGCGGCCAGTGCGGTTGCAGCGTTAGGTTGTGGCACCTGCGGCAACGGCAGGTGCGCCAGCGTTCCATGAGCATCAGTAAACGACCAGTCGTTCTCTGTGACCGCATAGCGCCAGTCCACACCGCAACGTTGCAAAATCGCCCCGCACTCCTGAGCGACATCTGCGATGGTGTAAGGCATTTCCGGTTCGCCGACGATGGCCGGTTTCTCTGCGCGGAAAATCCCCGCCTTCTCACGACCAATACTTTCGCGATCCGGGCCCAGCCAGTCAGTATGGTCAAGCGCAATACTGGTGACTACTGCGACATCGGCATCGACGATATTGGTGGCGTCAAGGCGGCCGCCTAACCCCACTTCCAGAATAACAACATCCAGTTGGGCCTGTTTAAACAGCCAGAGTGCCGATAACGTACCGTATTCAAAGTAAGTCAGGGAAATGTCACCACGTGCGTCTTCAATCTCAGCAAACGAGGCGGTATGAGCTGATTCCGGCAGTTCACGCCCCTGCACGCGTACGCGTTCCGTGTAGCGCACCAGATGAGGCGAACTGTACACCCCAACTTTATAGCCTGCCGCAGTCAGCACAGATTCCAGCGTACGACAGGTTGTGCCTTTCCCATTGGTTCCTGCCACCGTAAAAACAAATGGCGCAGGTTTCAACACCCCCAGTTTACGCGCCACCTGGCTGACGCGTTCAAGGCCCAGATCGATGGTTTTACTGTGCAGGTTTTCAAGATAAGAAAGCCACGACGCCAGGGGCGACGCGGCTTGAGGGATACGTTTATTGTCCATGATGCCTGTAGATTCTTTACGTTGAGAAAAGCAAAAGGGCAGCGCCAACCGGCCTGCCCTTTTTTACACGTCGTTTTCCACGTTGCAGATGTGTTGGCTGTACTCGCACTCCCGAATCACTTAACGGTGTAAGTTCATCGGGATTAACACTCTTGTCGCCTGCCTGCAACCCGAAACCCATAGCGTAAACTATCAGGCCTCTGGTTCCTGATCGGGAACCGGAGGTACCACTTCGCCTTCACGCGGCTCATCCGGATTCGGCGCAGGAAGATTCATCAGCTTCGCCAGGATGCTTGCCAGTTTCAGGCGCATTTCCGGACGGCGAACGATCATATCGATAGCGCCTTTTTCAATCAGGAACTCGCTGCGCTGGAATCCCGGCGGCAGTTTCTCACGTACGGTTTGCTCGATAACACGCGGACCAGCGAAGCCGATCAGTGCTTTCGGTTCTGCAATGTTGAGATCGCCCAGCATCGCGAAGCTTGCGGAAACACCACCCATTGTTGGGTCGGTCAGTACAGAAATATACGGTAAACCGCGTTCCTGCATTTTCGCCAGCGCAGCAGAGGTTTTCGCCATCTGCATCAAAGACATCAGCGCTTCCTGCATACGCGCCCCGCCAGAAGCAGAGAAGCAGATCAGTGGACAGTTGTCTTCCAGCGCCTGCTCAACGGCACGGACAAAACGCGCGCCGACCACAGAGCCCATGGAGCCGCCCATAAACGCGAACTCGAATGCAGCAGCAACGACCGGCATACCGTGGAGCGTGCCTTTCATCACCACCAGCGCATCTTTCTCGCCGGTTTCTTTCTGCGCAGAAGCCAGTCTGTCTTTGTATTTTTTGGAGTCACGAAACTTCAGCACGTCTTTCGGCTCAAGCTCGCTACCCAGTTCCACAAGAGAACCTTCATCTAACAGGCTATGCAGGCGATTGCGCGCCGACATGCGCATATGATGGTCACACTTCGGACAGACCTCAAGATTACGTTCCAGCTCAGCACGGTATAAAACCTGACCGCAGCTATCACACTTGGTCCACACCCCTTCAGGAATGCTTGCCTTGCGGGTGGGAGTAATGTTGCTTTTAATTCGTTCAATCCAGCTCATTGGTGACCTTTCTGCCTGAACCCTAGTCAGCTTTGTTATAAGGGGCGCATAATGCCATTTTTGCCCCTAACAGACCATGAATGTTGCACATTAAAACATAACAGCCCGAAACTTTGGATAAAAAAGTGGTCGAACCGCTGAGTTACTTTCTATTTTGCAGCCCGTGACGCAGCACGCTTATGGCGAATTACTTCAATCACCCCCGGCAATACGGAAAGGACGATAATCGCCACAATCAATAATTTCAGGTTTTCCTGGACGATCGGCAGATCGCCGAACAGGTAGCCTGCGTAGGTGAACAACAATACCCACAGCAATGCGCCTACGACGTTATACATCGCAAAGTGACGGTAGGACATATGTCCCATACCGGCAACAAACGGCGCAAATGTACGCACGATTGGCACGAAACGCGCCAGGATAATCGTCTTACCGCCATGACGCTCGTAGAACGCATGGGTTTTATCCAGGTATCTGCGGCGGAAAATTTTGGAGTTCGGGTTACTGAAAAGTTTTTCCCCGAACAATCGGCCAATCGTGTAGTTCACTGCATCGCCCACAATCGCCGCCACAATCATCAGTGCCACCATCAGATGAACATTAAGATCGTTGGTTGGCAGCGCAGAAAGCGCACCCGCAACAAACAACAGCGAATCCCCTGGCAGGAATGGTGTCACCACCAGCCCGGTTTCACAGAACAGGATCAGAAACAGAATGGCGTATACCCAGATACCGTATTCCGCAACCAGCTCCGCCAGGTGCACATCAATGTGCAGGATAAAATCGATAAGAAAGTAAATCAGGTCCATAGTTTTGCCTTTATACGACTCAAATTAGTCCGCCAGAAATAGCGGGCCCATAGGCGGTTTTGGCAGGTCGAACCGGTCCGGGTAATCTACCGCAACCAGATACAGTCCTTCCGCTTTCGCCGTTGCCGCTGCCAGCGTTCTGTCCTTTGCCGCTAACAGTTCTGCTATCCAGCTCTCCGGCTGGTTGTTGGCGCCAACTTCCATCAGGCTGCCGACAATATTCCTGACCATATGATGTACAAAGGCATTCGCTTTAATATCCACCACCACATATGCACCGAAACGTTCGACGTTAATGTGCATCACGTTTCGCCACGGAGTGCGCGACTGACACTGCACCGCTCGAAACGAGGTAAAATCATTTTCGCCAATCAGACACTGGGCCGCACGATGCATACGCTCAGCGTCCAGCGGTTCATAGTAATGGGTTACCCCTTTACCCAAAACAGCAGGGCGCAACCGATGATTGTAGATGATGTAGCGATAACGGCGAGCCGTGGCGCTAAATCGGGCATGAAAATCATCGGGTACAGCTTTAACCCAGCGCACGGCGATGTCACCAGGTAAATTCGCATTTACCCCCAGTGTCCAGGCCGCATCTTTACGCTGGGCAGTGGTTTCAAAATGCACGACCTGCCCAGTGCCATGAACGCCCGCATCCGTGCGTCCTGCACAAAAAACATTGATGCGTTCATTCGCCACCTGAGAGAGCGCTTTTTCCAGTTTTTCCTGAACGCTACGCACTTCGTTCTGGCGCTGCCAGCCATAATATTTGCTGCCGTCATACTCAATGCCCAGCGCAATTTTATGGGTTGACGGCTGTTGCTGGTCAGACATTAGTACAGGTACTCCTGCACCAGTTTTTCCGCAATTTTCACCGCCATTAACGCGCCGCCAAAGCGTACGTTGTCCGCCACAGACCAGAACTGAACCTGCTCTGGCATACCGTAATCATTATGCACGCAGCCAATAGAAAGGTGCGGCGTGCCCGATGCATCGCCAACCTGGGTCGGGAAATCGGTCTCTTCCGACAACACCACGTCTTCACCGCGTGAGAACGCATCGCGCGCTTCTTCCGCCGCCAACGGGCGCAGGGCCTCAAAATTAACCATCTGCGCGTGGCCATAAAATACCGGGGACTGCACGATGCTGGCAGAGATGAGCAGACCATCATCCTGCATAATTTTGCGCACTTCATCAACGATACGACGTTCTTCACGCACGCTACCTTCACGATCGGGCAGCAGCGGCAGCATGTTGAATGCCAACTGACGGCCAAAGAAATCATCTTCGTCAATCGGGATGCCGTTAAGCAGTTTTGCACTCTGTCCGGCCAGCGCATCCACCGCTTTTTTGCCATGAGCGGAAGCTGAGATAATATTGGTCACCGTAATACGCGAAAGCCCACCGTCATCAATCAACGGTTTCAGTGCAGACAGCAGTTGGCTGGTCAGACTGTTAGGCACCGCAATCACATTGCGGTTACGGTAATCCGCCAGCACGAACGGGTTAACGTCCGGAACCACCAGCGGAACGTCTGGCTCAAGCGCGAACAGACCGCTGCTGTCAATCACCAGGCAACCTGCATTAGTGGCTTCTTCTACCCAGGCGGCGGTGGCTTCAGCGCCCGCAACAAAAAATGCCAACTGTGCCTGCGTCCAGTCAAAGTCTGCAACGTCCTGTACTATGACCGATTTACCGTTAAAACGCAGATGTTCACCGGCGCTTTCATTACGCGCCAGCGCATAAATTTCACCGACCGGGAACTGGCGTTCAGCCAGCGTATCGAGCAGGGCTTCGCCTACGGCGCCCGTTGCGCCCAGAATGGCAATATTCCAGCCTTCAGACATGGTGATTTACTCCAAGAAATACGTAAGCGTCCCTGTCGCATTATTC
This sequence comes from Citrobacter sp. Cpo074, assembly GCF_030332745.1. Classification (NCBI taxonomy): domain Bacteria; kingdom Pseudomonadati; phylum Pseudomonadota; class Gammaproteobacteria; order Enterobacterales; family Enterobacteriaceae; genus Citrobacter; species Citrobacter sp. Cpo074. The sequence goes on from NZ_JAOWHG010000033.1 coordinate 531,794, forward strand.
GACAGGGAGCATTAAGAAGACATTAATGTGCCGGATGATGAACAGCGTTAAAACCCAGCTTACACAATAAGGCAGCAGCCGTTGCGTCGTCACACATCACATATAAAGACGACCATTCACGACGCTCAAGGTAATTTTTACGCAGTTTATCAAACTCACCCGGAATTCCAGCGACTTTACGCAGCGGCGCATCATCGCGGCGCACATCATACACTAAATGCACCAGCCTTTTCAGCGTTGGCTGATCTAACGGGCCATGCAGGGTGATACGACCAAATTCCGGCGCGGGTAACAGGGTACTGAGCGCAACGTGCTGCTCGTGACCAATAAACTTACTATAGGCCTCAAAGACCTGCGTGGTACCACGGGCTTTTCCTTCGAGGGTATACCCGGCAATGTGCGCCGTGCCGATATCGACTTTCTCCAGCAACGCCACATTGAGATCCGGCTCTCCTTCCCAGACATCCAGCACAACGCTCAGCGACTGACCGGCATTCAATCGGTTCAGCAATGCCGTATTGTCGATGACCGCCCCACGGCAGGCGTTGATCAGAATAGTGCCCGGCTTCAACCGGCTAATTAGCGCGTCATCCGCCATGTGCAGTGTTTTGTACGGCCCGTCTTTAAACAGCGGGGTATGGAAAGTCAGCACATCGGCTTGCTCAACCAGTTCATCCAGCGAGCAGAAATTGCCTTCGTCACCGCGATCGGCTCGCGGTGGATCGCACAACAGCGTGCGGATCCCCAGCGCTTCCAGACGCGCCTGCAAACGCCCGCCCACATTGCCCACACCCACAATGCCTACGGTGCGATCGCGTAACGCAAACCCGTCGCGTTCCGCCAGCATCAGTAACGCTGAAAAAACATATTCTACAACCGCTATTGCGTTACAACCGGGCGCGGCGGAAAAACCGATCCCCGCCTGCGCAAGCCAGGCGTCATCCACATGGTCTGTGCCAGCGGTTGCCGTACCGACAAATTTAACCGGTTTTCCGCCAAGCAGTGATTCATTTACTTTCGTCACCGAGCGCACCATTAAAGCATCCGCATCATCCAGTTCAGCAACGGGAATCGGACGACCGGGAACCGCTTTGACCTCCCCCAAACGACTGAACAGTTCGCGGGCATAGGGCATATTTTCATCAACGAGGATTTTCACGTCTTTCGCACCTGTTTGAGAACGAGAGTTAACCGGGCAAGTGTGCCATAATCTCGCCGCCAGGCATACTGCGAGACCTGGTCAGCACAGATTTAAGGAACAGAGATGATGCAGCCCATTTCAGGTACGCCCGCACGCCCTCCCGGCGAAGGCCAAAATGCCCCTTCCGCTGCGGGTGAACAACCGTTATCCACGCAACAACGTACTGTGCTGGAACGGCTAATTACCCGTTTGATTTCACTCACCCAGCAGCAAAGTGCTGAAGTGTGGGCCGGAATGAAGCACGATCTGGGCGTCAAAAGTGATACGCCGCTGCAGTCACGTCACTTTCCTGCCGCTGAGCAAAACCTTAACCAACGACTGGGGGTTGCTCAGCAAAATCATGTTAATCGTCAGGTGCTTTCGCAGCTCACTGAATTACTGAGCCAGGGAAATAATCGCCAGGCGGTGAGTGATTTTATCCGTCAGCAGTATGGGCAAACGGCGCTCAGCCAGCTCACGCCTGAGCAGTTGAAGAACGTGCTCACGCTGCTGCAACAAGGACAGCTGTCGATACCGCAGCCGCAGCAGCGCCCGGCTACCGATCGCCCTTTGCTCCCCGCAGAGCACAATACGCTGAACCAGTTGGTTACCAAACTGGCGGCGGCCACAGGAGAATCCGGGAAGATGATCTGGCAGTCAATGCTGGAGTTGTCTGGCGTAAAAAGCGGTGAGCTGATCCCTGCCAAACAGTTTACGCACCTGGTCACCTGGCTGCAGGCGCGCCAGACGCTCAGCCTGCAAAGCGCACCGACGCTACAAACGCTCCAGGCGGCGCTGAAGCTGCCATTAGAGCCGAATGAGCTGACAGCGATAAAAGAATACGCACAGCAGACGTATCAGATCCAACCACAATCGGTTCTGACCACGGTGCAGGTGCAGGACTTGCTCAATCAAATTTTCCTGCGTCGCGTGGAACGAGAACGTGAGCTCAGCGATCCGCGTCATCTGCAGCCCATTTACAGCCCGTTCGCGCCGATGATTGAAACGGTTAAATCTCTGTCGGCACGACCGGGACTGCTGTTTGTTGCGTTGATGATTGCGTTAGCCATTTTCTGGCTGGTCGCTTAACCTTTACGCAGCGTAAGCAACGTTACAATAATCCCCACCACGGCGGATATCGCCCCGGCAAGGAACACTGAGGGATAACCGTACGCGGTGGCCAGCACCCCGGCGACCGGACCGCTTATACCGTAGGAGATATCCTGAAACGCGGCGTAACCGCCCAGCGCCGTACCGCGAACCTGCGCGGGCACTCGCTTCACCACTTCGACGCCCAATGCCGGGAAGATAAGCGAACACCCGGCCCCGGTTAATGCCGCCCCGAGCAGCGCAATCCAGGCCGATGGGGCCTGCCACAGCAAAATCAGCCCCGCAGTTTCCACCAGCAAAGAGACAACGGCAACCTTCACGCCGCCGAAACGGTCCGGCATCCAGCCAAACAGAATGCGCATCAGCACAAACGCCCCACCAAACGCAGTCAGGGTGAACCCCGCCATCGTCCAGCCGTTGCTGACAAAATAGAGTGAAATAAAGGTACCGATCACCGCAAAGCCAACGCCCTGCAGCGCCAGGCCCAGGCCCGGTTTCCATATAAGCCCGACTACGCTCCATAAAGAAGGACGTTCTCCTGCATGCGCAGGCACTTTACGCACGGTGCCGTTGAATGCCCATGCCAGCAGCGGTAATACCATCGTCGTTCCCGCCAGCGCCGCGAAGCCAAAGTGGCTGTGGATCAACAGGCCCAGCGGTGCACCAGCGGCCAGCGCACCGTAAATCGCCATTCCGTTCCACGACATCACCTTACCGGAGCGTGTTGGGCCGACCAGCCCCAACCCCCAGGTCAGCGTACCGGTGAGCAGTTGGCTTTCGCCAAAACCGAGGATCAAACGCCCGACGATTAACAACGCAAATTTTACAGGGACAGAAACAGGCAATAGCGCGGCTAAAAGCCACGCCGCGCCCGCCAGCCCACAGGCAAACATCCCCTGTAGTGCCGAGCGTTTAGCACCATATTGATCGGCTAAGCGCCCGGCGTAGCCGCGCGTTAATACCGTTGCCAGAAACTGTACACCTACGGCGATACCGACCATGGTGTTGCCATAGCCCAGTTCCTGATGCACAAACAGAGGAATCACGGGCAAAGGGAGACCGACCGTCATATAGGTCAGGAAAACTGCAAAAGCGATACGAAACAGCGAAAAGTTCGCCGAAGGTGTTTTTTCTTGTTGGGTTACAGCTGTCATGCGTTACTCCAAAATGCAGAGTAAGGCGAGGAATGTCCACGCCCCCTCTACCTGACTATCAGGATTAAGGTGCGTTGGATAACGTTAAACGCTTACGCATTATCAAGAGGATAATGTTGAAGCTGGAGTCTGCCTGCGAGTGACCCTGGCTGTCAACTGTGAAAGCATAGCTGTGTGTTTCAAAGCGGTGACTTCTCAACGAACAAAAAGGGAAATGCCGCATCAATGCCTTTCGCTCTAAACCTCCCGGTTACCTGTTCACGCTGCTGCGGCGTCAGGAGCCGGAACATCATATCCCAAATATCTTTGGGCTCGGCTTCCTGCACAATGTTGCGATCAGGCGCCTCTGTTTTCTCATTTTCATTCAGATACGAGCGTACATACAGTGGGAACACAGAAATATGAAATTCCTCGGCCTTAGATTTCGCGCGCTTGCGCTTAACGCCCTCCTTCCCTTCACTGTAGGTATTTAAGCGCAGACGTACAGCTGGTGCGCTTCCAGGAAACCCCGGTAATTCAAGACACTCCTTTACCGTGAACCACTCTTTTACCATCAGTTTCTTTCCTTTCTGCTGATGAAATAAAAATATTTTTTCTTTTTCGCGAAATTTCAAATTAATTCAGGCAATATTCCTACGACAAAAAGAAAGTAACGTTCTTTTTTTCTAATTTATACCCTGAAAAATATCGGCACCGATAACACATCTTCTTAGGATTACAGAATGGAACACAAAAGCCAAGACTGGCATCGTGCAGATATTAAAAGTGCACTGGAAAAAAGAGGCATTACGCTCAGAGAATTGTCACGTTCTGCGGGCTTGTCTCCTGATTCGCTACGAAATGTATTTACCCGCAACTGGCCCAGAGCAGAACAGATCATCGCACAGGCGCTGGAAACCACGCCGGACATGATTTGGCCATCGCGCTACCTCTCGAAATCAGAAAAAATAACCGTCACAAAAAATAACCATAAACTATAAATGCGTTACCCATAATTTGCATGGCAGATTAATTTATATCTCAACCAAATATATTCCCGATATTAATAGCACTATCGGTCATGCCCATCAGATTAAATCCTGTTAAAGCAATACACGAACTTATTACATATTCTTTTAACAGGAGTCATGATGAGCTGGAATAAAACAGCAGCAACAAATTATGCGAAATCACATGCAGGCGCGTATTCTTAGAAGCGCTGTGCAGAATTTACCCGCAAAGCCATTCAGGCAGGAGGTATCTCTCTTGGGAATACCTACCATGCTAAAGATTATGGACCGCTGTTAAAAAACGCAGGATTCCGTCCTATCGGCACATTTGAACAACCCAGAGCAGGAGATGTCGTCGTCATTCAACCTTATGAGGGAGGAAACCCAAGCGGGCATATGGCGATATTTGACGGTCAGGAGTGGTACTCCGATTTTAGACAACGTGATATGTGGGCGGGGCCAGGCTATCGGGCGGCAAAGCCTTCATACACTATTTACAGGAAGTAGTAATGAAAGCGTTCCCATTGATTGCTCTAGTTTTGTTACTTTGTAGCTGTTATTCATCACGCAGTGACAGCACTCAGGATGTTAAACAATTCTATCTCGCGTGGATGTCCGCCTACACACAAGATCGAGATACGTCCGCGCTCATGCAACGTTATGTGGCGAAAGACGTTATCGACCGTCTGGCGCTGATTGGCAGCCTTTACGAGCAGGAAATAATAAATTCTGACTACTTTATGTACGTGCAGGATTATGACCCTGAATGGATCCCGCGGCTACGGGTTGGAGCAGTTCAGCCCTTTCTCGGTGGCGAAAAGGTGGAAGTACAATTAGGTGGACCGGCAGGCGAAGCGCCCATGCAACTGGAAGTGTATACGCGTTGGGAAGAGGGTCGCTGGAAAATTTATCGCGTGCGGGATCTGGGCAATCAATTTGAACAGCCAATCTACAGCGCCGGTGATATCGCACACGCCAAGGCATGGTCTGCGGAGATCGCACCGGAGTACGAAAAGATGAATAGATAAAAAAGGGGAGCCATCAGGCTCCCCTTTGCATCTCATTTTTCATTTTGCAGACTTATGCTTTCAGCTTACGCATAACCAGCGTTGCGTTAGTGCCGCCAAAGCCGAAGCTGTTAGACATCACAGTAGTCAGCGCCTGCTCGGTCGGTTTAGTCACGATGTTCAGACCTGCCGCCTGCTCATCCAGCTCTTCAATGTTGATGCTCGGCGCGATAAAGCCGTGTTCCAGCATCAGCAGAGAGTAGATAGCTTCCTGTACGCCAGCTGCGCCCAGGGAGTGGCCGGTCATGGCTTTAGTCGCAGAAATTGCCGGGCTGTTGTCGCCAAACACTTCACGAATTGCACCCAGCTCTTTCACGTCGCCTACCGGGGTAGAGGTACCGTGAGAGTTCAGGTAGTCGATCGGGGTGTCTACACCGTGCATCGCCATTTGCATGCAACGTACTGCGCCTTCACCAGACGGAGCAACCATGTCTGCGCCATCGGACGTTGCGCCGTAACCGACGATTTCCGCGTAGATATGCGCGCCACGTGCCAGCGCGTGTTCCAGCTCTTCAACCACGACCATACCGCCGCCGCCTGCAATAACGAAACCATCGCGGTTTGCGTCATAGGTACGGGAAGCTTTGGACGGATCGTCGTTGTATTTAGTAGACAGCGCGCCCATGGCGTCGAATTCACACGCCATTTCCCAGCACAGCTCTTCGCCGCCGCCAGCAAAAACGATGTCCTGTTTGCCCAGCTGAATTTGTTCTACCGCGTTACCGATACAGTGCGCAGATGTCGCACAGGCAGAGCTGATAGAGTAGTTTACGCCGTGGATTTTGAACGGCGTTGCGAGGCAGGCAGAAACGCCGGACGCCATCGCTTTGGTGACCACATACGGGCCAACCGCTTTCAGACCACGCGGGCTACGCATTGCGTCAGCACCGAACACCTGAAAACGCGGGGAACCGCCGCCGGAACCTGCAATCAGGCCAACGCGCGGGTTGTTCTGGTAATCTTCTGCTGCAAGGCCGGCATCAGCCACTGCCTGCTCCATAGAAAGGAATGCATAGATGGATGCGTCGCTCATAAAGCGCACTACTTTGCGGTCAATGAGGCCAGTGGTATCCAGTTTTACGTTGCCCCAAACGTGGCTACGCATGCCGGAGTCCTTCAGCTCCTGAGAGAAAGTGATCCCTGAACGTCCTTCACGCAGAGATGCCAGGACTTCCTGCTGGTTATTACCGATGCTGGAAACGATGCCCAAGCCAGTAATCACTGCACGTTTCATTCAATACCTCTGTAAGTCGCACTATTTTAAAGTTTCGAGTGGCACAATAGCGTACACTTGTACGCCGAACAAGTCCGATCAGCCATTTAATGTGGAAATTTGCGCAGCCAGGCACTCATCGCTAAGATCGGGGCACAGCCTGCCAGACGAGTAACTTACGTGAAACAATACGCTATACAACCTGCAAACCTTGAATTCAACGCTGAGGGTACACCTGTTTCCCGAGATTTTGACGATGTCTATTTTTCTAATGATAACGGGCTGGAAGAGACACGTTACGTCTTTCTCGGCGGGAATCATCTCGCCCAGCGATTCCCTGCGCATTCACGTCCCCTCTTCGTGGTGGCAGAAAGCGGGTTTGGCACCGGACTTAACTTCCTGACGCTCTGGCAGGCATTTACCGATTTTCGCGATACCCATCCTGAAGCTACCCTGGAAAGATTACATTTCATCAGTTTTGAAAAATATCCGCTAACGCGTGAAGATCTCACCTTAGCTCATCAGCACTGGCCAGAACTTGCCCCATGGGCCACGGCGCTGCAAGAGCAATGGCCGCTGCCGCTGGCGGGATGCCATCGCCTGCTCCTTGATGAAGGACGCGTCACGCTGGATCTGTGGTTTGGCGATATTAACGAACTGACCAGTAAGCTCGATGACTCCCTGAATCAAAAAGTGGACGCATGGTTTCTGGACGGTTTCGCGCCGGCAAAAAATCCGGATATGTGGACGCCAACGCTGTTTAACGCGATGGCCCGTCTGGCTCGTCCCGGCGGTACGCTGGCGACCTTCACCTCAGCGGGCTTTGTGCGTCGGGGGTTGCAGGAAGCCGGGTTTACGATGCAAAAATGCAAAGGCTTTGGTCGCAAACGCGAAATGCTCTGTGGCGTAATGGAACAGACGCTGGCGCGCCCCTCCTCGGCTCCCTGGTTTGCACGTTCCGGAACAGATAAACGTGAGGCCGCCATTATTGGTGGGGGGATTGCCAGCGCATTGCTGTCGTTGGCGTTACTGCGTCGCGGCTGGCAGGTCACACTCTATTGCACCGACGATAATCCAGCCGGGGGGGCATCCGGCAATCGCCAGGGCGCGCTTTATCCGCTACTCAGCAAGCATGACGCGGCCATTAATCTCTTTTTCCCCACCGCGTTTACCTTCGCTCGTCGACTGTATGACGCCCTCCCCGTTGAGTTCGCGCATGACTGGTGCGGTGTGACACAACTGGCGTGGGATGAAAAAAGCCAGCAAAAAATCGACCAAATGCTGTCCCTTGAATTGCCTGATGCGCTCGCCGTCAGCGTTAACGCTGAGCAGGTTTTACAAACGACCGGCGTAGAAACCGGATGCGGCGGGATTCAGTACCCTGCCGGAGGATGGCTGTGTCCGGCACAATTAACCGCCGCCGTATTCGACTACGCCGCAACGCTGGGATTACGCACCCGGTATCAACATACGCTGGCCTCGCTGTCTCGGCAGACAGAACACTGGCAATTGACGTTTGCCAGTGGCGAAACCGCCACTCACGCTGCGGTGGTTCTGGCTAACGGGCATCGCATTAATGGCGTTGAGCAAACGCAGTCGCTACCGGTGTACTCCGTAGGCGGTCAGGTGAGTCACATTCCTACCACGCCTTCGCTTTCAGCGCTGCGTCAGGTGCTGTGCTATGACGGCTACCTCACGCCGCATAACCCGCAAAACCAGCAGCACTGCATTGGCGCCAGCTATCATCGCGGAAGTGAAGAAACGCTGTATCGCGCGGACGATCAGCAGCAAAACCGTCAGCGCTTAATAGATTGTTTCCCGAATGCCTCGTGGGCAAAAGAAGTAGACGTTAGTGGCAATGCCGCCCGTTGTGGAGTGCGCTGCGCCACGCGCGATCACATGCCGATGGTCGGCAACGTCGCTGATTATGACGCCACGCTCAGCCAGTATGCCACTCTTGCCGAAGACAAAGAGCACGCCGTAAACGCCCCGGTGTATTCCGATTTATTTATGTTAGGTGCACTGGGCTCGCGTGGGCTGTGTACTGCCCCGCTGTGTGCAGAAATTCTGGCATCGCAAATGAGCAATGAACCCATACCAATGGATGCCAACACGCTGGCAGCGCTGAATCCGAATCGTCTATGGGTGAGGAAGTTATTGAAGGGTAAAGCGGTGAAATAAGATACCATCTCGCCATTGCCTGATGGCGCTACGCATATCAGGCCTACAACCCCCGTCCGCGTAGGCCGGATAAGACGCCTTCGCGTCGCCATCCGGCACAATCCACTGCAATTATTATTGCGTTGCCTTCTGGAACAGTGTGTCCCACATCTCTTTCACTAACGCCTGGTCACGCGGCGAGAGTTCGCCTGCGCTGATGGCTTTTTCCAGGCTGCTGGTCACATTGGCGTACAATGCCTCAGCGGAATGGTCCTCGCCAGCATCCAGCTCAGCCACAGCCAGCGTCAGGTGCCCACGCAAATAGCCACTGGCAAACAACTCATCATCGCTGGCGTGCTCTACCATATCGTCGATTAATGCCAGAATGCGTGATTCAAACTCCGCGATCATCTTATTTCCTCATTGTAAACGTGGCAGCGGCTTCAGTTGAGCGCTTCGGGCCACGGGAATTGTTCCGCCGTAAGTTCAGGCGTGTGATAATAATTCTGTAACGCGTTAATGAAACGCGCCGGACGTTCAGGGATCCCCTTTTCCAGGTACTCCATCACCTGAGTATGAACACGGCGCTGGAATACCACGCGATCCGGTTCAAAGTCCCCTTCCAGGTTGTCGCAACTGACGTTAAACGGGTAGCCCGCCGCCATGCAAAACAACCAGTCAAACGCCTGCGGCTTCACTTCCACATCTTCAAACTGGCATTGTGTCTTCGCGTCGCGTCCGTCCGGGCAGTACCAGTAACCGAAATCGACCAGTTCACGACGGGCTTTACCGGCGATACACCAGTGTGAAATTTCGTGTAACGCACTGGCGTAATAACCATGCGCAAAAACGATACGGTGATACGGTAATTCCGCATCCGCTGGAAGATAGATCGGTTCGTCGTCGCCTTTAATCAGACGGGTATTAAATTCATCGGCAAAGCAGCCGTTAAAAATCTCAATTAACTGTTCGTAGTGATGCGTATTATTCATTAGTTCATCCCCAGCCAGTGGAGAATCTCCTGTCCATGATTATCATAAAGTAGCTTTGCGCTCATCACGGCGGAGACAATAACGATCATTGGCCGAATGAGTTTTTGTCCTTTGCTGAGTACCAGTCGAGAGCCCATCCGTGCGCCAATAAACTGGCCAATGAGCATCACAAAACCTGTCGCCCAAATCACTTTGCCGCCGAGAGCAAACAGCAACAACCCACCGATATTCGATGTGGCATTTAATACTTTGGCGTGGGCCGTCGATTTCGCCAGGTTGTATCCGCACAGCATGACAAAGGCCAGCGCGTAGAATGACCCTGCCGCCGGACCAAAAAAGCCATCGTAAAAGCCGACGCAGCCCCCGGCCACCAGCGCGAAAGGCAAACCGTGCAGTCGGCGCTGTCGGTCCTCTTTCCCGATTTTCGGCATCAACAGAAAGTAAAGGCCAATACAGATAACCAATACTGGCAGGATCTGGCGCAGAACATCTGACTGCACGTGCTGAACCAACAGCGCGCCACTCATTGAGCCGATAAAGGTCATGAAGATATTGAGTTTCTGATCCGCCAGATTAACCACACCCCGACGAATAAAATAGAGGGAGGAAGAGATAGATCCCCCGCAGGCTTGCAGCTTATTGGTTGCCAGCGCTTGCGCAGGTGGCATCCCGGCCGCCATCAATGCCGGGATGGTGAGTAGACCACCACCTCCGGCCAGAGAATCAATAAAACCTGCCAGCATCGCCACAAAAAAAAGCACACCTAACAGCAGTGGCGACACCATAAACAGAGAGGCAAAATGATCCATTAGAGTACATGCTCGTCCAGTAGCGCCTGGCAGGAAGGCGGCAACGGCGGCGGTGTCTTCTTCTCAGGCTTGGTGGTTCCAGGTTTTGGAGGTTCGAACCAGCTTTGCAGCTCTGCGCCACAGCCGTCACCCGGTGGCGGTAACGGTTGATCTTCGCACTCAAGGCTGTCGGCAGGACAACGTAACCGCACGTGCATATGCGCACGATGCTGGAACCACGGCCGCACTTTACGCAACCAGTCCCTGTCGGTCCCTGCATCCAGACAAAGTTGTTGCTTAATCGCCGGATTCACGAAAATACGCGTTACTTCATTATCTTTTGCAGCCAGCCTGATCAGGCTGAAAATCTCCGGTTTCCACAGTGACGGCACAACACGTTTACCATCCTGTGAGACCAGATCTAACGCCTGCGGCCGCAGCAGTTGCGACTGGGTCCAGCGCGTTTTCGGCAGTTGCAGGAAAATATCCACATCCAGTCCCGTCTGGTGGCTGGCGTGACCGCCATTGAATCGCCCACCGGCCGGCATACCCATATCGCCGATTAATACCGTGCCCAGTCCCTGACTATTGGCCTGATAACTCAGACGCTGGATAAACCTCACCAGATCCGGATGGCCAAAGTAACGACGCTGATCGGTGCGCATCACCTGATAGTGTTCTGACTGGACAGGCAGCGTATCTGCGCCAACAATACAGCCATTGGAAAACGCGCCAATAGACTGCGCGCTGCCCGCAACCGGATGGGTAATTTTCTGCCAGGGCGTCGCCGCCAGACAGGCGGTACTGGCAAACAGAGCCAGCGCCGCAAGTGCCGTTTTTTTCATCTCTTACCAGCGTGGAATATCGGTCTTCACGTCCGCATTTTGCGCCCGCTGACGCAGCAGGTGATCCATCAATACGATCGCCAGCATCGCCTCGGCGATCGGTACGGCGCGGATCCCTACGCACGGATCGTGGCGACCTTTAGTGATCATTTCGACTTCTTCTCCAAAGCGGTTAATAGTGCGCCCAGGAACGGTAATACTGGACGTCGGTTTCAGCGCCATATGAGCAATGATTTGTTGCCCGCTGCTGATCCCGCCCAGAATGCCGCCCGCATGGTTACTCTGGAAACCTTCTTTGGTGATTTCGTCACGGTTCTGGCTGCCGCGCAGCGCAACAACGTCAAATCCATCGCCAATCTCAACGCCCTTAACGGCGTTAATGCTCATCAGCGCATGGGCAATGTCGGCATCCAGGCGATCGAATACAGGTTCGCCGAGACCCGCAGGTACACCGCGTGCAACAACGGTCACCTTCGCTCCGATGGAGTCACCTTCTTTCTTCAGCCCGCGCATCAGTTCGTCCAGCGCTTCGAGTTTATCCGGGTCCGGGCAAAAGAACGGGTTAAGTTCCACCTGGGACCAGTCTTTGATCTCCAGCGGAATATCACCCATCTGCGTCAGGCAGCCGCGGATCTCAACACCGAATTTTTCCGCCAGATATTTTTTGGCAATCGCTCCGGCCGCCACGCGCATCGCCGTTTCACGTGCGGATGAACGTCCGCCGCCACGGTAGTCGCGCAGGCCATATTTTTGCTCATAGGTATAGTCGGCGTGTCCCGGACGAAAAACGTCCTTAATCGCGCCGTAATCCTGTGAACGCTGATCGGTATTTTCGATCAGCAGGCCAATGCTGGTGCCAGTGGTAACGCCCTCGAACACCCCGGAGAGGATTTTCACCTGATCCGGCTCACGACGCTGCGTAGTGTAGCGCGATGTGCCCGGACGGCGTCTGTCGAGATCGTGCTGCAGGTCAGCTTCTGTCAGAGAAATGCCCGGCGGAACACCATCGACAATACAACCGAGCGCCAGCCCGTGTGATTCGCCGAAAGTGGTTACGCGAAAGAGTTGCCCAATTGTGTTTCCTGCCATCACGGCTCCGTTATGCGTGTTGTGTATGTGCGCGTGTAATTAGTCTTTATAAATGCTGAAGTGCTCGCGAGCAGCAACTAACTGCTCTTTGGTCAGCATGAATACGCCGTCACCGCCGTTGTCGAACTCCAGCCAGGTGAACGGTACATCCGGATATTGCTCTATCAGATGTACCATGCTGTTTCCGACTTCACAAATCAGAATACCGTTATCTGACAGGTAGTCCGGGGCGTTCCCCAGAATGCGGCGGGTAAGTTTCAGCCCATCGCTGCCGGACGCCAGACCCAGCTCAGGTTCGTGACGATATTCGTTTGGCAGATCGGACATATCTTCCGCATCGACATACGGCGGGTTGGTCACAATCAGGTCATACTGGACTTTCAGCAGATCGCGGAACAGATCGGAACGGATCGGCGTGACGTGATGGATCAGACCGTGTTCTTCAATATTGTGTTCGGTCACCGCCAGCGCGTCAGTGGAAATATCCACCGCATCGACTTCGGCTTCCGGGAAGGCATACGCGCAGGCAATGGCAATACAGCCGCTGCCAGTACACATATCGAGGATATGCTGCGGTTGCTCATTAATAAGGCCCGCAAAGCGGTTATTGATAAGCTCGCCAATCGGTGAACGTGGAACCAGCACGCGTTCATCAACATAAAATTCATGCCCGCAGAACCAGGCTTTGTTGGTCAGATAAGCAACCGGAATGCGCTCGTTGACGCGGCGAATCACGCGTTCAACAATACGATGACGCTCGCTGGAGGTCAGACGCGCGGTACGCATATCTTCTGGAATATCCAACGGCAAATAAAGTGACGGCAGCACCAGTTGTACGGCCTCGTCCCATGGGTTATCCGTGCCATGGCCATACCAGATGTTCGCCGCGCTAAAACGGCTGACCGCCCAACGCAACATGTCCTGAATGGTATGCAGTTCACTCACTGCTTCATCGACGAAAATTTTATCCACGTATTCCTCCAGGGCATGCTCGTATTAATTTCGGCGGCTAGTTTGCCACGAAGACGGCGATAAATCAGCATTCACACGGGGCCTGAACGCGAAAATTGCGTTTTAAGCGATCGGATGCCCGCCGAGTCGGGTTAAACTAACGGAAAATAAAAGTTGAGACTCTCGAATGAAAAAGAAAACATCGCTCAGCGAGGAGGATCAGACGCTGTTTCGCCAGCTGATGACCGGCACGCGTAAAATTAAACAGGACACCATCGTTCACCGACCTCCACGTAAAAAAATTGCCGAGGTTCCGGTTAAAAGACTGCTACAGGAGCAGGCTGATGCCAGCCACTATTTCTCGGATGAGTTTCAGCCGCTGCTGAATACGGACGGTCCGGTAAGATACCTGCGTGCCGACGTCAGCCATTTCGAACTGAAGAAAATGCGCCGTGGCGATTACTCTCCGGAGCTGTTTCTCGATCTGCATGGGCTGACCCAGCAACAGGCCAAACAAGAGTTAGGCGCGCTGATTGCCGCCTGTCGCCGTGAGCATGTGTTTTGCGCCTGCGTGATGCATGGCCACGGAAAGCATATTCTTAAGCAGCAAACGCCGCTCTGGCTGGCGCAGCATCCGCACGTAATGGCCTTTCATCAGGCACCGAAAGAGTACGGTGGCGACGCCGCGCTGCTGGTGCTGATTGAAGTGGAAGAGTGGCTACCGCCTGAACTTCCGTGATGCAGAAAAACAGAAAGAGCCGCATTTGCGGCTCTTTGATTTTTCGGATGACGGCTGCACCTTATCCGATTCCAGACTTTTTAAATCGCTTTTGCCATTTTCAGGTTACACGGGCTCATCTGCCAGTTAAAAGTACCCTTCCCGCTCTCATCAAGCGTAACGCTGGCAATCGCTGATGTGGTAAACATCGGCGGTGTTTCACCTGGGCAAAGCTCAGACACCAGATATCCCACTAAAGGCAAGTGAGAGATAACCAGTGCCGTGGCGATACCTTCATTGGCCAGAGCCTGTAAATAGGCGCTGACCAGACCGACATCGCCGCAGGGAGTCAGCTCCGGCAAAACATCAACACCGGTTGGCAGGTTCATACACTCCCCCACCACATCCAGCGTTTGTTCGGCTCGTAGGAACGGGCTCACCAGAACACGTTCGATATCCACTTTTTGACCTTTCAGCCAGTTCGCCATCAGGCGAGATTCGTCACAACCACAGGAGGTTAAGGGACGAACCGAATCACTGGCGGCATCGAGGGCCGCGTCGCCGTGACGCATGATAAAAACTTGCATATTGCACCGCTTTTGTTAACCAGAATCACCACTACCTTTATTCACAGCCCCTATTGGCTGTGGTAACGATATGGTGGCCGGCATTGTGCCTTATCCATTCACCGAATGAAACGCTGTTTTTTACCTCAACGGCGTAAGTATAGTCAATCTCTGTTTACATTTTGAGCGCGACCCATACATTCAGTGCGGATTCATCCTACCTTTGACCTCATGAATTCAGGTCAGTTTCCCCAATATTCCAGAATCTTTCACTGCGTTCCGCCATCTGCAATAACTGCTCACACGGTGTAAACCGCGAGCCGTACTGCGTGGTCAGCCGTTGCAGAACCGCAACCACTTCACCCGCGCCGAGAGAATCCATATACCTGAACGGGCCGCCGAGGAATGGCGGAAAACCAATACCAAATACAGCGCCGATGTCGCCATCACGTGCGCTGCGGACTATCTTCTCGTCGAAACAACGGGCTGCTTCATTGAGCATTAACATAACGCACCGCTCTGCTATCTGCGCAGCGGTAAGTCGGCCCTGACCCTGGACGCCAATAAGCGTATAAATTGCAGGGTCGACCTGTTTTTTGCTTTTACGCCCTTTCGCACCATAAAGATAGAAACCCCGACCATTTTTTCTACCTTTGCGATCGTCATTCAAAATTGAAGCAACAACATTTGCAGGCGCGCTAAAACGTTCTCCATATGCAGCCTCAAGCACTGGTATAATTTTAGTGCCCGTATCAATTCCGACCTCATCCAAAAGTTGGATTGGCCCAACTGGAAAACCAAACTTAACCAGCGCGGCGTCTATGGTTTCGACCCGCTCGCCTTCGGTCAACATGCGAATCGCTTCGTTAATATAAGGCGCTAAAATGCGGTTAACGTAAAAGCCGGCCTTATCTCTGACCACTATCGGCGTTTTGCCCTGTTTTTTCGCTAACTTAACGGTAGTTGCAATCGTCTGCTCAGAGGTCGTGGCATGCGGGATCACTTCGACCAACGGCATTTTTTCCACCGGACTAAAAAAGTGTAAACCAATCACTTGTTCGGGCCTTGCAGCGTTCGCAGCAATATCGCCAATGGGCAAAGATGAGGTGTTAGAAGCAAAAATGGTATGAGGTGCGCAATTTTGCTCAACTTCTGTCACCATCCGTTGTTTTAGCGACAGATCTTCAAACACGGCTTCAATAATTAGATCGCGATGCGCAAAGCCACGGTAGTCGATTGATCCCGAAATCAGCGCCAGTTGTTTATCGCGTTCGCTGGCTTTGATATGACGGCGGCGAACCTTCGTTTCAAGCTGATCCCAGCTGTACTTCAGCGCGTGGTTGATTCCCTTAGCGTTTATATCTTTGATGCGCACAGGCAAGCCGCCTTTACAGGCCGTCACGTAGGCAATACCACCGCCCATCAGACCGCCCCCCAAAATACCTACGCTGTTTAGCGGGCCAGGTTTCGCATCACTTCCGGGATCTTTTTTCACATCGGTGTTGGCAAAAAAGATGTGCCGTAGCGCCTGAGACTGGGATGTCATCGCCAGTTCACCAAACGCACGTGCCTCAGCGTCGTAACCGCTACTGCTGCCTTGCGCTAGCCCGGTTTCTATAACCTCAAGGATACGTTCTGTTGCAGGGTAGTTACCTTGCGTTTTTTGCGCCGTCTTTTTACTGGCCATGCGGAACAACAGCGCCCGCCCCAGCGGCCCCGCCAGCACTCGCTCTCTCACGGGCAGTGTTCGATGCGCAGAACTGTCCTTTTTAGCCAGTTCAACGGCTGCTTCCAGCAAAATGGAATGCGGTACAACTTCATCCACTAAACCAACTTTCAGCGCCTGTTTTGCGCGTAATTGTTTTCCGGTGAGGATCATATCCAGTGCGGTACTTACGCCAATCAAGCGCGGCAGCCGCTGCGTACCACCGGAGCCGGGCAACAAGCCAAGTTGTACTTCCGGTAAACCCAGTACGGTTTTAACATCATCGGTACAAATACGGTTGTGGCACGCCAGCGCCATCTCCAGGCCACCGCCGAGGCATGCGCCATGAATCGCGGCGATAACCGGGATCGGCAAGGCATTAATTTCCGCCATCATCTGCTGCCCCTGACGGGCCAGCGTTTCGGCTTCCTGCGCGCTGCGACAGCTACCAATCATGTTGATATCTGCCCCGGCAATGAAGTTATCGGGTTTAGCCGAAATAAACACCACACCACGCAATGCTTTGTTATCGCGGATTTGTTTCAGAATGGCCCGTACCTGAGAAGCAAACTCCGCTTTCAGGGTGTTCATTTTCTCTCCGGGCACATCAATGGTGACAACAGCAACGTTATCCAGACGTACGTTTAGTGTAAAAGCCGATGCCATTTCCATTATTCCGCCTCCAGAACCATGGCTGCACCCAAACCACCAGCTGCACAGGCGGTCACTAAACCAAAACCACCGCCACGACGTCGTAACTCATGGAGGGTTTGGGTAATCATGCGCGCACCAGTGGCGGCGAAGGGGTGTCCATAGGCAATCGATCCACCCAGCACGTTAAATTTACTGTCATCAACTTCGCCAGTGGCATGTGCTCTGCCCAGCACGTCGCGGGCAAAACGTTCGCTACCCAGCAACTGAATATTCGCCAGCGTTTGAGCGGCAAAGGCTTCATGCATATCGATTAGGGTTAAATCTGCCATGGTCAGACCCGCTCTCTCCAGGGCTAGCGGCGTTGACCACGCTGGTCCCAGCAGCATGTCCTGCCAGACATCGATGGCGGTAAAAGCAAAACTACGCAGGTACCCCAGCGGCACCAGCCCCAACTCTTTCGCACGCGACTCCGTCATCATGATCACGGCGGCTGCGCCGTCCGTTAGCGGGGTACTGTTTGCTGCGGTGACAGTGCCGTGCTTGCGGTCAAACGCCGGACGTAGTTTGGCGTAATCGGCCAGCGTAGAGTTACCGCGAATATTGTTATCTTCTGAAAAAGGATCTTTAAACGGTGGCGCGTAGGTAGTCATTACCTCATCTGCCAGCTTTCCTTCAGCCCACGCCTGAGCGGCACGCTGATGAGAGCGGTGCGCCAGAGCGTCCTGCTGTTCTCGGGTAATACCATAGGTTTTGGCCATTTGCTCAGCCGTATCCCCCATACGCAAACCGGTGGAATACTCAGCGACGGCTGGCGGCACAGGCATCAGGTCACGTAAACGCAGTCGGGAAAAGAGTTTAAGGCGTTGACCGGTAGTCCGGGCCTTATTGACATCCACCAGCACCCGCGCCAGCTTTTTACTAACGCCAATAGGCAAGACTGACGAGGAGTCCGCACCACCCGCAATTCCCGCACGAATAGACCCAGCCATCAGGCTTTCCGCGACATTCGCCACTGCCTGAAAACTGGTCGCGCAGGCTCGGCTTACGCTATAGGCATCCGTATGCACATTCATGCTGGTTCCCAGCACGATTTCACGAGCAATATTTGGCGCTTCAGGCATTTGCACCACCTGACCAAAAACCAGTTGCTCAATCACATCAGCAGGTATTTCGCTGCGCGCCAGCAGCTCACCGACGACCATTTTTCCTAAATCAACGGCGGGAATGCCATGAAACGCGGTAGCCTGACGAGCAAATGGCGTACGCAACCCACTTACAATGGCAATACGGTCGCCCTGGCGGGTAACCAGCGGTAAAGCCTGACTCATAACACTCCCCTGTAAAAAAATAAAATAAGTGGTCTGACCTGATCATAGTCTTAACCAATTTTTTACATTTAGCCAAGCGGAGAGAAAAGAAAGTGGGAGCTAAGACACAGTGAATAATCACTGACAGTTACGAAAAAGCCCTTGCTATCTGATAGCAAGGGCTTTTGCAGAGGGGGATTAACGCAGGCCCAGCTGGAAGATCAGCGTTTCAGCTTCACAGGCAAAAACAAAGTCGATATCCAGACGCACACCTTCTGACTCTTCAGTAAAGGTCGAAGTGATTTGGCAAGGCTCAGATTCCACGCCACGCGCCTTTTCGGTCAGAGCAGCCAGCGTTTCTTCTGCCTCTGCGCGGTTCGCGAACACACGGCTGTAGGACGCGGTGCAATCGGAGTTGTCCATGATGGTGCCAACATCCATACAGCAGCAAACCGGGGTTTCATCAGCACTGCATTTACTCATTGTAGATTTCCTCTGTATTCGCACCTGAGGTGCCAGATAAACGATAGGGATATTTTACGCTCCCATTATTCGCCTCTCCAGTCGTTAATTGTATGAAATGCGATAAGTGACCGAAATCACACTTAAAAATGATCTAAAACAAAAATCGCCCAAACAGGTGAGTGCGCACCCCCGCAATTTTGCCAGCTGGATCGCGTTTCTCTGATCAAATTTGAAAATATTTATAAACATACTTGCAACATTCCAGCTGGTCCGACCTATACTCACGCCACTGGTCTGATTTCTAAGTCGTACCTCAGACCCTACACTTCGCGCTCCTGTTACGGCATGTAACATTGTTTGTATAAAAATAAATCTATGAGGTTATGGTCATGAGCCAGAAAACCCTGTTTACAAAGTCTGCTCTCGCAGTCGCAGTGGCAATTATCTCCACACAGGCCTGGTCTGCAGGCTTTCAGTTAAACGAATTTTCTTCCTCTGGCCTTGGCCGGGCATATTCGGGTGAAGGCGCAATTGCAGATGATGCAGGTAACGCCAGTCGTAACCCGGCATTGATTATGATGTTCGATCGCCCTACTTTCTCAGCAGGTGCAATTTTCGTTGACCCGGATGTAGATATTTCCGGTCGCTCGCGTATTGGCAATGACGCCAGCCAGGATAATATCGCCCCAACAGCCTGGATACCGAACGTGCATTTTGTTGCTCCAATTAACGATCAGTTTGGTTGGGGGGCCTCAGTCACCTCTAACTACGGCCTGGCTACGGAGTTTAACAATAATTACACAGCAGGCTCGATGGGCGGGAAAACCGATCTGGAAACGCTCAATCTAAACCTGAGCGGTGCTTATCGCCTGAACAATCATTTTAGCTTCGGTCTCGGTTTAAACGCCGTCTATGCAAAAGCGAAGCTTGAACGCTATGCTGGCGATTTACCACAGCAGATCGTTGCAGGCTCCGGGGGCAGAATTCCTCCATCACTGGCCGCGCAATATCCGGCAGATACACAGATTGCGCGCCTGAAAGGTGACGAGTGGGGCTTCGGTTGGAATGCTGGCCTTCTTTATGAAGTAGATAAAGATAACCGCTACGGTTTCACCTACCGTTCTGAAGTAAAAATTGACTTCAACGGTGATTACCGCAGCAATCTGCCATCAATGGACCGTATTCCTGCGCAGTTGCGTCCGGTGTTCGCCAGCCTGCCAGCAGGAACCAACGGCAGTACGATCGATGGTTCACTTGATCTGAACCTGCCAGAAATGTGGGAGTTTTCAGGCTATAACCGCGTTGCACCACAGTGGGCGGTTCACTACAGTATGGCTTATACCAGCTGGAGTCAGTTCCAGGAGCTGAAAGCAAAAGGCAACAACGGCCAAACCTTGTTCTATAAAGAAGAAGGCTTCAAAGACTCTTATCGCATCGCGCTCGGTACTACCTATTACTATGATGATACCTGGACGTTCCGTACCGGTATCGCCTTTGATGATAGCCCGGTTCCGGCAAACCGTCGTTCCATCTCTATTCCGGATCAGGACCGCTTCTGGCTGAGTGCGGGTACAACCTACGCCTTTAATAAGGATGCATCGTTGGATGTTGGCATCTCTTATATGCACGGTCAGAAAGTGAAATTCGAAGAAGGTCCATACTCCTTTGAATCTGAAGGGAAAGCCTGGTTGTACGGTATGAACTTGAACTACGCATTCTGATTTTCTTCAGACGTAAAAAAGGTGAGCTTTTTAGCTCACCTTTTTATTTGCCCAATTCCTTACTCAGAATCGATCTCTTTTAAATCATCCTGAATATCTTTCGCGTTCGGGTTTTCTTCTGGTTTGAGTTTCCCGCCGTTCGCAATAAAGTCATGACGCTGGAAGTAAGCTTCACGCACCATGATGTAAGGATCGGAAGACTGACGCAGCAGACCGTCAGAGTCGAGCAATTGCGCGCGAGTTTCAATCCCTTCAACCGTCCATTTGCCTATCGACAACGGCCAGGTCAGCCAGGACAGTACCGGATACAGTGTATCGACCATATCACCACCGTCATCACGCAGCGTGAAACTACCGTAGAACGGAAGCTGCATATACGGCCCGTAACCAACATCATAGTGGCCTAACGTGCTGCCAAAGCGGTGTGGTTCAACGCGCTGCAACTTCGGATTAGCCATACCTGCCACATCGATAAAGCCGCCCATACCTAACAGGGTATTCAGGAAGAAACGGGTAAAGTGCACCATCCCCTGATAAGGATCGCCTTGCAGGAAATAGTTGACCATGACGGCCGGCTCTTCAAGGTTCCCCGTAAAGTTGCTTAAACCATTACGCGCCGGCTGCGGAACATAGTCACGCCAGGCAACAGCTACGGGTCTTACAACATATGGATCTAAAACATTAAAGTTGAAGTTGTACATGGTGCGGTTGAACCCTTCAAATGGGTCCGAACGCCCCTGCTGTTCAGTACCGGAGCTCGCACACCCCACCAAAAGTGTGGTTCCCAGCGCAAGCGCCGACAGGCGAAGCTTCATAAGTGTCTCCCTGTGTTTTATGGCTATCGCTGATTGCCATCCATGACGGAACGATGACGTATCCGCCTGTTTAGATGTGAGCGATTGTAACAGCACGTCAAATGATGTCTATATACCCTGTCTTACTGATTTGATCATAGCCTGGTAATGCGCACTCCGCGGCGGTTCTATTCTAACTAACCCGATAAAAACAAACGTTACTATTTTTGCTATCTCAGACTTTCTCCCGCTGATTTTCAGACAAAAGCCGCTACGCTTTAGCAATACGTGCTTATTCAGGATTCGGCCATGAATGACATCAAGAAAGATAAGATTGATCGACACAGCGACGAACTCGAGGTGGAAAGCGATGAAAAGCTAACAGGAAAAAAGATAGAGCTTGATGAGGACAGACTCCCCTCCCGCGCCATGGCAATCCATGAACATATTCGCCAGGATGGGGAGAAAGAAATGGAGCGTGACGCGATGGCGCTACTGTGGTCAGCCATCGCAGCAGGACTGTCGATGGGAGCCTCGCTACTGGCAAAAGGGATTTTTCACGTACAGCTGGAAGGCGTGCCAGGGGGATTTTTACTCGAGAACCTCGGTTATACCTTCGGCTTTATTATTGTCATTATGGCCCGCCAGCAACTATTTACCGAAAATACCGTCACCGCTGTACTGCCGGTGATGCAAAACCCTACCCTTGGCAATTTTGGCCTGTTGATGCGCCTGTGGAGCGTGGTTCTGCTGGGTAATATTATTGGCACCGGGGTTGCCGCATGGGCGTTTGAACATATGCCGATTTTTGATGAAGAGACCCGCGATGCTTTTGTCAAAATCGGCATGGATGTGATGAAAAACACTCCTGTGGAGATGTTTTCCAACGCCATCATTTCCGGCTGGTTAATTGCCACCATGGTGTGGATGTTTCCCGCCGCCGGAGCGGCAAAAATTGTGGTCATTATTCTGATGACCTGGCTGATTGCGTTAGGTGATACCACGCATATCGTCGTCGGCTCGGTGGAAATTCTCTATTTGGTCTTTAATGGCACGCTGCACTGGAGTGATTTTTTCTGGCCCTTTGCGCTACCAACGCTCGCCGGGAATATCTGTGGCGGAACGTTTATTTTCGCGCTAATGAGCCATGCGCAGATCCGCAATGACATGAGCAACAAACGCAAGGAAGAAGCCAGGTTGCAAGCAAAGCATGATGAGCAAAAGCAGAAAAACCAGAAAAAACAGGCCTGAATGGTGACTGTTTGAGCAGTCGGGCGGCCTGAGACTTACCGTTGTGAGTAAAAAACGCTATACTCGTGCCGCTTCGTCCCCTTAGTTAAATGGATATAACGAGCCCCTCCTAAGGGCTAGTTGCAGGTTCGATTCCTGCAGGGGACGCCATTTCACAGTTCGCCACTCTCCGCAGTAGTTCGCAAAATCCCTTACACAGCAAGCTCTCAATAAAATATTAGTTCGCCATAGTTCGCAATAGAACGTTGACAGCCGCATACTCCGGCGGGTAAAAAACGAGTAAATAATTTTACCCACCGGAATTTTACCCATGCTCACCATCAAGCAGATCGACGCGGCCAAGCCGAAAGATAAACCGTACCGGCTGCTCGACAGCAACGGACTGTACCTTTATGTTCCGGTTACCGGGAAGAAAGTCTGGCAGCTGCGTTACAAGCTCGATGGTAAAGAGAAGGTGCTGACGGTAGGCAAATACCCGCTCATGTCATTGCAGGAAGCCAGAGACAAATCTTGGCTTGCCAAAAAGGATGTGTCTGTCGGTGTCGATCCGGTAAAGGCCAAAAAGCTGTCAGTCAAAGACAACTCGTTCGGCTCTATATACCAGGAATGGTACGAGCACAAAAAGCAGGTATGGTCAGAGGTATACAGCACCGAACTGTCACGCATGTTCCAGGATGACATTCTGCCGTTGATTGGCGGGATGGAGATTAACGAGATAGAACCAATGCAGATACTGGAAGTGATCCGCAGGTTCGAAGACCGTGGGGCAATGGAGCGGGCCAATAAGGCACGGCGGCGGTGCGGGGAAGTATTCAGATACGCAATTGTTACCGGGCGCGCGAAGTATAACCCGGCTCCTGACCTTGCTGATGCCATGAAGGGATACCGGAAGAAGAACTACCCATTCCTTCCTGCAGATCAGATACCGGCATTCAATAAGGCGCTTGCTGGTTTCTCTGGCAGCATCGTATCGAAGATTGCGACTCAGGTTCTGCAATACACGGCACTAAGAACAAAAGAACTCCGGTCCATGCAATGGTCGAACGTCGACTTTGAAACCAGGACGATTACGATTGCCGAAGAGGTGATGAAGGGGCGTCGACCTCACCTTGTACCAATGTCAGATCAGGTTGTCTCTCTGCTTGAAATGCTGAGGCCGGTAACTCAGCCGATATCAAGCTTCGTGTTCGCCGGCCGCAATGATAAAACAAAGCCGATCAGTGAGAACGCCGTACTGCTGGTTATTCGACAGATAGGATATGAAGGTTTAGCAAGTGGACACGGCTTCCGGCACCAGTTCAGCACAATAATGAACGAGCATGAATGGCCCGCAGATGCCATAGAGAAGCAACTGGCGCACGCTAACAGCGGATCCATTCGTGGGATATACAACCACGCTCAGTACATGGATAAGCGCCGGGAAATGATGCAGTGGTGGGCTGATTGGGTTGATGAGAAGGTATCATAGAAGAGCAGCACAAAGCCTTGCAAACCGGTGCAAAGCTTTGTGTGTCCCATTTTTGTCTCAAATCACTTGCCGTTGTTTTCTTCGAAAAGTTGATAGTAGCAACGATGGATACCTAGAGAATCATCAGATCCTCAACCCATGTTCCTGGGCTACCTCCAATCTGACATACCCAACCCTTTAGCAGACAATCAGCCAGCTTTCCAAGCGCGGTGATATTTCTTGAAACTACGGATGGAGAAATATTTGCAACGTATGACCCAGTTGCCCACTCAATATTCCCATATGAAGCAGGACTAGTTTGTGGATTATCACTCCCTACGCCAACATCTCTCGCACTTGCTATGATTGTGCGTTGTATTTGTCCAGCAAGTCTGTTGTATCTGATGTATTTTGGATTATTTCCGGTGAATACAAAGTTTTTACCAATACCACATGTTCCGCTTAAATCCATCAATGACCCACCGCCTGGATGAACTAAATACAGGTTCCCATCAGTGAAGTTTGCAGACACATTGCAGGACCCATTTGAAGTAAGACCTGGAAGCGCTATTGCGTAGTATGTTGAAGATGTTCTCTGGTCAGGCGTCATGTATACTGTGTTCCCTGACACTGTAATAGACGATGACAAGTCACCTGATTCCCCTATATCAATATATCTGCCGGTCATCATCTCCATTGTATTGTCAGATATAACAAGACCAACCGCGCCACCAACGATGACAACGCCATCGTGAGACCCCTCAATACAGCATTCAGTAACAGATGAGTAAGTTACGCACTGACCAGTGCCGCTGGCGCGGGCGAAATCCCACCCGCGTTCAAAAATAACTTTTGATAATCTAACATCGAACCATTGAGTAGCATCAAGTGCAAATCCATTGGGGGACCTAATGATTTTTGTTCCAGTAAGATATACTGTTTGCAACCAGGTGTTAGATTTTGCAACCATCAATCCATTTACAGTTCCACCATTGAACAGCACGCGAATAAGCTTCTGTCCGTTAAAAATATATGTAGTTTTTGATGAGTCCTTTTGTGAAAAGTTAGTTCCGAAGAATTCAACATTCCCTGAAACATTATCGGCTTCAGTTGATGAGAATATATATTGCTGACCGTTTGCGACTATCTCGCCACCGATAAATGACACAAATCTTTCAGGGACAGTAGTATCAAGGTTGTTTACATTTACTGTTCCATCAATGCGGATAGGGCCATTGATGTAAACTGGTGGTCGTATTTTACCTGACACCAGCCCATCAACGCATCTTTGCATAGCTTCCGTGTTATCGAAGTCCCCGTATCTGCCACCTGACACATAAGCAAAATCGTTATGTGGATTTATCCTCTTCCACCTTTTTCCATCGGTGGTTACAACCACTAAAGCCCCATCATCTACAGATGTAGTATCGGTAGAGTCATAATAAAAATAACCAGCTCCAGATTTATCAGTATCGTTATCATTATAGCGATTAACCATTATCTGCTGATTTGGTGTTGATGGCTCAATTGACCTAAGCCCTTCTACGCTTGAGTATCCTATATACTTGAATCCATCCTCATCACCAAGCATCTGTGAAAACTGATCTGGGTCGTACTTCAGAATGTTTGGGAAGTAGAACTGCTGTGCACCATACGCGTCATAAACAGCCATTGAATGGCCCTGTACGGTAACGAACTTAGCGATCTGTCCGTTATATACAGGGTAGCCGCCAGCGTTAATGATAATCGGCTGTGATACCGGTACGTGGCTACCATCTTCATTCTCAAGATAAACCTGAATCTGGTTTGCAGGGTTAACCGGATCGGTATCAATCTGGCCGATGTAAATTTTACCGTTCGCCACGGCCTTGAATGATCGCGGCATCGTGAATAACTGTGAAGGCATGCTTACTACGACATTAGCAGTGATGTCTGACATTTAACTTTGCTCCAGGCGCAAGTAATCCCCACAGGCGAGCTGCGGTAAATTGTGATTAATCATTAACATAGGACCACGGTGGTCTTATTGTGGATACAACCAGTAGATCATATGATGCCGATCCACTTACAAAAGTGAGGCATCAAAAATGGGAAGAGATGACCCGCAATTTAACCTCAGGCTACCCTACGAGCTGAAAGAAAAGGTTAAGCAGAGGGCAAAGGCAAACGGAAGGTCACTAAATGCAGAGATAGTGCAGATAGTGGCTGATTCACTTGAAAAGCCTACGCCAGTAATCGGATATCGTGATGATGCAGAACGCGAGGCTGATTCAGTATCAAGAGAGATACAGAAATTGGTTTTCGAGCGACTTAGCGAACACTATCGAAAAAAATAGCCCGGCTAACCGGGCTTTGCTCATTTCTTGCAAGCAATATACATGCTTCTTGATATGGTGTTTGTTGCAAACGCGTTGCCAGTGCTTCCGTCAATGTTCGCAATAGCACCCTGATCACTACCTGTGCTAATCAGGTCATATCCTTTTGAACCACAAAGATCTCCGGCCTTGGCCTGGCACATAGCCCACGATCCACCAACTCCAGAGCACTCTATGGTATATGCCTCCCTTCCATCTGGAGCATACGTTTTTGTTGCTGTAGCGCACCCAGCGAGAAATACACAAAAACAGCCAACCATCACACCTTTTTTCATTATCATCACCCAATTAAGTAAGGGATTCAGATAATATATAGATCAAAGAATGATCTCTATTGGTTCCTGCGAGGATTTATGAACAGAGACTTATTGAACTTTGCATTCCTTATATTCGGCATCGTAGTTGGTAGACTGCTATTCGCTTAAGGCTTCAGACTTTGCCCCCTGAGCAACAGAGTTAACAGCCCGTTCAACTTCAGATAATGCTTTCTCGAATGCGGTAGAACCACGTGGCGTGTTAGCCAGGCGAAGCATTGCATTTCTCGCCGGCTCACTCTCATACATCCTTGCAAGAAGTCCATAACCACCGCCGACGCCAACAAGCGCCGGGTTGGTTGCAGATCCGATACCCAAGATGAATGGGATTGTCTGCTGACCGTTTGGAGCATTAACTCCAGCCTGACCTGCTCGTTTAGTTGACTCAAGGTAGTTCTTCAGTCCTTTAAGATACGCCGCATCCCGGCCTTTAAATGCGATCCCTGTCTGGTTAGACATCAGATTAACCTGGCGCAGGAATTGGTCAGGAGATCCGCCTGATTTTTCCATAGCCTTTCCGATAATGCCGTTACGCATTTGGGCGCGCCCCACCTGACCTACTGACCGGTACAGATTTTGAACCTCTGATTTGTTCTTACTGAAAAGCATGTTGTTGACCACTTCAGGAGTTAGGTCTCCTTTCTGAAGAACTGTCTTAAGCCTGGTGTTTTTAAGCTTGTCAGCTTCATTAGCCCAAATTGCGTCAGCTTGTTTTAGCTTGTTTACTGTCTCATTACCAAGTGACTGTCCTACAGCCTGATGCATATCCTGAGTTAGAGCATTGTAGACACGGTTAACTGCAGCCTCTGACTTGTTCATGAACTTAACACGCTCACCCTTAACATCCTGCCTGAACTGAGTTCTGAGGTCTCTAAGCAGCCTGAAATCAACATTTCCGCTATCGAGCTCATTGCGATACGCCTGCAATTTAGAAATAGTTTCAGCGTCGGATACGGTTCCAAGGCGCAGCATATTTGCTAACTCGTCATCAATCTGCTGAATTGCCCTGGATGGCTGCACATTAAGATTGCCTATTTGGCTTTCGACATTTTGAATGCGGCTACCTGCCGCCTGTCTGATTCCGGATGCTTTGGATTTCAGGCTGCCAACTACAATCGACGGGTCATATTCACCAAAGCGCGATGCAAACTCATCCACCAACTGACTGCGAGCTTCTTGCTGATTAGCTCGCATAGTGCTTGTTCCAGCAAATGGGATGTTTTCAGCCGTTGTTTGCGCCATGCGACCGACGCGGGAATTTGGTTGCAGAACGTCAGTGGTATGCAGAGGAACATCAGCGGCATTAGCGAACTGAATAGCCTGCTGAGCTTCTGGTGCGATCGTCCCGCGAATACCACGATAAGCAGCCCCGGCAGCACGACCTAACTGGTTAATCGCCCCTCCCAATACAACACTAGTTCCTAAGTCTGTTGCCAGAGCTTCTGGATTATCACGCTCACTATTTGCAGCCAGAGAACCAACAGCGTTTTCTGCCAGCAAGCGAGATGCACCCTGAGCAACACGTCCTGCAATAGATGGAGCTTGCGCTGCAATTCTCTCAGCTCCAACAGGAGTCAAATATGGCAGCGCTTCAGAGAAGATTTTACCTTCTGTCGTCTGAGGGGTAAGAGCACCTTGTTGCAATCCAAAATCCTGCTCAAGTCCTTGTGTCGTGATCCGGGGTGCTGGCTGATAAGTTCCGTCACCAATGCCAAGCTTCTGACCTGTCCATGCCCCGGCACTAGCGACCGCATCAGCCATTGATGCCGGGATGTTTGCCAGATTAACGCCAGCCTGAAACAATCCACGTCCAGTCTCTGCAGCAGCATTTCCAAGATCGGACATGAATCCACCTTGTTTCTGTGGTTGTGCGGATTCCTGTTGCTGTTGTGCTGGTTGTTGAGTTGTTGGAGGTGGATAAGCAGCATAGAAAGCCTGTTTAGCCTGTTCTGCGTCGCTTCCAGCTTGCGGAGCTACTACTTCATTGAAGTATTGCTCCTGCGCCTGCACTTTCTGCTCTGGTGCTAATGCCTGGTACTGTTGAGAGGCAATAACGTCTTTCCATGCCTTAGCCATTAATCACCCCATAGAGACTGGTAGCCAGATGTTTTCGGTTGTGTTGTTTGTTGCGCGGCTGGCTGCGCTGACTGCTGCCGACTTCCACCATTACCAACATCAACCTGATACTGCTGGTTGTAATTGTCGGTATATTGCTGGATGTCTCGCATTGATTGCTGCATTGCTTCAGGGCTCGAATAGTCAACCTGTGGCATGCCCTGAAAGTACATCTTTGCCTCTGCAACGGTGTTGATGCCAGATGCACCCATATCGCGAGCTGCTGCAATTCCTTGATTCTGCATCTTTCCTTGGACGCGTTGAGCGGCGTTATAGAGCTTTCTCTGGTCTCCACCAGATGCTCGGCTACGAATGTCAGCACCAAGCGCAGGTGATCCTGATGAACCTGTCACTCCAGTCATGAATCCAAGGTCGTCAGCGGATGCGCCAGAAATTGCATCCAGATCTTTCTTCATTGCGTAATTCTGTGCGCTGGCTGCCGATGTAGCCGGAGCGGCAATTGAGCCTGCAGGAACTCGAACGGTATTTCCTTCATTGTCTATGCCTTCATAAAATGCGTTTTGACCTGCTCCGTGAAGCTTGCCAACGATGCTAACCGTGCGCCCATCAGCCAGTTGCACTGTTCGTCCATCACCACCGGAATTTCCTGAGGCGTTAGCGCGTCGGTTTGCCATATCCTGACCACGTCTAGCTGTAGTGGCTGAAATATCTTGCCCTCTTTTTTGAATTGACTCTCCAGCCTTATTGCTTCTTATAGTTTCATCTAATCTTCCGCGATCAATCTCTCTGCCCGCTAATTTGTCTTGAATATCGAAATACTTATCAGGACCAACAGCATGCATTCCAAGTAAGTCAGTTAGTTGGCTAAATCCTTTTGGGTTTTGTTGATACATCTGCCATGCTCCGTCAGATGACACCCCTAATTGCTGCAACGTACTCTGGTGCGTGGAAAGCTCTCTCTTTACTGCATCAGCTCCTTGGGACGCAGCAATATTCAGTCTTGCAGACATATCTCCCATTGCCTGATTCCGATCAGCATCAACAAACCCCATTCCCTGACGGATTGTTTCAATCTGGTCTGGATTCGTGGCCGCGAGTTGTCGCAAGGCATCACGATCACCTGCGGCATAAGCCTGACCGAACGCCTGCTGAAACTCAGATAAGCGCTTAGCCGCCTCACCCTGACCGATGGCCTGACCTACCGCACCAATCCCCTGAGCGAGTTGAACGCCTACATTTGGACGCTGGCTGAAGTCGTAGCTTGATAGTGATGGCTGCCCGGGTGCGTTTTGGTTTGCCACCTGCATTGATGGCAGTCCGGCGAGTTGAAATGTAGCCACGATAACTCCTTAGAAGAGTGAGCCAAGCAATCCGATACCAGCACCGATACCAGCGCCCCATGGCGTTGAAGTACCTAACAGGCTTGCAATACCAGCACCGGCAAGAGCACCACTCGTACCGCCGCTAATGGCGCTTCCCAGTGTGGATTGTCCAGAACCCTGAGAGCGGATAGCAGCCATCTGCTGAGCAAGGTTTCCGGCGTTGTTGGCATAGTTCTGACCGGCTGATGCCTGACCCGCTGCCGCAGACTGACCAACGTTTAACAGGTTGCCGTAATTCTGCATCTGCCCGGAAAGCCAGTTCTGCCCAAGCGTGGGAGCGATGGCTGCCAGTTGGTTTGACGTTGCGGTAGAGCCAAGGCCGCCGGTTGCTTCCGCTGCATTCAGTGACTGATAGCGAGCCTGATTAGCTAACTGGTTATATTGGTCTGAGTTGTAATACTGGTTTAGCGCATTACCCTGACCTTCCAGTGTGGATAATTGCTGGATTTGTTGTAGGGCTGGCAAACCGGCAGCAGCATATGGTGCGAGTTGCTCCATTACACGGTTGAATTGATCATTCTGAAGGTCAGCTGCGTATCTTGTTGCATCTGCCGCCGCCTTCTGTCCGCTACTGGATGAACCACCCTTACCACCTTTTTCAGGCCAAAGAGGTTCCTCACCGCGCAGTTTCCTGCCCAGTGCAAAAATATTGCTCATGGTTAGCTCCTGGAGTGTTTCTGGAGGAAGTCGATTAGTTCTTCGCGTGTGGCGCTGTAAAAGGTCACGTCATCCACGCCTTTGAAATACTTCTTGATGGTTCCCACGCGAGTCATGCCGATCATCGCGCAGTAAATCTGTCCATGACGGAACTTACGCGCCGCATAGGAGATGACGCAGGCGAAATTTGTCGTGGCAATGATGTGTCGCCAGAATGCCAGGCCAATGTCTTTGCTGAATCCTCTGGCGCATGGGAGATACATCGCGTGGCAGTCGAATGTTAGCGGCTGCGTTTCGTGGTAATAGACTATTCCGCCGAACTCACCATGCACGTGGACTTCGAAGTATTTCGTGTCAGGCTTATAGTCGTAACCGTCACCGTTATTGCTACCGGCGATGATGTCTGGATGATTACCGACAGCCTCAACCAAATCGGCATCTCGCGTTGGTTTGAATTTAATCATCATTGCTCCGCGATAATTTTGATGGTTGTGGCAGTGAATGCCGCACCGTTTGCCTGAATGGTTATGGTGCTGCCATTTGTGGCAAGGAAACCGCCATGATCGACGCTGAAGAACGTTGCAAGGAGAATGTTGTCCGTAGCTGTGGCAGCGTTACGGCTGGCTACCAGCGTGTCTGGAACTGCTCCGGAGAAAGTTAGCTGCATTGACCGGTTTGTCGTGCCGCCCGGGTAACTGCCGATCATCGACAACTTGAAATTCAGCGTCTTGTTCTCGTTGAAAACAGTTAGCTTATCCGTTGTTGTGTTGAAGAACGGGAGTAATGTTCCTGATGATGGAGTTAAAGCTTTGAGCATCGTTATCAGGTTTGTTGCCGTTGTCGGGATGACCTGGGATATCCCTGTGTAGAGAACCTCTGATTTCTTCCGTGTGGTGGCATATTCCAGAGCATCAATGCGCGTTTCGTGGTCTGCTAACTCTGCCTCGTTAGCAGTGATTCGAGTCTCATGGTTAGCAAGAGTAGTCTCAATGTCTGCCACTTCATCAATCAGGAAGTCTACATCGTTGCGCAGTACATCAATCTTACCTTCAGCCGTCGTCAGTCGTACATCGAGTAACTGAATAGCCAGGGTGTTGGCGGTAATTCTTCCCTCGTGATCGGCAAGAGTTACATCCTGTTCATCGTTCTTAACCTGCGCGTCGTAGGCACCTTTCCCTGCTTCGTTAGCTTTCCCTGCTATGTTGGTGAAGTCTATTGCCTGAGACAAGATGTATTGCGTGTATGCTGGACTCCATCCGACTGGAATTGATGAAGCATTCAGGCTAACTGCGCGGACGATGACTGGTTGGTTTAAAGACGGATCAGCCATCACTCAATCCTTATCTGTGCGCCTGATAGTGTGACAGGTGACTTGGTGATAACCCTGATTTTGAAACCAACGTTTTTACGAATGCGCCCTACACGCTTCCAGATGACTCGTTTGTCGTAAACGAATGGCGCGTTCTGCTCAATCATCTGCTCGCGGCCATAGTTGATGCCGTCAGTGGTGGCTGAAAGGAATAACCGGTCAGCGTATTGGGCAACGCCGGTGGATGATTCAACCTCAAAGTCGAATACACGGGCGTTATCGGCTTTGAAAAGCGGCGTGAATAACAGGTGCTCCTGCTGCTTTTCGTACTGTGAAGATATGTCGAACTGAAGAGCGCCTTTCACCGCTTCCAGTTTGTCTCCGCAGGTGATCGCGTTACCTTCATACATGAAGTCGATAGCGCGATACACGTCGTCATACAAACCGGTTTTCAAAATGCACCACTGTGGCCCGTTCTGTGACGCCGTTCCGTCATATACCAGCACATGGCGCGGTAAGTGAATCATCAGCAACTCGTGAGAATCGAAGCGCAGAGATTCCATTACGGCCGTCGAAAGCTCGTCAGCAGTGTACTCGCGAATAATCTTCTCGATGCTTGCTGTGGCGATCGGGGTTGCGCGGCCAGAGTCGATGATATATACCGAAGGCGCACCGGTTGCCGGGTTGCTGACGATGGCGTAAGCGTCCATGAATACGCATTTGCAGAACGTACCGGCGATACCTTTTGGCACCATGTAAGCCGGGTTAGCAACGTACAGCGCCGCGCCGACTGTCGATGTTCCTGTCAGCGTGAAATACTCAATGGTTGATGACCCAAAGCAGACGATAAAGTCTCGCCATGTGCCGATGCCGATGATGCCATCAGGCTGTGATTCAGCGCGATACTCAGCACTGTACCTGTCAGGATGTGATTCATCTTCAAGGTCAGTAATAAACCATGAATCTGAGTTATCCTTCGCCCATGCATAGCGACCACGCAGCCTGGTAACATCACGCGCAGAACCGAGTTCATATTGCGTATAGCCACTACTTACAGGCCAGTTGGCAATCGTCTTGGTTGTTCCATCGTACCGGTACTCGACAACATTGCCATTAACACAAACAGCCTGAGACGTGCGTCCGTGAGCCAGTGATACGCGAGACGAACCTGCAACATCACCCACCGCCGAATCAGAACGATACAGCTTGCCGCCCATAACGCGATATACGGCATTCTGAGAGGTGTTGTACTCAGACCCCCGAGATGTGCCAGCAACGTCTGATAGCTTCGTTACGCCGGGGAAGGATCGCAAATAACCCGATGAGTTGAGCACCTCTTTAGGAGTCGCCAGCATGTTGACCGGGAGATAGTCGATGTAGTCGGCGTTGCGGAAGTTTTTGCCAACGCCTTTTATCAATGGAAGCTGCTGAATCGGCATTAGTCGCTCCCGTTATCACATGGGCCTTTGCGGTGGAAATAGTTCCATCCATTGTATGTAGCCAGTCGATTTCCGCTGCCAATCGGCGTGCGGTTTGGATACCCGGCCTTACATTTAGCGTCACGAGCGCGAGACATGGCAGAGAGCTTGACGAGTTGCTCTTTACCGTAACGCGCGGTCGTAATGAGTTTGCCGGGTGCTTCCATCCCGTAATCTGGCGCAATTCTGCATGCTAGATTGGTGATCACGGCATTGAGCGCGTTGTTTGCCAGCCCGTGGTCATCGTCAGTTACGGGAGGTGTATCAGGATCAGAAAAGACATACCCAACGCTGATACCTGGTGAATCATCACCGCCAAGCCACTCAGACATCATCATCTCGAGGTCGTTAACACCATCCTCCATCGACTGAGGTTCGACATCGGTTAACGTGGCGTTAGATGCGACACCGAGTTTGCGCAGCGCGGCGAGAACGAGATCACCTTTAGTTGTGAGGTTCATCTGCTACCCCTTTGGTTTTGGCCCCGGCTTCTTGCGTTCTTTTACTTCTGGCTCTGGCTCTGGCTCTGGCTCTGGCTCTGCAACATCTTTCAGCAGGTCATCAGGATGCGCAAACCATCCAGCATCGATATATTCCTGCAGGTCATCTTCGCTGATGATTTCGAAGTCATAGCCGACGCCTTTCCATTTCTTCGCGCTGCCGTGACGAAATACCATCTGTGACATAACTATCTCCAAATGAAGGCGGGGCCGAAGCCCCACCATATTTACGGTGCGGTCTGGTTTGGCAGACCCACAACGATTGCCTCTGGGCGAACCGCACAAGCCGAATACCAAACGGCGATACGGCACAGACCGGTCAGAGTGTTGATGTCACCCTGGGTTGCGAAGATACCGTTAATGCCAACGCCTGGAATGCTGAACGTCTGGGTTTTCATGCCGGCAAACAGTTCATGCGTGGCCGGAATCGGTTGGGATAGCAGGCGAATGGAGTCGTCAGCCCAGCCGATGTTGGCGGTGGTAGAAGCGATGTTCAGCAGGGTTACCGGTGCAGATGCGGCCAGTGACGTATTAACGTTCGCATACGCTTTCTCTTCTGCAGTCAGCGTGGTGTCATCTAGCGCAACCGGCTTCGGAGTGATTTCGATGTGAGTACCGTCGATAACGCGAGTGATGGAGAATGTCGCGTCATCAGTCAGTACGTTCTTCGCCATCTGAGACAGATACTTCACGCCGGCAAAGCTGATTTTGTCACCACGCTTGAGCCCAGCGGTAGCAGAAACAACAACTGTGGCCACTCGGTTATCAACGTTCTCGTTGTTGCCATCGGTATCAGTGGTGAAAGCCTGAGGCTTAAACTTCTGAGCGCCGGTAACGGTAACACCGGTAACGGTAGAGCCAACAACGGTAGGCAGTTTCGGTGAGCGCAGGACGTCATCAAAGCCAGCAACCTGACGCTGAATGGTACCGTTGTGGTATGCATCTTCAGGAACGCGACCGAAAATGTCGCCAGCAGTCAGATCACGACCTGCCTTACGGTAGTCTGATGGGTTCAGAAAGTAGCTGATACCCATGTCGCGGTTGAGTTCGCGAGCAAACATCAGTTCTTCAGCTGACGCCAGGAAGTCCCATCCAGTCAGGCCAGTAGCGGGGCCAATTGAACGAGCATCGTGAACAACCAGCGAGCCCATTTCAGTTGCCTGTTTGGCGATGGCTGTCTCAATGTTGTTTGCCAGCTTCTTGGCAGACGCCTGGATGCGACGACGGTATGAACGCTCATCACGCAGGTCATCGGCACGCAACTGGAAGAAATCGTTATCCGGATCGCCCATGTTGCACTTAACGGACAATTCCAGAACGTTCGTCTGCTTGTTAGTCAGGTCCCAGCCGGTCTGGGTTGGTGCTTCCTGCTCAACTGGCATCCAGACAGTGTTGCTTGAACGCTGCATTGATGCGGCTGGCGGAGTGTACTTTGAGGTTTTAGACGCCATTGGCGTCAGGTTTTGCACAGTCTCGATGATTTCATCGATAGCGTAGGTGACCAGTTGGCCTTCTTTTAAGCTCATTTACGAGATCCTTTATTCAATTGCGCCTTGAGCTTGCGATATGTCTCTGTATCACCTCTTTCAGCTGCGGCATTCATCTGCTTTTCAAGTGCAGAAATGTTGGCTGCAACAGCTTGCCCCTGAATTGGTTCGTCAGGGTTAGGTGCTTCAGAAACTGGCTTGCTACGAGGCTTGAGAGTTAAACGTTCTGATAGTCGAGTGAGTTCAATCAGCGCTTGCTGGCCGTCCATCGCCAATAACTGGCGAGCTTTCTCTGGGTTTGCCCCAAGGTGATACATGAGCGCGGCGGATTTCTCTGGGAAAAGGCGCATGATGTCTGTTGCTACCGGTGCTGGAACAACTTGCATGAATGCGTCTTCTTTCTCCTGGTAATCAGGGATGTTGAGCTTTTCCGCAGCGTCATAGTGCTTACGTGCAGCATCGACGTATTGCGCTGATTGCTGGGTGTACTCCTGAACCTTGCGCCCCTGTTCTGCTACTGCGTTGCTACGCACATCCTGAGCCTTTAACAGCCAGTCGTTTGTAGCTTGCTGGAAAGCAGCCTGTGCACGAGCGTTATCCCATCCGTACTTTTCCAACGCTTCATCAGTGAAGAAGTCGTTGTAATTAGGTTGCGGTGGCAGATCAGGAGTAACCCGAATGCTCTCCGGCAACTCTCCACGCTTAACTGCCTCAGCCTGCTGCTCGAGTTCACGCTGGCGCTTGCGCTCAATGCGACGCTGTGCAAATTTCGCGTTAGTTTCCGGGTCTTGCTTTGGTTTGTTCTCATCGTCTTTCAGGACAATCTCGAAGCCTTCTTCCTGTCCAGTTTCGCCATTGGCATTTAGCGAAGGATCGACTGCGGATGCCGCCGCGTTATCGACGGGCAGGCGTTGTTCTTCAGTTGCCTGAATTTCGGTGGTTTGGTCCATGATTAACTCTCTCTTATTGAGGATTCTCGGCTACGCCGCCGGAGGGTGTTTGAACTTGTCGCAATAGATTCGCGAAATCCATGCGTTGGGAATGTGTTTGGTCTGCGTCTTTTAGCAGCAGGTCAGCGTTAGCGCGAGCATCATCACTACGCTGTTGTTGGAATTGACCCATAAGCTTGAGGAATTCTCTGAACTCAGCTTGCTTATCGATATCCATGTTGTTGAATATTTCTGCAACCTTGGCTGCGTTAAGCTGGTTCTGGCCTTCAGCCTTGGCTGCATCGACCTGAATCTGAGCCTGTTGGTTCTGCGCCTTAATCAACTCAGCCTGACCCATTAGCATCTGGCCTTGTGCAGCGATCTGCTCAGGTGATGGTTCTTTAGGCTGCTGTTGAGCCGCCTGTACCATCTGCATTTCTTCAGGTGTTTCAGGTTTCTTCAGGCCCATCATGACGAGCTGCTTATTGGCGTACTCGCGCATCATCTCGACTCCTTTACCGTCAAGCAGCGTGAAGTACTGCAACAGCAACATCTGCCACTCTGGAGTGCCCTGAGGAACCTTGGTGAGCAACTCCTGAATCTCTGCGCGGTTCTGCTCCTTCATACTCTGGAATGATGGGCCGGTGTCGGTGTAGCACTCGTAACGACCACGAATGTCGTTGAGCGTTACGACGTCACCAGATTGCAGATCAACCATCTGAGTCATCACCTGCACATCTTTCTCAGTACCGTCTTCAAGAGTCACGGTGACATTGCGCGGCACGTCGTAGATGTCGTTGACCATCGACTGGTAAATCTCACCATCGCGGCGAAACGCAGTGGCGAGGTTGTCCTGAAACACGTATGTCTCGAGGTCGGCCCGCATGTTTAGTTGGTTGACGGTATCGAAAGCCACCTGCCCATTCGCCGCCTCAGCATCAACTCCAAGACTTGCCACCTCTTTCACCGCTGCCGTGGCTGCCTCGAGCATGTAAGCGTTAGCCTGAGGAACTTCCGGATTTTCCATGTATGCCATGGGTCCCATCGGCAGATCGTTCCCGTTTTCATCGGTTCGGTTCTGCAGATAGTAAGGATAGTCATCATCCCCACCATACATGTGCTCGTATCCTGAGATCTGCTCAGGGGTAAAGAATGGTTTCTTGCGTGGGTTGCGAGCAACGATGTCGGCGTTGAATGACATAATCATGTTGCGCAGGCGCTGCCCGTCTTTAGTTAGGCGCACGACGCCTTCGTACACTTCCTTATCTCCAGCGAACCCCCACTCGCCATACGCTGGCACGATGGGGATATGCTCACCGGCGATCAGCTCACGGTCTTTAAGAATCTCGGTGCAGGTGATGAGAGACTTGTATACCCGGCGGCGCTTGACCTTCTTCTCTGCGACCTTAACAAAGCCTTTGTCAGCAAGTTCATCGATAACATCTTTGATGTCACGCTGGTAGTAGCTCACCGGCTCTTGAGTCAGCGGGTCGAGATAGATGAATACCTTCTCGTTCTTCTCCTCGACCTCGTAGTATTCGCCAATATAGACGACGTCCTTCGAAATCCACGGGAACAGCCACTCCATGTACGGGCTCTGGAATGATGGGATGATATCGGGGTCAATATCGTTCTCTTCCGCAAAGACTTTCCATCCTTCCGTGCTGAACGGCTGAATGACAGTGCAGTGCTTGGCGTCGCTCTTGTCCTGCTCCTTGCTGTTGCAATCCCAGACCACATGGTTGCATGACTCGTGAAGTGGGCGGCGGCGGATTACCTGGTTGCGGCTGGTTAGGTTGTTGTCCTCATACTCGGTAACGAGTCGCCAGTGGCCGACACCGCATTCAATCTGCTCACGCACCGCGACGTTTACAGCTGAGCGTGCAGCGTTGTGTCGCATGTCGGTGCGGTACATGCCCATCAGCGTATCGGCTGAGTCTGGTTTAGCACCATCTTTAGGCCGGTACAGAACATCAATCGGGTTGCGGCGCATCTCTGCAACGAGCTTGCGCACCACCGGGCGAACCACATCGAATTGCCCACGGTACTGAAGCGTTGTGTATTCACATAGCCAGTCATCCCATTGGCTAACCCGACTAAAGTAAAGGTCGTTTGTCGCCTCGGTTCTGGCTTCATCTCCCGACGACCAGTCTATGTCGAACTGGCACAGAATGGAGTTGAGACGTTCGTTGTCTGCCATCATCTTCTCCGTGCGACAGGTTTAATAGGTGCAGGCATTGTTGGTTTTGGTTTGTTCTTCACGACAGGAAATGCAAATGTCAGTGCCAGCGCATCGGCTCTGTTCGGAGATGGAATCCCGCGGCGTTTCATCTCGTCTTTGGACTCAAGGACGATCTTGCCGTCGAGCTTCACTTTGTATTCAGGGGCTACAATCTCATCTGAGGTTTGCTGGTCATCGATGCTTCCGCCCTCATTCAGCCAACTTTTCAGCGCGTTCCACATCTCGCCACGCTTGTTAAGCATTTGAGGGTCTTTGGACTCGCCAGCAAAGTTAACCAGACGCCATCCCCTGCCCCATGATTTGCCGATGGAGTGAATGCCAGTGCCGTAACCGAAGTCGATGAACACAGCATCTGCTTTATGCTCATCCTCAAAGCCTGCGACAATCTGCGCAAACTTCACGTCGTCATCAGTTTTTGGATAGGTGCCAAGAAGCCTGGAGTGAAGTCCTTGCCTCATGTAAATCGAAGCCTCATCACTGCCGGTATAGGCAGGGTCAACACCGATAATCTTCGGCGCAAAGCCATACTGACTATGCTCGAGCTGCCTGTTCATTGCCGCATCGGCGTAGTTTTGAGGGATAAACTGGATTTCAGATGAAGACGGAAACAGGCCGCGAACACGCACTTTGAAGAAGTCGCTATCTTCGCCGTAGTCGCTGGCCCACTCGGCGATCAGCGCCTTGTTGGTCATCTTGGCAAGTCGGCTATCAATCTGACGACGACGCCAGCGATGCTTGAACTTGCGGAAACATTCACGGAAGCGCCCGGTATTACGTGTCGGGTTGCCAAACGCAAACCAGAACGGCTCTCCGTCAGTCAGTCCACCTTCAGCAACTTCCCATATCCTATCCGGTACCGCAGACGCTTCATCGAAGATATAGAACGGGCTGGAAGTGGCCGCGTGGAGACCAGCAAAGGACTCGCTGTTTTCCTCTCGACATGTCTGACCGTCACAGCGCCATGACTCCATGTGATCCACATGGTAGATGTTCATGTTGCCTTTGCCGTTGTTGTACTCGAACCAGTGTCCGGTAATACAGCGTTTCTTCCACTTGCCAAGCTCGCCCCACGTTTTAGTGCGAAGCTGCTCTGAGGTGTTTGCTGTGACCACTCCCTTACATTGTGGTCTGGTACTCATGATGTAGAGGATGATCCAGGCTGTTAATGCCGACTTACCGATGCCGTGACCTGAACTGGTAGCGCATCGATATGCTTCCACAGGCATCACACCGTCAAAATCATTCTCACTGATAGCTTTCGCCCAATCAGAAAGAAACTCTCGCTGCCATTCATCAGGCCCGTCATAGCCGGTCAACTCTCCCTTTCCCCAATCGAACGCATACATCACCCATCCGAGCGGATCATAGAAGAACTCCCCCATGTCCTCGGCAAGCATTGCCTCAAAGTCTGACATCACTTACCTCTTGCTCGTTTGCGGGCCTCCTGAATGCGGTCAATAAGACTGATTTCACCGGAGTGCTCTACTTTTTCTTTGAATGCCTGGACATCGATATGCTTACCAAGCAGTTCGAGGTTCTTTACCTTGTCAGGCCATTTGATTTTCTTCAGGAGGCCAGCGGAATCGCCAGCCATTTCGGTTACATCCATGCCGGATAAGGTTGTTCGCCACACCTTCGGCCAGTCTTTAATGGCTTTCAGTTCACCATTAGCAAGCACGATATCAAGAACATCCATTCCATCAATTTCAACAAGGCGACGAAGCACATATTCAGCATCAACTTTAACCGCTTCGTTTCGCTCTGCTTTCAATTCGGAGATGCGTTGGGCAATGCTAAGTTTTGCTAAGTTCTGAGCGCCTTGCTCATTAGCGGTTTTCTCGCTGTACCCCGCACGAATAGCCGCTTGAGTGGCGTTCAAATCAACGAGGTACTCATGACAGAACATTTCCTGCTTGTCCGTGAGTGCCATATTTCATCCTTAGCTCACAACGCAATTGCCAGAGACGACAGTCACGCCATGAGTATCTTTAACGGTCATTTTGTAAGTACCTGCCGCTTTACCGGTGGTGTTGAATGAATAGCTTCGTCCCGGCTGAGTCACGACATCGTAAAGCGTGGTACCCGCTTCGGTTCTCACATCAAACGGTGGTACGCCGCCAGTCCATGCCAGTGACAGAGTGTCACCAATGGAAGCCGTAGCCGGTAAGTTGGTTGTGATTTTAAGCTTCACGCCATCCTTGTAAGGAATGACGAAACCAGCTTTGTTTGTGGCTGAACCAAGATCCACTTTTGCAATCGCAGAAGGCATTGGGATAGCTGTTGCCCCTGTTGGGTCTGAGTCCAGATAAATTACGTCATCGACCGGCTCGTTTGTGCGATAGAGAAATACTCGCTCATTACGAGGGTCATCAACGACAGTGAAGAAGCTTGCCATTACTTAGCTCCTTTCTTCGGCTTCTTGAGCACCTTGTTAGCCTTAGCGTCAATCTTCGCTTTGGCTGATGGGGACAGCTTGCCTTCGTTCTCCATCTGAGTAGCGCGAGCCTTTGCGTTAGCTGCGTGAGCTTTATCAGGCATCGGGTAGCTTCGTTCTCCAGGCATGCCGAATTCAGACTTTGGAATCTTCTTGCGCTTTGCTGCAGTTAGCTTTGCCATTTAGTTTCCTATAACGATGTATGGTAGTTGGTCGTGGTGAATGAATCGACATTGCCGCCTGAGTAGCAATCCATCTCAATTGCTACCTGCACCGCCTCGCGAGCGTCTTTACCGCATCGCATTGCAGCTCTGGCAATTAATCCACCAGAACCTATGGCGTAAGGCTCAACCTGAAGCGAAATATTTGCCCGGGTATCGCCTTCTTTTTTACTAATTACGTATGCTCGACCGTGGCCAATAATAGCTATGGCAGAGAACCCGAAAGTTGGTAGAAACTCGGTGGCGTATGTCAGACCATTTGACATGAGTTCTTGCAGTTCCATTTCAGCGCCGCAATCACCAGAACACCCAATGGCAACTATCTTGTCTCCGTACACTTCCCATCCGGATGATGGCGCAGTGTAAATCTTCTGCTCACTGAGAGAACAAACGACATCACCAGTTGAAGCTTGGGTGTCGGATGCCAATGTCTTACCGTCCCATGCGACAGTGGTCATATCATGCTCCGGCGGTGAACAGAGTTAATGCTTCCTGCGCTTCACGTACCGCTTTATCAACCCGAGATACCGGAGTTGGCTGCGCAGCCGCAAGAACCAGTTGGTCTTTGAACAGTTCAAACTTGAGCTTGTTACCGTCCACGAAGGTGATCGCCTTTTCTGCTGCTGCAGTATCACTCTGCACCAGGCGAAGGATATCGAGGTTCATCTGCTGTAATTCTGTCAATGCGGTAATCTCTGCCATTGTTGGCTCCGGTTGTTGTATTGCATCGACTTACAGAAACGCCGATGACCAGATGAAGAATGCGAATCCTGACGCTGCGATAACAAGCGCAGATGCGATGTAGAAGAAGTGGTGTATGAAGGTGATGATTCTGTCAGCCAGCGTTGGCTTTATCTCAGGATGATTGAGAACGTCATCGCGTATGAGTGATATTCCGTAGAGCAATGTTACTTCACGCTCTCGCTTCCTCATGAATCACCACGTTAGTTAATCCCCATTATCGAAGCCCCTCATTGAAGAGCTTCTGTAATGAACTATTCGGATACAGGCTCAGCTAACCAATCTTCGGCAAACAGATCGCCCTGAGATGGAACCCATCCAGGCTGCATATGTCCTTGTGCGTTTTTCAGATCGAGGTGTGGCTGAATAGTGAATTCACCTACAATTCCAGCGCGCGCATAATCAGAACCAGGTCGAGCCTCGCTAACTGTGTAGCCGCCAGCTTTAATGACGAATTGGCCTTTGCCATTCCATCCTTCGCGGTAAATCTTCGCTCCGCTCTTAACAGCTTCAAGTGCTTGTCCGAAATTCATGAGATCTCCAAAATTATTTAAGACACTGTGTGTTGATATAGTCCTGCAGATATTCGACCTGCTTAGTCACTGTGGCAATTCGCTCTCTGAGGGTGAAATAATCCCGTTGAGCGGAGTCTGTAAGTCGGGGGCCGGAAGCATCGCCCAGGCCGCCGGAGCTGGTCGCTCCGTTCGCGGGACATTTTGCGTTGATGCGCAACCCACACTTGCCATCACGAACGCAACGCTGCAAATCATCAAGCTGCTTTTTCGCATCAGCTAATTCCTGAGTGTATTTAGCATCCAGAGCAGCAACATCGCGCTGCCGGGTTACCATATCGGTGATGGTAGCGTTAGCCATATTCAGCGCCTGAGTTTTCTCATCTCGCTGCTTCTTGTATTCAGTGGCGTTGTCGCGGTAGTGATTAACAGCCCAGCCAAGCGACACGATTATACAGAAGACAACGGCAATTATGATTGCGGTTAACCTGCTCATTTCTGACTCCAGGTGCAAACCTCATATTCAACGTCGCGCCTATTCATCAGGCCTTTCCACTTCTTGCCGCCAGCATATACCCAGCGCTTTAGCTCAGAGCATGCTCCAGCGTAGTCTTTGGCGTTGAGTTTCTTCAACAGGGTTGAGTTGATGGTTGCGGTAGCGCCGACGTTGTACGCAAAGCTGTATATTGCAGCTCGCTGGGTTTCAGTGGTCTGCACTTTGATATGCGGATCAACCTGAGCGGAGATGCGTTTTAAATCTTTCCGGGTTAGTGCGTCGCATTCTTTATCGGTATATCGTTTGCCGGTGATGATGTCGGATCCGGTATGCCCATCACAGACAGTCAGCACTCCAACAACATCGCGGTATGCCACATACTCACGACCTTCAAGCCCATCCTTTCCGGATAGCATCACGGTGGCAATTGCGATAGCTCCGCCGCCGATACTGGCTGCGATTTTATTTCTGAGCGCCGGTGACATTCCCATTCAATCTGTCCTCGCGCTCTTTGCGCTTGTAGTACCAGTTGATTCCGAATGTGCCGACAGTACAAAGAATACCCACGATTAGAGCCCAGTCATTTAGGGAGAGAACTCCGCCCATTGCAGTAAGTCCTCCAAACCAGTAACTGAACCATTCTCTGATTTTGTCCATACGGTACATGCTCTACCCCCAAGAGGATGGGGATCTGTTCAAATTAGGAATAGGGATGATGGTCGATTGAACAAATCCAGGATACTTTGATCGGTAACGTGGTTTGCTCGCGATTTAAGGCGTGGGCAGATCAGGCAGGAGGCTGTTATCGCAGTCTCCTGCCACCCATTTTCACGAAGCCCGCCATTGCGCGGGTTTTCTTTTTTGAAGCGCACTAGACCACCGTAGCCACAGATATTCAGCAATGAGTTGGTTGGGTCTGGTTCTTGGTGGTAATGCGCTTTAAAAAAGCCAGCGGCGATGCTGGCAATATGAGGGTGGTGCGTTGAGCTTTCGCTCTTATGGTCCTGGTAGGTATCCAGATACGAAAAAGCCCCAGCGATTAACCGGGGCTCTTTTGTGTAATTAGGTCGACAACCAAAGCTATGGCGACGATATCAGATTTATATGAAATATATGCTTTTCAATCCAGTTTTGCAAGACTTACATCTAAATTTGTCGCCTTTTGTTGTGAACGTGATCGC
Organism: Citrobacter sp. Cpo074; assembly: GCF_030332745.1. NCBI lineage: Bacteria > Pseudomonadati > Pseudomonadota > Gammaproteobacteria > Enterobacterales > Enterobacteriaceae > Citrobacter > Citrobacter sp. Cpo074. The sequence continues at coordinate 576,294 of NZ_JAOWHG010000033.1, forward strand.
GTTACTTGCAATAAAGCGCTGCTATCAAGACGCATGAATGTACGTTTCATCTCCAGCCATCGATCGGTAAATGTCTCAGACCAGTTCTTTGGTGTGACGCCAACAAGCTCTGCAAGTTGCTGGTATTCGTAAGTTTCGCGCCCTGCCAGTTCTGCTTTAACGTCCTGCGCCGCTAACCAGATAAGGGCCTTCAGCCTATCCAGCGTCTTCCCTGCTACCTTCTTTGTGCCAAGGGAGGCTTTAAACTCTGTCCATGCCCATTGAGTGATCGAAACCTGATTTTCCCATCGCACATTCTCGCTGTAGTTCCAGAGAAGCCATGCTCTCTGATGCTCATCGAGCGACAGTACTGCACGACGCCATGATGCCGTTGAATACTCAACCGGTTGCACCAGTGCTATAGATGAACCTTTTGCGCGTGATTGCTGCCCGGGAATTGGTGGGCTGGTTGGATTCATCAGGCGACCGTTAGCAGGATTAACCACCTTCAGGCGAGATCGGCTGCGCGGAGTCGCTTCAAACATAGCATTCTCGGCAAACGCTACCAGTTGGCCTTTCGTAGCTCCACTCAGATCAGTCGTCGCTACAATGAGCTGCTCGCGTACAAACTGCAGGTATTGAGTATTCATGCTTCTGCTCCTGATGGTTTATAGCGGCTGATGTAATTGCGTAAAATTCGGTAGTCCGTAGCAAATGAACCAGGGCGACGGTAGATGCGTAACCGATTCCAGCGCAGACGAAGGTGATCAGCAAAGTAGGATTCGAATGTCATGCAGCCTCCCCCATACGCAAAGTGATGCTCTGCTGATACCAGTCAGGTGCGGTAAACTCGATGCGACCTAATACGCCAGTAATTCGCAATTGCTTGAGTCGCACTAACTCCTGCTTGTAGTGCTGATAAAGTTCTTCCTTCTGCCACGGCTTAATCTTCATTGGGTGCAGCGCGGCGCGGGATACCTGCTCAATGGTCATCACGCCATATTCGTATTCGGCATGACGGGCAAACTGGATCGGCTCTTCACCTAATCGCCGATGACAACCTACGCAATGGGCCAGCGCGTTAAGTGGATGCCAACGTGTAGCTGTGTGGCGGCGTCCGTTGATGTGCGAACAATGAAGCGATGCGCGGTTATTGCTGAAATCACGACCACAACTTTCACAGCACCAGTTAGCGCGTTCGCGAACCAGCTCAGAAAAAATGGTGTCGTATTTGTCTCTTTTGAGTGCCATATGCTTTCCTTACTGGTCTTGTTGTTCACGGAGTTGCTGAAATTCGCAGTTGCTTGGGATGGTCAGAGCCAGACCAAACTGAGCGCACCACGCCTCGACTTTGCACAGGAAGATATGCATCTCTCCGGTATCGAGTTGAGACGTGTGGCGAGGTTCCCAGGTGGTTTCTTTGGCACCGGTGATGAAATCGGTGTAGGTGACTTCCTCACAGCCGAGGTATGTCTTTTTGAGGTTGCGCTTGACCCACTCAGGGGTAGCGTCAGTGCGGCCGGATTTAATCAGGTATTCGCTGATTTCCGTGTACCACATATGGCTAAGCGCATTTTGACTAAGGCTACGCTTCTCTCTCCATGGCTTTAACTGGAGGCGATAGCATTGGCCGTCATTGAGATATGGTTGCAGGTGCTGACCGATGGCGGCGAAGTTGCCAGCATGCAGCTTGATACCCTGCTCTGGGATATTCATACGCCACCTCCGAGAGGTAACGCAGAATGCAGAAAAACCTCAGCATTAGATAACGCTGACGGGATATGGTAGGTCGCACTCTTTGTGTTTCGCATCTAATTTCCCAATCAGATGCAGAGGTCACAGCCGGGTGCTCAATCCGACTGCGACATAATTATAACACTAATTTTGAGGGTGAGTAATGTTGCTTGACGTTGCGTGGATTAATATTTGTAGCGGTTTTCCGGGAGAAACGCGTATTCGTAAGTGAAGTTGAACGCCTCGTTTTCAGTGTTAAACCGGTGCTCGGTGATATCTCTCCAGTGCCCTCCCCTGAAATACTTCTGAGCCACCCACTTTCCCTCGAACGGAAATACGGCATACGCGCCTACATACCGGTTATCAGCATGCGGGTCAGGATATGACTCACCTTCTGCCAGAGTGTAAACTTGACGCCGCCAACTATGAGACATCCCATTACTTCTTCTCGTTCTGGGCAGCCATATCCAGATAACGCGGATCGGACGCTTTCGGCAGTGTCATACTTTGCTCGCGGTAGTAGCGAACACGCTCCATGAAGTATTCACGAAGATTCTCTGGCTGCTCGCGGGCTACCTGCTCAGCGATAACTGGCATGTTCAGGCGCTCTTTGTACGCTACGCCACTGGCAGCCAGGTCGACGTTAACCTTGTCCTGCTCTTCTTTCGATTTTGCTGCGATGTTATGACCAGACATGATTAATCCCCCTCGATGCTTTGAGAGGGATTATACATCAATCAGTGTCGGGTGAATTTCCATGGATGGGTAATTCTCGCATTCCTTATAGCATCATCTATCTCTTCCTGAGTTGGCTTCTCTCCGGCGAATGCGATTGTGACACCATCCAAGCTACATTGAATTGTATAAAAACGATGGTAATCTCGATCAGCACTTCCGTTTCTTTCAAAAATACCCTCCGGTCTGTAATAAACAACACCGAGAATTTCAACGGCGTATGACAAATCCGTCACCACTGTATTATCGTTTTTATCAAACAGAATAAATGCCGACATAACCACTCCTTTTTTTTATTAACCCTCCCTATGAATAATATCAGCGATTTTTCACAACACAACACATATAAAAATATAAATTCCTTATATTTCAATATTATAATATAGTTTTGACGGACTTCTTTTGATACTTAATGTAATTGATAGGAATCAATTATCTTCTTGTTGTGGTGCTGCTGGCAGTGACATCCAGTGAGTTGGTTTGCAATAAACGCCACCACCATTCGGAAGCGATGCAAACCTAAACCATCCCTCTGTTTCATTTCGTTCCATGTAGCCAACCATCTGCTCTTTCTTATCAGCGCAGTAAACCTGCACATCAACATCGCGTTCCGGCATCCGCTCACTTACCGGAATCCAACAACCCGGAGCTACCGGAGAGTTGCCAGCCAGCGCTGCCGACTCTCTACCTGCCCTATAGGCAAATTCAGCCATCGTACCAAGCATCTGTTTTGCAGATGTTGTGTAATTATTCTTCTGATAATTTTCATACCAGAACCTGCCAAACCACGAGTAGAAGTTATCATCCTCATCAACAGATACTGACTTAAATTCAGGCATATCAGGACCTTTGCGAATCGCCCTAGCAAGCTCGATTGGGTCATCGTACAACCAGTCACCTGTTTGCGGATGATTGGCCTCTGCCAGTTGTGCAGCCCACTCCAACCCGTCTTTGTGCCCTTGCAGATAGTCCAGAGGTAACTCATCACAATTACTTACATGTTCGGTACCCTGAAGAGCGGCGGCGCAGTGGTTCCACCAAGCAGCTCTAATGATGGCATCACCAATGCTCATGTCGGGATTCTGACGACACAATTCCTCCCAGTGCTGTACTGGAAGATGAAGCTGAGCTGGCGCAGCACCAAACGCCGCAATAGCCGAATTAATCACCTTCACAGCATCAGCCATTGCGTAGCCGAGATTACCGCCGTCGCTTTGTGCTGCTGCTTTGCTGAGTATTTCGCTTATCTGGTGCAGGCGATCTAGTGATACAGGACCGTGCGCCGGGTGGTTGTTAGTTGTCATGGGTTAGTCCTCAACCTTAAATTTTATACCTGCATGCTCAACTGCAGACTGAACATCGTATTCCGACCAAAGGTGAAGAAGTGCGCCGTGAAGGCGACCAATTTTAGGGCGCGAAATTCTCACCGTCCGCGATTCCAGTTCTTCAATCCTCTCCCGATAGTCAGCAACCATCCGGCGTACCTGCTCCAGTGGTGTAACGCTGCCACCATCTGGCGGGTCCATGTACTGAGTGCCGGGTAGGAGTTCGCAGAGGGCATTATCCAGTTCTTCCAGATTTTCACGTGCATCCCGCATATCGTCACGCATAGAAACTGCTACAGCTTCAAGTGAATCATTGTCACGCTGTAGCTCCCTGCACTTGCTCTCGGCGTTAGCGAGCTGTACTGCCATGTCAGTGAGTTTTTGCTCTGATGCTGATTCCGATGCTTTCCATGCTTCCCATCTGGTTCTGATATTTAAGTTTGCATACATGCCCCACTCCATGTGGAAATCAGCATCATCACTCATGACCGTCTTGCACCAAGCTTCAAATTTTTCTCTGCTAGTCATAATCCTACCCTCATAAAAAAGGCCAGCTAAGCAGGCCTGTTAAACTAATTTGCATTCATAGGGATAAATTTCCAGAATGGAATCACCCCACTTGCATTCGTAATATTCAACCTCGCCATCCGAATAAATGATGTCCATAACATCCAGTTTGGAGCCTTTCCTTGGATGGTCAGTCCTGTCGCTAAAATCATGCGTCATCTCAACTTTCACCATTTCCTCCGGGCATAAAAAAGGCCGACTATCACGGCCACGCTTGCAGATAGCTCTGCTATGTAAGGTTCAGTCATGCTCGCTTCACTCCGAATGTCTTAACCAGTGCCGACTCCATGCGACCTACACAAGCGCGTATGCGGGCTATCTCTGTCTCTGGAAACATGCTGTATGCCATCTGCTCCAGTGCGCCTTTAAGTGGCTTGCTCTCAACCTTTTCGATACGTGCCAATGCAAAGGCCTTAAGGGACTGCTTGATGCTTCGACCATCTACGCGAGCACATGCCCGGCATAGTTCGGCGTGGAGGATAGTTTCAGGGAACTCCGGGTAATGCTTTTCGATTACCTCGCGAGTATTCAACCCTTCGTCATTAGCACTCATAGTCATTGTCGATTTCCTGTTGTTCGTTATGCGTAAACGCCACCGGATCCAGACCGGAATAGCGACTGCTGAAGTGATAGGTTTTTTCGGCGCCGGGAGCGTGGCGAGATTTGACGCAGATAATTTCCGTGATGCCTTTCAGTTCGGTGTTCGGGTTGTATTTCTCATCCCGGTACACCATGAAAATTACGTCTGCTTCCTGCTCAATTACGCCGGATTCTCGTAGGTCTGCCGCAACCGGGCGCTTGTTGGCTCTCTGCTCAAGATTTCGGTTGAGCTGCGCCAAAGCGATTACCGGGCATCGCAACTCTTTAGCCAGGTTCTTTAGGCCGGTAGCTATCTCCCCGACACTGCGGTTCATGTTCTCCGGATCTGACATGCGCATCTTCTGGAGGTAATCGACGATAACCACACCGAGTCCGCCAAGTTTCTTGTGCATGCGACGTGCCTCTGCGCGTACCTGATGGACGCTGAGAGAGCTTTTGTCGTTGATGTAAATTGGTGAGTCGATGAAGTCTTTCATGCAGTGACCAACCTTACCCCAGGCGCCATCCATCACGCCGCTCTGCTTGCTGAGCAAATCCTCTTTGCTCACTCGGGCCCGGTGGAAAGCGACGCGCTCGGATATCTGCTCCACTGGCATTTCCAGACTGAAGAACAGGACCGGCTTTTTATTTTTCAGGCCTACTGTCTCGGTTACTGTGGTGCTGAACATGGTTTTACCCATTCCAGGGCGCCCACCTACCACGATGAAATCCGTGTTGTTGAACCCGCCGAACGCATTGTCGATGGTTGCCATTCCAAGCTCTGTTTTGTGCTTCCAGATATCACCACTGATGATCGACTGGATGGTCTCCAGGGACATGTCGATTCCGGTGGTGATGTGCTCTGTTCCGCTTTCGTCCTGGCATTCAATCCCTGATACGTCGGCCTGAATGGCGCCGATGATGTCGCTCAGTGAGTCAGATGTTGGCTCTGATAGTTTCTGTAGGCTGGCCTGGAGGATTAACGCCATCCGGCGCCCGGTAGCTAATTCACGAAGCTTCTCGCAGTATGCCGACAGGTTGGCGTATGACGGCGTGTCTTTGCTGCATTCAGCCAGGTAGGCAAATCCTCCGGCCTCTGCCAGATTACCAGTTCGTTCAAGCTCATCAGTAAGCGTCAACAGGTCAATTGGCGTTCCTGCTTCGTTAAGTCGCTTGTAGGCGCCAAGAATCAGCTTGTGAGGCCTTACGGTGAAATGTTCCTCACCCATTCCCTCGATAGCATCTGTAGCTGCATCAGCACCTTCCGGCTTGCTGGCTGCCAGCATGATTCCACCGATGACTGACTTCTCTGCGTAGAGATCGATAAAACGGCTCATGCAGTAACTCCCTTGCGCTGGCGGTGTTCGTTGATGGCTTGCTCGTAGACTGAACCCCAGTTCTTCGGATTGAGTATCCAGTCCAGAGTCAGCCAGGATTCACCCTGCTTGTTGGTGAACAGTGATGACTTTCCGATCAGGTCGAATGCCCTGCTCATATGTTTCAGCTCTCGCCAGTTACCCTGGCTCGTCTTGCCATTCCATACCGCCTCAAGATCTCGGTAGGCAGGTCGGCGCCGGTTCCACTCATGCTGTGAAACCGCTTTAGCCGGGAATTTGTCATTCCAGAGAGAGATTATTTCGTTGTGGGGGCATGCCGCCGGGTTGCTGCCTTGCTCATCAGCCCAAAGCAAAGCGTCTGACAGGTAGCCATCGAAGCGTGTCATGCGGCAAACGTTCTCCGGCTTGATGCTGTGCTTCCAGTTCACATGAGCCCATCTGATAACCAGCTTCAGCTCTTCAGCTGTGTAGCACTCACCTTTGCTTTTCACGGTGGAGAGAACTTTTTCAAATGGCGCCAGTTTTGAGCAGCGGCTTTTGGTCAGCTCGTTGAAGTAATCCATCACTTCCTGAGCGAGCATGTTTTCCCCCTCGGGGGATTTAGGGGGATCTTGTTTTTCTTTCTTTTGAATAGTGTCTTTTGTGTCCCCCTGTTTTGAGGGATACAGCTCCCTCATTTTGAGGGATGTTTTCTCCCTCGTTTTAGGGGATTTCCCCTCACTTTGAGGGATGCACCATTCTGAGATGTTTTTATTAGGTCCGAACATGCCGCCTTGCTGCTTGATCACGTTCATTCTGACGAGTTCTAACTTGGCTTCATTGCACCGCTTGACTGGCAACTTTGTTATCTCGCTAAGTTGCGAATCGCTTATTCTGTCCATTGGCTTATTCCAACCGTAGGTTTTGCGCAGAATGGCAAGCAGCACTTTAAAATGTCGCTTGGTCAGATCAGCGCCTGAATAAGCCTCAAGGAGCATGTTTGATAGCCTGGCGTAACCATCATCGAGATCTGCCACCTGACGCTCCACGGCCGCCAGAATCGGCCTGATTGGTGTAACTGTTGCTAGGCTACTCATGACCGTTCTCCTTACGTTTGAATTCTTCCAGGATGGCTCTCAGCTTTGTACCGACAGCCGGGTTACAGGATTTGATGAACCGGTCACGAGCAATATTTTTATGTACTGACGCCTGGTAAAAACGAGTTTTCTTAGGCATAATTACTCCTGTGAATTGATCCAGTTATTCGGCTAGAATTTCATGGTTATCTGATCAGAACGCTCTGTTACCGCAGGGCGTTTTTTCTTTCCCAATCCCCTCTCTTCCAGCAAGTCAGCCAATCCCACAACCACACGTGAAATGTCGTCGTCAGTAATCGAGTAACCGATGAATTCGAGTAATGCAGCCATGCGCGGTATGTAGTGTTTCTTCCACTGCGTTACCGATGATTTGTTTACGCCAAGATGCGCAGCGACCTGAGTAGTTCCTAGAATGGCGATGCGGTTTAGAATCCAACTCTCAATGTTGCGAGCGCTGGTTTTGTTGCGTTTCGTTAAGTCATCCATCTGTGATAATTCCTAGTGTGTTAAATAGTTAAAAGGCCATGCGCAGACACGCAGAGCCATGTTTGTTGTTTTTTTTGAAGTTAGCTTTTCAGCTACGTAGGCCGGACGGCCATTGTGAAAAGAGCGGTGTTGCTATGCTGCTTTGCCGTTTTTAGTGCCGTATTGCAGCCACACAGGGTCGCAATTTAACGCTAAAGCAATCTCAAACAAGAAACGTGGTCGCTTTGTGACTCCAGCTTCGATAAGCTGAATAGACTGTTGCTTTACACCTGCTTTGGTAGCCAGTTCAGTCTGGGTCATCTTCATGGATACCCGCTTCTTCTTGAGGCGTTCTGATAGAGTTTGCATATTGCCTCCTTCAACAAACTTTCTTGTATTCTTATACAAACTTTCTTGTTTGTCAATTACAGGATTTCTTGTAAACATGGGAGGTTAAGATGAGGTGAAAAAATGAGCATTGCGACGAGAGTTAAATCAAAGCGTGAGGCTCTAGGGCTAACGCAGACGGAACTGGCCTTGATGGCTAAGACTTCTCAACAGGCTATAGAGCAGTTAGAAAATGGAAAAACTAAAAGGCCAAGATATCTGCCAGAGCTTGCTGACGCTCTGAAGGTGCCAATTGATTGGTTATTAAATGGAGGTGAAGATCCAAATATAACTTATGTTGAAGAAAATAAACCTCGAGGGAAATATCCTTTAATTAGCTTTGTAAAAGCTGGAGCGTGGGCTGAGGCATGCGAGCCATACAATATAAAAGATATTGAAGAATGGTATGACTCAGACATGAAAATACTTGGCGATGGGTTCTGGCTTAGAGTTGAAGGCGAGTCTATGACATCCCCTGCGGGGCTGAGCATCCCAGAGGGTCACTTAGTGCTGGTAGATACAGGAAGAGAACCAAAGAGCGGAGACCTTGTTATTGCCAAGCTAATAGACAGGAATGAAGTTACATTCAAGAAATTAATCATAGAGCATGGCAGGAAAATATTAAGAGGCCTTAATCCAAGTTGGCCCATTATGGAAATTAATGGAAACTGCAAAGTCCTTGGTGTTGTTGTTGAGGCGAGAGTTAAATTAATTTAAAGGAAATTATGAAACTATTATTATCAATACCCCTGCTTTTAATATCGTTAAACTCTCAGGCCCAGTGCTGGGTAATAGCAAACATGCAAGGATATGGAGCATTCAGCGGTGACGAGTACAAATTTGATAAGGATGGGATTGGTGATGGAGTGTTTCAGGTATCAATCAATGGAGACAAAGCATCGGTATACAATGTAAGGGATGGTTATGTTCCTGACATGTCTTATGCCGCACTTTCAGAAAATACCATGATGGGTGCATTCCAGGCTGGAGGCGGTATCACAGTGGAGACCTGGTCAATAACCAAAGATAAAAAAGTACTATACACGAAGGTAATGAACATCCCAGGAATGCAGAAGATGACATCTACAAAAACCTTTGTTGGCGATGTTGTTGGTACCTGCAAAGACTGACCACACAAATTTAATACAAACTATTTATTCATATATATCAATGAAATACATTTTTCACGCCCAAAATTACAATCTTTCTTGTAGACACATTACAAACTATCTTGTAAATTTAACCCATCAGCAGGACGCACTACTCACCAGGACGGTGATGCTCTTTACACAACGTCGAACATTCGACTACGAGGCTGAAAAGCCTGAAAACAAAGCAGTGTGCTTTGGGGTGATGTGAATTGCAGCTGCGAGACAGCAATCACGGAGATAAGCATCGTGACACGTCACCACCAAAGCTCATTCAGGAGATCACCATGACACGTAGAACATCATTCAACGGTTCAGCATCAGGACGTCGCAGAGAGCGTCGTGCAGCGTTACAGAACGAAGTGACGGCAAGCTCTGAGGCATTGCACCGCCCTACCGAGTCACGCGTTCAGTTGCAGTGCAAACGCAAGCCCGCGATGCGCTCAGAGGTGGTAACCATCACCACGATGGTAAATCAGTATTCAGGATCAACTTGCTTGCCGGATGTGGCTTTGTACGCCGCGGGACATCGCAGTAGCAAATCGATCACGGCGCGTTAATTAACTTATGAGGTGAGGCAATGGCAAAAATAACATTTGGTTTTTGCGGTGCAGAAAAGGCTCACGCTGTCCAGAAGGGTATTCGTTCGGCGGGATTTAGAACAATAAATACCAGTGATGAACACGGGTTTTATGTTCACGTTATTACTGCAGAAGAAAATAGACAACATATTGAAGATATTAGGAATCACGAACTGGAAGCGTTAAGGGCAAAAGGATGAGCGCCAATGTAGACACCAATCAATGGTGTGGTCAGTTCAATAGGTGCAAAGGATGCAAACTCGATGCTGAATGCCTGGTTAGGCCGGAGGAAATGGCGCTTGTCATAGAAGATGGTAAATACGTTGACCGGTTGGCAATTATAACCACAGCGATGATTGCCAGAGAGCTTGAAGCTCAGAAAAAACAGGCTGCCAGTTAGGCGGCCTTTTTATTAGCTCACGATACAAACAGAGGGTAAGGCGATGAAAAGTGCATATCCAATGAAAAAGATTGGTCAGGTTTATGAATGCCTATTAGATGGAACTCTTCTTGAAGTCACTTACGCATGGAAAGATGGCAGCTCAATGATGAGACATCTAAATGGCCGCCGTTCTGGTAAGGAAGACTGCATTAACGGACAAAGCATTTTCAAATTGGTGAAAGATGTCGAATAGGTCGCCTACGCGGCCTTTTTTATGGGTGCATACAGAGGGTTAGTGTATGGATGAATACTTCGTTCATGGCGCGATTGAGCGCGATGGTGAAGTTGCGCGGGTGAGTGATGAAGAGGCGAAATTCTGGACTGTCTATAAGCAGATTGGCGGACCAAGTTATGCCGTGTTCGACTGCTGCACAAGGTCTGATGCAGAGGCAGCAGCGAACCTACTGAATAAGTTGAAAGCAGTATCTGAATGACCCGCTCCGGCGGGTTTTTTATTGCTGATACCACAGCGCCTTCACGAGGGTGCTCTGTTATCAAACACCCGGCTAGCCGCTGCCACCAACACGAACGCGGCATACAGAATCGGAGGATTTATGTAACAGGTAACAGTGACGACTGAAAACCAACATTGAGGATTATCACACCGATTTAAACAGGAGGCGCATGCAAAGCCTGCTCATCCTGTCTCTGCTGATAACGGTTTGGCTTAACCGTGAAACAGCTCCGAAACGCAGTTCTTCAGGAAGCAATAACTGCGTTAAATCTACCGGCCTATCGCGTCAATCAGGCGCAGACGCACATCATTTCAGGTGATGGGTAGAAGAGACACTTCTAAGCCTGGTAGCCCATGCCATTTCATGGGCACTCATACCTCAGCGGCTTCTCAGAGGACGCTTAGTTATGAATGGCGGCTATCCACCGCTTAATTTCTTGCAGCGATGAAAATTGCATGCAGAGGTCTTTAGCTCAGCGGCGCGGCTTAAGCGCGGAGATGATTATGAGTAACAAAGAATACGAACAGGCTTTTCCCACTCGCGATGATAACTACGACTCGAAATACTCGGGTCCTGGCATGACTCTGCGCGATTACTTCGCGGCGAAGGCTATGGCAGCAATTGTGCGCAGATGGGACGGGCATTCGTTTGGAGGCGGACCGGAATCACCACAGTACAAAGAATTAGCCGAAGATGCGTATTACATTGCTGACGCAATGCTCCGCGCCAGGGAGGAATCATGACAGTCACCCACAACGGCAAGCAGTACCACGCATCAAAACTCAACGACAACGAGTGGCAGCTATCATCAGTCGATAAACCTCGCGAGAAAATCACAATGAACCGATGGCAGATGCACATTGCTGGGTTATTGCAGCAGGTGGAGGGTAAATCATGATTTCACACTACGGAACGACACCAATGATTCGCCAGTGTGTGATGCCTGGAATGATGGCGCTTCATGAGGGCCGCACCTATCGCGTCTCAGCAGTCATTCAGGAGCGCAAATGGGTGTATCTACACACCGATGCAGAGATTATCCGGCTCACTGACTGCGTGATTGACGTCCTTCTCGACGGACGCGGCAACCCTATCCAGCACTAATTTCAACACCATTCCCCCTACTCGTCCGGCTATCGCAGACGGGAAGCGCACAACCAAATTTCAGGAGCCGATTATGCCTCTCGCTAGAACAGTGAAAGAGAGTCAATTGCAGCGACGACTCAGCACACAGAAAGCTCTCTGGTATCGCTATAGAGGCGATCGCAATGGAATGAGAGCACATCTGAACTTGTCGAGAATCGAGGTTCTTAATCAGCGTTATTTCTTGGGCGGATGCCCGTTCTAAAAAGGTAAACATCATGAAATTCGAAAAAGCCATGAGAAAGAAAGCCAAGCTACGGCTGGCACTTACCGGGCCAAGCGGATCTGGAAAAACATATAGCGCATTGCTGGTAGCAAAAGGCATTGGCGGGAAAGTAGCTTTCATCGATACAGAGAAAGGCAGCGCTTCACTTTATTCAGATATCGCTGACTTTGACGTACTTGAACTGGATCCGCCCTTCTCTCCGGAGCGCTTCATTGAGGCGATCAAGTCAGCGGAAGATGCCGGGTATGAAACGCTGATACTAGACAGTATCACCCACGAATGGGGAGGTGTCGGAGGATGCCTGGAATTGGTAGACACAATAGCCAAGGCAAAATACCGCGGCAACAGCTGGTCAGCCTGGAGCGAAATTAACCCTCGACATCGTCTGTTCCTCGACGCAATTTTGCGTTCGCCTATGCACATCATCGCAACCATGCGCAGCAAGACTGAAACAGCCCAGGTAGAAGAGAACGGCCGCAAGAAGGTCGCCAAGCTTGGCATGAAGTCAGAGCAGCGTGACGGCGTTGAATACGAGTTCACCACGGTACTGGATATAGCGCATGAAACTCACCATGCGATTGCCAGTAAGGACCGTACCAAATTGTTCTCAAACTCGGATCCGGTAATTCTTGGAGAAGACACTGGCAAGCGCTTGCTTGACTGGCTTGAGTCTGGAATCAACCAACACGAAGAAGCACTTAAGCAGTTTGTCTCTGATGCAGAAAATGCACCAGACATGGAGACGCTGAAACCTCTTTTCGAAGAAGCATGGAGAACCCTTCGTGGCACCGAATACCAGGCTAAAGCAAAAGAAGTTTACGACAGCAGGAAGCTAGATTTCTCTCCTAACACTGAATCTGCATAACCAACCTACAAGTAGGCGGCCTACGGGCCGATTCACCATGACTCCTGAAACTATCCTCAGCATTCTGCGCAAGGACGCGCGGAACAATATCACTGCGTTCCACAGATGGAAAACTTCAGCAGGCGCACTAAGCCACTCAGAAGGAATCACCCTCAATTACCACGAGCCATATTACGAGGGATGGGCACCTAACTTAGAGATGCAACAAACATTCATCTCGGGCCCGGCGCTGGACCAGATACAACAACACCTGACCGCTGAGGAATGGGGAAACGGAGCGATCGGCGGCTGTGTGTATCGCCTGAAGGAGAACCAATGAGAGAACTTTGGCAACCGTGGGAAAACCTGTTCCTGCATGAAGTTGGCAGAACAATGCCGGTTCATGTTATCGCAGAAAAGCTTGATCGTTCCGAATCGGCAATCACTCGCAAGGCATCACGCATCGGTGCACCACTTATCAGAAAGATGACCGGCAGACCATGGACACCCGCCGAGCTTCATCTCTTTGGCCGGTTCTCAGAGGAAGAGATAGCCACGGCAACCGGTCGCTCCATTTACTCAGTCAGAAGCAAGCGTGACGCACTGGCCCGCTCTGGAGGATTAACTATGCGTGAATGGTCAACGGAAGAGTTAGCGATTCTCATGCGCTACACCAACTCAGAAGTAGCCGAGATTACCGGTCGGAGTATCGAAGAGGTCGGAGATAAGAAGCTGCAGGTGAATATTGAGCGGAATGGATGGGATGTTAACGATCCTGAGAGGGAGGATTCATGACCGGAAAATACACTCTTATTTATGCGGATCCGCCATGGACATACCGAGACAAAGCAGCAGACGGAGAGCGTGGCTCCGGGTTCAAATATCCGGTGATGAATGTTCAGGATATATGCCGCCTTCCAGTGTGGGATCTGGCTTCCGATAGCTGCCTGCTGGCTATGTGGTGGGTGCCAACTCAGCCAATTGAGGCGTTGAAGGTTGTCGAGGCGTGGGGATTCCGCCTGATGACCATGAAGGGGTTCACCTGGCACAAGACGAATAAGCACAAAGGAAACAGCGCGATCGGAATGGGCCATATGACCCGGGCGAATAGTGAAGACTGCCTGTTTGCGGTACGCGGAAAGTTACCAGAACGAATGGATGCTTCTATCTGCCAGCATGTCACCGCACCGAGGCTGGAGAACTCACGCAAGCCTGATCTGGTTCGAGAAAAATTGGTTCAGTTGCTTGGTGACGTTCCGCGCATTGAACTGTTCGCGCGCCAGTCATCGCATGGCTTCGATGTATGGGGAAATCAGTGCGACGGTCCTGCGGTGCAGTTGCTGCCAGGATGCGCAATTGACGTGATGAAAACGGAGGCAGCGTGAATGAGTTGGCTCTTTTCAAAGGCATTTACCGATGAGCATATGTCGCGTTTGCGAGAAAGAATTCAAACCGAAACGGAAAGAGCAGCGAATTTGCTCGATTCAATGTCGGCAGAAGAACAACGGTGCTGGCCGTCGTGGTCAGAGTACAGGTCCACAGTCGAAGAGCTACAGGCAAAGATTAACCAAGGATGGCTATCTCAGGATGTACGCAGCAAAACACCCTTATGCAAATGGCCGGAAGGAAATCCATGCGCATGTGATGATCATGGAACTTCACATAGGGAGGCAGCTTCATGCATGGGAATGCGTCCATCACATCAACGAAATAAAAACAGACAACAGGCTGGAGAATCTACTTCTGATGAAACACTCGGATCACTCCCTGATGCATTCCAAAGAAAAGACCAAGGGAAGAAAGAGAGATGCGGGAGGCCGGTATGCATGAGCTTGCGCTGTTTGCGGGTGCTGGCGGAGGAATACTCGGCGGACACCTCCTTGGCTGGCGAACAGTTTGCGCAGTTGAACGTGATGCCTACGCCGCACAAGTTCTCGCGCAACGACAAAATGATGGAATTCTCCGACCTTTCCCGATTTGGTCTGACGTGTGCAGTTTTGACGGAAAGCCATGGCGAGGAATTGTTGATGTCGTTTCTGGCGGATTTCCATGCCAGGCATTTAGCAAAGCATCAAGAGGAAGGATTACTGCAAAGAGTATGTGGCCAGAAATGCGCAGAATCGTTAGTGAAGTTAAGCCAAGATTTGTCTTTGCAGAAAACGTCACTAAAGAAGCAATCACCATCGCCGCAACAGACCTCATTACAATGGGTTACAAAGCCAAAGCAATTAATCTTTCCGCGAAAGACATGGGTGCAGACCACATACGGGAAAGATTTTGGCTACTTGCATACACCGACGACGAAAGCAAACTACTCCGCGGAATCGATGCAAAAGTGGGAGTCGGCAAGGAATTTCACCATAGCGTTTGGGATTCCTACGCCCCAGAACCAGTCCTGGTTGATGGGGTTCCCTTTAGGGTGGATAGGTACCGAGCCATTGGAAATGCACAAGTTCCAATCGTGGCTGCGGCAGCATTCTCCCTGCTTAAACCAGATTGAGGACGCAGCATGACGCTAACCAAACGAATCACAAGGTCGCTATGTCGGCCTTTTTATTTTCTCGCGTTCACCTTCAACCGAATTAACCGACAGTTCATGGAGCACTGATTATGAGCAAGTATGAAAAATTAGACCGATTAATCATGAATAAAATTGGCGGTCATCCAACTCCGTTTCACCAGATTTTTGTCAGGGATGTTGAGGAAGAATCGAAACGAATAGCAGAAGAAGATGGAAGTGGTCACCCGTTCCGATTTGTTGACCGCAGACTTCAGTCTCTGCGAAAAAAAGGCGTTATCAGAAACGTAACCGGTAAAGGGTGGGTTAGAGCATGACATCAGAAATCATCGATCAGGCCAGCGCTCTCGAAGAGATGATGCGCGACCATGCTATTCAGGCTCACAGACTCAACCACTCAGCAGTATCAGCAACGCACTGTGAGGAATGCGATGAGGAGTTGCCGGATGCGCGCCGGAAAGCGTATCCGGGATGCACGATGTGTGTCAGTTGCCAGGGCGAGATGGAATTGCGTAAGAAGATTGGGAGGATGTGATGGATTACAGCAAGCTGAGCGACGAAGAAATCAATGAGTTAGTTACCAAGCAACTCATTTTATCAGGCTTTTATACCGACGACGCGCAGGAGGTAAGTCATCGTCAATATGTAAGCAAAGGGTGGTGCTGGGGGCGTGGAACAGAAACAGAACTCAGGAACAGAGATGGCTCTGTTTTCGTCACGCACCAGAATGGATTCCAACTTAACTACTGCAATGACGCCTCGGTTGCATGGCCGATTATTATCAGAAACAGGATATCCATTCTTGACCAATTAACAGAGTGGCGTGTTGACGCTAATGGAGTATGTCCAGTATTCGATAAAAACCCACTCCGCGCCGCAATGATCGTCTTCCTCATGATGCAGGAGTCAGCCAATGTTCCAGCTAATTCAACGGGGTCAGATATACGCTGACAATGCCGGGTGGCCGGTAATAATTCACTCAGTCACATCAGAAATAGTCCGCTACTGGCGACAGGGCCGGATCAACACAGCTTCTATCGACCGCTTTAATAACGATTTCGAGCACCTCGACCCACACGAGGCGGCACAGATACGCGCCGAACTTGAAACAGCAGAACACTTAAAACGCCTCCGCGCTATGCGGGCGGCATGAGGAGAGATTATGGGAAAGATGACTTTCGTATTTGAGTATGAGGACGGCAAGGAGCCGCCAGTTAGCGCTGGCATGGAATTTATGGGCGGGAAGATTGTGGCAGCGTCTTTTCGTGACGCTCTTGAAGAGTCCGAGATATGTAATGAACCAGAACCAGCTGATGATTTGCTGGATAAAATTCTCAAACAGAGTTGACGCAACTGATAGCCAGTTATGAGCTGGCTATTGGGTGCGAATGCACTGCCACGTTATGCCCCATTTGCCCTCCAGTGTGAGGGCGTTCTTTTTACCTGACTTCCAGGTTCGATTTCCAAACCGGAGATGAAACCCATGCAACACCAATTACAGCCCGATTCACTGGTTGATCTGAAATTCATCATGGCAGATACTGGTTTCGGAAAGACCTTCATCTATGACCGCATCAAAGACGGCACCCTGCCAAAAAGCAAACTCATCCATGGTCGCGCACGCTGGCTATATAGTGAACACTGCGAGTTCAAACAAAAGCTCTTAAGCCGCCTCGATGGGTAAAATTGCGGGTAAAATAAAACACACTTCTGAAAATTCCCTTTCCATACAATCCCCTGCCATGCAAATTCGATGTATGCAGGGGACACCATTTCTTCGTTACCCGCCATTTCCTCTCATTACCAAAATCCCTGATATCACTGCCATACAAACATTTCGACGTTACCACACATTACTCAACATGAATTAACTACGCCAAACTTTTGCGGGCATATTGTGGGCATACAGAAAAATGACCATGGATTTATGCCCGCATGCTTACGGTAAAGCAAATCGACGCAGCAAAGCCTGCGGAAAAATCATATCGCCTGGCAGATGCCGGAGGACTATTCCTGTTCGTTCCCCCGTCAGGTAAAAAGGTGTGGCGCATGCGTTACCGGTTCGACGGTAAGGAAAAAACGCTGGTTATTGGGCCATACCCGCAAATACCTCTCACAGAGGCCAGGTCAAAACAGTCAGAAGCAAAAATGAAGTTGCTGGCAGGTGTTGACCCGGCAGAACAAAAGCAAGCTATAAAGAAGAAAGAGAAAGAAGCTGTAACTGATTCGTTCGATGACATTTTCCATGAATGGCATGCTCACAAATCAAAG
This sequence comes from Citrobacter sp. Cpo074, assembly GCF_030332745.1. NCBI lineage: Bacteria > Pseudomonadati > Pseudomonadota > Gammaproteobacteria > Enterobacterales > Enterobacteriaceae > Citrobacter > Citrobacter sp. Cpo074. Next base: position 594,106 of record NZ_JAOWHG010000033.1, read on the forward strand.
GTATGGTCGAAAGGATATGCTGACGAGATGATGAGCATGTTCACAGATGACATACTGCCGATCATCGGTTATTTACACATGGAGGAAGTCGAGCCAATGACTTTGTTGAAGGTCATCCGGCTGTTCGAGGACAGGGGCGCAATGGAGCGTGCTGATAAAGCCAGGCGCAGATGTGGTGAGGTTTTCAGTTATGCGATCGTAACTGGAAGAGCTAAATACAATCCGTCTCCAGACCTTGCTGGGGCTATGAAGGGATATCGCAAGAACAACTACCCCTTTCTTCCCATGCATCGCATACATGAATTCCAGCGATCCCTGAATGCTTATGGCGGCTGGATTGTAATGAAGATAGCAGCACAGGTATTGCACTATACAGCCATGCGGACCGTGGAAATGAGATCGCTGGCATGGTCAGGAATAGATTATGAGAACAAGATAATCCATATCGATCCATCGGTAATGAAAGGTCGCAGGCTTCACATCATCCCTATGTCAGATCAGGTTGTTGAGCTATTCAAAGTATTGCAGCATATAACTGGTCAGTATTCGCTTTGCTTCCCGGGAAGAAACGACAGGAAGAAGCCAATCAGCGAAAACGCTGTTCTTGGGGTTATTCGCAGCATTGGCTATGAAGGACAAACAAGCGGCCACGGATTCAGGCACCAGTTCAGCACCGTACTAAACGAGAAGCACTGAAATAGTGACGCAATAGAAATGCAGTTGGCACACGCAAGTGGTGGGACCCGCTCTGTGAATAACCACGCTGAATATCTGGATACGCGATGTGAAATGATGCAGTGGTGGGCTGACTGGCTTGATGAGAAGGTATCATAGGGAAGTGACACAAAGCCTTGCAAACCGATGCAAAGCTTTGTGTGTCCCGTTTTTGTCTCAACTCACTTACCGTTATTTTCTTCGAAAAGTTGATAGTACAGATGAGCTCGTTTTTCACCATCGCCTTTTTCTGAAAACATATCTGATACAATATAATTCTGGTATGGAACAAACGGTATCGATGCATCAGTAGACATCAACTTGTAAACGGATAGCATGCTTAGAGTTACCACAGAAAAATAAACTATAATTCTGTTTCTAATAATTAAATTTTTTAGTATTTTGTACACCAGCACTGCCTGAATAAAGCCGGTTATGTATAATATCCTGTTCCATATTAGAGCGAAGTCAAAAAGCAACGTCTGCGTTGCTATAAGCACAAAAAGCGCTGATAAAAATATATTACCAGATAAATCATTCCTGTTTACAACCTTGCGAGAGTAAAAGAATAAAACACAGTTTGTAAAAGCAAAAAGAATTGCGCCAAATGACTTTTCGGATGCACCAAATGTTACATATATTGATAATTTATTAGATATAAAAGGTATACCTAGAGATGATATAAAATTTACAGCAAACTGACCAATTCCTGCAGGTGAAATAAGATAGAAAGCAAAAAATGCTGGAACAAAAACTGAAGATCGTTTTATTAAGTAAGAGAATACTCTATTAAAGTAAATAAATGAATACATTATAGCAGAGTATTGAAATAGAACGGCAACCATCATAAACATGAATGACGATTTATTCTTATCATCAATCCGTTTCATAATGGCAATCATTGTCATTGATACTGCCAGTGACTGCCTTATGGTTCCCATCCACATTGGAAGGAGTGCCCAGCAAAAAACGAATGCAAAGCAAAACGTTGTGCTTGCGTTGAAATATCTAAAAAACTTGAATGCACATATTATGTTTATAGTTGCAATAACAAATAGAAGCAACTGGAAATCACCAGCACGAGATATAATATAGTTTAGAAGATAATAAAATGGCTCCATGCTAACTGTTTCTCCAGTTAGCGCCATAAAATCACTTGCCTTTACAGCATTAAAATACTGCTGGTATACCATCCAGTCAAATCCAGTCTCATACCTGAATGCAAAGAATATAAATATTATTACTGTAGAAAATAGTAAGCCAACCCCAGATTCAATCCCTCCAATAACTCTTGGCGTTGATAAAATCCACAGAACCAATGCAGTTAGTAAGTAAAATCCCATAATGTGAGCCCTAAATTTTATAGGACTCACATTTTACTTGAATAATATTGTTTTGCAACGCGAGGTGCTACTCTGGATAGGCTGCCAGGTACTGGGTTGCCGCATCACATGATAGCGTACTTCCTGGTTTAAAAGACAGCGCGGTGGTTGTAATTCCACTAAGTGGGTTACCATTTACTGAAATTCCTGATGACGATACAGAAACCAATAACTTGAATGGATATTTATTCAGAATGCTAGTTCCAGGTGCCTCTATCGCCACAGGCATAGAGTGTCCAACTGGCCTCGGTTGTGAACAATAATCCTGTTCTTTGATGCAGCAGAGTTAGCAGCAATGGAGAATGATGCTGATGCCCCAGTTACGTCCTGGCAATCTATGTGATAGAAATCACAATCAGCACCGATGTTAATCCCCACAGCCGCTTGTGGCTGCATTCCCTCACCAGGGTAACTCCTGTTATATGATCCACCTATAATCCTGAAACCCTAGACCTACCACTAAACGAAGCACACGATCCTCCAGCATTCTTGTGATTAAAACCTATAGCATCAACTTCATTGAAAACGATATTTCATGCATTTTGTGCAGCGTAGAAAATGGCCCCAAGACCAAAATCACCCACTCAACGTCCATCTGGACGAAAGTATTGATGAGGCTGTTCAGGACAGTATTGTCGATCGATAGCAGAGCATCAGAAGCTGACATGCTCCTAGTAATGATGCCGGTTAAGGCATTGGACGCATTACCGGCCAGTGCATCAAATGACGCCGCCAGCGCTTCATTGCCTGCGCTCTGGTTGCGAAAGATCTCCCACTGGGCAGCGATGCGCGCCTGCTCGTATTCCTTGTCAGCGCTAGCACGTAACATAAGTGCGTTCTGATGAGTGATAAGCCCCTGCTGCTCGAATGCCTGAATAAGCGCGAGTTTTCTGGCATTCTCGTTCGCCAGTTGCTGAACAGGGTCTACGCTACCGAACGCATCTTGCTGTGGAGTTACCGCCTGCAGGGACACCATAAATTCTTATGCTCCCCGTTATAATTCCTTCATTTACCAGTCAGTTCATCCCTGTGCCAGGCGATAAAAAGGCACATTCCTCACTGTTGCAGTAAGATTGTCGGACACCATTGTCTGCTTTGTCGCTATCCGCATCCCTGCTTTTCTCAGCCTCAACACATCAGCGGCAATACGCTGGCTGCCAAACCAGAAAAGCCCGTCCAGCGCAGTGACATCAAGGCCCGATTCCAGTGCCAGCTTCAGACGTTCACGCGGCGCTTTTACTGTTTTAGCAATCTGCTGATATGGCGCTTCGCTTGAACCTGCAGGACTAATGCGCCGGATACGATGTGACAGGCGGTACTGAAATTTATCCGGTATCCCACCGAGACTCGCTTTCAGGCTGTAAACACAACCAAAGCGTTTGCCGTTAAAGATGACGTTTTTCTGACTAAGCTGCAGCTCTTCACGCACGCTGGCAATCAGTTGTGGAGTACGGAGTAATAACAAGCGGATAGGCAGCTCAAAGCTGGTCACGTAGTCCACATTCAATAAAGCAATACGCAGACGTTCTTGGGGCCCCGCCTTCATTTCCCGGCATTCAGCAATAACATCAGCCCACTGGCCGGTAAGACGGGAACACTCTGTCGCCTCAGTAAAACTATATTTTTCAGCCTGATAATCAATACGCTCGGTCACACTGAATTCCCTTCTGGCCAGATCTCGGTATTGGTTGCTCACTTTACCAGCGACGACATCCCTGTGTCAGAAATCTTTTTCTAACCCACTGAAAGTGCCTGACCAATCTTCCCTCGTATCCTCACCATGAGGATACGACAACTAACCGACCCGGTATGTTTTCCGGGTCGGTTAAACGGCGCCACGTCAGACAACAAAACGGTTAACCAGATCCTTCATGGTTGCCGACAGATTGTCCAGCCGCTGGCTGTCGCTCGCAGCCTGAGATACCAACGCCGCATTTTGCTGTGTGACCTGCTCCATCGGTCGCAATGCCAGGTTTATCTGGGTTACCCCTTGTGACTGCTCCGTCGCCACACGAGCGATATCCGCAATATATTGCTTCATACTGGTGGTATTATCCGCCGCGGCTTCCAGCGCGGTAGCAGATGCAGTAACCCGTTCAACGCCCTCACTAATTTTGACCATATTCTGCGCGACCAACTCACGGATTTGGTTAGCCTCTTTGGCACAACGCTGCGAAAGATTTCTCACTTCACTGGCTACGACAGCAAACCCCCTGCCCATCTCTCCAGCACGTGCAGCTTCCACTGCCGCATTCAGCGCCAGTAAGTTAGTCTGAAACGAAATATCATCAATCGAGGTCACAATATTCGAGATTTTCTCACTGGAAGCGCGAATATCCCCCATGCTCTGGTTCGCCGCACTGGCAACGTTACTGGCCTGTCGGACCTCTTTTTCCAGTCTGATTGTCAGATGCTCAGCTTCGCGGGCATTATCCGCTGTTTGCGTAATCGCAGTTGATAACTGCTCCATGCTGGCCACAGCTTCTACTATTGACGCAGCCTGTTCATCTGTACGTTGAGCCAGATCCTGATTTCCCGCCGTAATACTGCTACTGGCATCGGACAAAACCACGGAGCCTTGCTTAATCTCCTGTACAATATGCTGAATACTTTCCAGCATCGTGTTATAGGCACGATTAAGTGAGGAAAGCTCATCTTTGCCCGGGGTCGCCAGACGTTGAGTCAGATCGCCATTCATACCCGCAATCTTGCGTAGCGTGTCACTAAACTGACGGTGCATATTGATTGCGATGGCCCCAGCGAACGTCAATGATGCCAGGAGCGCTAACAGGCTAACAGCCATATATATTTGCCAGTTTTTTCGTGCATCCTGCGCGAGTTTTTCTGCATTCGCCAACAGACGATTCGCCGTCACATTTTCTATCTGCCGCATCACTTCAATACGCTGGGTTTGTACTTTAAACCAGGTAGTAGGATCGACACCAAATCCACCGTTCTCGACATGGTTAAACGCGATCTCGCGAAATGCGAGGGCTTTTGACGCTTCTGCTGACTGTAAGCGGCTTTTCAACATGGCCGCCTGTTCCGGTGAACTCAGGCGTAACGATTCTGCCAACCAAACGTTCTGTTTACTGACGACATCACTGAGTTGATGTAACTGTCCGTCGGCGAAATGACCGGAGGAAAAGATATTTGATAACAGCGCCCGTTCAATACCCGCCTGTTCTTTCAAATTCAGCAGGTTGTAGTAGGCGGCGAATGCGTTTGCCATCTCGCCTGAATCCGTCAACTGCCCCAATCTACCCACAAAATTCAGCACATCAGCAATGACATTGGTATAAAACTTAACCACATCTGATGCTGGAAGCCCCAACTGCGTGACGTTTTCGCGGATGGTAGCGAGCGAAAGAATATTTTTCTTAAACGCAGCGACAGAAGTGGCGACATCCCCTTCCGGTAAGGCAGTATCGGACAGTGACCGCACAAATATCTCGATCTCGCGATCGGTCAAAGTCCGCTGTGCGTTTAACTCATCTTTGAACGTCTTCCCTTCAGCCCCCAGAAACCCGACACTCATGCCGCGTTCTTTTTGCAATTCATGCACTACATTTCCGGCACTGCGTGCGAGCGCTGTCAGTTGGGCAATATTCTCCATCTGCCGTTCTGTCTCAATGCGCGTTAATATTCCTGAACCAGCAAACCAACATAACGCCAGTAATAATGGTTGTAGCGCAATTATTAACTTCATTTTCATCGGCATTCGATAAACCCACCACATGCCACTTCCCTCCATTATCCATATTTTCATTATGGTTATCGGCGTAAAGAAGCGGCTCTTTAAATTTGAACAATGGGCAACTGTTTGTTTTTTAGATTAAATTTTTGCCAAGATAACTCTATTTAATTACTTCAATTAGAATAAAACTCTAAATAATTAACACATGCGAATATATGCTCCATTTTGCTAACTTATTTGGCATATTATTTTTTATTAAAGAATCAGGTAATCATCAACTGATTCAGATAGAGAGAGAAGCACAGGACAGTGACAGCAGCCCGAGATAACAGCCATGGCGCGGCCATCATTCTGGCGTCCCGCCGAACGTTAAGGTTATAATCCTTGCAACGATTTTTTGGATTAGAAGCGACAATGACAAAACTTACCCTACAAGAACAGATGCTTAAAGCGGGTCTGGTCAGCAGCAAAAAAATGGCGAAAGTGCAGAGAACGGCGAAAAAATCGCGCGTTCAGGCTCGTGAAGCCAGAGAAGCGGTTGAAGAAAATAAAAAAGCACAGGTCGAGCGTGATAAGCAGCTCAGCGAACAGCAGAAGCAGGCCGCATTGTCTAAAGAATACAAAGCGCAGATCAAGCAACTGATTGAAATGAACAAAATAACCATTTCCCGTGGCGATATTGGTTACAACTTTACCGATAATAACCTGATCAAAAAAGTTTATGTTGATAAAGTAACCCAGTCTCAGTTGATCAAGGGCCGTCTGGCCATTGCCCGCCTGACGGCTGAAAGCAGCAGCGAGAGCGAATACGCTATTATCCCGGCTGTTGTCGCCGACAAGATTGCCCAGCGCGATGCAAGCTATATTGTTCTCAATTGCGAACTGAGCCAGGAAGCGAAGGACGAAGATGATCCGTATGCTGATTTTGTCATTCCTGACGATTTGATGTGGTAAGAAAAACACCCCGATAATCACCCGGAGTTCCGTCGCGTATTTCGGTGAACGCTAGCGCCGCCACCGAAATACCGTCAACCGCTCTTCTTCCCCACACGCCATCTGCTAAAACTTATAGTGTTCCTTGCTCAGTCCGTATTTTCTCATGCGCAAATACAGTTTCTTACGCGGAATTTGTAAATACTCCGCCACTTCATTAATACGTCCCTGATGAATATTAAGCGCTTCGGTAATGATCTGTCGCTCGTACTCGTCGACCCGACGATCGAGCGGTGTCGGTTCGGGCAAATGTAGCTGTGGATTCGCGGTTTCAGCCAGTGGCAATAACCCAACTGCAAAAAGCTCGGCGGCATTGGCCAGCTCTCGAACATTGCTTAACCACACGCGGCGCCGCATTCCTTTTAGTAATTCCCCGTCAACCTCGGGCACGGGATGATTCAGGCGCAGACAGGCTTTCTGCAGATAATGGCGAAACAGCGGCTCAATATCATCCGGGCGCTGAGACAACGGCTGGCAACCAATTTGCGTCATCGCAAAACAGTAATAAAGTTCGGCCACAATCTGATTAGTTGCCGCCAGTTCCACCAACGAAGTGGCGCCAATGCCAATTAAGCGAAACGGACGCCGCTCCTGGCTTTGCAAATGCACCAGTTGGTGCTGCTGTTCGCGCGTCAGGCACTCAATATGGCTCAGGACCAGCGTTCCCCCTTGCGCCTGGGCAATAAGGTCATTGAGTTGCCCCGCATTCTCTAACGTCAATTCCCCGCGGATAAACGGTCCTTCAGCGCTGCGCCCAAGCTGATGCAAATAACGGGCTCCGGTCATACGCCCCGTTCCCGGCTCGCCATAAAACCAGACGGCAATATCCGTTTCAGCCAGTTGCCGTAAGCGCTGGCGGTACTGATTAACCCAGTCACTGTAGCCGACCAGTTCAACCTGGAGCTTTTGCTGGCAATAGTGACGACGTGCAATCACAGATTTTCTCTGACGCAACGCATCCTCTACCAACACCAGCAGTTTGCCTGGATCAACCGGTTTTTGCAGAAAATCCCACGCACCTTTCTTCACCGCGTCCACCGCCATCGGGACATCGCCATGTCCGGTGATCAACAGGATCGGAAGCTGATTGTCATCCTGATGAAACAACGTCATCAGGTCAATTCCATTACAGCCAGGCATACACACGTCGCTCAGGACAATCCCTGGCCAGTCGGCCTGCAGCCAATTTCGGGCATCAAAAGGGTTACTGCATGCGAATACATGATATCCCTCCTGTTCAAGCAACAAGGTGTAAGCGTCAAGAACATCGGCATCATCATCAATAAGCAGAACAGAATATTCATCACTCAACATCGTTTACATCCGTCAGATTAAATTGCAGAACGACGCAGGCATTGCGCCCCGGGGTCGACGCCAGGCGCAGTTCGCCGTTCATTTGCATCATTAACGATACACAAATCGATAAGCCAATACCGAGGCCAACATCCTTACTGGTGGTAAACGGTTTTAACAGTGATGGTAATAATGCTCCAGGCCAACCGGGGCCGTTATCGCTGATAAATACGCACAACCGGCTGCCTTCGGTCTGCCAGTGAACCTCTATTTTCGCCGCAACCGGACAGGCATCCAGCGCATTTGCCAGGACGTTTACCAGCACCTGCTGGATACGCACTTCATCACCAGCCACCCACACGCCCCGGTCTGGGAGCGTCAGCGTACCCTGCTGTGGCTTGTGTCGCATGGCCAACAGTTCCCAGGCAGCGTTGAACGTTTGTCGGAGATCGACCGGATGCAGAGGCGTGCCAGGTTCGGCCCGGCGAGCAAACTGACGCAGTGAACGGATAATGGCATCGATGCGAGTAATCAGCCCTTCCGCTTTGGTTAATGTGCTTCTGGCCTGAGCGGGTTGCCCCTGTTCGATTGCCCTCCCTGCCGTAAACAGGTACATCGACAGCGCATTCAGCGGTTGATTAATCTCGTGCGCCAGCGTGGTCATAGTCTGGCCGACCACCGCCAGTTTTGCCGTCTGGATCAGCTCATCTTGCGTTGCACGAAGATCGGATTCAATCTCCTTGCGCTCGGTCACTTCCTGCTCCAGCTGATTTTTTTGCGCGCTCAACTGGCCCAGGGTATGACGCAGTAAGCCTGCGATACGCCCCAGTTCATCGCGTCCATATACCGGGATAGAGGCATCCGTTCTGCCAAGACCAATTTGCACCACGGCCTGGTTGAGCGCAGTAAAACGCTTCACCAGACGCGAGCGAATGAAGTAGTGGTTAAGCCCCCAGGCGAGAAGTAGCGCCAGCAGCGTCGCCAGCAGGATAAGTCCACCGCTGACGCGAACAATTTGTTCCAGCCGCTGGTTAAACGTCTGCATTTGCTGATGGCTACTCCCCAGTTGCGCTTCCAGCAGTGTTCGAAAGCGCCCAAGCGTGGCCTCTCTGGCATGGCTGGCATCAACCAGCGCTTTTTGCGCTGCGACATAATCGCGCATCGTATCGGGCATTTTATTTTTCATCATCCCGATTTCCAGCAGCTCATCGATAGTTTGTCGCAGTGTGATAGTACTGGGCCAGTCATCGAGGGTACGGATATTTTCATCTGCCGTTTTCTTCAGATTTTCCAGGTAGCGGATGTGATTCTCCACCAGCATGCCATCGTCGCTACCCGATTTCAGTTCATTGAGCCTGTCGCGTAAATCATCAACGATCTGGTTTTCAATTCTTGCCAGGGTGTAGACCTGCTGCTGCTCGTTTTGCACCTCTCGGGCACGTTTGAGATACAGCGCCGCATCACCATTTTTGGCCTCGATTTGATCCAGCAACGTCCCCTGCTGCCAGGTAAAATCCTGCACCAGTGAATTCAGCTCAGTAGTAAAATCATCATGTAGCCAATCAATGCGCGCGGAAAGCTCGCTCACTTTTTCGCGTACAAGGAACATGTTGTAGAGCACCCGGTCCAGTTCCGCCATCAGCGCCCGGCTATCCTGCAAAATCACCGCCAGCTGCTGCTGTTCTGCTGGTTGCAACCCCCTGCTCAGCACTTCGATTTTATCCAGATGCGAGATTATCTGATTGCGCAGTTGCAGCCTTACTGTTGTATTGGGAGCCAGCAGGAATTCATTTAGCTGGTCCACAACCAGGTTAAGATTTCCTTCAATCAAGAAAGCGGAATGCACGCGCGGGAAGTAATCATCAAGCGAATAGCGTATCTGCGAGCTCTGCTCATGCCAGGAGTACAAACTGACGCAGCTTACGCTCAACGTCAGTAATGCGCCCGTTAGAAAGGCTCCCCGCAGGCTGCTGCTGATGCTGAGTTGGCGAAGGCGTTGCAGTATCGATCCACCTTTCATTTTAATTCTTCCAGTTTTGATATCGCCTGACGCTGGTTTTTAAGAAACCAGAGCTGCCACTCCATCATCTGCTGTTCGGCAACGCTTTTATTATCAAACTGCGCAAGCCAGGCTTCATCTTCACTACTTTTGGCATCTATCGGAACGCTGGTCAGTAAGGCTCTGATTTCGGGTAGCGGGCGTTTCAGGCGTGCTTCCGCACTGTATAGTGCCCGCCATGCATCCTTCAGTTGCGCAAGACGGAAACTGATGGCGGTATCAAACATCCGCTGGACTAACTGTTGTCGCTTAAGGATCAGCCGATAATTAAGCGGAGGCTGGTTCAGTAAAATAGCCTGCTGAGCAGCGCGGGGATTATCAGATGCGAGCTGCGTTACCGGATATTTCCCCGTATTCGCATCAGCAAGGATCCGCTGTCCCTCCGGGCTTAACAAATAGCGGATAAAACGACGCGCTTCATTGGGGTGCTGGCTGTTCTTGAGAACAGCAACATAGGTTGGCGATACCGCCGAGCGTGGAAAATAAGTAAAAGCCAGGTGAGGATCGTTAAGCAACAGGTTGGCATAGTTATCAATGACCGGCCCCGCCACGCCCAGGCCACTCTTAATTTTGTCGGCTACGCCAAAACTGCGTGATGAAATCGTCACCAGATTTCCAGCACTCGCCAGCAGCGTCGCCCACCCCGCTTCCCACCCTTTTTGCTGTAGCAATGACTCAACCATCAGATGGTTGGTATCCGAACGCGATGGGCTACTCATCAACAGCGCGTTCTGATATTTGGGCAGCGTTAAATCCCCCCAGTCGGCAGGAGGCGACAGATGCCGTGCCACCAGCGCAGAACGATTAATCAACAGACCAAAACCAGATATCGCCACTGCCACGGAGGTCGAACGGATAGAGTCTGGCACCAGCCGCTGGCTTTCCGGCAACGCATTTTCGAAAGGCGCCAACTTCTGATGCTCCTGCAGATGCTGCAACAGCATAGGGGATGAGGTCAAAATCAGATCAACATTTTCCGCATTCGCGGTATCCAGCAGTTGCTCCAACGAACTGCTGGTCCGGTTTAACGTGCGAATCATCACCGACCCCGGTTCAGTCTGCCAACGCTGAATAATCCAGGCCGTTGCCCCAGGGGAAAAGGTTGTCGCCATTACCAGCTCTTTACCCTGCGCCAGGCAACTCACCGACAACGACATAAAACAGAGCGAGAACGCCCAACAACGCCCCCGGCCCAAAAGTCTGTTTGTGATCCCGTTCATAAATACCAACATATGCAAAAAATAATATTGAGACAAAACTTACCCGTTTATCACCGACTGGGGGAAGAATAAGGTTATTCGTAGAATAACCAAACGGAAAGTGACGACATCGGTAAAGAATACCCGAAAACGCAGTCTGAATTTGTTAATATCCGCACACGCCGATGATAAAAGCGTCCGTAAAAGAATAAAATTGAAAAGCCATTATTTAAAAAGAGTCAAAATCAGCCACGTAATCCACAAATTGTGTCAATAGTGACACATTTCATCTATTTGAGTTTCTCGCCCGCCTATTTCACTCTTCACTGCGAAAAATCCTGATATTCACATCAATATAGATTTAGGTGATGATATGTTATCCATATTTAAGGCAGGGCCTTCAGCAAATAAAGTCCCGGAGGAGAAAGTCCAGGAAACTTATGGCCGATACCGCATTCAGGCATTACTCAGCGTATTTCTTGGCTATCTCGCGTACTATATTGTGCGCAATAACTTCACGCTCTCAACACCGTACCTGAAAGAACATCTGGATCTCAGTGCCACGCAAATTGGTCTACTCAGCAGTTGTATGCTTATTGCCTATGGGATCAGTAAAGGCATTATGAGTAGTCTGGCAGACAAGGCCAGCCCTAAGGTCTTTATGGCATGCGGCCTGGTTCTGTGCGCCATCGTAAACGTCGGTTTAGGATTCAGTACCGGATTCTGGATTTTTGCCGCTCTGGTCGTTTTCAACGGTTTGTTCCAGGGAATGGGCGTTGGTCCTTCATTTATTACCATTGCCAATTGGTTTCCGCGTAAAGAACGTGGACGCGTCGGCGCATTCTGGAATATTTCTCACAACGTTGGCGGTGGTATTGTCGCTCCGATTGTTGGTGCCGCCTTTGCCATTTTAGGGAGCGAGCACTGGCAAAGCGCCAGCTATATTGTCCCGGCCGGTGTTGCCGTACTGTTTGCTTTTATTGTGCTGATTCTGGGGAAAGGTTCACCGCGCCAGGAAGGCTTACCGGCTCTGGAACAAATGATGCCGGAAGAAAAAGTAGTATTAAATTCCCGACACACTGACCAGGCGCCAGAAAATATGAGTGCCTTCCAGATCTTCTGCACCTATGTGCTGCGTAATAAGAATGCCTGGTATGTTTCACTGGTAGATGTCTTCGTCTATATGGTGCGTTTTGGCATGATTAGCTGGTTGCCTATTTATCTGTTAACCGAAAAACATTTCTCGAAAGAGCAAATGAGCATCGCTTTTCTGTTTTTTGAATGGGCGGCAATCCCTTCCACATTACTGGCGGGCTGGCTTACCGATAAACTGTTTAAAGGCCGTCGCATGCCGCTGGCCATGATTTGTATGGCGCTGATTTTCGTCTGTTTGATCGGCTACTGGAAAAGTGAATCCCTGCTGATGGTCACTATTTTTGCCGCCATTGTGGGTTGCCTGATCTATGTTCCACAGTTCCTCGCTTCTGTTCAGACGATGGAAATCGTCCCCAGCTTCGCAGTAGGTTCTGCAGTAGGACTGCGCGGATTTATGAGCTACATTTTTGGCGCATCGCTGGGCACCAGTCTGTTTGGCGTAATGGTCGACAAAATGGGGTGGCACGGCGGCTTCTATCTGCTGATGGGGGGTATTGTTTGCTGCATCCTGTTCTGCTACCTCTCTCATCGCGGTGCGCTGGAACTTGAGCAACAGCGAAAAAATGCTCAGCAAGAGGAAGCATCACTCCAGTTGGCGGATGCCCGGTAATTCATTTCGGTCTCACAAAAAAGTGCCAGCGATGCTGGCACTTCAATAAACTCAGATAAATAATAAATAACTCAAAGTGATAATTTATTGCTAAACGTAACATTGCAAATTATTGCTTACCATCCGCGACCATAAAGCGAATGATCAAACCACATGTCGGAGCAAGAAACAGGAATAATCCAGTTACCATTTCGTTACCATTGGTCAGCCGCATAGTAAAAACGTAAATTAATGCCGTAAGGATGGCCATGCCGAGAAAAGCGCTAATTGACGCCGCAGCGCCTATAACCTGCCAGATATAGCAACTGACGCACAGAATGCTCAGTATGAGAAAGGTCCAGAAATAGAGCATAGCGATACCTCCTGTCTGCCGTAAACTTAACGTAAGTCCTTACACTCCCTTAACTTTATATTCTAAGACAATTCCTATCTGCATGCAATTTGAGCAACATTTTATTCACAAAAATCATTCGACCGCTTACTATTACACTGTTTCTCCGTCGTTTATTTAATCATCATAAAAACAACGAATTATATATAGGCGAAATTTTGCCCTTAATCGCCCTAAAAACATTTACGAATCTTGAGTAATTATTTCTGGCTGACATTAATTTTCGGGTGTACATTGTGCGTCCGATCATTCATGCCCCCTCGTGGTTTTGTCCTGACTCAGTTTTACACTCTTAACAGGAACCAATGTCGTTCATGGCGGCCTAACGATCAGTGCAGAGTGTAAAGCGACAGGCAAAGAATCTTCGCGATACATCTATTTCGTATCAACAACAGGTGCTTATGTTCCCCCAATGTAAATTTTCACGCGCGTTTTTGCATCCGCGCTACTGGCTCACATGGTTTGGTGTTGGTGTGCTCTGGTTACTGGTACAGCTTCCCTATCCCGTATTGTGTTTTCTTGGTACCCGTACAGGAACGCTGGCTCGTCCATTTTTAAAACGCCGTGAATCTATTGCACGTAAAAATCTCGAACTCTGTTTCCCAAATCTGTCACAGGAAGAAAGAGACAAACTGGTCGATGAGAATTTCCGTTCGCTCGGCATGGGGCTGCTTGAAACAGGTATGGCCTGGTTCTGGCCGGACCGTCGGGTGCGTAAATGGTTTGATGTAGAAGGGCTGGACAACCTGAAGCGCGCTCAGATGCAAAACCGTGGCGTGATGGTCGTTGGCGTACACTTTATGTCGCTCGAGTTGGGTGGTCGCGTAATGGGGCTTTGCCAGCCAATGATGGCAACCTATCGTCCGCACAATAATAAGTTGATGGAGTGGATCCAAACCCGCGGTCGTATGCGCTCCAACAAGGCGATGATCGGCAGAAATAATCTGCGTGGTATTGTCGGCGCCCTGAAAAAAGGCGAGGCAGTGTGGTTTGCCCCCGATCAGGACTATGGTCGTAAAGGGAGTTCTTTCGCCCCCTTCTTCGCAGTCAAAGACGTGGCGACCACCAACGGAACCTACGTGCTGTCACGATTATCGGGCGCAGCAATGCTGACCGTAACCATGGTGAGAAAAGCAGATAACACCGGTTACCGCCTGTTCATCACCCCAGAAATGGAAGGTTACCCGGCAGATGAAAGCCAGGCTGCGGCGTATATGAACAAAATTATCGAAAAAGAGATCATGCGTGCACCCGAGCAGTATCTCTGGATCCACCGTCGCTTCAAAACTCGCCCGATGGGTGAAGCTTCGTTGTATATCTAAAAAGAAAGGCCGTAAGGCCTTTCTTTTTTTCTACGGTTGAATTACTTAACGCCCCATTTGCTGTGCAGTTCAGCCATTCGCTCGTTGTAGTTGCGGGCGATGCAGGCTGATTTATCCTGTTCCTTCCAGCACTCGTTACGCCCTTTCACCCAACCGCGCTGCTCTGCTTTCAGCGTCGGGTTATTGCTCGATTTAACCAGCGCCTGCTTGTAGGCCCCGTTTAACGCTAAATCCATTTCTGAGAGCGAAGGACTCTGGCAGATAATCTCTTCGATACTGCCCTTTGCAACCGCAGCGCAGGAAAAAGAGGGTCCAGTGCTGGTCGATTTTTTGGCCCCAGAAAAGTCAATATTATCTTCAGGCAGGCATACCCCGTGCTTTCGATTCGGCCCACTCCAGGAAACGTCCGGATTTCCGTCATCTTTACGAGAAATAGAAACCGTATTGTTCCCGCTTTTGGCTTCCCAGTAATTTTCATTGAAGGCCTTCACCGTCGCCTTCGAGCCATCAATCCAAACATTGCCTTTGCCATCACTATTCACACCACCAATACTTGCGCAGCTGAAATTAAACGCCAACGGTGAGGCCGCCATCGACGTCAGTGGCGTAAAAACGAGTGCTAACATCATTAATCTGGTCATTTTTAACCTTTTCATTATCTCATTCCGCGAAAAATTAACCGCATTAACATCATGGCGATATGAGAATTCTCCGAGTAACCATTCCGTCGCTCAATAGCAATTTATTACCGGCAGAAATTAAACTGTCGCCGAATCACGACAGTTGTAAGTTATTAAAATTAAATAAAAAAATGCCTCTTGTCTCTCCTCATTTTTAGGCGTACATTAGCGCCGTCTGGAGCATTAAAGCTCAGAATTCTGAGGTGATGCAGCCAAGCAAATGAGGGGTATTCTCCCTTTCGTTCGCGAGTGCATCAGCTCTCTGTCAGGTAAGCATATGTTCATTTAGACGTACCCCAGGTACGCGGAGAGATGAAAAGTGAAATATTTCTTTATGGGCATTTCTTTTATGGTCATCGTTTGGGCCGGTACTTTCGCCCTGATGATCTAAATTAAAAGACGCAGCAAAAAAACAGGAGCCATCAGGCTCCTGTTTTGCATTTTGGGGGAACATTCTGTCAGTCGGTACTTTCAGAAGTCGATTTTGCACTGGTCGGTAACAGGCCATCTGCGCGAAACATCGCCTTGATGCCGCGAATAGCCTGGCGGGTACGGTCACGGTTTTCAATCAACGCAAATCGCACATGCGTATCACCATAATCACCAAACCCAATCCCTGGCGAAACGCATACCTTCGCTTCGTTCAGCAGCTTCTTGGCAAACTCAAGTGACCCCATCCCGGCGTATTGCTCTGGAATTTTCGCCCAAACGTACATTGAGGCCTTTGGCATCTCGACCATCCAGCCTGCTTCATGCAGTCCTTTGACCAGCACATCGCGACGACGTTTATATTGCTCAGCGATATCCCGCACACATTGCTGATCGCCTTCCAGCGCGGCAATTGCCGCAACCTGCAGTGGCGTAAAGGTCCCGTAATCGTGATAGCTCTTGATTCGCGCCAGCGCGTTCACCAGCGTTTTGTTGCCCACCATAAACCCGATACGCCATCCCGCCATGTTGTAGCTTTTCGACAGGGTAAAAAATTCAACAGCGACGTCGCGAGCGCCGGGTACCTGCATAATCGATGGTGCCTTCCAGCCGTCATAAACAATATCAGCGTAGGCCAGGTCGTGAACCACCAGCACGTCATAGCGTTTAGCCAGGGCCACCACTTTCTCAAAGAATTCCAGCTCGACGCACTGCGCGGTCGGGTTGGATGGGAAACCTAAGATCATCATCTTCGGCTTCGGGTAACTTTCGCGTATTGCGCGTTCCAGCTCATTAAAGAAGTCGACCCCCTCAACCAGCGGCACTGAACGCACCTGCGCGCCGGCAATCACCGCGCCATAGATATGGATGGGATAACTTGGGTTGGGCACGAGGACCGTATCACCGTGATCGAGTGTTGCCAGCATCAGGTGCGCCAGCCCCTCTTTGGAACCGATGGTCACAATGGCTTCGGATTCAGGATCGATCTCAACGTCATAGCGTTCCTGGTACCAGCGGGAAATCGCCCGACGCAAACGCGGAATGCCGCGTGAGGTGGAATAACCGTGAGTATCCGGGCGCTGCGCCACGGTACACAGTTTTTCGACAATGTGAGGAGGCGTGGCCCCATCCGGGTTCCCCATACTGAAATCGATAATATCTTCGCCGCGCCGACGCGCAGCCATCTTCAGTTCAGCGGTGATGTTAAAAACGTACGGGGGAAGGCGATCAATACGCGTAAAGCGACGTTCAGGGCGGGAGTCAGCCATAATATCCTCAGATTAACGTTAGCGCCCGGACCGTCCGAGCGACGCTGCCACGATGGTGGCACGTTTAGAAAATAGCCTGAATAATTTCCTTCTGTCGAGAGGCAAAACAAAATATTTTTTCCTGACGAAAAAGAGGAACAGCTGAGTAAAATGAGGAAATAACCATTTTCACAACCCGCCAAAAATTACCATCATTTAACATTTTGTTGTTAAATACATTACCTTGAACGCAGCACTCACAGGACAGGTATTGTAAATACAACAATCATGCAACAATCCCCTTTTAATATTATGGTTTTTCCCCATTAGCTCTGAACTGCGGGGGTGCTGGTCATCCTGCCTCAGGTTACCTATCATAGTGGTTTAACCCTTGCGCAAGAGTCACCCGTGCACGAAATATTCAATATGCTGCTGGCGGTATTTGACCGGGCAGCACTGATGCTGTTCTGTCTGTTTTTCCTGATTCGTATCCGCCTGTTTCGCGAACTGTTGCACAAGTCAGCCCACTCCCCAAAAGAGCTGCTCGCCGTTACCGCGATTTTCTCCATGTTTGCCCTGTTCAGTACCTGGTCAGGCGTACCGGTTGAAGGTTCTCTGGTTAATGTGCGTATTATCGCGGTCATGTCAGGAGGGATCCTGTTCGGTCCATGGGTTGGCATTATTACGGGGCTGATCGCAGGCACCCACCGTTACCTGATCGATATTGGCGGCGTAACTGCCCTACCCTGCTTTATTACCAGCATTCTGGCTGGCTGCATTGCCGGGTGGATCAACCGTAAGATCCCCAAAGCGCAGCACTGGCGCGCGGGTATTTTAGGCGGAATGCTGTGCGAATCACTGACCATGATACTGGTCGTCGCCTGGGCACCCACCACCGAACTGGGGCTGGATATTGTCTCAAAAATCGGTATTCCAATGATCCTAGGCAGCGTCTGTATTGGTTTTATCGTGATGCTGGTACAAAGCGTTGAAGGTGAGAAAGAAGCCAGCGCTGCAAAACAGGCCAAGCTGGCGCTGGATATCGCCAACAAAACGCTGCCGCTCTTTCGCCAGGTCAACAGCGAGTCGTTACGTCAGGTGTGCGAAATTATTCGCCACGATATCCACGCAGACGCGGTTGCCATCACCAATACTCAGCACGTTCTGGCCTATGTTGGCGTTGGAGAGATTAACTACCGCGATAACGATGACTTCGTCAGCCCCACCACGCAGGAAGCCATAAATCACGGTAAAATCATCATAAAAAACAATGATGAAGCACATCGCACCCCGGAAATTCACTCTATGCTGGTGATCCCGCTTTGGGAGAAAGGCGTCGTGACCGGCACGCTGAAGATCTACTACTGTCACGCTCATCAAATCACTTCCTCGTTACAGGAAATGGCGATCGGTCTGTCGCAAATCATCTCCACCCAGCTTGAAGTCTCCCGCGCAGAGCAACTACGAGAAATGGCAAATAAGGCAGAGCTACGCGCGCTGCAAAGCAAAATAAATCCCCATTTTCTGTTTAATGCCCTGAACGCGATTTCATCGTCGGTGCGGCTTAACCCGGACACAGCACGTCAGCTCATTTTTAATTTGTCGCGCTATCTTCGCTATAATATTGAATTAAAAGACGATGAGCAGATCGACATCAAGAAAGAGCTGTATCAAATCAAGGATTACATCACCATCGAACAGGCCCGCTTTGGCGACAAGCTGACCGTTATTTATGATATCGATGAAGAGGTAAGCTGTTTTATTCCCAGCCTGCTGATTCAGCCGTTGGTCGAGAACGCTATCGTCCATGGGATCCAGCCCTGCAAAGGGAAAGGTGTGGTCACTATCAGCGTTGCGGAGTGCGGCAACCGGGTACGGATTGCCGTACGAGACACGGGTCATGGTATCGACCCAAAAGTGATTGAACGGGTCGAGTCCAATGAAATGCCGGGCAATAAAATTGGTCTGTTGAATGTGCACCATCGCGTTAAGCTGCTCTACGGTGAGGGATTACATATCCGCCGTCTGGAGCCAGGCACAGAGATTGCCTTTTATGTACCTAATGTGCACTCGCCCGCAGCCGCGCCAACTACATTATTGCTTTAACCAGGAGTGAAGTCGTGAAAGTCATCATTGTTGAAGATGAATTCCTGGCCCAACAGGAACTGAGCTGGCTGATAAAAGAGCACAGCCAGATGGAGATTGTCGGCACGTTTGACGATGGTCTGGACGTGCTGAAATATCTCCAGCACAACCGCGTTGACGCCATTTTTCTGGATATTAATATTCCCTCGCTGGACGGCGTATTGCTGGCACAAAATATCAGCCAGTTCGCACATAAACCCTTTATTGTGTTTATTACCGCGTGGAAAGAGCATGCCGTTGAAGCCTTCGAACTGGAAGCTTTTGACTACATTCTGAAGCCGTACCAGGAATCACGCATTGTCAGCATGCTGCAAAAGCTGGAAGCCGCCTGGCAGCAACAGCAAACGGGAACGTCCCCTGTAAGTCCGGTGGCCCGCGAAAACGATACGATCAACCTGATCAAAGATGAGCGGATCATCGTGACCCCAATCAACGACATCTACTACGCTGAAGCGCATGAAAAGATGACGTTCGTCTATACGCGACGAGAATCATACGTCATGCCGATGAACATCAGCGAATTTTGCAGCAAACTGCCGGCTTCGCATTTCTTCCGCTGCCACCGCTCGTTCTGCGTAAATCTGAATAAAATCCGCGAGATCGAACCCTGGTTTAACAACACTTATATTCTGCGTTTAAAGGATCTGGAATTTGAAATCCCGGTTAGTCGGAGCAAAGTGAAAGAATTCAGACAATTAATGCATTTATAGTGCTGAAAAAGCGTGACGAATGGAAAGTACAGCGCACGCTTTCAGTCGTTTCCGCAACGAACGGGATAGCTGATCTAAGTTTGTAGTATATTGGTCGTCACTCTATTTTTTACAGGTGATGTCATGGCGAAGCTGAGCGAAAAATATCAACGTACATATCTACGCGAATACGCAAAAGAAGCGGAAAAAAATGCCCTGATATGGATAAGTACGGACGATTATTTAGCTGAGTGCCTAGATATTCATGAACAATGCCATCTGGATTATTCACTGCAACAACAGCTGAGTTCATGGCTTTTTATGCTGCGCATGAAGCGCAGCCCGGAGTTATTAGGATATAAAACCGCGATACAGTCAAATGATATGGAATCTCTACACTTATCCCTGCGACAGTCTGCGATGATTAAACATGTGACGCAGGGTGTGGACTCAGGCTGCGATCACAGTATTAATGTATGGACGACACTAGAGATTCTTGCCGCGGGTTTATTTGACCGAGTACCACTCTTATTGCCTGAAAAATTGGGTATGAGTGATAACGGTCACCCTGTTAACCTGGCCATGACGAATTTAATGATGGCGTTGTGGTACAAACGTGCAGACTTTGCAGTGGATGCCAGAAAAAGAGCGCAAAAGGTACTGACCACGAAGCAAACGGTAAGCGATATGTTCATCCTCAGCTATCTGATGGCGCTCCTGGATGAGGATGTGACAGAAGCAGGCACGCAACTCGATTTATATTGTAAAAGCGTGTCTGCATTGAGAGAACCAGGGCTCACTATGCCCCATAAAATGTTCTGGCCATACGCGCACGGGTTATACAACCTGGCTTATATTGTGTTGGGCAAAGATAAAGCCAGCGCGATGCCGAAACCAACCGCAGAGTGTTTTATGGACGATCTGGCGGAATGGCAAAATAAACATAACTATCGCCATGGCCCGCTATTTATAGAATACCCTAAACCAATTGACCTTATTAACACCCTGATCTCATGCACGCCGCCAGAATGTTGTTTGCATCAACCCTATCTGGATACCGATAAAAAATATAAAAACACAAGATACCTGCATGCCGATTTATTTGAACAACAGATGATCAAGATAATTTTAGAAAATATGAACAGCCAGAACGACAAGGCCGGAGAAGCGCTGAGCGCCATCCGGCCCTGACCTTACAAAATATGGCCCAGCGTCTGACGTAAATGCGCACCAGCGCCAAGTAGTCCAGGATTATCGTGCACGATCAGATACACCGGAATATCCTGCACGTAGGCTTTAAAACGGCCTTTATCTTCAAAACCACCGCGGAAGCCCGACGCTTTAAAGAAGTCGAGGAAGCGCGGCACAATACCGCCGGCGATGTACACACCGCCAAATGTGCCCAGCGTTAACGCCAGATCGCCACCAAAACGTCCCATGATGACGCAGAACAGCGACAGCGCACGACGACAGTCAATGCAGGAATCTTCCAGCGCCCGTGCGGTGATATCCTTCGGCTGCAGATTTTCCGGCAGGCGTCCGTCAGACTTGACGATCGCGCGATACAGATTCACCAGTCCCGGACCAGACAGCACGCGTTCTGCGGACACGTGACCTATTTCCGCGCGCAGAACCTCAAGGATAATTCCCTCTTCCTCGCTGTTAGGCGCAAAATCCACGTGGCCGCCTTCACCAGGGAGACTTACCCAGCGTTTATCCACGTGGACCAGATGCGCCACGCCAAGCCCGGTTCCTGCGCCATAAACCGCAATAGGTTTACCTTCAACAGGTTCCGCGCCACCAAACTGGATTAAATGCTCTTTTTTCAGCATCGGGATCGCCATCGACACAGCGGTGAAATCATTGATGATTTCCAGATGGCTGAAGCCCAGGTTTTTTTTCATCTCAGCAATAGAGAACGCCCAGGTATGGTTGGTCATTGCCACCCAGTCGCCGGTTATCGGACAGGCAATGGCAATACAACCATCTTCAACGCTAACGCTATGCTCATCCAGGTACACGCGCACCACCGCCTCCAGACTTGGATAATCCAACCCGGAATAGGTTTTTGCCTGCGAAATCTCGCCACTGGCAATATCGCACAGAGCAAGACGCGCGTTGGTGCCGCCAACATCCCCTACTAAAGCATATTTTGTCATTCTTCCACTGCTCCGCTAAAGTCAGAATAAATCTTTGCCACACTGTAAATTCATGGGGACATAACAACAACGGTCTGAAGGCTGATGCCCGTGGAAAATCGATCCAGATCACACAATTACTTTATCGTTTCAGCACCATTTGCAGCGATGTCGTCAGGCAGGCTGTGCAAACTATGTCTATGACTCTGTTTTAAGGAATAGAAAATGCTCCATCCGCGAGCCAGAACGATGCTCTTGCTATCAACCCCAGCGCTAATCATTGGCATAGCGTCCAGCCTGGTGTTGATCGTTGTGATGAAAGTGGCTTCCGTTTTACAGCAGTTTTTGTGGGAACGTCTGCCTGTTAGCATCGGTATAGCCCAGGACTCTCCGGTCTGGATTATCGGTATGCTGACACTCACGGGGATCATGGTCGGGTTAGTTATCCGTTACAGCCATGGCCACGCGGGCCCGGATCCGGCCTGTGAACCGTTAATTGGTATGCCGGTGCCAACGTCAGCAATACCGGGCCTGCTGGCAGCGCTAATCCTCGGCCTCGCGGGTGGCGTCAGTCTGGGTCCGGAACACCCCATCATGACCGTGAATATCGCACTGGCAGTGGCACTTGGTAGCCGCATGTTTCCGCGCATTGCCAAGCTGGACTGGACCATTCTCGCCTCTGCCGGCACCATCGGCGCGCTATTTGGTACCCCCGTTGCCGCCGCGCTGATATTTTCGCAAACGCTAAATAGCTCAAACGATGTGCCCTTGTGGGATCGCCTGTTTGCACCGTTAATGGCCGCCGCCGCGGGTTCGCTAACCACCAGCCTGTTTTTTCACCCCCATTTTTCACTGCCCATCGCGCACTACACGCAGATGCACTTGATCGATATCCTCAGCGGCGCGGTTGTTGCTGCCATCGCCATTGCCGCTGGGATGGTTGCCGTCTGGTGTCTGCCGCGTTTGCACCATTTAATGCATCGATTAAGACACCCGGTGCTGATCCTCGGGGCAGGCGGTTTTATCCTTGGTATTTTGGGTGTTATCGGCGGGCCGCTTACCTTGTTTAAGGGACTGGACGAAATGCAGCAAATGGCATTTAGCCAAACGCTGGGGACATCAGATTATTTCATGCTCGCCGTGATCAAACTAACGGCATTGGTGGTAGCAGCGGCGAGTGGTTTTCGCGGCGGACGAATCTTCCCGGCGGTATTCGTTGGCGTCGCGCTTGGCCTGATGCTGCACGCCCATGTTGAAGCTGTGCCGGCTGCCATCACGGTTTCTTGCTCTATTCTCGGGCTGGTGCTGGTCGTCACCCGTGACGCCTGGCTGAGCCTGTTTATGGCAGCAGTGGTGGTGCCAGATTCCACCCTGCTGCCGCTGCTGTGCATCGTCATGCTGCCCGCCTGGCTGCTGCTGGCAGGCAAACCGATGATGGTCGCTGAGCGCCCTGATAAATAGCTATCCGCCGTTGCGAGATTCCAGCGCACGGGTCACCGTGCGCAATAATTCAGGAAGATCGGCTTTCGGTAGCACCACCTCAATTAACGACAGTCGTTGCGGATGGGACAACCGGGCCAGCACCTCGTCCAGCTGTACCGCCTGCTTCACCCGCCAACATTCGGCCTGACATTCACGACTAAACGCCTGCGGCACCGACGTCCAGCTCCAGGCGGCGATGTCGTTATAGCGCTGATTTGCCCCGTGTATGGCCCGCTCCACGGTATAACCGTCATTGTTGAGCAGTAAAATAACCGGCGATTGCCCGTCTCTGAGCATCGATCCCAGCTCCTGAATGGTGAGCTGCGCCGCGCCATCGCCAATAATCAGGATCACCCGACGGTCCGGACAGGCCGTTTGCGCACCAAATGCCGCCGGGAGCGCGTAGCCGATAGATCCCCACAACGGTTGAACCAGTACTTCCGCCCCGCAAGGTAGTGAGAGCGCAGCCGCGCCAAAGGCAGCAGTTCCCTGATCGACGAGGATAATGTCATCAGGCTTCAGAAACTGCTGCACCGTGTGCCAGAAGTTTTCCTGCGTCAGTGGGCCCTTCTCAACCTGAACATGCCTAATTGGCGGACGTTCTGGCGGTAGAGAAAACGACATTTCCAGGCACAGCTCACGTAATGTGGTGACCGCCTGCTCCATCGGGATGTTAAACCAGTGGGATCCAATTCGTGACGCATGGGGCTGAACGTCAATGGTGCGATCCTGCGGTA
Source organism: Citrobacter sp. Cpo074 (assembly GCF_030332745.1). NCBI lineage: Bacteria > Pseudomonadati > Pseudomonadota > Gammaproteobacteria > Enterobacterales > Enterobacteriaceae > Citrobacter > Citrobacter sp. Cpo074. The sequence goes on from NZ_JAOWHG010000033.1 coordinate 618,468, forward strand.
GCTGTTGTGTAAACCCAGCAGTGAGGGTGTCGACAAATTGTGTGCCGACACACATTATCGTATCGGCATCTTCTATCGCCTGACGTACATAATCGCTGCTGGCTCCAGCGCTGTACGTGCCAACAAACGCCGGGTGACGCTCATCAAACAGTCCTTTGCCCATCAACAACGTGGCATGAGCCATCGGCGTTTCCACCATCCAGCGCTGTAAAACCGGCTGCAGGCCAAAACGCAGCGCGAGGAAGTCGGCCAGCAACGCTACGCGTGGGCTGTCCAGCAATCGTTCACGGGCATGGTAGCGAAACGCCTCTATCACGCTGCTTTCCGGCTCGCTCAGAGGAACAATCATAATATCATTCGGTGGCGTAGCAGGCTGTTTAGCCACATCAGCAGGCAGCATCAGATAGCCCGGCCTGCGCTCGCTGAGCATCATTCGCAACACACGGTCAATTTCATAGCAGGCATTTTGTTCATCCAGTATCGCGCTGGCCGTTGTTACTGCCTGCTGCATGCGGTAAAAATGCTGAAAGTCACCGTCACCCAAAGTGTGATGCATCAACTCTCCGCGACGCTGCGCGCCGCGACAGGGTGCGCCGACAATATGCAAAACAGGAACATATTCCGCGAAGCTACCCGCGATACCGTTAATTGCGCTTAACTCCCCCACACCAAACGTGGTGAGCAGCGCCCCAACCCCGGATACCCGGGCATAGCCATCTGCCGCATAAGCCGCATTCAATTCATTCGCACACCCGACCCAACATACGTTGGGATGTTCAATCACGTGGTCAAGAAACTGCAAATTATAATCGCCCGGCACACCAAAGAGATGGCCGACGCCACAGCCTGCCAGCCTGTCCAGCAGATAATCAGCAACGGAATACGGGGTTTGCATGACAGCTATCCTTCTGACGGTAACCTCATGTTGAGTATCGAAGAACTGTGATGACTGTCCAGGAAAGTCGCTGTGAAAGGGTGGAAAGCAGGATTTACAGTTTTGGCGGTTAAAATTCATTGAAGAATCGACGGTGTAACCGTATACACTGAAAGACACACGCATTGTGGAAGGGAGGTGACATGGTTTATCACGCAGATGAAAATCGTTATCAGACAATGGAGTACCGCCGCTGCGGTCAAAGCGGCCTTAAGCTCCCGATTGTCTCTCTGGGTTTGTGGCACAATTTTGGCGATACCACGCAGGTCGAGAACAGTCGCGCATTACTACAGCGCGCATTCGATCTGGGGATTAACCATTTTGATCTGGCAAATAACTATGGTCCACCGCCGGGTTCGGCAGAACGAAATTTTGGTCGGATCCTGCAGGAAGATTTTTTACCGTGGCGAGATGAGCTTATTATCTCCACAAAAGCGGGCTACACCATGTGGGAAGGTCCCTACGGTGACTGGGGTTCACGCAAATATCTGATTGCCAGTCTCGATCAAAGCCTGAAGCGTCTGGGGCTGGAGTATGTCGATATCTTCTACCACCATCGCCCCGACCCTGAAACACCGCTCAGGGAAACCATGCGCGCGCTGGATCACATCGTCCGTCAGGGCAAAGCGCTGTACGTCGGGTTGTCTAACTATCCAGCAGATCTTGCCAGGCAGGCGATTGAAATACTCGACGATTTAGGTACGCCATGCCTTATTCACCAGCCCAAATATTCCATGTTTGAACGTTGGGTCGAAGGCGGCTTGCTGTCGCTATTACAGGAAAAAGGTGTCGGCAGTATCGCCTTCTCACCGCTGGCTGGCGGACAGTTAACCGACCGCTATCTGAACGGCATTCCTGCGGATTCTCGTGCGGCAAGCACCAGTCGCTTTCTGAATCCGGACCAGATCACTCCACAAAAACTGGAAAAAGTGCGGGCGCTGAATGTGCTGGCAGAACGACGCGGGCAAAAGCTTTCCCAAATGGCGCTGGCATGGGTGTTACGGGATGACAAAGTCACGTCCGTGCTGATTGGCGCGAGTAAAACGGCGCAGATTGAAGACGCTGTCGGTATGCTGGCAAACCGTCGCTTTACGTCTGAAGAGTGCGCGGAGATTGATGCTATCCTGAGTTGATTGAAATAAAGACACATTTATTAACAAAAAGTGCTCTCACTTGCGATTTAAGAGTTAAGGCGATGAAACGGGGCTTTACTGCCCCGTAATATTACGTTAACAGGCCGGCTACGGCTCGATCGTGAAGGAGAGAAAACATGTTCAGGTCACTGATTCTGGCGGCAGTCTTATTGGCTTTTACACCGCTGGCCGCGAACGCTGGCGAAATCACCCTGCTGCCATCAATAAAGTTACAAATTGGCGATCGCGATAACTACGGTAACTACTGGGATGGCGGCCGCTGGCGCGACCGGGATTACTGGCACCATAACTATGAGTGGCGCAAAAATCGCTGGTGGCGTCATGACAACGGCTACCATCGTGGCTGGGACAAACGCAAAGCTTATGAGCGTGGTTATCGTGAAGGCTGGAACGATCGTGACGACCACCGCGGTCGCGGGCGTGGCCACAAACATCATCATTAATGTAACAAAAGGGCCAACGGGCCCTTTTGTTTTTACAAACCGAGTGCAGTTCCTACCAACAGCCAGATATTAAGCGCCACCACCAGTACAACAATCACCCAGCCTACCTGTTTTACCCAACGGGTATTCACCAAATCGCCCATCAGCTTACCGTCACTGGTAAAGATCAGTAGCGGCACCAACGCCAGTGCAATACCAAAACTGAGCAATACCTGGCTCATCACCAGAATACGCGTCGGATCCAGTCCCATCAAAATCACAATAAATGATGGCATCATGGTGACGGTACGGCGTACCCAAAGCGGAATGTGAAAGCGGATAAACCCTTGCATCACCACCTGCCCGGCCAACGTACCGACCACGGTAGAAGAAAGTCCCGCAGCCACCAGGCTTAAACCGAATACCGTCGCCGCAGCGTGACTCAACAGCGGTTCAAGTGTCAGATACGCTTGATCGAGATCGGCAATACCGGTATGCCCGCTAAAGTGAAATGCAGCGGCAGCCGTCGCCATCATCGCAAGATTGACAAATCCAGCAATCGTCATGGCGATTGCCACATCCCATTTCGTGGCCGCATAGCGCTGTTGACGTGTTCCGCCGTGCAGATGCTGAGTTAAGGAAGAGTGCAGATAAATGACGTGTGGCATGATAGTCGCGCCGAGCACGCCAGCCGCCAGGAACACCGCTTCGGAATTAGGCAGGCTCGGGATAACCATTCCCTTGCTAAGTTGCGCGAAGTTCGGCTGGGAAAAGATCAGTTCCACAATGTAAGCCGCAGCCACAAACAGCAGCAAGCCGCCAATCACTTTTTCCAGCGGTTTTTGCCCACGGCGCTGCAACATCAGAATCAAAAAAGTCGCGATACCGGTGAGCACGGCCCCCTGCAATAACGACACGCCGAGGATCAATTTGAAACCAATCGCGGCGCCAATGAATTCAGCAAGGTCTGTCGCCATGGCGATAATTTCGGCCTGCACCCAGTAGAACCACACCACCGGACGAGGATAGTGATCGCGAATTTGCTCCGCCAGGTTTTTACCCGTGGCAATACCCAGCTTTGCCGACAGCACCTGAATCAGCATTGCCATCAGATTTGCCCAGACCACCACCCACAACAGTTTATAGCCAAAGCTGGCCCCTGCCTGGATGTTGGTGGCGAAGTTGCCCGGATCGATGTAGCCGATCGCCGCGATGAACGCAGGTCCCATTAATGCGAGCTTCAACTTGCGCGCTGCCCGTCCACTGCTACTCTCAACGCGATCGTTAGTCATTTTAGTGCCTCAGAAACATAGCCTTTGCTATGTTTCAAGCTACGCCTATTGAGAATGATTATCAAATTCATTTTAATGGGTGAAGTTGATTTCTCTGATAGCGTTTGTCTATGGATCGATAAGGATTCTGGAAATACCGGTGAGATGTTTAATTACTGTTATGAGATTAGCACAATGACATAACTTTTCACTTCCATACTAAACATAACAGAAGTGTATCACCGATCACTAATTTTGAATCTCGTCACAGGTCCTTATTATAGTGTGTGTTTGATCTCGTTTTCTTTATGGTTGTTACATAGAATGTGCACGAAAACTAAACCTGCCTCATATTTGGAGCAAATATGGACCGCGTTCTTCATTTCGTCCTGGCCCTTGCCGTGGTTGCGGTACTCGCACTGCTGGTAAGCAGTGACCGTAAAAAAATCCGCATTCGTTATGTTATTCAATTGCTTGTTATTGAAGTGTTACTGGCATGGTTCTTCCTGAACTCTGATGTCGGTCTGGGCTTCGTGAGAGGCTTCTCCGAGATGTTTGAAAAACTCCTCGGATTCGCTAATGAAGGGACAAACTTTGTCTTCGGCAGCATGAACGACAAAGGCCTGGCATTCTTCTTCCTGAAAGTGCTGTGCCCAATCGTATTCATTTCCGCTCTTATCGGTATTTTGCAGCATATCCGCGTTCTGCCGGTTATCATCCGCGCGATTGGTTTCCTGTTATCCAAAGTGAACGGTATGGGCAAGCTGGAATCCTTCAACGCCGTCAGCTCCCTGATCCTGGGTCAGTCCGAGAACTTTATCGCCTATAAAGATATTCTCGGCAAAATGTCTCGCAACCGTATGTACACCATGGCTGCAACGGCGATGTCGACCGTTTCCATGTCTATCGTCGGCGCGTACATGACCATGCTGGAACCGAAGTACGTGGTTGCGGCGCTGGTTCTGAACATGTTCAGCACCTTTATCGTGCTGTCGCTGATCAACCCGTACACCGTTGATGCCAGCGAAGAAAACATTCAGATGTCTAACCTGCACGAAGGCCAGAGCTTCTTCGAAATGCTGGGTGAATACATCCTGGCAGGTTTCAAAGTGGCAATTATCGTTGCGGCGATGCTGATTGGTTTCATCGCGCTGATCGCAGCCCTGAACGCCCTGTTCGCCACCGTGACCGGCTGGTTTGGTTACAGCATCTCCTTCCAGGGCATCCTGGGCTACATCTTCTACCCGGTTGCATGGGTAATGGGTGTGCCGTCCAGCGAAGCGCTGCAGGTGGGCAGTATCATGGCAACCAAACTGGTTTCCAACGAATTCGTTGCGATGATGGATCTGCAGAAAATTGCCGCCACGCTCTCTCCGCGTGCAGAAGGTATCCTGTCCGTGTTCCTGGTCTCCTTCGCTAACTTCTCTTCCATCGGTATTATCGCCGGTGCGATTAAAGGTCTGAACGAAGAGCAAGGTAACGTGGTTTCCCGCTTCGGTCTGAAGCTGGTGTACGGCTCTACGCTGGTGAGCGTACTGTCTGCATCTATCGCCGCACTGGTGCTGTAAGCGTAAAACAACGTCGTATTGATAAGACCGGGGAGATTCTTCTCCCCGGTTTTTTTATGCCTGCTATTCAGCAAACCGAAGAGATACAGGGTAAGAACAGGTAGGATACAGAAACAAAAAACCCCCGCTTTTCAGCGAGGGTTTCAATTTTGGTGGAGCTAAGCGGGATCGAACCGCTGACCTCTTGCATGCCATGCAAGCGCTCTCCCAGCTGAGCTATAGCCCCACGATGCTATTACGTACGTACCAAATTTATTGGGATTAAATTTGGTGGAGCTAAGCGGGATCGAACCGCTGACCTCTTGCATGCCATGCAAGCGCTCTCCCAGCTGAGCTATAGCCCCATTACGTAAAGCTTGTCGAGTTGACGGGCGGCATCATATGAATTCCCTTCGCGTGTGTCAACGGCAAAATTAACTCATAGAATTCAATCGCTGAAAAAGCAGTCAAATGAAGAACATTGCGTAACAACTCGCATTCAGTAGTTAAACGCGTCACGGTTTCTACTAAAATGGTGCTATAAAATGAGCCACTAATTAACCCCACGACTATTCAGGGAATCGTTATGTTCAAGGAACGGATGACGCCAGAAGAACTTGCTAATCTGACCGGATACAGCCGACAGACCATCAATAAATGGGTGCGCAAGGAGGGTTGGGCTACATCACCAAAACCAGGCGTACAGGGCGGTAAAGCGCGTCTGGTTCACGTCACCGAACAAGTTCGTGAATACATTCGCAGTGCTGAGCGTTCAGCCGAAGGTTTATCAGATAATTTATCGTTATCCGGCGATACCTCTATCGAAGCTCTACTGATTAGGCTCGCCAAAGAGATGACTCCGTCAGAACAAAAAATGTTTACGTCACTGATCCTGCGTGAAGGCATTACGGGTTTGTTACAACGCTTAGGGATCCGCGACAACAAATAATATGAAAAAATTACGCAGCAAAATGACGACCGAAGAACTGGCGGAATGTCTCGGGGTTGCCAAACAAACCGTCAATCGTTGGATCAGAGAACAAAACTGGACCACCGAAAAGTTTCCCGGCGTTAAAGGGGGTCGTGCAAGGCTGATCCATATCGACTCCAGCGTCCGTACGTTTCTGCTCAATATTCCGGCTTTTCGCAAAGTCCCTGAAATTTATCAGGCTGAGGAACCGCTGGCAGAATATACCCACGTGGTGCGTAGCCACGCCTGTCGCCAGATAATTAGCGCACTGGACAACATGTCCCCAACGGAACAAGAAAAGCTGGCAATGTATATTTCGCGCGAAGGTATTCGCACTTTCCTTACCCGTCTGGGTATTGATGAGTCTGAATAACAGGCAAAAAAAACGGCAGGATGCGCTCCTGCCGTTGTTTCATCGCTCAACCGGTCTTACTGCTGGCTTTCACGCTCAGCAATAAACGCCAGCGCTTTATTAATACGCTCAATGCTGCGTGATTTACCAATCGCATGCACCGTTACGTCTAACGCCGGAGACTGACCCGCGCCGGTTACGGCTACGCGCAGCGGCATCCCAACTTTACCCATACCCACTTCCAGCTCATCAGCGGTTGCCTGAATCGCGTGGTGCACGTTTTCTGCCGTCCACTCGCTGATAGCAGCCAGCTTATCGCGAACCACTTCCAGCGGCTGACGCGCTACCGGACGCAGGTGTTTCTTAGCTGCATCCGCGTCGAACTCAGCAAAGTCTTCGTAGAAGTAGCGGCAGCTCTGCGCCATCTCTTTCAGCGTTTTGCAGCGCTCACCCAGCAGTTTAACCAGCTCAGACAGCTGCGGGCCGACGCGAGTATCGATATTTTCCTGCTCAATGTGCCATTGCAGATGCGTTGCCACATATTCAGGTGCCAGCGAATTAATGTAGTGATGGTTCAGCCACTGCAGTTTTTCGGTGTTGAACGCACTGGCAGACTTGCTCACCGCACCAAGGGAGAACAGTTTGATCATCTCTTCACGGGTGAAGATTTCCTGATCGCCGCTGGACCAGCCCAGACGCACCAGATAGTTCAGCAGCGCTTCCGGCAGGTAACCGTCGTCGCGATACTGCATAACGCTGACCGCACCGTGACGTTTAGAGAGTTTTTTACCGTCGTCGCCGTTGATCATCGACACGTGTGCATAAACCGGCACCGGCGCATTCAGCGCTTTCAGGATGTTAATCTGACGCGGAGTGTTGTTGATATGGTCTTCACCACGAATAACGTGAGTGATTTCCATATCCCAGTCGTCGACCACAACACAGAAGTTGTAGGTCGGGGAACCGTCAGTACGGCGGATGATCAGATCGTCCAGCTCCTGGTTGCTGAATTCGATCGGCCCACGGATCTGGTCGTCAAAAATAACGGATCCATCCTGCGGGTTGGCAAAACGCACCACGCATGGTTCATCAGCAGCATGATGTTCATGCCCGTGGCGGCAGCGACCGTCGTAACGTGGCTTCTCACCGTTTGCCATCTGCTCTTCGCGCAGTGCGTCCAGACGCTCTTTGGAGCAGTAGCATTTATACGCGGTACCGGCTTCCAGCATCTCATCAATCACGGCATTGTAGCGATCAAAACGTTTGGTCTGGAAGTACGGGCCTTCATCCCATTCCAGATTCAGCCAGTTCATGCCATCCATAATGGCTTCAATAGCTTCCGGAGTGGAGCGTTCGAGATCGGTGTCTTCAATACGCAGCACAAACTCACCGTCATGGTTACGTGCAAAAAGCCAGGAATATAGAGCAGTACGCGCACCACCGACGTGCAGGTAACCTGTCGGGCTTGGCGCGAAGCGAGTTTTGATTTTCATGAAATGGCCTTACGTTTATAAAGATGCCGACAACCGGCAAATCCTGGAAAGATTATCAGGCTCGTATTCTATCACTGTGGTCTGATTCCTCAATGTTGTTCAGGTTGGAACATCACGCTTTGCCATTTTCGTATACAAATCATGCCGCATGGATTGATTTGCGATCGTTTTGTTTAAATTTACGACGAACGAACAAATTCTTTAGAAAATGCGTTGACTCATTTTCAACTCTCCCTATAATGCGACTCCACACAGCGGGGGTGATTAGCTCAGCTGGGAGAGCACCTCCCTTACAAGGAGGGGGTCGGCGGTTCGAACCCGTCATCACCCACCAACTACTTTATGTAGTCTCCGCCGTGTAGAGTAAGAAATTGAGAAGTGGGTGATTAGCTCAGCTGGGAGAGCACCTCCCTTACAAGGAGGGGGTCGGCGGTTCGATCCCGTCATCACCCACCACTTTCTCGCCAGCTGGATTTCTTACAATAAAATTGAAGTACCGAAGTGGGTGATTAGCTCAGCTGGGAGAGCACCTCCCTTACAAGGAGGGGGTCGGCGGTTCGATCCCGTCATCACCCACCACTTCGGGTCGTTAGCTCAGTTGGTAGAGCAGTTGACTTTTAATCAATTGGTCGCAGGTTCGAATCCTGCACGACCCACCAATGTAAAAAGGCGCCCTAAAGGCGCCTTTTTGCTATCTGCGATTTATAAGATTCGAACCTGCATCGCCTGATGCGCTACGCTTATCAGGCCTACAGACAATACCCCACACCTAGGCCGGATAAGACGTCAGCCGCCATCCGACACAGACAACACTACACGCGTAGGCCGGATAAGACGTCAGTCGCCATCCGGCGCAGACAACACTACACGCGTAGGCCGGATAAGACGTCAGTCGCCATCCGGCGCAGACAACACTACACGCGTAGGCCGGATAAGACGTTAGTCGCCATCCGGCACAGACAATACCGCACACGTAGGCCGGATAAGACGTCAGTCGCCATCCGGCACAGACAATACCGCACGCGTAGGCCGGATAAGACGTCAGTCGCCATCCGGCACAGACATCACATCGTCAATGCCGCTACCAGTTTCTCCAGCGCGGGTGTCGCCTGCAGTTGGTCATACACAATATACAAATCCGCCGGAATACGTTCCTCTAACGGTCGAAATACCACTCCAGGCCAATTCATCTGCGCATAGCTGTCAGCAATTAATGTAATACCAATCCCCATGCTGATCATCGCCAGCACCGTTTGCGGCTCCCTCACCTCACGAATAATCATCGGGGAAAATCCAGCACTCAGGCAAACTCGCTGCAAAAATGCCCAGTCAGTATGAATGGAAGGCATTGTGACAAAATATTCATTTCTCAACGCCTCCAGCGGTATGGACTCACAGGCAGTAAGAGGATGTTCTTCCGGCATGGCAACCAGAAAAGAGGACTCATGCAAACGCAAACTGGTAAACCCGGGAGAAAGCTCCGTAGCCATCCGCCAAATTCCCGCATCCAGTTCACGCCGTTCCAGCATCGTCATCTGCATCGCGGGCATGTTCTCGCGAAACAGCACCTCAACATTGGGATTATCCTTCATAAAACGCCGCATCACCGGACGCATTTTTCCCCACATCGCTGTACCGATAACGCCAAGCTCAATTCGCCCTGCCTCACCACGACCAATTTGCTCCACTCTCGCCAGCGCCTGATTAGCACTGGATAACAGTCGGCGCGACTCTTCCATCAATATCTTTCCCGCGTGAGTTAACGCCACGCTGCGGGAATGACGGATAAATAGCAAAGTGCCGAGCTGTTGCTCCAGCTCTTTAATATGGGTACTGAGCGGCGGTTGCGACATATTCAGGCGAGCAGCAGCACGTCCAAAATGCAGTTCTTCTGCGACAGCAAGAAAATAACGCAGTAACTTCAGATCGATGCGGTGCGTGCGTTCCATGGATAATGCGCTCCTGAAATAAGGATAATGCGCAAAGTTACCACATTGCCTCGCAGAAAATGAAACGGCGGGTATCAGAACCCGCCGCCAATGGAGTGTTAATGTGCCGGTGATTTCTGTGCCAGTCGTTCAGGCTCATGCTTGTACTTAAAGAACAATGCAAAGATAACCGCCAGAGCCAGCGCATACGCGGCAAACACCAGCCAGATAGTTTGCCAATCCTTGACGCCATCGACAGAAAAATAGTCCACCGCCATACCACTCAGAATTGATCCCACCCACGCGCCAACGCCGTTTACCATCGTCATAAACAGCCCCTGCGCGCTGGCGCGAATGTTAGAGCTAACCTCCTGCTCGACAAATACCGATCCCGAGATATTGAAGAAATCAAACGCACAGCCGTAGACGATCATCGACATCAGCAGCAGCACAAAACCAAACGGCGACGGATCGCCAAAGGCAAAGAAGCCAAAGCGCAGCGTCCATGCCAGCATGCTCATCAGCATCACCGTTTTAATGCCAAAGCGTTTAAGGAAGTACGGAATAGTGAGAATAAAGCCCACCTCCGCCATCTGTGAAACGGAAAGCAATATGGAGGGGTACTTCACCACAAAGCTGTCGGCAAATTCCGGGTTACGGGCAAAATCATGCAGGAACGGATTGCCAAAGACGTTGGTGATTTGCAACACCGCCCCCAGCATCATCGCAAACAAAAAGAAGATTGCCATCTGCGGTTTTTTAAACAGAACAAAGGCGTCCAGACCGAGCTTGCTGGCAAGCGTGGTGTTTGCTTTCTTCTCAGCAACCGGGATTTTCGGCAACGTAAGTGCATACAGAGCCAGCAGCAGCGATGCGCCTGAAGCGATATACAACTGCGCGCTGCTCAGTTCCAGTCCCATCAAACTGACTGTCCACATCGCCACAATAAACCCAATGGTGCCAAATACACGAATTGGCGGGAACGCGGTGACCGGATCCTGACCTGATTGCGCCAAGCACGAGTATGAGACGCTATTCGATAACGCAATCGTCGGCATATACGCCATTGCGTTAACCAGCATCACCCAAAACATGGTCTGCGGATCGGTAACGGTTGTGGCATATAGCAACACGCCCGCACACACCAGATGACAAAGCATATAGGCGCGCTCGGCGCGTAGCCATTTATCGGCAATGATGCCCATAATGCCCGGCATGATAATCGCCGCCAGCCCTTTCGAACTGTAAATCATACCGACGTTCGCGCCGGTAAAATCCAGGGTATTAATCATGTAGGAACCCAGGGTTACCAACCAGCTTCCCCAGATGAAATATTGCAAAAACGACATGAGCTTTAAGCGAGATGCGATACCCATTTTTCCGTTCCTTGCCATAAAGTAAGACCCCGCAAGCGGGGTCATTTTTTAGTTATTCAGGCCAGTTTGCGCAAGAATCCGCAGATCAAATTGATGAAATTCTGCCGGGAGAGTTCCGCCGCAGCCAGCGTCTGCGCGTGAGATAATTTAACATCACCCAGACCTTCCGCCAGGTTGGTGATGGCCGCCACCGCAACCACTTTCAAACCGCAGTGGCGCGCAGAGATAACTTCAGGCACCACCGACATCCCCACCACGTCGCCACCGATAATTTGCATCATGCGGATTTCTGCCGCGGTTTCAAAGTTCGGCCCCGGATAAGAGACAAAAACCCCTTCACTCAGCGGGAATCCTTCCTCAGCGGCAACAGTTTGCAGGATCGCACGGTAGTCAGCATCATAGGCATTCGCCAGTGAAAAGAATCGCTCGCCAAAACGCTCATCGTTTGGCCCTACCATCGGCGTACCCGGCATCGTATTGATGTGATCGCTAAGCGCAACGAGGCTACCCGGTCCGACTTCGGGACGCAAAGAGCCTGCAGCATTGGTGCAAAACAGCAGCTCACAGCCCAGCAGCTTCAGCGTACGAATGGCGTCCGTCATCACCGTCATACCGCGACCTTCATAGAAATGTCCACGTCCTTTCATACAGGCCACCGGAATTCCCGCCAGATTTCCCAACACCAGTTCACCAGCATGACCGTGTACGGTACTCACCGGGAACCCTGGTAGTTTCTCGTAAGAGATGGCAACCGCATCCTCAATTTGATCCGCCAACGCCCCCAGGCCTGAGCCGAGGATAAAGGCTACGCGCGGCGTAAAATCCGGTTTGTTACCACGAATGATATCAGCGCTATACCAGGGATTTTGCGAGAAAAGAGAGTGGCTCATGAGATGTCCTTAATACTGAGTAATCGAAATAACGTAGCGTACCGCATTGTTATAGCGAGACTACGCAATCGATTACCAATACCGTTTATCCCGATAACCGATAGTAAATCGGTATAGATGGCATGTGCTAAATCGGCCTGAACTCACATTTTTTTTCTGCCAGAAATGGCAAGGAGTACCAACACATCAGGAATTCGTCAGACGAGTGGGCTGACAAAGCCCGCCTTGCAAATGACTGACTAACATTTGTTGATTATTAATAAGCGAAAGCAGGTACAACAACGCACTTTCGCTAATCAATAATTAAAACGGGGGAAACTGCTGTTTACTTCTTATAGAGTTCGCTGGTCACTACAGCCTGAGAACCATTGCCTATAGAAGAGAAGTTCTTAATGACAAAGAAATCAGCACCTTCTTTATCTGCCATTTTCGAAATTTTGTGCATACATTGATTCACCGTATTTTCCGTTACGGTGATTGACTTGACATGCTTTAAACTATTGGCTTCTTGTTGCGAGATTTCTGTAGCAGCAAAGGCAGACAGACTGAGAAAACACAAAGAAGCGGCCAATGATGTGACTAATGTCTTTTTCATAACTATCCTCATAACTTTCATATTAATATTTGAGCGTCAAGATATACTCTTCACATAATATTGCAAACAAAAAATCGTCTATTTATAAAATAGACGAACCGACAAACATTGAAGAGTAATGAACATCATGTGTATTATTCAATAGGTTTATTATAGCGGGTTAAACACTTGCATAATAAACGCAGAAAAATAACACTAAATATCCACGAGGCATTTAGTGTTATTTGCAATTAATTACCGGCCACTTCGTTAAGAAGGGTTGTCAGGATGCTAACTGGAGCAACAATATTATGTGCAACATCATAGTCAAACTCCAGAACAGTACTTGCATCCTGATAATCTATATGGGTATCACCATTATCATCCTGCCAAATAACCACCCTTAGGGGTAACTCTATTGCCGCATGAGGATTTGCTTGCATGGCAGGAGTACCACCCTTTGGGTTACCAAACAGAAATAACATCGTCGGTCGCAGAGCAAGACCTGCTTCCGTTGCCGCTTGCTGTTGATCAACCTGTACAAAAATACGAATATTTTTAGCATTCAATACGCTGACGAGTCTGTTTACAGTATCATCAAAATTGAACTTACTAGGCAGCGTTTTTGTCCGCTCCGGCTTTCTCATCTGTCGTTCCTTTATTTATAGAATATTCATGAAAATACCCGCCAGCGAATGACGGGTATTGATAAATGCTAGCACAGTTATTTAGGCGTCACTTCGACAGAGCCCCAGCTGATACCATTTGGGTTGTTGTCTACCGGAAGCGTATTCACTACCTTACGCTCATTAATGTCAATCATCGAAACAGAGTTTGCAAATGAGTTAGTTACGTAAGCATATTTGCCATTTTTATCCACAACCACGCCATGGGCCCCATCGCCAGTGGTGATGGTTTTCGCTACCGTAAGGCTTGCGATATCAATCATGTTTATTGTGTTACCCGGCCTGCTCTTCGAGCCCTGATTGGTTACCAGCATGCTTTTACCATCCGGAGTGCCAAACAGCTGGATTGGTACGGTACCGACATTAATTTTCTTCACAACTTTACGCGTTGCTGTATTAATCACCGCTACAGCATCTTCACCAGACAGGGAAACAAACACCCGTTTTCCGTCCGGTGAGAAACCTACCTGGGCTGGCATTTTACCTAATGGGATCTGCGCGACTTCTTTATTACTGGCTGTATCGACGACGGATACCGAGCCCCCTTTCATATTCGCGATATAAACTTCTTTACCGTCAGGACTCACTCTGAGGCCATGAGGGAATTTACCTACATTAATTGTCGTTAAATTTTTCAAATGTTCTGCATCAATCACGCTGATAGTGTTATCTGCACTATTTGAGATATACGCCATTTTCCCATCAGGGGTGACGACAACATGCGCAGGGTGTGCGCCAACCGGAAGTTTTGCAATAACCGTATCATTTTCGGCATTAATAACCCAAACTTCGCCATGTTCCTTTTTGCCTGCATGAGAATCTTTGCCCATATCCATTTTCTCAGAATGGGCATCTTTACTCATATCCATATGTTCAGAGCCTGATGAATGTGTCCCGTTAGCACCAAGGTTGGTTACCCAAACTGTTTTATTGTCTGGTGACACCTGAACGTTATGCGGCATTTTACCAACATGTACTTTATCTACAGTCTTTAAAGACGCAGCATCAAGTACATTAACTGAATCTGCACCTTCATTTGCTACATACACTCTGTCTGCTGCAAACGTATAACCAGACCATGCCAGCATACTAATTTGCATTGCAATTAAAATTTTATTTTTTCTTATCATCGCCGCCAATACCCCATTAGTTAAATATATTTACCGGATTAGTTTCAGCAACCAGCTATTGTAGGATTATTTAACATGTCACTAATATTACTCCATCGGGATCGTGTTAATTCTACCTATAACGAGTTACTGTATAAATTGCTTAGTCATTTCATTAATCAATCGCTATACATCATTGTATTAGATACTGCTATCCGTACTTGCGTATAAAGAGTATCAACCTTCCAGCAAGTGGAAGGTCAAGAAAAAAGTAATAATTTAAAATAGCCTTACAAATCCGCAAGCTAAGCAATTGCCTAAGAATAACGCAGGAGAATTTATAAATATAAAGAGGTAGTCCGGTGCCGGGTAAAAATATAAAAGTTAACGATCAGTTCATCGATACTGAAAGCCAAACTTAACGACATGACAAACACCAGCCATATCGTTAAAGCTGGTACAAAGGATCCCGTGCCCGACCGGCGGTTAATTCACTGGCCTGCATCCGTACTACGTCCCACAGCGCCTGGGCCGCAGTCGATAAAGAACGATTTTTACGTCGTGCCAGCATCAATTGTCGTTCCACAACCGGCGTCAGGCGTTTAACCTGCAAATGGCTGCCCTGTGGCAGAGGAAGCGCCAGCGCAGGCAGCACGCTGATACCAATCCCCGCCTCAACCATCGGGAAAAGCGTGGCAGGGTGACCTATCTCCTGAACGATATTGGCCTCAATGGAAAAGTGAGCCAGTGCCGCATCGATCAACGGTCGACTGCCGGAAGCGTAATCCTGTAATACCAGGCGCTCATGATATAAATCCTGCCAATTTACCCATTCGCGTTGGGCTAGCGGATGATCCTCTCGACACAACAGCAGGAACGGTTCGGATAACACCGCTTCACACTGTAGATCGGTCACAGCACCTGGATCTATCACAATGCCAAAATCCACCTCGCCCTGACGAATACTCTCCAGCACCCACTGTTGCGGACGATCGTGCAGCACAAAATCGATTGCTGGATAAAGCTGATTACTCTGGGCAATACACTGTGGAATAAGGTGAGCAGATATTGTCTGGCTGGCGGCAACGCGCACCGTTCCGGTTAACTGCGTTCCCACCTGGCCTGCTTCGCGCAGCGTGCTGTGCAGTTCATCCAGAATACGTTCCAGCCGCGCCGCCAACTGGTGCCCTGCTTCTGTCAGCACCACTTCCCGCGTTGTTCTATCTAACAACCGCACACCCGTCTGCCCTTCCAGCTCTTTAACGCTGTGGCTGACCGCAGACTGGCTTAAGCCAATGATATCCCCCGCCCGGCTAAAGCTTTTGGCCTGAGCGACGGTAACAAAAATACGGAGCTGACGCAGAGAGTAATTCATCTATTCGATTCATATATGGATGCAATAAATCAATTTTATTTCTCAAACAGAAAAACGCAAAATGTTCCTACCGAATTTCAGGAGCTTTTATGAAACTTTTTCGTATCCTTGATCCGTTCACGATAACGTTGATTACGGTCGTTTTACTGGCGTCCTTTTTCCCGGCCGAGGGTGGCTTTGTACCTTTCTTTGAAGGCTTAACCACCGCTGCCATTGCCCTACTGTTTTTTATGCACGGGGCGAAGCTTTCGCGTGAAGCCATTATTGCCGGCGGTAGTCACTGGCGTTTACATCTGTGGGTGATGTGCAGCACGTTTGTTGTTTTCCCGGTGCTGGGCGTTCTGTTCGCCTGGTGGGCACCGGTAAATGTTGACCCGATGCTGTACACCGGTTTCCTGTACCTGTGTATTTTGCCGGCCACGGTGCAGTCGGCAATCGCTTTTACGTCGCTGGCGGGGGGTAACGTTGCTGCCGCCGTGTGTTCCGCTTCGGCCTCCAGCCTGCTGGGTATTTTTCTCTCGCCGTTACTGGTTGGCCTGGTAATGAATATGCATGGCGCAGAAGGCAGTCTGGAGCAGGTGGGGAAAATCATGCTGCAGCTGCTGCTGCCGTTCGTACTGGGACATCTTTCACGTCCGTGGATTGGTAACTGGGTGTCCCGACATAAAAAATGGATCGCCAAAACGGACCAATCCTCCATCTTGCTGGTGGTGTACTCCGCCTTCAGTGAAGCCGTGGTTAACGGGATCTGGCACAAAGTGGGGATTGGTTCGCTGTTGTTTATCGTGGTGGTCAGCATCGTATTGCTGGCAATCGTGATTGGCATCAACGTCTTTGTTGCGCGGAAATGCGGCTTCAACAAAGCCGATGAGATCACCATTGTCTTTTGCGGATCGAAAAAGAGCCTGGCAAATGGGATCCCAATGGCAAATATTCTGTTCCCGACGTCAGTGATAGGAATGATGGTGCTGCCGTTGATGATCTTCCATCAAATTCAGCTGATGGTGTGTGCCGTGCTGGCACGTCGCTACAAGCAACAAACAGACGCATTGCAGGCGCAGCAGAAAAGCCGCGCCGCAAAGGCTTAGAACGGGCGTTTCAGGGGCTGCACCAGTTGCGTCAGCCCTTCAGTTTTAATCAGCAGCGTGATTTGCATCAGCTCGCCGAGCTTGCCCGGCGGGAATTCATCTTTACGGGCAAACCACAGCAGATACTCTTCCGGTACATCAATCAGCCGACGCCCTTTATATTTGCCAAAGGGCATCACGGTATTGGCGATTTCAACCAGCTGCTCTTTTTCCATCTCAGGCACCCAGTAAGCGGATCATTTCAGCTTCATCGATCACGGCAATACCCAGTTCCTGCGCTTTTGCCAGCTTCGAACCCGCCGCTTCACCGGCAATCACCAGGTCGGTTTTCTTCGATACGCTGCCGGCTACTTTTGCACCCAACTCGGTCAGTCGCGCTTTGGCGTCATCGCGTGACATCAGGCTCAGGCTCCCGGTCAGCACTACCGTTTTACCCGCGAAGGGGCTGTCGATTTCTTCAGCGTTGATGACCACCGGCGCCGGCCAGTGAATCCCCTGCGCCAGCAGTTGGACGATCACCTCGCGGTTGCTCTCTTCAGCAAAGAAATTAAACACGTGGGTCGCTACCACAATGCCGACATCCGGCACTTTTTGCAGCTCTTCAATGGAAGCCGCTTCCAGCGCCTCAAGGGTGCCAAAATGCGCCGCCAGACCAGCCGCCGTGGCTTCACCGACTTCGCGAATACCCAGCGCGTAGAGGAAACGGGCAAACGTCGTTTCTTTCGCTTTTTCCAGCGCATTCACCACGTTTTGCGCCGATTTCGGCCCCATACGATCGAGTCCGGTCAGCTTACCTGCGGTCAGTGTGAAGAGATCCGCTGGCGTGTGGACATACTCTTTCTCGACCAGTTGATCGATAATTTTATCGCCCATGCCGTCAACGTCCAGCGCGCGGCGGGAAACGAAGTGTTTCAGCGATTCCTTACGCTGCGCCCCGCAGATTAAACCACCGGTACAGCGAGTGACCGCTTCGCCTTCCACACGCTCAACGTCAGAGTTGCATACCGGACAGTGGGTGGGAAACTCAATTTCACGCGTATCGTCCGGGCGCTCGGAAAGCACGACATTCACTACCTGCGGGATGACATCGCCCGCACGGCGAATGACGACTTTATCGCCAATACGCAAACCAAGACGCTCAATTTCATCCGCATTGTGCAAGGTGGCGTTACTGACCAACACCCCGGCAACCTGAACTGGCTCAAGGCGAGCGACAGGCGTAATCGCCCCGGTGCGTCCAACCTGAAACTCAACATCACGTACGAAGGTCATCTGCTCTTGCGCCGGGAACTTAAAGGCCACCGCCCAGCGCGGCGCGCGGGCAACAAAACCCAGTTGTTCCTGCAACACCATGGAGTTGACTTTGATCACCACACCGTCGATATCGAATCCCAGCGTCGGTCGGTCTTCTTCAACCTTGTGATAGTAAGCAAGTACTTCCTCCGGAGAGTCGCAAAGCTTAACTCTGTCGCTCACCGGCAATCCCCACTCTTTAAATTGCAGCAGACGGCCCTGGTGGGTATCAGGCAACACACCACCTTCCAGCACACCAACGCCATAGCAGAAGAAAGTAAGCGGTCGCTTCGCTGTAATACGTGGATCGAGCTGACGCAATGACCCGGCCGCTGCGTTACGTGGGTTAGCAAACACTTTGTTGCCAGTACGGCGGGCCTCTTCGTTAATTTTTTCAAATCCGGCCTGCGGCAGGAACACTTCACCGCGCACTTCCAGACGCGTCGGAATGTTATCGCCTCGCAGTTTTAATGGGATCGCACGGATGGTGCGCACGTTCGAGGTAATATCCTCACCCGTAGTACCATCACCACGCGTTGCGGCACTGACCAGCACACCGTTTTCATACAGGATACTGACCGCCAGCCCGTCCAGCTTCAGTTCGCAGCACCAGGTTAGTTTGTCCGTACTCTTCAGTCTGTCCTGCACGCGCTTGTTGAAGGCGAGAAAACTCTCTTCATCAAACACGTTATCCAGTGACAGCATTGGCACTTCATGGCGAATCTGGCTGAACGCTGCTAACGGGGCGGCGCCAACACGCTGGGTTGGCGAGTCGGGGGTGATAAGTTCCGGATGCTGCGCTTCCAGCTCGCGCAGTTCACGCATCAGGCGATCGTATTCCGCATCGGGAATTTCCGGCGCATCCATCACATGGTAGAGATACTCATGATGGCGAAGCGTGGTTCGCAGTTCTGTCAGTTGTTGTTCGATTGATTCCATATCGCACCATCAATGATAAAAAACCCCCGACAGGCGGGGGTTTAGCAAGGAGATGTCACGCCAGAGGAGAATCAGGCGTGAGATTCTTTAACTTCGCGGATGCGGTCCTGATACTCGCGCAGTTTCTGCGGCGTCATCATGCGACGTTGATCGTCGAGCACCACACCACCCACTTCATCGGCAATGTGCTGTGCCGACTGCAGCATCAGCTTAAAGTTTTGCAGCTCGTCACCGTAGGACGGAACCTGCATAAAAATAGTCACGCCAGGGGTGCTGAAATCACCCGTCATTTCGGGGTCAAACGTTCCTGGGTTAACCATATTGGCAAGGCTGAACAGCGAAGGACCGCTGCCATCCGGGCTCAAATGACGATGGAAAATATTCATATCGCCAAATTTAAAACCGGCTTGCTGAATGCTGTTGAGCAGCACTTCACCGTTGAGCTCACTACCGTGATGCGCCGCAACGTTCATAATAATGACCGCTTCTTTACGCTGCGGTTTTTCAGCAACAGGCGCTTCTTCAACTACCGGCTCAGGCTGCGGTTGATGTTCAACGGCAGGCTCTGCGGGCTGGAAAGCCTGCGGCGCAGGTTGCGGTGCTTGCTGCACGGGCTGCTGAACCTGCGGAGCAACGGGCTGATGCTGCATCGGCTGCTGCACAGGTTGTTGCTGAACAGGCTGATGTTGCACCGGCTGCTGCGGTTGTACAGGCTGCGGCTGCGGCTGCTGCTGAGCATGCGGCGGCGGCACCGGCGCTTGTGCAGGCTGCGGCGCGGGTTGACGCGGCTGAGCAGACGCATAAGGCGGCTGGTACTGGTGTTGCGGCGACTGAGGAGGAACACCATGTTCCTGCGCGTTACCGGGAGCATGATTCACACGATGAACGCGAACTTCGCCCACGCCTTCGTCTTCCTCGACGTTGTCGTCGAACGAATCCTCGTCTTCACGTTTAGACTTCATGCGTTTCAGTGGGCGATCGCGGAATATAGAAGACCGCTCTTTACGGCTAGTCCAAAAACCATGTACCAGTAAAGCGATTATGGCGATCGCGCCAACAATGATTAATATCAGACGCAAATCCTGCATCATTATATTCTCTGTTGTTCTAACACCTTGCCACCACGGCAAACATTTACTCACTAAGAGTATTTGTCGATTACGCCAAGTGCAAGTGCACTCTTGGCTTTCACGGCATAAAGATGAACAAAATTGTGCTTTTTGCTGTTTTTTCGAACATTTCTGAACAGCTTAACGCTCAACAACCCGGTAAGATACGCAAAGTTTACCAGAGCTTATATAACAAGGAGTATGTCCTGACCATGGTTTCATCATCTGCAGTCGTACCTCGCAGCGGCCTTTATTACTTTTCACAGGGATGGAAGCTCATCACCCAACCGGGCATTCGTCGCTTTGTCATCCTGCCTTTGCTGGTGAATATCCTGCTGATGGGCGGCGCATTCTGGTGGCTATTCACACAACTCGATAGCTGGATCCCCGCGCTGATGAGTCACGTCCCTGACTGGCTTCAGTGGCTCAGCTACTTGCTGTGGCCGATTGTCACTATCTCCGTACTACTGGTGTTCGGCTACCTGTTTTCCACCATAGCCAACTGGATTGCCGCGCCGTTTAACGGTCTGCTGGCAGAACAGCTGGAAGCACGCTTAACGGGCGCAACACCGCCTGATACCGGCGTTCTCGGCATCATGAAAGATGTTCCCCGTATTATGAAACGTGAATGGCAAAAGCTGGCGTGGTATCTCCCGCGCGCCGTCGTGTTGCTGATCCTCTATTTTATTCCGGGTATTGGTCAGACCGTAGCCCCGGTGCTGTGGTTCTTGTTCAGCGCATGGATGCTGGCCATTCAGTACTGCGATTATCCGTTTGATAACCATAAGGTGCCTTTTAAGGAGATGCGCGTCGCGCTGCGCACACGCAAGGTCACCAATATGCAATTTGGCGCATTGACCAGCCTGTTCACCATGATTCCGGTGCTCAATCTGTTCATCATGCCGGTCGCGGTTTGTGGTGCCACGGCGATGTGGGTAGACTGCTATCGTGCTAAGCACGCGTTATGGAAGTAATGCAAAAATGTGTAAAAGCGGGCTGGCTTATGCCCGCTCTTATTCCATACTGCAACGCATTATTTCCTGGTGGCATATAGATATACGAATTCCTTACTTCCCCATACTTTCTCAACAGGTATGCTGAAGCGGTATCCCAATTTCATACAGTTAAGGACAGGCCATGAGTAAGATTTTTGAAGACAACTCGCTGACTATCGGTCATACGCCGCTGGTTCGACTGAACCGTATCGGTAACGGACGCATTCTGGCGAAGGTGGAATCACGCAACCCAAGCTTTAGCGTCAAATGCCGTATCGGTGCCAACATGATTTGGGATGCCGAAAAACGTGGTGTACTGAAACCGGGTGTAGAGCTGGTCGAACCAACCAGCGGCAACACAGGGATTGCGCTGGCCTACGTTGCCGCAGCTCGCGGTTACAAACTGACTCTGACCATGCCTGAAACCATGAGCATTGAGCGCCGCAAGCTCTTAAAAGCGCTGGGCGCGAACCTGGTGCTGACCGAAGGCGCAAAAGGTATGAAGGGCGCGATTCAGAAAGCGGAAGAAATTGTGGCCAGCGATCCGGAAAAATTCCTGCTGCTGCAGCAGTTCAGCAACCCGGCAAACCCGGAAATCCACGAAAAAACCACCGGCCCGGAAATCTGGGAAGATACCGATGGCCAGGTTGATGTCTTTATTTCCGGCGTCGGTACTGGCGGTACGTTGACTGGTGTGACCCGTTACATTAAAGGCACTAAAGGCAAAACCGATCTGATCACCGTCGCGGTTGAACCTACCGACTCCCCGGTTATCGCCCAGGCGCTGGCAGGTGAAGAACTCAAACCAGGCCCGCATAAAATTCAGGGCATTGGAGCAGGCTTCATTCCGGGTAACCTTGATCTGAAGCTTATCGATAAAGTCGTTGCCATCACTAATGATGAAGCTATTTCTACTGCGCGTCGTCTGATGGAAGAAGAAGGTATTCTGGCTGGGATCTCTTCCGGTGCTGCGGTTGCTGCCGCGCTTAAGCTCCAGGAAGATGAAACCTTTACCAATAAGAATATAGTGGTTATTCTACCGTCATCGGGTGAGCGTTATCTGAGCACTGCACTGTTTGCCGATCTCTTTACAGAGAAAGAACTGCAACAGTAGTGCCAGCATGTTAAAAACGCGTAAAAAAGCACCCTTTTGGGTGCTTTTTTGTGGCCTGCTTCAAAGTTTCAACTCGCCTGGCATTGATTCAGCCCGCCGGAACTGGTATTTAACCAAACTAATTATTTTGATGCGCGAAATTAATCGTTACAGGAAAAGCGCTAGCTGAATCGATTTTATGATTTGGTTCAACTCTTCCTTTCGCGGCATAATGTTTAATGACGAACGAAACGTCAGCGGCAAGAAGTTGCCAGCAACGGATTGCACCGAACTCCTTTTGTGTCGCGTCCAGTTTACGCCGATGCTAACAATACAGGCTAAAGTTGAGCCGCCAGGCTAGACTTTAGTTCCACAACACTAAACCTATAAGTTGGGGAAATATAATGTTCCAGCAAGAAGTTACCATTACCGCTCCGAACGGTCTGCATACTCGCCCTGCTGCTCAGTTTGTTAAAGAAGCAAAAGGCTTTACTTCTGAAATTACTGTGACTTCCAACGGCAAAAGCGCTAGCGCCAAAAGCCTGTTTAAACTGCAGACTCTGGGCCTGACTCAGGGTACCGTTGTCACCCTGTCCGCAGAAGGTGAAGACGAGCAGAAAGCAGTTGAGCATCTGGTTAAACTGATGGCTGAACTCGAGTAAGTTCAACGAGTTCTTTTAAATATCAGTCACAAGTAAGGTAGGGTTATGATTTCAGGCATTTTAGCATCCCCGGGTATCGCTTTCGGTAAAGCATTGCTGCTGAAAGAAGACGAGATCGTCATTGACCGGAAAAAAATTTCTGCCGACAAGGTTGATCAGGAAGTTGAACGTTTTCTGAGCGGTCGTGCCAAGGCATCTGCGCAACTGGAAGCGATCAAAACCAAAGCTGGTGAAACGTTCGGTGAAGAAAAAGAAGCCATCTTTGAAGGGCATATCATGCTGCTCGAAGATGAGGAGCTGGAGCAGGAAATCATAGCCCTGATTAAAGATAAGCACATGACGGCTGATGCAGCTGCGCATGAAGTTATCGAAGGTCAGGCCACAGCCCTGGAAGAGCTGGATGATGAATACCTGAAAGAACGTGCGGCTGACGTACGTGACATCGGTAAACGCCTGCTGCGTAACATTCTGGGTCTGGCAATTATTGATCTGAGCGCTATCCAGGACGAAGTTATCCTGGTTGCCGCAGACCTGACCCCGTCAGAAACCGCACAGCTGAACCTGAACAAGGTGCTGGGTTTCATCACTGACGCGGGCGGACGTACCTCTCATACCTCTATCATGGCGCGTTCTCTGGAACTGCCTGCCATCGTAGGTACGGGTAGCGTCACCTCTCAGGTGAAAAACGACGACTATCTGATTCTGGATGCCGTAAACAATCAGGTTTACGTCAATCCGACCAACGACGTTATTGAGCAACTGCGTGCCGTTCAGGAGCAGGTTGCAACCGAGAAAGCGGAACTCGCTAAGCTGAAAGATCTGCCGGCTATCACGCTGGACGGTCACCAGGTTGAAGTTTGCGCCAACATCGGTACCGTTCGTGACGTTGAAGGCGCCGAGCGTAACGGCGCTGAAGGTGTGGGTCTGTACCGCACCGAATTCCTGTTCATGGACCGTGAATCGCTGCCAACTGAAGAAGAACAGTTTGCTGCGTATAAAGCCGTTGCTGAAGCCTGTGGCTCTCAGGCGGTCATCGTCCGTACCATGGACATCGGCGGCGATAAAGAACTGCCGTACATGAACTTCCCGAAAGAAGAGAACCCGTTCCTGGGCTGGCGTGCCGTGCGTATCGCCATGGATCGTAAAGAGATCCTGCGTGACCAGGTTCGCGCTATCTTGCGCGCCTCTGCTTTCGGCAAACTGCGTATCATGTTCCCAATGATCATCTCTGTTGAAGAAGTGCGTGCACTGCGCAAAGAGATCGAAATCTACAAACAGGAACTGCGCGACGAAGGTAAAGCATTTGACGAGAGCATTGAGATTGGCGTGATGGTGGAAACACCAGCTGCGGCAACAATTGCGCGTCATTTAGCCAAAGAAGTTGATTTCTTTAGTATCGGCACCAATGATTTAACGCAGTACACCCTGGCAGTTGACCGTGGTAATGATATGATTTCACACCTTTACCAACCGATGTCGCCATCTGTGCTGACGCTGATCAAGCAAGTTATTGATGCTTCTCATGCTGAAGGCAAATGGACTGGCATGTGTGGTGAGCTTGCAGGCGACGAACGTGCTACACTTCTGTTGCTGGGGATGGGTCTGGACGAATTCTCTATGAGCGCCATTTCTATCCCGCGCATTAAGAAGATTATCCGTAACACGAACTTCGAAGATGCGAAGGTGTTAGCAGAGCAGGCTCTTGCTCAACCGACAACGGACGAGTTAATGACGCTGGTTAACAAGTTCATTGAAGAAAAAACAATCTGCTAATCCACGAGATGCGGCCCAATTTACTGCTTAGGAGAAGATCATGGGTTTGTTCGATAAACTGAAATCTCTGGTTTCTGATGATAAGAAAGACACCGGAACTATTGAGATCGTTGCTCCGCTCTCTGGCGAGATCGTCAACATCGAAGACGTGCCGGATGTAGTTTTTGCTGAAAAAATCGTTGGTGATGGCATTGCTATCAAACCAACCGGTAACAAAATGGTTGCTCCTGTTGATGGCACCATCGGCAAAATCTTTGAAACCAACCACGCTTTCTCTATCGAATCCGACAGCGGCATTGAGCTGTTTGTTCACTTCGGTATTGATACCGTTGAACTGAAAGGCGAAGGCTTCAAACGCATCGCTGAAGAAGGTCAGCGCGTGAAAGTGGGCGACCCGGTTATTGAATTCGATCTGCCGCTGCTGGAAGAAAAAGCCAAGTCTACCCTGACTCCGGTTGTTATCTCCAACATGGACGAAATCAAAGAGCTGATCAAACTGTCCGGTAGCGTGACAGTGGGTGAGACTCCGGTTATCCGCATCAAGAAGTAATTCTTTTTGCAGAGAAAGATGGCGCCTGATGGCGCCATTTTTTTATATACTTCATCCTTCAGATTGCCTCTGTGTTGGCTGCAGTCGCTCACCCCAGTCACGTACTCATGTACGCTCCCGGGGATTCTCTCCTTTGCCGCCTTGATGCAACCTGAATGATTTTGTATATACCCGATAACGATTTTTATCTTTTGTAGGTCGGAAAAGCGTTAAATTTGTGAGGTGACCGGTCGGTAACACGCCTCGCGCATCAGAATCTTCATCCCTTCCGGCCCGCTTTCCAGCATCCGTCGCTCCGAGTCTGCCACTAACAATTCACAGTCGTAGCCACCCGCAATACCAAACATGGCCCGCGCTACACAGATATCTTCCAGCGCTGCTGCCCCGTTGGTGTCAAAATGTCCAACCATACGCCCATTCTGGCGAACTACCAGCCGGTAACTCTTCATCGCGCCTCCCCTGCCGGTGGCAGAATTAATTCATCACAACCGCACAGGTGCGTCCACGTCATCACGTCCATCACCCGCTGCGCGGCGTCGTGCGTCGCGGTCGTCAGCGCTTTCCCCAGTACAAGGCCGCTCACCAGCTCTGCACAAAACAGATCGCCAGTCCCCTTCAGATCCGTTTTCACTCGCGGATGGGCTAACACCTCAACCGTTTCAGCCGTCACCACCGCAACGTTAATAATCTCTTCGGTATCCCCCGGCGCGCTGGTTATTACCACCCATTTCAGGGTGTCAGTGAGCAGTGATTGTGCCGCCGTAATGGCTTCATCAAGCGTACGACACGGCTTTCCGCTTAGCATTTGCAGCTCGAACACGTTCGGCGTCAGCCCCTGTGCCAACGGCAGCAGGTGCTGACGATAAGCTTCCGGGATTTCGGCTTTCACATACATGCCGCTATCCGTATCGCCAATCACGGGGTCGACCAAAATGCACAGGTCCGGATGTGTGGCCCGAACGGTTTCCAGCCACTGTGCCAGCAAGGCGATTTGCTCCGCGCTGCCCATGTATCCTGTTGTCACCGCCTTTAGCTCACGCAAGGCATCACGCTCGCTTAAGGCGCGGAGATAGCCGCTAAACCAGTCAGACGGAATAACGCCGCCGTAAAAGGTTTCATAATGCGGGGTATTACTGAACAGCACCGTGGGTACTGCCGTCACGCGTAACCCCTGCGCTTTAATGGCCGGGACGGCGATGCTGTTGCCTACGCTGCCATACACCACCTGTGACTGGACGGCGACGATATCGGTCTGTAACGCCCGATTCGTGTCGTCAAAGAGCACTGACTGGATATCACTCTCCTGCTCCATAAATTTCTCCTCTCGCTGGACAGCGCGCTTACGCCTCACTATTATCGTCATATGCTAAAATTCATTTTGTCATAGGTCAATAATGATCGACGGAAAAACCGCTAACGAAATTTTTGACAGTATCCGTCAACATGTCGCTACAGGCACGCTGGCAGCGGGAGAAACGTTGCCACCAGTGCGGGAACTGGCAACGGAATTAAACGTGAACCGTAATACTGTCGCGGCGGCTTACAAACGCCTGGTCACCTCCGGGTTGGCGCAGAGCCTGGGACGCAACGGCACGGTGATTAAGGGGATCAATGCCCCCGTTGCGCTGGAAGGTGGTAATCCGGATACCCCGCTTATCGATCTTTCCGGCGGTAATCCAGCGCCCTCGCGTCTTCCTGACCTGAGTAGTTATTTCGCGAAGATAAATAAGAATCCGCGGTTGTACGGCGATGCCGCTGTTTCACCAGGGCTTAGGGTATGGGCATCACAATGGATGCAAAATGCAATGCCCGGCAAAGGGGAAATTGATATCACCAGCGGCGCCATTGATGCTATCGAACGGCTACTGTGCGCCCATTTACTGCCTGGAGATAGCGTTGTCGTAGAAGATCCATGCTTTTTGAGCAGCATCAACATGCTGCGTTATGCTGGTTTCTCCGCCAGTCCGGCCAATGTTGACCACGAAGGCATACTGCCGGACCAACTGGAACTCGCGCTACAGAAAGGCGCGCGGGCGGTGATTCTGACACCGCGCGCGCATAACCCGACAGGATGCAGCCTGAGCGCCTCACGCGCGGCACAATTGCAGGAAATCCTGGCCCGCTATCCGCAGGCGCTGGTGATCGTCGACGACCACTTTGCGCTGCTATCTGCTTGCCACTGGTATCCGGTGATTGCGAAGGAAACCACGCACTGGGCGATTGTCCGTTCGATGTCAAAAACGTTAGGTCCGGATTTACGCCTGGCCATTGTGGCCAGCGATCCGCTCACTTCAGGGAAGCTACGTTTACGGCTCAACTCCGGCAGTCAGTGGGTCAGCCACCTGCTGCAGGATTTGGCCTGCGCCTGCCTGAGTGACGAGATTTATCAACACACGCTGGCGCAAACTCAGCAGTTTTACGCCGCCCAGCAGCAAACGTTGGCGGCAGCACTGCGGCGACATAGCATTGAGTTGCCCGTTGGTGACGGTCTGAATATGTGGCTACCGCTGGAAGATAACAGCCAAGCGATCGCTTTTGCGCTGGCAAAGTCCGGCTGGCTGGTGCGGGAAGGCGAAGTGTTTGGCGTCAACACGCCTGCCCACGGCCTGCGTATTACGCTGTCAACCTTAACTGACAGCGACATTGATAAGCTGGCGGCTGATATTCATCAGGCGCTAAAACGCTAACAGGAGAGAAAAAGTGCGAGTTCATTTTGTTATTCATGAGTCTTTCGAATCTGCTGGCGCGTATCTGCCGTGGGCCGAATCACGCGGCTATAGCGTCAGTTGGTCGCGCGTTTATGCCGGAGAAGCGGTCCCTGCGAACGCCGATGATTTCGATATGTTGGTGGTGTTTGGCGGTCCGCAGTCACCACGAACCACGCTGGCAGAGTGCCCGTACTTTGATTCTCAGGCCGAGCAGCATCTGATCAACCAGGCGATTGCGGCACGTAAAATTGTGGTGGGGATCTGCCTGGGTTCACAGTTAATCGGCGAAGCGCTGGGTGCGAAGGTGTGCCAGAGTCCGGAAAAAGAGATTGGTCACTACCCCATCGTTCTGACCGAAGCCGGTCAACAGCACCCGCTGTTCAGCCATTTCGGCTCACCGCTTACCGTCGGTCACTGGCACAACGACATGCCAGGATTAACCGACCAGGCGACCATTCTTGCTGCCAGCGAGGGCTGCCCACGACAAATCGTGCAATACGGTAATTTTGTTTATGGTTTTCAGTGCCATATGGAGTTTACGGCTGATGCTATAGAAGGGCTTATTCAACACTCCGAACAAGAACTGGCGGAAGCTAAAGGCAAGCGTTTCATCCGTTCCGTTGAAGAGATGCGAGCATGGGATTATCAGCAGATGAATGAGAAACTGTGGCAATTCCTTGATAAGCTTGTGGAAAAACGTAACGATTGATTATGGCAGGCCGGATAAGACGCTTTACGTCGTCATCCGGCGCTCGTGCCGTACGTTTGCCTGATAGTGCTATGGTTATCAGGCTGAAAACTAAATCCCTAATCCCTGGTTAAAGTGCTCTTCGCCAAACACGCCGGTTGAAAGGTAGCGATCGCCGCGATCGCAGATGATCGCCACCACCACCGCTCCCGGGGTCGCGCGCGCCACACGTAACGCCCCCGCTACCGCGCCACCAGAACTGACACCACAGAAAATCCCTTCGCGAACGGCCAGTTCACGCATGGTGTTTTCCGCATCGTTCTGATGAATATCCAGCACCTCATCCACCAGCGAGGCGTTAAAAATGCCCGGCATATATTCCGCAGGCCAGCGGCGAATTCCCGGAATACTACTGCCCTCTTCCGGCTGCAGGCCAACGATAGTGACCGCTTTTTCTTGCTCACGCAGAAAACGCGACACACCGGTAATGGTGCCTGTCGTTCCCATACTGGAGACAAAGTGGGTAATACGACCTGACGTCTGCTGCCAGATTTCCGGTCCGGTGGTAGTGTAATGCGCGTACGGGTTATCCGGATTATTAAACTGATCCAGCAGCTTGCCTTCTCCCCGCTGCGCCATCTCAAGGGCTAAATCGCGCGCGCCTTCCATCCCCTGCTCTTTGGTGACCAGAATCAGCTCGGCACCATAGGCGCGCATCGCCGCACGGCGCTCCTGGCTCATGTTGTCTGGCATCAGCAGCTTCATGCGATAGCCCTTCAGCGCGGCGATCATTGCCAGCGCAATTCCGGTATTACCGCTGGTCGCCTCAATCAGCACGTCGCCTGGCTTAATTTCTCCGCGCTTTTCCGCTTCGACGATCATCGACAACGCGGCGCGGTCTTTCACCGAACCTGCGGGATTATTGCCTTCCAGCTTGACCCAAATTTCACTACCGTTATCCGGCGCCAGACGTTGTAATTTCACCAGAGGCGTATTGCCAATTGTTTGTTCTAATGTGTTCACGTTTTCAGCTCAATAAAAATGCCGGGTGGCGCTGTACTTACCCGGCCTACAGGTCATGCTGCACCTGGTAAGCCCGGTAAGCGCAGCGCCACCGGATGATAACTATACGAATTAACCTATCAGGCGCTTTGCGCCAGGGCAAGTTCCTCTTCCCGCGTTTCAATACGCTGGTCGCCGTTATACAGGCGCGCATTTTGCAGCCCGACAAACAGACGTTCGCCGCGGCCAGGGGAATCATCGCCCTGCATGACTACCGTCAACGGTTCGTTATACCACCCCAGGGGTTGCACAACTAATTGGGTGTAGTGTCCTTTCGGGCTGGCTTCCAGCACTTGTACCGGCAACGGCGAATCCAGGCTGGTACGACGGCTCACGTCCACTTCCCACGGGCGCAGGAACAGATCCACCGGTCCCTGATAGCCAGGCGTATAACCCAGCGGCCAGCGGTGTGCGCCCACATGGAATTGGCCGCCACGAATCGTCCCCTGCAGGCGGTTAACCTCACCCATAAATTCCAGGACGAAACGAGTAGCCGGTTCGCGCCATACCTGATCCGGCGCATCAGCCTGTTCGATATGACCCTGACTCATCACCACCACGCGGTCTGCGACTTCCGTTGCTTCTTCCTGATCGTGGGTAACAAACACGCTGGTAAATTTCAGCTCTTCATGCAGCTGGCGCAGCCATCGACGCAGCTCTTTGCGCACCTGCGCATCAAGCGCGCCAAACGGTTCGTCGAGCAGCAGGATCTGCGGCTCTACCGCCAGCGCACGCGCCAACGCCACGCGCTGTTTTTGCCCGCCGGAGAGCTGTGCCGGGAAACGGTCCGCCAGATGAGCCAGTTGAACCATTTCCAGCAGTTTGGTCACTTTTGCTTTGATGGCCGCCGCATTCGGGCGCTCACGCCGTGGCAGGACCGTCAGACCAAACGCGATATTGTCGAAAACGGTCATATGACGAAACAGCGCATAGTGCTGGAACACGAACCCCACCTTACGGTCGCGGGCGTGCAATCGGCTGACGTCGGTACCGTGAAAACGGATATGCCCGCTGGACTGATGTTCCAGCCCGGCAATAATGCGCAGCAGCGTGGTTTTGCCCGAGCCGGATGGCCCCAACAGCGCGACCATCTGACCTGAAGGAATATCCAGCGAGATATCGTTCAGCACCTGGGTGCGACCAAAAGACTTCTTAATATTGGCAATCTCAATGCTCATGATTTTCCTCCTGCTGCGCGCGTTTTTCCTGGTTCTCCAGACGCCATTGCAACATGCTCTTCAAAAACAGGGTAATAATCGCCATCAGCGTTAATAGCGCCGCGGCGGTAAAGGAGCCGACCGTGTTGTAGTCCTGCTCCAGTAATTCAATCTGTAGCGGCAGCGATAAGGTTTCGCCGCGAATCGAGCCGGAAACCACTGACACCGCGCCAAACTCACCAATCGCACGGGCGTTGGTCAACACCACACCGTACAGCAATGCCCAACGGATATTCGGCAGCGTAACGCGGCGGAACATCTGCCAGCCGGATGCACCCAGCAACACAGCCGCTTCATCTTCATTGCTGCCCTGGCTTAACATCACCGGCACCAGCTCACGCACCACAAACGGACAGGTCACGAACACTGTCACCAGCACCATCCCCGGCCAGGCAAACATAATTTGCAGGTTATGCTCATCCAGCCACCCACCAAGCGGGCCGTTAGAGCCGTAAAACAGCAGATAGACCAGACCGGCGACCACCGGCGAGACAGCAAATGGAATATCCAGTAACGTTAGTAGTAGTTGGCGTCCTGGGAAGTTAAAACGGGTCACCAGCCAGGCCAGCAACACACCAAACACCAGGTTCACCGGCACCGCAATTAGCGCAATCAGCACCGTCAGCCAGATGGCATGCAGCATGTCCGGATCCGCCAGGTTCTGTAATACCGGCATTAATCCCTTGCTGAACGCCTGCACGAAGATGTAAATCATCGGCACCAGCAAAATAAACGCGGAGACCAGCATGCCCGTGCCGATCAGAAACCATTTCCCCCAGTTGATGCGGGGTGCGCCATAGCGTTTCAATTGGGTAATGTCTGCCATCAGTGACCTACCACACGTCGACCAAAGCGACTTTGCAGAGTGTTAATTGAAAACAGCAGCAACAACGACGCCCCGAGGATCACAGAAGCAATCGCGCTGGCGGCCGGGTAGTCAAACTCCTGCAAGCGAACAAAAATCATCAGCGAGGTCACTTCCGTCTTCCATGCGATGTTTCCGGCGATAAAAATAACCGCGCCAAACTCACCGAGGCTGCGGGTAAACGACAGCGCAACGCCCGCCACCAGCGCAGGAGACAGCTCCGGCAGCACTACTTTACGGAAACTTTGCCAGCGCGTAGCACCGAGCGTTTCAGCTGCTTCTTCATATTCCGGGCCTAACTCTTCCAGTACCGGTTGCACGGTACGCACCACAAACGGAATGCTGGTAAAGGCCATCGCTACCGCGATACCGAGCCAGGTGTAGGTCACCTTGATATCCAGCTTCGCCAGCCACTCGCCGTAGAAGCCATTAACCGAAAACAGTGACGCCAGCGTCAGACCTGCCACCGCCGTAGGCAGTGCGAACGGCAGGTCCATCAGCGCATCCAGCAGCGTACGACCCGGAAAGCGATAGCGGGTTAAGATCCACGCCATCAGCAAACCGAACACGCCGTTAAAAATCGACGCCACAAACGCCGACAGCAGCGTCACTTTATAAGCCGCCACCACCTGCGGATTGGTAATCACATCCCAGTATTGCGCCCAGCTCATTTGCGCCAGTTGCATCACCAGCGCGCTCAGCGGCAGCAGCAATATCAGGCAGACAAACAGTAAGCTGGTGCCCAGGCTCAAAGTGAAGCCAGGCAGCACGCGTCGGGAAGAAACAGCAAACATTTACTTACGCCCCGCCGCCAGCAGTTTGTCCAGCTCACCGCCGCTGACAAAGTGCGTTTTCATCACTTCAGGCCACGAGCCAAACTTATCTTCCACACGGAACAATTCGGTCTGCGGGAATTTATCTTTCAGCTTGTCCATTACCTGCGGGTTATTCACGCGGTAGTAGAAATCGGTAATGATGGTTTGCGCCTGCGGGCTGTACAGCCAGTTCAGGTAAGCTTTCGCCGCTTTTTCAGTACCGTTGGCCTGCACATTTTTATCTACCCAGGCCACCGGGAACTCCGCCAGAATGTTGACCTTCGGCACCACCACTTCGAAGCCCTGGTCTTCGTACTGTTTACGGATATTGTTCACTTCCGATTCAAAGGTAATCAGTACGTCGCCCAGACCGCGCTCCACGAAGGTGGTAGTTGCACCACGACCGCCGGTATCAAATACTTCCACGTTTTTCAGAAACTGGGTCATGAACTGTTCGGTTTTAGCTTTATCCCCACCGTCCGCTTTATCTGCCGCGCCCCACGCAGCCAGATAGGTATAGCGTGCGTTACCGGAGGTTTTCGGGTTCGGGAAAATCAGCTTCACGTCCGGGCGAACCAGATCGTTCCATTCGTGGATATTCTTCGGGTTGCCCTTACGCACCAAAAACGCCATGGTGGAATAGAATGGCGAACTGTTATTCGGCAGGCGGCTTTGCCAGTCGGCAGGGATCAGCTTGCCTTTGTCATGCAGGATCTGCACGTCGGTCACCTGGTTATAGGTCACGACGTCAGCTTTCAGCCCCTGCAAAATCGCCAACGCCTGTTTTGATGACCCGGCATGAGATTGTTTAATCGTCAGTTTGTCGCCGCCGTTATCCTTCGCCCATTGTTGTTCAAACGGCGGATTAAGGGCGGCAAACAGCTCGCGGGAAACATCGTATGAACTGTTCAGTAGTTCCGTTGCCTGCGCCTGCCCCACCAGCAACAGCATGGCTGCCAGCGTCAGTGTTCTTTTTTTCAGTAAGTTAACGGCCATTGCGCACCCTTATAAATTAAATGACTTTCTTATGGTCATCATATTTATAACCAGTGCTAAAGGAGTAACGGTTTTATATACCGTTTGATGATTTGAAAGTTGAAAAGAGAATAAGGGGTACCTCCTCCCCAGCACATGGGGAGGAGACCGGCATCAATCAGACGCCGACGCTAACGCTTTCAGGCAGGGTGCTGCCGCCATCAATCACGTTTTGCGTGCCAGTTAAATAACTGGACTCATCCGATGCCAGGAACGCCGCCAGTTCACCGACCTCAAGCGGGCAGGCCAGACGACGCATCGGGATCGCTTTCGCCATTTCGACTAAAACGGATTCAGGATCTTCCGGGTTAGACTGACGCGCAATGCTTTCCGCCATCGGCGTACGAACGTAGCCCGGGCAAATGGCATTCACGCGAATGCCGGACTGCGCATATTCTACCGCCAGGGATTTGGTCAAACCGATGATCGCGGCTTTCGACAGCGCGTAGGCCGTTTCGCCCGGGTCAGCAACCATATCGCCGGTCACCGATGACATCATCACGATGCGCCCATCTTTGCGCGCAATCATCTCCGGCAGAACGGCTTTCGTCACGTTCCAGACGCCTTTAATGTTGATATCAATGTGGAAATCGCGATCTTCATCGCTCATATCAAGGAAGTTGCCGAGGCGGCATACGCCGGCATTGTTCACCAGAATATCGATTTTGCCTTCAATCTGCTTCGCGCGCGTCACCGCTTCCTTGACCGACGCAAAATCTCTGACGTCAGCGTGAACAGCTGTGCAACGGTGCCCTCGCCCAGCCAACTCATCCGCCAGTTTTTCAATCTCATCGGAGATATCCAGCAGGATTAAGTTCGCACCATGGCGGGCAAACGTTCTGGCGATACCCTCGCCAATACCCTGAGATGCGCCCGTAATCAATGCTGTTTTGCCCGTGAGTTTTCCCATTTCAATATTCTCCTTTTGAATATGAAGCCTTCGCTTCATTCACGCAGAAGATACAGCAATAACAAATTAGTGCTGAGGAATAGCTCACTAAATCAGGTTAATCTCAGGTAAAAAAAATCCCCGACGATGCGGGGATGTCTATTTCGTGGCCGATAACAGGCTCAGCTCACCATTACAGCGCCATTAAACGGTCCAGCGACGGTGCAAAGTAATAACCGCCGGTTACCGGTTTGGTGAAGCGCAGCATCGCATCACGCTTACCGTCGGTGTCACCAAACATGCTCAGCAATTGTTGTTCAATGTTGTGCAGACGAGCGCAGTAGGCGCAGAAATAGAGACCATGCGTGCCGCTGGCAGTACCGTATGGCAGGCTCTGGCGCACAATTTTCAGCCCTTTACCGTCTTCTTTTAGGTCAACACGGCTCAGGTGAGAGGTGACCGGACGGTCATCACCGTCGATCTCTTCGTTGGCTTCCTTGGTACGACCAATCATCATTTCCTGGTCATGGATGCTCATGCGATTAAGCTGCTTCAGGTTATGTTCCCAACGCTGCACAAACACATAGCTGCCACCGGCATCCACACCATCTTTGATAACGGCAACTTCACGGCGCGTTTCTTCGCCTGCCGGGTTTTCCGTACCGTCAACAAAGCCGCTGAGATCGCGCTCTTCGACCCAACGGAAACCGTGAATTTCTTCTTTAACTTCAATACAGTCGCCAAATGCTTCCATTGCCGCCTGTGCAACGGAGAAATTCACGTCATGACGCAAAGAGAGAATATGGATCAACACGTCATATTGGGTTGCTGGTGCCAGACCTTTACCGTAAGGGATAAAGTCTTTTAACTCTTCAGCACCGACGCCGCCGCTCAATGCACGCCAGGTGTTGTTGCCAAAAGCGACAACCGCGCCCAGATGCGCATCCGGGAACTTAGCTTCAAAGGTCGCCAGCTTATCGGCGAAGGTTTTGCTGGCCGCACGCAGGGCATCAACGTCGTCTTTAACATTGGCTTCAATCCAAATCGCCGCACGGCAATGTTCTGGCAAAATGCCACTCTGAACCTGAGACATTGTTCCTCCTGAAAAAAAGATGCCACGACATCGTGGCATTGATGGGCGCTATTCTACCTGTTTTTTTAACAAGCCGATTTGTTCAGACGCAAATTAACGCCGCCAGATAATTTTGCTTACTTTCCACGCTTTCAGCGTGTCGTCAGACGGCATTATATCCTCAGGCCCGCTCCATTCACCGGAAAAAATATAGCTAATATGTTGACTTCCTTCAGCTTTACACTCAACGCCCGCGCTGTCATCTCCGGTTGCTTTTTGGCAATTACCGAAAGCTTTAGTGTAAAGGTCGCTAAACGGTGTACCGATTTCGACACCCGCGGCTGACGAAATATCGTGATCTAATACATCAATACGACTGATGGTTCCCTGGCTGCCGTTGATGACTATCGCCAGCTTGTCGTCTTTCATCGCTTCATAGAAGCGCACCACATTACCGTTATCGGTCTTCATTCCGCTACGCAGGCGGTAATCACCGTCCAGCGCATCAGCAATGGCTTTTTCATCCAGCGGCGTAGCGCCCGTTAACGCTCCTACGCCCTGCTCTGTGACCTGCGTTGAAGAACCAAACCAGTTCCACGGATTGGCGGCAGACCAGTTCACCGAGGACAACGTTGAACACCCGGCCAGTAGCAGCGGCATCGCGCATAAAGTCAAACGCAGTGATTTCATTTCACTTCCTTCCTTATTTATCAACGTTGCTTGGAGTCCGGTTTCCCCAAAAAGTGCCGTTATTCTTTCTCAAGGGAAAAACAGGCGCGCAGACGTTGATTGGTTAACAGCCAGATCAGCGCGACAATATCCGCCACCAGCAGCGCCAGCCCGACGCCATTGAGAGGATCGCCTGCCAGCCACATCACCGGCTGCCAGCACAGCAGCACCAGTTGAGCGAGAATCAATAATCC
Source organism: Citrobacter sp. Cpo074 (assembly GCF_030332745.1). Lineage (NCBI taxonomy): Bacteria > Pseudomonadati > Pseudomonadota > Gammaproteobacteria > Enterobacterales > Enterobacteriaceae > Citrobacter > Citrobacter sp. Cpo074. The sequence continues at coordinate 655,325 of NZ_JAOWHG010000033.1, forward strand.
GCGCAGCCAGCGCCAGAGCACCGGAAACGCAAAGCGTCGCCCACTGAGTAAAAACGCCAACACGGCGGGAACGCCGGGAAGCAACCCAAGCCAGAATGCGTCATGATCGGGATAAAACAGATTCAGCAAGGTGTTGCCCTGCTCACGGGAAGAACCGGCAATCACAAACAAAACCCAGGTGCGTGCCTGCAACAGCAGTACGCACCAGAAGAGAAAAGGCAGGCGCAGACGCCCATGACCGTCATAGTCGGCCGGATGAAACTCAGTACTCTTCATCTTCGATCAAACGCTTGCCCAGATTGAGTACATCCGCATGTTCATAGCCCAAACGTTCATACATGCCCTGTACGACGTCGTTATCGTCACGCACCATGATTTGAATCTTCGGACAACCGCGGGCAATGAGCTTTTTCTCCAACCGGTTGAGCAGCGCATTGGCAATACCGCGTCCGCGAAACTCAGGATGCACGCCCAGGTAATAGGCGGAACCGCGATGCCCGTCGTATCCGCCCATCACCGTGCCGACCACCTCGCCGTTCACTTCAGCAACGAGGAACAAGCTGACGTCATGATTAACTTTACGTTCGATGTCCATTTCAGGGTCGTTCCATGGACGCAGCAAATCACAACGCTCCCAGAGGGTGATCACCTCTTCGAAATCTTCCTGGCGAAAAACGCGTATTTCCATGGTATTGGGTACCTTTTCAGGACGTTAAAAAGCGATTATGGCGCGAACGGCTGATTTAGCCAATATCTGACGCGAAGCGGCGGAAAAAATGGCATAATACGGAATTGTCACGTATTGAAATGAAAAGTAAAACAATTCTTATCTCGATCCGTCGCAACGGACTACGCGATACGATATAACGTTTAGAACCTTTTTTTTACAACTCAGGCCGTATGAGCACTTTTAAACCACTAAAAACACTCACATCGCGCCGCCAGGTGCTGAAAGCCGGGCTGGCCGCCCTGACGCTGTCAGGCATGTCACAAGCCATCGCTAAAGAAGAAGCGCTAAAGACCAGCAATGGACACAGCAAACCGAAAGCGAAAAAATCCGGTGCTAAGCGCGTTGTTGTCCTTGATCCGGGGCACGGAGGGATTGATACCGGCGCAATTGGTCGCAACGGCTCGAAAGAAAAGCACGTTGTGTTGGCTATTGCCAAAAACGTGCGCTCGATCCTACGTAACCAAGGGATTGATGCACGCCTGACCCGCTCCGGCGATACGTTTATTCCGCTCTACGATCGCGTCGAGATCGCCCACAAACATGGTGCCGATCTGTTCATGTCGATCCACGCCGACGGTTTTACCAATCCGAGCGCTGCGGGTGCTTCGGTCTTTGCCTTATCCAATCGCGGTGCCAGTAGCGCCATGGCGAAATATCTGTCCGATCGTGAAAACCGGGCCGATGAAGTCGCCGGAAAGAAGGCCACTGATAAAGATCATTTGTTGCAGCAGGTGCTGTTCGATCTGGTGCAAACTGACACCATAAAAAACAGCCTGACGTTAGGCTCGCATATTCTTAAGAAGATCAAGCCGGTACACCGTCTGCACAGTCGCAGCACGGAACAGGCCGCCTTCGTGGTGCTAAAATCACCTTCGATTCCGTCGGTCCTGGTCGAAACCTCGTTCATCACCAACCCGGAAGAAGAACGATTGCTGGGTACGGCGGCGTTTCGTCAGAAAATCGCCACCGCTATCGCCAATGGCATCATCAGCTATTTCCACTGGTTTGATAACCAGAAAGCACACTCGAAGAAACGTTAACCATGAAGCCCGATGCACAGCGCGTAAAACAGTTCCTGCTCAGCCTGCAGGATGAGATTTGTCAGCAGTTATCCACCGTAGACGGCAGCGAATTTGTTGAGGATAACTGGCAACGCGAAGCGGGTGGCGGCGGGCGCAGTCGGGTGTTGCGTAACGGCGGTATTTTCGAGCAAGCAGGCGTCAACTTCTCCCACGTCCACGGCGATGCAATGCCGGCCTCGGCTACCGCACATCGCCCGGAGCTTGCCGGGCGCAGTTTTGAAGCCATGGGCGTCTCGTTGGTGGTGCACCCGCAGAATCCCTACATTCCAACCAGTCATGCCAACGTACGGTTTTTTATCGCGGAAAAACCGGGGGCCGATCCCGTGTGGTGGTTTGGCGGCGGCTTTGACTTAACGCCCTACTACGGATTTGATGAGGATGCGGTTCACTGGCATCGCACGGCGCGGGATCTGTGCCAGCCGTTTGGCGATGACGTGTATCCACGTTACAAAAAGTGGTGCGATGACTACTTCTTCCTCAAGCACCGCAACGAGCAGCGCGGCATTGGCGGGCTGTTTTTCGATGATTTGAATACCCCTGATTTCGACCACTGCTTCGCTTTTATGCAGGCGGTAGGTCAAGGATACACCGAGGCGTATCTGCCCATCGTCGAACGCCGCAAAATGATGAGCTGGGGCGAGCGCGAGCGTAATTTTCAGCTTTATCGTCGTGGGCGCTATGTGGAATTTAATCTGGTGTGGGATCGCGGCACGTTGTTCGGTTTGCAAACCGGCGGACGCACGGAGTCGATTCTGATGTCGATGCCGCCGCTGGTACGCTGGGAGTATGACTGGCAGCCGGAAGCGAACAGCCCGGAAGCTGCCCTTAGCGAGTTTATTCAGGTCCGCGACTGGGTGTAATTGCCTGATGGCGCTACGCTTATCCGGCCTACAACAAAGGCAAACCCGTAGGCCGGATAAGACGCGTTAGCGTCGCATCCGGCACAATAATCTCATCATGCCCACTGGCGCATACGCTGATGCAGCGTCAACGATGGTTTCTCCGCAAACAGCTGCTGGTAGTCGGTGGCAAACTGCCCTAAATGCCAGAATCCCCACTGCATGGCGGCGTCTTTCACCGTCGCACTCTGCGACCATGGGCTTATCAACTCACGGCGCACGGCGTTCAGCCGAATACGTTTCAACCAGGCATTCGGGCCAATACCGAGGATCGCGTGAAAGGCGTTTTGCAACGTCCGGCGGCTAACGTGCAGCTGATTGCATAAGTCGAGCACGGTCAGCGGCTCTGACATATTTTCCAGCACGTATTCGCGCGCACGTGACAGCAAGCGACGATAGCTCTGATGGCTGATGCTTTCCGCAGTCATAATCGGCTGCGCTTCTTCCAGCATGGTGCCCATCGCCAGCAGCAGGTTATCCCCTAACACTTTACGCACCGCGGGTTGGTGAAGGTTTTCAGGATTCTCACTAAACGTCGCCAGCGCCTGCTGCACAAAGCCCCATAGCGCGGCTTTGTGTTGTTCTTTAACTTCCAGCGCCGACTGATTGCGCAGCATATGTAGCACCCTTTCCGGGTTATGCAGGAAGTTGGCCTGACGAGCAATGGCCTCTTCCGAAATGACGACACCCAAAATGGTGTAATCATCCGGCGTACTCAGTTCAAACTCCGTCCCGCCTGGGCGGGTGGCAATTTCAGCGCTACCCAAACACTGGGTACCAATAAATCCCTGCTCGCCGCGCGTGGCCGGAATGCCAAACCAAAATGAGTTTGGCCAGACAAGGCACGACTGGCGCAGCGCCAGTCCGGTGTATTCACGGAACACCTGAATATCATCGAGCAGGATTTCCGTGAACTCGCCATGAAATTTTCCCGGATGCAGCTGGTCGTAGATCTGCTGCCAGGCGGTAATCGTCAGCGCGTGCTCATACACATCCGTTGTTCGCCGTTGGTGAACGTTGTCCACTTCCACTTTCGGCGTCAGTTTAACGTCTTCGGGTAATACTTCATGATAAAGATGGTGCAAGTTTGCAGTACGGTTCTTTTTCATGATCTTTTAAGCCGGAAGCTTCAACGAAGCCCCCGGCCCTCCGACAGGTTAATTTTTTAAGCGGTAGCGACTACTGCGTTTACGCAACGCTCCATCAGAAAAGAGCTGTTCCAGCGCATTTCTGGCTTCATCAAGTGACCAGCCAAAGTGGGCCGCCACTTCCCCTGCCGTCATTCCTTGACGGACCGATGCTAACAGCGTCAGAAGTTGGGCAGAGGATTCAGACGTCACTGGGGCGTCCTGTGTCTTCTCTGGTTTCACTTCTGTTTTCGCTTCTGGCTTCTGTTCAGGTTTCTTCGGCTGGCGTTTAAAACCGCCGATCAGCCACTGGGTGTCATCGTCCGGCCGGCCTATTTCCTTACGGCTGATAACACGGCCCGTACGCGCTGCGGCTGCACTGCCAGCATCCAGCGCTGCGCGGCATGCCGCCAGATCGCCTTCCACCACCAGCGTCAGCCGACCAGGATCGAGCACTTCGTGGCTAAGCAGACGCACGTTCGCGGCTTTCAGCATGGCATCGGCCGCGTCCACGGCAGCCACCATGCCATCCACTTCCAGTAATCCCAGTGCATTGATCATCACTACCTCTCTTACGCGCGCTGGATTGGATTACGGGCAATATCCAGAACGGCATCGGCAAAGGCGTTACATGCGGCTTTACAAGCGGCCTGGCTACCGGTCAAAAACGCGGCTGAATAGTTAGTTTCTGACGGCGGTGGTACATAGGTCACCAGTTGTACATCGGCAGATTTCAGCGCGGCATCAATACCAAATGTCGCTTCCAGCGGCGGTGCTACCAGATACGCCATCGGATCGCCCAGTCGGCATCCCGCGGTTGCGGAGAGATACGAACCGGTACGCGAAACCACATGCGCCAGGAAGGCGGTATCTTCTGCGTCATTCGCCCACTGGAATGCCGCCCCGCTTTCAATATTGGCCACCATCGCGTCCAGACCCGCGCGAACTTCGGCCGGGTTTGGTCCACCGAGCATAATCAGCACTTCGCCCGATGTTGGAGAGGGACTGTGCGCCGCACCGGCATACAGCGAGCGGCCATAAACCACTTCGACCATTGCCTGTTTTGTCGCTTCGTCTGCGGCAATATACGCCACGTCATCAGAATCTGCTGTGATGAGTCCGAGGCTACGTATATGTGGCGGTAATTTAAGTTCGCGGGCAAAACCGTCATTTACCGAGGCAATCACACGCATTGCGGTGACTGAAGGTCTAATTAAATCTAATGCTGGCATGATGCCTCCTTAACGGGTCATATTGATGCCGGATGCTTTTTGCTCCAGCATGCGCTTGGCCAAATCCACAATCACCGCCGCCGCTTCAACCGGTGGCGTACCGCCCTGGTGAATGTTCGAGATACAGGTACGATCAGCCTCAACGGTGGTCGCCACACGCGGCGAATAGACGGCATAGCAAGAAAGACTTTCCGACTGGCCGAGGCCCGGACGTTCACCAACCAGCAGGATCACCGCTTTTGCACCCAGCAGTTCGCCGATCTGATCTTCGATTTTCACGCGCCCATAGCGAACAAAGAACGGCGTCCCGACCTTCAATCCGGCCTGTTTTAAGCCCGACAACAGCGGCGGCAGGATCTCTTCATAGTTCGCGGTAATCGCGTCGGTAGACAGGCCATCAGAAATAATCACCTGCACATCCGGATTCATTACACACTGTGATTTCAGTGCTTCAATGGCTTCCGCACTCAGACGACGCCCCATATCCGGACGCGTCAGATACAGGTTTTTGTCGCTGATTTCCGAGCGCACTTCCAGCAGCCCCTGGGCTTTTACCCACTCTTCCGGCACTTCTTTCAATACCGTATCTTTCGAACGCGAGTGGTCAGCCAGGAAACGCAGCAGCGCCTGGGTACGCGGACGAGGACCGGCACGACCGGTACATACACGCGCAGCGGTGCTACGGCGAAGTTCAGTCAGCACCTCTGCACGGTGCGGATTCTCAACGCCAATCCACGCTTTGGCTTCGGCTGAGCCTAAGTCCATCGCGCAGCTTTCACCGGTCGGCGCGGCGCACTGCGTGGTGCTGCATTTTGCTGGTGCTGACGGTTCTTGAGCCTGCGGTTGAGACTCACCCATTGACGCCATTACGCTGCGTACAATTTCTTCAATCTGTTTTTGATCCATCGTGTGTCATCCCCGCGTCATCAGAAGAACAGTGACGGATCGCCCGCCCGTTTGGTCAGGCGACCGTTTGCCATAATGCCCATGGTTTCCAGCCAGCGTTCAAACTCCGGCGACGGACGCAGGTTCAGCAGCTGACGCACGGTCGCGGTGTCATGGAAGGCGGTGGTCTGATAGTTGAGCATGATGTCGTCACCGAGCGGCATGCCCATGATGTAGTTGCAGCCAGCGGTGGCGAGCAGAATCATCAGGTTTTCGTTAAGGTTCTGGTCAGCATCAGCATGGTTGGTGTAGCAGCAGTCGCAGCCCATTGAGATGCCGCTCAGCTTGCCCATAAAGTGATCTTCCAGACCCGCGCGAATAATCTGACGGTCGTTGTAGAGATACTCCGGCCCGATAAAGCCCACCACGGTGTTCACCAGGAACGGATCATAGTGGCGTGCCAGCCCGTAGTTACGCGCTTCCATCGTCACCTGATCGGCGCCGAAGTTCGCGCCCGCGGAAAGTGCAGACCCTTGCCCGGTTTCGAAGTACAGGCAGTTTTCCCCGGCGATACGGTTGAACTCAGCGCCCACTGCGCGCGCTTCATCCAGCATGGCCAGCTCAACGCCAAACTCTTTTAAGCCTTTTTCGCTACCGCAGATACTCTGGAAAATCAGCCCGCCCGGCGCGCCGCGACGAATCGCTTCGATCTGGGTAGTCACGTGTGCCAGTACGCAGCCCTGGGTCGGGATGTTGAATTTGTCGATAACGCCGTACACGGTATCCAGTACGCGGCTTAAGTTTTCCACGTCATCTGTTACCGGGTTTACGCCGATCACCGCATCGCCCGCCCCGAAGGACAGCCCTTCGTAGATTTGTGCGGCAATACTCTGCACGTCATCACGGGTGTCGTTCGGCTGCAAACGGCAGCTGAAGGTGCCCGGCAGACCGATGGTGGTATTGGCCTTTTTGATCACCGGCATTTTCTTACCGCCGTAGATCAGGTCCGCGTTAGAGCAGATTTTTGCTACCGCAGCGACCACTTCCGACGTTAACCCTTTGCGCGTAAACGCAATGTCATCAACGGAGGTTTCATCGCTCAGCACGTACTCGCGCAGCTCGCTGATACTCCAGTTTTTGATACGGTTATAGGCCGTCTCGTTGACGTCATCCTGAATCAGACGAGTAACACAGTCCTCTTCATAGGAAATCACCGGGTTATTGCGGATATCCGCCACCGTCATTTCCGACAGTACCTGCTTGGCCGCCACGCGCTCCTGCGAACTGGTTGCGGCCACTCCTGCCAGCACATCCCCCGAACGCAGTTCGTTGGCTTTTGCCAGCACCTCTTTAACATCCTTAAACTGATAAACATTGCCGAACAATGTGGTCTTTAGTTTCATAAGTCGTTCCCTCAGGAAGGAAATGCGAGTGATTTCACCGTCACCGGCACAACCGATCCGCCAAAAAGAGGCGTACCAATGTCGATATAGTCCCCCGCCCGGACAACCACCTCATCGATGACTGCCAGCGGGTGTTGCTGTAACTGTGGGCGTAACAGCATGCCCAGGGCCTTACCAAAATCCTGCTCGGCTACCACCAGCAGGGGATGCGGATTCGGATAGCGCGCGACAAAGGCCAGCAGCGCATCAATCACCGTTAACAGCGCGGCATAGCGCACCGGCAGCGAACCGGGCAGCGCCAGCACGTAGGCGTCCGTTTGCGGGTCCAGATCGAGCTGCATTAGCGCCTGTTGCCAGGCGGCCACCAAATCAGCCTCATCAACCGGAATCGCCACCGGCAGATTGCGCAGCGGAAGCGCCACACCTTCCAGCCAGATGGTGCTGCCCGAAAGCGACAGCGTATGCGCACCGGCGCCAATCACCGTGGCGCGCACGGTTTGCGCCGGGAACTGCACGTTCATCTCACGCAGGCGCGGATGTTCATGCAGCGCCGTCGCTAACAGCGGGCCAATGTCGGAAAAACAGAACGGATCGGCTGGTTGGTTGCGGTAGCACTCGCCCACCCCGCCGGACAACGTAATCACTTCCGGTTTCACGCCCGCCGGTAACAGGCCGGTTTGCATCAGCGCCTGCGCCAGCGGTGATAACGTGCCGTCAATCACCTCCACAATCAGCGCCGCCATCCGTCGGGCTACCTGAACAAGCTGCGCCGCATTGAGGGTTCGGGCGTCGGTGCCCGGACCAAATACGTCATCAACAATCATCTGCCCCGGCTGATGCGCATGTACTACTCGCCCCTGGCCGTCCGTTTCCAGCAGTCGTCCGCCGACGTTCAGGCAAGCCGAACCGCTGACCTTTCCGGCATCAAACAGAACGTAGTTCGACGTACCGCCACCAATGTCGATATTCAGTACGCGGCACAACTTCTGCTCGGACAGGGTTTGTGCCCCCGCACCGTGACCGGCAATCACCGATTCCAGATGCGGACCGGCGCTGGCCACCACAAAATCCCCCAGCGACTGAGAGAGCGCCATCACCGCCGGACGCGCATTACGGGTTTTGGCACTTTCTCCGGTGATGATGATCGCACCGGAATCAACAGTCTCAGGCGCAATACCCGCCGCCTGATACTGGGCGAGGATCAGCGCCTTAAGTTCGGCCTCTTTCAACCCGCCCTGCTTATCAACGGGGGTAAAGAACACCGGGCTTTGCCAGCTAATTTCGCGTTTGATGAATTCGTAGCGCGGCACCTGCGACACTGCCGCACGGTTGACTAACTCAAGGCGCGAGAAAATCACCTGAGTGGTAGTGGTGCCGATATCGATACCGACGCTCAGTAGCTGGCGAGTATTCACGATTGCGCCTCCGGGTTGGTTTCTACTTCTGCTGGCACATCTTCATCTTTCGGTACCAACAGCATAGCCACACCAATCGCCGTCACGCCGCCAATCAACTTGCCGACAATCATCGGGAAGATCATCGCGTTCATGTTGGCAGCGGCGAAGCCTAAGTGGTCACCCAGTGCAAAGGCCGCGGAGACCGCAAAGGCGCAGTTGATCACTTTGCCGCGGGTATCCATATTCTTCATCATGCCGAACATTGGGATGTTGTTCGCCAGCGTCGCAACCATACCGGCAGCCGCAATATTATTGATTTTTAACAGATTACCGACGCTCATCAGCGGTTTTTCAAACCAGCGGGTCAGCAGCAGTACCATTGGGTACGCACCGAGCAGTACGCAGGAAATAGAACCGATAACTTCGATGGCGCGCATCACTTCACCCGGCTTGTCGCCCGGAGCCATGAAGATAGGATCAAGACCTGGGATCAGCTCCCAGCCGAGCAGGAATTTGACCACTGCTGCTGCCAGGCCGATGGTGATCAGCGCTACCAGGAATTTCGCGAAGATCTGGAAGCCGTTGATCATTTTTTCCGGGATGAATTTCAGTCCCAGCGCCACCAGCACAGCCACGATCAGCACCGGGATCATATTCATCAGGATCAGCGCGAAGGTGAATTCCACCGGCTGTCCGTTGATTTCGACGCCGGAGTACATCGCAATCAAACCGCCCGCAATACAGCCAATTGGAATGGTGACAATACCCGCCAGCACGCCCAGCGCCAGATAACGACGGTCAGACGGTTCAATAATCCCCAGCGCAACCGGAATAGAGAACACCAGCGTCGGCCCCATCATCGCCCCGAGGATCAGGCCAGAGTACAGCCACGCCGCAACGTCGCCGCCCGCCAGTTCTTTCGCCAGGAAGAAGCCGCCCATATCGCACGCCAGCAGCGTTCCGGCAAACATCGACGGGTTCGCGCCCAGCATTTCATACAGCGGAATAATTACTGGCCCGAGCACATGCGCCAGAACCGGTGCCAGCGCGGTCATACCGACCATCGCCAGACCCAGCGCGCCCATCGCCATAAAACCTTCTTCAAACTGGCCGCCCGATCCCTCAATACTCTTACCGAACTTACCGAGGAAGCGTGCCGAACCGCCGAACTGCGACAGGATCCTGTCCACGGCGGCAATCAGCATAAAGAACATCATGATGTACATGATGATTTCGTTAATTCCCATAGCCCCTACTCCCTGTCATTTGTGATTTGTAGGCCGGATAAGACGTTTACGTCGCCTCCGGCATTAACGCCGTGTTATTGCCGGATGGTGGTGCGAGCACCTTATCCGGCCTACAGGCATTACCCGGCAGCCGCGTACAGGTCGATGATCTGTGCCTGCGTGGCGGTGCGTGGGTTACTGCGAATACAAATATCCTCCAGCGCGGCGTGAGCCCATGCGCTGTACTGCTCGGGCTTTGCCCCAACGTCAGAGAGTCGTTTGGTCTGGCCCACTTCGCTAATCAACTCGCTGACCGCGTTGATAGCATCACGATCGTCCGATTTCTTGTTGGTTAACGCGCGTCCGATATGGCTAAAGCGCTCACGACACACCATGCGGTTGAACCCCATTACCGTGGGAAGCAGCATGGCGTTAGCCTGTCCGTGTGGAATGTGCAACGTCGCCCCCGGCTGGTGCGCCATCGCATGGCACAGGCCAAGCCCAGCGCTGGAAAACGCCATCCCGGCCATACAGGAAGCCAGCAGCATGCTTTCGCGCGCAGCCAGATCCTGACCGTAGCCGACGGCCTTCGGCAGCGATTTACCGATCATCGCTATCGCGCCAATCGCCAGGCTGTCGGTAAACGGCGTCGCGTTCAGTGCGCTATACGCTTCAACGGCGTGCGTCAGTGCATCAATCCCGGTCATCGCCGTTACGTGTGCAGGCACGCCTTCCGTCAATGCGGCGTCAAGGATCGCCACATCCGGCATCAGGGTTGCGTGGGCCAGCACTTTTTTGAGTCCGGTCGCGGCGTCGATAATCACCGTGACGTTCGTGGTTTCTGAGCCCGTTCCGGCGGTAGTCGGTACGGCAATCAGCGGCAGACGCGGGCGTAACACGCTGCGCTCGTCCATGTCAGCCAGCGTCTGAGTAGGATTGGTCACCAGCAACGCCACTGCCTTGGCGGCATCCAGCACGGAACCGCCGCCGAAAGCCACGACACCGTCGCACTTCGATTCACGCAGTTGCGCGACTGCCGCGCAGACGTCCGTAATGCACGGTTCGCCCACCGGGCACGGCCACAGCGTCATCGCCACACCTTTCATCGCCAGGCTGCGCTCCAGTGCCGCGGTCATCCCAGCCTGATGCAGAAAGCTGTCTACCATGACGAACATGTGCGTCAGTCCGCGCGTTTGTGCTTCCTGACCGCAGGTACTGAGCGCTCCCAATCCGCAAAGGGTGACCGGTGGAACGCTAAACGTTTTAACGCGTTGCAGATTCAGGGTATCGAATGCCTGAAAGAGCGCGGTCTGCAATTCAGCTTGCATAGATTCCTTCCGCTTTTTCTTTTCCGCTGTTTGCAATCGCCAGCGGAGTCATAAACAGGCTGTGCTGGGGTAAATGCACCTGCAGCTCCGGGAAACGCTTACGGAACAGTTCATCAACGCCTGGCTGCATACAGGAGCCACCCGCCAGCCACAAATCAGCGACATCCTGTCCGGCAATATGGTGCGCCACGATTTCCGCCATCTTTTCGTAGACAGGCTTCACCACCGGCCAGATTTCTTTGCCATTGCTGCGCTTGTACTGCTCGGCTTCTTCCAACTGGATACGACGGTTCCCGGCCAGCGTCAGAGAGATATGGTGCCCGCCAGTCGCTTCATCAGCGGAGTAAGTCACTTTGCCCTGTTTAACAATCGCAATCCCGGTAGTGCCACCACCAATATCCACCACGCCGGCGTTATCAAGCTGCAACAGATCCGCCACCGCGGTTGGTTCGTCGAGGACATGGCTCACTTCAAGCCCGGCAGACTCCAGCACGTTAATAGAGATGCGTGGGTCAGTTCCCGGTGGAAACGAGGTTGCCGCATGGGTAAAACGGCAACCCAGTTGTTGTTCGAGCGTATCGAGATGGCGACGAACGATGGTCACCGCACCAAAGAAATCCCAAACGATGCCATCGCGCACGACATCGGCCCAGTCCAGGCAAACCGCGACCGGCTGTCCGTCACTGTCCACAACCATCGACACCACATCACACGTTCCCAAATCAATGCCCAACCACAGCGGTGAATCGCTCTTTGCGGGCGTCTGGTTACATAGCGTTGCCGCTTTTAGCAGTCTGGGTGTCAACCAACGTTGTTCGTCGTGCGCCATCTCATTTACTCCTTATACAATTCTGAAGGCGTCTACCAACACACAGCGACGCAGACGCACAAACGTACGCGCACTGGTCACCCCTTCCCCGGTTGGTGTGGTAATAGTCATCGTGGTCCAGCCTTCACCGCCCAGTCCAAGACCGGCAATGCACGGTCCGTTCTTAACGAAGATGCTGGTATCAATGGCGTTTGCCATACGGTTCATATTTTCGATATTGCGTGAGTGCATCGCCGCCGTATGGTGGCAGCCGCCTTCCAGCTTGACCGCCAGTTCAATGGCTTCATCGACGTTGGCAACCCGCACGACCGGCAGCACCGGCATCATCAGTTCGGTAACGGCAAACGGATGCGTCGCGGAGGTTTCGACGAATAACAGACGGGTTTGCTCCGGTACGTTCAGACCAATCGCCGCAGCGATTTTTCCGGCATCGCGCCCGACCCAGTCACGACTGACTGTGCCTTTACCGCGCTCATCGATATTTTTCAGCAGCACCGGCTGCAGCTGTTCGGCCTGAGCCGCGGTCAGTTTCACCGCATGCTGGCTTTCCATCAGACGCATCAGTTCATCAGCGACGCTATCGACCACGATCAGCACTTTTTCATCGGCGCAGATGATGTTGTTGTCAAACGATGCACCTTTGACTATCGACTGCGCCGCGCGTGCCAGGTCAGCCGTTTCATCAACCACCACTGGCGGATTACCCGCACCAGCGGCAATCAGACGTTTGTTGGTGTGCTTACGCGCGGCGTCCACCACGGCTTCACCACCGGTCACCACCAGCAGGCCGATACCCGGGTACTTGAACAGACGCTGGGCAGTCTCGATATCCGGGTTGGCAACCGTCACCAACAGGTTTGCCGGACCGCCTGCGGCAACTACCGCCTGGTTAAGCAGAGTGATAGCGCGCTGAGAGACTTTTTTCGCCGCCGGATGCGGTGCGAAGACCACGCTGTTACCAGCGGCAATCAGGCTGATGGCGTTGTTAATGACGGTCGCGGCCGGGTTGGTGGATGGAGTTACCGAGGCCACCACGCCCCACGGTGCGTTTTCAATCAGCGTCAGACCGTTATCGCCGGTCAGAACCTGTGGAGACAGGCATTCCACACCCGGCGTGCCGCGCGCCTGCGCCACGTTTTTGGCAAATTTATCTTCGACGCGTCCCATGCCGGTTTCAGTGACGGCAAGTTCCGCTAATTCTCTGGCGTGCTTTTCGCCCGCCTCACGTAGGGCCGTGATAGCCAGTTGGCGCATGGCGACGCTTTTCAACCCCTGCTGGGCTAGTTTTGCTGCCGCCACTGCGTCATCCAGGGAGGCAAAAACGCCCATTTCTTGAACGGCACTGACGGGTTGGCTGCTGTCTTTCATTTTCAGCAGTACCGCTTTCACGACCTGTTCAATATCCTGTTGATTCATGATTTTCTGCCTTATTTATGGAAGATCACCTGACCACCTGCCACCACTTCATCGACAATGCCAATCACGCACAGATCGACAGGCGATGATTCATTCCGGTGCGCCTGACGGGCGGAGCTTCCGCTGACCAGCAGCACCCACTCTCCGGTTCCCGCCCCGATGCTGTCGATAGCAACAGCACATTGCCCGTCGGGATTTCCATGGGCGTCAATCATTTCCACCATCAGCAACTTGTCGTGCGCGAGCCCCTGATGGCGTACGGTACAAACAATTTGTCCTGTAACGATTGCCAGTTTCATACGCGCCTCCGTGGCATATTTCAGGTAAAACCTCCCCCTACCCTCCGCAGAAGGTAATGTGAAAAGGAGAGAGGGTGACGCCAGCAATGAAGTCTGTGGCGTCACATGGACGACTTACATGTCGTTGCTGTCGCCTTTAAAGCTGATCGGGAACACTTCTTCCAGATCGCCGTGCGGACGTGGGATCACGTGTACTGAAACCAGCTCGCCAATACGCTGTGCTGCCGCAGCACCTGCGTCCGTTGCAGCTTTACATGCCGCTACATCGCCACGGACCATGGCAGTGACCAGACCGCCACCGATCTGCTTCACGCCAACCAGTTTCACGCGTGCCGCTTTAACCATTGCGTCAGAAGCCTCAATCAGTGCAACCAGGCCCCGGGTTTCAATCATTCCTAATGCTTCCATTATGCTTTCCTCTTAAGTCAAAGGGGGTCCAGAACGGGACCTTATACAACCAGTGTGTGCGAGGCGTTTTCACGACTCATGTCAGTCTGGCGCGGCACTGCTGCCACCAACGCCAGTTCGATAATTTCCTGTACGCTACAGCCACGAGAGAGATCATGAAGCGGTGCGGCAAGCCCTTGAATCAACGGACCTACTGCGCGATATCCTCCCAGACGCTGAGCGATTTTGTAGCCAATATTGCCTGCCTCCAGCGATGGGAAGACCATCACATTGGCATTGCCCTTTAACGGACTGGCGGGCGCTTTTTGCGCTGCGACATCCGGAACAAAGGCGGCATCAAATTGCAGTTCTCCGTCCACGGTAAGCTGCGGGGCACGCTCACGAACGATCTCGGTCGCCTGCTGCACGTTAGCGACGTTAGGATGGCGAGCACTGCCATTACTTGAAAACGACAGCATAGCCACGCGCGGCTCTTCACCAGTGATCGCCTGCCATGTCTGCGCGCTGGCAATTGCAATATCCGCCAACTGTGCGGCGGTGGGCTGCGGCACGACGCTGCAATCGGCAAAACCTAATGACGGACCAAGGTACTGCGGCAGCATCAGGAAAATTGACGACAGCGTTTTACAGCCAGGCTGTAGCCCGATAATGCGTAATCCGGCACGCAGCACGTTCGCTGTTGATGAGAGATTGCCCGCAATACAGACGTCAGCTTTACCCGCGCTGACCATTGCAGCGGCGAACATCAGCGGATCGTTGAGTTTTTCCAGCGCATCCGCAGGCGTTTTATCTCCCGCGCGAGCCAGCCAGCGCAGCGCAAACTCTTCGCGCATTGGCTGATTGCTTTGCGGATCGATAACCTGAATGCCATCCATTGCCACCCGGTGGCTGAGGGCAAACTGGCGCAGCGCAAACGGGCTGGCGACGAGAATGGGATGTGCCAGACCGTGCTGATGCAGGTAATTCGCCGCCTTCAGCACCCGGACATCCAGCGCATCCGGAAACACCACCCGTGCCGGTGAGCGTTGGGCGAGTTGACGAGCACGTTCAATGATCATTGCTTCTCCCCCAGTCGCTGTTGAATTTGGTTAACCGTCAGCGGATGCTTCGCAACGCTCAGAATCATCATCACGTAGACCGTACTGGAAAGGCGGTTGAGCGCCTGCATAATGTCCGGTCGCATAACCTCAAAACTGCGAGTGATGAACACCTGGGCCGCCACCGTCTCCGTTTCACGGACTTTGGTACGCAGCAGATTAAGCAGCGCGCAATCACGTCCGTGGCTGGCTTCAGGCACCAGATGGTCGTGGTCCAGATAGCGCAGCGGTTGATGCGAAAGACGGTGTAAATCTTCGTCACTTAAACCCACGACAGCTTGTGCTGCCAGCGGCTCATCCATGGCGTCAGCGCGCATAATATTGCCCAGGCGCGAGCGGATATCCGCCAGCCACGGCTGCCACGGTTCTGCCATCTCAATCTGCAACCACACAGCCAGGGCGATGGTGCTGTCCAGCGCGGCGCGAAATCCCAGCCGAGGGTCACTTTTGGCGACCATCTTGTCCGCCGTCAGATGCGTCAGGGTGTCCGGTTTCTTCGCCACCGGTTGATGGCACAGTTCGCAGCTGGCCTGTGGATGCGTATCACTGCTGGTTAATCCATGCACCGGCTGCGGCTGCTGTTCTTCGTCATCAATAAACAGGCTGCCCTGCTCGTCGATAAACTTAATACGCAGATGTCGGCTTTCCAGTAATTCCCGGGCAGACGGCGTCAGGCGAGCGTCAGCGGGGAGATGAATTTCAGCCCCTTCGCTGAGCGTATGATTCGCTCTGAGCCATGCTTCGGTAATGAAATCCTTCATACATCCGCCTTAGCAGGACTGCCAGTTCGCAGGCCAGGCCACATACAGAAACTTCACCGTCGATGGCGTACCAAATTCGATGCTGGAACCTTTCGGGATAAACATGACGTCCCCGGCTTTTGCAATCATGGTTTCGCCTTCGTGGCGAACGTGCAGCTCGCCTTCCAGAATCATGTCGATTTCGTCGTAGTTCAGCGTCCATGGGAAAAAAGCGTTATCCCACTGCATGAACCCGGCGGCCATGCTGCTACCGTCCTGGTCGGTCACCAGATCGGTTAAGCCCACGCAGTGCGGCTGCGCGCCGTCAAAACGACCAAACTTCACGCTGCTGCCGTCGATGACTTTGACGCCGCCTTTGCCGGTTACCGAGTTAAAACTCGGCTGCATTCCGCCCTGCTCCAGCGACTGCTTCTCCTTCATAACTTTGTCCATCAGCTGGGCGACCAGGCTTTCGGTAAACTGCCCTTCCGGTAACTGCGCAATGATGGTTTCGCGAATGCGCTGGCTTTCCGTTTTGCCATCATCAACCGCCGCCGGTACAGCAGCAGTTGGCGCGGATTCATCGCATTCACTGATGGTAACGCCCAGCAGCTCCGCAACTTCGCGCGCCTCCGGGGTAATGATGCTGGCGCGCAGAACAACCGACATTTCCTGTTCGCCGCGTGCGTGGGCCGCACGAATATCGTTAGCTGTGATGAGTTTTTTCACCTGCCCTTTCCTCCTTTTGGCTGAGCTCAGTCAGATAATCCACCAGGTGCTGCACGCTGCGCGGGTCATGGCTATTGAGCTCAAAAATCGGCTCCTGAAACCCCATCCCGCGAAGTAGTTGTCGCGTTGCGGCGACGTCGGCATCCGGCATGTCCGTTTTACTGATAACGGCGATTTGTCGTTTACTGGCGCCGATATCCAACAGCCCGGCAGGTAAGCGACTTTCTTTATCATTTGCCGCGTGTATATAAATCAACGTATCGACATCCTGCAGCGTGGTAATTAAGGCGTGATACCAACGCGGATGGCTAAAATATTCCCCTGGCGTATCGATATCGCCATTTTCATTAAACTCCACGGCCTGTGTTTTTCTGGCGAGGGAATAATTCCCCTGTAGCGCATTAAAGAGCGTTGTTTTCCCCGCCCCCACCGTACCGACAAATGCAATACGTTTCATCGCCGCCTCTGATTAACTTTTTGTCAGGTTGCACAAAGTGAAATTTAATAATCGACCCAGACCGCTTACCGTCTGTAATAACGCTTCTTCTACTGCGCCTACCGAACCGTAGATCACCAGTGCGCCGCTGAATCTATCGAGAAAACCGATATGTACATCCGCCGCCTTCATGGCTAAGTCACCGGCAATCATCGCGGTTTCGCCTGGCGTCAGCGTCATGATGCCGATAGCGCCCGCTTCGGGAACGCCGATCTTTTTCGCTAATTCCTCGCCGGGGTGCGCAATGAGATGCGCCAGCGTGACCTGTTTCCCCGGCACAAATTCCTGAATAATGCGTTCTTTTTCCATTGCTCACCGCCTCCGCTAAAACTGCCCTCATCGTGGCAATTTTTTGTCAGAGTAAATAACAAAATTCGGCAACCAGGTTTAAAAGGTGAAGTAGATCACTAAGAAAGGGAAAATAAAAAGGCGCGGGAGAAACCCGCGCCGGAAATAAATTAAAGTGAAATTACAGCGGCTGCGTTTGGGCTTCTACAACCGCCAGCGCCACCATATTAACGATACGACGAACGGAGGCGATCGGCGTTAATACGTGAACCGGTTTCGCAACCCCCATCAGCACCGGGCCAACCGTTACGCCTTCAGAACTGGAAACGCGTAGTAAGTTGTAACTAATACGGGCAGCTTCCATATTCGGCATCACCAGAATATTCGCTGAGCCTTTCAACGGACTGTCCGGCATGCGGTCATTACGGATGCTTTCCACCAGCGCGGCGTCGCCGTGCATTTCGCCGTCAATCATCAACTCTGGCGCGCGCGCCTTAATCAGCTCCAGCGCGTCGCGCATTTTGCTGGCCGACGGACAGTTAGAGGAACCAAAGTTGGAGTGCGACAGCAACGCCACCTTCGGTTCGATACCAAAGCGACGCACGGTCTCTGCCGCCATCACGGCGATTTCCGCCAGTTGCTCAGGCGTAGGATCGTCGTTGACGTAGGTATCGGCGATAAAGGTGTTACCGCTTGGCAACAGCAAGGCGTTCATCGCCCCGGCAGTATGCACTCCGTCGCGATGACCAAACACCTCTTTCACCACGCTGAAGTGCTCATGGTAGTCGCCAATCGTACCGCAGATCATCGCATCCGCTTCGCCACGCTGTACCATGATTGCGCCGATCACCGTAGTGTTGGCAATCACCGCACGCTGCGCCTGCTCCTGGGTAATCCCACGACGCTTCATAATCTGGTAGTACTCGCTCCAGTACTCTTTAAAGCGCGGATCGGACTCATTGTTGACGATTTCAAAATCGACGCCCGCTTTGATCTGCAGACCCAGTTTCTGGATGCGCATCTCGATCACGCTCGGACGACCGATCAGGATCGGTTTTGCCAGCCCTAACGTGATCAGCTCCTGGGTAGCGTGCAGTACGCGCGCTTCTTCCCCTTCGGTCAGCACCACGCGCTTCGGCGCTTTGCGTGCCAGGGAGAAAATCGGCTTCATGAACAGGTTGGTTTTGTAGACGAATTCAGTCAGCTTATCGATGTAAGCGTCAAAGTCGGCAATCGGACGCGTTGCCACGCCGGAGTCCATCGCCGCTTTCGCCACAGCAGGGGCGATTTTGACGATCAGACGCGGGTCGAACGGTTTCGGAATGATGTATTCCGGGCCGAAGCTCAGGTCCTGATCGCCATAAGCAGAGGCCACCACTTCACTCTGCTCGGCATGCGCCAGCTCAGCAATGGCGTGCACCGCCGCCAGTTTCATCTCTTCGTTGATGGCCGTCGCACCAACGTCCAGCGCACCGCGGAAGATGAACGGGAAGCACAGGACGTTGTTAACCTGGTTCGGGTAGTCTGAACGACCGGTACAGATGATGGCGTCGGAACGCACCTCTTTTGCCAGCGGCGGCAGGATTTCCGGCTCCGGGTTGGCGAGTGCCAGAATCATTGGCGCACGCGCCATCTTCTTAACCATTTCCTGCGTCAGCACTTTCGGGCCCGAGCAGCCGAGGAAAATATCTGCGCCGTCAATGACATCATCCAGCGTACGCTTACCGTCATCCACCACCGCGTAAGCCGCTTTGGTTTCCGCCATGTTCGGTTCGCGGTCTTTGTAAATCACACCTTTGGAGTCACAGACCACAATATTGTGTTTCTGCATACCCAGCGCTACCAGCAGGTTCATACAGGCAATCGCCGCCGCACCTGCACCAGACACCACCATGCGCACGTCAGAGATATTTTTCTCAACCACCCGCAGACCGTTCAGAATAGCGGCAGTACTGATGATTGCCGTACCGTGCTGATCATCGTGGAAGACCGGAATATTCATGCGCTCGCGCAGTTTTTGCTCAATGTAGAAGCACTCCGGCGCTTTAATATCTTCGAGGTTGATACCGCCAAACGTGGGCTCCAGGGCCGCAACCACATTGATAAACTTATCCGGATCGAGTTCATCGACTTCAATGTCGAACACGTCGATCCCGGCGAATTTCTTAAACAGAACGCCTTTACCTTCCATCACCGGTTTGCCGGCCAACGCGCCAATGTTGCCGAGACCCAGCACCGCTGTGCCGTTGGAAATAACCGCAACCAGGTTGCCGCGCGCGGTGTATTTGTAGGCTGCCAGCGGGTCCTTTTCAATTTCAAGACACGGTGCAGCCACGCCCGGCGAGTAGGCCAGCGCCAGGTCGCGCTGCGTTGCCAGAGGCTTGGTCGGAGAAACCTGGATTTTACCGGGTACCGGAAATTCGTGGAAATCGAGGGCGCTTTGTTTTAACTGGTCATCCATCTTGTTGTTCCTTTCACGTATCTATCAAAAAAGTGGCGCGGGTAACCATTCTACTGAGCCGCACATTATCACCTCAGTCAACGGTACAAACTTTGAAGGTCCCCAAACTCTCACCATTCAAAGAAAGAATTTGTTATCAATTTATAACAACCATGTTACCTGCTTAATCCAGCAATACCATGCCTGTCTGCTATGCTTTTTGCTGACAACGCCCGCAATTTTCCCAAAAGTGTGAATCACAACACGCATCTAACACTTTACTTTTCAAGGAGTATTTCCTATGACCCGTAAAGAGCTTGCCAATGCCATTCGTGCGCTAAGTATGGATGCCGTCCAAAAAGCTAACTCCGGCCACCCTGGAGCACCAATGGGGATGGCCGATATCGCCGAAGTTCTGTGGAACGATTTTCTACGCCATAACCCGACCGACCCCACCTGGTACGATCGTGACCGGTTTATTCTGTCCAACGGCCACGCCTCAATGCTGCTTTACAGCCTGTTGCATCTTTCCGGTTACGATCTGCCGATCGAAGAATTAAAGAACTTCCGTCAGCTCCATTCGAAGACGCCAGGGCACCCGGAAATTGGCTACACGCCGGGCGTGGAAACCACGACAGGACCGCTGGGTCAGGGTTTAGCCAACGCCGTCGGCATGGCCATTGCCGAGCGTACGCTGGCAGCGCAGTTTAACCAGCCGGACCATGAGATTGTTAACCACTTTACCTGGGTCTTTATGGGCGACGGCTGTCTGATGGAGGGTATTTCACACGAGGCTTGTTCGCTGGCGGGCACGCTGGGGCTTGGCAAACTCATTGGCTTCTACGATCACAACGGCATCTCGATTGATGGTGAAACCGACGGCTGGTTTACCGACGATACCGCGAAACGTTTTGAGGCTTATCACTGGCATGTGGTACACGACATTGACGGTCATGACCCAGAGGCGGTGAAAAAAGCCATTCAGGAAGCGCAGGCTGTTACCGATAAACCATCGCTGATTATCTGCCGCACGGTGATTGGTTTTGGCTCACCAAATAAAGCAGGGAAAGAGGAAGCGCACGGCGCTGCGCTGGGCGAAGAAGAGGTGGCACTGACCCGGCAGAAGCTGGGGTGGCATCATCCTGCTTTTGAGATCCCCAAAGAGATTTACCGGGCGTGGGACGCACGCGAGAAAGGCGAAAAAGCGCAACAGGGCTGGAAGGAGAAATTCGCAGCTTACCAACAAGCCTACCCGGAACTGGCGGCAGAGTTTTCTCGCCGGATGAGCGGTGGGCTGCCGAAAGAGTGGGAGGCAACAACCCAGAAATATATTACCGAGCTGCAGGCCAATCCGGCCAAAATCGCCACCCGTAAGGCCTCGCAAAATACCCTTAACGCCTACGGGCCTATACTGCCAGAGCTGCTTGGCGGTTCGGCGGATTTGGCCCCCAGCAACCTGACCATCTGGAAAGGCTCTTCCTCTCTTAAAGAGGATCATGCAGGAAACTACATCCACTACGGCGTGCGTGAATTTGGTATGACGGCGATTGCCAACGGTATCGCCCATCACGGGGGCTTCGTACCGTACACCGCTACGTTCCTGATGTTTGTCGAATATGCCCGAAATGCCGCGCGTATGGCGGCGCTGATGAAGGCCCGACAAATCATGGTTTATACCCACGACTCGATTGGCCTGGGGGAAGATGGTCCTACGCACCAGGCCGTTGAACAGCTCGCTAGCCTGCGCCTGACGCCTAATTTCAGTACCTGGCGACCGTGCGATCAGGTTGAGGCGGCGGTAGGCTGGAAGCTGGCAGTCGAACGTCATGACGGGCCAACGGCGCTGATCCTCTCGCGGCAGAATCTGGCACAGGTTGAGCGCACGCCTGAGCAGGTGCAGCAAATTGCCCGCGGCGGCTATGTGCTGAAGGATGGCGGCGGTAAGCCGGATGTTATTTTGATTGCTACCGGTTCAGAAATGGAAATCACGCTGCTGGCAGCGGAAAAACTGACCGGAGAAGGTCGTAACGTGCGAGTGGTTTCTCTGCCCTCAACCGATATCTTCGACGCCCAGGATGAGGCGTACCGGGAATCGGTCCTTCCAGCAAACGTCAGCGCTCGCGTGGCGGTAGAAGCAGGAATTGCTGACTACTGGTACAAATATGTCGGGCTGAAAGGGGCAATTGTTGGGATGACGGGTTATGGAGAGTCGGCTCCAGCGGACAAACTGTTCCCGTTCTTCGGCTTTACGGTAGATAACATCGTCGACAAAGCGCACAAGGTGCTTAACGCGTGATCCACAGTGTGGGCCAGGCATCTGGCCCATGCCAGTTATCGCAGCTTGGCTCCTGGGCATAGCGTACCAGGCGAAAACGTTGACCGTCGTAGCGCCAGCGGGTCTGGATACCGCAATCTGCCAACCCTCGTCCTTTAGCGAGGGTGACCAGCTCCCGCGACTTCTCGTCAAACGTAGCGTTGGTCAGCTCCATATCGCGACTTTCTGCATCCGTTTTAAACGGCAGGCTTAACCGTACCGCGCGTGAAGTCAACGGAGTCGTACGTGAAACCACCCACGCCAGATCGATGGTGTTATACGCCCCGGCCTCACAGCCAATCATCAGCAGCGCTTTATCATCTGTTAGGGCCGTGACGCGCATCTCGCGACGCAGCGGATCGATAGAGCAACGAATACCGTTGATCCGCCAGTTACCATAGTCCAGCAGTTCACCGCGCTCCTGCTGTGAGAGAGGCGTTGGCGTTGGATTAATGACCGCTACACCTTTCAGCGCGGGGGCCGGAGGTACGCTGAGCGGAGGCTCGTCACCTTTTTCAATCCATGCGGTTTCGCTCCCCACCCGTTTTTGCTGGGCGTCGATAAACAACAATGCGGCTTTTAGCCCGACCAGCGAAAGGTTTTGCGCACCTTTTTGCAGGGTAATCGCCTTCGCGTCCTGTACGGTTTGTAAAAATGCGCTGATGGTGGCGGGATCATCGGTCGTCAGCTGCCAGGGAGTTATGCGCCAGTGCTCGCCGCTCAGCGAGAGTGGCGCACCATCCAACAGCAGACGCGGCGCAATATCGCTCTCTTTGACGCTGGACGATTCCAGCCCGCCCAGCTCAATACGCAACACGGCGTCGGTATGTGCCCCGGCGCTGCGGCTCAAGGTCATGACCAGGCCGTGGTGCTCTCCGGTATTACGCGCCACGCAAAAATTTTGGTTATTACACGTTACCTGCCAGTCAGAAAATGCCTGTTGCGCGGGCGCAGCCCACAGCAATCGGGCGGGTAGCAACCCGAGCAGGAAAAGGAGAATAACGCGATAGCGCATGGACGGTACAACCCCGAAGTCAAAACACACAGCCTAAGCGGTATCTTCCTTGCGCGACTGATGTGGCTCAATAAGAATCGTCGGATTGGCCGTAAATTTGTAAAGAAATATAAATCCCGCGCATTAGTCCATGAGATGCGATGACTGCAAATAGTTCAGCAATAGCACCGTTTTACCGTCACGGATCTCACCCGTTTTGATCATTTCCAGCGCCTGTGTGAACGGCAGTTCCAGAACTTCAATATCTTCATCTTCCACGCCGCCACCCGCGTTTGTCCGCTGACTGTCACGGTATTGCGCGATGAAGAAGTGGATTATTTCCGTCACACCGCCCGGCGACATGTATAGCTCAAACAGTTTACGTACTTCACCCACTTCAAAGCCGGTCTCTTCAATCGCCTCTTTTCGAATACATGCTTCCGGTTCGTCGTTATCCAGCAGCCCGGCGCAGGTTTCAATCAGTTGACCGTCTTCGTTACCGTTGACCCATGTCGCAACGCGAAACTGGCGGATGAGCACCACCGTTTTCTTCTCCGGGTTATACAGCAGGATTGTGGCGCCGTTGCCACGATCGTAAACCTCACGTTTGTGACGGATCACCTCTCCATTCTTACGGGTCAGGTCATAAGTGATATTGCGCAGGACGAAGTAGTTATCGGAAAGGACTTTATCTTTGATGAGGGTAATTTTTTGCGACATACCGGCTCCACAGCAAGAAGTGAGAAATAATACTACGCCGTGAAACCGGGTTTGTCTTGGAACAATATAGGCCTGATAAGCAAAGCGCCATCAGGCATTCATGCGGCACATTGCCGGATGGCAACGCTAACGCGTTTTATCCGGCCTACTCGCCGATTAATGAGATTTGACTGATTTTACGCCCAGCCAGTCGACGATCCCCTGGGCGGCGTGCCGCCCTTCCGCCATAGCCGTAACCACCAGGTCTGCACCGCGTACCGCGTCACCACCGGCAAAGATTTTCGGGTTACTGGTTTGATAACGGTATGCACTTTCAACATCGGCGGCAATGCGCCCCCAGTTATCGACTTTAACGCCATGCGACTCCAGCCACGGCATGCCGTGTGGGTGAAAACCAAACGCCATAATCACCGCATCTGCGGGCATCACAAACTCACTCCCGGCAATGGGAACCGGGCGGCGACGGCCCTGCGCATCAGGTTCGCCAAGTTGAGTACGTAAGAAACGCACACCGCTGACTCGCCCATCGGCATGCAACACCAGCTCAACCGGCTGAACGTTAAACTCGAAATTTGCCCCCTCTTCCCGGGCGTTCTTCACCTCTTTTTTCGAGCCGGGCATGTTGGCTTCATCACGACGATAGGCGCAGGTCACCTGGCTTGCGCCATGACGCAGGGCGGTTCGCACACAGTCCATTGCCGTATCGCCTCCGCCCAGCACAACCACGTTTAGTCCGGCGGTATCGATAAACGGTTCTTCAGGCAGTTCCTCCAGCCCCATCACCTGCTTGGTGTTGGCAATCAGGAACGGCAGCGCATCATACACGCCTGGCGCGTCTTCATTTGGCAGGTCAGCCTTCATGGAACGATAGGTTCCTACACCCACGAACACGGCATCGTAATCCTCCAGCAGCTTTTCAAGCGCGACATCCTTACCCACTTCACAGTTAAGTTCAAAATGAATGCCCATGGCGCTGAAGATTTCACGGCGACGCGCCAGCAGCGATTTGTCCAGCTTGAAGGCCGGAATACCGAACGTCAGCAAACCGCCAATTTCAGGATGGCGATCGTAAACGGTGGCGCTGACGCCGCTGCGCGCAAGCACATCCGCACAGGCCAGACCCGCCGGACCCGCACCGATGATGGCAACACGCTTGTCCACTTTCTGCACATGGCTTAAGTCCGGTCGCCATCCTTTACTCAGCGCCCGATCGGAGATGTAACGCTCAATATTACCGATGGTAACTGCGCCATGCTCGCTACGCACCGTACATGCCCCTTCGCAGAGTCGATCCTGCGGGCATACGCGTCCGGTCACCTCCGGCAGGCAGTTGGTCTGGTGAGAAAGCTCAACCGCCGCGTCGATATTCCCGGCTTTGACCAGTTCAATCCACTGCGGAATGTGGTTATGCAGTGGACAGGTCCATTCGCAAATACTGTGGTCGCCGCATTTCAGGCAGCGAGAGGCTTCGCGCTCCGCCTGCGCCGTACGAAACGGCAGATAGATCTCTTCAAAGCTGGTTTTCCGGGCCTCAATCGCCAGTTTATCCGGCTCCCCGCGCGCAGGCGTCGCCTGCATTTGCTCACGTTTAGTGATGACATGTGGAACAAAATCGGTAGTGCTGGCATGCCATGGCTGGCTTTCCAGACTTGCGGTACGCAGCCTGCGCGCTTTTGACAGACCGGTAAGCGAATTTTCCGTCACCAGCTGTAACGCCTGCGCCGGACAGTTCTCTACGCAGGCGGGTCCCTGTTCACGCCCCTGGCACAGATCGCATTTGTGCGCGGTAGCTTTCACCTTCCCTTTGGCGACGGGAGTGAGTACGATCTGCATCGTGCCGAAAGGACAGGCTACAACGCACGATTTACAGCCAATACACTTTTGCGGGTTCACCTGAACGCTGTCGTTATCATGGCTAATTGCCCCGTTTGGGCAACTTCTGGCGCAGGGTGCATCTTCGCAGTGGTGGCAGGTCACCGCGCTGCGCTGCTGCTGATGCTTAATGACGGTAATTCGGGGCTGAAAATGCCGTTGGCTCAGGACATGCTGTTCGCCATTGTGAGCCATGACGCAGGCGACCTCACAGGCATGGCATCCCAGGCACTGCTGGCTATTGACCATAATAAAACGATTCATGGCTTCCTTCTTTTTTGGTTGCAAAAACCTTATTCTTTATAAGAGTGTTATTAACCGACACGGAAGGAAGCGGCAATGTTCATTTGCCCAGGAAGCACAACTATTTATCCAGAACCTGTGGCAGATCAATTTATTTCATCGCATATGAAATTGCGTTTCAGTTACCATCCAGTTTCATGGCGTTTTATTAACATTTATCAAATACACCGCATCGTTCACGCTGTTTTCAGGCGCGACGTGTATTGTGTGAGGATGCACAAGTGACGGTAAAGCGTCCGGTCTCGGCCAGTCTGGCTAAAGCTTTTTTCTACATAGTGATGCTGTCGATTCTCTCAACGGGTATTGCGCTGCTCACGCTGACCAGCAGCTTGCGAGATGCCGAAGCCATCAACGTTGCTGGCTCATTGCGCATGCAAAGCTACCGTCTGGGTTACGATCTACAAAGCCAGAGCCCGCAGCTTAACGCCCACCGCCAGCTTTTCCAGCAGGCGCTAAACTCGCCAGCATTACAGAATCTGAACGCGTGGTATGTGCCACAAGCGGTAAAAAGCCGCTATGGACGTCTGCATGCTAACTGGCTGGAAATGAACGCCCGCCTGATCGACGGCGATTTAAAATGGTACCAGGCCAACATCAACAACTACGTCGATCAGATCGATCTCTTCGTGCTGGCGTTGCAGCATTATGCCGAGCGTAAAGTAATGCTGGTATTTGGCATCTCGCTGGCGGGCGGGATCGGCATATTCACCCTCGTCTTCTTTACCCTGCGGCGCATTCGCCAGCAGGTGGTGCGTCCGCTGAATAAACTGGTGATGGCCAGTCAGCAAATTGAACACGGTCAATTTGATATCCCACCGCTGGATACCGGTTTGCCTAATGAACTGGGGTTGCTGGGCAAAACATTTAGCCAGATGTCGAGTGAATTACACAAACTGTATCGCTCGCTGGAAGCGTCTGTGGCCGAGAAAACTCACGATCTCCACGAAGCCAATCGCCGTCTGGAGGTGTTGTATCAGTGCTCCCAGGCGTTAAATACCAGCCAGATTGACGTGCACTGCTTCCGCCATATTTTACAGATCGTCCGCGAACATGACGCCGCGTATTTCCTTGAACTCACCGTCGGTGATAACTGGCGGATTAGCGAAGGGACTAAAAGCCTCGAGCTACCGATGCAGATCCTGCCTGTCACCATGCAGGAAACCGTCTACGGCGAACTGCACTGGCAAAGTCCAAACGTCAATGCTTCTACTCCGCTGCTCAACAGCGTCTCCTCGATGCTGGGACGCGGGTTGTACTTCAACCAGGCGCAAAAACATTTTCAGCAGCTGTTGTTAATGGAGGAGCGAGCGACGATTGCACGCGAGCTGCACGACTCGCTGGCGCAGGTGCTCTCTTATTTACGCATTCAGCTCACGTTGCTTAAACGTTCAATCCCGGAGGATAACGCCCCGGCGCAAAGCATTATGGCGGATTTCTCCCAGGCGCTGAATGATGCCTATCGTCAATTGCGCGAGCTGCTGACCACCTTCCGTCTGACCTTACAGCAGGCAGACTTACCCTCCGCCCTGCATGAAATGCTGGAAACGCTGCAAAATCAAACCTCAGCTAAACTCACACTCGACTGTCGGTTACCCACGCTGGCGTTGGATGCGCAAATGCAGGTGCACCTGTTGCAGATCATCCGCGAAGCGGTGCTGAACGCCATTAAGCATGCCAGCGCGAGCGAAATTGCCGTCAGCTGCGTAACGGCTCCGGACGGCAACCACACGGTTTATATCCGCGATAACGGCATCGGCATTGGCGAACCACACGAGCCTACGGGGCACTACGGTTTAAATATTATGCGCGAACGAGCGGAAAGACTGAGCGGCACGCTGACCTTCTCTCAACCCTCCGGAGGGGGCACGCTGGTGAGCATCAGTTTCCGTTCGGCTGAATCAGACAGTGAGCTAACGTAAAGAACCGCAAAGCGCCGTCGGGTCTGGATCCAGGCCTGACGGCGTTGGCACGAAAGGTATGCTGTAAACGGGCATGATAATTTACATTATCTTCTTTTTTTCTCCACGTTTGACCCGTACCTTGCCGCTAAAGTGAAGCAAGCCATACCCATAACGATACGCAGAAACACGAGGTCCTCTTTTAATGGCGAATTTTTTCATCGATCGCCCCATTTTTGCCTGGGTGTTAGCTATCCTGTTGTGCCTGACAGGAGCCCTGGCTATTTTTTCACTGCCCGTTGAGCAATATCCCGATCTGGCACCGCCAAACGTGCGGGTCACCGCCAACTATCCTGGCGCTTCGGCTCAGACTCTGGAAAACACCGTCACCCAGGTTATCGAGCAGAACATGACCGGTCTCGATAACCTGATGTACATGTCATCGCAGAGCAGCGGGACAGGTCAGGCTACGGTTACGTTGAGCTTCGTTGCCGGAACCGATCCTGACGAGGCCGTCCAGCAGGTGCAAAACCAGCTGCAATCGGCAATGCGTAAACTGCCGCAGGCGGTACAGGATCAGGGGGTCACGGTGCGTAAGACCGGGGACACCAATATTCTGACTATCGCCTTTGTCTCCACCGATGGCTCAATGGATAAGCAGGACATCGCCGACTACGTCGCCAGTAACATTCAGGATCCACTCAGCCGTATTAACGGCGTGGGAGATATTGACGCTTACGGCTCACAGTACTCCATGCGTATCTGGCTTGACCCGGCCAAACTGAACAGTTTCCAGATGACCGCTAAAGATGTGACCGACGCTATCGAGTCACAGAATGCGCAGATTGCCGTCGGACAACTTGGCGGTACGCCTTCGGTGGACAAGCAGGCGCTGAACGCGACGATCAACGCCCAGTCGCTACTGCAGACTCCGGATGAATTCCGCGCCATTACGCTATGCGTCAACCAGGATGGTTCAGAAGTTAAACTGGGCGATGTGGCGACGGTCGAAATGGGTGCTGAAAAGTATGATTACCTCAGCCGCTTTAATGGAAATCCTGCCTCCGGCCTGGGCGTGAAGCTGGCTTCAGGCGCCAATGAAATGGCGACAGCAACGCTGGTCATTAACCGTCTGAACGAGCTGTCACAGTATTTTCCGCATGGGCTGGAATATAAGGTGGCTTATGAAACCACCTCCTTTGTCAAAGCCTCAATCATCGACGTGGTAAAAACCCTGCTGGAAGCTATTGCACTGGTATTCCTCGTGATGTACCTGTTCCTGCAAAACTTCCGCGCCACGCTGATTCCCACCATCGCCGTTCCCGTCGTCCTGATGGGTACCTTCTCCGTGCTTTACGCCTTTGGCTATAGCGTAAACACCTTGACGATGTTTGCGATGGTGCTGGCGATCGGTCTGCTGGTCGATGACGCCATTGTGGTGGTGGAAAACGTCGAGCGTATTATGAGTGAGGAAGGACTCTCACCACGGGAAGCGACACGAAAATCTATGGGGCAAATCCAGGGCGCGCTGGTCGGTATCGCCATGGTGCTGTCAGCGGTGTTTATCCCGATGGCCTTCTTCGGCGGCACTACCGGGGCTATTTACCGCCAGTTCTCGATTACTATCGTCTCCGCCATGGTGCTGTCTGTTCTGGTGGCGATGATCCTGACCCCCGCACTGTGCGCCACCCTGCTCAAACCGCTGCATAAGGGCGAGCATCACGGACAAACCGGTTTCTTCGGCTGGTTTAACCGGATGTTTAATCGCAACGCCGAGCGCTACGAAAAAGGCGTTGCCAGAATTCTGCACCGCAGCCTGCGCTGGATACTGATCTACGGCCTGCTGCTCGGTGGAATGGTTTTCCTGTTCCTGCGCCTGCCAACCTCCTTCCTACCGCTGGAAGACCGCGGCATGTTTACCACCTCGGTACAGCTGCCCAGCGGCTCCACACAGCAGCAAACATTGAAAGTGGTTGAGGAAGTGGAGAAGTATTACTTCACCCATGAGAAAGACAACATTATGTCAGTCTTTTCCACGGTCGGTTCTGGCCCTGGCGGGAACGGTCAAAACGTGGCGCGTATGTTTGTCCGCTTAAAAGACTGGGATGAGCGCGACACCACTACCGGAACCTCTTTCGCCATCATCGAACGTGCGACCAAAGCCTTTAATAAGATTAAAGAAGCCCGCGTCTTCGCCAGCAGCCCTCCGGCTATCAGCGGCCTCGGAAGCTCTGCCGGTTTCGATATGGAGCTGCAGGATCACGCCGGTGCGGGCCATGATGCGTTAATGGCCGCGCGCGACAAACTCATTGAGCTGGCAGGGAAAGACACGTCCCTTACCCGCGTTCGTCATAACGGTCTGGACGACAGCCCGCAGTTGCAAATTGATATCGATCAGCGCAAAGCCCAGGCGCTGGGCGTTTCCATCGACGACATCAATGACACATTGCAAACGGCCTGGGGTTCCAGCTACGTCAATGACTTTATGGACCGGGGCCGCGTGAAGAAGGTTTACGTGCAGGCGGCAGCAAAATATCGCATGCTCCCGGACGACATTAACTTGTGGTACGTCCGCAATAACAACGGTGGCATGGTGCCTTTCTCGGCCTTTGCGACTTCACGCTGGGAAACGGGTTCTCCACGTCTGGAACGCTATAACGGCTACTCCGCAGTCGAGATTGTCGGCGAAGCCGCGCCCGGCGTCAGTACCGGTACGGCAATGGACGTGATGGAATCGCTGGTGCGCCAGTTGCCGACAGGGTTTGGCCTCGAATGGACTGCGATGTCTTATCAGGAACGGCTGTCGGGCTCTCAGGCCCCTGCCCTGTACGCCATTTCTTTGCTGGTCGTGTTCCTGTGTCTGGCGGCACTGTACGAAAGCTGGTCGGTACCCTTCTCCGTCATGCTGGTCGTGCCGCTGGGGGTTATTGGCGCGCTACTGGCGACCTGGATGCGCGGCCTGGAAAACGATGTGTATTTCCAGGTCGGGTTACTTACCGTTATCGGGCTATCGGCGAAGAACGCAATATTGATTGTTGAATTCGCCAATGAGATGAACGAGAAAGGACACGATCTGCTCGACGCCACGCTCCATGCTTGTCGCCAACGTTTACGCCCAATTCTGATGACGTCACTGGCGTTTATCTTCGGGGTGCTGCCGATGACCATCAGCAGTGGCGCTGGTTCTGGCGGTCAACATGCGGTGGGGACAGGCGTAATGGGCGGGATGATTTCAGCCACTATCCTGGCGATTTACTTCGTTCCCCTGTTCTTTGTGCTGGTGCGCAGACGCTTCCCATTGAAGCCACGCCCAGAATAATCGGACACAAAAAAGGCGACTTACGTTGAGTCGCCTTTTTTTATCCTTTACAGGATATGAATTTCTTCCAGAAAATTATTTACGAAGCATCACTTCGATAAAGTCTTTCCAGTTCCCCAGTTCACGTTCAATCATAACAACCTCTCTTATTATTATGGGCATTCTACGAAATCATCATCATTAAAAGAAGGCAATTTAACCGATGGTTGCGATTGATTCCTCCAGTGTTTGGGGTTTATGTGATCACTATGCGCTATACCCATAAATTTTATGTGACTTACTGCAATATTTTGAAATATTCATACATCATCTACTACTTTTGCAATTCTGATGAAAAAACAGGCTGATGCAAACAGGCAGATTCTGATTTTTAGTTATACGGTATTTTTTGGAGCTTTCAGGAATCATTATTCACTGTTGTTCAACAATGTTATATTTTTCTATAACGATTGAATGACAATATGTATTATTCATTGCCACAGAACATAAGAATAAATATTCAAATTACGTCAATAAGGATTCAAATGATCACCCTTTACGGCATTAAGAATTGCGACACGATTAAAAAAGCCAGACGCTGGTTGGAGGCTCAAGGTATTGACTACCGTTTTCATGATTATCGCGTCGACGGTCTGGACAACACGCTATTACAGTCCTTTATCAGCGAATTAGGTTGGGAGGCGCTGCTCAATACGCGTGGAACCACCTGGCGTAAACTCGATGAATCCACGCGCAGTCAAATCACCGATGCGGCTTCCGCCGCCGCGTTGATGATTGAAATGCCAGCAATTATCAAACGCCCATTGCTCTGCGCGCCGGGTAAGCCTATGCTGCTTGGTTTCAGTGAATCCAGTTATACTCTGTTTTTTAATGAGGTGTAGTCTATGTCGTGCCCGGTCATTGAGCTGACACAGCAGCTTATTCGCCGTCCTTCCCTGAGCCCGGATGATGCCGGGTGCCAGGCGTTAATGATTGAACGCCTGCGCGCGGTAGGTTTTACCGTTGAGCGAATGGACTTTGGTGACACACAGAATTTTTGGGCATGGCGCGGTAAAGGTGAGACCCTGGCATTTGCCGGTCACACCGACGTAGTGCCTGCCGGCGATGTCGATCGCTGGATCAATCCACCGTTCGAACCGACCATTCGCGATGGCATGTTGTTCGGGCGTGGCGCTGCCGATATGAAGGGTTCACTGGCGGCGATGGTCGTGGCCGCAGAACGTTTTGTCGCCCAGCATCCAAACCATCAGGGTCGTCTGGCCTTTTTGATAACGTCTGACGAAGAAGCCAGCGCCAAAAACGGCACCGTGAAGGTGGTTGAAGCGCTGATGGCGCGTAATGAACGACTGGATTATTGCCTGGTGGGTGAGCCATCCAGCACGGAAATCGTTGGCGACGTGGTGAAAAATGGACGTCGTGGTTCACTGACCTGCAACCTGACCATTCACGGCGTGCAGGGCCACGTAGCCTATCCGCATCTGGCCGATAACCCGGTACACCGCGCGGCCCCCATGCTCAACGAACTGGTGGCGATCGAGTGGGATCAGGGTAACGAATTCTTCCCGGCGACCAGCATGCAGATTGCCAATATCCAGGCTGGAACCGGCAGCAACAACGTTATCCCTGGAGAACTGTTTATCCAGTTCAACTTCCGTTTCAGCACTGAGCTGACCGATGAGATGATTAAAGCACGGGTTCACGCGCTGCTGGAGAAACATCAGCTGCGTTATACCGTCGACTGGTGGCTTTCCGGTCAGCCGTTCCTGACCGAACGCGGTAAACTGGTGGATGCAGTGGTGAACGCCATTGAGCACTATAATGAGATTAAACCGCAGTTACTGACTACAGGCGGGACGTCCGACGGGCGTTTTATTGCCCGCATGGGGGCGCAGGTAGTAGAACTTGGGCCGGTCAACGCCACTATTCATAAAATTAATGAATGTGTTAATGCCGCCGACCTGCAGCTGCTTGCCCGTATGTATCAACGTATCATGGAGCAACTCGTCGCCTGATGAGTGTTCCTGTAAGAGGAAATGAGCATGGACTGGCTGGCAAAATATTGGTGGATTCTGGTGTTGGTGTTTCTGGTAGGCGTGCTGCTGAACGTGATTAAAGATCTCAAGCGCGTCGATCACAAGAAATTTCTTGCCAACAAGCCGGAGCTTCCCCCGCATCGTGACTTTAACGATAAATGGGATGACGACGACGATTGGCCGAATAAGGACCAACCGAAGAAATAATTAGTAGGCCGATAATTCCCGTAGGCCCGGTAAGCGTTAGCGCCACCGGGCATTACGTGCCGGATGGCAAGGCTTCGCGTTTTATCCGGCCTACGGTGATCAATCAGATCATGGTAATCACATCATCATCGTGAGGCTTACCGCCGCTCAGCGCTTCATCAAAGTAGTGCTTCGGTACGGTAAAACGCAGATGATCGAGCGCAAACTGCATGCTGCGTTCATCAATGGCGTGCCCCAGATTTTCGACGATATCCAGCGTCACATCCCCACCGGCGCGAATTAACGCTTCCTGCGCGGCAACGGCATGAGATAACTCAATTACCCGGTCTTCACCACCGTGAATCAAATGCACCGTCGTCGCGGTGGTTGCAGCCTCTGGCAAGGTGGCATAGCGGCCATTGAAGGCGATGACCCGCGACGCCAGCCCCGGCTCAGCTTTGATGCTCTCAAGTGACATAATCGAACCTTGAGAAAAACCAATCAGCGCGGTTGCCTGCGGCGAAACGCCGCTTTGCTTCTGCCAGTAGCGCACGGTTTCGATAAACACCGGCATAATGGCGTCAACACGTTCCTGACGATTCTCTTCTGTTACGCCCTGCACCGAAAACCACTGACGTCCGGACGTCGTTCCGTAAGGCTCTGCTCCACCAATGCTAACGATTAGCGCATCCGGAAACAGCGGCGCAAACCAGGAGCCGATTTCGCCCATGGCAACCGGGTTATCGCCGACGCCATGAAACAGCAGCAGTAGCTGTTGAGCGGGTTTATCGGGACTTTGAACAACAAAATGGTCATGTTTCATGGCGATCTCCTTAACTGATGAGAATCATTCTACGCCGCTTAACCGCAATGACCATGCCAGGAAATTGAAGAAGTTAGTGAAAAAATTGCCATTGCATAATGCGATTATGTAGCCGCTGTTCACGCTCTGCATCCAGCTGATTTAATGCCTGCGCCGCTTCGGCGCGCTGAATGACCAGCAACGCTTTACGACCAGAAATCTTGAGCTGTTGGCACAATTCGGCGTCGCTACGTTTAGCCTGGATGCGTCCGCGCAAGGCCGGAAGAGGTAACTCACTGTGCTCAAGCAGACGACTCAGACAGCCTAGCGACGTCAATAATGGCCGATGCGCGAAGGCAAACCCGGCCAGCTCAGCCCAGTCATCCTCATTAAGCGTAGTCTCTTTCAGCGGGACCAGCGGAATGCTCTCACCGTTCCATCGCGCAAGGATTTCCGCATCACGGCGCAAATGCTGGTGCTCCCGCTCGGCAAGGCGTTTCCCCGCTTCGCTAATGGGAAGTAACGCCATGGCGGTATAACAGCCGCTGCTGGCTTCCCGATGATTTCCCATTCGCACCAGCACAAAACCGCAACGTTGCCAGAAACGCCATAGTTCAGCCGTATACCCAAAACTGACCGACAGATAGTCACACGATGTGGAATAGCGGTAGGCCAGCATAATCAGCTGTTGCCCAATACCTTCTCTTTGGCGCGCAGGATGAACCGCAATTCGACTGACCCGTCTCCCGACGAGCGTCGCCGCCAACGGGTCACCACCGTGCGCCGCCAGCGACTGCGCAACCAGATTCCCTCTCGGTCGACGATATCCGGCCCAGACAGCCTGGCTTAATTCCGCGGATAGTCCCCCTTCATCGACCAACCAGACGGCTCCCGCTACGGAGTCAGCGGTTGATGCCTGAAGAAAATGCTGACCAGGCGCGTCCATCATCCGCCGCAGGTCCAATGGCGAGGTGCGATAATGCGCTCCAGAAAGCAGCTGGTATACCGCTAACGGCAGCGCCGGATTAGCATGCCAGGACTGTTGCTCAAATGCCGAGAAGTGAAGCTCCCCCAATGGGGCATGCGTGAACGTTTCATCATCAAACACCAGCGCATCGCTGACGATTTGCTCCAGCGGACATCCCTGCGCCCAGCGTACCGGTTGCTGCAACTCATAGCGTTGAAGATTGGGGAAGCGGGCACAGAATTTCAGCAAGAAGCCTCGACCCGTTCCCTCGTAGCCTTGTACTGTAGTGGTTAACAGCGTACGAGGAAAACACGCCACCAGTTGATGCAGCAGCGGCGCGGGGATCGCGGCGGCTTCATCCACAATTAGCCAGTCTGCGATTGCAGAACTGCTTAACAGCGCATCCGGGGCCATAAAACGGTAACGCTCTCCGGCAAATTGCGCCAGCACATCGGTTGCCGCTTTGGCAGGCGCTGTCACAATCGCAGTGCCGTTAATCCGCGCTATGAGTTGCCCTGCCAGAGCGGACTTGCCCCGACCCCGTGCGGCCGTCACCGCAACCACACCGGGAGGCATAGCCAGCAAATGATTTAATATCATCGCCTGTTCTGGCTGGGGTTCGCCGGTTGCCGCATGCCAGGCTGCGCGAGCAGGAAAATGCGGACAGGTAACCGGCTGATGCTGCTGCCAGTGCAGAGCCTGTCTATCGCGGGAAATCACCCGTTTGACGTGTTCGATAAAGTGCGGTGTAGGGATAGGTTCAGCACAATCGCTCCAGCGTAGTGAATCCGCGTCCGGATGCGTGTGCCAGGAATGCCAGGGTGGGGTCAGCAAAACCAGCCAACTGCCAGCAAGCAGTGTGCCGCATAAGGCGGCAAACGCCGCAGCGTCAAAACCCTGCCCTGCGTCAAAAACCGCATGACGAAACTCGCGCCCTAATAATGTTTTTAGCGCCTGCGGCGTACAGCACGGCTCGGTAGGGGCTTGCTCCCCTACCCACAGCCAGTCGCCGGGTAACGTGCTACGTAGCGCTAATGCCTGTTCCTGACACCAGTTATCCTCGCCGCTGATAATCAGCAGACGACGGATCCCTTCGTGGGTCATTTGTTCGGTTAACGCGCTCAGCGCCGTGTTATCGGACATCCCTGCCTCAGTATCTTAAATACCTTTACCAAAAGTATTACATTGCCCCGGATCGCCGCTGTCAAAGCCGCGTTTGAACCAGGTAAAACGCTGTTCAGAGGTTCCGTGAGTAAAGCTGTCCGGTACTACGCGTCCTTGTCCCTGCTGTTGCAGACGATCGTCACCAATGGCCTGTGCGGCGTTCAGTGCCTCTTCCAGGTCACCAGACTCCAGTACGCCCTGCTGCTGCATGCTGTGGCCCCAGACACCGGCAAAGCAGTCTGCCTGCAGTTCCATTCGAACGGAAAGACGGTTCACTTCTGCCTGTGAGGCATTCTGCTGCATCTGACGAACTTTAGGTTCAATGCCCAGCAGTTTCTGCACGTGGTGACCCACTTCATGGGCGATAACATAGCCCTGAGCAAAATCACCATCGGCGCCCAGCTTGTTTTTCATGTCGTCATAGAATGAAAGGTCGATGTAAACCGTACCATCTGCCGGGCAATAAAACGGTCCCATCACGGACTGACCCGCGCCGCAGCCGGTACGCGTCGCGCCCCGGTACATCACCAGCTTCGGCTGTTGGTAGGTGCGACCCATTTTTTCAAACTGCTGTCCCCAGGTATCTTCTGTTGTAGCCAGAATCACCGAGGTAAATTTTGCCGCTTCATCATCGTTTGGGCTGATGGAGCGTGATGATTGCTGTTGGGAGACCGGCTGGCCAGTCATTAGCCCGGTGAGATCCACGCCATAGTAACCCGCCACCAGCACCACAATCAGCAGGATGATGCCTCCTTTACCACTGGGCAGACGAAAACCAGGCCCACCCATAGAGGGGCCGCCAGAGCTGTTTCGTCTGTCTTCCACGTTGTCACTTTCACGACGCCCTTGCCAGCGCATAATCACCTCAACTTTTTATTCATTATGATGATGATCGTAGGCGGTTCGGAACAGGATTACCATAAGAAATAGTAATCAAATCAGGTGGGGTTAATGAGCCGGAGAGCGATCGCCGGCTCAGGGGATGATTAGTCTAACTTCACACCCAGGCGATGCGCGACGGCTTCATAGGCTTCGATCAGGCCGCCCAGACTCTGGCGGAAGCGATCTTTGTCCATTTTATCCAGCGTTTCTTTGTCCCACAGGCGGCTACCGTCCGGTGAGAATTCATCACCCAGGACCACTTCACCTTTATACAAACCAAACTCAAGTTTGAAGTCGACCAGAATCAGACCAGCATCATCAAACATCTTTTTCAGCACGTCGTTAGCTTTGTAGGTCAGCTCTTTCATACGTGCCAGATTCTCTTTGCTCACCCAACCAAAAGTTTCGCAATAGGAATCGTTAATCATTGGATCGTGCATAGCATCGTTTTTCAGGAACAGATCAAACAGCGGCGGATTCAGTTCAATACCTTCCTCAACGCCTAAACGCTTAACCAGAGAGCCTGCCGCGCGGTTACGTACCACACATTCAACCGGTACCATCTCCAGTTTTTTCACCAGACATTCGGTATCAGAAAGCAGTCGCTCCATCTGGGTAGGAATACCCGCTTCTTGCAGTTTAGTCATAATGAAATGGTTGAATTTGTTGTTCACCATGCCTTTACGGTCAAACTGTTCAATGCGCGCGCCATCCCCTGCTGACGTATCATTGCGGAATTCGAGCACCAACAGGTCCGGGTTTTCCGTGCTGTATACGGTCTTCGCTTTACCACGATACAACTCAGCTTGCTTTTGCATCTTTATTACTCCTGGGTGTGAATTAACGATAAATATTGCGTTTTTCTGCCGACGCACACGTTTGCGTATCATATCAGAAAAAAAGGGCTGGAGTTATCCAGCCCTTTATTTTTACTTACTGAACGCTGCCTGGAAGACGGCGACCAGCGCGTCGTTCTGGCTTTGCGTCAGGGTATGCCCCTTCGGATCGATAAACTGCAAGCTGCTGCGGTTGTCTAAATCACCGACCTGCAGTTTATAGTCGCCGGATACCAGACCCGGATCGCTTGCGCCCAACTCCTGCCAGTTGCTATCGGACAGTGGTTTGTAGGTCACCGCGATGCTGCCCTGAGAACGGGTGCTGTCGGTTACCTTCATCCCCACTTTCTCAAGCGCTGCCGGCAGACGCTGCCACACCACGTTGAACGGCCCACGTACCACCAGCATTGGTAAACCGGTGTCATCGGCGGCGCTCTGAACATCCATGGTGGCTGCAGAGCGGTTCTGCGCGGCATTCGCGGCGTCGGTGGCGTTCTTATCCAGACCAGCAGAGATAACGTTCATCATCTCAGCGCTGTAACGCTGCATTGATGCCGCATCGGCTACGGGTTTACCCGCCTGCTCGAGGTTAACCAGTTTCACCGTTACCGCTTGCTGATAGCCCTGCGGTTTAACCGAGATTTGATAACGTCCACGGTACTGCTCGTCTTCATCCAGACGGTTCCAGTCAACCCAGTCGGTGGTCAACGTCTGGCTGGCATCATCACGTTTGGTGATCGTGTAGTTTTTAGACTGAATGACGCTAACGACCTGCGGCCACAGTGTGTTGCCACGACCGTTTTCCACCAGTAATGTCGACGTATCACCCGCGATCTGTGTGCGAGCACCGGTGACTAATGCTAACGGCTGAGCCGGTGGACGAATATCCAGCGCTTTACCCACGGCACCACTGCCGTTGGTTACCGGGATATTATAGTCGCCCGACATAACCGGCAAAATCATCCCAGCTGGAGCATGAAGCTCAGCAAGCGGTGCGGCCTCCAGATAGGATTCATCACCGCTCACCTGGCGCTTATAGCGCGAGTCAGAGCTACAGGCCGCGAGCAACATAACAAGCGAAACACCCGCAACCTTGGCCAGGCGCGACTTTTGTACTGAGTAAGCCATCAAATCTCCCTAAACTTTACAGCAAACCGGCATGCTTAAGCGCCGCTTTGACGATTTCACGAGCATTGTCCGTGATTGGCGTCATCGGCAGACGTAGCGTATCGGTCGCCACAAGTCCCAACTCCTTACACGCCCATTTCACGGGGATAGGATTGGGTTCGACAAATAGTTTGTTGTGTAACGGCATCAGACGCTGGTTAATCACCCGCGCCTCGGCAAATTGCCCGGCTGCCGCCAGTTTGCACATTTCAGCCATATCACGTGCCGCAACGTTAGACGTTACGGAAATCACGCCATGACCACCGAGCTGCATAAAATCCAGTCCGGTCGCGTCATCACCGCTGAGCAGAATAAAGTCGTCCGAAACCAGCTCTTTGATCTGGTGAACGCGACTTAAGTTCCCCGTGGCTTCTTTAATAGCGATAATATTTTTAACTTTCGCCAGACGACCAACGGTTTCCGGCAGCATATCGCAGCCAGTACGGGACGGCACATTATACAGAATTTGCGGCAGGTCAGTATGCTCAGCGATGGCTTTGAAATGCTGGAACAAACCTTCCTGGGTTGGGCGGTTGTAGTAAGGCGTCACCGTCAGGCAGCCGACAACACCGCTGTCGTTGAAACGCTGCGTCAGACTAATGGCTTCCGCGGTCGCATTGGCGCCGGTTCCGGCAATCACCGGAATACGCCCGTCAGCCAGTTCCAGCGTCATCATCACCACATCGCCATGTTCATCATGACTCAGGGTGGCGGACTCACCGGTGGTGCCAACAGAAACGATCGCCGAGGTGCCGCTGGCGACATGATAATCAATCAGTTTTTTCAGGCTCGACCGGCAGACTTTACCTTTCTCATCCATCGGCGTAACAAGCGCGACAATACTTCCCGTGAACATGGGCCATCCTCTGTGCAAACAAGTGTCTCAATGGTACGTTTGGTACGACAATAAAAGCAAGCGACCAGAGCCGTTCTGATTGTTGTATGCATGTTTTTTTTATGCTTTCCTTATGATTACCTCACCGCTCAAAGGAAGAACAGGTTTGACATCGTCATCGCAACACTATCTGGTCATTACTGCGCTGGGTGCCGATCGCCCAGGAATTGTGAACACCATCACACGTCATGTCAGCAGTTGCGGCTGTAATATCGAAGACAGCCGACTGGCCATGCTGGGTGATGAGTTCACGTTTATCATGTTGCTGTCGGGCACCTGGAATGCCATCACCCTGATTGAATCAACCCTGCCATTAAAAGGCGCAGAGCTGGATTTACTCATTGTGATGAAGCGCACAACCGCGCGCCCCCGTCCGGCGATGCCTGCTACGGTATGGGTGCAGGTCGATGTCCCTGATTCTCCCCATTTGATTGAACGCTTCACCGCTCTGTTTGACAGCCACCAAATGAATATTGCGGAACTGGTTTCACGCACGCAACCGGCTGAGAATGGAAAGGCGGCGCAGTTGTTTATTCAAATTACCGCACATAGTCCTGCGTCACATGATTCGGCAAATATTGAAGATGCGTTTAAAGCACTCTGTACAGAACTCAATGCGCAAGGCAGTATTAACGTCGTCAATTACTCACAGCATGATGAACAGGATGGAGTTAAGTAATGAACCCACTGAAAGCCGGTGATATCGCACCGAAATTTAGCTTGCCGGATCAAGACGGAGAACAAGTAAATTTAACCGACTTCCAGGGACAGCGTGTTCTGGTTTATTTTTACCCGAAAGCCATGACACCCGGCTGTACCGTACAGGCCTGCGGCCTGCGCGATAACATGGATGAGTTAAAAAAAGCGGGTGTTGAAGTGCTGGGGATCAGCACCGACAAACCAGAGAAGCTTTCCCGATTCGCGGAGAAAGAAGTCCTGAATTTCACGCTCCTGTCCGATGAAGATCATCAGGTTTGCGAGCAGTTCGGCGTCTGGGGTGAGAAGTCATTTATGGGCAAAACCTACGATGGCATCCACCGCATCAGCTTCCTGATTGATGCCGAAGGGAAAATTGAGCATGTGTTTGATGACTTCAAAACCAGCAACCACCACGACGTGGTATTGAATTGGCTGAAAGAGAACGCCTGACCGTGAAATGCCGGATGGCGGCGTGAACACCTTATCCGGCCTACAAATGCACGCGCGTAGGCCGGATAAGACGCGTTAGCGTCGCCATCCGGCAGATGACCGCCCGGTTACTCAAACGTCCCTTCCACACACGCTTTCTGCTCCCTGACTACGGCTTTTCCCTTCGCCCACAGGTGATGAACTTCCAGCGCGTCGTTGAGCACCAGAATGTCCGCATCGCATCCCACCGCCAGACGCCCTTTATGCTCCAGTGCCAAAAATTCTGCGACCGTACGCGTCAGCGGACACAGCGCCTGTTCCAGCGGTATGGCATGAACCTTCACCAACTGGCGCACCGTCTCAGCCAGTGATTCAAACCCCGCGACACCGATGCCGGTGAGATTGCCAAGCTCATCAAATTCCGGCTGGCTGCCGTTGCCATCCGAGCTCAGGGTAATGCGCGACAGCGGCACGTTCTGGCGCAGCGCCGTGGCGATAGCCGTGGCGGGGTCGACGGGCTCATCAATGCTGCTGGTAATGTCGATATAACCGCCTTTACGGGCATACTCCAGCGCCGCCTGGAACAACGGTTCCGCACGGTTAACGTGTGTCGGCAACAGTTTAGTAATCGGCACATCGCAACAGTCAAGGATCTGGTACAACGGTTCCAGCATGCGCGGGCTGTCGCCCATATGGAAAACGCTGATCCCCGGTTTGCGCCCTAACAATCCGCCGACACGCGACTGCGCCGCCATATTTGCCAGCGCCGAAGTATCCGGGGCTGAAGAACGATGGTCCGAAACCGCACACTTCACGCCAATCACTTTATCGATCAGCGCCACGTCGCGATCGATGCTGCCGGTGATAGTCGGGGAAGGCAGAGAGTACGCCCCGGTCAGCATCCAGGCGCTGATACCTTCAAACTCCAGCGCGCGGGTTTTTGCCAGCAGCGATTCAGGGTGACGGGTAATGCCATCGGTACCCAGCAAACCCACCACCGACGTGACACCAGCTTCAACCAGCCGTGACAAGCGCACTTCCGGCGTGCGGGTATGCGGCCCCGCTTCCCCACCGCCGCCAATAAGATGGACGTGTTGATCGATAAATCCTGGGCACACAATCGCGCCGTCAAGATTGATACACTCGCAACCGGGAAAGTCTTCAGGAGAAATTGACGGGGCGATGGCAACAATTTTGCTGCCGGAGACCAGTATATCCTGTCGCCCTAAATCTTCCGGCGCATACACGTGTCCCTGCTGGAACAACGTCAAATCAAGAATTGAAAAGTTCATAACCTTCCTTGTCAGGCAATAACCTGCATAACCCAAATAGAGAGCAGCGAATTAATGACGCATACCGCAATAATTAGCGGATAATAACGAGGATGAACCCCCGCGGTCCCCAGACAACGGCCCACATTTTGCACCGGATTGCCCATCAGGTAGATAGCCGGTAACAACACCGTGGCATCATGTCCCGAAAGCGTACCGGCGACAACCAGGCTGGCGCACACGCCGACACCGCCTCCCATACTCATCACCGCTGCCAGCAGCACAGTGGCAGATTCCCCTGGCAGCCCCCACAGCGCCATTACCGGCTCGCATACCCGCCCGACAACCTCGAGCAGCCCTGTCACCTTCAGCGCCTGAATAATCACAAACGCCATCACCACGTTAGGCAACAGACTGGTTGTTGCAATGGTAAACCCGCGCCGTGCGCCATCGATAAACATATCCATGACGTTTTTACGTACCTGCGTTGTCATCTCACGCCTCCTGCTGCATACGGCGATTTTCCAGCTGCGCGATCCACACACGCAACAGGTTCGCACCCACAAATTTGAAGACAAGGATCACCGCCAGCGGCGTAATCACCGGAACGGTCACCATCGTAAACAGCGCTGCGCCAGAAGAAAAATAGTTGGTAATGCACGCGCTACCGCTGGTTTGCCAGCAGGCAAAAATAGCGCGTTCCTGCTCTGTGATAATGCCCTCTTCCGCCATTTCTTTGGTCATCCCTGCCGCGGCATCGGTATTTTGCAAATTCGCAATCAACGCCAGCGAACAAATACCCGGAATGCCCAGTAACGGACGCAGGACCGGCGTCATCAGCTGTTGTGCCGCGCGCAACCCACCCAACCCTTCGGTGACGGAAATAATCCCGAGCGAAAGAATGACGGAAGGCGCCAGTTCAAGCGCGAATAAGAAGCCGTCTTTTGCCCCCATCCCCCCAGTGCCACGAAAAGAGACCGCCGTGTCGCCCGCAGCATTAATCTGCCCAAACGCACCGTTGAGGACGGTGAAGTCAAAGACCCGCCACCATTCGGTACTTTTCGCAAACATGCCGGAAAAAAGAATAATCGTAATAAAAAAAGCGAGATAACCGCCCCATCCCACCTTTTGCTGCGTGTGTGTGCTGTGACCCATTTTGTTCTCCTGTTGGCCTTAATCCTTGTGTGACTAAAAGACATCACGATGGTCAAGTTAAATACAAACGCGGAGAAAAACGGCAGCAGAAGAGATTATTCAGAAAGTGTGGATAGAGGTCAGACAAGTTCAGATCCGGCGACATGATATCGCCGGATCTTGCAGATTAGGGTTCGTCAACGACCTGACCATCCGGCCAGGCATGCATTACCGCTTTGATTAACGTCGCCAGAGGAATCGCAAAGAATACGCCCCAGAATCCCCACAAACCGCCGAAAATCACCACGGAGAGAATAATCACCAGTGGATGCAGATTGACCGCCTCGGAGAACAGCACGGGAACCAGCAAATTGCCGTCCAGTGCCTGGATTATCAGGTACACGGCAAAACAGCTCCAGAACTCGGTGCCAAGCCCGAACTGGAACAGCGCCACGCCAACCACCGGAATCGTCACCACAAAAGCGCCGATATACGGGATCAGCACCGAGAACCCGACCAACACCGCCAGCAGCAGCGAATAGTTGAGACCAAACAGCAAGAAGCCGAGCCAGGTTGCTACGCCGACCACCACCATTTCCAGCACCTTCCCGCGGATATAGTTGGTGATTTGCTGATTCATCTCTTTCCATACCTGCCCCGCCAGCCCGCGGTTACGCGGCAGCACCCGGCGCACGGCGTTCAGCATCTGTCCTTTATCTTTGATCAGAAAGAACACCATCAATGGGACGAGAACCAGGTAAACCGCCAGCGTCAGCAAACCGACCAGTGAGGCCAGCGAATATTTCACCACCGAATCGCCCATGGTGAGCATTCGCGAGCGCATATTTTCCGCCATCGCATCAATGATGCCCGCATCCATCAGCGCCGGGTAACGTCGTGGCAAGGTGGCGGCAAAATCAGACAATTTATTGAGCATGCCTGGCATGTCGCGGATCAGGTA
This sequence comes from Citrobacter sp. Cpo074, assembly GCF_030332745.1. Classification (NCBI taxonomy): domain Bacteria; kingdom Pseudomonadati; phylum Pseudomonadota; class Gammaproteobacteria; order Enterobacterales; family Enterobacteriaceae; genus Citrobacter; species Citrobacter sp. Cpo074. The sequence continues at coordinate 700,222 of NZ_JAOWHG010000033.1, forward strand.
AATTCCCTGCTGCCACGCAACGGGCATCACCACAAAAGCCATCAGCAGTAAAATACCGACAAACACCACCAGCACAATCGATGTCGCCCAACGCCGTGAACACCCAATATGTTCCAGCCGCACTGTCGGCCATTCAAGCAGGTACGCCAGCACAATGGCGACCAGCAGCGGCGCCAAAAGACCGCTAAAGAAAAACAGGATGCCAAAACCGGCAACAAGAATAATCAGCAGGGCGATGGCTTCGGGGTCGCTAAAGCGGCGACGATACCATTGCATCAACATTTCGAGCATAAAACCCTTCCATGAACCCAATAGCGGGATTGCGATCCCGAATTGTATCGAAATGTCACAAAAAAGACTTCGCTTTTTATGGCTGATTACGCAAAGTGAAAAGACATTTTTCCTGGGTGTTCATCGTCAGGTTTCGCAGTTACACTCCGTAAGCTTGCGGAGTGTGAACGATACTTCACAGCATCGGTCAAATGGCTATCTCAAAAAAGAATACAGGACAGAGGTTATGTTCAGGCAGTTGAAAAAAAACCTGGTTGCTACCCTCATTGCCGCACTGACTATCGGTCAGGTTGCGCCCGCATTTGCTGATACTGCGGACACCCTGCCTGATATGGGAACGTCGGCAGGCAGTACGCTTTCCATAGGACAGGAAATGCAGATGGGCGATTATTACGTACGCCAACTGCGCGGTAGTGCGCCATTAATTAACGATCCATTGCTCACCCAATACATTAATGCACTGGGGATGCGTCTGGTCTCGCACGCCGACTCGGTAAAAACGCCCTTCACCTTCTTTTTGATTAACAACGATGAAATCAACGCCTTTGCTTTCTTTGGCGGCAACGTTGTCCTGCACTCCGCACTATTCCGCTATTCCGACAACGAAAGCCAGCTGGCATCGGTTATGGCGCACGAAATTTCCCACGTCACGCAACGCCACCTGGCGCGTGCCATGGAAGACCAGAAACGTAGCGCACCGCTAACGTGGGTTGGCGCATTAGGTTCAATTTTATTAGCAATGGCCAGCCCGCAGGCGGGTATGGCGGCGCTGACCGGTACGCTGGCGGGTACACGTCAGGGAATGATCAGCTTTACGCAGCAAAACGAACAGGAAGCAGATCGCATTGGTATTCAGGTACTGCAACGCTCGGGATTCGATCCCCAGGCCATGCCAACGTTCCTGGAAAAACTGCTCGACCAGGCTCGTTACTCTTCGCGTCCCCCGGAAATTTTGCTGACTCACCCCCTGCCGGAAAGCCGTCTGTCTGATGCCCGTAACCGCGCCAACCAGATGCGCCCGGTGGTCGTCCAGTCGTCAGAAGATTTTTATCTGGCTAAGGCACGAACCTTAGGCATGTACAACTCTGGTCGTAACCAGTTGACCGATGACCTGCTGAGTAGCTGGTCGAAAGGCAACGTACGTGAGCAACGTGCGGCGCAGTATGGCCGGGCATTGCAGGCGATGGAAGCCAGTAAATACGACGAGGCGCGTAAAGCGCTGCAACCGCTGCTGGCGGCGGATCCTAACAATGCCTGGTATCTCGACCTGGCAACAGATATCGATCTCGGCCAGAAGAAAACCAGTGATGCCATTAACCGCCTGAAAAACGCCCGCGACCTGCGCACTAACCCGGTTCTGCAGCTCAACCTGGCGAATGCCTATTTACAGGGTGGACAAGCCAAAGAGGCGGCGACCATCCTGAATCGCTATACGTTTAACCATAAAGATGACCCTAACGGCTGGGATCTGTTAGCGCAAACAGAAGCCAACCTGAGCAACCGCGATCAGGAGCTGGCGGCGCGCGCGGAGGGGTATGCCCTCGCGGGACGTCTGGATCAGGCTATTTCGATGCTCAGCAGCGCAAGCTCTCAGGTGAAACTGGGTAGCCAGCAGCAGGCCAGATACGATGCCCGTATTGACCAGCTACGCCAGCTGCAAGAACGCTTTAAACCGTACACGAAAATGTAATTATCGAACCCTTGCCGGATGGCGACGCTGTAGCGTCTTATCCGGCCTACGTCAGACGCAATATGTAGGCCGGATAAGGTCTTTTGGCCGCCATCCGGCAGTATTGTTATGCAAGGAGAAGTCATGTCAGACGCGATTAAAATCTACCATAACCCACGCTGCTCCAAGAGCCGTGAAACGCTGGAATTACTGAAGTCCAACGGCGTGGACCCGGAAGTGGTGTTGTATCTGGAAACGCCGGCTGACGCAGCAACCCTGCGTGAACTGTTGCAGATGCTCGGCATGTCCAGCGCGCGTGAACTGATGCGCCAGAAAGAGGATCTCTATAAATCGCTTAACCTGGCGGACAAAAATCTGAGTGAAGACGCGCTAATTCAGGCAATGGTGGAAAACCCGAAACTGATGGAGCGCCCGATTGTGGTTGCCAAAGGTCAGGCTCGAATTGGACGCCCGCCCGAGCAGGTACTGGAAATCGTCGGTTAACCTGCAACCTGCCGCAGTCTGCTCGGCTGCGGCGCTTACAGCTTCAGAATTTCTTTTACGAACGGAATGGTCAACTTACGCTGGGCGGTGATCGACGCATGATCTAACTGATCCAGCGTCATAAACAGCGTTCGCATTTCTCGATCCAGACGCTTTAGCAGAAAACGTCCCACATCTTCCGGCAGTTCAAATCCACGAAGTCTGGCGCGTAATTGCAACGCCTGCAGCTTATCTTCATCGGAAAGCGGTTGTAGCTTGTAGATTTGCCCCCAGTCCAGGCGTGAGGCGAGATCCGGCAACCCCAGATTCAGCTGTCTTGGCGGACGATCGCCGGTGATCAGCAGGCGCGTTTTCCCCGACTCCAGGATACGGTTGTAGAGATCAAAGATCGCCATTTCCCACAGCGAATCGCCGGCCACACATTCGATGTTATCAATGCAAACCAGCGATAAATGCTCCATCCCGTCGAGCACCTCGGGGACGAACCAGGTGCGTTTGTCGAGCGGCACGTAGCCTACCGCATCGCCGCGCGCGGACAGTTCCGCACAGGCTGCATGCAGCAAATGACTACGGCCAGCGCCTTCACGCGACCAGAGATAAATATACCCGCTATGTTCCTGACGCAGCACGTTTTGCAGTGCAGCCAGTAAAGAGGAGTTATCCCCCGGCCAGAAACTTGCGAAAGTTTCGTCGTCAGGAAGATAAAGTGGCAAAGAGAGCTGTGCCGGTGTGTTCAGAGATACCTCAACCCAGGATTTCATAAAATCGCGTTGAGTTTAACACAGAAATACGTCGCGATAGAACCGGGCAGCGCTGCCGCCCGGTCAGAGATTTACTGTTGCGGACTGTCTGCATCTTTCGCGTCAAGCACGACTTCTTCCGGACGCAGCAGGCTGATAACTTTGAAAATCAGGCTCAGACAGACACCAACGATGGTCGCCAGCGCCATGCCTTTCAGCTCTGCGGCACCGATGTGAACTTTCGCGCCACTTACGCCGATGATCAAAATAACCGAGGTCAGGATCAGGTTCTGCGCCTTGTTATAGTCAACCTTCGACTCGATCAGTACGCGAATACCAGAAGCACCAATCACACCGTACAGCAGCAGTGATACGCCGCCCATAACCGGCAGTGGGATAATTTGGATCGCCGCCGCCAGTTTACCCACGCAGGAGAGAAGAATGGCGAAAATTGCCGCACCACCGATAACCCAGGTACTGTAAACGCGGGTGATCGCCATTACGCCGATATTTTCGCCGTACGTGGTGTTCGGCGTAGAGCCGAAGAAACCAGAGATTACCGTAGACAGACCGTTGGCAAACATAGAACGATGCAAGCCAGGATCGCGAATCAAATCTTTTTTCACGATATTCGCCGTCACCACCAGATGCCCGACGTGTTCGGCGATGACCACCAGCGCCGCTGGCAGGATGGTCAGAATGGCAACCCATTCAAAACGCGGCGTGTAGAACGTCGGCAGCGCGAACCAGTGGGCCTGCGCAATCGGCGTAGTGTCCACAACGCCCATCACGAAGGAAAGCGCATAACCGGCCAGCACCCCGATCAGAATCGGGATAATCGCCATAAAACCGCGGAACAATACGGAACCAAAGACCGTTACCGCCAGCGTTACCATAGAAATGATGATGGTTTTTGAATCCGGTAATTGCCCCTCAGCAGGCAGTAACCCCGCCATACCCGCAGCAACGCCAGCCAGCTCCAGACCGATGACGGCAACGATTGCGCCCATCGCCGCAGGCGGGAACATGACATCCAGCCAGCCGGTTCCTGCCTTCTTAACAATGAAAGAAACCAGGCAGAACAAGACGCCGCACATAATGAAACCGCCCAGCGCCACTTCATACCCTAACGGCAGCAGCAGCAGTACCGGGGAAATAAAGGCAAAGCTGGAACCCAGATATGCGGGAATTTTACCCTTACAAATAATGAGATACAGCAACGTACCAATGCCATTAAACAGCAGAACGGTAGCCGGGTTGATGTGGAACAGGACTGGCACCAGTACCGTTGCGCCAAACATGGCGAACAGGTGCTGCAAACTAAGCGGGATTGTCTGTAAAAGCGGCGGTCTTTCACTCACCCCGATAGCACGGCGCGTCATAGTGTTTTCCTCTGAGTGTTGTTTGTTATTAGCCATTGGGTTGTTTTATTCAAAAAAAAGCCGACTCTTAAAGTCGGCTTCTTTTCACTTATTCGTTTACTTAGTACCAAAAATCTTATCGCCGGCATCGCCGAGCCCCGGAATAATGTATCCGTGCTCGTTCAGTCCCTGATCGATGGAGGCGGTGTACAGCTCCACATCCGGGTGCGCTTTTTCCAGTGCCGCGATACCTTCCGGTGCCGCAACCAGGACCAGCACTTTAATGCTGGTGCAGCCTGCATTTTTCAGCAGATCGATAGTGGCGATAACAGAGCCGCCGGTTGCCAGCATTGGGTCAACGATCAGCGCCATACGCTCATCGATGTTAGAAACCAGCTTCTGGAAATACGGAACCGGCTCCAGCGTCTCTTCGTTACGGTACATACCAACAACGCTGATACGCGCGCTCGGAACGTTTTCCAGAACGCCTTCCATCATGCCCAGGCCCGCACGCAGGATAGGCACAACGGTGATTTTTTTGCCTTTGATTTGGTCAACTTCAACTGGACCGTTCCAGCCTTCAATGGTCACCTTTTCGGTTTCCAGACCAGCGGTTGCTTCATAAGTCAGCAGACTGCCAACTTCCGAGGCGAGTTCACGAAAGCGTTTAGTGCTGATGTCGTTTTCACGCATCAGTCCCAGCTTGTGTTTGACGAGTGGGTGTTTGACTTCCACGATCTTCATACTCTTCTCCTTTCCTCAGACGAATGGCAACCACAAAAAAAATCGCCGGATTATACCGCTTTTCCTCTCTGGCGCAACACTGCATACGCTTGATATGGATCAACCAAAGTCATTTGCGTCTGAATGATGAGTATAAAACAAGCCCCGCACTGATGGCGGGGCTTGCTGTCAATACTATGAATTTTAAAGATATTCAGCATTGGTCTGGATGACTTTTTGATACCACGAAAAAGATTTTTTAGGTGAGCGCGTTAATGTCCCGCTACCGTCATTATTTTTATCGACATAGATAAACCCGTAGCGTTTTTTCATCTCCCCTGTCCCGGCAGAGACTAAATCAATGCAGCCCCACGGGGTATATCCCATCAGATCCACGCCATCTTCCACCACCGCTTTTTTCATCTCACGTATGTGGGCGGCAAGGTAGTCGATACGGTACTGGTCGTTAACTGTACCATCGTCCTCGCGCACATCAATGGCGCCAAATCCATTCTCCACAATAAATAGTGGCAGTTGATAATGATCCCAGAACCAGTTCAGTGAATAACGTAGGCCAACCGGATCAATCTGCCAGCCCCAGTCCGATTTCTGCACGTACGGGTTGGAAACCAGGCTTTTCGACTCGTCGTAATCCAGCTGTGGGTTGTCCGCGGTTGCCTGGGTCGCGAAAGACATATAATAGCTAAAGCCGATGTAATCAACGCAGCCCTTGGCCAGCGCCTGACGGTCTTCCTCGGTGATATCCAGTTCAAAGCCACGACGGGCAAAGTAGTTGAGAAGATGCCGCGGGTATTTGCCGCGCACATGGACGTCAGTAAACCAGTAACGCCGGTGCATGGCATTCATCGCCATCATCATATCGTCTGGCGCGCAGGTCAGCGGATAGATTGGACACATGGCAATCATGCACCCTATTTGTAATTCCGGGTTAATCTCACGCGCGACCTTTACCGCCAGCGCGCTTGCCACCAGCTCATAGTGCGCCGCCTGGTACATGACCGGCTCGCGGTCTTCGCCAGGCTGGTATTTCAGACCTGAGTTAGTAAAGGGCGCGAAATCTTCGTGATAATTTGCCTGGTTGTTAATCTCATTAAACGTCATCCAGTACTTCACTTTGTGCTGGTAACGAGTGAATACCACCCTGGCAAAACGGACAAAGAAATCGATAAGCTTGCGGTTGCGCCAGCCGCCGTACTCCGTCACCAGATGGTAAGGCATCTCAAAATGCGACAGCGTAATCACCGGCTCAATGCCATATTTCAGGCATTCGTCAAACAGGTCATCATAGAACTGTAGGCCAGCCTCATTGGGTTGTTCTTCATCGCCTAAGGGGAAAATACGTGTCCAGGCAATAGAGGTGCGAAAACATTTAAAACCCATTTCGGCAAACAGCTTTATGTCGTCTTTATAGCGATGATAAAAATCGATGGCCTCATGGTTAGGGTAATTTTTACCGGCAATCACACCGTCGGTAATTTCACGCGCCACCCCATGCGCTCCCGCGGTCATGACATCAGCAACGCTGACGCCTTTTCCGCCCTCCTGCCAGCCACCTTCCAGTTGATGAGCAGCGACAGCACCACCCCACATGAAATCTGCTTTAAATCCTGACATACCCTTCCCCTATCGTGATGACTCTGCGCAAAACGCTGTTGATGAGGTCCGCAACAGAAAAAAGAAACCGGTTTCAGTAAGATACTGTGCAATCGCCTAACAGGATTCAAGCACAAGACTGTACCCGGTTTCATTTTCGTGGCGCAGCTCAAACAAATAGATAAATGATTGTAAAATGCTGAAAAAACCAGCAGATAAAACTTGATGCAGAGCAGGCTCGCAAACGTTTGCTTTCCCTGTTAGAATTGCGCCGAATTTAACTTTTACTGCAAGTAAACATGTGGGGAAGCAGGCAGTGACCGATAAAACCTCTCTTAGCTACAAAGATGCCGGTGTTGATATTGATGCAGGTAATGCTCTGGTTGATCGAATCAAAGGCGTAGTAAAGAAAACTCGTCGTCCGGAAGTTATGGGTGGTCTGGGTGGCTTCGGTGCGCTGTGCGCATTGCCGCAAAAATATCGTGAACCGGTACTGGTTTCCGGCACTGATGGCGTTGGTACAAAACTGCGTCTGGCGATGGATCTGAAACGCCACGACACTATCGGCATTGATCTCGTCGCAATGTGCGTCAACGACCTCGTGGTTCAGGGCGCTGAACCGCTGTTCTTCCTCGACTACTATGCGACTGGCAAACTGGATGTGGACACCGCAGCCAGCGTCATTAACGGGATTGCTGAAGGCTGCCTGCAGTCTGGCTGTGCGCTGGTCGGTGGGGAAACAGCTGAAATGCCGGGGATGTACCACGGCGAAGATTACGACGTGGCAGGTTTCTGCGTTGGCGTCGTCGAAAAATCAGAGATTATCGACGGTTCAAAAGTGGCTGACGGTGACGTACTGATTGCGCTCGGCTCCAGCGGCCCGCACTCCAACGGCTACTCTCTGGTGCGTAAAATTGTAGAAGTCAGCGGTTGTGACCCAGAAACCACCGAGCTTGAAGGCAAGCCGCTGGCCGATCACTTACTGGCCCCTACCCGCATTTACGTGAAATCCATTCTGGAACTGATCGAGAAGGTTGATGTGCACGCCATTGCCCACCTGACCGGCGGCGGCTTCTGGGAAAATATTCCACGCGTTCTGCCAGACAACACGCAGGCAGTGATCGACGAATCTTCATGGCAGTGGCCAGCCGTTTTCAACTGGCTGCAAACGGCGGGTAACGTCAGCCAGCATGAGATGTATCGCACCTTTAACTGCGGTGTAGGTATGGTTATCGCCCTGCCAGCTCCGGAAGTGGACAAAGCCCTTGCTTTGCTCAATGAGAAAGGTGAAAACGCATGGAAAATCGGTATCATCAAAGCTTCTGATTCCGAACAGCGTGTGGTCATTGAATGAAAAACATTGTGGTGCTCATTTCCGGCAACGGAAGCAATTTGCAGGCGATAATCGACGCCTGCGAACAGAAAAAAATCAATGGCACCATACGTGCAGTATTCAGTAACAAGGCCGATGCGTTCGGCCTTGAGCGCGCACGCGAAGCGAATATTCCGGCACACTCGCTGGAAGCCGCCCAGTTTGCCAGTCGCGAAGCATTCGACCGCCAACTGATACAAGAGATTGACGCCTATGCACCCGATGTCGTGGTGCTGGCCGGTTATATGCGTATCCTCAGCCCGGCGTTTGTCGCTCACTATGCTGAACGATTGCTGAATATCCACCCGTCTTTATTGCCGAAGTATCCCGGCCTGCATACGCACCGCCAGGTACTGGAAAACGGCGATGAAGAACATGGTACCTCAGTCCATTTCGTAACGGATGAGTTGGACGGCGGACCGGTCATTCTCCAGGCCAAAGTCCCAGTATTTGAAGGCGACAGCGAAGATGACGTCACGGCACGGGTTCAGGCTCAGGAACATACCATTTACCCGCTGGTGGTAAGCTGGTTTATCGACGGTCGCCTGAAGATGCGTGATAACGCTGCTTGGCTGGATGGCGTTCGTTTGCCGCCACAAGGCTACGCCGCCGACGAATAATAAAAAAACCAACCTGTAAGCCGAATGTCACCATCCGGCTTACAGGCATAACTACCTTTTCCGGTTAATACCACCGGTATTCATCTACGCTCCCCCTTTCTCTTTGCTATCAGACGGTTTATTGTCATATTTTTCTGGCACAGTTGGACATCTGAGAGCAATGCTCGCCATAATAAATCGGTAGTGTCCCGTGAATGAAACGGAGTAAAAGTGGTAATGGGTCAGGAAAAGCTATACATCGAGAAAGAACTCAGCTGGTTAGCGTTCAACGAACGTGTACTCCAGGAAGCTGCTGATAAGTCAAACCCGTTGATCGAACGGATGCGTTTCTTAGGCATCTATTCCAATAATCTCGACGAGTTTTATAAGGTTCGTTTTGCCGAACTGAAGCGCCGAATCATTATTAGCGAAGAACAGGGTTCAAACTCTCACTCCCGCCATTTGTTAGGCAAAATCCAGGCCCGCGTATTAAAAGCCGATCAGGAATTTGACGGCCTGTACAACGAGTTGCTGTTGGAAATGGCGCGCAATCAGATTTTCTTAATCAATGAACGCCAGTTGTCTGTTAATCAGCAAAGCTGGTTGCGTCATTACTTCAAGCAATATCTTCGCCAGCACATCACGCCGATCCTGATTAACCGCGAGACGGATTTAGTCCAGTTTTTGAAAGATGACTACACCTATCTGGCGGTAGAAATTATCCGTGGTGATACGATCCGCTACGCGCTGCTGGAAATCCCTTCCGACAAGGTTCCCCGTTTTGTGAATCTGCCGCCGGAAACCCCACGCCGTCGCAAACCGATGATCCTGCTGGACAACATATTACGTTACTGCCTTGACGACATTTTCAAAGGGTTCTTTGACTACGACGCACTGAACGCCTATTCGATGAAAATGACCCGTGACGCCGAATACGATTTGGTGCACGAGATGGAATCGAGCCTGATGGAGCTGATGTCATCCAGCCTGAAACAGCGTCTGACCGCAGAACCTGTACGTTTTGTCTATCAGCGTGACATGCCCAATGCACTGGTCGAAGTACTGCGTGAAAAACTGACGATTTCTCGCTACGACTCGATTGTTCCCGGCGGGCGTTACCATAACTTCAAAGACTTTATTAACTTCCCTAACGTTGGCAAAGCTAACCTGGTGAACAAACCACTGCCGCGTCTGCGCCATATCTGGTTCGACAACGAGAAGTTTCGTAACGGCTTTGACGCCGTTCGCGAACGCGACGTGCTGCTGTATTACCCCTATCACACCTTTGAGCACGTTCTTGAACTGCTGCGCCAGGCCTCTTTCGACCCGAGCGTGCTGGCTATAAAGATCAACATCTACCGTGTGGCAAAAGATTCACGCATCATAGATTCAATGATCCATGCCGCGCACAACGGTAAGAAAGTCACCGTGGTGGTGGAATTGCAGGCCCGCTTCGATGAAGAAGCCAACATCCATTGGGCCAAGCGTCTTACCGAAGCAGGCGTTCACGTCATCTTCTCCGCGCCAGGCCTGAAAATTCACGCCAAACTGTTCCTTATCTCGCGTAAAGAAGGTGATGAAGTCGTGCGCTATGCGCATATCGGGACGGGGAACTTCAACGAAAAAACGGCACGCCTGTATACCGACTACTCGTTGCTAACTGCCGATTCGCGCATTACCAACGAAGTGCGTCGGGTGTTTAACTTCATCGAGAACCCGTATCGCCCGGTGACGTTCGATTATCTGCTGGTTTCCCCGCAGAACTCACGCCGTCTGCTGTACGCGATGATCGACAAAGAAATCGCCAACGCGCAGCAAGGACTGCCTTCCGGCATTACACTAAAACTGAATAACCTGGTCGATAAAGGTCTGGTTGACCGCCTCTATGCGGCCTCAAGCTCTGGTGTGCCGGTCAATTTGTTGATTCGTGGTATGTGTTCTTTGATTCCGAATCTGGAAGGTATCAGCGACAATATTCGCGTTATCAGCATCGTTGATCGCTATCTTGAACATGACCGGGTCTATATCTTCGAGAACGGAGGTGACAAGCAGGTGTATCTCTCCTCCGCTGACTGGATGACAAGAAACATCGACTATCGTATCGAAGTTGCCACACCGCTTCTTGACCCGCGCCTTAAGCAACGCGTGCTGGATATTATCGATATCCTGTTCAGCGACACGGTGAAAGCCCGCTTTATTGATAAAGAACTGAGTAATCGCTACGTACCGCGCGGAAACCGCCGTAAGGTTCAGTCACAATTGGCGATTTACGATTACATCAAATCACTCGAGCAACCTGACTAAAGATATGCCAATACACGACAAGACTCCACGACCGCAGGAATTTGCTGCGGTCGACCTTGGTTCAAACAGTTTCCATATGGTCATTGCCCGCGTGGTTGATGGCGCAATGCAAATTATTGGGCGACTGAAACAACGCGTACATCTGGCGGATGGCCTCGGCGAAGATAACAAGCTGAGCGAAGAGGCCATGGAGCGCGGGCTAAGCTGTTTATCACTGTTCGCCGAACGTTTGCAGGGGTTTCCTCCATCAAGCGTATGTATCGTGGGAACCCATACTTTGCGTCAGGCACTGAATGCGACTGATTTTCTCAAGCGAGCGGAAAAAGTCATCCCCTACCCAATTGAGATTATTTCCGGCAACGAAGAAGCCCGATTGATCTTTATGGGCGTTGAACATACGCAGCCGGAAAAAGGTCGCAAGCTGGTTATCGATATCGGCGGCGGCTCAACAGAACTGGTGATCGGAGAAGATTTCGAGCCTAAACTGGTCGAAAGCCGCCGTATGGGCTGCGTCAGCTTTGCCCAGATGTACTTCCCGCGCGGTGTAATTAACCGTGAAAATTTCCAGCGTGCCCGCATGGCGGCTGCGCAAAAGCTCGAAACCTTAACCTGGCAGTTTCGCATTCAGGGCTGGAACGTTGCGCTGGGCGCATCGGGCACCATTAAAGCAGCCCATGAAGTGCTGCTGGAGATGGGTGAAAAAGACGGTTTTATCACCCCCGAACGTCTGGACAAGCTGACATCTGAAGTGTTGAAGCACGCGTCATTTGATGCGCTCAGCTTGCCGGGGTTGTCAGAAGAAAGAAAAGCAGTGTTTGTACCCGGACTCGCGATTCTGTGCGGCGTTTTTGACGCGTTAGCTATTCGCGAACTTCGCCTTTCTGATGGTGCGTTACGTGAAGGCGTGCTGTACGAGATGGAAGGCCGTTTTCGCCACCAGGACGTTCGTAGCCGTACCGCCAGCAGCCTGGCGAACCAGTACAACATTGACAGCGAACAGGCCCGGCGCGTACTAGAAACGACGATGCAAATGTACGACCAGTGGCATACGCAGCAGCCAAAGCTGGCCAATCCCCAACTGGAAGCGTTACTGCGTTGGGCAGCAATGCTGCATGAGGTTGGGCTGAACATCAACCACAGCGGTTTGCATCGCCACTCTGCGTATATCTTACAAAACAGCGATCTACCTGGTTTCAATCAGGAACAACAGCTGATGATGGCAACATTAGTTCGTTATCATCGCAAAGCGATTAAGCTCGACGACTTGCCCCGCTTTACGCTGTTTAAGAAGAAACAGTTTCTGCCGTTAATTCAGCTGCTGCGCCTGGGCGTGCTGTTGAATAATCAGCGTCAGGCGACCACCACACCGCCGACTTTGACCCTGATAACCGACGACAGCCACTGGACCTTACGCTTCCCGCATGACTGGTTTAGCCAAAATGCGCTGGTGCTGCTCGATCTGGAGAAAGAGCAGCAATACTGGGAAGCCGTAACAGGCTGGCGACTCAAAATTGAAGAAGAGAGCTCACCCGATATCGCCGCATAAGATCTCAGCAGGTGTCAGTTCATCTGGCACCTGCTTTTCCAGAGTTTCACTCAACGGCAGTGGCTCACCAATCAGATACCCCTGCATGTAATCAATCCCCAGCGAAATCACCGCACTGCGTATTTCTTCGCTTTCGACGTACTCCGCAACCACCAGCATTCTTTTCATCCGCGCAAGATGGCAAATAGAGGCCACGATTTGGTAGTCGAGGCTGTTCGAAACAATATTGCGAATAAAGCTACCGTCAATTTTCAGGATATCGGCATTCACATTTTTCAGCCGCGCATAGCTGGCATACCCAGTACCAAAATCATCAATCGCAATCTGACAGCCCAGTGATTGCAGCTGCAGCAACGTTGCCTGTGCCTGTTCCGCATTGGTCAAGGCATTGCTTTCCGTCACTTCAAAGATAAGTTGCCATGCTTCAACCTTGTACTTATTCAGTAACTGATTGATGTCATTAGGAAGTCGCGCGCGACATACTGAGGTGGGTGATAAGTTGATAGCAAACCGGTGGGCGGGCATTTTTTCCCGATTCTGCGCCATAAATTTCAACGTATTTTCAATCACCCACAGATCGATACGGGATGACAAACCAAACTCATGGGCTACCGGCAAGAAGTTATCAGGGGCAATAGTTTCACCGTCATCCCCCTCAAGCCGCAGGAGGATTTCGTGATAAACGTCGCCACGCACGCCAAAAATCGGCTGCGCCTTCAGGAAAAAGCGATTGTTCTCCAGCGCCTGCTGAATACGGTTCATCATCGCAACTTTATCTTTCAGGTCGCGTTGCAGGTGCATTACACCACGCCGCTGCAAATTCTCTGGAGAATTGGTTGCCAGCGATAATTCGGCAATGGTACTTAACTCTCCCAGCAACAAATAGATATGGTTAACAGGAGAACGGACATAGCAAAAGCTGATCCCAACCTGCGGTTGCAAAGGCATTCCGTCCCAGACAAAACGAAACTGCTTGATATGCCTGTCCAGTGCTTCAATGCGTTCCTGGTGTAGCTCAGTGTTAAAACGCAGGATTAAATCATTACCTGACAATTGATAGACATGCTCATCCTGTTCAAGCAACGGTGTTATCCACTGAGCCAGTTTTTGCTTGTACTGGATACGCAGCATAATGCCGTAATTTTTCACCAGCAGCTCCATGCCCGGAACACCCAAAAAGCAAAGCACTGACCATGGCGCGTTTTTCAAATCCCGGTTCAAAGCGCGCAAATTCGGAATATGCACCATAGGGTCAAAGAAGGCCAGGCGATGGTTGCGCCGGGTAACAAAACGTTGACGCGTTGCCAGGACAGCAATGAAATTCACGATGAAGGAAAAAACCAGATAACTTGATGAGGTAATGGCCAGCTGCGTATCATAACCCGAATACCAGGGCATATAGCGCTGATAATAATGAATTGCGGTAATAAGTACGACCGCCCATATCAACGAAATAAATTTATAACCGTAACGCATTGCCCCCCACAGCATGACAGGCAGTAACAGTGACAGTGTATAATTCGTGCTGAATATTGAGCTTTGTTCATTGAGCGGCATACACAACATTGCCATTAGCACAGTCAATATAATCAACCAGACCGCAAACTCTGTTTTAGTCACTTTGGTATCAAACTGCTGCTTTAACTGAGAAAAATAGCCTCTCAGGTGCAAGGGGTTGCGAATTGTTCGAATGATGAAATAACACAGCGGCACACCTACAAGATTCCCCGCGAGTATGGACTGATAGTTGATCAATGTGCCTGTATTGAAGGGCATAACGCCCACCATGCCGGATTTGCTTTCATAAACACCCACAAATGCAGCAAACTGGAAGAGTATCAGAAACAGCGTTGCCGGGCAGAAGACTTGCCAGAACATACGCTGAAACAACAGATGAGAGTCGCCGTGGGAAACGTTGTTTCGTCGGGGAGAAAATACTTTATATCCTCCCCAGCTAAGCACGATTGTAACTATAAAGTGCGAAATTATTGAAAGTGTTTCAAATAACCCGACCTGCGGATATTTGTACCAGATAATGGAAATGATAATACCTGGCAATGCCGCCCAGCCAAAAAAAAGCATCAGGCTAATCATCAGCGCTAACGGCAGGTAGAAAAGAATTACGGTCCCCGTACTAATATGGGCATAGGTGGTGGCAGTGCTCAATATAGGCAACAACAAAGAAGGTAAGATGAGAGGTAATGCCCACCATCTATCTCTAATACCAATATAATTTTTATTGAGTTTCATAGATGCTCAGTAGAATCCCATACATCCTGTAGGGGGTATTCAGACAGGCATCCCACCTGACCTTAAAACGATAAAGTAAAATACATCACAATGATTCATCGATTTTAGTTGTCAGCAAAGTGTGATGCTTGATACATATCAAAAAACATCCCCCTCATTCATCAATTATTACTCTTTTCATTATTTTTTATCGTTAATACATTATTCATGCAAATAATAATATTAATTTCCATAACATAAGAAGATAAAACAACTGAAGCAATTTTACATAAGGAAGAATTGACCATTCCCTCTCAGTGTGCCTTAATGTGAGTATCGCCCTCAGTTGGGTACACTACAAGGAACCTTTTGTGAGCCAGGTTACCAGCCTACGCAAACGACACCGATTTAACAGTCGCATGATCCGGATCGTACTGCTTATCAGCTTTCTCTTCTTCTTCGGACGCTTCGTCTACTCCGCCATTGGTGCGTGGCATCACCACCAGGACAAAAAAGAATCTCAGCAGACCACTCAGCCGCAACAGACAGCTCCTGCACAAACCGACGAAAATTGATCGCTCGCGCCTGTGATACCCCCAGCATTAAGATTCCTTACCGGATGGCTAATCGCCTGACATTTAACCATCCGGTAAGGGATTTGAGTGACGAAACTTTACACATATCCCCACTCTCCCGCTTAATTATCAGATAATCGGCCGTATTTTTCGCACAAATGCACAATCTTTTCATCCCACTTCACCGCACCATTCGCGCTGATTTTTACGTTCCGGTTTAGCGGACATAAAAAGACAAACAGTGCTCAAATAAACGCTAATTAATATCACCAGCAAATATCACTGACGCAAGCATTTATATTTCGCATGAAAATTAAATAGTTATTTGAATTGTTATCATTTTTAAATACTACAGGGTAATACTATGAGTGGTTTTTTATTATTCCCGAAAATAAGAAGCGGCCTTGAGTGGATCGCCGGGCACAGCGATGCTGTCATTCAATTCGGCTGGAATATCGTTGCCGCCGTGATCTTATTGTTTATCGGTAAATTTATCGCTCGTCTGCTCTCTCGTGGGCTGGAAAAGTTACTGCTTAAACGTAAAGTCGACAGAACGATCATTCAGTTCTTCACCGCGCTGGTACGTTACATTACCCTCGCCTTTTCCGTCGTCGCCGCATTAGGTCGCATCGGTATTGAAACATCCTCCATTATTGCCGTCATCGGTGCCGCCGGACTGGCCATTGGCCTCGCGTTACAAAGCTCGCTTTCCAACTTTGCCGCTGGCGTGCTGTTGGTTTCCCTGCGGCCTTTTCGCGCCGGAGAAGTAGTGCAGATTGGTGCAGTCACCGGAACAGTAGAAAAGGTGCACATCTTCTCCACCACCCTGCTAACCGCGGACAGCAAAGAAGTTGTGATTCCAAACGGTAAGATCATCGCTGACAACATCATTAACTATTCCCGTCACCCTTTTCGTCGTATCGATCTGGTGATTGGTGTGGGTTATCAGAGTCGGATTGCAGAGGTTAAGCAAGTTATTAATCACATTATCGAGCAGGACAGCCGCATCGATAAGCAACGTGGGGTAACCGTTCGTCTGGGCGAACTGGGCGCTTCAGCGTTGAATTTTTACGTGCGCGTATGGGTGCCCAATATCGAATACTGGAATACCTATTACGATCTGCTGGAAAACATTAAAGAGGCGCTGGACGCCAACCACATCGACCTACCCTATCCACAGATGGATGTGCGTATTCAGAATGTCGCACCTCAGCAGCAGCCTCAGCTGCAACTGGTCGATTAGCGTACTTTCCTGCAGAGCATGCGCCTGAAGTATTTGCTGAAGTATTTTCTGAAATGCGTGCAATAAAAAACCCTCTATAAACAGAGGGTTTTTTGCATATTACCGGTTCAAAAAACCGCTAACGGAAAGGGATATTATTCCCACTCAATGGTAGCTGGCGGCTTACCGCTGATGTCATACACCACGCGGGAAATACCGTTCACTTCGTTGATAATGCGGTTAGAGACGCGGCCTAAGAAGTCATACGGCAAGTGTGCCCAGTGCGCGGTCATAAAGTCGATGGTTTCGACCGCACGCAGGGAAACAACCCAGTCGTATTTGCGGCCATCGCCCATCACACCAACGGAACGAACCGGCAGGAACACGGTGAACGCCTGGCTTACCTTGTTGTACAGGTCAGCTTTGTGCAGCTCTTCAATGAAGATAGCATCCGCGCGACGCAGCAGGTCGCAGTACTCTTTCTTCACTTCGCCAAGCACACGCACGCCCAGACCCGGTCCCGGGAACGGGTGACGGTACAGCATGTCGTACGGCAGGCCCAGCTCCAGACCAATCTTACGCACTTCGTCTTTGAACAGCTCACGCAGCGGCTCAACCAGACCCATCTTCATCTCTTTCGGCAAACCGCCCACGTTGTGGTGAGATTTGATAACGTGCGCTTTACCGGTGGCAGATGCCGCGGATTCGATCACGTCCGGGTAGATGGTGCCCTGCGCCAGCCATTTAACGTCTTCCAGCTTCAGCGCTTCTTCATCGAATACTTCCACGAAGACGCGGCCAATGATTTTACGTTTAGCTTCTGGATCGCTCTCGCCTTTCAGCGCGTCCAGGAAACGCTTTTCGCCTTCCACGTGAACGATGTTCAGGCCAAAGTGGTCGCCGAACATATCCATCACCTGCTGAGCTTCGTTGAGACGCAGCAGACCGTTGTCGACGAACACGCAGGTCAGGTTTTTGCCGATTGCACGGTGCAGCAGCATCGCGGTCACGGAGGAGTCAACGCCGCCGGACAGACCGAGGATAACTTTATCATTGCCAACCTGCTCACGAATGCGGGCAACGGCGTCATCGATAATTTTTGCCGGCGTCCACAGCGCTTCACACTGGCAGATGTCGCGCACAAAACGCTCCAGCATGCGCATGCCCTGACGGGTGTGGGTAACTTCCGGGTGGAACTGCACGCCGTAGAAGCGTTTTTCTTCGTGCGCCATGATAGCGAACGGGCAGCTGTCGGTGCTGGCAACGGTCACGAAACCTTCCGGAATGGCGGTCACTTTGTCGCCGTGGCTCATCCACACGTCCAGCAGCGGTTTGCCGTCTGCGGTCAGGGAGTCTTCAATACCGCGGACAAGCGCGCTGTCGGTCTGAACTTCAACCTGCGCATAGCCGAATTCACGTTCGTTAGAACCTTCAACATGACCACCGAGCTGCATTGCCATGGTCTGCATGCCGTAGCACACGCCAAACACCGGCACGCCCGCATTGAAAACGTATTCCGGCGCACGCGGGCTGTTTTCTTCGGTGGTACTTTCCGGACCACCGGAAAGAATGATACCGCTTGGGTTGAATTCGCGAATTTGTGCTTCCGTAACATCCCATGCCCACAGTTCACAGTAGACGCCCAGTTCACGTACGCGACGTGCAACCAGCTGAGTGTACTGCGAGCCGAAATCGAGGATGAGAATGCGATGTTTATGAATATTGTCTGTCATTGACGCTAATTCCGAGGCAAGTGAAACAAATTCGCCCGGCATATAGCCGGGCGCGGAAACTTATCAGGAGCCCATGCGGTAGTTAGGGGACTCTTTGGTGATGGTCACATCGTGAACGTGACTTTCCTGAATACCCGCACCGCTGATGCGTACAAACTCTGCTTTCGTTCGCAGCGCGTCGATAGTACCACAGCCGGTCAGACCCATACAGGAGCGCAGGCCGCCCATCTGCTGGTGAATGATCTCTTTCAGGCGACCTTTATAGGCAACGCGACCTTCGATACCTTCCGGGACCAGTTTGTCAGCAGCGTTATCGCTCTGGAAGTAACGGTCAGAAGACCCTTTGGACATCGCGCCCAGAGAACCCATACCGCGGTAAGATTTGTAAGAACGGCCCTGGTACAGTTCGATTTCGCCCGGGGATTCTTCAGTACCCGCCAGCATGGAGCCAACCATCACTGCGGCAGCACCAGCAGCAATCGCTTTAGCGATGTCGCCGGAGAAACGAATACCGCCGTCGGCGATAACCGGAATACCGGTGCCTTCCAGCGCTTCAACGGCATCAGAAACGGCAGTGATCTGCGGAACACCGACGCCGGTCACGATACGGGTAGTACAGATGGAGCCAGGGCCGATACCCACTTTAACTGCGCTGCAACCAGCTTCAGCAAGCGCGCGAGCACCTGCGCCCGTAGCAACGTTACCGCCGATGATCTGCAGGTCAGGATATTTAGCGCGAGTTTCACGGATACGCTGCAGAACGCCTTCAGAGTGGCCGTGAGAGGAGTCAATCAGCAGAACGTCTACGCCAGCGGCAACCAGCGCGTCTACACGCTCTTCGTTACCTGCGCCAGCACCTACCGCTGCACCAACGCGCAGACGACCATGCTCGTCTTTACAGGCGTTAGGTTTACGTTCTGCTTTCTGGAAATCTTTTACGGTTATCATGCCGAGCAGGTGGAAGCTGTCATCAACAACCAGCGCTTTCTCAACGCGTTTTTCGTGCATTTTGGCAAAAACGACATCGCGCGCTTCGCCTTCACGAACGGTCACCAGACGCTCTTTTGGCGTCATATATACGCTAACCGGCTGGTTCAGGTCAGTCACAAAACGCACGTCACGGCCGGTGATGATGCCGACCAGTTCGTTATCTTCAGTCACTACCGGGTAGCCAGCAAAGCCGTTACGCTCGGTCAGTTCTTTCACTTCGCGCAGAGTAGTGGTTGGCAGTACGGTCTGTGGGTCAGTTACCACGCCAGATTCGTGTTTCTTCACGCGGCGAACTTCTTCAGCCTGGCGCTCGATGGACATGTTTTTGTGGATAAAACCGATGCCGCCTTCCTGGGCCAGGGCAATTGCCAGGCGCGCTTCCGTCACGGTGTCCATTGCTGCGGAGAGCATAGGAATGTTCAGGCGAATGGTTTTCGTCAACTGGGTGCTGAGGTCAGCAGTATTCGGCAGAACGGTAGAAT
This sequence comes from Citrobacter sp. Cpo074, assembly GCF_030332745.1. Lineage (NCBI taxonomy): Bacteria > Pseudomonadati > Pseudomonadota > Gammaproteobacteria > Enterobacterales > Enterobacteriaceae > Citrobacter > Citrobacter sp. Cpo074. Next base: position 720,176 of record NZ_JAOWHG010000033.1, read on the forward strand.
GAGCGGGAACGAGGAGGACGTCGTCAAACGTCAGGGCTTCTTTTGCGATACGTAGCATGGGCAATATCTCACCTGGGAGGTTATTAAATATTGCCGCGGCATTATACAGAGCGTAACCGATTGCATCCACACTTTTTTGCAAAAAAACCTTGCGCTCCTCTGTGAGCATGTTACTTTCGACTGAATAACTTGCTGATTTAGAATTTGATCCCGCTCACATGTTATCCTCTCAGACCACCTCAATTTTTACCGTAAGCCGCCTAAATCAGACGGTTCGTTTGCTGCTTGAGCAGGAAATGGGACAAGTTTGGATCAGCGGTGAAATCTCGAATTTCACTCAGCCGTCCTCCGGTCACTGGTATTTCACGCTCAAAGATGACACCGCCCAGGTACGCTGCGCGATGTTCCGCAACAGCAATCGACGGGTAACGTTCCGCCCACAGCATGGTCAGCAGGTCCTGGTACGCGCCAACATTACGTTGTACGAACCGCGTGGCGACTACCAGATAATTGTTGAGAGCATGCAGCCAGCTGGAGAAGGCTTGTTGCAGCAAAAATATGAGCAACTCAAAGCCAAACTGCAGGCTGAAGGGCTATTCGATCAGCAGTTCAAAAAATCACTACCCTCTCCGGCTCACTGCGTTGGAGTCATTACCTCGAAAACCGGGGCTGCGCTGCACGACATTCTCCACGTGCTGAAGCGCCGTGACCCATCCCTGCCCGTTATTATCTACCCGACCGCGGTCCAGGGCGACGATGCGCCAGGACAGATCGTTCGCGCCATTGAGCTGGCGAACGCGCGGGGCGAGTGCGATGTGCTTATCGTCGGGCGCGGCGGCGGTTCTCTGGAAGATTTGTGGAGTTTTAACGACGAACGCGTAGCACGGGCAATCTTTGCCAGCCACATCCCGGTGGTAAGCGCCGTCGGCCACGAAACAGATGTCACTATTGCCGATTTTATTGCAGATTTACGGGCGCCTACGCCATCAGCAGCGGCGGAAATTGTTAGCCGCAATCAACTGGAACTGCTGCGTCAAATTCAGCATGGCCAGCAGCGTCTGGAGATGGCGATGGACTACTACATCGCCAACCGTACTCGTCGCTTTACCCAGCTTCATCACCGTTTGCAACAGCAACATCCGCAACTGCGTCTGGCCCGTCAGCAGACCGTGTTGGAGCGGCTGCGTCAGAGGATGAATTTCGCCCTTGAGAATAAGATTAAGCAGGCCAATCAGCGCCAACAGCGCGTAAGTCAACGCCTGAGCCAGCAAAACCCACAGCCGCGCATTTATCGGGCGCAAACCCGTATTCAGCAACTGGAGTACCGTCTGGCAGAGAATATCCGCGCACGTTTAAGTGCACAGCGAGAACGCTTCGGTAATGTGGTGACGCATCTTGAAGCGGTGAGTCCTCTCTCGACGCTCGCTCGCGGCTATAGCGTCACTACCGCGACCGACGGCAAAGTGCTGAAGCAGACCAAACAGGTAAAAACCGGTGATGTGCTCACTACCCGCCTGTCAGACGGCTGGGTAGAGAGCGAAGTGAAAGGCGTAACGACGGCAAAGAAAACGCGTAAGAAAAAGCCAGATTAAACCGGCACAAACTCCACACGTTTCTTCGAAATCAGACCATGACCATTCTGACAGAAGTAATCCACCGCGCCGCAGGCTTTTAACACCTGGAGTGGCTGATGGCACTCCGGGCAGCGGGCTTCTAACGGAATATCTTTTTTACAGTTTTCACAGTGTGCCACACCGTTTTGTGGTTCCAGTTCTGCATGACAATCCGGGCAGGTCATCGACATGGTGACTCCTTTAAATGGCGTTCAATTCTGCGCTAATTTTACCATGATACGCTTAGTGTGAACCACGCAACTGTTGCTGTAGGATCAGTAATCGTTCTACCTCATCCAGCCTGCGCTGCGTCGTGCGGCTCACCTCCTGCGGGCTGCGTTCAAACAGACTTTGCGTCCCCAGAATATGTTCCGCCAGACAATGGGCATAAATCGTACCAGGCAGACACCAGCGTTGCACAACATCACCGTCAATCAATTCGAGCACATCGTCGGCACCCCGTCGGTCGTAGCTGATGATACGCCCATCACGCAGATAAAGGCGCAGACCTTTTTGTCCGCCAGCAGGCCCCGCGTATTTATTCAGCCAGATATCCAACGGTACACCGCTAATCAGTCCTTGCAGATGCGCCTCTCCTTCAGCCGTGGTCAGGTCACCCTGGATGATGTTACGTCCCAGACGGTCTTTAGCGCTCTTCACCTGCAGGGTCATGCTGTCATTACCGCCCAGGTAACGCACTGTTTCACGCAGCATGGCCAGTACGTGTGTGCCAATGTCCAGAATCACACCGTCCGGGTGGCGAAGCTCACGCGTATCTGGCTCACCAGTGGCAAAGTTGAGCGCGATCGGCTCTCCTGTAGCGTTATATCCGCTCGGCTCCTGCAAAAAACCGTCGATTTTAACAACGTCTGAAAAGTGAGAGACAAGTGCCTGTTGTGGGTTATCGCCCTGCCACTGCGCACCGAGTTTTCCCAATGCCAGCTGCATTGCGCCATTGCGCGCCATCCAGTGGTCGAGCGCCAGCACACGGTCGGCAGCGTCGGGTTGCTCCAGCAGCGTTTTCAGTTTTTCAATTTGGGAAAGCGTGGCAACAATCGGTTTTTCAACCACGATTCGTGCGATGGGAGCGGCCAGCGCCTGTTCAAGCACATCGAGATGATGCAGGGATGCGGTGGTGATAAACAGGGTATCAAGCGGTGTTGCAAGAAGTTCAGCGAGCGATGCACAGCGTGTCACACCAGCGGGCTGTTTTGCGGGTTGCACGTCAAATCCCACACAGCACAGGGAATCACCGTAAAGTTTACGCAATGCGGGCAAGTATGCCGTTTCAACGACTGCGCCAAGCCCAACAAACCCTAACAGCATGTTCTCACCTCGTAAATGAATTGGCCGGGACATCACGTCTGCCCCGGCACAATCGAGGTGTTATCAGGCGCTAGTAGCCGGTTTAGTTTGCGTATTCTCCAGCATGCGACGGATCGGCACAATGAGGACGATCAGTACCGCGGCGCAGATAAGCAATGCAATCGAGCAACGAGCGAAGAGATCCGGCAGCATATCCAGTTGGTCGGCCTTAACATGACCACCAATCAGACCTGCGGCCAGGTTACCCAGCGCACTGGCGCAGAACCACAGGCCCATCATCTGCCCGCGCATTCTTTCCGGGGCCAGTAGCGTCATGGTCGCCAGACCGATCGGGCTCAGGCACAGCTCACCAAGCGTCAGCATCAGGATACTGCCCACCAGCCAGAATGGGGAGACGCCTGCGCCACCGTTACTGAGAACGTTTTGCGCTGCCAGCATCATCAGACCAAAGCCTGCAGCGGCACAGAGAATACCGATAACGAACTTGGTGATGCTGCTCGGGCGAATGTTCATGCTCGCCAGTTTCGGCCACGCCCAGCTGAATACCGGTGCCAGCAGAATGATAAACAGTGCGTTTATCGACTGGAACCAGACCGCCGGGATTTCAAAATCGCCGATCATACGGTTAGTGTAGTCATTAGCGAACAGGTTGAATGAGGTTGGCTTCTGCTCAAATGCAGACCAGAAGAACGCGGCGGAAACCAGCAGGATAAAGCAGACCAGCAGTCTGGCGCGCTCTTTGCGATTCAGACCAGCAAAGACAAACAGGTAGATAAAATAGAGCGCGACGGAGGCGGCAATCACATACACCAGCATACTGGCAACCGCGACCGGATTTATCACAATCACGCCCTGCGCAATCAGCGTAACGATAACAGCTACGCCGACGGCCAGCGCCAGCAGCCACGCGCCCACACCGTTACGTTTCACTACCGGGCTGTTCCAGGTTGAGTCCAGACCCACTTCGCTGTCATAACGTTTCATCGATGGAACGGCAAACACGCGGAAGATGATCAACGCCACCAGCATCCCGATACCACCGATGCCAAAGCCCCAGTGCCAACCGTGGGATTTAATCAGCCAGCCGGAGATCAGCGGCGCGATAAACGATCCCATATTGATGCCCATATAGAACAGCGAGAAACCGCCGTCGCGACGCGCATCGCCTTTTTTATACAGCGTGCCAACCATCACTGAGATACAGGTTTTAAACAGACCGGAACCGAGTACGATAAACATCAGGCCGATAAAGAACAGGTTGTTCCCCATAATGGCCGAGAGCGCGATCGACAAGTGACCGAGCGCAATCAAAATGGAACCGTACCACACCGCTTTCTGTTGGCCGAGCCAGTTATCCGCCAGCCAGCCACCTGGCAGCGCGGCGAGATACATCGTACCGGCAAAGATACCCACAATCGCCGAGGCATTTTCACGCGCCAGCCCCATGCCGCCGTCATAAACGGTAGCAGCCATAAACAGGATCAGTAACGGGCGAATGCCGTAAAACGAGAAGCGCTCCCACATCTCTGTGAAGAACAGCGAGCCGAGCGGGTAAGGATGACCGAAGAAAGTTCGGCTTTCTTTTTGATTAACAGAGGATTGCATAATTCTCCCGAAAGTTATGTCGTCGTGCGTGTAAACACCGCGATGTACGCCAGCCAGTTACGTATCTGACCGATTTTTTACATGCGGCGAAAAGTTATTTAACCATTTGATAACCTAAGGCTAGTTTTGTCTAGTACCAGCCCCCGGACTTTAAGATGAAAACTCGACAAATGTCTACTTTCTTAGATTTAAACTTGGCAAAAAACGAATAGTGATTGACTTTACACAGGGGGAGATCAGCAATGGGCAGACGAAAAAAAACCCGCGACAAGCGCGAGTTTTTATCTGCATCAGCAACAGTTACTTGCTTTTTTTGATGTGCTTAATCAAACGCTTACGCTTACGCATCTGAGTCGGCGTCAATGTATTACGTTTGTTCGCAAACGGGTTCTCCCCTTCTTTGAACTGAATACGGATCGGCGTCCCCATTACGTCCAAAGACTTGCGGAAATAGTTCATCAGATAGCGCTTGTAGGAATCCGGCAGGTCTTTGACCTGGTTGCCGTGAATCACCACGATTGGCGGGTTATAACCACCAGCGTGGGCATATTTCAGCTTCACACGACGACCACGCACCAGCGGCGGCTGATGATCTTCTACTGCCATGGTCATGATGCGCGTCAGCATCGCGGTGCTCACTCGACGTGTGGAGCTATCGTATGCTTCACGGACCGATTCAAACAGATTACCCACGCCGCTACCGTGTAGCGCAGAGATAAAGTGTACGCGCGCAAAATCAATAAAGCCCAGACGGAAGTCCAGCGTCTCTTTGACCTGCTCTTTTACTTCCTGCGTCAGGCCATCCCACTTGTTGACTACGATAACAAGTGAGCGCCCACTATTGAGGATAAAGCCCAGCAGCGACAGGTCCTGATCGGAAATCCCTTCACGCGCGTCAATCACCAGCATCACCACGTTGGCATCTTCAATTGCCTGCAGCGTTTTGATTACTGAGAATTTTTCTACCGCTTCGGTAATTTTGCCGCGCTTACGCACGCCCGCGGTATCAATGAGCACATATTCGCGTTCATCGCGCTGCATCGGAATATAAATACTGTCACGCGTGGTTCCCGGCATGTCGTAAACCACTACGCGGTCTTCGCCGAGAATACGGTTAGTAAGTGTGGACTTACCTACGTTCGGACGACCAACAATCGCCAGTTTGATCGGCAGGTCCTGCGGGTTGAAATCGTCCTCAGGCTCTTCTTCGCCGTTTTCTTTGGCTTCCAGCTGCGCCCAGTATTCTGCGTCTTCATCCACTTCTTCCTGAGGAGCAACGTCATCCATCCACGGCAGCAGAACATGCTCCAGCAGGCTGAGGACGCCACGACCATGGGACGCCGCGATCGGATAAATTTCACCCAGACCCAGAGAGTAGAAATCAACAACCGCCTGGTCAGGATCGAGTCCGTCAGTTTTGTTAGCGACCAGGAACGTCGGTTTCTGGCGCGAACGCAGATGTTTCGCAATAGCTTCATCCGCAGGCATCAGGCCTGCACGCGCGTCCACCATGAACAGCACAACGTCTGCTTCTTCGATAGCCAGCAGCGACTGTTCTGCCATACGGGTTTCAACACCGTCTTCGGTGCCATCAATACCGCCGGTATCAATACAGATAAACTCACGGCCTTCAATTTCCGCACGACCGTACTTACGGTCACGAGTCAGACCCGGGAAATCCGCAACCAGCGCATCTCGGGTGCGAGTTAGACGGTTAAATAACGTGGATTTGCCAACGTTAGGGCGCCCGACAAGCGCGACCACAGGTACCATGTTTAAAGCCTCATTTAAAAAATCATCAGACAACGGGCACATTTTTTGCCCCGTTGTTAAAAACAGTAAAACGGCCCCTGCACCAGGAGCCGTTTTTCAAAGCGAGCGGCCGGAACGATTAACGCGTAATAGAGTACAGCGTACCGTCTTTCGCCTGGATCAGCAGTTTACCATCAGCAGAGACCGGCTCGGTCAGGAAACCTGAGCTGTCGACTTTCTGCTGGGCAACAAAACGACCATCGTCAACGTTAATCCAGTGCAGGTAGCCTTTGCTATCACCGACGACCAGATTGCCATTATACAATACCGGGGACGTCAGCAGACGGTGCAGCAGATCGCTTTGCGTCCACAGCGTCACGCCGCCATCGGTGGTCAGCGCCAGTACGCGGTCATTCTGGTCAACCAGGTAGATACGGTTACCGTCGACGATGAAATCATTCACCGAGCCTAGTTCGCGTTTCCACATAATTTGACCGCTGCGCAGATCCAGCGCCGTCAGGTTACCATTATAAGCCAGCGCGTAAACAACGCCATTGACGATAACCGGCGTGGTATCAACGTCGCTCAGACGATCGATTTCCGTTGGGCCTGTCGCCTGAGAGATACGCTGCTGCCAAATCATCTGGCCTTGCTGCATCAGCACGGCGCTCACGCGACCGTTATCACCGCCGACAATAGCTGCGCCAAAGGCGGTTGCCGGAGCGGATTCACCACGCAGAGACAGGGAAGGCATGTCGAGGTTAACGGTCCATTTGATGGCGCCATCAGCTTCGTTTAATGCCTGCAACTGGCCGTTGCTGGTGTGGATCAGTACTACGCCATCGCTCACAACAGGACGAGACAGCGCTTCACCGGCGACTTTCGTCTGCCATGCGGTGGTACCGTCGCTGGTATTCAACGCATAAACCTGTGCTTTTTCGCTGCCAATGTAAACATGTCCGCCGGACACGGTTACACCGCCAGAAAGCTGTGCAGATGCACGGGAGAACCAGCCGTCTTTCTCACCCAGATTCACAGACCAGACTTCTTTACCGTCGCCTGCGTTCAATGCTTTCACTACACCAGCGCGATCGGCTGCATAGACAACGTTATCCGCCAGCGCAGGATGAAGATTGGAATAGAAATCACCAATACCGTTGCCTACAGAGGTGCTCCATTCCGTAGACGGAGTAAACTGGTTTTCAACCACCGGTAATGGGGACATCTTAACGACATCTTCTTCGCCACTAAACAGTGAACAGCCGCTCAATAGGGTAACGGAAAGCAGCCCTGGCAGAAGTAATTTACGCAATTGCATCGGGTCCCTCTCAGATGGACAAATTATTGATTTTCATCTGCATCATTTCGCTCAGAGCAGGAGAGGCATCGCTTTTCACACCCGCTTCCCATGCGCTACGCGCACCTTGTTTGTCGCCTTTGCTCAGCAACGCTTCACCGCGCAGATCGGCAACAATGGCCGTCCACCCTTCACCTTTAATGGTGTCGAGTGTTTTCAGCGCGGTATCAGCCTGTTTAAGCTGAACCTGAACACGAGCCAGACGCAGGTTAATCACCGCTTTGAGATTTTCATCGCTGGTCGCAGCCAAGCCCTGTTGCAGCTGACTTGCGGCTTTCTCAAGTTCATTTTGGTCAACAAACTGCTGCGCAAGTTCCAGTGAAGCTAGCGCGCCGTAGGTATTTTTATTCTCTGCAGCAAATTTCTCAGCGGCAGGAATGCTGTCCGGTTTACCCGCACTAACCGCAGTCACCGTATTTTGATATGCCAGAGAAGCAGAGCGTGCGGACTCCGTCTGATGGCTGGTCCAGTAACGCCAACCAACCAGCGCGCCAACCCCTAAAATGATCCCAACAGCCAGCGCCTTGCCGTTTTCAGCAAAGAAGCGTTTTACCGCATCAACCTGGTCGTGTTCGTTCTCGTAAATTTCCACGCTGTCCTTCTCCTTAGCCCAGTAAAGTGCGCAAATGCGCGGCAACGCTATCCTGCGCTACTGCCGTTTGCTCACCAGAGCGCAAATCCTTCACTACAACAGTACCGTCAGCCACTTCGGACTCGCCCAGTACCAGTGCAACGCGGGCGCCCCACTTATCGGCACGGGCAAACTGTTTCTTAAAGTTGCCGCCACCGTGGTTTGTCATCAGTTTCACACCAGGAACTTCATCGCGCAGACGTTCTGCAAGCGTCATTGCCGCCGACTGCGTGTCCGCCCCTGAAGCGACCAGGTATATATCGACAACAGGATCTGCGTTAAATTCCGGATTAACTGCCTGAACTAACAAAACAAGTCGTTCCAGCCCCATAGCAAAGCCCACGGCTGGCGTTGCACGACCGCCAAGTTGCTCTACCAGACCGTCGTAACGACCACCGGCACACACGGTGCCCTGAGAGCCCAGGCTGCTGGTGACCCACTCAAATACGGTGCGGTTGTAGTAATCAAGACCACGAACCAGACGCTGATTGACGGTGTAGGCAATGCCTGCGGATTCCAGCAGTTTGCACAAGCCCGCGAAGTGCTCGCGAGAGTCGTCATCAAGATAGTCGCCCAGTGCAGGCGCGTCGTTGAGCAGCGCCTGTACTTCCGGGTTTTTGGAGTCGAGAACGCGCAGCGGATTGGTGTACATACGACGCTTGCAGTCTTCGTCCAGTTTCTCTTTATGCAGTTCCAGGTAGGCGACCAACGCATCACGGTAGTTAGCGCGGGCTTCAAGCGAACCGATTGAGTTCAGCTCAAGGCTAACATGCTGAGAAATACCCAGCGCGCGCCACCAGCGAGCGGTCAGCATAATCAGCTCCGCATCGATGTCCGGGCCTTGCAGGCCAAATACTTCGACACCCAGCTGATGGAATTGACGATAGCGTCCTTTCTGCGGACGTTCGTGGCGGAACATCGGCCCGATATACCACAGACGCTGTTCCTGATTGTACAGGAGACCATGTTCGATGCCGGCGCGTACGCAGCCCGCAGTCCCTTCAGGACGCAACGTCAGGCTGTCGCCATTACGGTCCTCAAAGGTATACATCTCTTTTTCAACCACGTCGGTAACTTCACCGATCGCGCGTTTGAATAACGGGGTCTGCTCTACAATCGGCAAGCGGATTTCACTGTAACCGTAGCTACCGAGCACGTTTTTGAGAGTGCCTTCAATGCGCTGCCAGATGGCGGTTTCGCCAGGCAGATAATCGTTCATGCCGCGAATGGCTTGAATGTTTTTTGCCACGTTTATTCTCTTTATGAATATAAAAATGAACCCTCAGCGCTAACCCGAACAATGCGGGCGCCATGCGGGTTCAATCATACACGGGAAGCACGCCGCTTCCCATCACGTTGTTATTTTTCAAGCTGCTGCACGTCGATACGACGCGCTTCGTCCAGAATACTCGCTTTAGCGCGGATGCGGGCTTCAAGCTGCGTAATCATATCGTCGTTATCGAGTCTGTCCTTACGCACGCCGTCTTCATACAGGCCGCTTTTCTTGTTACCGCCCGTCACGCCCAGCGTAGAAACCAGCGCTTCACCAGGACCGTTTACCACGCAACCGATGATCGAAACGTCCATTGGCGTAATGATATCTTCCAGGCGTTGCTCCAGCGCGTTAACCGTACCAATAACGTCAAACTCCTGACGCGAACAGGTTGGGCAAGCGATGAAGTTGATCCCGCGCGCGCGAATGCGCAGCGATTTCAGGATATCGAAACCCACTTTGATCTCTTCCACCGGATCGGCTGCCAGAGAAACACGCAGCGTATCGCCGATCCCTTCAGATAACAGCAGGCCAAGGCCGATCGCGGACTTCACCGAACCACTACGCAGGCCACCGGCTTCGGTGATCCCCAGATGCAGCGGTTGATCGATCTGTTTCGCCAGCAGGCGATAGGATTCTACGGCGAGGAAAACGTCAGACGCTTTAACACTGACTTTGAATTGATCGAAGTTCAGACGATCGAGGTGATCCACATGGCGCATAGCGGATTCCAGCAGCGCCTGCGGCGTCGGTTCACCGTATTTTTCCTGCAGATCTTTTTCCAGCGATCCGGCGTTGACGCCGATACGGATAGGAATATTTTTATCACGAGCGCAATCCACCACCATGCGAATACGCTCTTCACTGCCGATATTACCTGGGTTAATACGCAGGCAATCAACACCGTATTCCGCTACCTTCAGCGCGATACGATAGTCGAAGTGAATATCGGCAACCAGCGGGACGTTAACCTGCTGTTTGATAAGCTTGAACGCTTCTGCGGCATCCATTGTCGGTACAGAGACACGAACAATGTCTGCGCCTACGCGTTCCAGCGCTTTAATCTGATTAACCGTCGCTTCCACATCCGTGGTACGCGTATTAGTCATAGACTGTACGGCGATGGGCGCACCATCGCCGATCGGCACGTTCCCAACGTAAATGCGTGTCGATTTTCTACGTTGAATTGGAGCCTGGTTATGCATTAAAAAATCTCCCGCATTGCCGTCTGTTACTGAGCCGGTGATTGTTCGGCATTAACGGTCAGACGCGCAACCTGGTTAGTTCTGATAAAACGACTCAGATCGACAGGTTTACCCTGGAACTGAATCTGCACTGCCGCCGGGGCGCCAATTTTCAGTTTGTACGGCGCTTGACCGGTCAGGTTTAGATTGCCGTCTTTACGCTGCATCCCGCTGAACAGTTTTTTACCGGTCGCATCGGTTACTTCCAGCCAGCAATCGGCGGTAAAGTTCATCACCAGCGCGTTAGGATCGGCTGCAGGTGTAGTCACACCTGCCTGATCGGTCGGCAGAGGAGCCGCTGTAGTTGGCGCTGCGGTTGCGGTATCGACGTTAGCCTGAGAAGGGGCAACAACGGCGTTCTGTTGCGCATCAGCGGCGGGTGCCGGGGTCGCAGCAACGTCTGGCGTTGGCGCTGCGTCCGCTACCGCACCATCGTCAGGAGCCGGAGGGATATCCTGCCCTGCTGCTGCGCTGGTATCTAACGGTACGTTCTGCGCACCCTCTTTACCGGCATTCAGCTCAGCAGAGGATTGATCGGCCATAGTGGTGATCTCTTCCTGCTGTGCTTTATGGTTCTGCCACCACCAGGCGCCTGTCAGTCCGACAACGACAAACAGTACCAGCCAGGTAAAGGTCATTAACCAGCCATCGCGTTTCTTACGACGTTTGCCGAGCGAGAAGCTCTGCATCGGTGCGACTTTAGCTGGTCGAATCGGAGCCTGTTTTTCCAGCCCTGGCAACAGTTCTTCTTCAGGAATATGCACCAGACGCGCATAAGAACGGATATACCCGCGCAGGAATGTTGAAGCAAGATCGGCTGGCGCCTTATCTTCTTCAATATCGCGTACCGTGGAAACCTTCAGGCAAAGTCGCTCCGCGACTGCCTGCTGGCTGAATCCGAGTTGTTCACGGGCATTGCGCAGACGAACGCCGGTGGATAGTGTTTCATTTTTGTCGTGCGTGGCTTCAGTATTCATTCGCTACAGCTGCGTAAATTTGGGTTCTGATGCCGGCGAGCCACAATGCTCACCCACACCGCGAAACATCTGGTCAGTTAACCTTCGTCAGACAGTATAAAACGGTCAGACTATCAATGACAAAACGGCGTAAACCTGAGGGCTAAACACTTGTTACGCCGTTACATACTGCCTTAAAGTCGACAAAAACGCACCGTTATTATTGACCTGACGACGACAACAAAAAACCTCATATGGCTTACGTTGCACTACGGTACAGGAATTATACCGTAGTGCGCCAACATCAAACGGTCTTAATCTCGATAGCGTCGCCCTGCATACGCTTACGCAGAGTACGCTTGGTACGGTCGATAACATCGCCCGCCAGCTGACCGCAGGCTGCATCGATGTCATCACCACGTGTTTTACGCACGATGGTAGTGAAACCATAGCTCATCAACACTTTGGAGAAACGATCGATACGGCTGTTAGAACTACGGCCATACGGCGCGCCCGGGAACGGGTTCCACGGGATCAGGTTGATCTTACACGGCGTATCTTTCAGCAGTTCTGCCAGCTGATGCGCGTGTTCAGTGCCATCATTGATGTGATCTAACATTACATACTCAATGGTTACACGACCCTGGTTAGCGTTGGACTTCTCCAGATAACGACGAACCGCGCCAAGGAATGTTTCGATATTGTACTTTTTGTTGATAGGTACAATTTCGTCACGAATTTCATCGTTCGGCGCATGCAGAGAAATCGCCAGCGCGACGTCAATCATATCACCCAGCTTATCCAGCGCAGGGACAACACCTGAGGTGGAGAGCGTGACGCGACGCTTGGACAGCCCAAAACCGAAGTCATCGAGCATGATTTCCATCGCCGGAACCACGTTGGTCAGGTTGAGCAGCGGCTCGCCCATCCCCATCATCACCACGTTGGTAATAGGACGCACGCCCGTAGCCTTCACCGCACCGACGATCTTCGCCGCGCGCCAGACCTGACCAATGATCTCCGATACCCGCAGGTTACGGTTAAAGCCCTGTTGCGCCGTAGAGCAGAATTTACACTCTAATGCGCACCCGACCTGTGAAGAAACACACAGGGTCGCACGATCGTCTTCCGGGATATACACCGTTTCAACGCGCTGATCGCCAACCGCGATAGCCCATTTGATCGTACCGTCAGAAGAACGCTGCTCTTCCACCACTTCCGGGGCGCGAATTTCAGCCACTTCTTTCAGCTTGTTACGCAGCACCTTGTTGATGTCAGTCATGTCATCAAAGTTGTCGCTGCAATAGTGGTACATCCACTTCATGACCTGATCGGCACGAAACGGTTTTTCGCCCATCTCTTTGAAGAATTCGCGCATTTGCTGACGGTTCAGATCCAGCAGGTTAATTTTTCCATTTTTATTTGGAACCGCAGGAATGACGACTTCAGAGGTGTTAACTAATTCAGACATAATTTTTTCCGGCCTCGTTGTTACACGTTGTGGCCCGTGGAGGGTTAAAAAGAAACGCCCCGGCAAGCGATCTGCTCTTCCGGGGCGTTGCATTGTACAAAGTCTGGCGCAGGGATGCCACGTTTGCACGAAGCATTAGCGAAAATAATATGTAAAGGAAGATCGTAGGCCTGATAAGACGCATCAGCGTCGCCATCAGGCAAAACAGTGCCGGATGCGCAAATGCTTATCCGGCCTACCCCACGAGCTTATCAGCGAGTGCGCGGGCAAACCTCACCTTCACCAAAGAAATAGGCGATTTCGCGCGCCGCTGACTCAACGGAGTCGGAACCGTGAGTACCGTTCTCGGTGAAGCTGTCAGCATAGTCTGCACGCAGAGTACCGGCCAGCGCATTCGCCGGGTTGGTTGCGCCCAGCAGATCGCGATGACGCTGTACGGCATTTTCGCTTTCCAGAACAGAAACAACGATCGGACCGGAAGTCATGAATTCAACCAGACCGTCAAAGAACGGTTTGCCATCGTGCTCAGCATAGAAGCCACGTGCCTGCTCAACGGTCAGGTGCAGCATTTTAGTGCCGACAATTTTGAACCCTGCTGCTTCAAAGCGCGCAAAGATGCTCCCAATAACGTTTTTTGCCACCGCGTTTGGTTTGATGATGGAAAAAGTACGTTCAATAGCCATGATAACCTCTGTAATGTGTTCTGTTGTTGTCTATATAGATGTACGACCTGGCGCGGATTATAAAGAGCATCCCGGCAATTGACTATTGATGAAGGTAACATTTCTTTAAAATAAGATGAATTTTAGCAACAAACAGTCACCAACTGGTCTACTGCATCGAAAATCTCACCGTCGCTACCTGACCAGCGTCATCCATCACCAGCAGTTGATAATCCCCTTTAGTCACCAGCCGTAGCGTAAGACGACGTCCACGTTCTTCCAGCCTTTCACCGTTAAGAAACCACCAGCGTTCACCGCTCCCACCACTGGTTTGCACCGGCAATGAGGCTTGAGCAGAACCGGGTAAACGCTTCACAATCGCGCCATCACGAATGCCTGTCAACTGCAATGGCTGCGAAGCGTCTTGCCCCAGCGGCGGACACGTGGCAGAAACTGGCGGTAATCTCGCCCCACGACGTTCTGATTCCGGTAGCCATGGCTCCAGCGGCAACGGCCAGACGATTAATGTTTGCTCGTGCGCCTGCGGACAATCCGCCGCCACACGTTTGCCTTCATCATCCAGCCAGACAGGAAAACGAATGCCATTAACCCCTTCCTGCTCGGGCAATAATAACGTTGGCGGCTGACTGCCATCCAGTAACCAGGTTGCCAGACGGCGACGGCAGTTGCTGTCTCCTGGGGCAAGGGATTGCCCGCCCGGCCAGCACACCACGCCGCGACTCACGGAATCAGGACGTGGATCTTCCGGCTGATTTGTCCCGCGAGAGAGCAAAAGATTGTTGACCTGATTGAGCAGCGGCACGGCGCTGGCAAATCCAAACTGGCCCACCACCGGCGTTCCGTCTGGTCTGCCAGTCCAGATACCGATCACATAACGGGCGTTAACGCCAATCGCCCAGGCATCGCGATAGCCATAGCTGGTGCCCGTTTTCCACGCCAGCGGAACCACTCTGCTCAGCGAGTTATCCGGCAGCGGTTGCGCTTCGTCGGCCATAATACGGCGAATAATCCACGCCGCGCCCGCCGACATCAACGGACGTTCAAGCAGTGGGTCACCCGGCTGCAGACGCAGTTTTCCCGCTTTTCCCTTACGGGCAAAGGCGCTGTACGCTGCGGCCATATCTTCCAGCCTTGCCCCCGCGCCACCTAAAATCAGCGACAGATTCGGCGCAGCCCCTGCGGGCAGATACAGCGGTAAGCCGACGTTACGTAACGATGCGGCAAAGCGCTTCGGACCATAGGCTTCAAGCACCTGTACGGCGGGTAAATTCAACGACCTTACCAGCGCTTCGCTCATGCTCACCGGGCCATGAAAACCGCTGTCAAAATTCCCCGGTCGATAATCTCCGGTTCGCCGCGGGACATCCTGCAACAACGAAGCGGGATGAATGAGTCCGTCATCCAGCGCCAGTCCATAGATAAACGGCTTCAGCACCGAGCCTGGCGAACGGATCGCATTCACCATATCCACATGACCAAAGCGGGAGTCGTCATTCATATCTACCGACCCCACCCAACCACGCACGCTCATATCGGTGTGATCGACCACAATCATTGCCAGCGAACTGCGTGCAGGTAAGCGCCCCTTCCAGTTCTGCGCCAGCTCTTCCAGTTGACGCTGCAATCCGGCATCAAGGGTAGTCACGATTTTATCGCTCCGGCTTTTTCCCAGCATCATGCGCGAGAATAACGGCGCTAACTGCGGCATTTGCCGGGGTGACAGCCAGACTGGCTCTTCACGCGACTCCTGTACCTGTTTGGCAGTCCAAATACCCTGGCTCGCCATACGTTCGAGTACTTTATTACGCGCCGCTTCAGCACGGTCCGGCCAGCGATCCGGACGCAGGCGACTCGGTGCCTGTGGCAAAACAGCCAGTAGCGCGGCATCGGAGTAACTCAAATGCGCGGGTGATTTACCAAGATAGGCCCAGCTTGCCGCCCCGACGCCCTGCAGCGTACCGCCAAACGGCGCACGGTTGAGATACAGTGTCAGGATGTCGCGTTTGGAGAGATGCCATTCCAGCTGCAATGCGCGCCAGAGCTGGCGAAACTTGCCGCCGAAGGTTCGCGGATGGGGATCGAGTAATCGTGCGACCTGCATGGTGAGCGTACTGCCGCCCGAAACCACACGCCCAGAGGAGAGGTCCTGCCATGCTGCGCGCAGTACTGAAAACGGATTGACGCCGGGATGCTTCCAGAACCAGCGGTCTTCATAGTTAATTAGCGCCTCAAGGTAGAGGGGCGACACCTCATCAATCGTTACCGGATACCGCCAGATACCTTCGGCATCGGCAAAGCGCCAGAGTGGCGTACCATCATGTGCCACCACGACCCGTGCCGGATCGACTTCGTGCAAGGGCAGCGGCCAGATTTTATCTGCCGCCCAAACTGCCGCCACAATCAATAGCGCAACGGCTGCCAGCCAGAGCCAGCAGCCGCGTTTACCCAACCCGCGCATCATTTACGGTCTGACAATCAAAAGTCCCTCTGTCGCACCGGTCGCGCGCCACTGCGGAACATACATTGATTCCACCTGTGGGACGGGAACCTGGTAGGTCCCCGGCGTTACCGCTCGCGCCAGATACACCAGCGTAACCGGTTGTCCTTCATTGACCGCCACCGCAGCGACAAAGCGATCGTCACGGAACTCAACGTGCTGGATATCTGCCTGCTGCATCTGATTAAGCAGATTCGCCACTTCGCTACCGCTATCCTGCAGGCTGGCGCTGCCGTTGGCCAGATTCTGGTTTTCCAGTTCCAGTCCTGCTGGCAGTAAGTCAACCACCAGCGCATCCGGCACGTTCTGGCTGGCTTTCACCTCCAGCCAGACCAGCACCAGCTCGCCGCTGCGCAGCGAATCCAGCGATTTGCTGTTTCCGTCGAGCCCCAGAATTTGACGCTCAATATGCAGAACGTTGCTGGCAGGCGTCGGTGAAGTTTGCGGATAACCGCTCACATCCAGACGCAGCCACAGCGGTTGATTACCGGTATTGGTGACGCTCAGCGTAGACAGCGCATCGGCATCCAGATTACGCGTCTGTGATTTCTCCCCGGCTAACGGTTGCTCCGAGAGTGACGTTTGCGCCTGCCATGTGCCTGGCAAGTCCTGTAACGTACGCGCGGCAAGGAACAACGCATTATTTTCCTGAGTCGAGAGCCAGCGCTGCCCAAAGGCCTGTTCTGACAACGTGTTCAGCAGCGTATTCTGCACGTCAGGTTTGAGCTTGTTCTCTTCGAGCAAGGCCATCATCAACGCGTTATCCCGTAACGCACTGCCGTAATCCGCCATCCACTGTTGCGTATCGCGGCGCGGCGTATTCAGCGCCAGCGTCAACGCCTGTTCACTGCGGTTAGCATCGCCCATATTTTTCAGCGCGATTCCCAGTTGTAACAGCGGTAAACCAGAGGACGCTTGCGCACGACGCTCCCAGATCTCACGCAATGCGCCGAGCGGGGCTTTTTGCTGACGCGCCAGAACCAACGCGGCGTAGGCTTGTACGGCAAACCGGCTTGCTGAAGAGTCGTCGGTATAGCGAATCGACAACATTCTTGGATCCTGCAAATAGCGCAGCAGCCGCTCGTTGCCACGATTAATGACCTCTACCGGGACGCTGTAGCCCTGTTCATTTGCCCTAACGAGGAAATCCATGACATACGCAGTCAGCCAGTACTCTTCCGACCCGTTTTTATCCCACAGCGCGAAACCGCCGTTATCACGCTGCATCTGCACTAAACGAGAAATCCCAATATCGACCGCCGCACGGCGTTTTTCATCGCTGTCACCCACAATACCTAACGTCTTCAATTGCGCAGCGTTAGTGTATAAGGATGGGAACAACCCGCTCGCCGTTTGCTCCAGGCAGCCGTAAGGGTAAGCCTTCAGTTCGCGGATATAACGCGCCAGATTTAGCGGCGGCTTACCGCTGAACAGCAGTTGTCCCTGCATCGTTGCAGGGGAGAAATTGGTCAGTTCTTCGCCCGGAAGCTGCCAGGTTGCGCCCGGTTGAAGTGCGACACCGTTATTAACGGTTTGCGCCGGGAACGCCGGACGCACGCCAATCTTCCACTGTTTATGCTGAACTGGCAGCGTTTCACCCGGTAAAGTCAGACCGCTAATTTCTGCCTGAATTTCGCCATCGCCAAACCCCTCCCGCGCACGCACCGGAATAAACAACGTAGTCCGTACGCCTGGTGCCAGATTCAATGGAGCAGGATCTTGTCCCATCAGCTCCAGTAAGCCATTGGCCGCGAGCTTAATATTCAGCGTTTGCGGTTTGTCAGTCAGGTTAGTCACGTCCAGCGTCAGGCGCGAGGTATCGCCTCCCGCCAGAAAACGCGGCATATTCAGTTCAGCAATTACCGGCGCGGCAACAATCACCTTGCTTTCACTGCTGCCAAAGTCATCCGCCGTCCAGGCCTGTGCCATTACCCGTAGCTCGCCGTTGAAATCACCAATCGGTAGCGTCACCGTACCTTCGCCCTGCTCGTTGAGCGTGACCGGCAACGCCTGTTGCGCCACGATATTGACGTGATTGACCGGTGGCTTACCGCCGCGCTTTAATTCATCGCCATCACCACCAAAGCGCAGTGCCGCCAGCCGCCCTTGCCCTTCGATCACCTGGCCGTAAATATCATAAATATCCGCGCCATAGCGTTTTTGTCCGAAAAATGCCTGCCACGGATCTGGCGTGGCGTAATCGGTAATGTTCAACACCCCGCTATCAACGGCAGAGACCAGCACGTTGACCTGTTTTGGTATGTCGCCATTTTTGACGCTGGCTTTAATCTTGACGGTCAACGACTGGTTTGGACGTATTTTCGCCGGGTTTTCCAGCGCCAGCGCCAGACGACGGTTTTCATCACCTAACGGCAAATGCAGTAAACCAACCGCCCGTTTTGGCGTGGCCGAACGGGACTTGTCGCCAGGACGAACCACCAGCGCACTGAGATACAAATCGTGGCGATTCCAGGTTTTATCAATCGGGATGGAGATATCGAGACCATCCGCCGGTACGTCTATTTCTTTCCACCACAGCGGGCCTTCGCTGGATTCCACCATCGCATAACCTTTGCCAGCAGCAGGAGCGGCAACGTGCAGCTTCATGGTATCGCCAGGACGATAGCTGGGTTTGTCCAGTTTCAGCGTCACGCGATCGGGACGCACAGCCCCACTGCCGTCGCTGTTATCCTGCCAGCTATAACCTGCCCAGAAGCGTACGCTGCTCACCGCATCATTCGGGGCTTTCACTTCCAGACGATAGGCACCCCACTCAACCGGGAAGCTGACTTTACCGGTTTCATCGGCCTTGAGATCCAGAGTCTGCTCACCTTCAACCAGATCCTTTTGATCGAACTGTGATTGCCAGCCCTCGCCTTCAGACCAGTTCCAGTAATAATCCCGGCGCTCGCGGATCAAACGCACCTGCAAACCGGACACCGCTTTTTTCTCGCCCTGCGCATCGGCATAAACAATGTCGAAAGCGGCGTTGCTGTTTTCATCAACGATAGGCTGATTCATGGTGGTATCAGTGCGGTAGTCATAGACGGCTTTTGCCGCAAACTGCGGACGAATACCCGGCAGCGTGTCCGCAGGCCAGATGGCTTGTTCAGCCCGACGCGTCACCGGGCGGCCACCTGACTCCAGCAGGCTGGCTTGCAGGATCACCTGTAACGGGGAATGCATCTCCTGCCATTGGCTGTTGGTGGTCACTTCGCCGCGACCGTGTTCATCCAGCGTAAGCTGAACTTCATCGAGGCTGCGGGACAGGTTTTCTTCAGCAATATTACCAAACTGGAACCCCGGTAATGCCTGCACCGCTTCGCGCAGCGGGCGCAGGAAAAGCTGCCCTTGCAGAGCATTGCCGTTAGCAGGCGCGCCGTACAGGTAGTAGCCCACTACCGAGAACTTCACTTCATCAGCCGGAGCTACCGGAATCTTATTAGCGGAGAGATTGAGCGCCATCCGCTCAGGCATAAAATCTTCGACGTGGAAATCCCACATCCGTGACTGGTTGTCGCCCGTATTAGCACGAATATGCCACATACCGGTTGGTGCGTTGGTGTCCAGCGGCCAGCTAAAGCGATACAGACCGTTCTCCGGCTGGCTAACCACCGAACGTAACACTTGCCCGTCGGGCTTCACGACCTCCAGCTTCACCGGCTGGTCGGGCAACGTGTTGCCGTCGCTGTCACGCAGTAATCCGTTGAGGATCACCGTTTCGCCAGGACGATAGAGGTCACGGGGACCAAACATAAAGAATTGTTTGCTGTATCCCGGTGCACCGGCAATATCAAATTCAGCCAGATCCAACGCCGGGAGTTTCAAATCCAGCAGCGTGGTTTGCCCGTCTTTGCGGGCCAGCAATAAAGCCGCGTCTTTATCAGTCTCCAGTTTGACATGACCCTGCGCGTCGCTGGTAGCCTGCGCCAGCGTCTGTCCTTTTTCGTTGAGTAACGTGACCTCAATACCCTGCTGCGCAGCGCCGTTTTCCAGACTCTGCGTAAAGACATCAAGTTGATTATGGTAACGGTGCGCAGACACACCAATATCGCTGAGCGTGAACAGCGTAGCGGCATTACTGTAGTTGTATTGTCCAGCCTGATTCATCACCGCGATGTAAACACCTGCTTGCTGCAACGGCTTGATATCGCTCAGCGGCAGCAGCAACTTCTCACGGGTGTTACGCGCAGGATTGAGGTCAAAGCGTCCGGTATACACCAGTTCCGCCATTTTCAATAGATTGTCAGATTCCCAGTTCGTCAACGAATTGCGGTATTCCCACTGGCTGACAAATGCGCCGAGCGATTCAGGCTTCACACGAAAGAAGTTCACATCCACGCTGTTAACGTTGAGGGCCATTACCGGCAGGCCTTCAATTACTTTTCCCGGCAACAGCGAGCCGCGACTGGCAAACCCAACGCTTGGCTGTACATCGCGGGTGGTAATGTTTTTTTCATAATCAATAGCGAACGTCGCTTTATTCAGCGCCAGCAAATCACGCTCAATGGTCACCACCAGTTCCCGGTTAGGTTCCAGATGGCGTAAGCGCAGCTCTTTCAGATTTGGCGCCAGCTCCCAGGCACCATCCACTTTGCCGCTTTTTTTATCAACAACGTGCACGACGCGGGAAAAATCTTGTTCTGGATCGAGGGGAATGGAGAAGGTCAAAACGAGCGTTGCCGCACCGTCGAGCTGGACCTCTGAGGCATCCAGCAGCGTCAGCGACTTGCCCTGGCTTTGCTGCATCAGCTTTTGTAATTGAGCTTTATCTTTTGCTGGCGCAGTCTGTGCCGCAGGCGCATCAGGTTTCGCAGCCGTCGGTGATTTTTCGTTATTATTATCGCACCCGACCAGTGCCAGCATCAGCATGCAGGCCGCTACGCGTAAATGTTTCATTTTTCATCCCTGGCCGTAGTGGCCCGTTAGCTACGTAGAACAACTATTATGCGTCAGATTTCCGGCTGTGGAAGTCAGTAACTGAACAACGTTGTCTTAATTTAAGTGATTAATGTGGATTCACCTGACAAATCAGCCTGTTTTACTTGTCGCTTTACGGTAAACATCCGACAATTTGCCAAAACCTGGTAAAAATGGAGATGCCTATGACCACCGCCTTCTTTGTCGCTGCCGACTGGCTTGCCGAACACATTGACGACCCGGAAATACAAATTCTTGATGCCCGGATGGCACCTCCAGGACAGGAAGATCGCGATGTTGGCGAGGAGTATCGTGCGGGCCATATTCCTGGCGCAGTATTTTTTGATATTGAAGCGCTTTCCGATCATACCTCACCGCTACCGCATATGATGCCACGCCCCGAAGCCTTTGCCGTTGCGATGCGCGAGCTGGGCGTTGATCAGGATAAGCATCTGGTTATCTACGATGACGGTAATCTGTTTTCCGCGCCACGCGCATGGTGGATGCTGCGGACATTTGGCGTCGAAAATGTCTCCATTCTGGCAGGCGGTCTGGCAGGCTGGAAGCGCGATGAGTTAATGCTCAAGGAAGGCGATGAGGATTTACCTGAAGGTGAATTTAACGTGGCCTTTACGCCTGACGCAGTTGTGCGCGTTACCGATGTACTGCTGGCCAGTCATGAAAAAACGGCGCAGATCGTCGATGCCCGTCCGGCTGCGCGTTTTAATGGCGAAGTTGACGAGCCGCGTCCTGGTCTGAAACGTGGTCATGTGCCGGGTGCGCTTAACGTACCGTGGACAGAACTGGTTCG
The DNA here is from genome assembly GCF_030332745.1 of Citrobacter sp. Cpo074. NCBI lineage: Bacteria > Pseudomonadati > Pseudomonadota > Gammaproteobacteria > Enterobacterales > Enterobacteriaceae > Citrobacter > Citrobacter sp. Cpo074. The sequence continues at coordinate 742,315 of NZ_JAOWHG010000033.1, forward strand.
TGACGGCGAACTGAAAACCACCGATGAGCTGGATGCTATTTTCTTCAGCCACGGCGTGAGCTTTGACCGCCCTATTATCGCCAGCTGCGGCTCCGGCGTAACGGCTGCCGTCGTCGTGCTGGCACTTGCCACGCTGGGCGTTTCTGACGTCGCATTGTATGACGGCGCATGGAGCGAATGGGGAGCGCGCAACGATTTACCGGTAGAACCGCAATTATAAAGCTGGAAAAGCCGGATAGCGCTTCGCTTATCCGGCCTACAATTTAGATAATCCGGTTCTGTTTAAAGTCGCGCAGGAAACCGCCCCAGCGGCGTTCGTAGAACGGTGCGATATGCTCAGTGATAAAGTGGCTCACGCCCTTCTCACCCTTCTTCACCTGGCAGATATCAATAGGTTCATCGCCCGGCAGCGTATCGGTCGCGACGCTGCCAGCAGCGTGGATGATCTCTTCAATATCCCCATCCGCTTCAATACCAATCAGCAGATTCGGCTGGGCTTCCGCGCTTTCTTTGATTGAGCAGAGAAACGCGCGTTTTACCGGCTTAATGGTTTTAAACAGCGTAGTCAGCGAGTCAATCATCTGCGCCGGAGGTTCAGCGACTTCAGAGAGGATCAGCGATTCACCGCCTTCCAGTACTTCCTGGGTGCTGAGCGGATTCCCCTCTTCCCCCATCAGCAGGCTGATTTCACGCGGCATAAATTCTTTGCCGGTCGGCAGTTTCGCGTTGAGAAAGAGCGTTTCGCCGAGCGTCATTTCAAACAACGTACGCACCGGCATAACGACAAATGCTTGCTCATCTTCCACCGCCTGCTGCAGGGCTTCCAGAGAAGTGAAGAACGGGATCACGGTCGTGCCGTCTTCTTTTTCCCAGTGCTGCAGGTCGAGAGCGCTGTCTTCAACCACCGCCTCGCCTTCTGCGGCAGTACCCGGCACCCAGACTGTGGATTCCAGTAAAGTACGGAAAAATGCCGGACGATGCGCAGGCTCTGTTGCCGCTTGTTCCAGCAATGTTTCTAATTCGTTTTTTGTTTCGGACATAAGTATCACAAATTGGATGAATACATGTAGGCCGGATAAGCGTAGCGCCATCCGGCAATACAGTAATAAATTATGCGGTCAGCAGATTCGCAATCGTGCGCACACCCAGACCGGTTGCGCCCGCAGACCACTGCTCAACCGGCGCTTTGCGATAGGTTGCGGAGCAGTCGATATGCAGCCAGCCCTGCTGGTAGTTTTCCACGAAATGGGACAGGAAGCCCGCCGCGGTGCTTGCGCCAGCCGGGTAAGCCGCGCTGCCGGTGTTATTCAGTTCGGCAAAGTTCGACGGCAACTGGCTACGGTGAAACTCTGCCAGCGGCAGACGCCAGAACGGTTCGTTTTCTTGCGCCGCACTTGCCAGCAGGCGAGCAGCCAGCTGATCATCAAAGCTAAACAGCGCGTGGTAATCGTTGCCCAGCGCGGTTTTCGCCGCGCCGGTCAGCGTGGCAGCATCAATGATCAGTTCCGGTTTCTGCGCGCTGGCATCGATCAGGCCATCGGCCAGCACCAGACGTCCTTCGGCATCGGTATTCATCACTTCAACTTTTTTACCGTTGCGATAGTGAATAATGTCGCCGAGCTTAAAGGCGTTGCCGCTAATCAGGTTATCCGCGCAGCACAGATACAGCTTCACGCGCTTGTTCAGACCACGGGTGATGGCAAATGCCAACGCGCCGGTGACCGTTGCCGCACCGCCCATGTCGGACTTCATTGAGTCCATAAATGCGCTTTGCTTGATGCTGTAACCACCGGAATCAAAAGTAATTCCCTTACCAACCAGGCAGGCATAAACCGGGGCTTCTTTGTCGCCTGTTGGGTTGTAGTCCAGCGCCAGCAGCACTGGAGGACGTTCAGATCCGCGACCCACGGTATGCAGGCCCATGTAGTTCTGCTCGCGCAGATCTTCACCTTTGGTGATGCGGTAAGAGACGTTATCGCACGCGACGGAGCACAGCAGATCAACAGCGCGCTGTGCCAGCTGTTCCGGGCCCAGCTCTTCTGCCGGGGCGTTAATGGTATCGCGCACCCAGTCAATAATCTTCAGACGGCTATCCAGCTCTTTGCGCTGCGCTTCGTCCAGAGCAGCCCACTCAACTTTGCGGGTGCCTTTTGGTCCCTTGTAGCCCTGCCAGAACGCCCAGCTACGTTCGGTATCCCAGCCTTCACCGTCCAGTTGAACGTGTTTAATACCCAGGCCGTCGATTTTACGCGCGGCACGCTGGATAAGGCCGAGGTCATCTTTTCCGTTCAGGTGCAGGGTAATGCCGTCATTATTAATGCTGTATGTCGCCTTTTCACCCCAGCGGACATCGGCGGGTTGCGTGGAAAGCGTAATTTTCATGGCTTCTGTCATTTTATTTATCCTTATTTTCGCGCATACAGGAAAACGGGCCACCCGTGGGCAGCCCGTTGACTTATTCGGCTTCGTCCAGCCAGACCAGCAAAATGGCCTCAAGGATTTTTTCGTTCGATGCCTGAGGATCATCATCGAACTCTTCCAGGTCACAGATCCACTGGTGCAGATCGGTGAAACGAACGGTCTTGGGATCGAGATCGGGGAAAGCGTCATACAGCGCCTCGCCGATTTCGCGGCTATCGGTCCACTTCAGTCCCATACTACCCTCTGTTAATGCTCACGCGCATGATTGATTGTGTAACGTGGGATTTCGACCACTAAATCGTCCTCGGTTACCCGCGCCTGACAGCTTAAACGGCTCTCCGGCTCCAGTCCCCAGGCTTTATCCAGCATGTCGTCTTCTTCTTCTGTGCTTTCCGGCAAAGAATCAAAACCTTCACGCACGATGCAGTGGCAGGTAGTGCAGGCACAGGATTTTTCACAGGCGTGTTCAATCTCGATCCCGTTACGCAGGGCAACGTCGAGAATGGTTTCGCCGGTCTCAGCTTCCAGAACTGCGCCATCGGGACAGAGATCCTGATGAGGCAAAATAACAATCTTTGGCATATTAAACCTCGTCCACGGAATGGCCTTTCAGCGCGCTACGGACGGATTTGTCCATGCGGCGAGCGGCGAATTCCTGGGTTTGTTTGTCTACGTTTTTAATGGCTTGTTCTATCGCGTCAACATCGTCACCCTGTGCAACCTCGCTCAAGTGCGCGGCGGCGGTGTCGATAGCCTGACGTTCTGCGGCGCTTAACAGCGCGGCATCAGCGTTCAGCGCACCGGATAAACTCTCCAGTACGCGTGCCGCTTCGACTTTCTGTTCTGCCAGCATACGGGCTTTAACGTCCTGCTCGGCAAAACTCATCGAATCCTGAATCATGGAGGCGATTTCACTGTCGGTCAGACCGTAGGACGGTTTAACCTGGATTGAGGACTCAACGCCTGTGGATTTCTCCATGGCGGTGACGCTCAGCAGCCCATCGGCATCCACCTGGAAGGTCACGCGGATGTGCGCACCGCCAGCCGGTAATGCCGGGATGCCGCGCAGCGCAAAACGCGCCAGTGAACGGCAGTCCTGCACCAGCTCACGCTCGCCCTGCATCACGTGAATGGACATCGCGGTTTGGCCATCTTTAAAGGTGGTAAAGTCCTGCGCGCGCGCCACTGGGATAGTGGTGTTACGCGGGATCACTTTCTCCACCAGACCGCCCATGGTTTCCAGTCCCAGAGACAGCGGGATAACGTCCAGCAGCAGCATTTCGCTGTCCGGTTTATTTCCGACGAGAATATCCGCCTGGATTGCCGCACCGATAGCGACCACTTTGTCCGGGTCAATAGAGGTCAGCGGCGTGCGGCCAAAAAATTCACCGACGCGTTCACGTACCAGAGGCACGCGCGTTGAACCGCCAACCATCACCACTTCCAGCACATCTTGCGGCTCCACGCCCGCATCTTTCAGCGCGCGACGGCAGGCCAGCAGCGTACGCTTGACCAGTGCGGAAATGAGTTCATTAAAGGTTTCACGGGTGATTTCACCCTGCCATCCAGCCACGTTAACCGTTACAGAATCAGCGTCGCTAAGTGCGATTTTCGCTGCAATCGCGGCATCCAGCAGTTCACGCTGTACGCGGTTATCGCTGCGATCGGCCACGCCCGCCTGCTCGCGAATGTAATCGGCCAGCAGATGGTCAAAATCGTCGCCGCCGAGCGCGGAATCACCGCCGGTCGCCAGCACTTCAAATACGCCACGGCTCAGGCGCAGAATAGAAATATCAAACGTACCGCCGCCAAGATCGTAGACTGCGATCACGCCTTCCTGACCGGAGTCCAGACCATACGCGATCGCCGCTGCGGTCGGTTCGTTCAGCAGACGCAATACGTGCAGGCCCGCCAGACGCGCGGCGTCTTTGGTCCCCTGACGCTGTGCATCGTCAAAGTAAGCCGGAACGGTGATTACCACGCCGTCCAGTTCGCCGGACAGCGATTCGGTAGCCCGCGCGGCCAGCGCTTTCAGAATATCAGCAGAGACGCGCACCGGATTAAGCAAACCGGCAGCGGTTTCAATCATCGGCAGACCGTTTTCGCTCGCCTGGAACGTATATGGCAGATGCGGGTAACGCGCCTGGATATCCACCAGAGAGCGGCCCATCATGCGTTTTACCGAGCTAACGGTGTTAGCCGTATCCAACGCTGCATTGGCGCGGGCATCGTAACCGACAGAGTAGCCCTGCTGCTGATAGTGAACCACTGACGGCAACAGGTGGCGACCTTCATGGTCTGCCAGCGTTTCGGCCTGGCCGCTGCGTACGGTAGCAACCAGGGAGTTGGTGGTGCCTAAATCGATACCTACCGCCAGACGACGCTGGTGCGGCGCGGCGCTCAGACCAGGCTCACTAATTTGTAATAAGGCCATTTTCGCTTCCGGAAATTAAAAATCGAGCAGTTTTTCTTCGAGTTGTTCTGCACTGCTTCGCAGTTTATCGAGAAAACGCAGCTTACGCACGGTATCTGCCGCTGCGTCCCACGTCTCGCTATCCAGCTGTTCCACCATCAGTTGATGGCGAACGTTATACATTTCGCTGACGCGTTTCATAAACGCATCTAAACGTTGACTGTCTTTTGCCTGTTCAATCTCGTCCAGCTCTTCACGAAGCTCCAGTTGCTCCATCAGGAACGCGGTATCGCGCACCGTGTGCTGCTCGCTGCGGATATCAAAACCGTGTAAAGACAATAAGTATTCGGCGCGCATCAAAGGATGGCGCAGCGTTTGCCAGGCCTGGTTGATAGTGGCGGACTGCGAAACCGCAGCAAGTTGTTCCGCCTGGGAACCGCTGGCGAATTTATCAGGATGATACTGACGTTGTAGATCCTGAAAACGTAGGCTCAGCGCCTGAGTATCGAGCTGATAACGGGCCGGTAAGCCAAAGAGGGTGAAGTAGTCCATAACATTCTCAGGGCATCGATTCTCTGTTGTTCGATGAGGCAAAACCAGAGAGTCAGGTAAAACAAACCCCACGCGCAGGCGACCACGGTGGGGTTATCAGTAAGCGCGTTACACGTGGAAGCTTTCGCCGCATCCACATTCGTCTTTCACGTTCGGGTTAGTGAACTTAAACCCTTCGTTCAGACCTTCTTTGACGAAGTCTAACTGCGTACCGTCGAGGAATTGCAGGCTCTTACCGTCGATCACGACTTTTACGCCTTTGTCTTCAAACACGGTATCTTCAGCCGCCGGCTCGTCAACAAATTCCAGTACATAGGCCATACCTGAGCAGCCGGAGGTTCTCACGCCCAGACGCAGACCAAACCCTTTACCGCGGTTTGCCAGGAAGGTATTTACACGCGCTGCTGCACTGTCGCTTAAGGTAATCGACATAATAAAACCTCAACTCTTAATTATTTTGCTTCACGTTTGCTTTTGTAATCCGCAATCGCGGCTTTAATCGCGTCTTCAGCCAGAATAGAGCAGTGAATTTTCACCGGTGGCAGTTCAAGCTCGTCGGCGATATCGGTGTTTTTAATCGCCTGTGCTTCGTCCAGAGATTTCCCTTTTACCCATTCGGTAACCAGAGAGCTGGAAGCAATAGCGGAACCGCAGCCGTAAGTCTTGAAACGCGCGTCTTCAATGATACCCTCATTGTTGACTTTGATCTGCAACTTCATCACGTCGCCACAGGCCGGTGCACCTACCATGCCGCTGCCCACGTTCTCATCGCTGTTGTCAAAAGAGCCCACGTTACGTGGATTCTCGTAATGATCGATTACTTTTTCGCTGTAAGCCATGCTGAATTCTCCTTATCGGTACCGATTAGTGATGTGACCATTCAATGCTGTTCAGATCCACGCCCTGTTTGAACATTTCCCACAGCGGAGAAAGGTCGCGCAGGCGGCCGATGGAGTTGCGAACCAGATTGATGGCGTAGTCAATCTCTTCTTCGGTAGTGAAACGACCTAAAGAGAAACGAATTGAGCTGTGTGCCAGCTCGTCGGTCATCCCCAGCGCGCGCAGCACGTAGGATGGCTCCAGGCTTGCAGAAGTACATGCAGAACCGGAGGATACAGCCAGGTCTTTCAGCGCCATAATCAGCGACTCGCCTTCAACAAAGTTGAAGCTGACGTTGAGAATGTTCGGTGCGCCCTGCTCGAGGTCACCGTTGAGGTACACCTCTTCCATATCTTTCACGCCGTTCCACAGACGGTTACGCAGACTGCGCAGGCGCGCCATCTCGGTTTCCATCTCTTCTTTAGCGATACGGTATGCTTCACCCATGCCGACGATCTGGTGCACAGGCAGCGTACCGGAACGCATACCGCGCTCGTGACCGCCGCCGTGCATCTGCGCTTCAATACGAATACGCGGTTTACGACGAACGTACAGCGCGCCGATACCTTTCGGCCCATAGATTTTGTGGCCGGAGAAGGACATCAGGTCAACTTTCAGTTGGCTCAGATCGATAGGCAGTTTGCCCACGCTCTGGGTCGCATCAACGTGATAGATGATGCCGCGAGCACGGCACATTTCGCCGATAGTCGCGATATCCTGCACCACGCCGATTTCGTTGTTCACGTGCATGATGGACACGAGAATGGTGTCGTCACGCATTGCAGCTTCAAGTTCTTTCAGGTCGATAATGCCGTTACGCTGTGGGGCGAGGTAGGTGACTTCGAACCCTTCGCGCTCCAGCTGACGACAGGTATCCAGCACGGCTTTGTGTTCGGTTTTGCTGGTGATGATGTGCTTGCCTTTTTTCTGATAAAAGTTGGCAGCACCTTTAATCGCCAGGTTATCGGATTCAGTCGCACCGGAAGTAAATACGATTTCACGCGGGTCAGCGCCCACGAGGTCGGCAATCTGGTTACGGGCGATATCTACCGCCTCTTCAGCCTGCCAGCCGAAACGGTGTGAACGAGACGCTGGGTTACCAAAGTTTCCGTCCAGGGTCAGACACTGCATCATTTTCTCGGCAACACGCGGGTCCACCGGCGTGGTTGCGGAGTAGTCGAGATAGATCGGTAATTTCATTGCTCTATAAACTCCGTACATCGCTTCAATGCAAGGAATCAGGCAACCGGCTGGATGTACGACCGAGTTAACGGGGTGTGTAGCACCCCGGCCTGATTCTAAAATACTTTTATTATGCGCGTAACTTAACGTCGATCGCGTCTTGAGCACGATTAGTGCGTGGAGCGTCATGGGTATGCTGGCGACCAGACACATCCAGGACTTCCTGATTATTTACCAGTTCGCCCAACGTAATGTTGTTGAGGAAACCGGTCAGACGATCGCTCAGATCGCGCCACAGCGCGTGGGTCAGGCATTTATCGCCGCCCTGACAACCGCCTTTGCCCTGGCAACGGGTCGCATCTACAGACTCGTCAACAGCGCTAATCACTTCACCTACTGCGATGCTGCCGGCATCTTTACCCAGCAGATACCCGCCGCCTGGTCCACGTACGCTGGAAACCAGACCGTTTTTACGCAAACGGGAAAACAGCTGCTCCAGATATGACAGGGAAATTCCCTGACGTTCAGAAATATCAGCCAACGGTACCGGGCCCGTTTCGGAGTTGAGCGCAACGTCCAACATTGCGGTCACGGCATAACGCCCTTTTGATGTCAGTCTCATGTCTTACTTAGCCTCAAACTCGCCCCTGCCCGGGGTTTTTTATTGTAAAATGGGGGTATTGCATAGCAGGGGCAAGTCTGACATTCCCGACTAAATCAGTCAACTATTTACTTGACTAATTTAGTCAGGTATTTAACCTTCAGTGCCATTTTCACTTGCCGGATGCGCTTCGTTTATCCGGCCAGCAAATCGTGCGGCCTGTAGGCCGGATAAGCGAAGCGCATCCGGCATTAGTACAGTTACTTGCTTTTATTCTGCTGCTCGATTGAAGCTAAAATCCCGCGCAGGATGTTCAGCTCCTGGCTCTCTGGACGCGCGCGCGTGAACAGACGGCGCAGTTTATTCATCACCTGCCCCGGGTGCCCTTCGCGGATAAACCCGGTCGACAGCAGCGTTTGCTCCAGATGACCGTAAAAACGCTCTAAATCATCGACCAGCGGATACTCTGCTTCTTCGTAATCTACGGTCTTGTCGCTTTCCTGCGTCGCCAGCCAGGCCATGCGCACCTCATAAGAGATGACCTGCACTGCCATCGCCAGGTTGAGCGAACTGTATTCCGGGTTCGCGGCAATGGCGACGTGATAATGGCACTTTTGCAGTTCTTCGTTGGTCAGACCAACACGTTCACGACCAAAGACCAGCGCCACCGGCGAGTTCGTCGCTTCAGAGACACTTTTTAAACCGCATTCACGCGGATCCAGCATCGGCCACGGCAGCGTGCGGGAACGCGCACTGGTGCCTACCACCAGGCTACAGCCCGCCAGCGCTTCATCGAGCGTATCGACGATCTGCGCACTGCCGATCACATCACTGGCCCCCGCAGCCAGGGCGATTGCCTGGGAGTCCGGTTTAACCAGTGGATTTACCAGCCACAGATTGGTTAAACCCATGGTTTTCATTGCGCGGGCTACAGAGCCCATGTTGCCAGTGTGAGAGGTTTCCACCAGCACGATTCGAATATTTTGCAGCATTGTATTTCTTCGGCTAAAGATTATTCGGGCATATTATCATAAAACGAAGACATATTCCGAACTCGCTGCTATACTCTGCGCCGTTTTCCCGTTCTTTAACATCCAGTGAGAGAGACCGATGCATCCGATGCTGACCATCGCCGTGCGCGCAGCGCGCAAGGCGGGTAATGTAATTGCCAAACACTACGAAACCCCAGACTCTGTAGAAACCAGCCAGAAAGGCAGCAATGATTTCGTGACTAACGTCGATAAAGCCGCCGAAGCGATTATTATCGAAACGATTCGCAAATCTTACCCACAGCACACCATCATCACCGAAGAAAGCGGTGAACATGTTGGTGAAGATTTGGATGTTCAATGGGTTATCGATCCACTGGATGGCACCACCAACTTCGTAAAACGTCTGCCGCACTTCGCGGTATCCATCGCAGTACGCATCAAAGGCCGCACTGAAGTCGCCGTTGTTTACGATCCAATGCGTAACGAACTGTTCACCGCAACCCGTGGCCAGGGCGCACAGCTGAACGGCTACCGTCTGCGTGGCAGCACCGCCCGCGATCTGGATGGCACCATCATCGCCACCGGTTTCCCGTTCAAAGCCAAACAGCACGCCGCTTCTTACATGAAAATTCTTGGCAACATGTTTACCGAATGTGCGGACTTCCGCCGCACCGGTTCTGCTGCGCTGGATCTGGCCTACGTTGCCGCAGCCCGCGTTGACGGTTATTTCGAAATTGGCCTGCGCCCGTGGGATTTCGCCGCAGGTGAACTGATTGCCCGTGAAGCTGGCGCACTGGTTTGCGACTTTACCGGTGGTCATAACTACATGGCGACCGGCAACATCGTTGCAGGTAACCCGCGCGTAGTGAAAGCCATGCTGGCTAACATGCGTGATGAACTGAGCGATGCGCTGAAGCGTTAATCGTTTGATGCCGGATGGCGGCTAGCGCCTTATCCGGCCTACCAGGGAATTCCCCGTAGGCCTGATAAGCGAAGCGCCATCAGGCATTCATCCTACAACAGTGCTAAAACGGTCTTATCCCTCGCCCCACCGGCACCGCACTCATCCACATCACTACCGCAGCAGCGATCAGCACCGCACCACCGGCTAATGCCAGCGTCGTCCAGCCAATCTGTCGCCACAATACCGGCGCTTTATGCCCGCTAAGTTTCACCGCCAGCGAGCGGAAACTGTGTACCAGCAGAGCCAGTGACGTAATCGTCAAAGAGGTTCCTGCCGCCATCGCCAGCGCCGACGCCATACCCCAGCTAAACACGCCAACCACTTTGCTGAACAGTAAAACCATGATGGCCCCCGAGCACGGGCGCATCCCCATAGACAGCACGATCATCAACCGGGCACGCCAATCATCACCACTTTGCAGCTGTTCAGGATCGGGCAAATGCTGATGCCCGCAGCCGCAACCCTCGTGATGCACATGATGCGGCGTGAAGGCAGTGAATTTTGGGCGGCGCAGCAGCTGGCGCAATTTCTTCAGCGCACGGACGCACAATAAAACGCCCAACACGCCAACCAGCGCATAACTTCCTTTCTCCAGCCAGAAACTACTCATATGTAGCTGTCGTGCAGGCAACTGCAAGATGGTAAGCACCACAACCACCAGTCCGATGGCGACCAGCCCCTGTAATAAAGATGAGGCTAGCGTCAGGCCAATACTCGACTTCAGCTTCGAAGGGTGCGTTGCCAGCCAGGTGGTAATAACGACTTTTCCATGTCCCGGCCCCAGCGCGTGCAGAACGCCGTAGAGAAAACTAAACAGCAGCAGCGATCCCCCGGCCTGGGCCGGCCTGGCGGCAACTGCTTTCAGCAACCCGCTCATCTGTTGGTTAACGTCGCGCTGCCAGACGACACTTTTCATCATCACCTGCGGCCAGGCCTGCCATAGCCACAGTATGCCGCCTGCCGCCAGCAGCAAAAAGACAGCCAGCGGCCATAGCATGAGCCAGCGACGTCTGGCTGCGCGTTGTTGATACACTACTGACATTGCAGCGTTACCGTCTGTGCAAACTGTTTACCCAACTCCATATCCTCCGGCGGTGCGTCTTCTTTATCCAGCGACTGCGCAAAGCTCAGCGTTTGTTCATTCGGCGTCGGCGTATGTACTGAAATCCGGCATTTTTGGCTTATGGACTGCCCCAGCCTGGCATCGCTATCTTTGTCATAGCTCATATCAACGTAGTAGGTCGGGTCGAAGGTTGAAATGGTATATTTTTGACCACTCAGCGGCTGAGCTTCGGCCAGCGGTAAAACGAACGTCAGCACTGCCTGGTGTTCCTCCCGCGCCATGCCATAATCCGTCGGCCTGTTTTTAAACTTTACCTTTTTCCCGTCGTGCCACACTTCGGTGAAATAGTGCTGCCCGAGAACGTTGGCCATCACTTCCGCCGCCAGTTTCTTCCAGATCTCATCACCAGGTTTGGCATTCCCCGCATCGTAAAGCAGATCCGCCGAGGTAATTTCATCCATCGTCCAGCGCATTTTCAGCGCGACGAACTGGTCATTCTCGCTCACTATCTCAGTTTTCAGATGGATAAAGCTGTGGGGATGCGCGCCTGCGCCAAAGGACAGGACAGCGAGAAACAACGTGATAATGATACGTTTAACGCCTTGCATGAGTTCTCCACGATGAAAATCTACACCGCCACAAATAATGATGCCGGGTTTGGCGAAAGTGTGCTGAGGATACCATTGAACGAAAAAATATTGAGCACCCTTTTCCGGTATCGATTCAGTTCTCAATTTCGATAATTTCTTCTTCGGGAAATTCCCCCCAAACACCTTTTAGGCGTCAAAACTCAAGTCAAATGATAACAAAATGTTAATTAATAGTTTCATTTTAATATTTAATTAACACTTAATTTGAAAACCTGAATGTAAAACCATGCAAATTTAACTAATTATTAACCATTTTATTTCTATAAATTCACAATAATGGACGCATATCACATTTACCAAACTTATGATTCATTCCCTCTTCCATTCATTGTTAACTTCACGCCGTGACATGTCCTGCCCCCTACGAAAGGTACAACTATGAAATTCAAACTCGCATTACTCAGTGCAACCCTGGTTTCTGCATGCATGTTGTCCGGCACGTCCTTTGCGGCGGAAAAATATGAAATTGCTGTGGTTGCCAAAGTCACCGGGATCCCATGGTTTAACCGGATGGAAACCGGCGTAAATGAAGCAGCAAAAAAACTGGATGTGAATGCTTACCAGACCGGACCTTCAACGCCGGACCCGGCGCAGCAGGTGAAAGTGATTGAGGATCTGATCGCCAAAAACGTTAATGCGATCATCGTGGTGCCGAATGATGCCAAGGTCCTTGAGCCGGTACTGAAAAAAGCGCGCGATAAAGGCATCGTGGTGCTGACGCACGAATCCCCGGATGAGCAAATTGGCCAGTGGGATATCGAAACCATCGATAGTGAAAAATACGCACAGGCTAACGTCGATGAGTTAGCGAAAAATATGGGCGGCAAAGGCGGATATGCCATCTATGTTGGTTCGCTGACGGTCCCACTGCATAACGCGTGGGCGGATTATGCAATTAAGTACCAGAAAGAAAAATATCCGGAAATGTTCGAAGTCACTTCACGTCTGCCGGTCGCGGAAAGTATCGATAAATCCTACGCCACAACGCTGGATCTGATGAAAACCTACCCGCAGATGAAGGGCATTATCGGCTTCGGCTCGCTGGGTCCAATCGGTGCGGGTCAGGCTGTGCAGAAAAAACGCGCCAAAGATAAGATCGCCGTCGTCGGGATCGCTATGCCAGCGCAGGCAGCACCTTACCTGATGCGCGGTGATATCAAAAAAGCGCTGCTGTGGGATCCAAAAGACGCGGGCTACGCGCTGGTCACCGTTGCCGATCAGCTGTTGCAGGGCAAAGAAGTGAACGCCGATCTGAGTATCGATGGTTTAGGGAAAGCCGATATCGACACGGAGAAGAAAGTGATCCGCTTTAACAAGATCCTCGAAGTCACCAAAGACAACGCACAATCACTTGGTTTCTAAGGCTTTAGCCAACACCAGGGAACCTTAACGCCGACCGTCTGGTCGGCGCTATCAACCAAACTAACACTCAGCGTCCCCCCGGACGCGCGCAGGGGTATTGTCCATGGCAGACACCACCGCATTTATCACTCTTGAGAATATCAGCAAACAATTCCCGGGCGTGCTGGCGCTGGATAACGTGAATCTGACGCTGAGAAAAGGCGAAGTTCACTGTCTGGCGGGTCAAAACGGCTGTGGTAAAAGTACCATTATTAAAGTGATCTCCGGGGTTTATCATCCGGAAAAAGGCGCGCAGATTTTACTCGACGGAAAATTATTCCATCATCTGACGCCGCAGCTCTCTTCCCATTATGGCATTCAGGTTATTTATCAGGACCTGTCGTTGTTCCCCAACTTTAGCGTCGCAGAAAATATCGCGGTCAACCGCTATCTGCCGGGTGGCGATATCTGGGTGCGTCGCGGCGCCATGAAGCAGCAGGCGCTGGCAGCCATGAAACGTATTGGGGTGAATATCGATCCCGATAAAAAAGTTGAAAAACTCTCAATTGCTGATCGACAGCTGGTCGCCATTTGCCGGGCGATTGCCGCCGATGCGCGTCTGGTGATTATGGACGAGCCCACCGCCTCGCTAACCCGCCAGGAGGTTAATGGCCTGCTGCGGGTAGTTAATGAACTGAAAGCGGCCGGAATTTGCGTCGTGTTTGTCAGCCATCGCCTGGATGAGGTGATGGAAGTGGCTGACCGCATCAGCGTAATGCGCGACGGCAAACTGGTGGGTACATACCCTGCCAGCGAACTCGACAGCCACGAGCTGGCCTTCCTGATGACCGGACAACGCTTCCACTACAGCCCGTTGCCGGAAAGGCCCGCGATTGAGCAAGAGCCGCTGCTTGAGCTGCGCAATCTCAGCCGCAGAGGTAAATACCAGAACATTAATCTGTCGCTGCACGGCGGCGAGATCGTCTCCATTGTTGGTCTTCTGGGTGCCGGGCGCACCGAGCTTTGTCTGAGCCTGTTTGGTATGACCCACCCGGAAAGCGGCGAGATTCGCATTAACGGTCAGCCGGTTACTCTGCGCAATAACCATGACGCCATCCAACACGGGATCGGCTATGTCTCAGAAGATCGCCTGACGCAGGGGCTGATCATGGAGCAGTCGATCTACGACAACACCATCGTCACGGTGTTTGATCAACTGCACACCGGTAGCGGTCTGCTCGATCATCGTAAAGCGCAAAAGTTGGTCGCCGATTTAATCCGCGAACTGAATATCAAAGTGTCCGATCCGCACCTGCCGGTCAAAACCCTTTCCGGCGGTAATGCCCAGCGTATCGCCATTGCCAAATGGGTGGCGACCAATCCCCGCATCCTGATCCTCGACTCGCCTACCGTCGGCGTGGATATCGCCAACAAAGAGGGCATTTACCAGATAGCCCGCGATTTGGCGGAACAGGGTATGGCGGTGCTGATGATTTGCGATGAAATCCCGGAAGCGTATTACAACAGCCACCGTGTGCTGGTAATGCGTCGCGGCAAGCTGGTGGCGGAATTTAATCCTCATCAATGCCGTGAAGAGGAGATTGCTGAAGTGGTCGAGGTAATCAATGAATAAGATGCATCTCTCCCGTTTAATCGGGCAACATGAGTTCTGGCTGGGCCTGCTGGTTGTAGCCCTTGCCGTTGGGCTAAGCATCAGCACCGACGAGTTCTTGTCTTTGGGGAACCTGACGGATGTGGCCACCAGCTACGCGATTCTCGGCATCCTGGCCTGTGGGCTGTTTGTGGTGCTGATTTCCGGCGGGATCGACATCTCATTTCCGGCGATGACCGCGATAGCCCAGTATGCAATGGCCAGTTGGGTTATCGGTCACGGCGGTAACTTCGCGCTGGCGTTAATCATCGCCATTGCGGTGGGCCTGCTGCTTGGGCTGATCAACGGTTTTCTGGTCTATTGGCTACGCGTTCCGGCAATCATCATTACCATCGCCACGTTGAACGTCTACTACGGTCTGCTGGTTTACGCCACCAAAGGCACCTGGCTGTACGGCTTCCCGGACTGGTTTATGAACGGCATTAACTGGTTCTCGTTCACCGCGGCGGATGGCTACGACTACGGTTTGACCCTGCCCCTGCTGTGCCTGGCGGCGGTGATCATTTTTACCGCCGTGCTGATGAACTATACCCGTCTTGGCCGTCAGGTTTACGCCATGGGCGGCAACCGCGACGCGGCCTCGCGCCTGGGGCTGAATCTGCTGAAGCTGCATTTTTACGTCTATGGCTACATGGGCATTCTGGCAGGCGTTGCCGCCGTGGTTCAGGCGCAAATCACCCAGTCAGTTGCGCCCAATTCGCTGCTCGGCTTTGAGCTGACGGTGCTGGCGGCGGTAGTACTCGGCGGAACCAGCATGAGCGGCGGGCGCGGTACGTTGACCGGAACCCTGCTCGGCGTGGTTCTGCTGGCCTTCTTACAAAATGGCCTGACGCTGCTCAGCGTCTCCTCTTACTGGCACACCGTGTTCAGCGGCGCCATTATCCTGGTCAGCATTAGCGCCACGGCCTGGAACGAAAAACGCAAACTGGCAAGGGAGCTTTGAGATGAAAACAATCGCCAGATTTTTACCCGGTGATGCCATCATTCGTCTGCAATGCGTGATTATTGTGGCCGTCGCCCTGGTCTTCTCGGCCCTGCTCGGCAGCCGTTTTTTCAGCGTCGCTAACTTCCAGTCGATTGGCTCACAGCTACCAATCCTCGGCATGCTGGCCCTCGGGATGGGCATGACCATGCTGACCGGCGGCATTAACTTGTCGATTATTGCCGGGGCGAACGCCTGCTCGCTGGTGATGGCGGCGATTATCGTCACCCATCCGGATAACCCGCTGTTTCTGGTGCTGGCGCTGCTGGCAGGCGCTGCCGTGGCGGTGGCTATCGGCACGCTCAACGGTGCGCTGATTGCCTGGGTCGGGGTTTCGCCTATTCTCGCCACGCTCGGCACGATGACGCTTATCTCCGGGCTGAATATTCTGCTTTCCAACGGGACGGTGATTTCCGGTTTCCCGACCGCCATTCAGTACCTTGGTAACGCCACGATTGCCGGTATTCCGGTGGCGCTACTGCTCTTTTTCCTGGTGGCAATCCTGCTGTGGGTACTGCTGGAACACACCACGCTTGGGCGCAGCCTGTATCTCGTTGGTTCCAATGAACAGGCTACCCGCTACAGCGGCGTGAATACCGTACGGGTACAAATTTCGGTGTACGTGATTTCTGCCCTGCTCGGCTGGGTCGCCGCCATTTTGATGATGGCGAAATTCAACTCAGCTAAAGCCGGATACGGTGAATCCTACCTGCTGGTCACCATCCTTGCCTCCGTCCTCGGCGGTATCAACCCGGATGGCGGCTTCGGGCGCATTATCGGCCTGGTGCTGGCACTGATTGTGCTGCAAATGCTGGAAAGCGGCCTTAACTTGCTGGGGGTCAGCAGCTATCTGACGATGGCGCTGTGGGGCGCGGTGCTGATCCTCTTTATCGCATTACAGAATCGTAAAGCCTGATTTCAGGAGAAAAAATTATGGCAAGTTACTTTATTGGTGTGGATGTCGGAACCGGAAGCGCCCGTGCTGGCGTGTTTGATCTCAACGGCAGAATGGTCGGTCAGGCCAGTCGGGCCATCGAGATTTACCGCCCGCAGGCCGATTTTGTTGAGCAGTCTTCCGATAACATCTGGCAGGCGGTGTGTAACGCGGTTCGCGATGCGATTAACCAGTCGGATATCAACCCTATCCAGGTGAAAGGTCTGGGCTTTGACGCGACCTGTTCACTGGTGGTGCTGGACAAAGAAGGTAAACCGCTGACCATCAGCCCGTCCGGGCGCAGCGAACAGAACATCATTGTGTGGATGGATCACCGCGCCATTACTCAGGCCGAGCGCATCAACGCCCTGCATCATCGGGTGCTGGACTACGTTGGCGGCATTATCTCCCCGGAAATGCAGACGCCAAAACTGCTATGGCTGAAGCAACATATGCCCAACACCTGGGCCAATGCGGGATACTACTTTGACCTGCCCGATTTCCTGACCTGGCGCGCAACGGGCGATGACACGCGCTCATTGTGTTCGACGGTGTGTAAATGGACCTATATGGGCCATGAAGACAAATGGGATGCCAGCTATTTCCGCCAGATTGGGCTGGAAGATTTGCTGGAGCATGATGCTGCCAAAATTGGTCGCTACGTGAAAACCATGGGCGAACCGCTCGGTCACGGGCTATCCGCGCGCGCCGCCAGCGAAATGGGGCTGATTCCGGGGACCGCTGTCAGCGTCTCGATCATCGATGCCCACGCCGGTACCCTCGGCACGCTCGGGGCAAGCGGTGTTTCCGGCGAGGTGGCGGATTTTGACCGTCGTATCGCGCTGATTGGCGGCACTTCCACTGGACACATGGCGATTTCCAAAGAGCCGCGTTTTATCGGCGGCGTCTGGGGTCCTTACTACTCAGCCGTGCTGCCAGAATACTGGCTCAACGAAGGTGGACAGTCGGCAACCGGGGCGTTAATCGACCACGTTATTCAGTCGCATCCTTGCTACGAAACCCTGCTGGCGCAAGCTAAATCTCAGGGGCAGACCATTTACGAAGTGCTGAATGCGCTGTTGCGTAAAATGGCCGGTGAGCCGGAAGATATCGCATTTTTAACCCGCGATATGCACATCCTGCCCTATTTCCACGGCAACCGCTCGCCGCGCGCTAACCCAACGCTTACGGGCGCAATCACCGGACTGAAACTGTCACGTACGCCGGAAGATATGGCGCTACAGTACCTTGCGACCATCCAGGCTATTGCGCTGGGAACCCGCCATATCATTGAAACGATGAATCAAAGCGGCTACACCATCGATACGATAATGGCCAGCGGCGGCGGGACGAAAAACCCAATCTTCGTTCAGGAACATGCCAACGCCACCGGCTGCGCGATGCTGCTGCCTGAAGAGAGCGAAGCCATGCTGCTGGGTGGCGCCATGATGGGAACTATCGCCGCGGGCGTTTTCGAAACCTTCCCGGAAGCGATGTCGGCGATGAGCCGGATTGGTAAAACGGTTACCCCGCAAACAAATCGTATTAAGCAGTACTACGATCGCAAATATCGGGTATTCCACGAGATGTATCAGGATCATATGAAATACCGCCAGTTGATGCAGGAGGACGCATGAGCGACTCCTGGTCTCAGGCCACCGGCGTATTTCAGCTCTATAGCGATGCCCTGGCGGGTCTGGGGCAGCATCTGACTGAACCGCTCTGGCAGTCGCTGATGGCGGAGCTGCGCGGCTGTCGGGGGAAAATCGTCGTCACCGGCGTCGGCACCTCCGGCATTGCGGCGCGTAAAGTGGCGCATATGCTTGCGTGCGTGGAACGTCCGGCGATTTACCTCAACGCGACGGACGCGGCGCATGGCGATCTCGGTTTTTTACGCGCCAACGACCTGGTGATTATGCTGTCGCGTGGGGGGAATTCGGACGAACTCACCCGGCTGCTGCCCGGACTAAATGCGCGAAATGTGCCGATTCTGAGCGTGACTGAAAACGCCGATTCAGCCATTGCTAAAGCGTCGAGACTGGTGATTTCCACCGGCGTCCAGCGTGAGGCCGACCCGCTGAACATGTTGGCCACCACCTCAATTTTACTGGTGCTGGCTATCTTTGACGCCGCCTGCGCCTGCCTGATGAGCGAAAGCGGTTACTCAAAAGAGACGCTGTTGTCTGTGCATCCAGGTGGTGATGTGGGATTAACACTGAGCCGTGGTAAGTAACGCCAGACAGCGCTCTTGTTACCCACCTATTTGCAGGTGTAATGGCGGTCAGTTAAACATGTAGGGAGAACGTTTTACTCTGAATAAGTTTCCGTTCACCTTATGTGCATCGCTTCTCTGATATCGCTATACCCGTGAACGTGCAAGGGAGGCTCACCGCCGCCTCCCTTGCATCCCAGGCTCCCGGCGGGAAAATCGTCGCTGCGCGAGCTATTCGTCTTATTCCGTCTGCCTGTCGGGTCGGGGCCGAGCCGGCATCCATGCAGGCCGTCCCCTCTGCCCGCATCCCTGCGGGCAGACCCGGTCAGCCGTCAACGCCTCATCGATTTTCAGCCGGACCGGGGTCATCGCTTCAACGCTCTGACTTCCAGTTAAATCTGTTTTGCTGTTTTAACAAAAAACGCAGAAGGTGGGGTGTGAGCTGGTCCGGCTGAAAATTGCCGACGTGTTTCCGTAAGGCCGGGAGAGCCAGCATGGATGCTGGCTCAGGGCGCGCTTTACAGGGACGTTACATCGCGCCCGGCCCTGTAGCCTGGAGGAATAAGCTGAGGGAACCGCGGAGCGGCAATTTTCCCGCCGGGAGCCGGGATTGTTAAGGGTGCGGCGATAGCACCCTTAACACGTTCACTGGCGTTCAGTGTACAGAGAAGCGATGAACATAAGGTGAACGGAACCTTTTCTCGGAGAAAACATATTCATTATGCTCCGCCAACATATGTTGATACAGGAGCATTAACAGTACGTCATTGCGCAACCTGCCGGTTTATTTATATCTAACCAAAAGATAAAACAGTGAAAAAGCGGATTAACGCGCTGCGTTCCACTACCGCTATCTGTTCCGCACGTTAAAAATTCTGTGACGTTCTCCAGCATTCCTGGCGTAAAGCTTTCCATTCCTCAAATCTATGCGCAAACTTTAACTATTCTTATCAAACATACTCACGGGAGATCCTACAGATGATGTCAACGCTTGCCCCACCATCTGTACTTTCCGCTCCCCAGCGCCGTTGCCAGGTGCTGCTGACGCTTTTCCTGCCGGGGCAAATCGCTACTACACAAACCTTCAGCAGCCTCAACGGTGTCGATGATGCCACGGTTCAGGAAGATATTATTGGCGCAGGACTCGAAATCCAGCGCTATCACCGGCTCGCGATAGCCACCGCGCAGAATGGTGGCTATACGATCGAAGGAACCCCGCTAAATCAGCGTCTGTGTCTGTTGCAGTGGCTGCGCCGTGGCCTGCGGATTTGCCCTGCCTTTATCGCCCAGCAGTTTACCCCGGCGTTAAAAGCAGAACTTAAACAACGGGGGATCGCACGTACTCTGTATGACGACACCAATCTGCATGCGCTCATTAATCTGTGCTCCCGGCGCTTGCAGAAGCCGTTTGAGTGTCGTGACATCCAGTTCCTGCGCCTGTATTTACAGTATTGCCTGCTACAGCATCACGCGGGGATCACCCCGGAATTTAACCCACTCCAGCAACGCTGGGCGCAATCCTGCGCGGAATATCCGCTCGCAGAGGAAATTGGCCGTCATTGGCAGCGCCACGTCATGCAGAGTGCACCGCTGGGCGAATCGCTGTTTATGGCGTTGCTGTTCTCAATGCTTCGTATCCCCGACCCGATTCGCGATAATCACCAGCAGGATCGCCGCCTGCGCCTTGCTATTGCGCGGCTGGTGCTGCGTTTTCGCGAGTATGGCAATGTGCGCTTCAGCGATGAGCAAGGATTGAATGACCAGTTGTATATCCACCTGGCTCAGGCACTGAACCGCAGCGTGTTTGCCATCGGCATTGATAACACGCTGCCGGAGGAGTTCAGCCGCCTTTATCCCCGGCTGGTTCGTACTACCCGCGAGGCGATTCACGGCTTCGAGGCCGAATACGATGTGCAATTTTCCGAAGAAGAGATCGGGCTGGTGGCCGTAATTTTCGGCGCCTGGCTGATGCAGGAGAAGGATTTACACGAAAAGCAGATTATCCTGCTGACCGGTAGTAACGAACAACTTGAAGTACATATAGAGCAACAGCTGCGCGAACTGACGCTGCTGCCGCTCAACGTAAAACATATGCCGATGCAGGACTTTCAAAAAGAGGGTGCCCCGCGCGGCGTAACGCTGATTATTACGCCGTACACCACGCCGTTACCGCTATTTTCACCCCCGTTGATTCATGCGGATCTGGCGCTTACGCCGCATCAGCAGCAGCAGATCCGCAAAATCCTCGAATCATAACGTTGCAGGCTGCGCGACCACCTTCGGGCGCAGAACGATTGCCGGGAGCGCCACCAGCGCCATCACCCAGAACACGCCGCTGCCCAGATTCTGGTACAGATAGCCCGCGAATACGGTCATGATGGCGATACTGCCGCCCATCGCTATCGCGGAATACACCGCCTGCAAACGAATAACTTCGCTCCCCTGGCGTGCCGCGATATAACGCATTGCCGCCAGGTGGCAGACGGTAAAGGTTCCGCAATGGAGGATTTGCACCACGATCAGCCACGGCAGCTCGGTGCTCCAGCCCATCAATCCCCAACGCACCACCCCGCAAACGGCGGAAAGCAGCAGCAGATCGCGGGCGCTGAAGCGACGGAACAGCTTGTGGCTAAGTGCGAAAATAATCACCTCCGCCACCACACCTAGTGACCATAAATAGCCCACCGCCGAAGCGGAATATCCGGCAGACTGCCAATAGATGGCGCTGAAACCATAATACGCAGCATGCGCCCCCTGTAGCAGACTCACGCAAGCAAGAAAACGCCAGCTCTGGGTTATCAGCGCGCGCCAGGCGGGCCATCCCGCACTCTCCTGCTGACGGTTTTCACCCGCTGGCTGCACGCTCGGGCGAATCATCATGCCCAGCAGCATCGAGGCGACGCCAAGCGATAGCAGGACCAGGATCACCCGATAGTCAAACAGGCTCACCAGTTTGCCGGTTAGCGCGGAGCCGATCACAAAAGCCACGGATCCCCACAGTCGCACCCGACCGTAATCCATGGTTATCTGTTTCTGCCAGGTGTTGGCCAGCGCATCGGTCAGCGGTACCAGCGGTGAGAAAAACAGGTTGAAGCCGACCATCACCACCATCAGCCACGCCACGTTGGTTCCCGCCCAGAAGGCCAGCGCAAACACCAGCGTCAACAGGGCCAGAATACGTAACGCTGAGATCAGCCGAGAGGGATCGCTCACACGCGGCGCAATCAGCAAACTACCGAGAAAACGGGCAATCAGCCCCGCCCCCAGCAGTAAACCGATGGTTTCCGGCGTCAGCCCTAACCCTTCGAGCCAGACGCTCCAGAAAGGCAGAAAGATACCGTAGCTAAAGAAATAGGTGAAATAACCGAGCGCCAGCCAGCGCGTGGAATGCAAAGCCATGGGTCCTCCCGTTTGGAGGCGATAGTCTGGCGACAAACGCAGGCTGGCGCAAGAGAGCATTAACAGGCAGATAACATGATTTTTGCCCTATTCGACGCTAATTTGCATCGCAAAATGGCAGCGTTCTCCCTGCGCTAAAACCTGCAATCCCGGCTGCCCCTGCATGTTGTGGGCATTCACCGGATGCGTTTGCGGCTCCAGACACAGGAACTCCTCACCCGACATTCTGAACAGCATCAACCACGGAGTTTGCGCTAAAATCGTGACTTTCATCACATCACGCTGAATAACGGCCCGCCCGCTCCAGCCAGAATATCCGACATTCAGCCAGCTATCCTCACCGTATTGCGCATGCATGAAATCAGCCGCTGAAGGGATATCACGTTGCCATTCCAGCGGCAGATGCTGCTCCCCCTCAGGCCAGTAGCCGCTTGCGGTGAACTGCGCCGTACTGCGCTTATCAAAGGCGAAAAACGGATGGAACCCGCAGCCGTAAATCATTGGCTGCTCACCGCAATGAGTGAGCGTCAACGAGGCGTGCAGGCTCGAGGTTTCCAGTTGATAGCAAAGCTGCGCCGTATAGTCGTAACCACAGGGATGCCAACTGCGCAACTGTAGCAAACAACCACTTTGCGTAGCGGTGATAACCTGCCAGCGCTGCAGCCAGCCGTCACCGTGCAGGAAGAAGTGTTCATCCGCTTCATGGTGCGGTAGCACCACCTCTTCCCCACGTAACATAAAATGATTGCCCGCCACCCTATTTGCCACCGGTAACATCGGAAACAGGCCGCAATCACCGGGCTGCTGACCATGACCTTCGCGTAAAATGGCTTGTTGATGTTGTAACGAAACCAGACTTAATAGCGAACCGCCCTGCGAGTCTACGCACATCCGCAGATGTGCGTTTTGTAGCATCAGCAGAGAGTTCATTAGCGGGCGCTTCGTTGCTGGGCTGATGCGCCAGCTTTTGTATGTTGCGCCGCAAGCTGTTCTTCCAGCGCTTCCAGCGTCACGCCTTTGGTTTCCGGCACATTACGCAGAACATAGATAAAGCCCATCGCACAAATCACACCATAGAGCAGGAAACTTCCCGATGCGCCCAGACTCGCATTCAGCAGTGGGAAGGTATAGGTCAGCAGGAAGCAGGCAATCCACAACGCCAGCGTGCCGAGCGACATCGCTAACCCGCGAACACGGTTGGGGAAAATTTCGGACAGCAGCACCCAGGTTACCGGGGCCAGCGTCAGGGCGTAAATGGCAATCGCCGCCAGCACCAGAACCAAAACCGGCCAGCCCATAATGCCCAACCCGTACGCCCCGGCAATCAGTACATAAATAACGGTTAATCCTGACGCACCGAACAACATCAGTTTACGACGACCAATTTTGTCCACTAACGGCAGAGCGGCAAGGGTAAAGACCAGATTGATGATCCCGGTCGCTACGATCGATTTTAACGTACCGTTGATGTCGAATCCGGCAGAAGCGAAGATTTCCTGCGCATAGTTGAAAATAACGTTGATCCCACACCACTGCTGAAACACTGCCAGCACCATACCAATAATCACGATCGGTTTGATCTGCGGTTGTAACAGCGTTGACCACGCGACCTTGTGATTATCTTTTTGCAGCGTATGTTCAATCTCTTTCAGCGTTTGCCCGGCATATTCCGCCGAACCAATGCGCTGCAGCATGGCGCGCGCACGATCGGCTTTGCCCGCTTTCACCAGCCAGCGCGGCGATTCAGGAACAAAGAACATCAGCACCAGGAAAATTACCGCGGGCACTAATTCCGCGCCAAACATCCAGCGCCAGCCCGTCTGACCGTTCCAGCTTTCAACAATTGCCTGCTGCGTAGCGCCTGTGGCAACAGGTTCGGCAATCATCAGGTTGATAAGCTGCGCCGCCAGCACGCCAATGACGATGGTGAGCTGGTTAACGGCCACAAAGCGACCACGCTTTTCAGCGGGGCTAACCTCGGCGATATACAGTGGGCTTAGCGCAGACGCCAGACCAATCCCCACGCCGCCAACGATGCGATAAACAATAAACATATCGAAGTTACTGGCGACGGCGGTTCCCCAGGCGGAAGCGCTAAAGAGGATCGCTGAGAGAATCAGCGGCATTTTTCGGCCAAATTTATCGGCGCACCAGCCGGAAATCAGCGCGCCAAAGATACAACCAACCAGCGCGGAACTCATCGCCCAGCCGGATTGTGCCGGATCGGTAATCGAGAAATATGCCTCATAGAAGGGTTTTGCCCCACCGATCACCACCCAGTCATAGCCAAACAGTAAACCTCCGCAGGCCGCAACCAGGCAGATAGTCCAGACGTAACCAATCTTTAAATGTGTCTGCGCGTTATTCATTATGATTCCTCTTTCAGGGAAACGCAGGGTACAGTAGGTTTCGGGTGAGGTTACCCCCACCCGTTTCGGGTGTTACTGGAAAAGCCTTACGTTAATGGCGTGACGCAGCAGTAATGCCTTGTCATGTGCCGGATTGAGTTGCAGGAGTTCATCAAGTTCACGCTGACAGGCGGCGCTATTTCCCAGCCCCAGATGCCCGAGCGCATTGATAAACAGGCAGTGTTGCTGGTGTTTTGCTTGTGCTGAGGTATCCAGCACCACCAGGTCGGGTAGCGATACGGCAAAGAAATCGACATCCGGAACGTTGTCGTGATGCGATTCGCTCCATTGCAGGAAGCTATTGAACAGAGCGTCCGCCTCTGCGTCATCGCCAAGTTTTCTCTGCGCCATACCCTGCCAGAAGAGATAGTCCACTGGCTGGTCGTTGTAGTAACGTCCGGCATCCAGTGAGCTGCCGCCGCGCGTCGCACGGGAGAAGTAGCGCTGAGATTCTTCGAAATGGCCTTGCAGCTGAGCGCAATGCCCCAGCAAATACCAGATGTCATTATCCGTTTGCCCTGGCAAGCGTCCTTCCCCGAGGTTTTGTGGGTAGTGCAACGCCTGTTGCAGCTGCGCGATGGCGGTTTGCAGGTCGCCGGAATGAACGGCAGCCAGGGCACGATGCATCTGATTCAGCAGATATTGCCCGGTGGCTTTACCTTCACCACCTTCCCACGGATGGAACACGCGTTCACGTAACACTGCGGCGGCATCGTCGTAGCGCCCCACCCCATTCCACAAGCTGAGCAGTTCCACCGTCAGATCGTCTCGATGGAAGACAATCTCTTTACTGGCTTCCAGTCGCTGCAGACGCTGCTCAGCGGGTTGTGCCATTAACTTCTTGAGATAGTCGAGTTCAAACAGGAAGCGAGCATTCTGTGGTTCCAGCGCCACGGCCTGCGACAAATACTGCATCGCCTGCTGTGCATCGTGCAGTTTGTTCCAGGCATAGATTCCCAGTAAACGGTGTACCGGTGCGAAATCCGCTTCCTGCGCAAGCGTGAACTGCCAGCAGGAAACCGCCTCGGCATAACGCCGTTTGCTGTACCAGAAGCAGCCGAGGAAATAGCGGGCAAAAGCACTTTGCTCAAGAGTTTGCAGCATCTGCACTTCATCCAGCGTATTGGGGAAGCGCACGCGGTTTTGCAGACACTCACGAGCACGTTCAATGAACGGTTGTGGATTATCGCTCAGCGAAGCGCGCCACAGCATCGGCAGCGTTTCCTGACTGTCGAGCAGTTCCAGCACGCTACGGGCAGCATCCTTTTGCCCCAAAGAAGTCAGCCAGCCTGCCAGTTCACACGCGTTGGTACCGCGCCGCCCGGTAATCGAGATTAGCGCCTGTGCAGTGGCCTCATCCTGGCAAATAGCCCAGCGCGCATAGTGCAGGGTGTAACTCAGCGGATAATCAACCAGTTGTTGGCGAATGTAGTCCAGCGCTTGCACATTGCGATCAAGCTTTGCCAGCGCCAGCGCTTTCAGTCCCATCGCCAGGTTATTACTGCCGTTAAAGCGCAGGCTCTGCTCGACCTTTTCCAAGGCGCCGGCGTAGTCCTGACGCTTCATCGCCAAACGCGCTAACGACCAGAAAGCTGCATCCCGGCAGTTGCCGCTCCAGCTGGCCTTATAATAATTATCCCACGCGCTGTCATCATCGCCCTGACGTTCCTGTGCGGCGGCCAGCAGCATACTTGCCTCACCATCACGCGGATTTTTATTGAGCTTATGCGCCCGCTCCAGCGCCTTGCCAGCACATTGTGCCGCCAGCGCCCAGTCGGCGCGGTTTAGCGCTAGCGTCCCCTGGGCCACATTATTGCGGTAGTCCAGCGGATCAACGTCCAGCGCGCGGCGATAATAATCTTCGGCATAGCGGCTGGCGTGGTTGTACTGCTCCAGATGCTGACCAATAAAATAGAGTTCATCGGTATTAGAAAGCGCTTCTGGCAGCGCTGGCGCAACGGCCGCCGAAGGCAGCGGTAATTCTTTCGCGATGTGCTCTTCGTACTGCAAAAGCGTAGTGCCATCGACGCTTGTGACGGTCATCGTCACCCGGGCATGGCCATTGTCAGACACATCGGCCAGCCAGCTCTGTCCAGGCTCAAGGGTGAGGGTATTTTCATAGAACGGCTGCCCGTGCGCAGCAAGCGTAACCTGAACATCGCGTAGCGGCGCAATCGCATAAACGCCCACAGAAAGCTGGTTACGCTCACGCACCAGACGAAGCGCCAACTGCGTGCTGGCGTTTTGCACCATTCCCAGTTCGCTGTAGGGCAAGAAGTTTTGCACGAAGACTTTCTCTTCGTACGGCGCAAGCCAGGTGAAATCCGGCTGATTATCGGTAAAGACCCCGGTCATCAGTTCAATATACGGACCGTTGTCATCGGTGAGATTACGATCCCAGGCAACACCAAAGTCGCCGTATCCCCATGTCCACTGTTTTTTCCCCGGCGAAACATGGTGATCGGCCACATGCAGCAACCCACCACGCTCGCCGTGATGCCACGCGCCAACAAAATCATAATCTGATTTTTCAGCCATATAGGAGGTCGGTACGGGTACGTTCTTGTAGCGTGAGATATCCACACCGGCCGAATAGTCCACTTTGTAGTATGTGCCGGTGGCGATGGGAAACGCTGAGACATCGCGCTTACCGTGGTCAAATACCGCCGTCACATCCGGAGGGAACACGCTCTGATGATCGTCGCCGCCCTTCACCGCCGGATTCGCCCACCATAAGAAGTGGCGCGGGGTAGCGTTACCGTTAAACACTTTCCCGGTTATCTCGATCAACGCGCGATCCGGATACAGCGTGAATCCGGTCATCACCTGTAAACCGCGCATGGGTTCAACCTCACCCATCCACACGGTGTATTCACCCTGCTCACCCTGCTGTTGAGTAAAATCCACCGGCATAAAGGTGGTCGGGCGATGATGTTGCGGCCAGTTAAACTCGATACCGCCGGAGATCCACGGCCCAAGCAGACCGACCAGCGCGGGTTTCACCACTTCGTTGTAGTAGACGAAGTCGCGCTGCTGCACTTTGTCATACGCTCGATGAATACGCCCGCCTAACTCCGGCAGCAGCATGATGCGAATGAAGTCGTTCTCCATCCACACCGCCTGATAGTCGCGCATTTCACGTTTGCCGGTCAGCGTATCAATCACGCCGTAAGGGTAAACCGCTCCAGAAGATCCCTGATACACCCGTTTTTCCAGAAACATTGGGTTGGCATCTTCTTCACCCGCCGCCCACGTTGGGAGGGTGATCGTTTCCTGCCAGACTTTAACTGAACCGTACATGCCGCTCTCCACTCAATAAACAAAAGTAAAAATTCAACTTGATGCTATTCTGCGGCAGTTAGGTGGCGTTAAAATGCGCAATGCTCACGCAATATAGTTAAGGGAGTTAAGTGAATGCAGCGTTCGGGGTTCAACAACGTCAGGGTCCGTCAAGCGAATAAACAGATCTTTTTGTCTCACCTGTGGCGGGAAAAACAGCTCAGCAAGTCACAGCTGGCGCAGCTCACCAGCCTGTCGATCCCGGCGGTCAGCAATATCCTCGAAGAACTGATGGATGAAGGGAGAATCAGCCATTCGCGAGAAACCTTAAGCCAGCGCGGTTTGAGCAGCGGCAGCTATCATTTGCCAGAAAAAGGCGCCTGGACGCTGTGCATCAACGTCACCCCCACCAGCATCACCAGTCAACTGGCGGACGCGCGACTGGTGGCCGTAGGCGACTGGCAGCATGAAGTCATCAACCCCGAATCGCCAAAAGCGCTGCTGTCAGCCCTGGCGGCACACTGGCGGGAGTATCGTCGGGAATTTCCCGATGTGACGATTAATCTGGCGCTTGGCGTTCATGGTCAAGTTGATCCGATAACCGGTGCATCAAAAACCATGCCCCAGGCCCCGTGGAAAACTCCGGTGGAAATAAAATATCTGCTGGAGGAGAAGCTCGGCGTGCAGGTCCGGCTGGACAATGACTGCGTGATGCTGGCGCTGGCGGAAAAATGGCAAAACCCGGCGGCCAACGGTGATTTCTGCGTGATTAACGTTGATTACGGTATTGGCTCATCGTTTGTGATTAACGATAACATCTGGCGCGGTAGCCTGTATGGCAGCGGTCAGATTGGGCATACCATCATTCATCCCGATGGTGTCGCCTGTGACTGTGGTCGCTATGGCTGTCTGGAAACCGTAGCGTCATTAAGCGCATTGAAAAAGCAGGCCCGGGTGTGGATGAAATCGCAGCCGACATCCCTTTACGATCCGGAAACGCTCACCACTGACCAGCTAATTGCGGCCTGGCAGCACGGAGATGTCCGCATTCAGGCCTGGGCCGAAAATGCCGCCAGCGCCATCGGGCTGAGTCTTTATAACTTTCTGAATATACTGAATATTAACCAAATATGGTTGTATGGGCGTAGCTGCGCATTTGGCGACAGCTGGCTCAATACGCTGGTGCAGCAAACTGGGTTTAACCCATTCGATCACGGCGATAACCCGCGAGCCAGAGCCACGCAGATAAGCTTCGGTAAGCTTAATCGCACCCAACAACTTATGGGCATTGGCTATCTGTATGTCGAGTCACAGCTTAGCGAGTTATAGCCATTACTCCGTCAGGCTCACCGCTAAACGTTCATGTACCGTGGCGATAAAATCGGTCAACGCCGGTTTGATTGGCCCTTTTTTCCACGCCATCAACAGCGCAATGGTCGGTACATCGCCAACAATAGGGCGGAAAACCACCTGTCCGGTATTAAAATTATTCATATAACCGGGTATCAAAGTCACCCCCAGCCCCATGCCGACCAGGTTCATGGTCACCAGAATGTTGGTTGCCACCTGCACAATGTTGGGCTGGCTTTTTTGCTGCTGAAACCAGTTTTTGACAATCATCGCTAACGCGCCGGAGTAGGCCGGATCGGTGCTGACAAAATTCACGCCGTGTAGTTGTTCCGCGGAGATTGCTTGCTCATTAGCTAACGGATGATTTACCGGTAAAACCACTACTAACGGCTCATGAATCAGCTCCAGATAATCGAGATCCGGGCTGTACACCGGGTGGCGCATTAAGCCCACATCCAGCTCTCCACTCAGGATCTTCTCTTCCTGTTCGGTGGTGATCAGACTCACCAGCTCAATGTGCGTATCTGGCTGTTTTAAACGAAACAAAGGCAGCACCTTCGGCAGCAGATTTACCTCTGCGGAAGGGACAAAACCGATGGCGAAATGATTATCTTCCTGCACCGTTTTACGGGCACGAACTTTGGCGTTTTCCGCCTGTTCGAGGATCGCCAGCGCATCTTGCAAAAAGCACTCTCCCGCCGCCGTCAGCGCAACTTTTCGTTTATCCCGCACCAGCAACGGAACGCCCACGCACGTTTCCAGATCGCGGATCTGGCTGCTTAACGACGGCTGAGAGGTATGCAGCTTCTCTGCCGCTCGGGTGAAATTCAGCGCCTGCGCCACCGCTACGAAATAGCGTAAGTGCCTCAGTTCCATGCCCTTCTCCTTGTTATCGAAAAAATGTCTCAACTGGTAGAAATTTACTATTTCACAGATTGATAACTAACCAGCAACATCCTTAAGGTACAAAAAAAGAAGGTCAATACATCTTAGCTTTCAGGATTAAAAAATATGACCACACCCTCAAATTTAGACATCTACGAACTGATCGACACGCAAAACGGTCGCGTAACCCCACGAATTTATACCGACCCTGAAATTTACCAACTGGAGCTGGAGCGCATCTTCGGACGCTGCTGGTTATTTCTCGCCCACGAAAGCCAAATCCCCAAACCCGGTGATTTTTTTAACACCTACATGGGCGAGGATGCAGTTGTGGTGGTTCGCCAGAAAGACGGCAGCATCAAAGCGTTTCTCAACCAGTGTCGCCACCGCGCAATGCGCGTCAGCTACGCCGACTGCGGCAATACCCGCGCCTTCACCTGCCCGTATCACGGCTGGTCGTACGGCATTAACGGCGAGCTGATCGACGTTCCGCTGGAACCGCGCGCCTACCCGCAAGGGCTGTGCAAATCGCACTGGGGGCTGAACGAAGTTCCTGGCGTAGAGAGCTACAAGGGACTGATTTTCGGCAACTGGGATACCTCCGCGCCTGCGTTGCGCGATTATCTCGGCGACATCGCCTGGTATCTCGACGGTGTGCTGGATCGTCGTGAAGGCGGCACCGAAATCGTCGGTGGCGTACAAAAGTGGACCATCGATTGTAACTGGAAATTCCCCGCCGAACAGTTTGCCAGCGACCAGTATCACGCGCTGTTCAGCCATGCCTCGGCCGTGCAGGTGCTGGGGGCAAAAGACGACGGCAGCGACAAGCGCCTGGGCGACGGACAAACCGCCCGCCCGGTGTGGGAAACCGCCAAAGACGCGCTACAGTTCGGTCAGGATGGGCACGGCAGCGGATTTTTCTTTACCGAAAATCCCGATGCCAACGTCTGGGTCGACGGCGAAGTCTCCAGCTACTACCGTGACACCTACGCGGAAGCCGAGCAGCGTCTGGGAAAAGTTCGCGCCCTGCGTCTGGCCGGTCACAACAACATTTTCCCAACGCTTTCCTGGCTCAACGGTACTGCCACCTTAAGGGTCTGGCATCCGCGCGGGCCGGATCAAGTTGAAGTATGGGCATTCTGTATTACCGATAAAGCCGCCTCTGATGAAGTGAAAGCTGCGTTTGAAAACAGCGCCACGCGCGCCTTTGGCCCCGCCGGATTCCTGGAGCAGGACGACTCGGAAAACTGGTGTGAAATTCAAAAACTGCTGAAGGGTCATCGCGCACGCAACACCAAATTGTGTTTGGAAATGGGGCTGGGCCAGGAGAAACGTCGTGAAGACGGCATTCCGGGGATCACCAACTACATCTTTTCGGAAACCGCCGCGCGCGGCATGTATCAGCGCTGGGCCGATTTGCTCAGCAGCGAAAGCTGGCAGGAAGTGCAGGAGAAAACTTCAGCTTACCAGCAGGAGGTGATGAAATGAGCACCTTAGTTTCTCAGGAACTACACCACCGCATTACACAGTTTCTCTACCATGAAGCCAGCCTGCTGGATGACTGGAAGTTTCGTGACTGGCTGGCACAACTGGATGAAGACATTCGCTACACCATGCGTACGACGGTCAATGCCCAGACGCGCGATCGTCGCAAAGGCGTGCAGCCGCCGACCACCTGGATTTTCAACGACAACAAAGACCAGCTCGAACGTCGTATCGCGCGGCTGGAAACCGGCATGGCCTGGGCGGAAGAGCCACCGTCGCGTACCCGGCACCTGATCAGCAACTGCCAGGTCAGTGAAACTGGAGTTCCCGACGTCTTTGCCGTTCGCCTTAATTATCTGCTGTATCGCGCGCAAAAAGAGCGCGATGAAACCTTTTACGTCGGCATGCGCATAGACAAAGTGCGCCGTTTGCCGGGCGATGAGTGGCGCTTACTGGAGCGTGAGATCGTGCTGGATCAAGCGGTGATCACCTCCCATAACCTGAGTGTACTGTTCTGATGAGTCGTGTTTATGCTTGCCCCGTAGGGGATTTGCCGGAGGGTGAAGCGCTCCGGCTTGATACCTCGCCCGTCATCGCGCTGTTCAACGTTGGCGGCGAGTTCTATGCCATTAACGATCGCTGTAGCCACGGTAACGCCTCGATGTCGGAAGGCTATCTGGAAGACGACGCTACGGTGGAATGCCCGCTGCATGCCGCCAGTTTTTGCCTGAAAACCGGCAAGGCGTTGTGTCTACCCGCCACCGATCCGCTAACCACCTACGCGGTATATGTGGACGGTAGCGATGTGTTTGTTGATATTCCAGAGGACGCAAGATGAGCGATTTACGCGATAACGTGGTCTTTATCACCGGCGGCGGCTCCGGTCTTGGTCTGGCACTGGTCGAGCGTTTCATCGAAGAAGGTGCGCGGGTCGCCACGCTGGAGCTGTCGCCAGCTAAAGTTGCCAGCCTGCGTCAGCGCTTTGGCGAACATGTGCTGGCAATCGAAGGCAACGTCACCTGCTACGCCGACTATCAGCGCGCGGTAGATCAAATCCTGACGCATTACGGTACGCTGGACTGTTTTATCGGAAATGCGGGGATATGGGATCACAATGCCTCGTTGGTCAATACGCCTGCGGATGCGCTGGAGAGCGGCTTTCATGAGCTGTTTAACGTCAACGTGCTGGGCTATCTGCTGGGCGCGAAAGCCTGTGCCGCTGCGCTTATCGCCAGCGAAGGCAGCATCATCTTTACCCTGTCCAATGCGTCGTGGTATCCCGGCGGCGGCGGCCCGCTGTATACCGCCAGCAAACATGCGGCTACCGGGCTGATTCGCCAGCTGGCATACGAGCTGGCACCAAAGGTTCGTGTTAACGGTGTCGGTCCATGCGGTATGGCGACAGATCTACGCGGCCCGCAGGCGCTGGGACAAAACGATACATCGATTATGCAGTCGCTGACGCCGGAAAAAATCGCCGCTATTTTGCCGCTACAGTTTTTCCCGGAGCCGGCGGATTTTACCGGCCCGTATGTGATGCTGGCATCAAAGCGCAACAACCGCACATTGAGCGGCGTGATGATCAATGCCGACGCCGGTCTGGGTATTCGCGGTATTCGTCACGTCGCCGCCGGACTGAATCTCTGAGGAGACGTTATGAACCCAAAAACTATCGCTATCGTCGGCGGCGGTCAGGCGGCGGCTATGGCTATCGCTGCACTGCGCCAACAAGGTTTTGACGGCGAATTACACCTGTTTTCCGATGAGCAGCATCTGCCCTATGAACGCCCACCGCTCTCCAAAGCGATGCTACTGGACGACAATCCGCAACTTCAGCCGATACTCCCCGCTGACTGGTGGCGGGAACACAACGTACAGCTGCATCTGGGGGTTACTGTGCAGACGCTCGGCCGCCAAACGCATCAGTTGGTGCTGGCTAATGGGCAGAGTTATCCATGGGATCGGCTACTGATTGCGACGGGCGCTGCGGCACGCCCCCTTCCGCAACTGGATAAGCTGGGCGATCGTTGCTTCACCCTGCGCCACGCGGGCGATGCCGAGCGCCTGCGCGACAATTTATTGCCGGGCAAGTCGATTGTCATTGTCGGTGCGGGCACCATTGGTCTGGAACTGGCGGCCAGCGCGACTCAACGCGGCTGTCAGGTGACGGTGGTGGAGCTGGCGCCAACGGTCATGGGCCGCAACGCGCCTGCTCCGGTGCGCGACTACCTGCTAGCCCGCCACCAACTTGCGGGCGTGCGGGTACTGCTTAACAGCGCTATTGAGCATGCCGAAGCGGGAGAGTGTATCTCGCTCACGCTACAAAACGGCGAAACTCTCACCGCTGATGCGGTGATCTATGGCATCGGTATCGTGGCGAACGATATGCTGGCCCGCGAAGCGGGGCTGGAGACGGCGAACGGCATTATCGTTGATACCGCCTGCACCACCTCCGATCCCGCGATTTTCGCCGCCGGTGACGTAGCGATAACGCGCCAGGCTGACGGTTCGTTAGTACGCGTGGAAAGCTGGGAAAACGCCAATTTTCAGGCACAGGTTGCCGCCGCCGCGATGCTCAATCAACCGCAGCCAGCAGCAACGCCGGGCTGGTTCTGGACCGATCAGTACCGTGATAATCTACAGTTTGTCGGCGAAATGCAGGGTGAGAACTGGCTCCTACGCGGCGATCCTGATGCGCAGAAAGCAATATGGTTTAACCTACAGGATGGCGTGATTGTCGGCGCAGTAACGTTGAATCAGGGCCGAGAAATACGTTTATTGAGAAAATGGATTCAGGCAAAGAAAAAGCCGCCAGTGGCGACTTTAATCGATGAAACAATCTTGCTTAAGTCAATATAACTGCCGGAAAGTACTTCGTTTATCCGGCCTACATGTGAGTTACCTGTAGGCCGGAAAAGGTGTTTACACCACCATCTGGCAATCCGTATTACTTACGCGTAAACCGGGAAACGTGCACAGATATCCAGCACTTTACCTTTGACGCGCTCGATAACAGCTTCGTCATTGATGTTGTCCAGAACGTCACACATCCAGCCAGCCAGCTCTTTCACTTCCGCTTCTTTAAAGCCACGGCGAGTCACAGCCGGAGAACCGATACGGATACCGGAAGTCACAAACGGGCTCTTCGGATCGTTCGGTACGCTGTTTTTGTTAACGGTGATGTTAGCACGGCCCAGCGCGGCGTCAGCTTCTTTACCGGTCAGGTTTTTATCAACCAGATCCAGCAGGAACAGGTGGTTTTCAGTACCGCCAGAAACCACTTTGTAGCCACGATTCAGGAACACTTCCACCATCGCTTTGGCGTTTTTGGCAACCTGCTGTTGGTAAACCTTGAACTCAGGCTCCATCGCTTCTTTCAGCGCCACAGCTTTCGCCGCGATCACGTGCATCAGCGGGCCGCCCTGCGCGCTTGGGAACACAGCGGAGTTCAGTTTTTTGTACAGCTCTTCGTCACCGCCTTTCGCCAGGATCAGGCCACCGCGTGGACCCGCCAGGGTTTTGTGGGTGGTGGTGGTCACAACGTGTGCGTGTGGAACCGGGTTCGGATAAACGCCTGCGGCAATCAGACCTGCAACGTGCGCCATATCGACGAACAGATATGCACCGATGCTGTCGGCGATTTCGCGCATTTTTGCCCAGTCAACAACGCCGGAGTAAGCAGAGAAGCCACCGATGATCATCTTCGGTTTGTGCTCTTTGGCCTGCTTCGCCATGTCTTCGTAGTCAATTTTGCCGGACTCATCAATACCGTAAGGGATGATGTTGTACAGTTTGCCGGAGAAGTTAACCGGGGAGCCGTGAGTCAGGTGGCCGCCTTGTGCCAGGTTCATACCCAGAACGGTATCGCCCGGTTGCAGCAGAGCGGTGTAAACAGCAAAGTTAGCCTGAGAGCCGGAGTGCGGTTGTACGTTAGCGTAGTCAGCGCCAAACAGCTCTTTTGCGCGATCGATAGCCAGTTGCTCAACGATATCAACGTACTCGCAACCGCCGTAGTAGCGCTTGCCCGGATAACCTTCAGCATATTTGTTGGTCAGCTGAGAACCCTGCGCCTGCATAACACGCGGGCTGGTGTAGTTTTCGGAGGCGATCAGTTCGATGTGCTCTTCCTGACGTACTTTTTCCTGCTCCATAGCCTGCCACAGTTCGGCATCATAATCGGCAATGTTCATTTCACGCTTTAACATCCGCATCTCCTGACTCAGCTAACAATAAAATTTTCGGCCTTAAAAGGCGGTCCGTAGGACAACGGCGAACAGTATAACCGAATCATTCTTCGATAACAGGTCTTGACAAAGGATTTTACGCAAACGATTACCTTCATGGTACGCAAGGCTTTGGAGAACAAAGGTCTGCTGAATTTCAACGGATTTCTTTTCAGGTTTGTGATGCAGATTTTTCACGATGTAACCTTTACAACGCAAAGTTACAAAGAACCATTTACAATGCAGGGGTATTTTTTATAAGATGTATTTGACATACATCATTAAAGTTTCAGATAAAGGAAGACCGTATGCTTGACGCACAAACCATCGCTACAGTGAAAGCCACCATTCCCCTGCTGGTTGAAACAGGTCCGAAGCTGACCGCCCATTTCTACGACCGCATGTTTACGCATAACCCAGAGCTGAAAGAAATCTTCAACATGAGTAATCAGCGTAATGGCGATCAGCGTGAAGCGCTGTTTAACGCTATTGCCGCGTATGCCAGCAATATCGAAAACCTGGCGGCACTGTTGCCGGCTGTTGAGAAAATCGCACAGAAGCATACCAGCTTCCAGATTAAACCCGAGCAGTACAACATCGTGGGTGGCCATTTACTGGCAACGCTGGACGAAATGTTCAGCCCAGGCCAGGAAGTTCTGGATGCGTGGGGCAAAGCATACGGTGTGCTGGCGAACGTTTTCATCAACCGTGAAGCGCAAATCTACAGCGAAAATGCCAATAAAAATGGCGGCTGGGAAGGTACCCGTCCTTTCCGCATCGTGGCAAAAACCCCACGCAGTGCACTTATCACCAGCTTTGAGTTTGAACCTGTCGACGGTGGCGCAGTGGCTGAATATCATCCGGGGCAATATCTGGGCGTCTGGTTAAAGCCGGAAGGTTTCCCGCATCAGGAAATTCGTCAGTACTCACTGACCCGTAAACCCGATGGCAAAGGCTACCGTATTGCGGTTAAGCGTGAAGACGGTGGTCAGGTTTCAACCTGGCTGCACAACCATGCGAATGTTGGCGACGTTGTTCACCTGGCCGCACCAGCGGGCGATTTCTTTATGGACGTCGCGACCGACACCCCGGTATCTCTGATCTCCGCGGGCGTGGGACAAACCCCAATGCTGGCGATGCTGGATACGCTGGCAAAAGCGAAGCATACGGCGCTGGTTAACTGGTTCCACGCGGCAGAAAATGGTGACGTGCATGCCTTCGCTGATGAAGTCAATGAACTCGGCAAAACGCTGCCACGCTTTAGCGCACACACCTGGTATCGTGAGCCAACCGAAGCCGATCGTGCGAAAGGTGCCTTTGATAGCGTAGGTCTGATGGATTTGAACAAACTGGAAAGCGCAATCAGCGATCCGGCGATGCAGTTTTATCTGTGCGGTCCGGTTGGTTTCATGCAGTTCGCCGCGAAGCAGCTGGTCGGTCTGGGCGTGAAAAACGAGAACATTCATTACGAATGCTTCGGTCCGCACAAAGTCTTGTAATGTGTTACGCGAGTAGGCCGGATAAGGCGTTTACGCCGCCATCCGGCAATCACTCTGCCTGATGCGCTACGCTTATCAGGCCTACAAATTAACGGCGCGGCTTAGATTGCCGCGTCGTCTTCTTCACCGGTACGAATACGAATAACGCGTGCCACGTCGAAGACAAAAATCTTACCGTCACCGATCTTGCCGGTCTGGGCAGTACGGATAATGGTGTCGACGCAGGTATCGACGATGTCGTCGGTAACCACAATTTCAATTTTTACCTTCGGCAGAAAATCCACCATATATTCCGCGCCACGGTACAA
The DNA here is from genome assembly GCF_030332745.1 of Citrobacter sp. Cpo074. Taxonomy (NCBI): domain Bacteria; kingdom Pseudomonadati; phylum Pseudomonadota; class Gammaproteobacteria; order Enterobacterales; family Enterobacteriaceae; genus Citrobacter; species Citrobacter sp. Cpo074. The sequence continues at coordinate 780,009 of NZ_JAOWHG010000033.1, forward strand.
CTCGGTATGGCCTTTCTGACGGCCAAAACCTTTCACTTCTGTCACAGTCATACCGGTAATGCCGACTTCTGCCAGCGCTTCGCGGACGTCGTCCAGCTTGAAGGGTTTAATAATCGCATCAATCTTTTTCATGCTATTCCTTGAAAAGGTCGCCTGTCTTTTGATCGAATAAAGCTAACATAATCCGCAGATTTATTCTTTGAAATCGTTTGCATCCAGCTCGTGCCGAGAAAGCAATTTATAGAATTCGGTGCGGTTGCGCCCCGCCATTCTTGCCGCGTGGGTCACATTGCCCTTGGTGATTTGCAGCAGCTTACGCAGATAGTTGAGCTCAAACTGGTTACGCGCCTCAACAAAGGTCGGCAGCGCGGTGTTTTCCCCTTCCAGCGCCTGCTCCACCAGCGCGTCGCTGATCACCGGCGAAGAGGTCAACGCCACGCACTGCTCAATTACGTTGACCAGCTGACGCACGTTGCCCGGCCAGCTGGCGGTCATTAACCGCTTCATGGCATCGGTTGAAAAGGCGCGTACGAACGGTTTGTGCCGTTCAGCAGACTGGCGCAGCAGATGGTTCGCCAGCAGCGGAATATCTTCCGTACGCTCGGCCAGCGCAGGGATCTTCAGGCTCACCACATTGAGGCGATAGTACAAATCCTCGCGAAATTCGCCCCGTGCCATCGCTTTGGGTAAATCGCGGTGGGTCGCAGAAACGATCCGCACATCAATGTCGATATCGCGGTTACTGCCCAATGGTCTGACTTTTCGTTCCTGCAATACGCGCAGCAGTTTCACCTGTAACGGCGCAGGCATATCGCCAATCTCATCGAGAAACAGCGTACCGCCTTCTGCGGCCTGAAACAGCCCTTCACGATTGCTCACCGCACCGGTAAAAGCACCGCGCGCATGACCAAACAGTTCTGATTCCAGCAGTTGTTCCGGCAACGCGCCGCAGTTAATGGCAATGAAAGGTTTTTGGCTGCGTGGGCTGGCGTTGTGAATAGCCTGAGCGAAAACTTCTTTCCCGGTTCCGCTTTGACCGTTAATCAAGACGCTAACGTCCGATTGCGCCACCATCCGCGCCTGTTCCAGCAGGCGTAGCATCAGCGGGCTGCGGGTAACGATAGATTCGCGCCAGCTGTCATCGGTGGCGGGCGCAGACTGTTCCAGCGCCCCGTCAATCGCGTGATACAACGCGTCCTTGTCGACTGGCTTAGTGAGAAAACTGAACACCCCTTGCTGGGTCGCCGCAACAGCGTCCGGGATGGAGCCGTGAGCGGTCAGGATAATCACCGGCATCCCAGGCTGTACTTTCTGGATTTCAGTAAACAGCTGCATACCATCCATTTCATCCATGCGCAGATCGCTAATAACCAGATCCACTTTTTCACGGTTCAGCACCCGTAACCCTTCCTGCCCACTTTCCGCGGTCACGACGCTGTAGCCTTCGCTGGTCAGTCGCATTCCAAGTAATTTCAACAGTCCCGGATCGTCATCCACCAGCAGCAGATGCGCGGGCTTACGGCTTATCATGGCGTAACCTCATCGGCAGACGGCGCTGCGCCTTCTTCGTTATCAGGCGTAGTGAGTTTATCGTTCCCGTGCAGCGCATCAGGATTGTAGTTACCGCCAGGTTTGCGCGTGGAAAGCTGGCGCTCAATATCGGTCAGATTCTCCAGCTTGCGGGTCGTGAGATCGAGCTGGGACTGCAAATGCTGTTGCTGTTGGCGCAGCGTATCGAGATCGCTGTCGGACGCCTGCTGGAGTTTACTGTAGCGCATACGCTCTTCGGCAAGCTGCAACTGCAACGTTTGGCTGCTGCGCCAGACCTGATACAGCGGGCGTACCTGCGGCGGAATTTGCGGGCTTAACGCATCGAGGCGCGTAACAGCCTCCCGCCTTTCAGGCGGCGTAATGTTGGCATTATCGAGCAGGATCCCACGCCTGAAAGCGCCCTGCCAGGTATCTGCCATCAGGGTGCTGGCTTCACTACGCGCCTGCACCGGCATCAGGCGATTGGCACAATCCATCGCCCGCAGCCAGTACAACGGATTGGTTTCTGTAGACTGGCCAGACAGCGACCAGATATCCGTACAGTCGGTTGCAAGGTAGTCCGCCAGTTGATTAGGCGGAATTTTCTCCTGCGAGGGATCGCCGATAATATGATTCACCGCGTTCGGGACACAACCAACCAGCGCCAGGCACGGCAGGCTTGCGAGGATGACGCGACGAAGAAAATGTCGTTTAAGCATTCGGACAACAACGTATGGCATACTCACCAGACTTAGGTTTATTTTAGTGATTTTTCGCAGCAGCTAGCGGCAGTTCTATGCGAAAACAAACGTTTTGCGCATGGTCATCAACCAGATACAGCTTGCCCCGCATACGGCGGATGCAATCTCTGGCAATGCTTAGCCCCAACCCGCTTCCTTTTACCGCCCCTTTTCGCTGATGACTCCCCTGGAAAAAAGGCTCGAAGATCATGGTCTGTTCTGCTTCTGGAATCGGTGTGCCGGTATTCATTACATCGATGTATACCGTTGAGCCATGCAAACTGCTGCGGATCCAAATGTTACCGGATTCAGCACCATAGTGCACCGCATTGGAATAAAGATTGTCCAGCACGCTCATCAACAGCATCGGTTCTGCCAGGCAAGTGTTCACCGCAAGCGCAACATCAGTATGTATCATTTTGGCGCGAGCGGGCAGGCTATGCGCAGAAACAACGCTTTCCACCAGCGGCGCGATTTCCACACTTTCAAGTTCCACCTCGTCATCCGCCAGCTTGCGGTTGTAATCGAGGAGTTGTTCAATCAGCTTTTGCAGGTTACGGCTGCTGTCATCCAGAATACCGACCACCTCTTTTTGCTCCGGTGTTAACGGGCCAACCACCTGATCGGCCAACAATTCGGTACCTTCGCGCATGCTCGCCAGCGGTGTTTTCAGCTCATGGGAAAGATGGCGTAAAAACTGATGCCGTTGCGACTCAAGCCAGGAGAGGCGTTCGCTTAACCAGATGATACGCTGCCCCACGGATCTCAGCTCCCGTGGCCCGGTAAATAATACGCTATCCCCCAGCGAGCGCCCTTCTCCCAGACAGTTGATCATCCGTTCAATGCCCTTCACCGGACCGATAATCATGCGGGTAAACAGCAAGACCATCGCCAGGCTGACGAGAAACAGCACCAGTGCCTGCCAGCCAAAAAACTGCCCGCGTTCGGCTATTTCCTGCTGTAACTGCTGCCCACGAGAAAAGACCACGGTACGCGTCGCTTGCACCATCTCGGTATTGGCATTGGCGAACGCTTCCAGCCGTGCAGCCGACACACTGTCAGGACCACTGTTTTTACACTGCAACTGCGCGAGATCGTTAAGATCCTGACGCAACGCCTGGTAGAGCTTGGTATCCGGCAACACCCCCGCATGCGCATCCAGCATGTCGCTGTAGCGTTTACGCTGGCTTTGGTAGACCCTGGCCAATGTTGGGTCATCAAGCACGCAGTATTGCCGATAGCTGCGCTCCATCTCCAGCGCGACGTTGGTCATCGCCTCGCTGCGTCTGGCATCAATCAGCGTGGTGCGGTTTGTCAGCGCAGCCTGCGCGCTCAGGGCATTCAGACTTTGCCATGCCTGCCAGGCCAGAACTAACAACGGCAGCAGGATAAGCAAGAAGGCCAACGTCACCAATTGACGTAAAGATCGGGGAAAAACTGACCAGCGCTTCAAGGCGTTACTCTCAATGGACAGGAATAGATTGATGCTAACTGAGGGGAACGCCAGATACAACAAAGCCGGGATTAACCCGGCTTTGTTATGGAATAAGGCGGTGCCTAACTCGACGTTTCGCCCGGAAGTTGATATGAGCAATGCTAATATCAGATGTTGGACGGCAGGCACCTTGTTGTGCGTCATTCGAAGTTTATGTAGCACGTCCCGAAGGGGCTGACATAAGAAGGTGAATGAGCCACTGGTTAATATTATGCAGCATCTGTGCCAATATTCAAAACACTTTATTAACACAATGATAAGTATGAAAAATATTATTATTTTCACAAATAACAATTCTGGCTGTTTTTTGTTCTCTCTGTCGCCAATCAGCAACACTTGCAGCACTTAAAAACAAATCACTATTAAATCAAATAATTAAACGTCTCTTTTTGACGACACCGCAACCCTGCTCATGTCGGCATTTCCCGACACTTTACTTTTAGGTGCAAGCGCTGAGTTTATTGCCGGATGGCGGCGTGAACGCCTTATCCGGCCTACAACCGCATTTTCCCTGTAGGCCTGATAAGCGTAGCGTCATCAGGCGGGTTTCATCCGGCAGACAAAAAAAAGCCCCTCGCGAAGAGGGGCTTGATGACTATTGAGCGAATTAACCGAGCTGTTTACGCGCGTTGCGGAAAATACGCATCCATGGGCTATCCTCGCCCCAGTTTTCCGGGTGCCAGGAGTTGCTCACGGTACGGAACACACGTTCCGGGTGCGGCATCATAATGGTGACGCGACCATTTTCAGTGGTCACTGCAGTAATGCCGTTCGGCGAACCGTTCGGGTTAGCCGGATAGGTCTCGGTCACCTTACCGAAGTTATCAACGTAGCGCAGCGCCACCAGACCTTTGCTCTCAAGCTGAGCCAGATGCGCACCGTCACGCACTTCCACACGACCTTCACCGTGAGAAACGGCAATCGGCATCATCGAACCCACCATATCGGCAAGCAGTAAAGACGGGCTTTGCGTCACTTCGACCAGACTGAAGCGGGCTTCAAAGCGGTCGGAATGGTTACGCACAAAGCGCGGCCACAGGTCGCTTCCTGGGATCAGCTCACGCAGGTTAGACATCATCTGACAACCGTTACACACGCCGAGTGCCAGCGTTTGCGGGCGATGGAAGAAGGTTTCGAACTCATCACGGACGCGGTTGTTGAACAGAATCGACTTCGCCCAACCTTCACCAGCGCCAAGCACATCGCCGTAAGAGAAGCCGCCGCAGGCCACCAACGCCTGGAAGTTACCCAGGCCGATACGTCCGCCCAGCAGGTCGCTCATGTGCACATCGATGGCGTCGAAACCCGCACGGTGGAAGGCTGCTGCCATTTCAACGTGGGAGTTCACACCCTGCTCGCGCAGCACGGCCACTTTGGGACGCGCACCGGTGGCGATGTACGGAGCGGCAACATCTTCGTTGATATCAAACGACAGTTTAACGTTGAGACCAGGGTCCGCATCGTTGGTTTTAGCATCATGTTCTTGATCGGCGCATTCCGGGTTGTCACGCAGGCGCTGCATCTGCCAGGTGGTTTCCGCCCACCACATACGCAGGGTAGTACGGCTTTCGCTAAACACCGGCTGGCCGTTAGCGGTCAGGGTGAAGCGGTCACCTTCAACGGCTTTACCGAGGAAGTGTACGCAGTCTGCCAGGCCGTGGGCAGCCAGAATCGCTTCCACCGCCTCACGCTCAGCAGCACGAACCTGAATCACCGCACCCAGTTCTTCGTTAAACAGCGCCGCCAGACGATCTTCACCCAGAGAGTGGATATCAGCGTCAATACCGCAGTGACCGGCGAAGGCCATTTCCGCCAGCGTAACCAGCAGACCGCCGTCAGAACGGTCATGGTAGGCCAGCAGCTTACGCGCAGCGACCAGCGCCTGAATCGCATCGTAGAAGCCTTTCAGTTGCTCAACGTTACGCACGTCGGCAGGCTTATCGCCCAGTTGACGGTAAACCTGCGCCAGCGACGTAGCGCCCAGCGCATTGTGACCAAGACCGAGGTCAATCAGCAGCAGGGCGTTGTCTTCAGTAGACAGCTGCGGGGTAATGGTGTGGCGCACATCTTCTACGCGGGCAAAGGCGGTGATCACCAGCGACAGTGGCGAGGTCATTTCACGCTGCTCGTTACCTTCCTGCCAGCGGGTTTTCATCGACATAGAGTCTTTACCCACTGGAATGGTCAGGCCGAGCGCCGGGCATAGCTCTTCCCCGACGGCTTTTACTGCTTCGTACAGGCCAGCATCTTCACCAGGGTGACCAGCAGCCGCCATCCAGTTTGCCGACAGCTTAATACGTTTGATGTCGCCAATCTGCGTTGCCGCAATGTTGGTCAGCGCTTCACCGACCGCCAGACGCGCAGAGGCAGAGAAGTCCAATAGCGCAACCGGCGCGCGTTCGCCGATAGACATTGCTTCGCCGTAGTAGCTATCGAGGCTGGCGGTAGTGACCGCGCAGTTAGCGACCGGGATCTGCCACGGACCAACCATCTGGTCACGCGCCACCATGCCGGTAACGGTACGGTCACCGATGGTCACGAGGAACGTTTTCTCCGCGACAGTCGGCAGATGCAGCACGCGGTTAACCGCATCTGCAATCGAGATTTCACCACGATTCAGGGCATCGCCTTTGGCTTTCAGCGTCTGCACATCGCGGGTCATTTTCGGTGTTTTACCCAGCAGCACATCGAGCGGCATGTCGATCGGCTGGTTGTCGAAGTGGCTGTCGCTCAAGGTCAGATGCTGTTCTTCGGTAGCTTCACCAATCACCGCATACGGCGCGCGCTCACGCTTACACAGTTCGTCAAACAGCGGCAATTGATCGGCAGCAACCGCCAGCACGTAGCGTTCCTGGGATTCGTTACACCAGATTTCCAGCGGGCTCATACCCGGCTCGTCGCTGAGGATATCGCGCAGCTGGAACTTACCGCCACGACCGCCATCGCTTACCAGCTCCGGCATAGCGTTAGACAGTCCACCCGCGCCAACGTCATGGATAAACAGAATCGGGTTCGCATCACCCATCTGCCAGCAACGGTCGATAACTTCCTGGCAACGACGTTCCATTTCCGGGTTGTCACGCTGTACGGAAGCAAAATCCAGATCGGCATCAGACTGGCCGGAAGCCATAGAGGAAGCAGCCCCGCCGCCAAGACCGATGTTCATCGCCGGACCGCCAAGGACGATAAGCTTAGCGCCAACGACGATCTCGCCCTTCTGCACGTGATCGGCACGGATGTTACCGATCCCGCCTGCCAGCATGATCGGTTTATGGTAACCGCGCAGCTCTTCGCCGTTGTGGCTGTTGACCTTTTCTTCATAGGTACGGAAGTAGCCGGTCAGCGCCGGACGACCAAATTCGTTGTTAAACGCCGCGCCGCCCAGCGGGCCTTCGGTCATGATATCAAGCGCGGTAACAATACGGTCCGGCTTACCGAAGTCTTCTTCCCACGGCTGTTCAAAGCCAGGAATACGCAGGTTGGAAACGGAGAAACCCACCAGCCCGGCTTTCGGTTTTGCACCGCGACCTGTTGCGCCCTCGTCGCGGATTTCGCCGCCGGAGCCGGTTGCAGCACCTGGCCACGGAGAGATGGCCGTCGGGTGGTTGTGAGTTTCAACCTTCATCAGGATGTGGGCTGGTTCCTGATGGAAATCGTAGCGGCCGGTTTTGTGGTCGGCAAAATAGCGGCCCACTTCAGAGCCTTCCATTACCGCAGCGTTGTCTTTATAGGCAGACAGCACGTGGTCCGGCGTGGTTTCGAAGGTATTCTTGATCATCTTGAACAGCGACTTAGGCTGCTGTTTACCATCGATAACCCAGTCGGCGTTAAAAATCTTGTGACGGCAGTGCTCAGAGTTGGCCTGCGCAAACATGTACAGTTCAATATCGTTCGGGTTACGTCCCAGTTTGGTGAACGCATCCTGCAGATAGTCAATTTCGTCTTCCGCCAGCGCCAGACCCAGACGCAGGTTAGCGTCGATCAGCGCCTGACGCCCCTCACCCAGTAGATCAACGCTGGAGACCGGCGCCGGTTGGTGATGGGCAAACAGTTTTTCGGCATCGTTCAGCGCAGAGAAAACCGTTTCCATCATGCGGTCGTGCAGTTCGTCGGCCACCATCTGCCATTGCTCAGCGGTCAGCGTAGAGGCTTCTACATACCAGGCAATGCCACGTTCCAGGCGGCTAATCTGATGCAGACCGCAGTTGTGGGCAATATCAGTCGCTTTAGAAGACCACGGGGAGATGGTGCCTGGGCGAGGCGTAACCAGCAGCAGTTTGCCTTCCGGGGCGTGGCTTTGCAGAGCAGGACCATATTTCAGCAGGCGTGCAAGCTGCGCGTGCTCATCTTCATTTAACGGTGCATTCAGATCGGCAAAATGGACGTACTCGGCGTAAATGTTGTGGACCTGGAGGTTGGCAGCCTGAAAACGTGCCAGCAGTTTGTTAATACGGAATGCAGACAGTGCAGGTGAACCACGCAGAATTTCCATCATAAGTCTCTCGTCTTCTAAGCTTTCGGTGTGCCCAAGTGGGGGAAACGGGCGTCATTATAAAGAATCTACCGCGCCGACGAAACCGTTTGCGTCGAAATAAAATCACGACCGTCACTTATCATCAAATGCGGTCAGATTTCTGAATAAGTTGCCAACTGACGCAAGTTTAAGCAAAATGCCGTTCATTAATGACGACTTCACTTCTTAATCAACACCACAGCAGACAGAGACAACGTACGGTTCAGAGAATTAACTAATTGAAAAAATTAAAGATTAATTATCTGTTCATCGGCATATTGACGCTGTTGTTGGCAGCGGCCCTTTGGCCATCTATTCCCTGGTTCGGTAAAGCCGAAAATCGTATCGCCGCCATTCAGTCGCGGGGAGAGCTGCGCGTCAGTACCATTGATTCGCCATTAACTTACGCGACCCTCAACGGCAAAAAATTCGGCCTGGATTATGAACTGGCCCAGGAATTTGCCGACTACTTAGGCGTGAAGTTAAAAGTTACCGTACGCCAGAACATCAGCCAGCTTTTTGACGACCTGGATAACGGCAATGCCGACCTGTTAGCCGCAGGCCTGGTCTATAACAGCGAGCGGGTTAAAAATTACCAGCCCGGTCCGACCTATTATTCGGTTTCACAACAGCTGGTGTACCGGGTTGGGCAATACCGTCCGCGCACGCTTGCCACGGTGAACGAAAACCAACTGACTATCGCCCCGGGGCACGTGGTGGTTAATGACCTCCAGCAGCTAAAAGAGAAAAAATTTCCCGATCTGAGCTGGAAAGTCGATGACAAAAAGGGCACCACCGAACTGCTTGATGATGTAATCGCCGGAAAGCTGGATTACACCATTGCCGATTCTGTTGCCATCAGCTTATATCAACGCGTGCATCCTGAGCTGGCCGTAGCGCTCGACGTCTCTGACGAACAACCGGTGACATGGTTTAGTCGGTTGGACGATGACAACACGCTGTCTGCCGCCCTACTGGATTTCTTCAACACCATGAATGAAGACGGTTCTCTGGCACGGCTGGAAGAGAAATATCTCGGGCATGGCGATGATTTTGACTATGTTGATACCCGCTCCTTTTTACGCGCCGTAGACAGCGTGTTGCCGGACCTCAAGCCGCTGTTTGAGAAATATGCGCAAGAGATAGACTGGCGACTGCTGGCCGCTATCTCGTATCAGGAATCACACTGGGACGCGCAGGCCACCTCTCCAACCGGCGTACGCGGACTGATGATGCTGACCAAAAATACCGCTCAGAGTCTCGGGCTGACCGACCGTACCGATGCCGAACAGAGTATCAGCGGCGGCGCGCGATACTTGCAGGATATGATGAGTAAAGTACCGGATACCGTCCCCGAAGGAGAACGCATCTGGTTTGCCCTTGCAGCCTATAACATGGGTTATGCGCACATGCTGGATGCGCGGGCGCTGACGGTGAAAACCAAAGGCAATCCGAACAGTTGGTCTGACGTAAAACAGCGATTACCGTTGCTCAGCCAAAAGCCGTATTACAACAAGCTGACCTATGGCTATGCACGTGGCCACGAAGCTTACACCTATGTGGAAAATATCCGTAAGTACCAAATTAGCCTGGTGGGATATCTGCAAGAGAAAGAAAAACAGGCGCTTGAAACACAGCAACTGGCGCAGGATTACCCGACGGTGACGCCCGCAGAGCTATTAGGTAAAGAGAAATTCCCGCTTTCGGCGTTTCTGTCTCAAACGTCGTCAAACTACCTGACGCACTCCCCTTCCCTGCTGTTTTCACCGCATAAAAAAGAGGAGAAGTAGTCTTGTACGCTTGATAAGCGCACTGCCATCAGGCTGAGAGTTACTGATTAGCGGATTTTTTCAGGGCCTTGATTTCCTGCCGGCGCATGCGGAAGAAATCACTGAGTAACGTGGCACATTCATCCCGCAGTACCCCCTCTGTCACTTCAACCCGATGATTCATTCCAGGGTGATGCAGTACATCCATTAATGACCCGGCAGCGCCCGTTTTCGCATCGCGTGCGCCAAAAACGACCCGACCGATACGGCTGTGCACCATCGCGCCAGCGCACATCACGCACGGTTCCAGAGTGACGTACAGCGTGGCATCTAACAGGCGGTAGTTTTGCAGCACCAGACCGCCCTGACGAAGCGCCATAATCTCAGCGTGGGCAGTCGGATCATGATGTCCAATAGGGCGGTTCCAGCCTTCGCCAATTACTCGGTTGTTATGTACCAATACCGCACCCACCGGGACTTCACGCTCATCCCAGGCGCGCTTAGCCAGCGTTAAAGCATGACGCATCCAGTATTCGTGGCTAAATTCAACATCTGACAAAGGGGTAACTCCAGTAATCAAAGCGGGCGCATTATACACGTCATACTTCAAATTGCATGTGCGTTAGCTATTCGAGTTGCTGAAGCTCTCCGCGCGGCGTGACGCGCCAGCGATGCTGGCAAAAAGAGAGCAGCGGATTGTCCTGATTACTGTCACTATAGCCACTGTAAAGCTGTAGCGGCGCGCCAATGTGGCGTTCCAGTTGTGTCACTTTCTCATGGCCCAGACAGCGCAAAGTCAGTACCCAACCGCCGTATCCCCGTGCCATTTTGCTGGCGATCAGATTGACTCGCGGTAGCCATGGAGTATCAAAGTAAACCTGCTCGACCAGTGACTGCGGAGAGCCGGTAATAAGCCAGATATCAGCGTCAGAACTTAACAGATAGGTTGTCAGCCGCTGCTGCACGAGCGGAAACGCCGTCACGTTACTGCGAAACCAGCGCACAAAGTCGGCCTGATGCGCTTTCAGACGCGCCTCACTGCGGCCAAAAGTGCATCCCCATAACAGCAGGCTCATTGGCCAGCGGGCGGCACGTCCTTTTATCAGCAACGCCAGCGCAATCACCGGTAATAGAGGCAGCACAAGCAACGCATTCAGCGGCTGGCGACGCAGCAGATAACGAATAAAACTACCGAACATATCCTGCTGGTGTAACGTGCCATCCAAATCAAAAAAGACAACGCGGCGCTGGTGATTGGTCAAACCTTATTCCTCTGGATCAGTGAATCCCAATAGCCAGGTAAACAGGAACCCGGCGATAACTGCTACCAGATAGCCTAACAGATAGAACATCACTTTTCCGGCAACAATCGTCAGTGCCAGCGGTAACCCGGAGATGCCAAAGGTGATGACCGTCGCCACCTTCCAGTAGCTAATCAGCGCCCCACCTACCGCGCCGCCAAGACAGGCACCGATAAACGGCTTACCCAACGGCAGCGTTACGCCAAAAATCAGCGGCTCGCCAATCCCCAGCAGTCCGACCGGTAGCGCCCCTTTGATCACTTTCTTTAGCCGCGCATTACGAGTTTTCATCAGAACCGCGATCGCAGCACCTATTTGCCCAACGCCCGCCATCGCCAGGATCGGAAAAAGCGCGTTATAACCGTGTGCCTGAACCAGCTCAACGTGGATGGGCACCAATCCCTGATGAAGTCCGGTGAGCACCAACGGCAGAAAGGTTCCTGCCAGCACGGCACCGACCAGAAAACCGCCGCGATCGATAGCCCAGGATGCGCCGTGAGCGATAGATTCAGAAATCCATCCGCCAAGCGGTTGCAGCGCCACAATCGCGATTACGCCGGTAATAATGGTGGTCAGCAGCGGGTTAAGGATAAGCTCCAGTGATTCCGGCAACAGCGTGCGGAATTTGCGTTCGATCCAGCACATCAGCGCAACCACCAACAATACCGCGATCACCCCGCCACGCCCCGGCTGTAACGCTTCGCCAAACAGGGTAATTTGCGCCAGCTGAGGGCTGGAAAGGATCCCCGCCATCACCCCGCCCATTGCCAGGGAGCCACCGAAAACTTTGGCGGTATTCACCCCGACCAGAATATTCATAATGGCAAACACGGCGCTGCCAAATATGCCCATCAACCCCAGCATATTTGGATAGTGGGTCGCAAAATCCCCCACGATATCCGGGCGCTTAAGGATGTTAATAATGCCGGTAATCAAACCAGAGGCGATAAACGCCGGAATAAGAGGGATAAAGACGTTCGCCAGCTTGCGCAGCGCATCACTCATCGGCGCTTTGTACTTCGCTTTGGCCTCTGACTTGGTGCGCTCAATATCATTGGCACCTGCTCGCTCGCCGCCATCGGCAATCAGGGAACGCATGGCATCCACCACTTTGGCAGCTTTACCGGGGCCGACAATAATCTGGTGCTGTGCGCCCTGCTTCACGTAGCCGCTAACGCCGGGCAGTTGCCTGAGGCGGGGAATATCGATCTGCCCGTCATCCTGAACTTCCACCCTGACACGGGTCATACAGTTTTCCAGACGCAGAATATTGTTCTCTCCGCCAACGCCCAGCAGGATGTCGCTGGCCAGCAACGCCATCTTATCCATATACACCTCTTAGTGTTCTAACGCCGCGCGTAAAAAACCCTGGTGAGCGGCAAGCTTTTCGCGGGCGGCAGCGGCATCCAGGCCGGTGAGCGCCATTAAAATAGCTGGCTTAACATCATAATCCGTCTGCTTCAGCAGCGTTTCAGCTTGAGCCCGCGCAATACCGGTGGCTTCAACCACCATACGGCACGCCCGATCGACCAGTTTGACGTTGGTTGCCTGCATATCAACCATCAGGTTCTGGTACACCTTGCCAAATTTCACCATTGCGCCGGTGGAGATCATATTGAGCACCAGCTTTTGCGCTGTGCCGGATTTCAGTCGTGTTGACCCGGTCAGCGCCTCAGGCCCCACTACCGGAGAAATGGCAATATCCGCTTCATGCGCGATAGGGGAATCCGGATTGCAAGAAATAGCCGCCGTTGTACAGCCCACCGAACGCGCATATTTCAACCCGCCAATTACATACGGCGTGCGACCAGAAGCTGCCAGCCCCACCACCAGATCCTGTGCGGTAAGATTGAGCGTACGCAGATCGTCTTCGCCTAGCTGCGGGTTATCTTCTGCGCCTTCTACTGCCTTCAGCAAAGCGCCCGGTCCCCCGGCAATCAGCCCAACCACCAGACCGTGCGGGACGCCGAAGGTTGGTGGGCATTCAGACGCGTCCAGCACCCCAAGACGCCCGCTGGTACCTGCTCCCATGTAAATAATGCGTCCACCGGCTTTTAGCGCGTCAGCTGCCGCATCAACCGCGCGCGCAACTTCAGGAAGAGTTGCTTTTACTGCTTCAGCTACCAGCGTATCCTGTTGATTAAAACGATGAACCAACTCCAGAGTGGAGAGCGCATCCAGATCCATGGTCTGAGGATTGCGGGTTTCTGAAACTAACGCACCGAGATTCATTTTTTGTTCCTTAGGAATTTTTAATTCATAATAATCTGTCATAATGGAATATTATATTCACTAAGGCGAGTGATATTTTGTTTTGTAATCGCCATCACATTTTCGCCAGGAGAAAGCATGAACTGTTTAATTCGCATTCGTCAGCGTTATCCGGATCTCGCGCAAAGCGATAAAAAACTTGCGGATTATCTTCTTGCTCAGCCGGATACTGCGCGTCATCTCAGTTCACAACAGCTGGCCTTTGAAGCGGGCGTCAGCCAGTCCAGCGTGGTGAAATTCGCGCAAAAGATGGGCTTTAAAGGATTCCCGGCACTCAAACTGGCGATTAGCGAAGCATTGGCCAGCAATCCCAACCCCCATTCCATTCCGGTACATAATCAGATTCGCGGTGACGACCCAATGCGAATGGTAGGCGAGAAACTGATTAAAGAGAACGTGGCGGCGATGCATGCGACGCTGGACGTCAACAGCGAAGAGAAACTGATGGAGAGCGTCACGATGCTGCGTTCAGCCCGCCGCATTATCGTGACCGGGATTGGCGCATCGGGTCTGGTGGCGCAGAACTTTGCCTGGAAGCTGTTGAAGATTGGTTTTAACGCGGTAGTCGAACGTGATATGCACGCCCTGCTGGCGACGGTGCAGGCGCTTTCACCAAGCGATTTGTTGCTGGCTATTTCGTACACCGGTGAGCGCCGCGAACTTAATCTGGCGGCAGATGAAACGCTGCGTACCGGCGCGAAAATCCTCGCCATCACCGGATTTACACCGAACGCCCTGCAGCAACGGGCAAGTCATTGTCTGTACACCATTGCCGAAGAGCAGGCCACGCGCAGCGCAGCGATTTCCTCCACCCACGCGCAAATGATGCTCACCGATTTACTGTTTATGGCGCTGGTGCTGCAGGATCTGGAGCATGCCCCGGAACGCATTCGTCACAGCGAAGCGCTGGTAAAAAAACTGGTCTGAGCAAAGAATGCGCGTATAATGCCCGCCCGATTTGTGATGTTTTGAGAGTTTCCTGATGGCCCTGTTAATCACTAAAAAGTGTATCAATTGCGATATGTGCGAGCCCGAATGCCCGAATGAGGCGATTTCGATGGGTGATAGCATTTACGAGATTAACAGCGACAAGTGTACGGAATGCGTAGGCCATTACGACACGCCAACCTGCCAGAAAGTGTGCCCGATCCCCAATACTATTTTGAAAGATCCGGCGCATGTCGAAACAGAAGAGCAACTGTGGGATAAGTTTGTGCTGATGCACCACGCCGATAAACTTTAGCCGCGTCGCCATCTGGCGAAGAAGCCCCTACCCTGCCCCTGCAACAAACGCATAACCCGTAGGCCGGATAAGACGCTACGCGTCGCCATCCGGCATCGTCCTGAATCTAACTTTCGATAATCACCGTGGCGCAGGCGTAGTGACGCTCATCGGCCAGCGTCACATGCATGTGCGCAACGCCGAGTTTTTCCGCCAGTTTTAACGCCTCTCCCCATAATCGCAGACGCGGCTTACCGAGTTCATCGTTAAAGACTTCAAACTGATTAAATGCCAACCCATTGCGAATACCCGTGCCAAAGGCTTTTGCTGCCGCCTCTTTGACTGCAAAACGCTTCGCCAGAAAACGCACCGGCTGCTGATGCGTTTCCCAGATTGCCCATTCGTTGTCGCTGAGCACACGTCTTGCCAGGCGGTCGCCGGAACGGGAGATCACCGCTTCGATGCGGGCAATCTCCACGATATCCGTACCTAATCCCAGAATCGCCATTAGCCACGCGCTTCCAGCATCAGGCGCTTCATTTCTACTACGGCCTCTTTCAGGCCGCTCATCACCGCACGTCCAATAATGGCATGGCCAATATTCAGCTCGTGCATTTCCGGGATACGCGCGATAGCTTTAACATTGTGATACGTCAGACCGTGACCCGCATTCACCTTCAGGCCAAGACTTGCAGCATAGGTTGCCGCTTTGGCGATACGCGCCAGTTCGCTGGCCTGTTCTGCGTCGGTTTTCGCATCGGCGTAACAGCCAGTGTGAATTTCAATAAACGGTGCGCCAACTTCCGCAGCGGCCTTAATCTGCTCTTCATCGGCATCGATAAACAGCGAAACCAGAATGCCTGCGTCCGCCAGGCGTTTGCAGGCATCGCGCATCTTGTCACGCTGACCGGCGACGTCCAGCCCACCTTCAGTGGTAACTTCCTGACGCTTTTCCGGCACCAGGCAGCAAAAATGCGGCTTAGTCTCAACGGCAATCGACAGCATCTCTTCGGTGACTGCCATTTCCAGATTCATGCGCGTATCCAGCGTCTGGCGCAAAATACGTACGTCACGGTCGGTGATATGACGACGGTCTTCACGCAGGTGTACGGTAATACCGTCCGCGCCCGCCTGTTCAACGATAAACGCTGCCTGAACCGGGTCCGGATATGCGGTACCGCGTGCATTACGTAAAGTGGCAATGTGGTCAATGTTGACGCCTAACAGTAATTCGGCCATGACAATCCTCGTTTTTTATTTTCGCTTCGGCATAAACTGCCGGAATAATTCGCGGCTCTTTAAGGGCTTACCACCAAGATACGGCTTTAACGCCATGCGGGTAAAGCGTTTCGCGGCGCGAAGCGTATCAGCATCCGGAAATTCCCGCGATTCGAGTGCTTTCAGATGGCGTCCGGTAAAGGTGGCGTTATCAATCACTACGCTTGCGATAAACCCTTTTTCTTCCCGGTAGCGATAGGTCATGGTGTCGTCTACCGGCTCGCCGCTGCCCGCACAGTGGGTAAAATCGACGCCATACCCCAGATGACCAAGTAAGGCCAGCTCAAAGCGACGCAATGCAGGTTCTGGCGAACCCGTCGCGCCAGCCAGCGCCTGAATACAGTTCAGGTAATCGAAAAAGAGTGCAGAAAAGCGGGTTTCGTATTCGAGTACGCGCGAGATAAGCTCGTTAATATACAAGCCGCTGTACAGCGTGAT
Source organism: Citrobacter sp. Cpo074 (assembly GCF_030332745.1). Lineage (NCBI taxonomy): Bacteria > Pseudomonadati > Pseudomonadota > Gammaproteobacteria > Enterobacterales > Enterobacteriaceae > Citrobacter > Citrobacter sp. Cpo074. Next base: position 796,566 of record NZ_JAOWHG010000033.1, read on the forward strand.
TCCGCTAAGGGGGAGTGCCAGAGAAACGGCTTCGGCGCTGCGCAAGGTTTTGACCTCGCCACGTCCACCAAAGCGAAGCAACAACGGGGTAAAAGGCTGGAGTGCGCCTTTAAGATTGGAGCGTTTGGAACGTGCGCCTTTAGCCACAAGGCGCACGCGACCCGACTCTTCCGTGAAGACGTCCAGCACGAGACTGGTTTCGCTCCAGGGGCGACTGTGCAGGACAAAAGCGCGTTGCCATCCTTCCATCATAATACTCGTCGTCTTTCAAGTTGCAGGTGCGTTGGCTGCGCCCGTTCACCCCAGTCACTTACGAGAGTAAGCTCCCGGGGATTCACGGACTTGCCGCCTTCCTGCACCTCGAAAGCCATAGAGTATTAAAACTACTGGTCGTCGCCGTAACCGAGGCTACGCAGCGCGCGTTCGTCATCGGCCCAGCCGGATTTCACTTTCACCCACAGTTCCAGGTGAACGGGCGCTTCGAACATCTCCTGCATGTCTTTACGCGCTTCGATGCCGATGGTTTTAATCTTGGCCCCTTTGTTGCCAATAACCATCTTCTTCTGCCCTTCACGTTCAACGAGGATCAGACCGTTGATGTCGTAGCCACCGCGCTCGTTAGAGATAAAACGCTCAATCTCCACGGTAACGGAGTACGGCAGTTCAGCACCCAGAAAACGCATCAGCTTTTCACGGATGATTTCAGAGGCCATAAAGCGCTGAGAACGGTCGGTGATGTAATCTTCCGGGAAGTGATGAATAGCTTCCGGCAAATGCTTACGCACGATGCCCGCAACGGTATCGACATTCAAGCCGGTTTCGGCAGAAATCGGTACGATATCAAGGAAGTTCATCTGGCTTGCCAGGAACTGCAGGTGCGGCAGCAGATCGGCTTTTTCCTGAACGTTGTCGACTTTGTTGACGGCCAGAATAACCGGGGCTTTGCCATCACGCAGCTTGTTGAGCACCATTTCGTCGTCCGGCGTCCAGCGGGTGCCTTCGACAACGAAAATAACCAGTTCAACATCACCGATCGAGCTGCTCGCCGCTTTGTTCATCAAGCGGTTAATAGCCCGTTTTTCTTCCATATGCAGACCCGGGGTATCAACATAAATCGCCTGATACGCGCCTTCGGTATGGATGCCAACAATACGGTGACGTGTTGTCTGAGCCTTACGTGAGGTAATAGAAATCTTCTGCCCAAGCAGATTATTCAACAGGGTGGATTTGCCGACGTTCGGGCGACCGACGATAGCAATAAATCCGCAGTAGGTTTTCTCTTCGCTCATTCCAGCTCCAGTTTTTTCAACGCCTGTTCGGCGGCAGCCTGCTCAGCCTTACGACGGCTCGAACCTGTGCCAACCACCGGTTCACTCAGGCCGCTGACCTGGCAGTGGATAGTAAATTCTTGATCGTGTGCTTCACCACGGACCTGTACAACCAAATAAGACGGCAGAGGCAGGTGGCGGCCCTGCAAATATTCCTGCAGGCGCGTTTTCGGATCTTTTTGTTTGTCGCCTGGGCTAATTTCATCCAGACGAGTTTGATACCAGTTCAGGATCAATTGCTCAACGGTTTGAATATCGCTGTCGAGGAAGACGCCGCCGATCAAAGCTTCAACGGTATCCGCCAGGATTGATTCACGACGGAAGCCGCCGCTTTTCAGCTCACCTGGCCCCAAACGTAAACATTCACCGAGGTCAAACTCACGGGCTAATTCAGCCAGCGTATTGCCGCGAACCAGCGTCGCGCGCATGCGGCTCATATCACCTTCATCCACACGCGGGAAACGGTGATACAGCGCATTAGCGATAACAAAGCTCAAAATAGAGTCGCCTAAAAATTCTAAACGCTCGTTATGTTTGCTGCTGGCGCTCCGGTGAGTTAATGCCTGCTGCAACAGCTCCTGATGATTAAAAGTGTAGCCCAGCTTCCGTTGAAGCCGATTAATTACGATGGGGTTCATGCGATACCAATAAATGAATGCGTCAACAATTCAGCACACGAAACAGACCTGATATACGCATTTCGCTGAGCCATCCGGCTTCGCCTGCATGCTTTTGTATACAAACCAACGCTGTTTCGTGTGCCGTGGCAACCTGTCGGTGCCAACCTAAAACTTCGGGGGAATATTCTATACACAACGACAAGGGATGTCGTTAGTCTGCGGGAATTTATCCGAGAAATAATTCACGCTGCCGCCGTAATGACGACAACGTGAACGATTATCGGTGATTAGTGAATGCCACCAATACGGCTTAAACGCACACCGGTCGGCCATTCACCTTCTTGCTTATCGAAACTCATCCAGATAGCGGTCGCTTTACCAACCAGATTCGCTTCCGGTACAAATCCCCAGTAACGGCTGTCCGCGCTGTTATCACGGTTATCACCCATCATGAAGTAGTGTCCCGGCGGAACGATCCAGGTTGCCAACGGCTGACCAGGTTGACGGTAATACATCCCCACCTGATCCTGCGCAATCGGCACGGTCAGAATGCGGTGCGTAACCTCACCCAGCGTTTCTTTACGCTCAGAAAGGCGAATACCGTTCTCTTTCGTTTCATTCAGCGGAACTTCAAAGAAGCCGCTGGTCGCTTCACCGCCGTTACGACGAGCAAAGGTCTGTACAAAATCACTTGGCTGAACATCAGAGTACGTTACCGGCAGCGCGTTTTCACACGCCTGACCGGAACGGCATCCTGGCTGAATAGTCACCTCTTTCGCCACTGGATCGTACGTTACTTTGTCTCCCGGTAAACCGACAGCACGTTTAATGTAGTCCAGACGCGGATCTTCCGGGTATTTAAACACCACGATATCACCGCGTTTCGGATGACCGGTTTCGATCAACGTTTTCTGGTAAATCGGATCTTTAATCCCGTAGGCGAATTTCTCCACCAGGATAAAGTCACCGATAAGCAGCGTCGGCATCATCGAACCTGACGGGATCTGGAATGGTTCATAGATAAATGAACGCACCACCAGCACAATCGCCAGTACCGGGAAAACGGACGCCCCGGTTTCCAGCCAGCCTGGCTTAGGTGCCACTTTTTTCAGCGTAGCTTTATCCAGTGAATCACCTGCAGCAGCTTGCGCTGCTGCCTGACGCTCCCGGCGCTTTGGCGCGAAGATGAATTTATCTACGCACCATAAAATGCCCGTCACCAGTGTGGCAATCACCAGAATCAGGGCAAACATGTTCGCCATGCCAACTCCTTAAGATTATTTGCTGTCTTTACCGACATGCAGAATGGCGAGGAACGCTTCCTGCGGCAGTTCGACGTTACCGATCTGCTTCATGCGCTTTTTACCCTCTTTCTGTTTTTGCAGCAGCTTTTTCTTACGGCTGATATCGCCACCGTAGCATTTCGCCAGAACGTTTTTACGCAGCTGCTTAACCGTTGAACGCGCGATGATGTGCGTACCAATGGCCGCCTGGATCGCGATATCAAACTGCTGGCGAGGGATCAGATCTTTCATCTTCTCAACCAGTTCACGGCCACGGCTCTGGGAGTTGTCGCGGTGGGTAATCAGCGCCAGCGCATCGACACGTTCGTTGTTGATAAGGACATCAACACGCACCATGTCAGACGCCTGGAAGCGTTTGAAGTTATAGTCCAGCGACGCGTAGCCGCGAGAGGTCGACTTCAGACGGTCGAAGAAATCGAGTACGACTTCCGCCATTGGAATCTCATACGTCAGCGCCACCTGGTTACCGTGGTAAACCATGTTGGTCTGGACGCCACGCTTCTCGATACACAGGGTGATGACGTTGCCAAGGTAAGCCTGCGGCAGCAGCATGTGACACTCAGCGATCGGCTCACGCAGTTCGTAGATGTTGTTCAGCGGCGGCAGCTTGGACGGGCTATCGACGTAGATAGTCTCTTTCGCCGTGGTTTCGACTTCGTAGACTACGGTCGGCGCGGTGGTGATCAGATCCAGATCGTATTCACGCTCCAGACGTTCCTGAATGATCTCCATGTGCAGCAGACCAAGGAAGCCACAACGGAAGCCGAAGCCCAGCGCGGTAGAGCTTTCCGGTTCGTAGAACAGGGAGGCGTCGTTCAGGCTCAGTTTGCCAAGCGCGTCACGGAAGTTTTCATAGTCGTCAGAGCTCACCGGGAACAGACCGGCGTAAACCTGCGGCTTCACTTTTTTAAAGCCTGGCAGCGGTTTGTCTGCCGGGTTACGCGCCTGCGTCAGGGTATCGCCAACCGGTGCGCCGAGGATGTCTTTAATCGCACAAACCAACCAACCTACCTCGCCGCATTTCAGCTCGGTACGGTCAACCTGTTTTGGCGTGAAGATGCCCAGACGGTCAGCGTTATAGACCTGACCGGTGCTCATTACTTTAATTTTGTCGCCTTTACGCATGGTGCCGTTTTTAATACGCACCAGTGACACCACGCCAAGGTAGTTATCGAACCAGGAGTCGATGATCAGCGCCTGCAATGGGCCTTCCGGATCGCCTTCCGGCGGCGGAATGTCGCGTACCAGACGTTCAAGAACGTCAGTGACGCCAACGCCGGTTTTCGCCGAGCAGCGAACGGCATCTGTCGCATCGATACCGACGATATCTTCGATCTCTTCCGCTACGCGTTCAGGATCGGCGGCTGGCAGGTCAATTTTATTCAGTACCGGTACTACTTCCAGATCCATTTCCATGGCGGTATAGCAGTTAGCCAGGGTCTGCGCTTCTACGCCCTGTCCGGCATCAACCACCAGCAATGCGCCTTCACAGGCAGCAAGCGAGCGGGAAACTTCATACGAGAAGTCAACGTGGCCCGGGGTGTCGATAAAGTTAAGCTGATAGGTTTCACCATCAGATGCTTTGAAATCGAGCGTCACGCTCTGCGCTTTGATAGTAATACCGCGCTCACGCTCAAGATCCATCGAGTCGAGAACCTGCGCTTCCATTTCACGGTCAGACAGGCCACCGCAGATCTGGATAATACGGTCAGACAGCGTCGATTTACCGTGGTCGATGTGAGCTATGATTGAAAAGTTACGTATGTTCTTCATATAGTGTAATTATTGTGCCTTACGCCCGCCGGAGCAGGCTCTGAGAAGTCGCTGATCTGAGCTTAACGTCTGTTTAAGTGAAACGCCGCATTCTACACTACAACGCTGAGGCGAGGAAACGTTCATAGAGCAAGGATAGCGGGAACTGGAAACAACCTTGCAAAGTCGGTGAAACTTTTGCCGGATGGCGGCATAAACGCCTTATCCGGCCTACGCCTGCATCTGAGCACGCTGTAGACCTGATAAGCGCAACGCCATCAGGCAAAGATATCACTGCTGGGTTTCGACGCGAATAAGATCGGGTGGGAGAGCAACGTTTAGAATGACCGGCTGCCAGGCTTCGCGCTCAGCAAGCTTACGAGAGTATCCACGAGCAATCAGGAATCCGCCCACGCCCCCCAGCACTGCGCCGCTTAATGCCGCAAGATCGGAACCAAACAGCACCTGGAACAGCGCCGCGAAAAGAAACAGTCCCGCCAACGGAGACATGTAGACCAGCATCGCCGAACCCAGCAGGCTACCTTCGGCAATGCCCAGTTCAACTTTTTGACCAGGGGTCAAGGGTTCGTCGCAGGGCACCACGATAGTGTGTGTGGTCTGTGGTCCCAGTTTGTTCAGTACGCGGCTCCCGCATCCGGCCCGGGAAGCACAGCTGCTACATGATGCTTTAACATCACAGCTGACCGTCGCCAGACCATTTTGCCAGGAGACGACCGTCGCCCACTCTTTAATCATTGTGCTGCCCTGAACTTGATATTGTCCGCGATACGCTTCGCCGTTTGTGGTGGAAGCTCGCCCACAATCGTAATTTCCGCGTTATCACGCACGCTGGTGCTGACCGTTCTGCGGCCAGTACGCAGCAGTTGATCGGCGCTGTTCTGCGTCGCACGGTTTACGTTCACGGAGAAACTAAACAAGCCATCAGAATAAAGGCGTGATTCAATCGGCATGTTATCCATCGTCGGCAGCGGACGTCGACTGCTTGAGACCTCACTGAAACCTTGTGGCAACCACGACGGACTCCAGTTGAAGTTGGTTTTCTCGCCTGCAGGAACCGACAGCAACGGTGGTAAATTCGCTTTTGCTAACGTCTGCATGCTGTCGCTAACACCGTTATTCACGGTAAAGGAGATCACACGGAACTGTTCCAGCGTTTCGCCATCACGATCGAGGAGATCGACACGCATTGGCAGTTTGGTCTCCGTGTCCATCCAAACGATATAGCTGTAACGGGTGCCGTCACGCGCCACAACGCGGATCACTTCACAGAGCCGATCGGCAATACGGGTGCGGCCTACTGAGATAAAATCATAGTAGGGAGCAAGGCGTTTGAAATCGGTGTAAATCAGGGATGGCAGAGAGTCAACGATATAATCGCCGTTCAGCGTGAACGGTTCGAGACCAGGCTCAAAATAGCTAATTTCGTTGCCGCGTTGCACCACTTCCCGGCGCGGTCCATCCATTTGTAATAGTTGCGCGAGTGGACGGTTATCCTGGCGGGCATGACGATAACGTAGGGATTCAACACCCTGCTTATTGATGCTGACAAATGACAGCTCATAGGTTAGCGACTGGCTGGCCAGATTCATCTGCTGCAACAACGCCCCGGACGCAGGATTGGCCGAGGCGTTTACAGAGAAGAACAGGCTACCAGCCACAAGTGACATGGCAAACCAAAGTTGCTTCATTACTGCGATTGCGTTCCTAAAGTTTGAATTCCTGGCACCTGCACAGCGGCTTGCTGTGTTTGGGCCTGCTCAAACTGAAGCTGTTCAGAGTGCAGTCGACGTTGCAATTCGTAATCCTGCAACATGGCATTAATACGACGACGCTGCTCCTGTACCTGCTGTTGTTGACCGCCGCTGGCCGTCGCGTCAGAAGGTACACCCAGGCTTACCGGACTGGCTTTGCCCATCATCGGTAATGTATTAAATACCGGTGTTTCGGGCTGCTGGGACGTTTCAGATTGTCCATTATAGTGCTGGACGCCAACGATAACTGCAAGTGATACGCACGCGGCCACACCCATTTGGGTAAGCTGCGCGGCCCACGGACGCATTTTCTTCCAGAATGGCATTTTCTGCCACTGGTGCGGTGCTGGCTGGGCCTCAGGAATCAATGGCGCCGTCTGACGTACTGGCTCATCCTGGATGGCGGCCATTACGCGGGCGGAAATATCGAAATGGAGAACGTCGGCGGTATCACCTCGCATGGAATCGCGAATCAGGTGATAACTCTCCCAGGTTTTTTGCATTTCCGGGTCGTGAGTTAGCTCTTTGAGTAACTCAGTATCCAGCGTTTCGCCATCCATTAAAGCGGAAAGTTTCTCTTTCTGCATGCCTAATACCTTTTCCAGTATCCCGCTATCGTCAACGCCTGATAAGCGGTTGAACTTTATTATCAATAGCTTCCCTCGCTCGGAAGATACGTGAACGCACCGTACCTACCGGACAATCCATGATAGCGGCTATCTCTTCATAGCTCAGGCCATCCAGCTCCCGCAAGGTTATTGCCATGCGTAAATCTTCCGGGAGGGACTCAATAGTTCGGAAAACTATCTGTCTCAGTTCTTCTGACAACATTAAGTTCTCAGGGTTCGAAATTTCTTTCAGTGCTCCGCCACTTTCGTAATTTTCTGCTTCAATCGCATCTATATCACTGGAAGGTGGACGACGCCCCTGAGCGACCAGGTAATTCTTCGCTGTATTGACTGCAATACGATACAGCCAGGTATAAAAAGCACTATCTCCCCGGAACGAGTCCAGCGCACGATAGGCTTTGATAAATGCTTCTTGTACTACATCGGGTACATCACCCGACGGTACATAGCGAGAAACCAGACTCGCCACCTTATGCTGATAGCGCACTACCAGTAGGTTAAAGGCTTTCTGATCTCCCTTCTGGACCCGTTCTACCAGGACCTGGTCCGTTAACTGCTCGCTCATCCGAGGTAAAGTCTCCCCAAACCAAATTTCCACGCGCTTTCGAAACGCCACTCCATCAGCTTCACTATGAGCAAGCAAATGCTTAGAGTGCTCAAGTTTCGTAAAGTTCCGTTACGCATTGTTTTTTGTTTGTCATGTTGTAGACAGGTCTTATCTCTCATTATAAGTCTACATAACCCGATCAACGCACTATCTGTACAGAAATGCCCATTTCACCGCTTGCAGAGTAACCCAACGGGCACTTTATTTCATCACATAATCTGATGCTAACGGCCTGCTTCACAAAATATTTTTGCCTATTTCGCCCTCATCATGCTTTTCCTTCATGTTTAGTCATTGCAACACATTTAAAAATAAAACGTGCAGTATCGCGCAATGTGATGCTATGGTGACCAAACACTGTTTAGTAAATTAAACAAACATCATGAATACGACTCCTGAATTATCCTGTGACGTGCTGATCATTGGCAGCGGGGCTGCCGGACTCTCACTGGCGCTGCGCCTGGCTGAAAAACATCAGGTTATTGTCCTGAGCAAAGGGCCGGTCAGCGAAGGCTCGACATTTTATGCCCAGGGGGGTATTGCCGCGGTTTTCGATGAAACCGACAGTATCGACTCCCACGTTGAAGATACGCTGATTGCCGGGGCCGGGCTGTGCGATCGCCATGCGGTTGAATTTGTCGCCAGCAATGCTCGCACCTGCGTTCAATGGCTTATCGATCAGGGCGTCTTATTCGATACACAGGTTCAGCCTAACGGCGAAGAGAGCTATCACCTGACCCGTGAAGGCGGTCACAGCCATCGACGCATCCTGCACGCTGCGGATGCTACCGGCAAAGAAGTCGAAACCACCCTCGTCAGCCAGGCACAAAATCACCCCAATATCCGGGTTCTTGAGCGTAGCAACGCCGTCGACCTAATTGTCTCCGATAAAATCGGTCTGCCGGGAACGCGTCGGGTTGTCGGCGCATGGATCTGGAATCGTAATAAAGAAGCCGTCGAAACCTGCCATGCGAAGTCGGTAGTGTTGGCCACCGGCGGCGCGTCAAAGGTGTATCAATACACCACCAATCCGGATATTTCCTCGGGTGACGGGATTGCAATGGCCTGGCGCGCGGGATGTCGCGTCGCCAACCTGGAGTTTAACCAGTTTCACCCGACAGCGCTGTATCATCCGCAGGCGCGCAATTTTCTGCTGACCGAAGCGCTGCGCGGCGAAGGCGCGCACCTGAAGCGCCCGGACGGTTCACGCTTTATGCCCGATTTTGACGAACGTGGCGAACTGGCTCCCCGCGATATTGTCGCCCGCGCCATTGATCATGAAATGAAGCGCCTTGGTGCAGATTGCATGTTCCTCGATATCAGCCATAAGCCGGAAGAATTTGTTCGTCAGCATTTCCCGATGATTTATGAAAAGTTGCTGGGATTGGGCATTGATTTAACCAAAGAGCCGGTTCCCATCGTGCCTGCCGCGCACTATACCTGCGGCGGTGTGATGGTGGATGACTTTGGCCGTACCGATGTCGACGGGCTGTATGCGATCGGCGAAGTGAGTTACACCGGCCTGCATGGCGCCAACCGGATGGCATCGAACTCATTGCTGGAGTGTCTGGTTTATGGCTGGTCCGCGGCTGAAGATATCGACAGGCGCATGCCTTATGCTCGCGGCGTTAGCACGCTCCCGGGCTGGGATGAAAGCCGGGTAGAAAATCCGGATGAGTTGGTAGTTATCCAGCATAACTGGCATGAGCTGCGGCTGTTTATGTGGGATTACGTCGGTATTGTGCGTACGACCAAGCGCCTGGAGCGCGCTCTGCGCCGTATCACCATGCTGCAACAGGAAATCGACGAGTATTACGCCCATTTCCGCGTGTCGAACAATTTGTTGGAACTGCGCAATCTGGTACAGGTTGCCGAGCTGATTGTCCGCTGCGCAATGATGCGCAAAGAGAGTCGGGGCCTGCACTACACGCTGGATTACCCAGAGCAGCTTCCAGAAGCCGGCCCGTCCATTCTCTCGCCGCTAAGTCATCACATAAACAGGTAAAACGCCTGGGTCAGCGCCGTGTAACCTTCAGAGTAACGTTGGTCTGGCCCACGAATCACCAGCCTGTCGCTAAAGCACTCCCCGGCCTGCGGGGAGAATGCCAGCAATACCCGATGCGGTAGTCGGGCTTCCGTTTCTGCTACATCCGTACGTAATCGCAGATGCCAGCCCATACTTAATGCCTGCTGGGTAAACGCGTTCCCAATCTGTTCCGGCAGCACGACACAAAAAAAACCTTCTTCCGTAATGCTGTCCGCCGCCAGCGTAAGCAACGCCTGGTGATCGAGCGTGGTGGTATAGCGCGCCTGCTCGCGCTGCGGTGTAGCACATTCCACGCCCTGTTCATAATAGGGAGGGTTGCTGATTATCAAATCAAAACGCACGGTCTGACGCGGTATCCACTGCTGCGCATCTTCTGTATGAACACTCACGCGATACATCCACGGAGATTGCGCGATGTTCTCCTGCGCCTGCTGCGCGGCATCGACATCAAGCTCCACGGCGTCAATGATGACGTTTTCATCAGTGCGCTGGGCCAACATCAGCGCCAACAGGCCACTCCCGGTACCAATATCCAGGATCCGCTTTACGCCCGCAACGGGGGCCCAGGCCCCCAATAAAATGCCGTCTGTTCCGACTTTCATTGCACAGCGATCGTGTGCCACAAAAAACTGCTTAAAAGTAAATCCATTACGTCTCAGTACGGATGTAGACTGGGGCATGAAGAACAACCTTCCTGGAAAAAAAACGATAACATAGGATAAAAACAATACCTGAGAAGGTATATCCATACAAACAGATGAAGATTGCAGCCGTAACGTCTATAATCAGCGCCCCACTCAGAGGTAGAACATGACTGTAACGACTTTTTCCGAACTTGAACTCGATGAAAGCCTTCTGGATGCCCTCCAGGAAAAAGGTTTCACTCGCCCGACCGCCATTCAGGCTGCCGCCATTCCGCCTGCGCTCGATGGCCGTGATGTACTCGGTTCTGCGCCGACAGGCACCGGTAAAACGGCGGCATATTTGCTGCCAGCGTTGCAGCACCTGCTCGACTTCCCGCGCAAGAAATCTGGTCCGCCGCGCATTTTAATCCTGACGCCAACGCGCGAACTGGCGATGCAGGTTGCCGAACACGCTCGTGAACTGGCGAAGAATACGCATCTGGATATCGCTACGATTACCGGCGGCGTGGCTTACATGAACCACATGGAAGTCTTTAGCGAAAACCAGGACATCGTGGTCGCCACCACGGGTCGACTGCTGCAATACATTAAAGAAGAAAACTTCGACTGCCATGCGGTTGAAACGCTAATTCTCGATGAAGCAGACCGTATGCTGGACATGGGCTTTGCCCAGGACATCGAGCATATCGCCGGTGAAACACGCTGGCGTAAGCAAACCATGCTGTTTTCCGCCACGCTGGAAGGCGATGCGATTAAAGATTTTGCCGAGCGTCTGTTGGAAGACCCGGTCGAAGTCTCAGCGGACCCGTCCACCCGCGAACGCAAGAAGATCCATCAGTTTTACTACCGTGCCGATGACATCGAGCACAAAACTGCCATGCTGATCCACCTGTTAAAACAGCCGGAAGCGACTCGCTCGATTGTCTTCGTACGCAAACGTGAGCGTGTGCACGAACTGGCAGGCTGGCTGCGACAGGCGGGCATTAATAACTGCTATCTCGAAGGCGAGATGGTGCAGAACAAACGTAACGAAGCGATCAAACGCCTGACCGATGGTCGTGTGAACGTGCTGGTAGCAACCGACGTCGCCGCTCGCGGGATCGATATTCCTGACGTCAGCCACGTGTTTAACTTCGACATGCCGCGCAGTGGCGATGCCTATCTGCACCGTATTGGCCGTACCGGTCGTGCTGGCCGTAAAGGCACTGCGATCTCTTTGGTTGAAGCGCACGACCACCTGCTGCTCGGCAAAGCGAGCCGCTATATTGACGAACCGCTGAAAGCTCGCGTCATTGACGAACTGCGTCCAACCACGCGCGCGCCAAGTGAGAAATCTAACGGTAAGCCCTCCAAGAAAGTGCTGGCGAAGCGCGCTGAGAAAAAGGCGAAAGAGAAAGAGAAGCCGCGGGTGAAAAAACGTCACCGCGACGCCAAAAATATCGGCAAACGTCGTAAGCCGAGCGGCGCTGCTACCCAGCAGTCCGACAAAGAGTAAACCGAATGCCGGGCCATTTAGCCCGGCATTTTTTCACGTGATGCAAAACTCTCTTCAATGCACTCAAGAAACACCCGCATCGCCGGACTAACGACTTTTCCGGCATGATAACCACACAATGCCGTAATTAACTCAGGTTGTTCACTGAACGGTAATTCAATCAACTCCCCTGAACGTAACTCCTTCTCGACGGCAAAATGCGGCAAAAAGCTGATCCCAAGATTTGCCGATACGCACTGCTTAATACTTTCAATGCTCCATAACTCAATGGTATTTTCCAGCGTAATCTGTCGTTTACGCAGTAGCCCCTCGAAGCGTTGTCTGAAAATACATTGCGGCTCATTAATGATAAAACTGCAGGGAATGTGCTGGTTATGCTGAGTAAAATCAACGTGCTGAAGCAGTGGCGAAGCAACTAATGCCAGTGACTGATCGCCAAGCGGCATCAACTCCAGGGCATCGTCATTACCCACCCGATAAAAGACCCCCAGATCGACCTCGTCACTGAGCAACGCATCGCGAATGACATAACAGTTGAGCGACTGTAAAGACAGCCGCACATGGGGCGCACGTTGTTTAAATCGCTGTAAAACCTGCGGCATTTTATACGCCAGCAGCGTTTCACCTGTTGCGACACGTAGATCGCCGCTCGGCTGCGCATCCTGATGTGCCGACTGTCGAATCGATGCCATCACGCGCGTCAGGTCATGGATATGCGGCATCAGCCGTTTTCCCTCACTGGTGAGACACATCCGGCGACCAATTTTTTCAAACAACTGCACCGAAAGCTCTTGCTCAAGCTGTTGAATATGAAAGGTAACCGTTGATTGCGTACAGCACAGTTTTTGTGATGCCCGCAGAAATGAACCCTCTTCCACCACCGTTTTTAGCGTAATAAACCGACGTAAATCCATCCGCACCAACCCATCGAAAATATCGAACTCAGAATGCAAAAACATTCATTTTTTTTAATGTTTTGCCTCGGGTACTGTCTACCAAAACAGAGGAGATAACAAGTGACCCCCACGCTTTTAAGTGCATTCTGGACCTATACATTGATTACCGCGCTAACCCCCGGACCTAACAACATCCTTGCGCTCAGCGCCGCGACGTCACACGGTTTTCGTCAGAGTACACGCGTACTGGCCGGAATGAGTCTGGGCTTTTTAATCGTCATGATGATGTGCGCCGGGATTTCATTTTCACTGGCGGTCATGGATCCAGCCATCATCCATTGGCTTAGTTGGGCTGGGGCCGCTTATATCCTGTGGCTGGCGCTGAAGATCGCCACCAGCCCGACCTCGAACGATAGATTGCAGTCAGAGCCGATTAGCTTCTGGGCAAGTTTTGGCTTGCAGTTTGTTAACGTGAAAATCATTTTGTACGGCATTACCGCGTTATCCACGTTCGTATTACCGTACACTCAGGACGCCCACTGGCTGATTGGGGTGAGTATTCTGTTAGCCCTGATCGGCACCTTCGGGAATGCCTGCTGGGCGCTGTCGGGCCATCTTTTTCAGCGCGTTTTTCGCCGTTACGGTCGACAGTTGAATATCATTCTGGCGCTGCTGTTGGTGTATTGCGCGGTGAGGATCTTTTACTAACAGATGCAAAAAAGCGGAAGACGCACTGGCATCTTCCACTTTTTGATTCTCTACTAAACGGGGTTATTCCCCGTGAGCCTTACAGGCTCTCAGTAAAGGTACGAGCAATAACGTCGCGCTGCTGTTCTGGGGTCAGAGAGTTGAAACGCACTGCATAACCAGAAACACGGATGGTCAGTTGCGGATATTTTTCCGGATGCTTAACTGCATCTTCCAGCGTTTCGCGACGCAGAACGTTCACGTTCAGGTGCTGACCACCTTCCACGCGGACTTCCGGCTGTACGTCTACCGGTACTTCACGGTATTCGATTTCGCCCAGTTTGCTGACTGCAACGACTTCATCAGCATTGAAACCTGCTTTCGCAACGATGCAGCGAGCTTCGCCTTTTTCGCTGTCCAGCAGCCAGAAAGAGTTCAGCAGGTCGTCGTTTGCAGCTTTAGTAATCTGGATACCTGTAATCATTTGATGCCTCCCCGGCAAAATTATTTGATCTCGGTTGGCCGTCATCCGGCCAATTGGTAAAACCATTGTTGCTTGAGTGTATATATACCCCTCACACATCCTTGAATCTTTGATTTAAATCAACAAAAACCACGCATGGAAAGTAGTGATAGGTGGATTTTATTGTTTTACATCAACTTACGCCATGTGCACAGCTAAACTTTTTACATAAATTTTCAACTATCTTTAAGGGGTAGACCATTGAGTAACGTACAGAATTTTGCGACGTCGAAAGAAGCAGTTAAGCTAGGGGGATTGAAAATTCGCAGGAGAGCGAGATGGCCACCGAATTAACCTGGCACGATGTGCTGGCTGAAGAGAAACAGCAGCCTTATTTTGTTAACACACTGCATACTGTTGCCGGCGAGCGTCAGTCAGGTATGACAATTTATCCACCGCAAAAAGATGTGTTTAACGCTTTTCGCTTTACCGAGCTTGGTGACGTGAAAGTCGTTATCCTGGGTCAGGATCCTTACCACGGTCCAGGCCAGGCACACGGTCTCGCGTTCTCTGTTCGCCCCGGCATTGCCACTCCACCCTCGTTGCTGAACATGTACAAAGAGCTGGAGGCAACGATTCCAGGCTTCACGCGCCCAACGCACGGATATCTGGAAAGCTGGGCACGCCAGGGGGTACTGTTACTCAACACCGTACTCACCGTCCGCGCCGGCCAGGCACATTCTCACGCCAGCCTTGGGTGGGAAACATTTACCGATAAAGTCATCAGTCTGATTAACCAACATCGGGAAGGTGTGGTTTTCCTGCTCTGGGGTTCTCACGCACAGAAGAAAGGCGCGATTATTGATACGCAGCGTCACCATGTGTTGAAAGCGCCCCACCCATCACCGCTCTCTGCGCATCGCGGTTTCTTTGGCTGCAATCACTTTGTACTGGCGAATGAATGGCTGGAACAACGAGGTGAAAAGCCAATTGACTGGATGCCGGTATTACCCGCAGAAAGCGAGTAAAAAAATGCCAGCGATTCGCTGGCATTTTTATTATCAGGCTTTGTTTTGACGCCACCACTCCGCGAGCAGCACGCCTGTTGCCACAGAAACGTTGAGCGTTTCTACCTTGCCAGTGCCGTCAATCGCTATGCACAGATCGTCGGCTGAGCATGCTGCTTCTGGCAGAGCTTCACGCTCACGCCCTAATACCAGCACCATTTTTTCCGGCAGCGTGGTAGTAAACAGCGGTTTGCCTTTCGCGCTTGAGGTCATCACAACCGTGTAACCCGCCTGGCGGAAGTCGTCCAGCACATCAACAATGCTGTCGCCGGTAATCGGCTGAACGTGCTCTGCACCACCTTCAGCGGTACGGATTGCCGCACCTGATTCCAGCAGCGCCGCGTCCTGTACCACCACGCCTTTCACACCAAAGTGGGCGCAGCTACGCATCATTCCGCCCAGGTTATGCGGGTTAGCGATATCTTCCAGTGCCAGCACACAATCCTGCGCCCCTGCCTGACCGACCCACTGCTTAACGGTAGTACCGTTACGTTTTTTGATCAGGAAACAGACGCCACCGTGGTGTTCTGTGCCAGAGGCTTTCGCCAGCTCGGCTTCGTCAACCACGTGATAGGCTTTTCGGTTTGCCGCCATCCAGCGTAATGCTTCTTTAAAGCGCGGGGTTACGCTCTGAACAAACCAGGCGCGGACGATGGCGTCCGGACGACTCTGGAACAGAGCCTGACAGGCATTCTCACCGTAAACGCGGGTTTCTTCCGCACGCTGACGGCGTAATACTTCAGGATCGATAAAGCTCTTACCGCTAATACCGCCGTGATCGGCTTTATCCGCTGCGTCATCATTCGGTGCGCGGGACACGGTACGCCACGGTGAATCTTCACGTCTGCGGTCACGTTCTACATCGCGGTCACGACCACGTTCACGACCGCGTTCGCTGTTCGGACCCTTTCGGTCATCACGGGCAGGGCGACGACCGCCTTCGGCTCGGGAAGTACCGGGGCGACCGCCGCCTTTGCCAGTACGTGGATTTTGGGTGCGTTTATCCGAGTCATCGTCACTGCGGACGTACATCACTTTGACCTTGCCGTTTTTGTTCTTCAGTTCGTCGCTCATGTTTTTCTCCACCTGCTCTGCGCGAAGCGCGCAGATTACCCGATGTGCACGTCGTTAGCCATTATTTCATTTAAAAGCTAAGGACTATTGTACTCATTGAATAAAACGCATTGTTGTTTAGAACAGACTCCCCGATAATATGTAACATAATAGAAACATACTGGCGTTCCTGCCGTGAAGTCCACTCCACTCATCCAGAGGTTAGTTATGAATACCGTTTGTACCAGCTGCCAGGCTATCAACCGCATCCCCGACGATCGTGTCCAGGAAGCGGCTAAATGCGGACGCTGTGGTCACGACCTGTTTGATGGGGAGGTGATCAATGCGACCGGTGAGACACTGGATAAACTGTTAAAAGACGATCTCCCGGTGGTCGTTGACTTTTGGGCCCCCTGGTGTGGTCCATGTCGTAACTTCGCCCCGATTTTTGAAGATGTCGCGGAAGAGCGTAGCGGTAAAGTGCGTTTTGTTAAAGTGAATACGGAAGCCGAGCGTGAACTCAGCGCCCGTTTCGGTATCCGCAGCATTCCGACCATTATGATTTTCAAAAAAGGGGAAATCGTCGACATGCTTAACGGCGCTGTACCAAAAGCCCCGTTTGATAGCTGGCTTAACGAATCATTATAATCTCTACGGGGCGCATCTTGTGCCCCGTTTTCACCTCTGCGACAATAGCGTTTTTCAACGTGTTTCCCCATGACCGATAACGCTGTTCTTCAGTTACGCGCTGAGCGCCTCGCGCGCGCCACGCGTCCTTTCCTTGCCCGAGGTAATCGCGTTCGCCGCTGTCAGCGCTGCCTGCTGCCGCAGAAACTCTGCTTGTGCGCAACGCTGGCACCCTCTGAGGCAAAAAGTCGCTTTTGTCTGGTGATGTTTGATACCGAGCCGATGAAGCCCAGCAACACGGGGCGTTTGATTGCTGATATTCTGCCCGATACCACGGCTTTTCAGTGGTCACGCACCGAGCCGCCGCAGGCGCTGCTGGAACTGGTGAAAAATCCGGATTACCAGCCGATGGTTGTATTCCCAGCCTCCTATGCGGGTGAAGAGCGTGAAGTGATTTTCACGCCACCAGCCGGTAAGCCCCCATTGTTTATCATGCTCGACGGCACCTGGCCTGAGGCGCGTAAAATGTTCCGCAAAAGCCCGTACCTCGATAACCTACCGGTGATCTCCGTTGATTTATCACGCCTTTCTGCTTACCACCTGCGTGGCGTTCACGCTGAAGGGCAATATTGCACTGCCGAAGTGGCCATCGCCTTGTTGGATCTGGCGGGAGATACGCAAGCCGCAGAAGGGTTAAGCGATCATTTCACTCGCTTTAAAACCCGCTACCTGGCAGGAAAAACTCAACATCAGGGAAGCGTCACAGCAGATTCCTCAGAAAACGTTTAAAATCATTCGGTCACTGGTGTCATTAAGGAAGCCGATATGAGTCAGCGTGGTCTGGAAGCACTACTGCGACCGAAATCCATTGCGGTGATTGGGGCGTCAATGAAGCCTAATCGCGCGGGTTACCTGATGATGCGTAACCTGCTTGCCGGCGGTTTCAATGGACCTGTTTTACCGGTGACGCCCGCATGGAAAGCGGTGTTGGGCGTACTGGCATGGCCCAATATCAACAGCCTGCCCTTTAGCCCGGATCTCGCCGTGTTGTGCACCAATGCCAGCCGTAACCTGGCGTTACTCGAAGCGCTTGGCGAGAAAGGCTGTAAAACCTGCATTATTCTCTCAGCTCCCGCGGCGCAGCACGCAGAGCTGCTGGCCTGCGCATCACGCTACAACATACGTTTGCTGGGCCCCAACAGCCTGGGACTTCTCGCGCCCTGGCAAGGGCTTAACGCCAGCTTTTCCCCCGTCCCGATTAAGCGCGGCAAGCTGGCTTTTATCTCTCAATCCGCTGCCGTATCCAATACCATACTCGACTGGGCACAGCAGAGAGAAATGGGCTTTTCTTACTTTATCGCGCTGGGTGATAGCCTGGATATCGACGTTGATGAGCTGCTGGATTACCTGGCGCGCGACAGCAAAACCAGCGCGATATTGCTGTATCTCGAACATTTAAGTGATGCCCGACGCTTTGTTTCCGCCGCCCGCAGCGCCTCGCGCAATAAACCTATTTTGGTGATTAAGAGCGGTCGTAGTCCAGCGGCGCAGCGTTTACTGCATACCAGCGCCGGGATGGACCCTGCGTGGGATGCCGCTATTCAGCGTGCCGGTTTATTACGCGTGCAAGACACTCACGAGCTGTTTTCGGCAGTCGAAACCCTGAGCCACATGCGTCCACTACGTGGCGACAGGCTGATGATCATCAGCAATGGGGCCGCGCCTGCCGCACTGGCATTAGATGAACTGTGGTCAAAAAATGGCAAGTTGGCGACGTTGAGTGAAGACACCTGCCAGAAATTACGCGATGCGTTGCCTGAACATGTTGATATCGCCAACCCGCTGGATCTGCGTGATGACGCCAGCAGCGAACACTACGTTAAGACGCTGGATATTTTGCTCGCCAGCCAGGATTTCGACGCGCTGATGGTAATTCACTCCCCCAGCGCAGCCGCTCCCGGAACCGAAAGCGCACAGGCATTGATTGAAGCGGTAAAGCATCACCCCCGAGGAAAATTCGTCTCGTTGCTGACCAACTGGTGCGGAGAGTTTTCCTCTCAGGAAGCCCGCAGACTGTTTAGCGAAGCCGGACTGCCCACCTACCGCACGCCGGAAGGTACCATCACCGCATTTATGCATATGGTGGAGTATCGGCGAAACCAGAAGCAGCTGCGGGAAACGCCTGCGCTGCCTGACAGCCTGACCTCCAACACTGCCGAAGCGCATAATCTGTTACAGCGGGCGATTGCTGAAGGAGCGACATCGCTTGATACCCATGAAGTGCAGCCGATTTTACAGGCTTATGGCTTACACACGCTGCCAACGTGGATCGCCAGCGACAGCGCGGAAGCCGTACACATCGCGGAGCAAATCGGCTACCCGGTGGCGCTCAAGCTGCGTTCTCCTGATATTCCGCATAAATCAGAAGTTCAGGGGGTGATGCTCTACCTGCGTACAGCCACTGAAGTGCAGCAGGCCGCCAATGCAATTTTCGATCGGGTAAAAATGGCCTGGCCGCAGGCACGCATTCACGGCTTATTAGTGCAAAGTATGGCGAATCGCGCCGGCGCTCAGGAGCTTCGTGTCGTCGTTGAACACGACCCGGTATTTGGCCCGTTGATTATGCTGGGTGAAGGTGGTGTTGAGTGGCGACCGGAAGAGCAAGCCGTGGTGGCATTGCCGCCATTGAACATGAATCTGGCGCGTTATCTGGTGATCCAGGGGATCAAAAATAAAAAGATCCGCGCGCGCAGCGCACTGCGCCCTTTGGATATCGCCGGGTTGAGCCAACTTCTGGTGCAGGTCTCCAACCTGATCGTCGATTGCCCGGAAATTCAGCGTCTGGATATTCATCCGCTGCTGGCCTCGGCCGGAGAATTTACCGCGCTGGACGTTACGCTGGATATTGCCCCTTTCACGGGAGATAACGAAAGCAGACTGGCTGTACGTCCCTACCCTCATCAGCTTGAAGAGTGGGTGGAGTTGAAGAACGGCGAGCGCTGTCTGTTCCGCCCCATTTTGCCGGAGGATGAACCTCATCTTCAGCAGTTCATTTCTCAGGTGACAAAAGAAGATCTTTATTATCGCTATTTCAGTGAGATCAACGAATTTACCCACGAAGATTTAGCCAATATGACGCAGATCGACTACGATCGGGAAATGGCCTTTGTTGCGGTGCGTTGTAAAGATAATCACGAAGAGATCCTCGGCGTAACGCGAGCAATCTCGGATCCTGATAACGTAGACGCTGAGTTTGCCGTACTGGTTCGTTCCGATCTCAAAGGGCTTGGACTGGGTCGCCGATTGATGGAAAAATTAATTGCCTATACTCGAGATCACGGACTTATACGTTTGAATGGTATTACGATGCCGAACAATCGTGGGATGGTCGCCCTGGCCCGAAAACTCGGGTTTGTTGTTGACGTCCAGCTCGAAGAGGGAATTGTTGGGCTAACGCTTAATCTGGCCCAATGTGAGGAATCGTGAGTAAGGTACTGGAAATGTTGACCACATTAATGGGTACTGGTGGTATCATTGCCCGCTTATGTCGTCTGCATAGCACAGAGGACCCTTCAATGAACAGAGAAGAAATGCACTGTGATGTTGTCAAAATTTAAGCGTAATAAACATCAACAACACCTTGCCCAACTACCCAAGATTTCTCAGTCAGTTGATGATGTAGATTTCTTTTATGCTCCCGCTAATTTCAGGGAGACTCTGCTGGAAAAAATAGCCAGCGCGACGCGACGGATCTGCATTATTGCGCTGTACCTGGAACAGGATGACGGTGGTAAAGGCATACTTGACGCTCTCTATGCGGCAAAACGGCAGCGTCCTGAGCTGGATGTCCGGGTGCTTGTCGACTGGCACCGAGCCCAGCGCGGTCGTATTGGTGCTGCGGCATCCAATACCAATGCTGACTGGTATTGCCGAATGGCGCAAGAAAACCCTGGTATCGATATTCCTGTCTATGGCGTTCCGATTAACACCCGCGAAGCGCTTGGCGTCCTGCATTTCAAAGGCTTTATCATTGATGACAGCGTCCTGTACAGCGGGGCCAGTCTGAACGATGTTTACCTGCATCAGCATGATAAATATCGCTATGACCGTTATCAGTTGATTCGCAACGCGCAAATGGCCGATATCATGTTCGATTGGGTGACGCAAAACCTGATGAACGGTCGCGGCGTTAACCGTCTTGATGATATCAACCGCCCTAAAAGCCCAGAAATTAAAAACGACATCCGCCTGTACCGTCAGGAACTGCGCGATGCGTCATTCCATTTTCAGGGTGATGCTGATAACGAACAGCTTTCGGTTACGCCTCTGGTGGGCCTTGGGAAATCCAGTCTGTTAAATAAGACCATTTTCCATCTTATGCCCTGCGCGGAGCACAAGCTTACAATCTGTACCCCTTATTTCAACCTTCCCGCCATACTGGTGCGCAATATCATTCAACTGCTGCGTGAAGGGAAAAAGGTTGAAATCATTGTCGGTGATAAAACCGCCAACGACTTTTTCATCCCGGAAGATGAGCCATTCAAGATCATCGGTGCGCTGCCTTATCTGTATGAAATAAATCTGCGCCGTTTCTTGAGCAGATTGCAGTATTACGTGAATACCGACCAGTTGGTCGTGCGCTTATGGAAAGATGATGACAATACCTATCATCTGAAAGGTATGTGGGTTGATGATAAATGGATGCTGCTCACCGGCAACAACCTTAACCCTCGTGCCTGGCGTCTGGATCTGGAAAACGCCATCCTTATCCACGATCCTAAGCAAGAGCTCACCCCTCAGCGCGATAAAGAGCTGGAGCTTATCCGTACGCATACTACCGTCGTTAAGCACTATCGCGACCTGCAAAGCATTGCTGACTATCCAGTCAAAGTGCGTAAGCTCATCCGTCGACTACGCCGTATTCGTATCGACAGATTAATTAGCCGTATTCTGTAATCAAGACCCCGTCCAGTGACGGGGTTTTTCATATGGAGGCAACGGTGCGCCTGTTCATTCTTACCAGTATCCTTGCCATTTCGGGCTGCAGCCATATGGCTAACGACCAGTGGAGCGGGCAAGACAAAGCTCAACACTTCATCGCCTCCGCCATGCTTGCCGCAGCCGGCAATGAATATGCCCAACATCAGGGCAACAGCCGCGATCGCAGTGCGGCTATCGGCCTGATGTTCTCAGTCAGCCTGGGTGCATCAAAAGAGCTGTGGGACAGCCGTCCCGCTGGGAGCGGCTGGAGCTGGAAGGACTTCGCCTGGGATGTTGCAGGCGCATCTACCGGCTATGCGGTCTGGCAACTGGCACATTACTAGAGGCGCAGACCTTTCCCTTTCCCATGCAGCATTAGCGATACTAAAAACGCAACGACTGCCAGCGCAGTGACGTACCAGAAGAATGTCGTTTCCATACCGACAGACTTCAGGGACAACGCGACATATTCGGCTGAACCGCCAAACAGCGCATTGGCCACCGCATAAGATAAGCCGACCCCCAGAGCGCGTACCTGTGCCGGGAACATTTCGGCCTTCAGAATACCGCTAATTGACGTATAGAAACTGACGATTAACAGGGCACACATCACCAGAGCAAACGCCATATACGGGGATGTTACGCTTTGCAATGCTGTCAGAATGGGAACGGTGAAAATCGCGGCCAACGCGCCAAAACACAGCATTGAAGTACGTCGGCCAATTTTATCAGACAAGGCGCCGAACAGCGGTTGTACCAGCATGAACACACACAGTGCCGCCGTCATAATCCCGCTGGCTACGTTGGCATGCATACCGGCTGTGTTAACCAGGTACTTCTGCATATAGGTTGTGAACGTATAAAAACACAATGATCCCGCGGCGGTAAAACCAAGCACCATGACAAAAGCTTTGCGATTACGCCACAGACCTTTCAGGGAACCCGCTTCTTTCAGCGCGCGAACATCCTGTTTCGAGGTTTCATCCAGTTGGCGACGCAGCCATAGCGCAACAATAGCCAGCACGGCGCCCAACGCAAATGGAATACGCCAACCCCACTCTCTGAGCGCTGAGTCTTCTAACGTGTGCTGTAATATGACCACAACCAGTAATGCCAGTAACTGTCCGCCGATTAACGTTACGTACTGGAATGAAGCATAAAAACCTTTCTTACCTTCAACGGCGACTTCACTCATATAGGTCGCGCTGGTTCCGTATTCACCACCGACAGATAACCCCTGGAATAGCCTTGCCAGCAGTAATAGCGCAGGCGCCCAGGTACCGATAGTTTCATATCCCGGTAGACAAGCGATCACCAACGATCCCATGCACATCATACAAACGGACAGCAACATTGACTTTTTACGCCCGTGCTTATCCGCGATACGGCCAAACAGCCAGCCTCCAATTGGTCGCATCAAGAAGCCAGCGGCAAAAACGCCGGCGGTTTGTAAGAGTTGTGTGGTGGTATTTCCTGATGGAAAAAAGATATGAGCAAAATAAAGAGAGCAGAATGAATAGATATAGAAATCAAACCATTCGACCAGATTCCCTGATGATGCTCCGACAATCGCCCATATACGACGGCGGGTATCGCCGTCTGCCAGCGCCCCGTTCTCAGTTACACTACTATCAGCCATTAGAATTGTACCCCTGCCAACAATCGCGTGAATTTATCAATGATGGTTGTGTGTTTTTTGGTGAACAGAATGTTATATAATTGTTATATCTTATTGTGCGGTAAAGATCACGATTTTAATTAGCAGAGAAAGGATTCAGATATGTTCGAGGGAGAGTTCCGTGTAGTAGATCGAGACAGTGTGCTTTTGTTGGCCGATTAAGGCTGTTACGCCGCATCCGGCAATGTACCGCCGCGTTGCCTGATGCGCTGCGCTTATCAGGCCTACAAAATACGTTCAGCCCAACCCCTGTAGGCCGGATAAGGCGGCACGCCGCATCCGGCGGTTTTCTTCCCGCACAGACGCAAAAAAGCTCATCCGGCAGGATGGGCTTCTTCACTTTATTTGATGCCTGGCAGTTTATGGCGGGCGTCCTGCCCGCCACCCTCCGGGCCGTTGCTG